>NZ_WKJL01000010.1 GCF_009674565.1 Duganella aquatilis
GCCGTTGCCGCCGCCAGTGCCCGGCTTGCGCGGCGCGCCGCCGCCGCGATTGCCGCCACCGCCGTTGCGGTGGCCTGGGCCGCCGCTGCGCAGCTGGATCGGTTGCGCACGCGCGGTCGGATCCGGCTCGAAGCCCGGAATCACTTCACGCGGCAGGGTCTGCTTGATGAGCTTTTCGATGTCTTTCAACATGTCATGCTCGTCCACGCAGACCAGCGACACCGCTTCGCCAGTGGCGCCGGCGCGGCCGGTACGGCCGATCCGGTGCACATAGTCTTCCGGCACGTTCGGCAGGTCGTAGTTGACCACGTGCGGCAGCTGGTCGATGTCGATGCCGCGCGCGGCGATGTCGGTGGCCACCAGCACTTGCAGGCTGCCATCCTTGAACTCGCTCAGCGCGCGGGTACGCGCCGACTGGCTCTTGTTGCCGTGGATCGCCATCGCGCCGATGCCGTCTTTTTCCAGCTGTTCGACCAGCTTGTTGGCGCCGTGCTTGGTGCGGGTGAATACCAGCACCTGGCTCCAGTTGTTGGTCTTGATCAGGTACGCCAGCATCGGGTGTTTCTTGTCGCGGTCGACCGGGTGGATCTTCTGCGCGATGATTTCCACGGTCGAATTGCGGCGCGCCACTTCGATGGTGGCCGGCTTGTCCAGCAGGCCATCGGCCAGCGCCTTGATTTCGTCCGAGAAGGTGGCCGAGAACAGCAGGTTCTGGCGCTTCGGCGGCAGCTTGGCCAGCACTTTGCGGATGTCGCGGATGAAGCCCATGTCAAGCATGCGGTCGGCTTCGTCCAGCACCAGGATTTCAATCTTGCTCAGGTCGACGGTGCCCTGGTCCATGTGGTCCAGCAGGCGGCCGGGCGTGGCGACCAGGATGTCGACGCCGTGTTTCAGCTGCTTGATCTGCGGGTTGATGCCGACGCCGCCAAAGATCACGGCGGAATTCAGCTTGGTGTACTTGCCGTAGATGCGCACGCTTTCCTCGACCTGGGCCGCCAGTTCGCGGGTCGGGGTCAGGATCAGCGCGCGGATGGCGCGCGGCGAGTTATTGCTGGTCAGCTTGGCGCCGACCGCGTCGGTGGACAGGCGGTGCAGCAGTGGCAGCGTGAAGCCTGCCGTCTTGCCGGTGCCGGTTTGCGCGCCTGCCAACAGGTCGCCGCCATTCAGTACAGCAGGGATCGCCTGCTGTTGGATCGGGGTAGGCGAGGTGTAACCGGTTTCAGTTACAGCGCGGAGCAGGGCGTCGGACAAACCGAGGGAGGTAAAGGACATATTAACTTTTTGTTATGATCTGCCTGTCGCCTTGTAAGGCGTCAGTCGCAGGCAATCGGTTGTTCGTAGCTTGCGGTACAGGACTGGGCGTAGGCCGCAGCTTTCAGTATAGCAGCTAAGTGGGGTGGATGTTTCGCTATGGAAATGAAAAAAGGCCCTGTGCGCTAAGACGGCCAAGGCCGCCTTACGGCCACAGGGCCCTTTTTTTGTAACAAACTGTTAAAGCTTGCTTATACGTAGGGAGTCAGCAGGCTTACCATCTGTCCGAACACTTTCGGGCTGCCGGCGATGATGTCGCCTTTGAACAGGTAATCCGATTCACCGCTGAACTCGCCGACGATGCCGCCGGCTTCGGTCACCAGCAGCGAGCCGGCCGCGATGTCCCACGGTTTCAGGCCTTTTTCGTAGAAGCCGTCCAGGCGGCCGGCGGCGACGTAGGCCAGGTCCAGCGCGGCGCTGCCGGCGCGACGCACGCCCTGGCTGCGTTCGGCCATGACGCCGTACATTTCCAGGTATTCCTTCAGCGCGGCCGGGCTGCCGGTCTGGTAGCCGGTGCCGAGCAGGGCGTTGGCGATGCGGTCGAGTTTGCCGACGCGGATACGTTTTTCATTCAGGTAGGCGCCGGCGCCCTTGGTGGCGGTGAACAGGTCGTTGCGGACCGGGTCGTAGATGACGGCTTGCTGGATCACGCCGCGCTGGGCCAGCGCGATCGAGATCGAGTACTGCGGGAAGCCGTGCATGAAGTTGGTGGTGCCATCGAGCGGGTCGATGATCCAGGTGAATTCGGTCTCGTCGTGGGCGTTTTTCGATGCGCCGGACTCTTCGGCCAGGAAGGCGTGGTCCGGGTAGGCTTTCGACAGCACTTCGATGATGGCTTGTTCGGCGGCCTGGTCGACGTCGGTGACGAAGTCCTTGTGGTTCTTCTCGGTCACGATGACGCGGTCGAGGTCGAAGGAGGCGCGGTTGATGACAGCGGCGGCGCGGCGAGCGGCCTTCACGGCCGTGTTAATCATTGGAGATTGCATGGGCTTTTCCGTATAAAAATGCTAACGCCCGCCAGGGGAATTCCAACCCGGCGGCACGACAGGAGACAAAATGACAAAGAGCGGGGCGGTGGCAACAGGTAAAATTCTGCTTGAATTTCCGTATCGATACCGCGCGATTGCGCTATTTTAAATGAACCTGCCGCAAATCAACACGAATCTTTTTAAACAGCTGCGATTTTTTCCGCACCACGCCGGCCGCGCGGGCGCATGAAGGCGCCGCCATCGCCGTTCCGCCTCCATTGTTACATGGTGGCGGGCACCATCCCGCTGCATGGCGCGATGATGGTTGTCAATGAGCTATTCTTTCGCCGCACCGAGTTCTTGCAGGGCATAGGCTGGATTTACCTGCCGGCCGGCACACGCCTGCTGTGCACGCTGATGTTCGGCGAGGCCGGCGCGCTGGGGCTGCTGATTTCCGGATGGGTCGCCTGCTACTGGTACTATTTTCCCGGCGACGTCCTGCGCGCCACCAGCGGCACCATCGCCGGCGCGCTGGGGCCCTACCTGATCTACCTGCTGGCGCAATCCCGGTTCGGATTGCGTTCTTCGCTGAGCAACCTGACGCCGCGCAAGCTGCTGATCTGCGCGCTGGGATGTTCGGTCGCCAGTCCCTTGCTGCACCACTTGTGGTTCGCCATTCACGGCGAGGCCAACCTGCTGCCGGGTTTCCTGGTCATGTTCATCGGCGACCTAGTCGGCACCCTGATCGTGCTGTACACCGCGAAGTGGCTGCTGTCACGGCTGCCGCGCCCGGCGTAAGGCGGCAGGGCGCGTGCTAAAATTTGTCCATGACCGCTCCTAAACGACCCGCCGATATCTACATGCGCTTCCTGCAGATGGCTGACGCCTTGCGCGGCCTGCCATCGTTGCCGCCGCTCGATCCGCTGGAAGAGCGCATCCTGGCGATCGTCGCCCGCGCCAGCCAGCAAGAGCAGCGCCTGTCGGTGCGCGACATGATGGGCAAGAAGGAACTGGGGGCGCCGGCCACGGTGCACAGCCGTCTGACCTCCATGCGGGAAAAGGGCTGGCTGGTGCTGGCCGACACCGAGGACACGCGGCGCAAGCAGGTCGAACTGACCAATGAGGCCCTGAAGTATTTCGACAAGCTGTCGAAGTGCATGGTCAAAGCCGCCAATATGAGCTGAGTGCAAGCCTCAATGCCGGCGCATGAATGACGGCAGCCAGGATTTTCGGACATAAGCGAGTTGCGCCGGCACACGCAGCCTGACCACGGTGCCGAACGCAGGCTTCGATGCTATGTGCAGATCGGCGTGCAGCCGTGCAGCGCGCTCATACAAGCCGGGCAGGCCGAAATGGCCTGGTGTTCCTCCTTGCGCCAACGCCTCCGGCGGAATGCCGATGCCGTCGTCGCTGATTTCCAGGTGCAGCGCGAAATAGGTGTAGCGCACCGTGACAGCAAGATTTTTCGCTTGCGCATGCTTGACCGCGTTGGTGATGGATTCCATGGCGATGCGATACATTTCATGGCCCGACGCCGGTTGCAAATCCCGCTTTTTGCCCAGTTCGCGGCAGACAAATTGCAAGCCCGTTTCCTTGATCAGCGAGGCGCCGTCGCGCTGGATCAGCGCGAATGTCCCGCTGCCGTGGAAGTCGGTCCCGCGCAAGTCGAGCACCTGCTCGCGGCCCTCGGCGAGCACGGCTTCGGCCTGTTCAAGCAGGTGATCGAACCTTTTACGGCCGGGTTCATCCAGCGACAGCCGGTTCGTCGCGTTGTCGACGTCGAGGATCAGGGCGTGCATGCCTTGAAGCAGCGTGTCATGCAGTTCGCGCGCGATCCGCTCGCGCTCGCCGTGTCGCGCTTCCAGTTGCGCCTTGAACGTTTTGGCATTGTGCCGCAGCCGCAGCTGGAAGGCCAGCCACAGCAGGCAGGCGGCCAACCCCAGCAGCAAGGCCTTGAACCAGATCGTCTGGTAGTACGCTGGCGTCACAGTGAAATGCAGTCCCGGCCCTTCCTCCGTCCAACGTTCGCCGCCGTTGGAGGCGATGACGCGAAAGTGATAGCGTCCGGGTGACACGCCCGTATAGAAGGCTTGACGGCGCGCTCCCGCCTCATGCCATTCCGTATCATAGCCGTCCAGCCGATACTTGAAGCGCATGCGTTCGGGCGTTCCAAGGACCGGGCTGGAGTAATTGAGCTGGATGTCGCGCGAGTTGGGCGCCAGGGTCGTGTCCAGCGGTAACCTGAAATACTGGTTGCCGGCGGTCAGCGACTCGATGGTGACCGGTGGCGGCATCGGCACTTTGAGAACTTGTTGCGGATCGATCCATGAAACGCCGCCGTTGTCCGCGATCCAGATTCTGCCGTCGCCCGCCTCTGCCAATGAAAACCTGCCCAACAAGCTGGCGACACCAACCCGTCCGTCAACCCCGTCCAGAACGCGAATTTGCGAAGGAGCGATCGGCAGCCCCTGGCGCCAACTCGCCAACGCCGATCTGATCCTGACCGTGCCCGCCGTGGAGTTGATCCATAAGTCTCCGGCGCTGGAGTGGACGATCGCAGCGACATTGATCAGCAGCTTCGCATTTATTTTCCAGGCTTCAAACCGTTGATTGCGATAGACCGCGAGGCCGCGTTCGCCGCCCGCGATGACTTGTCCGTCCGCCTCGTGAATAACCGACACACGGCCCAGGTCCAGGCCTTGAGCAGTGGTGAGCAGGGATATTTTCCCGTTCTCCAGCAACGCTATCGTATTGTCGGAATAGCCGAACCACAGCCGCCCGTGGCTGTCGGCCAGTATGCACATGGGCGTCTGCTTGCCTTCCTTGGGCAGGTCGGCATTGCGTTGCCACCGTCCGTCCTTATACTGGAATACGCCATTGCCCACAACGGCGATCCACGGCGCACCGTCGCCATCCTGCGCGATGGTATAGACACGGTGAACCGGGCCCATGTCGGCGGGCCATGCAATCCTTTCCTCGGAATTGTTGGCGGCAATCCGGTACAAGGCGTCCGCGGCGGCGACAAGCACCGTTCCATCGCGTCCCCGTGTCAAGGATTGCGTCGGGAGTGCCTGGTGGCGCTTTAGCCAATCGGTATTTTGCACCGCGCCGTCCGGCTCCATTGCGATCCAGCCGCCGCCGAACTTCGAGGACGCCATCGTCATCGCCGTGCCACTGCCAGCAAGCAATTTGACCTGGTCGATTTGGTAGGAATCGAGGGACGGCTTGACCTTGTTGACATCGGTCTGGCGAAAACGGTCCAGGCCGTCCCTGGTCGCCAGCCAGATATTGCCTTCCCGGTCTTCAAAAAAACAATTGATGATGTCGGCGGTGAGTCCGTCCTTTTTATCAAATGGCTCCGGGCTGTCAGGGTGGTGGGGGTCGGTACGGCGCAGACCGCTGTGGGTCGAGTACCAAAAACTGCCGGAGCGGTCGATCAACATGCTTTGCACTTCGCCACGCGGGCCTTTGAAGATGGGCGCATGGTCGGGCTGTTCATACCGGGCCAGCCCGTCGATGATGCGGATGCTGGACTCATCCAGGAAGTAAATGCGACCGTCCGCGCCAAGCTGCGGCGGCTGGCGAACGTCGGTACGGCCCAGCGGCTTGGCAAACACCCGGCTGCCGGCCGCCTTTAAAAACAATCCTTGCTCGCTGAAGGCGCCGACCGTGCCTTGTTGATCGATAAAAATGGCCGAGGCCTTGCGCGCGGTGAAGCCGTCCTGCTCGCCAATTTGCCGCCATTTTTTTCCATCGAAATGCAGCAGCCCACGAACGCCGGCGGCCCATACGCCACCTTGCGGATCAAAATCGAAGCCCCACCAGCTGCCTTCGGGCACGCCGTCATTGACGCCATAATTGGTAATGACGCCATCGCGGATCAGGCTGATGCCGGCGATACCCCAGCCGACCCACAAGCCAACGCCGGGCTGCGCCTTGATGAAATACACGAGTCCCTGGGAGATCTTGCCCTGTCGCGGCTCGTACAACTCGAAATGCGCGCCGTCAAAACGATACAGTCCGGCGTCTGTGCCGAGCCAGAGGTAGCCGTCATCGGTCTGGTCTATCGTCGCGATGGACGCCGGAGCGCCGTCCTTGGTGGTCCAGGTCTGATGCTGAAGCTGGAAGATTTTGCGATCCAGAGGTATGGCAAGCGCGGCCCCGCACAGCAGCAGCCCTAAACTAAACGCCCAGATTCTTAACATTGCCATCCCCTCGCGCGACTTAATCAGATGCCATAAGCTCATCATTAACCTGCCACTTTACTTGCCTGATGCAATAGACACAAGAGATTGCGTCGAATGGCGGGCGACGGGGTAAAATTCGTTGCTTTCACGATTTCCTATTTCAATGAACCAGCCGCCTATCAACGCCAATCAGTTCAAGCACCTGCGATTCATCTTGGTCGAGACCAGCCGCGCCGGCAACATTGGGGCGGTGGCGCGCGCCATGAAGACCATGGGCTATAGCGACCTGGTGCTGGTCACGCCGCGCTTCGAGGATGCGCTGCAGGATCCCGAGGCAGTGGCGTTCGCCAGCGGCGCCCAGGACATCCTGGCCGGCGCGCGCGTGGTCGGCAGCATGGCCGAGGCGCTGGAAGGGATCAACTTTGCCGCCGCCGTATCGGCCCGGCTGCGCGAGTTCTCGCCGCCGGTGCTGTCGCCGCGCCAGTTCGCCGGGCAGCTGACGGCGCAGCCGGAGCTGCGCGCCGCGCTGATTTTCGGTAACGAGCGCTTCGGCCTGCCGAACGAGCTGGTCGAAAAGTGCAATGTGCTGATCAACATCCCTGCCAATCCGGAATACTCGTCGCTGAACCTGTCGCAGGCGGCCCAGGTGCTGGCCTATGAATGCCGCATGGCGGTGCTGGACGGCGCCGGCGTCACCCTCACGCCGCGCCTGCCCGTCGGCGACGCCAGCGAGGTCGGCTTCCACGGCGAGGCCGCCAGCATCGAGCAGATCGAAGGCATGTTTACCCATCTGGAGCAGGCGCTGGTGACCATCGGCTTTCTCGACGCCGCCAATCCGCGCAAGCTGATGCCGCGCCTGAAGCGCTTGTTCGCCCGTGCCCAGCTAGAGAAGGAAGAGGTCAACATCCTGCGCGGCATCGCCCGCCACATGACGGGCCGCGACGGCAAGGGCGGCCAATGAACTGGGATCACCCGCAGCCGTTCACGCTGGACCTGTCGCCGTCCGCCGCCGATATCGACGGACTGGACCACACCAACAACGCGGTCTACGTGCAGTGGTGCGAAAAGGCCGGCTGGGCGCATTCCGAGGCGCTGGGCCTGAGCCTGGCCGATTACCGGCGGCTCGACCGCGCAATGGCGATCCGCCGTTCCGAATACGACTACCTGCTGCCGACCGCCGCCGGCGAAGCGCTGCTCCTCGGCACCTGGCTGTACAGCACCGATGGCAAGCTCAACATGGAGCGCCGCTTCCAGCTGCTGCGCGCCAGCGACGGCGCCACCGTGCTGCGCGGGCGCTGGCAACTGGTGTGCATCGAGATCAGCAGCGGCCGCGCGCGCCGCATGCCGGCGGAATTCTGCGACGGCTATCTGCCGGCCGTGGTGGCCGCGCACCTTGCCGACTAGACTGCGTCCTCTAGTTTTGCAAGTTACACTAGCCGCAAAACCATAAAAATGGACGGAGACAATGCCATCATCCCGCAGATCTTTTCTGAAGATCGGCGTCATCGGCGCGTGCACGCTCGCAGCCGGCGGCGCCGTCTATCGCCTCGTCACGCCGCCGGCGTCGCCGCAACGCTTCGCCCTTGAGGGCGGCGCGCAGGCGGTGCTGAACGCCGTCATTCCCGCGTTGCTGGGTCCGGTACTGCCGGACGAAGCCGGCGCCCGCGCCGCAGCGCTGGCCGCCGCCGGCCAGCGTGTGACCGCCGCCGTGCGCGGCCTGCCGCTGGCCACGCAGAAGGAGGTGCAGGACCTGTTCGGGCTGCTGGCGCTGGGGCCGGCGCGACGCCTGCTGGCCGGTGTCGCCGGCGGCTGGGAGCAGGCCGATCCGAATCAGGTCGCGGCCTTCCTCGGCAACTGGCGCACGCATCGCCTGCAGACGCTGCAAGTTGCTTACCACGCGCTGCACGACCTGGTGATCGGCGCCTGGTATGCCGATCCCTCGGCCTGGGCGGCGATCGGCTATCCGGGACCGCTGAAGGAGCTGGCATGAGCGTCATTCCCGATCCGATCCAGGCCGGGCTGGCCGCCGGCTGGCACGTCACCGATTGCGCGCAACTGCAGGCCGACCAGACGCTGGAAGCCGACGTGGTCATCGTCGGCAGCGGCGCCGGCGGCGGCGTTACGGCCGAGATCCTGGCGCTGTCCGGCCTGAAGGTCATCATCGTGGAAGAGGGCGCGCTGAAATCCTCGAAGGACTTCAAGATGCGCGAGGCCGACGCCTATCCGGCGCTGTACCAGGAATCCGCCGCGCGCAAAACGAAGGACAAGGGCATCACCATCCTGCAGGGCCGCACCGTCGGCGGCAGCACCACGGTGAACTGGACCAGCAGCTTCCGCACGCCGGACATCACGCTGCGTCACTGGAACCGGCACTACGGCCTCGCAGATTACACGCCGGAGACGCTGGCGCCGTGGTTCGTCATGATGGAGGAGCGCCTCAACATCAGCGACTGGCAGGCGCCGCCCAACGAAAACAACGACCTGCTGCGGCGCGGCGCAAGCAAGCTCAACATATCGACCGGGCTGATACGCCGCAACGTCAACGGCTGCTGGAACCTCGGCTATTGCGGCATGGGTTGTCCGACCAACGCCAAGCAGTCGATGCTGGTGACCACCATTCCGTCGGCGCTGCGGCACGGCGCCAGCCTGCTGACGCACGCCCGCGCGGACAAGCTGGTGATCGCCAGGGACCGCGTCACCGCGCTGGAGTGCGTGGCGCTGGGCGCCGACGGCCTGGCCGCGACCGGCCGCCGCCTCACGCTGCGCGCCAAACACTTTGTGCTGGCCGGCGGCGCCATCAACACGCCGGCCTTGCTGCTGCGCTCGGCCGCGCCCGATCCGCGCGGGCTGCTGGGCAAGCGCACTTTTTTGCATCCGACGGTGATCTCGGCCGGCGTGTTCGAGCAGCGCGTGGACGGCTACGCCGGCGCGCCGCAAACCGTGTACTCGGATCACTTCCTGCACACCGACCGCATCGACGGCCCCATGGGCTACAAGCTGGAAGCGCCGCCGCTGCATCCGCTGCTGTTTTCCACCACGATGCAGGGTTTCGGCGCGCAGCATGCGGCGGTGATGCAGCAGTTCCCGCACGTGCACGCGCTGCTGGCGCTGCTGCGCGACGGCTTCCACGACGAGGCGCCCGGCGGCAGCGTGGCGCTGGTCAACGGCGCGCCGGTGCTGGATTATCCGGTCAGCGATTTCATCTGGGACGGCGCGCGCCGCGCGCTGCTGACCATGGCCGAGATCCAGTTCGCCGCCGGCGCCAGGAGCGTGACGCCGGTGCACGAGCGCGGCGAGGCCTACAGCAGCTGGACGCAGGCGCAGGCCGGCATCGGCGCGCTGCCGTACAAGCTGCTGCAAACCAGGGTGGTGTCGGCGCACGTGATGGGCGGCTGCGCCATGTCGGACGACGAGCGCCTCGGCGTGACCAGCTCGCGCGGCCGCTACCACGGCCTGACGAATCTGTCAGTGCACGACGGTTCGCTGTTCCCGACCTCGATCGGCGCCAATCCGCAGCTGTCGATCTATGGCATCGTCGCGCGCCTGGCCAGCGGGCTGGCGCAGCAACTGACCGGACAGCCGGCGGCGCGGCCGACGCGCGCTTAAAACACGGTATCATGCAGTCATGATCAAACGACTGCTGATACTGCTGCTGGCGCTGCAAGCCGCGTTCATGGCGTTGCTGGCGACCGGTCTTTATTACGGGTGGCGCCCGGCCTGGGAGGCGCAGCTGACCGCGCCGGCGACGGCGGCGTTCTACCTGGCCTGCGGCCTGCTGGCGGTGCTGCTGGTGCGGCTGCTGATCTCGGCCAACAACTTCTACCTGAGCTGGCGCGCCGGCAGCGTCACGCCGCCGGACCATGCGCTGAACCTGCTCAGCGCCGCCAACCTGTTCTGGCACGAATTCCATTCCTCGATGCTGACTTCGTCGTACTACATGCTGCGGCCGGTCGGCATGCAGCTGCAGCCGCCTGGACAGGCGCAGGGCCTGCCGGTGCTGCTGATCCACGGCTACGCCTGCAACAGCGGCTACTGGCTACCGATGAGCAAGCTGCTGCGGCAGGCGCGCATCAGCCATTACGGCATCGACCTCGAACCGCCGGGCGCCTCGATCGACGATTTCGTGCCGCAGGTGCACGCGGCGGTGCAGCGCCTGCGGCAGGAGACTGGCAGTGCGCAAGTCGTGATCCTGGCGCACAGCATGGGCGGCCTGGTGGCGCGCGCCTACCTGCGCCGCCATGCCGACGCGCCGATCGCGCGCGTCATCACGCTGGGCACGCCGCATCACGGCACCGCGCTGGCGTCGTTCGGTCCCGGCAGCAACGCGGCGCAGATGCGGCGCGACAGTCCGTGGCTTGATGCCTTGTCTACATCTGAGGCAAATACGCAACGGATGTTGTTTAGTTCCATTTATTCTGTCCATGACAACATCATCGCGCCGCAGGACTCCAGCGACTTGCCCGGCGCCCGCAATCTGGTGTTCGGCGCCATAGGCCATGTAGCGCTGGGAAGGCATCCGGAAATCATGCGCTGCGCGCTGAAGGAAATCGAGAGCGCCGCACACGCGTGATTTTGTGTGAGGATCTTGTTGCCGCGTTGCTGTATGGTGGTTCCTGTACGCATGGCAAACAAGGCGAAGCAATGGCCATCGATTTCGGCACCCTGATCCTGAATGAAACTCCCGACGCCGTGGTCATCACCACGCCGGACGGCGAGGTGGTGTGCTGGACCAACGGTGCGCAAGCCGTGTTCGGTTACTCCAGCGCGGAGGCGGTGGGCCGCCAGCTGGACGCCCTGATCGTGCCGCCGGGGATGGCCAACGACGACGCCGGCGTGCTGCAGCAGGCGCTGCGACAGGGCGTGGCCAGCTACGAATCGGTGCGCCAGGCCAAGGACGGCGCGCTGGTCTACATCGACAGTTCCTGCAAGCTGGTGCACGGCGGCGCCGGCCAGCCCGACTATATTTTATGGAGCAAGAAGGACGTCACCGCGCTCAAGGTGCTGCGTGACGCCAAGCTGGTGGAGGCGCGCTACGACGGCATCCTCGACTCTATGCCGGACGCCATCATCATGGCCAATGCCGCCGGCCGCATCGTGCTGGCCAACGCCCAGGCCGAGGCGCTGTTCGGCTATGCGCGTGGCGCCTTGCGCGGCATGGCGCTGGAGAGCCTGATGCCGGTGCGCTTCCGCGCCGGCCACCTCAAACACCGCGCCGGCTTTGCCGTGCAGCCGCTGGTGCGCGCCATGGGCAGCGGCCGCGACCTGTACGGCCTGCGCAGCGACGGCGTCGAGTTCCCGGTCGAGATCAGCCTCAGCCCGATCCGCACCGAGGAGGGCGAACTGGTGATGAGCGCGATCCGCGACATCAGCGAACGCAAGCGGTTTGAACTGGCGCTGCAGGAAAAGAATGTCGAACTGGCAAAAGCGGTGGCGGCCAAGGACAGTTTCCTGTCCGGCATGTCGCACGAATTGCGCACGCCGTTGAACGCGATCATCGGTTTTACAGGTACTATGCTGATGAAGTTGCCTGGCCCCATTAATGATGAACAGAACAAGCAGCTGCGCATGGTGCAAAGCAGCGCCCGCCACCTGCTGTCGCTGATCAATGACTTGCTGGATTTAACCCGCATCGACTCGGGCAAGATCACGCTGGAAGTGGGGCCCTTGCGGTGCCGCGCGCTGATCGATGAAGTCCTGACATCGTTCAAGCCGCAGGCGCGCAGCAAGGGACTGGCGCTGGAGTTCGATCCGCCGCCGGAAGAGGTGACGGTGTCCAGCGACCGCCAGGCGGTGCAGCAGATCCTGATGAACCTGGTCCACAACGCGATCAAGTTCACCAACAACGGCACGGTGCTGGTGCGGCTGGCCAGGTCGGTGGTAGGCGCGCGGGCCTGCGCCACCATCAGCGTCAGCGATACCGGCATCGGCATCGGCAGCGAACAGCGCGACACCTTGTTTCAGGCGTTTTCCCAGCTGGACGGCAAGGCGTTGCGGCAGTTCGAGGGCACCGGGCTGGGCCTGCACCTGAGCAGCAAGCTGGCCTCGTTGCTGCAGGGTGAGATTTTATTTGATAGCGAGTATGGCGTCGGCAGCGTGTTCACGCTGGCCCTGCCATTGGAAGAATAGAGAGAAGGGGAGATCGAACGTGTCAGCACGTATCCTGATCATAGAAGACAATGCCACCAACATGGAGTTGATGGTGTATTTGCTGCGTGCCTTTGGCTACACGCCGCTGTCGGCCAGCGATGGCGAGGCGGGGGTGGCCGCGGCGAAACGCGAGCGGCCTGACCTGATCATTTGCGACGTCCATCTGCCCAAGCTGGACGGTTACGGCGTGGTGGCGGCCCTGAAGGCCGATCCGGAAGTGAGCCATATCCCGGCGCTGGCGGTGACCGCGCTGGCAATGGTGGGCGACCGCGAGAAGCTGCTGGAGGCCGGCTTTAACGGCTACATCGGCAAGCCTATCGAGCCTGACACTTTTGTCACCCAAATCGAGTCTTTCTTGCAAGGGGCAGTATCGTCCCCGGCGAATAAAAACGATACCGCCACGATCCTGATCGTGGACGACCATGTGCTGAACCGTGAGTTCCTGATGACGCTGCTGAGCTACGGCGGCCATCGCTTGCTGGAGGCCGCCAACGGCGCCGAAGGCTTGAAAATGGTGCTGGCGGAAAAACCGGACCTGGTGATTTCGGACATCCTGATGCCGAACATGGATGGCTACGAGTTCGTCACCCGCCTGCACGAAAACACCGCCACCGCCGACGTGCCGGTGATCTTCTACACCGCCACCTACCGCGAGCGCGAGGCGATGGCGGTGGCGCAGTCGTGCGGCGTGCGCTGGGTGCTGCCGAAGCCGTCCGATCCGGAAGTGATCCTGCAGACCGTGCACGAGGCGCTGGGGCTGGCCGACTTCACGCAGGCGGACGAGACGCTGCCGGCCTTCGCGCCCGAGCCGCCGCAGGAAGGGCGGCTGCAGAATATCGACCACAAGGTGGCCGAGTACCTGGACGAGCTGGAATCCAGCAGCCAGCTGATCCGCCAGATCGCCAACGACACCGAGGATTCTTCGCCGGAAAACCTGTCGCGCATGACGCAACGGCTGTCGCATTCGCTGTCCAGCCTGCAGGCGGTGAGCCTGCGCCTGACCGCGCTGATCGAGCTGGGCATCGAGCTGGGCGCCGAGCGCGATCCGGGCGCGCTGGTCGACATCGGCTGCCGCGTGGCGCAGAACATCTGCGTGTCGAAATACGCCTGCATCGGCGTGCTGGAACCGGGCGCGACCGAGTTGAGCCACTTTGCCAGCTGCGGCGCCGGCATGCCGACCCGGCAGATCGCCCAGACCCCGCGCGCCGGCGTGCTGCGCGGCCTGCTGGACCAGCGCCTGCCGTGCCGCATCAACGACCTCAACGGCGATCCGGCCACCATCGGCCTGCCGCCGACCCATCCGCCGGTGCACTCCTTCCTCGGCGTGCCGATCGCCTCGCGCGACCGCACCCACGGCTGGCTGTACCTGGTGGACAAGCTGGGCGCCGACGGCTTCTCCGAAGTTGACGAGCGGGTGGCGGCGACGGTGGCGGCGCAGGTCGCGGTGGCCTATGAAAACCTGCTGCTGTACGAGGAAATCAAGCGCCACCACGCGCAGCTGACCCTGGACATGAACGCCCGCATCCGCCTCGACGAAGACCTGCGCCGCTTCCGCCTGGCGATGGACGCCACCGCCGACGCCATCTTCCTGGTGGACCGCGCCGGCATGTGCTTTGTCGACGTCAACGCCACCGCCTGCCGCATGCTGGGCTTCGAGCGCGAGGACTTCCTCAAGGTTGGCCCCAACCGCTCGCTGGAAGGCGACCTGCACAAGCTGGAAGAGCTGTACGACAAGCTGCTGGCCGGCGACCAGAGCGGCGCCATGACCGAGCTGCTGTTGCAATGCAAGGACGGCGCGCCGCTGGCGGTGGAGGTGCAGCGCCGCACGCTGCGCTCCGGCGCCAGCTGGATCCTGGTGGCGGTGGCGCGCGACATCACCGAGCGCAAGGAAGCCGAACAGCGCCTGCTCAAGCTGGCGCACTTCGATACGCTGACCGGCTTGCCCAACCGCAGCCAGTTCTACGATTCGCTGGTGCATTCGCTGCGCCAGGCGCAGGAGCACAAGTGGTCGCTGGCGGTGCTGTTCCTCGACGTCGACCGCTTCAAGAACGTCAACGACACGCTCGGTCACACCATCGGCGACGAGCTGCTGCGCCAGTTCTCCAGCCGCCTGGTCGACTGCCTGCGCGTGCGCGACACCATCGGCCGCTTCGGCGGCGACGAGTTCGCCGCCATCCTGATGCTGCCGGAAGGCGCGCAGAACGCCATCGCCGTGGTCGACAAGATCCGCGAGACGCTGCGCCAGCCGTTCGACCTGAAAGGCCATGAGGTGACGGTGACCGCCAGCATCGGCATCGCCGTCTACCCGGACGATAGCGCCGAGCCGGACACGCTGATCCAATACGCCGACACCGCCATGTACCGCGCCAAGGAAGCGGGGCGCGACGCCTTCCGCTTCTTCACCGCCGAGATGAACGCGCAGTCGCTGGCGCGGCTGGACCTGGAAAACGCGCTGCGCCGCGCCATCGAGAACGACGAGTTCGTGCTGCACTTCCAGCCCAAGGTCCACATCGGCAGCGGCCGCATCAGCGGCGCCGAGGTGCTGATACGCTGGAAGCGTCCGGGCCACGGCATGGTGTCGCCGGCGCTGTTCATTCCGCTGCTGGAAGAGACCGGGCTGATCGTGCGGGTCGGCACCTGGGTGATTCACGAGGCCTGCCGCAAGATCGCCCACTGGCAGAAGACCAATGCCGGCGCGGTGCATTTGTCGGTCAACGTTTCCGGCATCCAGTTCTTCGTCGGCGGGCTGGAAGAGGAGGTGCTGAAGGCCATCCGCGAGCACAATATCGCGCCGGAGCTGCTGGAGCTGGAACTGACCGAAAGCTCGCTGATGTCCAACGCCGAGGACACCATCACCGTGCTGCAGAACCTGAAGGCGCTGGGCATCCAGATTTCGATCGACGACTTCGGCACCGGCTACTCGTCGCTGGCCTACCTGAAGCGCTTCCCGATCGACAAGCTGAAGATCGACATCGCCTTCGTGCGCGAAGTCACCAGCAATCCGGATGATGCCGCCATCGTGCTGGCCATCATCAACATGGCGCACAGCCTGAAGCTGAACGTGATCGCCGAGGGCGTGGAGAAGGAGGCGCAACTGGCCTACCTGCGCCGCCACAATTGCGACGAAATGCAGGGCTATTATTTCAGCCGGCCGTTGCCGGAAGACGAGTTCGAAGCAATGCTGCGCGAAGGCCGCCGGCTGCAGGCGCCGGCGGACGACAACATCGTCGAGCAGCAGACCCTGCTGATCGTCGACGACGACGCCTTCATGCTCGACGTGCTGACCGATTTCCTGTCGCAGGACGGCTACCGCATCCTGACCGCGCAGACCGCGGCCGAGGGCTTCGACATCCTGGCGCGGCACCGGGTGCAGGTGATCCTGTGCGACCAGTGCATGCCATTGATGAGCGGCACCGAGTTCATGGAGCGGGTCAAGAACCTGTGCCCGGACACCTTCCGCATCATGCTGTCGGCCTACGCCGACCTGACGCCGATCATGGCCGCCATCAACCACGGCGCCATCGACCGCTTCTACACCAAGCCGTGGAAGGGCGCGGTGCTGCGCGAAAACATCCGCGAAGGCTTCCGCCTGCATGCCCAGGCCCACGGCCCGGCGGCCGTGGTGGCCGAGACTGAAGCCATCAAGGAGTAGCGTTGGGATTTTTAGATTTCTTCCGTTCCACCCCCACCATCGAACAATTCGCCCAGCTGGCGATCCAGGCGTTTGCCGAGGCCGGCAATCCGTCGCAGCTGCGTTACGACGCCGCCGATCAGCGCCTGCTGGGCAGCGGCGACGGCGCGCAGGTCGTCAACCTGGAAAACGGCTACCAGGCCTATTGCGCCGCGCCGCGCAAGCAGCGGCCGCAGGTGCTGGCGAATTTCGTCCAGAGCTTGCTGGCGCCGCCGTTGCCGTCCAGCTTTGCCGCCGCGCGCGCCAGCCTGCGGCCGCTGATACGTGGACGTGGCACACTGGAATATCTGCGGCTGCTGCCGGCGACGCTGTCCGGCGGCGCCGCCAAGCCGCCGCTGGTCGACGCCCACGCGCCGTTCAGCAGCGACAGCGTGATCATGCTGGCCTGCGACAGCGAACTGTCGATCCAGACGCTGACCGGCGGCACGCTGGTGGAATGGGGCGTGTCGTTCGACGAGGCGCTGGCGGCCGCCATCGACAACCTGCGCGACATCACGGTGTCCAACTTCGAGCAGGTGGCGCCCGGCATCTACCTTGGCGCCTGGAACGACGCCTATGAAAGTTCGCGCCTGCTGTTTGCCGATCTGTTCTACCGCCTGGAACTGGGCGGCGAGCCGGTGGTGATGGCGCCGTCGCGGCACAAGCTGCTGGTGGCGTCCGCCAACAACAAGGAGGCGCTGATCGGCATGCTGGCGCTGGCGCGCAGCTACGCCGAGCAGGAGGGGCGGCAGGTGTCGTCGCTGATGTATTGCTTCAAGAACGGCAAGCCGGTCGAATTCATTCCCGGCGACGGCAACGTGGCGCAACTGGCGGCCGAACTGAAAAAGCTGTTCCTGCTGGAGGATTACCAGGCGCAGAAAAACATGCTGGACAAGCTGAACGACCAGGCCAAGCTCGACCTGTTTGTCGCCACCTACAAGCTGCTGCAATCGCCGGAGACCGGCCGCATCGAGAGCTACGGCGTCTGGACCGACCAGGTCGACACGCTGATGCCGGAGGTCGACAAGGTGGCGCTGGTGCGCTACCACGAGGAAAGCGGCGAGCCGGACGTGCGCGTGGTGGCGTGGGACGAATTGCGCTCCCACATCAAGGAATTGCAGCAAGGCGTGCCCGGCTACCCGGCGCGCTACCGGCTGCCGAGCTTTCCCAGCCGCGAGCTGCTGGAGTCGCTGGTCTACATCGATCAGGAAACCTGAGAAAAACGCATAAGGAACTGCGAAACCATTCGTTCAGCTCGGCCGTATTTGCCCTTACGCTAAGCCGTAAAGGAGAACTGCATGAGCAATGAAGATCAGGATTGGGCGGACCTGTTGTCGCCGGCACGTCGCGGGCTGCTGCGCGGCGGCGGCTTGCTGGCGGCGTTTGCCGCTTCGGGCATCGCATCGGCGCAAACCACGGGCAAGAGTCCATGGGGCTACGAAACCTACAAGGAAGCCACCACCCGGCCGCACAGCGTGCGTCCCGGCGAGCAGACCTTGCCGACCAAGCCGCGCGCCTACACCGACATCAAGAGCTACCACGCCCATATTTATTTTGACGAGGACACGTTCCAGAAAGCGGCGCTGCTGCACAAGTGGGCGGCCGAGCGGTTCGAGGTCGAGCTGGGCAACTGGAACCTGGAGCCGCGCGGACCGCACGTGACGCCGTCGTTCTATTTCGGCTTCAGCAACGAGCAGTTGCAGGTCATCGTGCCATGGCTGCAATTGAACAGCCTGGGCCTGACCATCCTGATCCACCCGAACACCGACGATCCGCGCGCCGATCACCTGTATTACACGCTGTGGGTCAACCGTTCGCAACCCGTCAACGCCTACGCCATGAAGAAGCCGGGGCCGGACGAGCCGGCGGTGGAGCAGATCTATCCCAACACCAGGCCTGGCGTCCAGCTCGAAACTTAATCTAGTGCGATGCCATTAGTAACCATTCTCTAGAGATGCCGGCATAGAATAAAATACCGGCAAACAGAACTCATGGGATGGAAATGGCTAAGAAGTTGAAGAAGAACGACGACCAGCTGGCGGATGCCGTGCGCATGTCGTCGCAGGAGATCTGGCAGGCAGGCCTGGCGGCATTCGCCAAGGCGCAGGAAGAGGAGGGCAAGTTCTTCTCGATGCAGCTGTTCGAGGAGCGCGTGCTGCGCGCGCTGAGTTCGATCGGCGTGCCGACGCGCCAGGAAATCGATGCACTGCACCAGCGGATCGACGAGCTGACCAAACAGGTGGCCGCGCTGTCCGGCAAGCCCGCTGTGAAGAAGGCGGCCAAGGAAGAGAAACCGGCCGCGAAAAAAACGCCCGCTAAAAAGCCTGCTGCCAAGAAAGCGACACGCTAACTGGCGGCATCAGGCCGCTATGTGCGGCTAAAAGCGTGCGCGGGTGTTCCTCTGTTGTGTGCATCGGTGTTATGCTTGCACGAGAATAAACAGAGGTTCCCTGCTATGTTACAAAAAGCCCCACGCCGTACCCGCGAACGCATCCTTGAGCTGTCCTTGCGCTTGTTTAACGAGTTCGGCGAGCCCAATATCACCACCACCGTGATCGCCGAAGAGATGAATATCTCGCCGGGGAATTTGTACTACCATTTCCGTAACAAGGACGACATCGTCAACTCGATCTTCGTCCAGTTCGAAGCCGAGATCGAACGCATCCTGACCGTGCCGAACGGCCGCCGCTCCAACATCGAGGACGTGTGGTTGTACCTGCACCTGATGTTCGAACTGATCTGGCGCTACCGCTTTTTCTACCGCGACCTGAACGACCTGCTGTCGCGCAACCGCAAGCTGGAACTGCACTTCAAGCAGATCCTGGCGCACAAGATCAAGGTCGCCAAGCAGCTGTGTGAAGACTTGCGCACCGAGAAATCGCTGGAAGCCTCCGACAACGCCATCGACGCCATGGCCACCAATATGGTGGTGGTGGCGACATATTGGTTATCCTATGAATACGTGCGCAATCCGCGCAAGTACAGCGAGCAGCAGTCGATGGCCGATGCGCTGGCGCGCGGCTGTTACCAGGTGCTGTCGCAGATCGGCCCGTACCTGCGCAATGAAACGGCGCTGCTGTTCCAGAAACTGTCCGAAGAATATCTGAAGAAGCTCAAGTGAACTGAAGGAGGCATTGATGGCGTGGACCGCTTTTCCGTACCCCGATCCGGCGTTTCGCTATACGCCGGAAAGCCTGCAGGCGGCGTGGCCGCAGCTGCACGGCGGCGATCGCGAAGCGTTCCCGACCCATCCGGTGCTGGTGCAGGCCTGGATCGCCTTCCACGCCGGCGAGTTCGAGCGCGCCGCGCGGCTGGGGCTGGATGTGGGCGTGAACGGCTACGCGGTCGCCCACAAGGCCATCTGCATGTACACCAACTACCTGGAGCCGAACGAGAAGAAGCGCCTGGCCACTTTTGAATGCGTGGCCGAGCGCTGCGAGCGCCAGCAGCGCGAGCAGCCGGACCAGCCGGCCGGCTACTACTGGCATGCGTATGCGCTGGGCCAGTATTCGCAGGGCATCTCGGTGGTGAAGGCGCTGGCGCAGGGATTGGGCGCGAAGATCAAGCACAGCCTCGACAAGACCGTGCAGCTGGCGCCGCAGCGCGCCGATGCGCACGTGGCGCTGGGCGTGTACCACGCCGAAATCATCGACAAGGCCGGCGCCGTGCTGGCCGGCCTGACCTACGGCGTCAAGAAGGACGAGAGCTACCGCCAGTTTGAAACGGCGCTGGCGCTGAATCCCGATTCGTCGATCGCCCGCATCCAGTACGCACGCGCGCTGGTGATGCTGGACGGGAAAAAGAAACTGGCGCAGGCCAGGGATTTATACGAGCAGGCCGCCTGCTGCAACGTGCGCGACGCCACCGAGCGGCTGGACCAGGACGCTGCGCAAAAAGAATTGGAAGAGGAAAAGTTAAGTGGCGCAGTTATTAAATAAAGCGATCTGTGTGTACTGCGGCGCCAATGCCGGCGCCTCTCCCCGTTTTGCGGAGGAAGCCCGCGCGCTGGCCGCGGCGCTGGTCGAACGCAATCTGTCGCTGGTGTATGGCGGCGGCAATGTCGGCCTGATGGGCATCATCGCGGACGAAGTGCTGCGCCTCGGCGGTGAAGTCACCGGCGTGATTCCGACCGCGCTGGTCGAGCGCGAAGTGGGGCACACCGGGCTGACGCGCCAGTTCATCGTCAAGGACATGCACGAGCGCAAGGCCATGATGGCGCAACTGGCCGACGGCTTCATCGCCATGCCGGGCGGCCTGGGCACGCTGGAGGAGTTGTTCGAGGTGCTGACCTGGGCCCAGCTCGGCATCCACGCCAAGCCAATCGGCCTGCTGAACGTGGACGGCTACTACGACAGCCTGGTGGCTTTCGTCCGCCACGCCACCGAGCAGGGCCTGGTGCGTCCGCAGCACGCCGAGCTGATGATGGTTGAAAACGATCCACAGGCATTGCTGCACCGTTTCTGATTTTGCTGTCAATTCGACGTTTGCTGCCGCCGCCCAGGCGGCGGTGGTCGACTTCGACGCCGCCTCGGTCGCACAACTGAGCCACACCAACCTGCCGTCTCCGCTGAATGTGGTGAACGTCTACCATGGCACCAGCTATGTCGAGGATGGCTTCCAGTTGAGCAGTTCGCTCGGCGCCACGGCGCTGCACTCGCTGTTCGTTGCGGACGATCACAATATTCTCTACCGGCCGGCCGCCGACTCCTACGCCATGGCGGCCACGGCTGCCGCCACCATCACATTGAGCAGCGTGGATCACAGCGCCTTCAATGTGACGTCGATCGACCTGGCCAAGCTGTTGATGGGACCGTTCGCGCTTAACGGCTCGGTCACCTTCTACGGCACCAAGGCCGGCACCTCGACCCCCGTGGTGCAGAAGTTCGACTACACGGGCAACTGGACCACCTTCTGGTTCAATCCGAATTTTACCGACCTGTCGTCGCTGAGCTGGAGCCAGGGCGTGGCCACCAGGTTCGAGTTCGATAACATCAACATCACGTCCGCCGTGCCGGAAGCGGAAACCTGGGCCATGCTGCTGGCCGGCCTCGGCATGCTGGGCTGGGTGGCGCGCCGCCAGCGGGCGTGAACTAGCCCCACAACTTCCGGCCTTCGGTGTCCAGCTGCGTGAGGTACAGCCGAAGGTCGAATTCATACTGGTGGTAGTTCGGTTCCATGTAGGTGCACAGCTTGTAAAACGCCTTGTCGTGCTGCTTTTCCTTGATGTGCGCCAGCTCGTGCACGGCGATCATGCGCAGGAATTCCAGCGGCACTTCCTTGAACATGGTGGCGACGCGGATCTCGTGCTTGGCCTTGAGCTTGCCGCCCTGCACGCGCGAGATCGCCGTGTGCAGTCCCAGCGCGTGATTGATCACGTGGATCTTGCTGTCATACTCGACCTTGTTGATCGGCTCGGCGTTGCGCAGGAATTCCGATTTCAAATCCTGCACGTACTGGTACAGCGCGCGGTCGGTGCGCAGGTCGTGCGGCTTGCTGTAGCGCTTGAGCAGCACCTCGCCCAGCTGGTTCTTGGCGATCAGCTGCGCGACTTGCTGTTGCGTTTGTTCGGAATAAGCGCTGAGGTACTTCAGGTGCGACATGACGGCTGCTAAAAAATGGCGAACCGGGAATGTACCACAGCGGCGGCCAGGCTCAGGATTTCAGCCGCTCGGCGCGGGCAATGGCGCGCTGCACCGCGGGCCGCGCGGCAATCTGCTCATACCAGCGCGCGACATGTGGTGTGGCGCTGAAATCGATATTGGCAAACTCCCGGCGCCACAGCCAGCCGAAGTGGGCGATATCGGCGATTGAATAGCTGTCGCCCGATACATAGGCTTGCGTGGCCAGCACGCGGTCCAGCAGCGCGAGCGTACGCCGGGCCTCGCCGTGAAAGCGCGCAATCGCCGCCGGCATGACCTCCGGCGCGGACTTCTGGAAATAGCCGGACTGGCCGAATGCCGGGCCAAGACCGGAAGCATGGAAGAACAGCTGCTCGAACACGCGGGCGCAGGCCGCGCCATCCGGCGGCAACAACAGGCCGTGCCGCTCCGCCAGGTACACCAGAATCGCGGCCGACTCGGTCAGCACCAGCTTGTCGCCGGGCGAAATCAGCACCGGCACCTTGGCGTTCGGATTGAGCAAGGCAAAGGCCTCGGTCTTTTGCTCGCCCTGGCGGACGTCGACCGCGTGCAGCTGGTAGTCCAGCCAGAGTTCCTCCAGGGCGATGATGGCTTTGATGCTGTTGGGCGTGGCGAATGCGTAGAGCTGGTACATGATGTTTCCTCTGTGAGTGTCGATACCGTCACTGTGCCGCCGCCGGCGCGATGCCGGAAGACCGGCCGGCGCCATATCTCTCATTCCTCCGGAGAATAGGGTGACAGTCCTGCCATGCCCCGTTAAGATGAGGCCAGGAGGAATGCCTTGGACCGTTTAACCTTGATGGAAATTTTTGTGTGCGTGGTGGAGGCCGGTTCGTTCTCCGCCGCCGCACGCCGCCTGAATACCGGCCAGCCGGCCGTCTCGAAGGCCGTGGCGCAGCTGGAGACGCGGCTGGGCACGCGGCTGTTGTCGCGCACCACGCGCGGCCTGACGCCGACCGATGCCGGCCACCGTTATTACGAAGGCGCGCGCAAGACCATCAGCCAGGCCGACGAAACCGAACTCGACACACGCGGCGCCGGCGCCAGCCTGCGCGGCCGCTTGCGCGTCTGCGCCGGCCTGACCTTCGGCCGGCTGCACGTGGTGCCCAAGCTGGGCGCGTGGCTGCAGGCGCATCCCGAGCTGGAGCTGGACATGGTGCTGGACGACCGTCACATCGATTTGCTGGAACACGGCATCGACGTGGCGCTGCGCATGGGCACGCTGAACGATTCCTCGATGACGGCGCGCCGCATTGCGCAAGGTCGGCGGCTGGTGGTGGGCACGCCGGCCTATTTCGCGCAACACGGCGTGCCGCAAGCGCCGGCGGATTTGTTGGGCCACGCCGCCGTGCCGTATGTGCAGGACGCGGGCGGCAGCGGCGCCTGGGTGTTCGAGCGGGTAGGGGAGCGCCAGCAGGTCACACTGCAAGGACGGTTGCGGGTGTCGGCGGCCGAAGGCTTGCGCGCGGCCGTGTTGTCCGATCAGGGACTGGCCGTGGCGTCGGAATGGATGTTCGCGCCGGAGTTGGCCAGCGGCGCGGTGCAGGCGGTGTTGAGCGACTGGACCTTGCCGGCGATGGATGTGTGGGCAGTCTATCCATCGGGCCGGCTGGCGAGCGCCAAGGCGCGCGCGTTTGTCGATTTCATGCAGGCGTCGCTGACGCCTGCCTGAGCCCTTACAGCGCCGGCGCTGGCGGGAAATCGACCGGCACCTGCGTCAGCGCGTGCAGGTAGTTGGTGATGATCTTGTCGCCGATGACCATCACGGTGTCGACCAGTTGCACCTTGCTGTAGCCGGCCGCCAGAAAGGCGGCCAGCAGCGCCGGCTCCGCGTGGCCGCGGTTCAGCGTCGCGCTCCTGGCCAGTTTGGCCAGTGCATCCAGCCTGGCGTCGAACGCGGCGCCGCCTTTGCGGATCTCGATGATCTGCTCCGGCGTGAAGCCGACCATGCCGCCCAGCGCGGTGTGCGCGGCCAGGCAGTACTCGCACTGGTTGACCTGGCTGACCACCAGATTGATGACCTCGCGTTCCTTGGCGTTCAGCGAGCTTTTGCCGTTTTGCAGCGTCAGGTAATTGCCCAGCGCGGTCTCGGAGTAGGCCAGCGTGGCGTACAGGTTGGGCACCATGCCCAGGCCTTTTTTCAGCTGTTCGAAGATCGCCTGGTTGGCCGTCGACACCTCGGCGGCCTTCGGCACGGCGAAGCGGGCCAGTGCTGGCAGCAGCAGAGCGGTTTCCGGACGGCTGGTGTAGTCGGGATCGACTTCCGCGTAGAGGATGGTGCCGTCGGTGTCGATGACGAAGCGCCCGGGCAGCGGCAGGGTCCAGCTGTCATCGCCGTTGAAGCCAGGCAGGTCGTTCTTCAGCGACTTGTACAGCTCGATCAGATAGTCCGGCATCTGGTAGCGGATGCCGAAGGCGGCGGCCACCTCGTTGCCGGCGTCGGTCAGCACCGGGAACGACAGCTCGTTCTGGCGCATCGACTTGCGGCTGTTGGACGCGGTCTGCGGCGAGATGGTCACCAGCCTGGCGCCCAGCGCCTGGATCTGCGGCAGCTCGGCTTGCAGGGCCTGCAGGTCCAGGTTGCAGTACGGGCACCACACGCCACGGTAGAAGCTGACCACCAGCGGCCCCTGCTTCAGCAGTTCAACCGAGCTGACCGGGTTGCCGTCGGCGTCGCTCAGGGTGAAGGCGGGCGCGCGGTCGCCGACCTTGAGTGCGCCATCCGCGAGTCCCGAGGCGCGCAGTTCGGCGGTGGCGCGGTGCATGGTTTCGATCACCGAGTACGGTACGTTGTAGGGTGGTTTGCCTGCTTCGAAGTCGGCTTTGAAGGCGTCCAGTTTGGCTTTGAGAGTCATGATGATTTCCCTGTGTGAGTAAGTGAGAACTCAGTATGCGAGTTGCCAGTCATTCCCGTAAGATACGTGGAAACCATATGACTTATTCTTTGTGGGAATGCCTCCCTCATGGACCATGCCCAGATTTCTCTGGCGCTATATAATTGTGTTTATTGCGGTTTTGATCAGAGGAGAGAATATGTTGAAAGCAGGTGTAGCGATTATCCTGGCGGCCTTCGGCGCCACGGCTTCGGCAACGGACATCACGGTGTCGGCCGCGGCCAGCCTGACCAATGCGTTCAAGGAAATTGGCGCGGCGTATGAGAAGGAGCACGCGGGCGACAAGGTGCAGTTCAACTTCGCCGCTTCCGATCCGCTGGTGCAGCAGATCAGCAAGGGCGCGCCGGTCGACGTGTTCGCCTCCGCCGACCAGGATGCGATGGACAAGGCCGATAATCTGAAGCTGCTGGCCCCTGGCACCCGCAAGAACTTCGCCAGCAACAGCCTGGTGCTGATCGCACCGCAAGGCGGCAAGGTGGCGGTCAAGGCCCTGGCGGACGTCACGCAGCCTGCCGTGGCGCGCATCACCATCGGCAATCCGGCCAGCGTGCCGGTCGGCCGCTACACCAAGGCCGCGCTGGAAAACGCCAAGCTTTGGACCGCTGTCGAGCCGAAACTGATCCTGGGCACCTCGGTGCGCCAGTGCCTGGATTATGTGGCGCGCGGTGAAGTGGACGCCGGTTTCGTCTACGCCACCGACGCCGCCATCGTGAAAGACAAGGTCACCGTGGTGGCCACGGTGCCGACCGAAACGCCGGTCAGTTATCCGATCGCGGTGATCGCCGCCGGTCCGCAAGCGGCGGCTGGCCGCAAGTTTGCCGACTACGTGCAGTCGTCGGCCGGCCAGGCCATTCTTGCCAAGTACGGTTTCGGCCGACCATAACGTGGAGTCGTTCGATCCTGCGTGGGTGGCGCTGCGGTTGTCGTTGAAGGTTGCCTGCTGGGCCACGCTGATCGATCTGGTGTTTGGTGTGGCGCTCGGCTACCTGTTGGCGCGCAAGCGCTTTCCGGGCCGCGAACTGCTGGACGCGGTGCTGACCTTGCCGATGGTGATGCCGCCGACGGTGCTGGGCTACTACATGCTGGTCATCATCGGCCGCAATGGCGTGATCGGCGCGTGGTTGCAGCAGCACTTCGGCATCAACCTGATTTTCACCTGGCAGGCGGCGGTGATCGCGGCGGCCGTGGTGGCGTTTCCGCTGGTGCTGAAGGGCGCGCGCGCCGCGTTTGAAAGCATCGATACGCAGTTCGAACAGGCGGCACGGGTGCTGGGCGTGTCGCCGTTTGGCGTGTTCCTGCGTGTGACCCTGCCGCTGGCCTGGCGCGGCGTGCTGGGCGGCACCTTGCTGGCCTTCGCCCGCTCGATGGGCGAGTTCGGCGCGACGCTGATGGTGGCCGGCAGCATTCCCGGCAAGACGCAGACGCTATCGATCGCCGTCTACGAAGCCGTGCAGGCCGGGCAGGACGACCAGGCCAACCTGCTGGTGATTATTACTTCCGTGGTCTGCGTGGTGGTGCTGGTTACCGCCAACAAACTGACGCCTAACCGCAATCCGCAAGCATGAGCACCCAATTTACAGTCGACATCCACAAAACCCTGCGCTCCGGCGAGCGGGTGTTCCAGCTGCAGGCGCGCTTCGAATCGTCCAGCCAGCGGGTGGTGGTGTACGGCTCGTCCGGCGCCGGCAAGAGCCAGATGATGAAAGCCGTGGCGGGCCTGATGACGCCGGACAGCGGCCGCATCGAGCTGGCCGGCCGCTGCCTGTTCGACAGCGGCAGCGGCGTCAACCTGCCGGCCCAGGACCGCAAGGTGGCCTATCTGTTCCAGGATTACGCGCTGTTCCCGCACCTGAACGTGCGGCAGAACATCGGCTTCGGCCTGCAGCGCGGCTGGCGCAATCCGCTGGCGCGCGTGGATGG
The DNA here is from genome assembly GCF_009674565.1 of Duganella aquatilis. Classification (GTDB taxonomy): domain Bacteria; phylum Pseudomonadota; class Gammaproteobacteria; order Burkholderiales; family Burkholderiaceae_D; genus Rugamonas; species Rugamonas aquatilis. The sequence continues at coordinate 26,737 of NZ_WKJL01000010.1, forward strand.
CGAGGCGATCCGCTACTGGATGGAGGCGTTCGCGCTGGACCACGTGGCGCACCAGTATCCGCACCAGTTGTCCGGCGGCCAGCGGCAGCGGGTGGCGCTGGCGCGCGCGCTGGCGCCGCAGCCGCAGGCGCTGTTGCTGGACGAGCCGTTCGCCGCGCTCGACCCCGGCCTGCGCGAACGCATGCGCGCCGAACTCGGCGACCTGCAGCGCCGGCTGGCAATCCCCATGCTGATGATTACCCACGATCCGGAAGACGTGCGCGCCTTCGGCGACCATGTGCTGCGCATGGAAAATGGTAGCATCTTCCGTGTGGAGGAGAATGCGGCATGAGCATGGAATTGCAAGGCAATGTGTGGCTGACCATCGATGGCCAGAAGCTGGGCGGACAGGACCGCGTGGCGCTGCTGGCGGCGGTGGCAACCGAAGGGTCGATCACGTCGGCGGCCAAGGCGGTCGGCATGAGCTACAAGGGCGCCTGGGACGCCATCGAGGCGATGAACAACCTGGCCGGCGAACCGCTGGTCGAACGCGTGGCGGGCGGCAAGGGCGGCGGCGGCACGCGGCTGACGGGACGCGGCGCGCAACTGGTGGAAAATTTCCGCAAGGTCGATGCGGCGCACCGCGAGTTTGTCGCCCACCTGAGCGCCCAATCGCATACACTGGCGGATGATTTTTTACTCATTCAAAGGATGAAAATGAAAACCAGTGCACGTAATCAGTTCAGCGGCAAAGTCGTGGCCTTGAAGCGTGGCGCCGTCAATGACGAGGTGGTGTTGGAAATCGTCGGCGGCCAGCAGATCGTCGCCACCATCACCCGCGACAGCAGCGACAGCCTGGGCCTGGATGTGGGCGTCGAGGCGTTTGCGCTGATCAAGGCCTCGTCGGTCATCGTGGCAACCGACCTGGGCGACGTCAAGCTGTCGGCGCGCAACCGCCTGACCGGCAAGGTCAGCCGCGTGCTGCCGGGCGCCGTGAATACCGAAGTCAGTATCGAGTTGCCGGGCGGCGGCACCATCGCCGCCATCGTCACCCGCGACAGCGGCGAATCGCTGGCGCTGGCAGACGGCGTCGAAGCGAGCGCCATCTTCAAGGCCTCCAGCGTCATCATCGGCACGCCGGCTTAAACGTCGGTCGAGCGGGTCAGCGCTTCCCAGGTGCTGATCTCGCTGTCCATCTGCGCAAGCTTGCCGCGCACCAGGCCCAGCGCATCGCTGCCGAGCAGCAGGTGCGCCGGCGGCTCGGCCACTTCCGTCAGCGCCAGCATGGCTTGCGCGGCCTTGACCGGATCGCCCGGCTGATGGCCGCTGCGTTCGGCACGCGCGCTGCGGATCGGATCGAACAACTGGTCGTAATCGGCGATGCTGCGTTCCGACCGCACCATCGAGCGGCCCGCCCAATCGGTGCGGAACGACCCCGGCGCCACCGCCGTCACCTGCACGCCGAACTGCCGCACTTCCTTGCCCACCACTTCCGAAATGCCTTCCAGCGCGAACTTGCTGCCGGCGTAATAGGCAATGCCCGGCATGGTGATGAAGCCGCCCATCGACGTGATGTTGATGATGTGGCCGCGACGGCGGCTGCGGAAGGAGGGCAGGAAAGCCTTCATCATCGCCACCGCGCCAAACACGTTGACGTCGAACTGCCGGCGCATTGCCTCCAGCGGCGATTCTTCCATGATGCCTTCGTGGCCGTAGCCGGCATTGTTGACCAGCACGTCCACCGGTCCGACTTCAGCCTGTGCCCGCGCCACCACGCCGTCGATGGCGTCAAACTCGGTGACGTCCAGCAGGTAGGCGTGCGAGCGGCCGGGCCGCAGCGCCACAAAGGCGTCGCGCGCCTGGACGTTGCGCACCGTGCCGATGACCGTGTGGCCGGCGTCCAGCGCCGCCTGGGCCAGCGCCTGGCCGAAACCGCTGCTGACGCCGGTGATGAAAAAGAGCTTGCTCATGGTATGTCCTTTCAGTGAAAGCAGCCATGGTAGTGACGCCGGCGCCACGCGCCTATGTCGGAAGCTCTGCATCATTTGCCTGATTCTCTGAGCGCGATGGCGGCGTCGGCATTCCGGCTTACAATCGGCACATGAAAAATCGCATGGTGACATTGATGGAGCGGCTGGCGCCGGTGGAGGGCTACAACCTCAGCGTGCTGCCGGACGTGCGCTTTTTGCGCTCCAACCGCCCGCTGGACCGCACGCCGGTGCTGTACGAACCGGGGATTGTGATCGTTTGCCAGGGCCGCAAGCGCGGCTTTCTCGGCGAGCAGGAATTCGTCTACGACGCCCAGCATTGCCTGGCAGTCGCGGTGCCGGTGCCGTTTTCGATGGAGACCGAGGCCAGCGCCGAGCAGCCCTTGCTGGCGATGTATCTGCGCCTGGATTTTCAGCTGACCGCCGACCTGTTGCTGGAACTGGAAGAGCAGGGCCACGCAGTGACGGCCGAGCCGAAAGGCCTGTTGTCGACACCGATGGATGAACGGCTGGCGGCGTCGGTGGAACGCTTCCTGGAAGCGCTGGCCGATCCGCTGGATGCCGCGCTGCTGGGGCCGGCGCTGGTGCGCGAAATCTATTACCGCGTGCTGACCAGCGTGCAGGGCGCCAGCATGCGTGCTGCCTTGATGCAGCAGGGCCGCTTTGCCACCATCGCCCGCGCGCTGCGCAAGATTCATGCGTCGTTCAGCGAGGAACTGGACGTCGGCCAGTTGGCCAGCGAGGCCCACATGAGCGTGGCGACGTTTCACCACCACTTCAAGGCCGTCACCAGCACCTCGCCGATGCAGTACCTGAAGTCGACCCGGCTGCACCAGGCGCGGTTGCTGATGCTGCGCAACGGCATGTCGGTGGCGGCGGCCAGTGCGCGCGTCGGTTACGAAAGTTCGTCGCAGTTCAGCCGCGAGTTCAAGCGTCTGTTCGGCCGCAGTCCGGTGGAGGAGGTCGAGCACATGCGCAAGACCTTTGCCACGCCGGACCCGCAGCCGTCACCGTGGTACGTGGCGGCGCACTAGCCGCCCTGGAATTGCGCGAAACGCGCCGGCGTGGTGCCGAGGATGCGGCGGAACAGCGCGATAAAACTGCTGACGCTGTCGTAGCCGAGACTGAGCGCCACCGTGGTGACGGAAGCGCCGCCGTTCAGCAGCGCCATGCCTTTCTGCAGGCGCGCCACCTGCCGCCATTCCACCACCGACATGCCGGTCTCGTTGCGAAAGTGGCGCGTCAGGCTGCGGCGCGACCAGCCCAGCTGATCGGCCCAGGCGTCGAGGTCGGTTTCGTCGGCCGGATCTTCGGCGATGGCGGCGGCCATGGCCAGCAGGCGCGGGTGGTGCGGCATGGTCAGGTGCAGCGGATCGGGTTGCGCCGCGCGGATTTCGTCCAGGAACACGTTCATCACGCGGAAGCCGGCCGCATCAGGCGGCATGCCGTCGGGCCAGCGGCACATGCGTTCCATCAGCGACACCGCCAGCGGCGACATGCGCAGCGCCAGCGACTGCTCGGGAAAGCCGACGCACAGCGACGGCGCGATATGAATCGTGTGGCCGGCCAGGCCGGGTTTCAGCGTGCTGCCGTGCACGCTGGCGGCGTGTGGCATATAGGGCGGAATCCAGCCCAGCCGTCCGGGCGGCAGCACCTGGCGGTTGCCGCCGGCCTCCACCAGGATCACGCCCTGCGCCGGAATGTACATCTGGCCTTCCGGATGGTGATGGGTGAGCTTGCCCTTGCCGACGCCGCCGTCAGTATGTTGTGCCGCCACGTAGATCGGCATCTCGTCAGTCAGCCGCTTGTCGCCGTAGTAGTTGCTCATGTTGTGGCCCGATTGCGTTATCAGTTGTCCGTTTGCAGTTAGCGGACCTTGAATTCTACAGGCAATCTACAGCTTTCATCCACTGCAAGGAAAAAGCATGACTGCAATCGATACGGAAGGCGTACTGGAGCTGGTGCGCGAGGTTGGCGCCAGCCTGTGCGCGACCTTCTGGCGCAGCACGCCGGCCGTGAGCATGGATGACGTCCGGGCTGCCGAGGCGGCGTTGCGGCGTCAGCTGGCCGAAGACTATCCCGCCATCGCCTGGGCCGACGGCCTGCTCAGCGAGGCGCACGCCCGCAGCGGCGAGTACTGGATCTGCGATGCGGTCGATGGCGTGGAACAGTTCCTGCGCGCCATTCCCAACTGGTGCATGTCGCTGACCTTGATGCGCGAAGGCGTGCCGGTGTTCGCCGTCATCTACGACGCCATGCATGACGAGCTGTTCCATGCGCTGTGGCGTCACGGCGCCTGGTACAACGGCACGCCGATGCGCGTTGGCGCACGGCAGGATGAAGCGGTGGTGACGACGCGCAGTCTCAGTCCGGTGGCGCTGCAACTGGCTTACGTGGCGTGCGGCCGGCTGGATGGCTTCTGGCTGCAGGGGAATGATGGTTGCCGCTGCATCGGCGGCGCCTTGCTGGTGCGCGAGGCCGGCGGCATGGCGACGCAGGCGGACGGCCAGCCTTATCATCTGGCCGCGCGCGGCATTGCGGCTGCGGCGCCGGCCCTGCATGTGGCCGTGCTGCGGCGTTTGCAGGACCGGTGGGTGGCGTAGGGCGCGGCTACTTGTTGCCTCCCTTGGCCGTTTGCTCGGAACCGGCGTTGCGGTTCTTTTCGGCGTTGGCGCGGGCGGCGGACTGACGGCTTTCACCACCCTTGCGGCCGATGGCGGCCATGTGCTCGCGGTCGCGGCTGACCGCTTCACCGCCTTTCTGGCCGGCGCGGCGCGCTTCCTCCGAATCGAATTCGTGCGCCGTGCCTTTCTGGTGCGCCGCCTGCCCGCCCTTGCTGGCGATGGCGCGCTGGGTTGCTTCGTCCATTGCGGCAAAGCCGCGCTTGGCAGTGCCCTTGGGTTTGCCCTGATCGTTGCTGGTGTTGCTGGCCATAGATCCCTCCGTCGAATGGTAAGAAAACAGCAGGCTGGCCCCGCTGTTCTACATGTTAGAGGTGCAAGATTGACGGAAGTTCCACTTAATGCCTGAGGTGTCCCCCAGGTTGAAAGCGAGCCAGCTGTTCGGCGGCGCGGGTGCTGTGGGCGGTGGCTTCCTGCACCAGCTGCTCGGTCATGGCGGTGGCCGAGCGCTGCACGCCGGGCATGTGGCTGGCGGCCACTTCGGTGATGCCGGCATGGCTGCGGCTCAACACTGCGGCCAGCCGGTGCTGGTAGGTGGCGAGGGACTTTCTGCCCGGCGTCAACAGGATGGCGAAGGCGGAACCGAGCTGGCCGGCGTCCTTGCTGGACATGATGCGCTGGCCGTTGGCGCCGGCTTCGGTGATCAGGTCGCGGCCCAATTGCATGTTCAGCTGGCTGACGCTTTGCGTGGCTTCGATCACATGCTGCATGACGTCGACGTAAAAGCCGATCAAGGTTTCCATGTGCGATGCGATCGCGGAAGAAGGGAGTTGTGGGAACATAATGGGTCCTCGGCGTGTTGGCGATACATGGATAGACGCCGAGGCAGACAGAAGGTTCCGCGTTTTTACGGCGTGGCCACCTGTAATACCAGTTTGCCGAAGTTTTTCCCCTCAAACAGCATGTTCAGCGCCTGCGGGAAGTTTTCCAGGCCCTGCACCACGTCTTCCTTGCTCTTGATTTTGCCGTCCTTCATCCAGCCGGCCAGCGCGGCCACGCCGATGGGGTAGCGGTCGGCGTAATCGAAGACCACGATGCCTTCCATGCGCGCGCGGTTGACCAGCAGCGCCAGGTAGTTGGACGGCCCCTTCACCGCCGTGGTGTTGTTGTACTGCGAGATGGCGCCGCAGATGACGATGCGCGCCTTCATGTTGATGCGGGTGAGCACGGTGTCGAGGATCTCGCCGCCGACATTGTCGAAGTAGACGTCCACGCCTTGCGGGCAATGCTGCTTGAGGCCGTCCTTGACCGAGTCGTTCTTGTAGTCGATGCAGGCGTCGAAGCCCAGTTCGTTGACCACGAAGTCGCACTTTTCCTTGCCGCCGGCAATGCCGACCACGCGGCAGCCCAGTTGCCTGGCGACCTGGCCGACGGTCTGGCCGACCGCGCCGGCCGCGCCCGACACCACCACCGTGTCGCCGGCTTTCGGCTGGCCCGATTCGATCAGGCCGAAGTAGGCCGTCATGCCCGGCATGCCCAGCGTGTTCAGGTAGGTGGTCAGCGGCGCCAGTTTCGGATCGACCTTGTGGAAAGAGGCTTGCTTGTCGTCGCCGGCACCGGTCCAGTAGCGCTGCACGCCGGTGCCGCCCTGGACGTAGTCGCCCACCGCGTATTTCGGCGATTTCGATTCCACCACCACGCCGACGCCGCCGGCGCGCATCACCTCGCCGATGGCGACCGGGCGGATGTAGGATTTGCCTTCGTTCATCCAGCCGCGCATGGCCGGATCGAGCGACAGGTACAGCACCTTGATGCGGACTTCGCCATCGGCCAGTTCGCGCAGCGGTTCGTCGACCTGTTGCCAGTCGCTGTCCTTGACCATGCCGACCGGACGCGCGGCCAGGCGGAATTGCAGATTTGTCTCCATTGGATATCCTCCTTGTGTGGGTGCGGATGACTATATCTCAATTTGCACGATCGTGCTATTTTTGTCGCGACAGACAAGGCGTGCGACAATAGCTGTCTTTTGTCCAACCTCTTACGGTAGTCATGAGCAATCCCGAATACATTTTGACACTCTCTTGCCTGGATCAGCGCGGAATCGTTCATCGCGTGTCGGGTTTCTTGGCTGACCATGGTTGCAACATCATCGACTCGGCCCAGTTTGGGGACAGCGAGTCGAAATTATTCTTCATGCGCGTGCATTTCGCGCGCGAAGACAGCACCATCAACGATGACCTGCTGCGCGCCGACTTCAGCCTGCTGGCTGCCGACATGCAGCTGGACTGGGAGCTGCGCGATGCCCACTACAAGCCGCGCGTGATGCTGATGGTGTCGAAGATCGGCCATTGCCTGAACGACCTGCTGTTCCGCTACAAGAGCGGGCTGCTGCCGGTGGAAATTCCGGCCATCGTGTCGAACCACATGGACTTCTACCAGCTGGCGGCCAGCTACAATATTCCGTTCCACCACCTGCCGCTGGCCACCGGCGCGCCGCAGGAGGCCAAGCTGGCGCAGGAAGCCAAGATCATCGAACTGATGGACACGCACAAGATCGACCTAGTGGTGCTGGCGCGCTACATGCAGATCCTGTCGCCGGGCCTGTGCACGGCGCTGAAGGGCAAGGCGATCAATATCCACCACTCGTTCCTGCCGAGCTTCAAGGGCGCCAAGCCGTATGCGCAGGCGCACCACCGCGGCGTCAAGCTGATCGGCGCGACCGCGCATTTCGTCACCGGCGACCTGGACGAAGGTCCGATCATCGAGCAGGACGTCGAGCGCGTCGATCACTCGATGGATGCCGACACCTTGTCGGCCATTGGCCGCGATGTCGAATGCGTGGTGCTGGCGCGCGCAGTGAAATGGTTTGTCGAACACCGCATTTTGCAAAACGGCGATAAAACCGTCGTCTTTAAGTAATCCGTCACAGAGAATCGCATGGCACTCAAGGCAACAATCTATAAAGCAGAACTGTCGATTGCGGACATGGACCGCAATTACTATGAAACGCACCAGCTGACGCTGGCGCGCCATCCCTCGGAAACCGACGAGCGCATGATGGTGCGCCTGGTCGCCTTCGCCATCCACGCCAACGAGGCGCTGACCTTCACCAAGGGCCTGTTCGATGTCGAGGAGCCGGACCTGTGGCACAAGGATCTGACCGGCGCGATCGAGCTGTCGATCGAAGTCGGCCAGCCGGATGAAAAGGTGATCCTGAAGGCGTGCGGCCGTTCGGAGCACGTCTACGTCTACAGCTATGCTTCGACCAGCCACATCTGGTGGAAGGGCCTGGCCAACAAGGTCGAGCGCTGCAAGAACCTGACCGTGGTCGACCTCGACGCCGCCGCCACCGAGCAGCTGGGCAAGATGGCGCAGCGCACGATGCAGCTGCAATGCACCATCCAGGACGGCCAGATCTGGCTGACCGACGGCACCGAGACCGTCGAAATCGCCCGCGAAGTGCTGAAGTCCGAGCGCTGATCAAACAATTCACCATTGTGATTTTTCGTTAGTTTTTGCTGGGAAATCTTAGTTATAATCATCCAACATTTCTTTTGAGGAATAAGGAGGATCATGGCGACGGCGCTCAGTGAAGGTAAAATCATGGCGGCCCTGGATTGGGCCTATGACAAGGCGGTCAACGGCGTGGCGGGACTGGATTCCGCCGACGAGCTGGCGAATGACTATCTCAAGCAGGATGGAACGCTGGAAGATCAGGTCAACTCTTTGATCCGCTGGCAAAACACCAAGGCCGGGACCTCCGGCTTTCTGAGTGGCCTAGGCGGCTTGCTCACGATGCCGATCACCATCCCGGCCAATATCACCAGTGTCATGTACGTGCAGATCCGCATGATCGCCGCCATCGCAAGGATGGGCGGACACGATCTGCAACAAGACCAGGTCAAGTCGCTGGTGTATGTGTGCCTGCTAGGTAACGGCGCAAAAGACGTGCTGAAGGATATTGGCATCGTGGTCGGCCGCAAGCTGACGGAAAACGCGATCAAGAACATCAGCGGCAAAACCATCACGGCGATCAACCAGAAAGTCGGTTTCCGGCTGTTGACCAAGTTCGGTGAGAAGGGCGCCATCAATTTGGGCAAGGCGGTACCGCTGCTGGGTGGCCTGATCGGCGCCACCTTCGATTCGGTTGCCACCAACACCATCGGCAATGTTGCGCGCAACACCTTCATCTCCTCCCTTACTGCGGAAACCGCCAAATGAAAAAAGATTCGTTGAATATCCTGGAGCTGTTGCAAGAGCTGGACAGCGGTTTCACCGACGAGCAGAAAAAACGCATCGAGAAAAAAATCGACGAGATGCTGTCCTACACTCCGCGAATCGGCGTGTTCGGCAAGACCGGTGTCGGCAAGTCGTCGTTGTGCAACGCCTTGTTTGGCGAGGACATCTGCGAAGTGTCGGACGTTGAAGCGTGCACCCGCAGCGCGCAGGACGTGATCCTGAAGATGGGTAAGGGCAAAGGCATCACGCTGATCGATGTGCCCGGTGTTGGCGAAGACCAGCAACGCGATGAGGAGTATTCGGCGCTGTACCAGAAACTGCTGCCGGAACTGGATGCCGTGCTGTGGGTGTTGAAAGCGGACGACCGCGCCAATTCGGTTGATCTGGATTTCTACAATAATGTGGTCAAGCCGCAGCTGCAACAGGGCAAGCCGTTTATTGTTGTGCTGAATCAGGTCGATAAAATCGAACCGTTCCGCGAGTGGGATGAGGCAGCGCGACGTCCCGGCCCCAAGCAGGCCAGCAACATCGACGCCAAGATCTCTGTGGTGGCCGCTAATTTCGGTTTGAAGAAATCGCAAATCATGGCCGTTTCGGCCGAGGAAAAATTCGGTTTGAGCGGCCTGGTCGACGAAATTATCTTCTCGCTGCCGGACGAGAAGAAATTGGCTGTAGCGCGCGAGGTTGCGGCGGAAAATCTGTCGTCTGCCGCGCGCGCGGAGGTCAAAGAATCGACCACCAAAGTGATTGGCCGGGTCATTTCCGGTGCGACCAAGGGGGCGGCTATCGGGGCTAAATTCGGCGTGCCCGGTGCGCTCGTTGGCGGTGTGATCGGCGGCATCGGCGGATTCTTCGGTCTCTGGTGATGACGGCTGCGCTGGCGTGCACGGTAAAGCTGACCCGCACAGTTGACGATCTGGTGGCCCACTGCGATGCCTTTGATTTTTTGCAGGATGGGTTGCCGGTGCCGTCCTCGGCATCGCGATGGCGCAGAGGCAACACGGTGTCGGAAGACTTGCAGGTGATCGTGATGGGCAAGTCCGGCTACGGCAAGTCGACCACGCTGAACAGCCTGATTGGCGAGGAGGCCTTTGATACCAGCGATACCGAAGGCTGTACACGCGTTATGCAATCGGCCGAATTCAAATTCGCGTCAACGTCGGGAACGCATTATTTTTCCTTGGCCGACTTGCCCGGCATCGGCGAGAATCCGCAGCTTGACGCTGAATACATTCAGCTCTACCGTGCCGCGTTGGAAAAAGCCCATGCAGTGATTTATTTCATGCGTGCTGATCAGCGCGACTACGCTATCGACGAGTGGGTTTTCAGCGAGTTGTTTCCAAGCCGTGCCGAGCGCGGGAAGGTGATCGTCGCGCTGAATGCGATCGACAAAATCGAGCCGATGAATCGCCGCCACCCATTTGAAATGAGTGCTGCCCAGTGGCAGAATGTCGATCTGCGCATCGCCAGTATCAGCAAGAAGCTAAAGCTGGTGACGGCGGCGATTATTCCAATTTCGGCGGCGGAGCAGATCAATACGTCCCGGCTGGTGGGGCGGTTGAGCAAATTATTGCTGCCACATATGCAGCCGGGGTAGCACCGATGCGGGCCGGACTCAACAGATGGCCGTCGAGTCGATGTTTTGTTGAGGTGTGCCAAATCGAGCGCGTCGCCTGACGCACTCGGCAACGGTAGCGGTAGTTAGAATATTTTTTCATGAGCTCCCGTAGCGACGTGCTGTACAAGCAGCTGTTCTCCCATCCGGAAATCGTGCGCGATCTGGTGGCGGGATTTTTGTCGGCCGATTGGGCGCGGGGCTTGACGGTGGACGCGTTCGAGCGCGTCAACGCGAGCTATGCCAGCGATGGCGGCAAGGCGCGGCATGAGGATGTGGTGTGGCGGGTGCGCATCGGCGGCGATTGGGTGTATGTCTACATTCTGCTGGAGTTTCAGGCGCGGCCGGATAAGTGGATGGCGTTGCGCATGCAGGTGTATGTCGGCTTGCTGTACCAGGATCTGGTGGCGCAGCACAAGCTGAGCAAACACGGCAAGCTGCCACCGGTGCTGCCGATTGTGCTTTACCACGGACGCCGTCCGTGGACTTCGGCGACCGAGCTGTCGCAACTGATGCTGGCGTCGCCTGCCGGCCTTGAACGCTTTCAGGCGAATCAGCAATACCTGCTGCTCGACCGGCATCATGACAGCCAGCGCGGCGATATCGTCAGCCTTCTATTCCGCTTGCTGCATGCCCAAACCGGTACCGAAATGCGTGCCGCTGTCGATTTGCTTGCGGAGCGTGTGCGACAGGATGATATGGCGCCGGCGCGCGATAGCCTCAAACGCTGGATTCAGCTCACCTTGCAAGACGCGTCCGGCCTGACTAGCATGGATTTGGAGGAGGAATTTGCCATGAAAACAGCCAGAAAATTCACGACCGATGAAATGTTCAGCCCAGAAATCTTCGACCGGCCAATCAGAGAGGCCGCACAAAAGGCTTTGGCAGAGGGCCATCAAAAGGGCGTAATTGAGGGAGAGTTGCTCGCGTTGCGGGAGATACTGCGGGAGTTGGCTGGCGAAGATATTCCGGCTGCCGCAGCGGTAAAAGTTGCCACGGCTGATGCTGCTCAGCTTCGCGCGGCGATCAAGGCGTTGGCTGGCGGCGCCAGCCCCCGGCAGTTGTTTGCCGAGGGCTGAGGTGGCTTAGACGGCCATCAGCGATACCGACTTGGTATTCAGATAGGCTTCCAGCGCCTCCGGACCACCTTCCGAGCCATAGCCCGAATCCTTCACGCCGCCAAACGGCATCTCGGCGCTAGGCGTGGCTGGCTGGTTGATCCACAGCATGCCGACTTCCACATTGTGCATCAGCTGGTGCGCGTTCTTGATCGAACGGGTGAACGCATAACCGGCCAGACCAAACGGCAGACGGTTGGACTCGGCAATCGCCTCGTCCAGCGTATCGAAACCGCGTATCGCCGCCAGCGGACCAAACGGCTCATCATTGAACACGCTGGCATTCAGCGGCACGTCCGACAGAATGGTCGGCGCGAAGAAGTTGCCTTCAGTGCCCACGCGCTGACCGCCGGTCGCCACACTGGCGCCCTTGGCGCGCGCATCTTCCACGAACTGGGTCATCGCGGCAACGCGGCGCGGATTGGCCAGCGGACCGAGGGTCGTGCCTTCCACCAGGCCATTGCCCAGTTGCAGACGCTCGGCGCTCGCCACCAGCGCGCGGGTGAATTCTTCCTTGATGCTGTTGTGTACCAGGAAGCGGGTCGGCGAAATGCACACCTGGCCGGCATTGCGGAACTTGGCGCCGCCGGCGGCTTCCACGGCCAGCGCCACGTCGGCGTCTTCCGCCACGATCACCGGCGCATGGCCGCCCAGCTCCATGGTCACGCGCTTCATGTGCGCGCCGGCCAGCGCGGCCAGCTGCTTGCCGACCGGGGTCGAACCGGTGAAGGTCACCTTGCGGATCACCGGGTGCGGGATCAGGTAGTTGGAAATTTCAGCCGGATCGCCAAACACCAGGCCCACCGTACCGGCCGGCACGCCGGCGTCGATAAAGCACTGGAACAGCGCCGCAGGCGAGGCCGGGGTTTCTTCCGGCGCCTTGCACAGGAAGGAGCAGCCGGTGGTCAGCGCCGCAGCCAGCTTGCGCACCACCTGGTTGATCGGGAAGTTCCACGGCGTGAACGCGGCCACCGGACCAACCGGCTCCTTCAGCACCAGCTGCTGCGCAGCCGGATTACGCGACGGCACGATACGGCCGTACACGCGCATGCCTTCGGCGGCGAACCAGTCGATGATGTCGGCGCCGGCCAGCGCTTCGGCGCGGGCCTGGGCCAGCGGCTTGCCTTGTTCCTGGGTCAGCAGGCGGGCGATCTCGTCGGCGCGTTCGCGCAGCAGGGCGGCGGCGCGTCGCAGCGTGGCGGTGCGCTCGAAGGCCGGCACTTTGCGCCAGGCGTCGAAACCTTTTTGTGCCGCAGCCAGCGCGCGGTCCAGGTCGGCGATGCTGGCCTTGGCCACGGTGCCGATTTCCTTGCCGGTGGCGGGATTCACAACCGGAATGGTCTTGCCGCCGGTGGCGTCGCTCCACTCGTTCGCGATCAGGAGGCGGACGTTAGGGTAGGTAGTCGTGGTCATGAAAAATCTCCTGTGATGTATGTAAAGGGCGCCTGTAGCGATGCCCGAACACCCTCTACTGTGCCAGAAATTCGTCAACTTCGTATTACCGCGCCAATTTTCTCGCCCGCAATGTTATATTTAATGCTATGAATAAACTCACACACAATTTTCTCGCCGCCGCCCTGCTCATGGCCAGCGCCGGCGCCTTTGCCGAACCGCCGGCCGGCCAGGCTGCGCTCGCTGGCGCCCAGGTCCGGGTCGATGTCGGCGGCCGCAAGCTGAATATGTATTGCACCGGCAAGGGTTCGCCGACGGTGCTGTTCGAGGCGGATGCCGGCCGTGCCGGCTGGGACTGGTCGGCGGTGCTGCCGGAAGTGGCGCAGCGCACTCGCGCCTGCGTCTACGACCGTGCCGGCTTCGGCGCCAGCGATCCTATCATCCGCGCTTCGACGGTGGCCAACGCCAGCAAGGATCTGAATTTCCTGATCAGGAATGCGCATCTGGAAGGGCCGTTCGTGCTGGTCGGCGCCGGCTATGGCGCCATGGTGGCGCAGCATTTCGCGTTGCGCGCGCGTGGCGCCGCAGTAGCCGGCCTGGTGCTGGTGGAACCGATGCGGGAAGACGCCTTGCCGGTCGACCGTAGCGCGCGCCTGGATGCGGTGCTGGCCTGTCTGAGCGCGGCGGAGCAGGGCAAGACCGGCGATGGCTGCGCTTATCCCGCCACCAGCATCAATGGCGAGATCGGCCCGGCGCTGGCGGCGGCGCAAGCTGCCCAGGTGCGCAAGCCGACCTATTGGCGCGCCCGCGCTTCCGAGCTGGACAGCCTTGAAGTCAGCGCCGGCCAGCTGCGCAGCGCCCGCAAACCGTTCGGCGACCTGCCGGTGGTGGAGGTGCAGCAGGCCGAGCCGGCCGCGATCACCGCGGCCGTCATGCAGATGCTCGACAAGCGTTAAGCTTACATCGGCGCGCCGCCCAGGCGCTTGATGCTGCCGGAACCCATGATGCTTTTGCTGATCTGCGGATCGCCGTAGTAGTTGATGTCGCCGGAGCCGGCCACGCTCAGGTTCAGCGATTTCTTGGCCCACACGGTGGCCTGGCCGGAGCCGCCGATGCTGACCACCGCATCGCGCGACTGCAACTGGCCGACCTGGACCCGGCCGGAGCCGCCGATCGACACCTGCAGTCGCTCGGTGTTGCCGCCGGCTTTCAGGTTGCCGCTGCCGCCCAGCGCGATCGCCACCGATTCGCTGTCCAGCTGGCCGACCGTGAACGAGCCGGAACCGCCGACGTCAATGGTGAGGTTCTCGCCGCGCAGCTTGTCCGCCGTGACGTTGCCGGAGCCGCCGATCGACATCCGGTCCAGGGTGCGCGCCATGACGATGATTTTCATGTTGCGCGTTTCAAAGGACACGTTGCGCTTGGCCGAGCGGATGCGCAGCGTGCCGTTGTCCACCACGGTTTCGATCAGGGGCTGGATGTTGTCATCGGCCTCGACGATCACGCCCTCGGTAGCGCCCTGGCGGATTTCCACGTCGGCGCTGACGCCGATCGCCAGCGCGGTAAAGTGGCCGACTTCGCGGCTTTGCTTGACGACCTTGCCGCTGCCCTGCACGCGCTCGCCGCCCAGCCAGCTCAAAGGCCCCGCCTGCGCTGGCAGGAGTGGGGCGGTGGCGGCCAGCAGGCCGGCGGACAGCAGCAGGGTAGGCAGGATGCGGTTGGCGTTCATGGTGTTCTCCTCGAATTCGGTTGTCTTGAGTATGCATCCTACGGCCTTGCCCGGGCGCGCGTAACCCTGCTGCGACAGATTGCAGCCTGCGGGGAGCAGAATGCATGCAACCGGGAATGGGCGGCGCTTAGGGTATCATGCCGGTATGCTTACTATAACTATCAAACAGGGCAAGGAAAAACGCCTGCTGGCCGGCGATATCCTGGTCTACGCCACCGCCATCGAGCGCGTGGACGGTCGCCCGCAAGAAAAGAACAAACCTGGCGCCACCGCCATCCTGCAAACCTCGTCGCGCCAGTTCCTCGCCCGCGCCGCTTACAATCCGCATTCGGAAGTGCGGGCCCGCGTCTGGAGCTACAAGGAAGACGAGCCGGTCGACCATGCGATGATGAAGCGCCGCGTGCGCGCCGCCATCGCCAAGCGCGCCCACGCCGTGCGCAGCGCCGGTCCGAACGACCTGGTGCCCGTGATCCGCGGCGACGAGGACGGCTTGCCCGGCCTGCTGGTCGATAGCTGGGGCGGCACCGCCGGCTACCTGATCTGCCAGTTCCAGGCGGCCGGCGTCGATGCCTGGAAGGTGCCGATCGTGCAAGCCTTGCTGGCCGATACCGGCTGCCCCAACGTCTACGAACGCTGCGACGATCTGATCCGCAAATCCGAAGGCCTGCCGGTGTTTTACCGCCCGCTGGCCGGCGAGGAGCCGCCGGAGCACGTGCTGGTGACCGAAAACGGCCAGCGCTTCAGCATGGATTTGCGCACCGGCTTCAAATATCCGAAGGTCCGCGCTTAAAAAGTTTCGGCATTGCAAGTTTTTCTCTTATAATCATCCGGCATCCACGGAGATTTGAGCAGAGATGGAACACTACCAATCGTCGCAAATTCGCACCCTGAGCTACATCGAGAACGAAGACCACCCGGTCTTCGGCACCCTGGTCGAGCAGATTCTGCACCTGCTGAACTCCAAGCTGATCTTCAGCGACATCCTGATCCACCAGAACAGTCCATTGATGCTGCGCCAGCCGAAAGGCCTGGTCGCCGTCACCGACTCGCCGATCACGCGCGAGGAACTGCAGGAATTCTTCGAGGTGGTGGAACCCAACTGGGCCGAACGCATCCAGGACCGCGCCTTCGACCGCGCGGTGGACCTGCACACCGCCCGCATCCGCGCCAACTGCTTCAGCTTCCAGGGCCGCAAGCGCCTCGGTTGCGTGATTCGCCGCTTCCCCAAGGAGCCGATGCCGCTGACCAAGCTGGGCCTGGCCAAGCACGAGCAGCACTTCGCCAAGCTGACCAGCGGGCTGGTGCTGATCATCGGCGACACCTGCCAGGGCAAGTCGACCACCATCGCGTCCATGCTGGACGAGATCAACAAGAACCGCTCCGGCCACATCATCACGATTGAAGATCCGGTCGAGACGCTGATACCGCAGCGCCAATGCGTGATCACCCAGCGCGAGGTCGGCTTCGACGGCGACGTCGAAAGCTTCTACCTCGGCGCGCTGGATGCCTTGCGTGAACGTCCGGACGTGATCTGCATCGGCGAGATCCGCGATGCGCAGACGGCGCAGGAAGCGCTGGCGCTGGCCGAGGCCGGTCCGCTGGTGCTGGCCTCGCTGCACGCCCGGTCGACCGAACTGGGCCTGCAAAAGATGCTGCGTCTGCTGGGCAACACCGAACCGCAGGCGCAGGCCCTGGGTCACGCGCTGCGCGGCGTGCTGTGCCAGGCGCTGCTGCCGGCGGTGCAGGGCGAGCGCTACTACCTGGCCACCGAGTGCCTGACCAACAATCCGGAAGTGACGGAGATGATCGCCAACGGCCAGATCTCCAACCTGCGTATCTGGATGGAAGACAAGCCGGGCGAGGGTTGCCACACCATGAACACCTCGCTGCGCGCGCTGCTGGCGGAAGGCAAGATCGCCGTGCAGGATGCGCGCAACGCCACCACTGACCGCATCGGCTTCGTCGAGCCGTAATCCAGCCTTATTCCAGCGGCACCGCGCGGTAGCGGTTGACGTCGCCGCCGTTGACCGGCGGTGCGTTGTTGCCCCAGGCGCTGCGCAGGTAGGACACCACCTGCGCCACTTCCGTGTCGTTCAGCGCGTGGCCGAACGGCGGCATGCTGTACGGGCGCGGATTGCCCGCCGTGGCCGGCGCAAAGCCGCCATTCAGCACGATGCGGATCGGATTGACCGCGTTGGTCATGATCAGCGCATGGTTGCCGGCCAGCGGCGGATAGATGGACGGCTTGCCGGCGCCGTCGGCGCCATGGCATTCCGCGCAATGCTTCTCATACAGCTTGGCGCCGGCGGCCAGGAAGGCCACCGCTTCGGCCGCGCCTTCGCGTTCGAAGGGCGCCGGCTTGGCGTCCGGCGGCAGCGCTTTCAGGTAGGTCGCAATGGCGTTGACGTCGCCATCGTTCAGGTATTGCAGGCTGTCCTTGACCACTTCCGCCATCGGCCCGAACACGGCGGCGCGCGGCGATACGCCGGTTTGCAGCAGCGCCGTCAGGTGCGCCTGCTGCCAGTCGCCGCGTGCGTTCAGCGCCGGCGCATACCAGCCCTGCGCCGGAATCATGCCGCCGGACAGGCTTTCTCCTTCCGTCGCGCCGAGCGGATTGCGCGCGCTGTGGCAGGCGCTGCAATGTCCCAGTCCCTGCACCAGGTAGGCGCCGCGATTCCAGTCCACGGATTGTCCGGTCTCCGGCTGGAATACTTCCGGCTTGAAGTACAGCAGGCGCCACGCGGCCAGCGAAATCTGCAGGCTGTACGGGAAGCGCAGCTGGTGCGGCTGCCTGGCCTGCGCCACCGGCGTTACCGTTTGCAGGTAGGCGTACAGCGCATCGGAATCGTCGCGCGTGACGCGGGTGTAGTTGGTGTATGGGAAGGCCGGATACAGCAGGCGGCCGTCGCGCGATTTACCGTGATGCAGCGCGCGCCAGAAATCGTCGGCGCTCCACATGCCGATGCCGGTGTTGCGGTCGGAGGTGATGTTGGGTGCGATGACGCTGCCGAACGGCGTCTGCAGTGCGCGACCGCCGGCATAGGCCTGGCCGCCGCGCGTGGTGTGGCAGGCCATGCAGTCGCCGGCCTTGGCCAGGTAGGCGCCGCGCGCGATGCGTTCGGCCGGCGTCAACGCCGCGCTGGCGGCGGAGGGCGGCGTGTTGCTGTCGCTGCCGAACTGGCGCGCCAGCAGCACGGCGGCGACGACAGCGACGGCCAGCGCCACGGCCGCAACGGTATAAACGATTTTCCTCATTTGGCGCCTCCCTGCGCGGCCGCCGGGTAGCTGCCGCAGGCGATCGGCAATGGCAGCGCAATGCTGGCGGCGGGGCGGGCGGCGGCGTCCGGCGTCTGCCGGCCCAGCCAGGCGGAGATGGCGGCGACGTCGCTGTCGCTCAGCCGGCCCGCGATGTCAGCCATGCAGTCCGGCGCGCTGGCGCGGCGCGACTGGCTTTTCCAGTTGCCGAACTGGGCATTGATGTAGTCGCTGGGCAGGCCGAGCAGGCCGGGGATGGACGGCTCGACGCCGCTCAGCGCCGTGCCGTGGCAGGCCACGCAGGCCGGGATTTTCTTCGATGGGTCGCCCTGGCGCACCAGCGTTTCACCGCGCGCCACCTGCGCCGCCGTGGCGCTGGCGCCGCTGCCGGGCGGCGGCGGCGGGTAGGGCGGATGTTGCGACGAGAAGTAGTCGGCGATTTCGCGCAGGTAGGCGTCCGACAGGTTGCCGGCCATGTAGGTCATCATCGGATAATGGCGGTGACCATCACGGAAGTGGCGCAGCTGGTTGTACAGGTAGCCGGCCGGCTTGCCGGCGATGCGCGGGAAGTAGGCGTCGCCGCGTTCCTTGACGCTATGGCAGGCCAGGCAGGCGGCAATGCGCTGCTCCAGCGTATCCGGCGCGGCGACAGGCGCAGCAGTCAGTGCGGCAGCGAGACCCAATGCGGAAAAAATCGGCATACTCCTCCTTGTGCAGGCGGCGCATGGCGGCCGCAGGACTAGGATATACCGGTTTTGGCAGGTTTTGGCAATTTGACACCTTTGAGGGGTGGCAACTTGTTACCTAAGGAAATCCAATGGCGGTAGACGCGCAGGGCGACCTGGGCGTCGTCGGCCGCGTACAGGATCTGTTTTTCGTTCAGGCGCGGCAGGGCCCAGTTGGTGGTGGAGATTTTTTTCGACTTTTGCAGCTTGAGGCCGAAGAACTTGGCCACCGCTGTCTTGGCGCCGAGATCGTTGCGCTGGCCCGGCGTGCGCAGCGCCACCGACAGGTCGACCACGCCGGCGGCGCGGATCTCCAGCTTGGCGTGCAGGCGCTTGACGTCGTCCGACAGGCCGAAGCCAATCTTCAGCGGCGCCGCGCCTTCCAGGATGGCCTGCAGCACTGCCAGCGTATGCGCGTCGGTGCTGCTGCCGATCTGGAACAGATAGGCCTGGGCATCGGTGGCGAACTGGATCAGGTGCGGTCCGGTCGAGGTTTCGCCGCGGGTAAAGGTCGGCTTGGATTCGGTATCGAAGCCGATGGCGTCGCAGGCCAGCAGGGCGTCGCGCGCGGCGACGGCCTGTTCCGGAGTCACCACCATGTGGACGTCGGCGATGCGGATGCCGAGGTAGGGCGGCAGGTTGTCCTCTGCCGCCACCACTGCCACAGGCTGGCTATCCATCAGCCTTTTTTCGAGAACTTCGCGGCCAGCTGGTTCAGCTTGTCGGCGCGCACGCGGGCGGCTTCCTCGGCGGCCTTGGCGTCGCGTTCGGCCTTCTTGCGGTCGGCTTCCTTCTTGAACCGCTCCTGCAGCACCTGGGTGGCGTGGGCGCGATGGGTATCGGTCACTTCGGCGCCGGGCGTGCCGTCGAGGTCATGGCGCACCTTGGCTTTTTCCATGACTTTCAGGTAGCGCAGCGAGCCGGTGTGGATGCCCAGCGCGGTGCGCATGGTTTTGCGGTCCAGGTCCGGCATGACGGCCAGCAGCTGCTTGTCGATTCCGATTGCCAGTGGCAGGAAATCGCGGAAAGCAGGGAATTGGGTTTGCAGTTGTTTCAGCAGGCTGCGCGGGGTTTGGGCGGCAGGCGCCGGCGCGGAGGCAGCGGTAGCTGGCTCGGTGGCCGGAGGCTGTTGGGTAAGACTAGTGTTCATCGACTTCATAGGTTAAGCAACAACCGTCAGCATAGCATGCTGCCCAGCGGATTGCAGTGCCTTTTGCGCCATTGTGTCGGATTGCTCAGCCTTAGGATGGGGTTAAGGCCACTTGCGAACGTGCGTTCGCGGCCCAAATTGTGTATAATGCTCGACGCACCACTGGCAGCACGGTGTGGTTCAGTTTGGTACAGGATGCGATTCGGATGGTCTGACCAAGGGCTTTGGCCCTTCTCATTTGCCCTTCTCATCTTCCCTGACAAGAGAAACAAGCCCGTAGCAAGGACGCGGGCTTTTTTTATTCCGCAGAAAATCGTCAGCTAAATTACAACATTTCCACCCCAGGCGCACCTTCGCGGTCGGCGCGGGGTCTGCTTTTTTGTAATTTCTGGCGAATACGCATTGAGAGATTTTAATGACAAAACCGAAAACTTTAACGTTGTCCGTCAAAAAGCCCGCCGCCCGCGCCAGCGCCGCGCCACTGGTGGTGCCAAAGACGACTCTATCTTATGTCATCGATAATGAAGAGGCAGCGAGCAAAGTAACGGTAGTCAAAAAGAAAACCCGCCTCAGCGCCGCTGCCGAGGCCGCGCAGGCCGACGTGCAGTCGGCCGACGTGGACGACGGCGCCGCCAAGGTCGCCAAAGTGGCGCGCAAGAGCGCTGCCGCAACCGTTGCCGCCGACGATGCGCCGGCCGTGACCGTGAAAGCCGCGCCGAAATCCAAGCTGGTCAAGGCCAAGCCGGACGTCGCGCCGGTGATCGTCACCACCCCTTCGGCATCGGCGCCAGCCGTCAGCCAGGTGACCGACGCCGCCACGCTGGCGTCGATCGACACCTCGGGCTATTTGCTGCCAGGCGTCAAGGTGCCAGGCCGCCGCGGCCGCAAGCCGTCCGAATTCACGCCGGAAAACGACGAAGTCGCGGCGCTGAACGCGGTCGAGCGCGCCGAACTGAAAGCGGTGTCGAAAGCCCGTGAACGCAAGGCCAAGGGCGGCGCCGACATGCTGGGCCTGGACCCGAAAGCGTCGGCCGAGGAACTGGAAAAACGCCGCGCGCAGATCAAGAACCTGATCAACATGGGCAAGGAACGCGGCTTCCTGACCTATGCGGAGATCAACGACCAGCTGCCGGAAAACATCATCGATCCGGAAGCGATCGAAGGCATCATCGCCACCTTCAACGACATGGGCATCGCCATCTACGAGCGCGCGCCGGATGCGGAAGCGCTGCTGCTGAGCGATAACGTGGCCACCGTCACCTCGGACGACGAAGTGGAAGCGGCTGCCGCCACCGCGCTGTCGACCGTCGATTCCGATTTCGGCCGCACCACCGACCCGGTCCGCATGTATATGCGTGAAATGGGCGCCGTGGCGCTGCTGACCCGCGAAGGCGAGATCGAGATCGCCAAGCGCATCGAAGAAGGCCTGAAGGACATGATCCAGGCGATTTCCGCCTGCCCGACCACCATCGCCGAAATCATTTCGCTGGCCGACAAGATCGAGTCCGACGAAATGAAGGTGGACGACGTGGTGGACGGCTTTGTCGATCCGAACGAAAGCGCGCCGGCCCCGGCCGTGAGCGCCGCGCCGTCGGATGACGACGAGGACGAAGAAGACGACGGCGAAGAGGAAGACGGCGACGTCGGCGGCGGCGCCGCCGGCTACTCGACCGAGCAACTGGCACAGCTGAAAATCGCCGCGCTGGACAAGTTCTCTTTCATCTCGGCGCAGTTCGAAAAAATGCGCAAGGCCAGCGGCGGCTACGGCTCCAAGGCCTATGTGACCGCGCAGGAAGCCATTTCGGCCGAGCTGCTGGGCATCCGCTTCACCGCCAAGGTGGTCGAGAAGCTGTGCGACACGCTGCGTGGCCAGATGGAAGAAGTGCGTTCGATCGAACGCGCCGTGCTGGACCTGTGCGTCAACCGCTGCGGCATGCCGCGCGCGCACTTCATCAAGGTCTTCCCGGGCAATGAGACGGACCTGGACTGGGTCGACGGCGAAGTGGATGCCGGCTATCCGTACAGCACCGTGCTGGGCCGTAACGTGCCGGCCGTGAAAGAGCTGCAACGCAAGATGATCGACCTGCAAGCCCGCGTGGCGCTGCCGCTGGCCGACCTGCGCAAGATCAACAAGCAGATGGCCGCCGGCGAAAAACGCGCGCGCCAGGCCAAGCGTGAAATGACCGTGGCCAACTTGCGTCTGGTGATCTCGATCGCCAAGAAGTACATCAACCGCGGTCTGCAGTTCCTGGATCTGATCCAGGAAGGCAATATCGGTCTGCTGAAGGCGGTCGACAAGTTCGAATACCGTCGCGGCTACAAGTTCTCGACCTACGCGACCTGGTGGATCCGTCAGGCCATCACGCGTTCGATCGCCGACATGGCCCGCACCATCCGCGTGCCGGTGCACATGATCGAAACGATCAACAAGATGAACCGCATCTCGCGCCAGATCATGCAGGAAACCGGCAGCGAGCCGGACCTGGCGACCCTGGCGGTCAAGATGGAAATGCCGGAGAACAAAGTCCGCGAAATCATGAAGATCGCCAAAGAGCCGATCTCGATGGAAACGCCGATGGGCGAGGACGGCGATTCGCAGCTGGGCGACTTCATCGAAGACAACACCACGCTGGCGCCGCTGGACGCCGCGCTGCACGCCTCGATGCGCAACGTCATCAAGGAAGTGCTGGATTCGCTGACCCCGCGCGAAGCCAAGGTGCTGCGCATGCGCTACGGCGTGGAAATGTCGAACGACCACACGCTGGAAGAAGTGGGCAAGCAGTTCGACGTGACCCGCGAGCGTATCCGCCAGATCGAAGCGAAAGCGATGAGCAAGCTGCGCCAGCCATCGCGCTCGGACAAGCTGAAAACCTTCCTGACCCAGAACTAAGGTCGGCGAAGCAAACAGGAAGGGAGGCTGCGGCCTCCCTTTTTTTCGGGCGTGCTAGCATGGCGTCCCTGACTCCCTTAACTTATTGCTTGTGGTGTGGGCATGGATGCTACCTGGCTGGAAGATTTTGTTGCGGTGATACGGGAGGGCGGATTTTCGCGCGCCGCAGATCAGCGCGCCATCAGCCAGCCCGCCTTCAGCCGCCGCATCCGCTGCCTGGAGGAGTGGGTCGGCACGCCGCTGTTCGACCGCACCGCGCGCTCGGTGCAGCTGACGCCGGCCGGCGAGCGGCTGAAGCCGTTTGCCGAAGAGATCCTGCGCCAGCTGGAAACCGGACGCCGGGATGCGCTGAACGCGGCGCAGACCTCGACCGAGACCCTGCTGTTCGCCTCCACCCATGCATTGTCGCTGACGTTTTTCCCGCCGTGGCTGCGCGCGCTGGAAAGCCGGCAGGCATTGATGTCGTCGATCCAGCTGACCGCCGACAGCATGCAGGGCTGCGAGCGCCTGATGATCGATGGCCGCGCGCAGTTCCTGCTCTGCCATGTGCATCCGGCGGCGGCCAGCCACCTGTCTGCCGACCGCTTCCGCTCCGTGGTGCTGGGCGAGGATGTGCTGATGCCGGTGGCTGCGCCGTCGCTGGCCGGCACCGGCGCGCTGGAAAACGGGCCGTTTCTCGCCTACTCGGACGCTTCCGGCATGGGCCGCATTTTGCGGGCGGCCTGGGAAGAGGGACGCCGGCCGCCGCTGGCGGAGCCGGCGTTTTCCTCGCACCTGGCGTCGGTGCTGGCGATGATGGCGCGCGATGGCCGCGGCGTGTCGTGGTCGCCCTTAAGCCTGGTGGCGGACGACTTGCAGGCCGGCCGCCTGGTGCAACTGGGCGGGGCGGAGGATGAGGTCAGGATGGAAATTCACCTGTTCCGCCCGCGCGCCCGGCAGTTGCGGGCCGCCGAGCGCTTCTGGGAACAGGTGCAGGAACGCGTGGCTCAGTCGGCCAGGAACTGACGCAGTTCGGCCAGCACCTCGTCGGGACATTCTTCCTGCAGGGTGTGGCCGCAATCGAGCGCGCGTCCGCGCACATCGCCGGCCTTTTCGCGCCAGGTTGCCAGCACATCATACAGCGCGCCAACGGTGCCGCGTCCGCCCCACAGCGCCAGGACCGGCATCGCCAGCTTCTTCTCCTGGTCCGCCGCATCGTGCTCAAGATCGATGCCGGCCGCCGCCCGGTAGTCTTCGCAGATGGCGTGGCGGGTGCGCGGATCCAGGTAGCAGCGCAGGTATTCATTGAAGGCGGCCGGCTCGGTGGCGTTGGCGATCTTGTTCTGGCCATCGATATGCTTGCGCAGGAAGAATTCCGGATCGGCCTCGATCAGGCGTTCCGGCAGCGGATACGGCTGGATCAGGAAGAACCACCAGAAATAGCGGGTGGCGAATTCCTTGTCGGTGCGCGCGTACATGGTGGCGGTCGGTGCGATGTCGAACAAGGCCAGGCGCGACACCGCCTCGGGATAATCGAGCGCCAGGCGGTGGGCGACGCGGCCGCCGCGATCGTGGCCGACCAGTGCAAAGCGGTCCAGTTCCAGCGCGCGCATCAGTTCCACCAGATCGGCCGCCATGGCGCGCTTGGAGTAATTGACGTGCTGTTCGCCGCCCTCCGGCTTGTCGCTGTCGCCGTAGCCGCGCAGGTCGGGCGTCACCACCGTGTAGTGGGCGGCCAGCTGCGGCGCCACCTTGCGCCAGGTGACATGGGTCTGCGGATGGCCGTGCACCAGCAGCAGCGCCGGGCCCGAGCCGGCCATGGCGAAGCGGATCTTCACGCCCGACGAGGCGGTAAAGGTGTAGAGCCCGAAGCCATCGAGGAAGAGCGACGCGCCCGCAGGCGCGACTGACGCCGGCATTACGCGAACCATGGGTGCGCCTCCAGGTGTTGGTTCTGAAACGCGAGGATTTCGTCGCGCAGCGTCAGGGTCTGGCCGACGGCGTCCAGTCCCTGCAACAGCGCCTGCTTGCGCACGGTGTCGATCTCGAACTGGATTTCCGCACCGGCGGCGTGGATGCGCTGCTGTGGCAGGTCGATGGTCATGCGGTTGGTCGACGCCTGTTCAGCGATGCGCATCAGGCGCGCCACGTCCGCCGCCGGCAGGGTGATCGCCAGCAGGCCGTTGCGCGCGCAGTTGTCGAAGAAGATGCCGGCAAACGAGGTGCCGACCAGGGCGCGCACGCCGTATTGCATCAGTCCCCATACCGCATGCTCGCGGCTGGAGCCGCAGCCGAAATTGTCGCCCACCACCAGGAAGCTGGCGCCGTGCCAGGCCGGCTGGTTGAGGACGAAGCCGGCGCGTTCCTGGCCCTGCTCGTCGAAGCGGATGTCATGGAACAGGCCGCGATCCAGGCCGCTGCGGTCTATGCCCTTGAGGAATTGCTTGGGCATGATGACGTCGGTGTCGATATTGGCGGCGGGCAGCGGCGCGGCGATGCCCTCTACGGTTACAAATGGTGTCATCTTACATTCCTTCGAGATAAGCGCGGGCATCGGCCAGGCGGCCGGCGATCGCGGCGGCCGCCACCATGGCAGGGCTCATCAAATGTGTACGGGCGCCGGTGCCCTGGCGGCCTTCGAAATTGCGGTTGGTGCTGGAGGCGCAGCGCTCGCCGCTGGCCAGGATGTCGTCATTCATGGCCAGGCACATCGAGCAGCCGGACTGGCGCCATTCGAAGCCGGCGTCGATGAAGACCTGGTCCAGGCCTTCCGCCTCGGCGGCGCGGCGCACCGAACTCGATCCGGGCACCACCATGGCCGTCACGCCGGCCGCCACCTTGCGGCCGCGCAGCACGCGCGCCGCATCGCGCAGATCTTCAATCCGCGAATTGGTGCAGGAACCGATGAAGGCGCGCTGGATGGCAATGGTGTCGACCGCCTGGCCGGCCCGCAGGCCCATGTAGTGCAGGGCGCGTTCCATGTCGTGCCGGCGCGCCGGATCGGTTTCGCCGGCCGGGTCCGGGACGTGCTGGTGGATGCGCACCGCCTGGTCCGGGCTGGTGCCCCAGGTGACCATGGGCGCGATATCGTCCGCGTGCAGCGCGACTTCGGCGTCGAATACCGCGTCGGCATCGCTGTGCAGCGCCTGCCACGACGCAAGCGCCGCATCCCACAACGCGCCTTGCGGCGCGCGCGGCCGGCCCTGCAGGTAGGCGAACACTTTCTCGTCCGGCGCCATCATCGCGCCGCGCGCGCCGCATTCGACCGCCATGTTACAGATCGTCATGCGCGCCTCGACGCTGAGGGCGCGGATGGCGGCGCCCTGGAATTCGATGGCATAGCCGGTGGCGCCGGACGCGCCGATCTTTTCCACCAGCGCCATGATGATGTCCTTGGAGCGCACGCCCGGTCCCAGCGTGCCGTCGACGGTGACGCGCATGGTTTTCAGGCGCTTGTAGATCACGGTCTGGGTGGCCAGGTAGTGCTCGATATCGGAGGTGCCGATGCCGAAGCCCAGCGTGCCCAGCGCGCCGTAGGTGGTGGTGTGGCTGTCGCCGGCGGCGATCACCATGCCGGGCAGGACCGAGCCGATCTCCGTCATCACCACGTGCTCGATGCCCTGCAGCGGGTGCATGACGTCAAACAGCTCGATGCCGAAATCGCGGCAGTTCTCGACAAAGTAGGCGGTCTGGCGCGCCGCGCCGGGATCCGGCATCTGCGTGGTGCGGCGGGCGGCGGTGGGATTGACGTGATCGACCGTGCCCAGCGCCGCCTGCGGACGCCAGACGGGACGCTGCGCCTGGCGCAGACCGGTGAAGGCTTGCGGCGAGGTGTATTCGTTGAGGACGGTGCGGTCGACGTACAGCAGCACTTGACGGCCGCTGGCGTCGAGCGGACGGATCACGTGGCTGTCGACTATTTTGTCGTAAAGGGTTTTCGCCATGATGCATGGGCCTTCTTGTTGTGAGGTATGGGGCGATTCTAGCGATTCGGTCCGGCCGCCTCTAATGCAATTATCGAATACGTTCATCGAATTAATGCAATTGTCTGCGCCTCGCGCTGCGCTTAGTCTGCCGGTGTACCGCATAAAGGAGACGACATTGATTTATAAAAAACTGTACATCCAGGTCCTCATCGCCGTGGTGGCGGGCGCGATCCTGGGCCACTTCGCACCGCACCTGGCAACCGAACTGAAGGTGTTGAGCGATATTTTCATCCGCATGATCAAGATGGTGCTGGCGCCGGTGATTTTCTGCAGCGTGGTGCTCGGCATCGCCAAAATGGAGAACATGAAGGAGCTGGGCCGCATCGGCGTCAAGGCGCTGCTGTACTTTGAGGTGGCCTCCACCATTGCCCTGCTGTTCGGGCTGCTGGTGGTCAACCTGCTGCAGCCGGGCGCGGGGATGAATGTCGACGCCGCCCGTCTGGATGCCTCCAGCGTCAGCCAGTACACCGCCGCCGCCACCAAACAGGATGGCATCCTCGACTTCATCGTGCATGCCGTGCCGCAGAGCGTGGTCGAAGCCTTTGCCAAGGGCGATATCCTGCAGATCCTGTTCTTTGGCGTGCTGCTGGGCATCGCCCTGTCGCAGATCGGCGCCGCCGCGCGCCCGGCGGTGGCGTTCATGGACAGTTTTCTGACCGCTGTCTTCAAGGTGGTGGCGATGGTGATGCGGGTGGCGCCGCTGGGTGCGTTCGGCGCCATGGCCTTCACCATCGGCGCCTACGGTCTCGGCAGCCTGGTGTCGCTGGGCAAGGTGCTGCTGTGCGTGTACCTGAGCTGCATCCTGTTCGTGGTGGTGGGCTTCGGCCTGGTGGCGCGTCTCAGCGGCTTCAGCCTGTGGAAGTTTTTGAAATTTATCCGCGATGAAGTGATCACCGTGGCCGGCACCTGTTCGTCCGAGTCGGTGCTGCCGCAACTGATGCGCAAGCTGGAACTGGCCGGCGTGCCGAAGCCGGTGGTGGGCCTGGTGGTGCCGGGCGGCCTGAGCTTCAATGCCGACGGCAGCGCCATCTACTTCTCGGTGGCCGCCATCTTCATCGCGCAGGCCACCAATACGCCGCTCGCGCTGTTTGAACAGCTGACGATACTGGGCGTGCTGATGCTGACCTCCAAGGGCTCGGCGGGGGTGGCCGGCGCCGGCTTCGTGACGCTGGCCGCCACGCTGGCGGCGATGCACAGCATTCCTGTCTCCGGCCTGGTGCTGCTGCTGGGCGTGGACCGCTTCATGGCGGAGGCGCGTTCCGTCACCAACACCATCGGCAATGCGGTCGGCGCGGTGGCGGTGGCGGCCTGGGACAAGAGCCTGGACCGCGAAACCCTGGCAGCCGCGCTGGATGGACGGCTCGACGTGCTGGCGGCGCCCGAGCCTGAGCCAGCGCCACCGGTCTACGTCAATCCCTAGGTGTTTTGATCGTGATAACATTGCCAACCATGGAATGCCATCATGGGAGGCAGTGATGCAGCGACAACTCACGGGCGTATTGCTGATGGCGGCGTGCGTGGCCGCCAGCGCCGAAGATTTGCTGGTCTCGGCGCGGCTGGAGTCGGTCACGCTGACGCCGTCCGGCGTGGGTGCCTGCGGCAAGAATCCCACCGGCAGCTATCCGAATGCCGATGGCACCACGCGCGTGGTCGTGTCAAATGCATGCGGCTGCCAGGAGAGCAAGGTGAAGGTGGAGCGCGTCTATCAGGGCAGCGAGGCCCGCCCGGGCGATGTGCTGACCCTGCAGAGCACGCTCGGCGAGTGGTGCAGTGCGACGTTGCCCATGGATCATTCATTATTCCTGCTGAAGAAGGGGCAGTCCTGGTCGTGGTCGCGTTTGACCGAGAACGACGGCCAGGTCTATTTCGATCCCCAGCGCCTGGGATGGCGGCAGGGCGAAAAACTTGCGCCGTTGAGCGCCTTGCCGCAGATGCTGGCGCGCCAGGACCCTCGACATGAGTGATGCCGCGTATTTACACGGACGCTGTCTGTGCGGCGGCATACGCTATCGGGCGGCGTTGCCGGTGTTCCATGCCAGCCACTGCTACTGCACCATGTGCCAGAAGCAGCATGGCGCGGCGGCGGGATCGTATGCCAATGTCGCCAGCGCCGGGCTGGTGATCGAGCACGGCGCGGCGCTGATCACCGAGTACGCCTCGTCCGACGACGGCCGCCGCGACTTCTGCCGCGTGTGCGGTTCCACCTTGTTCTGGCGCAGCACGGCGGCGCCGGACCGCGTCGCCATCACGCTTGGCACAATGGAGCCGGCATACAGCGGACCGGTCGAGCGCGAACTGTTTGTCGAACACAAACCCGCGTGGCTGCCTTGCCGGGACCAATGAACAACGCCCCGGCTGGCGGGGCGTTTGATCGGACTTAGCCGGTATTGCGCAGGCCGGCCGCGACGCCGTTGATCGACAAGTGAATGCCACGGTGCACGCGCTCGTCGGCCTTGCTTTCCGACGACAGCGCGCGGTGGCGCTTGATCAGCTCCACCTGCAAGTGGTTCAGCGGGTCCAGATAGGCGAAGCGGTTCTGGATCGAGCGCGCCAGCAGCGGATTGCCGGCCAGGCGCTCGGTGGCGCCGGTGATGCTTTGCAGGATGTCCAGCGTGTCGGCATGCTCGTCGGTGATGCGCTTGAAGATGCGCTCGCGCAGTTCCTTGTCCTGCACCAGCTCGGCGTAGCGCGAGGCGATCGCCAGGTCGGTCTTGGCCAGCACCATGTCCATATTGGACAGCAGCGTGGCGAACAGCGGCCAGTGCTGGAACATGGCTTGCAGCTGCGCCAGGCGCTCGGCCTTGTCGCCGTCGGCGATCCAGCCGCCGATGGCGCTGGCGAAACCGTACCAGCCCGGCAGCAGCAGGCGGCACTGGCCCCACGAGAAGCCCCATGGAATCGCCCGCAGGTCTTCAATCCGCTTGGTCGACTTGCGCGAGGCCGGGCGCGAACCGAGGTTCAGCTCGGCGATCTCGGCGATCGGCGTGGCGGCGAAGAAGTAGTCGGTGAAGCCCGGGGTTTCATAGACCAGGTTGCGGTAGGCCTTGTAGGCGCGGTCCGAAATCTCGGCCATCACTGCTTCGTAGCCGTGCAGCTGCTTGCTGTGTTCGGCATCTTCCGGCTGCGGCATCAGGCTCGCTTCCAAAGTGGCGGCGACCAGCAGTTCCAGGTTGCGGCGGCCGATATCCTTGTTGGAGAACTTCGAGGCGATGATCTCGCCCTGTTCGGTCAGGCGGATCTGGCCGTTGACGGTGCCGTGCGGCTGCGCCAGGATGGCGTCGTACGACGGACCGCCGCCGCGGCCGACGGTGCCGCCGCGACCGTGGAACAGGCGCAGCTTGACGCCGGCTTTTTCGAACACCTTGACCAGGTTGGTCTCGGCCTTGTACAGCTCCCAGTTGGAGGTCAGGAAACCGCCGTCCTTGTTGGAGTCCGAATAGCCCAGCATCACTTCCTGGATCTGGCCCTGCTTGGCGATCAGTTGCTTCACCAGCGGGATCGCCATCACGGCTTCCATGATGCCGGACGCGCGCTGCAGGTCGGGAATGGTCTCGAACAGCGGGATCACCATCAGGTCCAGCTCGGGTTCAGCTTCCCCCGCGGCCAGGCGCAGCAGGCCCAGCTCTTTTTGCAGCAGCAGCACTTCCAGCAGGTCGGACACGGTTTCGGTGTGCGAGATGATGTAGTTGCGGATCGCGCGCGCGCCGTAGCGGGCGCGGATCTCGCGCGCCGCGCGCAGCACGCCCAGCTCGGAAACGGTCTCGGCCGAGTAGGTGATGTATGGCGAATTCAGCAGGCGCGGCTGCGCCAGTTCGCTCAGCAGCAGCTTGACCTTGGCGTCCTCGTCCAGCGCGGCGTAGTCGGCCAGCACGCCGGAGGTGGCGAACAGTTCGGCCAGCACGCGTTCGTGGATGTCGGACGACTGGCGCATGTCCAGCGAGGCCAGGTGGAAGCCGAAGATGTCGGCCGCGCGCTTCAAGGTGGCCAGGCGCGGCTGCACCAGCACGGCGCCGTGGTTGGCGTTGAGCGAGTCGATCAGCACCTGCAGGTCGGCGGCGAATTCGGCGGCGCCGTTGTACGGCTCGGCGTGACCGACTTCCTTGCGCAGGATGTTGGTGGCGCCCAGTGCGCGCGCGGTCGAGGCCAGGCGCGCGTAGATGCCGATCAGGGCGCGACGGTACGGCTCGTCGGCGCGGTGGTCGGAGGTGTCCGGCGACTGGTCGGCCAGCGCCTGCAGCGCCGGCGAGCAGGCTATCATCAGCGTCGAGATCGACAGCTCGGCGCCCAGCGTGTGCGCTTCTTCCAGGTAGAAATCGAGGATGGTGGTGGCCTGGCGCGTCAGCGCATGCGACATGGTGCCGCCGTTGACGTTGGGATTGCCGTCGCGGTCGCCGCCGATCCAGCTGCCCATCTGCACATAGGGGGCGGTGATGTGTTCGCTTTCACCGTAGTGGTGGGCGATGTCCTGCTCGATGTCATCGTACAACCCTGGCAGTTCGCGCAGGAAGGTGATGCGGTAGTAGGACAGCGCGTTCTCGATCTCGTCGGCCACGGTCAGCTTGGAGTAGCGCAGCATGCGGGTCTGCCACAGCGTGGCGATGCGCGCCTTCAGCAGATGCAGATTGGCCGCCTGTTCCTTCGGCGTCAGCGGCAGGTCGCGCTCGGCCAGCAGGCGGGCGATGTCGTGCTCGGCGTCGAGGATGGACTTGCGCTGCACTTCGGTCGGGTGGGCGGTCAGCACCGGGGCGATCAGCGCGTCCTGGAAGAAGGTCGACACGGTCTCCTGGCTGACGCCGGCCTCCTTGAGCTTGCACAGCGCGAAGTTGACGCTGCCTTGCTGCGGCTTCGAGCCGGCCAGCAGGTGGGCGCGGCGGCGGCGGATGTGGTGCTGGTCCTCGGCGATATTGGCCAGATGCGAGAAATACGAGAAGGCGCGCACCACCGAAATGGTTTGCTCCTTGGTCAGAATCTTCAGCATGCCGTCCAGTTCCTTGGCGGCGCCGGCGTCGGCTTCGCGGCGGAAGCGCACGGCGGTCTGGCGGATGGTCTCGACCACGGCATAGACTTCCTCGCCTTCCTGGTCGCGCAGGACGTCGCCCAGCAGGCGGCCCAGCAGGCGGATGTCTTCTTTCAATGGCGCGTCCTTGTCGACGCCCGGTTGTTCAGCAGCTTGTTCGTTCAATGCACTAGATGGATTGGCCATGTGTTTTAAGTCACGAAAGGGTGAAATATGTCGGTGCATGGGCTTATGGCCCGGTTCTGCGAGAAGGTGAGCATGCTAAAATTTGTGATCTTAAACACGCGCGTGGTACTGGCTTGCGCCGGTTAGCGTCAGCTACAGCGAAAGAACTGGTTTTGAAAACATCTGAATCTAAGCATTCTCCGTCGAGATTGGTTATTGCGTCGCGCGAGAGCCGCCTCGCCATGTGGCAAGCCGAGCACGTCCGCGATCGCTTGACATTATTATATCCGCAGTGCGATGTCAAAATTGTCGGAATGACGACGCGCGGCGATCAAATTCTGGATCGCACCCTGTCCAAAGTGGGCGGCAAGGGGCTGTTTGTGAAAGAACTTGAAGTGGCGATGGCCGAAGGCCGCGCCGACCTGGCCGTGCACTGCCTGAAAGACATGCCGATGGAGTTGCCGGAAGGCTTCGCCATGGCGGCCGTGATGGAGCGCGAAGATGCGCGCGACGCCTTCGTGTCCAACGATTACGCGTCGCTCGACGAACTGCCGGACGGCGCCGTGGTCGGCACCAGCAGCCTGCGCCGCCAGGCGCTGATCGCCGCGCGCTATCCGCAGCTGGTGATCAAGCCGCTGCGCGGCAATCTCGATACCCGCCTGGCCAAGCTGGATCGCGGCGAGTACGCCGCCATCATCCTGGCCGCCGCCGGCCTGAAGCGCCTGGGCCTGGCCGCGCGCATCCGCGCGCTGCTGTCGCCGGAAACCAGCCTGCCGGCGCCGGGGCAGGGCACGCTGGCGATTGAAATCCCCGAACGCGATGACGGCCTCGACCTGGTGGCGCTGCTGGCGCCGCTGCACCACGGGCACAGCGCGCTGGTGTCGATCGCCGAGCGCAAGGTGTCGCAGGTGTTTGGCG
The DNA here is from genome assembly GCF_009674565.1 of Duganella aquatilis. GTDB lineage: Bacteria > Pseudomonadota > Gammaproteobacteria > Burkholderiales > Burkholderiaceae_D > Rugamonas > Rugamonas aquatilis. Next base: position 59,503 of record NZ_WKJL01000010.1, read on the forward strand.
GCAGCTGCCAGATTCCGCTGGCGTCCTACGCCACCATCGATGGCGACCAGATGCACCTGCGCGCCATGGTGGCGACGCCGGACGGCAAGCGCATGATCAGCGCCGAGGCGCATGGTCCGGCCGCCGAGGCCGAGGCGCTGGGCCTGCAAGTGGCCGAACAGCTGCGCGTGCAGGACGCCGAAGGCATCCTGGCCGCCTGCCTGAGCGAAGCGGCGCAGGCCGACGACGATGCGCGTTCGGCCGAACTGGCCGCCAGCGCCGCCGGCAAGCCTGCCGCCTGATCCGGGGATGGCCGGCGCCGTCGTCATCACCCGTCCCCTGGCGCAAGCCACGCCGCTGGCGGCCCGCGTGGCCGCCCTGGGCCGTACCGTGGAAATCCTGCCGCTGCTGGAAATCGCGCCGCTGGCCGATCCGGCGCCGCTGCTGGCCGCGCTGGCGCAGCTGGATCGGTACGTTATGGTGGCGTTCGTCTCGCCCAACGCCATCGACGCGGCGTTTGCCCATATAAAGCAGTGGCCGGCCGGCGTGACGCTGGCCGTGGTGGGCGAGGGCAGCCGCGCCGCGCTGGCCGCGTACGGCGTCACGCCGGCGCGCCACACCATCGTCAGCCCGGCCGACAGCGCCCACAGCGACTCCGAACACCTGCTGCAAACGCTGGACCTGGCGGCCCTGAACGGCCGCCGGGTGCTGATCATCCGCGGCGAAAGCGGCCGCGAGCTGATGGGCGACGGCTTGCGGGCGGCCGGTGCGCTGGTCGACATCGTGCCGGCCTATTGCCGCTCGGTGCCGGCGCTGACGCCGCAGCTGGCCGCCACCTTGCGCCGTCTGCTGGCGCAACAAAACGACTGGATCATCACCAGTTCCGAGGCGTTACGGGGCCTGTGCGGCCTCCTGGCCAATTTGGACTTGCAGCACCCTGACGCGATGCAGCACAATAGCGTTGTAGCTATGCAACAGCAGCATCTGATCGTGCCACACGCCCGAATTGCCGAAACGGCAAATAATTTAGGATTTTCCAAGCTGACGCTCACCGGATCAGGCGACGAACGCCTGCTGGCCGCGTTACAATCATGCCTATGAACGATTTGCCTACTTTACCTGACCCAGCCGTCTCGAACGCCAAGGCCGCCGAGGCCGAGACCCCGCCTGCGGCCACGCCGCCATCGCAGCCTGAACCGAGCCTGCTCGAAACCCTGCAACAGCCGCAAATGCTGCTGGTGGGGCTGCTCGTGCTGACCATTTTGCTGGCCGGCCAGACCTGGTCGTCGCATGCGCGCGTCAACAAGCTGCGCGAGGAAATGGCGCTGCGCCTGCAAAAAGGCGACGCCTCGAATGCCGACACCGGCAACCTGGTGCGCAGCGTGCAGGAAAACACCAAGGAGCTGCAATCCAAGGTCGCGCTGCTGGAAAGCAAGCAGCAGGAAGCGCAGAGCCAGCAACTGGCGCTGGAGCAGCTGTACCAGGACCTGTCCAAGAACCGCGACGAATGGGCGCTGACCGAGATCGAGCAAGTGCTGTCGACCGCGTCGCAGCAGCTGCAACTGGCCGGCAACGTGCCGGGCGCGCTGATCGCGCTGCAGAATGCCGACCGCAGCCTGTCGCGGTCGGACAAGCCGCAATTCATCACCATCCGCCGCGCCATCGCGCGCGACACCGACAAGCTGAAAGCCCTGCCGAGCGTCGATTCGGTGGGCGTGGCGCTGCGCCTGGACAATGCCATCGCGCAGATTGATACGCTACCGATGCTGTCGGACGAAAAGCAGGCCGCGCCGGCGCTGCCTGAAAAGAAAGCCAAAACCAAGGTCGTGCACGGCAAGGATGGCAAGCCGGTGGTGGTCGAACAGACGACCAGCCCGTGGCTGCAAGCCTTGCAGGACGGCTGGCATGGCTGGAGCAGCGAAATGTGGAGCGACATGCGCGAGCTGGTGCGCGTGCGCAATGTCGAAACGCCGGATGCGCTGATGCTGTCGCCGACCCAGGCTTACTTCATGCGCGAAAACCTCAAGCTGCGCCTGCTGAATGCGCGCATGGCGCTGCTGTCGCGCAACGAGGGGGCGTTCCGCTCCGACCTGATCGCGGCGCAGGACGCGCTGGTCAAGTATTTCGACACCCGCGCCCGCTCCACCCAGACCGTGCAGGCGCTGCTGCGCCAGGTACAGGGCAGCAATCTCGCGATTGAGATGCCGACCCTGGCCGACAGCCTGAACGCCGTGCGCAACTACAAAGCGAAGCCATAGTCATGCGTTTATTTCTCTGGTTAGTCGCCATGATGGCCGCCGCCATCGGTATTGCCGTGACGGCGCGTTTCAATCCGGGCAATGTGGTGCTGTTCTATCCGCCGCACCGCATCGACCTGTCGCTGAACTTCTTCGTGCTGCTGGAGCTGGCGCTGTTCGTCTTCCTGTACATCGTGATCCGCGCCTTCCGCGCGACGGTCAAGATGCCGGGCAAGGTGGCGGCCTACCGCCAGCAAAAGCGCGAGCGCGATGGCAATAAAGGCTTGCGCGAGGCGCTGAAGGCGCTGTTCGAAGGCCGTTTCGGCCATGCTGAAAAAGCCGCGCTGCGCGCCTCCGAGCTGCCGGAAAACGCCGGCGTGGCGGCGCTGATTGGCGCCCGTGCCGCGCACCGCATGCGCCAGTCGGCGCGCCGCGACCAGTGGCTGAACAAGCTGGTCGACGACAACGCGATGAAAACCGCGCGCCTGATGACCATGACCGAACTGCTGGTCGACGACCATCAGCCGGAGCAGGCGCTGGAAGCGGTGCGCGAGCTGAACGCCAGCGGCACGCGTCACATCCATGCCTTGCAGATGTCCTTGAAAGCGCAGCAGCAGGCCAAGAACTGGCCGGAGGTGCTGCGTCTGGTGCGTTCGCTCGACAAGCACCGCGCGCTGCATCCGGCCTTGTCGTCGCGCCTGCGCGAGCTGGCGTACGACGATTTGCTGTCCGACGCCAGCCACGATGCCGAATCGCTGCTGCGCGTGTGGTCGACGGTGCCGTCGGCCGACCGCATCAAGCCCTACGTGGCCTGCCGCGCCGCGACCGCGCTGAATGCGCGCGGCCTGCACGACGAGGCGCGTCTGGTGGCGGAAGAATCGCTGGCCGCCGACTGGGACGACCGCGTGGTGCGCACCTACCGCGAAGCCGCCGCACCGGCCGGCTCGGCCGCGCTGCTGCTGCAGATCGAACATTGCGAAAACTGGGCCAGCGCCCGCCCGACCGACGCCGAACTGGCGCTGACCCTGGGTTCGCTGTGCCTGAAGCAGAAACTGTGGGGCAAGGCGCAGCGCTACCTGGAGCAGGCGCTGTCGGACGCCGCCGACCCGCACATGGTGCGCGAATCCCACCTGAAGCTGGCGCAACTGCACGAAGCGCTCGGCCAGGAAGAAGAGGCCGCCAACCACTACCGCCAGTGCGCGCTGGCAACTATCCTCTAAACCCAATCCGGGGTCAGTTCTGCCAATCGCACACGAGCTCTACCGTAGCAGCCGCTACGGTAGAGCTCGTGTGCGATTGGCAGAACTGACCCCGGATTTATGCTGGGTCGGAGTCGACCGGGAAGCCTTCGATTTTCCAGCGCAGCATGCCGCCGGCGAGGTTGGCGACTTTGCTGAAGCCGGCCTTGGTCAGCAGCACGCTGGCTTGCGCCGAGCGCACGCCAGAGCGGCAGACGGCGACGATCGGCTGCTCGCGGTCGAATTCGGCCATGCGCTCGTTCAGCTGCGACAGGGGCACCAGCGTGGCGCCATGCAGGTGGCCCAGGCGGTCGATGAATTCCGGCGCTTCGCGCACATCGACGATCTGGACCTTGCTTTGCTGCTCCAGCAGGGCCATCGGCTCGATTTCCCATACGCCGCTGAAACGCAGGGTCAGCGGCGCCCAGCCCGGCGTGTCGGTCGGCGCGTCGCCTTGCGGCTGGCCGCAGCGCAGGTTGGCCGGCACCGCCACCGCCATCAGCTTCGGATGCGGCAGGTGCAGATTGTTCATGTGGCCGGTGAAGTCGCCCACGTCGACGTCGCCGCCCAGGCGCGGGTTGTAGCGCCGCTCCTCGGCCACGCTGGTGACGGTGATGCCGCGGTAGTCGTGGCCAGGGTAGAGCAGGCATGCGCCCGGCAAACTCAGGATCTGCTCGTGCACCGAGGCGAACAGCTGCTGCGGACTGCCTTGCTGGAAGTCGGTGCGGCCGCAGCCGCGTATCAGCAGGCTGTCGCCGGTGAAGGCCATGCTGGCGTCATCCAGCACATAGGTCAGGCAGCCGCTGGTGTGGCCGGGCGTGGCGCGCACCGTCAGGTGGCGGGCGCCGAAATCGATGCGGTCGCCGTGTTGCAGGGCGGTGTCGGCCTCGGTGGTGCCGGCGGCGGCCGAGATGGCGATGCGGCTGCCGCTGCGCTGGCGCAAACGCCAGGCGCCGGTCACGTGGTCGGCGTGGACGTGGGTGTCCAGCGTCGCGATCAGCGTGAGGCCCAGTTCCTGCAACAGCGCCAGGTCGCGCGGCACCTGTTCGTAGACCGGATCGATCAGCAGCGCCTCGCCGCCGTCACCCAGCAGATAGGTGTAGGTGGAGGAGGTCGGGTCGAACAATTGGCGGAAAATCATAATTCGGTATCTGAATAAGAACAGCCTTCATCATAACAAATGTTCAACGGTGTTGCGCCGCACAAGCCGCCTGTACTTCGATATAACGTCAAGGATTCGCCATACAGCCTTTACCTACAGGCTGATTTTTGCCAGATTGGCATTTGGGCGAAACCTGGGCGAAAATCGTAGAGCCGCCCCCAGATGTGGTCGAAGTGATAAAGTGTGAATCTTTCACGCAGGCAAGCTGCTATCCTAAACGCCGACAGCCGAGTTCGGTCAAAAGCAGTCCAAAGTTTTATTGAGGGATGATATGCACCTTGTCACTATTTTAGGTATCGCGGGTTGCGCCTTAGCGATGGTTAGTTTCGCTTGGCAGAAGAAATGGCTACCCTCCCTTGCATATGCCTTCGGGTTAAGCTATTTTATTTTCGACAAGGTATATCCATCTCTGCTACCGGACTATTTGGTTCTCGGATTTTCCGTCGCGTTTCTAGTCTTAGCTTTAATCTTTTGCTGGCAGTCTTTCTCTAGTAGAAGAGTCGGCTAGCGGCCAACAGCAGACTCTCGAAATCACCCCACAATTATTTTATCGAAAAAAATGCTACGTATCGTTTCTGTTTTCGCCATCACAATTGCTGCTTTGATGACCGCTTTTCCTGCGCAGGCGGTGTTTGGAGATACTCGCCCGGCTGAGCTAGCTACCGCAGACAAAGAACTAAATGCTACATATGCAGATCTGATGAAACAGCTGCGAAAGGAAGAACAGGAAAAGCTCAAAAAGGCTCAGCGGATTTGGATTTCGCTTCGCGAGGCGGACTGTAAATGGGCCAGCGCGGCGGAACCACTCGATTGCATGATAGATAGAACTTTACATCGAACAGAAGAGCTAAAGGGCAGCATGTTTTGGGCACCGAATGGCGAATACACTAGTCTTGACTTGCAAAAATGACAGACTCTAACCGGCCAAAAGCAGACGGCATCAAATAACGAATTAGATGAAACCACTGTTATAGGATTTGGCCACCGCCAGCCAGTAACCTCCCCGATAAACTGTCCCCCTCCTACGATGAGACGTCGATTAAGCGCAGTTTTTGTATTTCTTATTTTTCCCGCGTTGATATTGTGGGCGTATGATTTTCTTCAATGTGCGGTGGGTGGTTATTTAATTGACGATGCGTCCGAGCGAGCACTAGCTATATTCGGATTCCCATTAATGCTAACTCAAGCAGTAATTTCCACATTGATTCTGTTGCCATCAATGGTGTTCTTAAAGGCACGAATCGGGACAATGCGTAGCTCGCTCATAGTCGCCGCAGTTGCCGCAACTTGCATTTCTCTTATGCTTCATGATGGAGAAACTGGTGATTCAGTCCTTGGAGCTATAGGTTACTTCGGCTTGCCGCTGACGTTTGCATGGGGAGTGGCAGGTGTCATTGCAAATACACTTTGGTTCACGCCTAATCGACATTAGATAATCGGCAATGCACTCCGTAGATAAGAGAACTTCCGCTTTGGGGTGGAACCCGTCATTCGCACCAAAGCCAGTGCTAGCGGCCGGGGCGGGCCGCAGCCTTCCGTTCGACAATCTTCTCAAAAAAATCTGGTAGAGCATTGTCCTCCAGCTCAATCCACTTTCCGTAGGTCTTTGTCACCATCGTAGTGTCCTTGTGCCCCATCTGCTTGGCAACATACAGTGGGTTCGAGCCGCTCGATAGCAGCGTGGAGGCGAACGTGTGCCGCGTTTGGTACAGTACCCTTTGCCGGACGCCGGCCTTCTTCAAGGTGGCATTCCACCGGGTGGAGATGCGGGAGGAGTCCTGCCATCCGGCATTGTGATACGGGTCGTGGAAGACAAGGTCATTCTCCAGCGAGGTGAACTGGCGCTGGTCGAGGATGGCTTGCAGCGCGCCTCGTCGCAGATCGATCAAGCGGCGCCCGGCGTCAGTTTTAGTTTCCTCCCTGGTGACCCGAACGACGCGCGCTCGCTCGACCAGCACTGTGTTGCCGACCAGGTCGATGGAGCTCCACTTCAGTGCCATGTATTCGCTCGGACGCATGCCGGTAGCGAAAGCGAACAGGAACATGTTGCGCTCCTGTGGCTTGGCGGCGGCTAATATCGCCTTGATCTCGGCCGCGCTGAACGGGTCGACCTCGTAGTCGACCCGCTTCGCTTCCTTGGGGAGCAGCTTGTTCAGCTTCACGCGGTCCAGCGGATTGCCTGTGATCAGGTCGTCGTTCACCGCCTGCTCAAGCGCGCCCCGCAGCGGTATCAAGAGTTGCCGGATGCTCCGAGCTTTGAGGTTCAGGCCCGTGATCCACTCGCGCAACAGCGCCGGCGTCAGATTTACCAATAGCGTGTTGTCGAAGCGCTTGAGGTAGGTCGTGTATGACGTCGTGTATTTGACGAACGTGCTGGGCGCCAGCGTGCGCTCTGCCAGCTTGAGTTGCTCGCGCACCAGCTGGCCGATGGTGAGGCGCTCCGCCGTGCGGGCCAGGCCGAGTTTCTCCAGCTGGCCGGAGTCGGGAAAGTACTTCGCGTAGTTGAACGTGCCCAGCTCGATCGCATTCAGTATCTCGCCGCGCAGCCGTTCAGCGAACCGGATGTTCGGCTTGGTGTGCGGGATCTTCAGCGTCTCCCTGCACTCCATACCGCGATACATGAACTTGATCCGGATCGACTGGCTGCCGACCCCGCTGCGCAGCTCAACGCCGCGTGATGTGGCTTTCTCTACTCCCATTTTTCGATCCACTGCTCGACCGCGCGCAGGTTGATCCAGACCCTGCCGTCGACCACCTTGCACTCACGGCCGTTGAGCCATTTGCCGGCCTTGCGGCGCGCCTGGACGGCGTCCACGGAATCACCGGCGATCTCGACGTAGCGCTCGAGCTTTACCCAGGTCATGGGTTGGCCGGCGAGGGCGGCCTTGACAGCTGCGGCCTCCCCAATCTTCTCGATGCGCTCGACGAGCCGTGCAACCATCTCGACGTCACTCAGGTTCATTCGACAATTCTCCTTTCATTGTGGTGCTGGCGCTGGCCAGCTGGATGTGTTTGATCATTTCGGCGGCGAACTGCACGGTGCCGGCCATCTTGCCGGCGGCGAAGTCTTCCTCGTCGACGTCGGCGGGCGCGGCGGACTGCTCGTCGATCAGCTGGCGCGCGATCGCGTTTACGGCCTTGAGCAGCGACTCCGAATCGAGAGCGGTGGCGGACGCCACCCCCGGCGCCGCGCGGCGGTTCCATAGCGCTTCCGCCTGCGCCGGCGTGCGCGACCCGAAGACGTTGAACTTGCAGTCGCTGGTGGTGCTGGAGCACATCACGTCGTAGCCCTCCATCTCGCCGTCCGGATAGTGCTCCGCCGGACTGCCGCAGAATGGGCATGGTTTCAGTCGTGAGCTCATAAGGCGCCCTCCGGTGTGGTGCTGACCAGGTGCAGTTTCGGTTTCTCGTCCAGCATGTGGAAGGCGGCCGGCCCGAAGACATCGACCAGCACCTTCTCGGTCGCGGCGCGGCCGGTGGCGCTGTCGGCCATGGTGATGACGATCTCCAGGTGGGCGCTGTTGAACAGCGCCCCGTCGTTGAACTCCTCGCGTCGGCGTGCCGCTGAATCCTCGCGGCAGTAGCCGGCCACGATCATCACCAGGCCGGCGCCTGGCGTGATGTCGGCGCGGTCGGCCACGTTCACGTTCAACAGATCCAGGCGCTGCTCGAAGGTGGTGGCCGCGTCGAATGCCGGCGCCAGATCCAGCAGCTGGCGGCCGAGCGCGCGGCGCCGCTCGATGCCCGCATGCCAGAACGGATTGATGTTCTCGTGCCGCGCGCGGTAGGTGGCCGCCCGAGCGCGGTCGAACGGCGAGCCGGCATCCAGTACCTTGGCCTGGCGCAGCAGCATCGCCCGGGTCGCGCTGGCGCGGTCCAACAGTACCTGGTGCTGACGGATGGACCGCCGCAGGCGCAGGAACTGCGTGACGATTTGCGCGCTCACTTGCCACCTCCCGCGCGCTGCTGGCGCTGGCCGTCGCGGATGCCTTTGGCGTAGGCTTGTCGCGTGTCCATGATCAGCGCGCGCGGCACCTTCACCCAATACCACGCGCGGTGCGCACCGGCGGCGGCAAGGTTGAGCGGGATCGGCATCATCACAGCGTCGCCGGTGCGCCAGTCGACCCACGCGACGCCGTAGCCGGCCGGGATCAGGCAACCATGGTCGACCGTGCGCACCAGCAGCGTCGTCTGCACGTCGGGACGGTGGTGCTGCTGGCAGCGCGGGCAGCACTCCCACGCACGGGCAGCGCCGCCGGCCGTCAGTCGGTAGCGGCTCGGCGCCGGCCGGTGGCCCAGCATGCTGCAGACGAAGGCGCGCATCATGCTGCACCTCCGAGGCACTGACGTTCGACGCACACCACCAGCTCGTCCGAGATCTGCTGCGCCAGCCAGAGAAGGCTGTCAGGTCCTTCCGGGGGCTGCATGGCGAGCAGCAGCGCGGCCAGCTGGCGCGCGCGCATGATGGCGTGATCGTTCAAATCACCGGTGGTGATGCTAACGTTGGAGTAGGGGGCCTCGAACACCAGGTCAGCAGCCGGCGGCACAAAGCGCGCGTTCATTGAGCACCTCGCTGCAGGCTGGCCAGCTTCTGCTTGGCCGTGTCCGCGGTAGCCTCGAAGTCGGCAGCCATTTCGTCTGCAGCCATCTCGCCGATGGCGGCCAGCTTGCTGATCAGATTCACGCGCAGCGACAACTGACCGTGCGTAAGCTTCTCGACTTTTGCTAGCTCTTTGATGGCCGCCATGATCGGCGCCAACCGGTCATTCGTCCAAGATGCGGCGACCTGCGCCTGATCGGCGACTTCGCTTAGGGCTTCGATCTGATGCATCGCTGCAGCAGATGCTGTGGTAGCGCGCGAGTTCATGGCTGCACCTCGTCGCGCAGTTTATCGGCGGACCCACTGATGTCGTCCGTGATCAGTTCGCACACCTCGGCGGCCATGTTCGTGAGCACGTTGACGGTGTAGCTGCCGAGCGGCGGCTCCATGGCTGGATTCTCCGCGTCGAAGGTATCGGCGACCACGCAGTTGCCCGCCACGATGCGCAAGACGGCGCCCAGGCCGGCGGTAAGCGTGGCGATGCGATTCAAGTTGCGCAGGTAGGGCTCAACGCTGACGCCAGCGCCGCGTGTTTGCAGGATCAGTTCTTCAGCGAACTGGCCGAAGGCCTGCTCGTACACCGAGACGCGATCCTTCGGCATCGCCTGCGCGGCGGCCTGTTTCAGGGCTGCAGCTGCGGCTGGAGTGACGCGGGCGTTCATGCGGCCACCTGTTCGGTTTGTTCCAGGTTCGCCTCGATTTCTTTGCCGGCTTCTTTGATCAGCAGCATGCTGCGGCGCGCGCCGACTGCGAGCGCATCAACGCGCAGGAGGGCGCGCTGGACGTCGGGCGTGGTGATTTCATCGATCTGTTCGTGCAGCATTTCGAGCAGAGCTTCGGCGTTGGCTGCCAGGGCGCCGATGTCCCAAGCGTGTTGTTTTGCCTGCGATACGAGTAGCGTTGTGTTTACTGCATGTTTCGCTTGTAAACGTGGTTGGTTGGTGTTAGAGTTCATTTATTGGCTCCATTTGAGTGGTGTCAAGAGCCCTGAATCGATCTGCTCCCCAGCGTTCTCGATTCGGGGCTTTGTTTTTTCTGCGTTAGATGGCGTGACGCTCCGCCTCTTTCTCCCTCGCTTCGTCCAAGATTTTGTTGACGATCCAGTTCACCGATCGGTCTTGGCCCAGTGCCTTTGCCTTGAGCCAGTCACGGTTTTCTTCCGATGTGCGAACCAGAATCTGCACTACAGGCTGATCAATCTTCACTACTATCTCCTTGATGTCACGGTGACACACATTGATAGTAAACGTCTCGCACGTTTACGACAAGCTATATTTGTGTCACGGTGACTCCATTTAAAACACCTGCGTATACTTGTATCCTGCGCATATGAGCAAAGATCCCAAGAGCGCCGTGTCGCGCGAGTCCGACAAATTCATGCTGAGATTTCCGGACGGCATGCGTGGACAGATTGCCGAATCCGCGAAGCGCAATGGACGTAGCATGAACTCCGAGATCATCCTGGCGCTTCACGATTACTACATGCGCCAGGACTTTCATGAAAAACTCGTAGACAGCGCCGACCTTCACCTCAGCGGTGAACGACTGGGAACTGAAGAGCTCGACAAGCTGGCAGCGCAAATGAAACCAGACCCTCACGTCGCGGGTGCGTTTGCCGACCTCGTGTTGCAGCGTTTGAGCGAAACCCTGATCTTCGAAGTGAAGCCATTCACACCTGGTGGCGAAGACCGCCCCGGCCAAGAGAAAGAAATCTTCGTATCCGCCCCCGTGGGCACTGGTAAGACATCGTCATATTTGAGAATGATTCCTCATGTAGTGCTGCGAGATGCCGACTTTCCTCCTACCGAGAAACAGGAGTCTCCGCCAGTTCCAAAACCTGATAAGCGCGGCACATCTGCGAAAGACGGCTCGGCAGTGAAGCGCAAGAGCATTCGCAATACCTCGAAGTAATTAATCCATGCGGCATGCGGCTTTTGCTGCAAAACTAGCCGTCATCACCTGGCAGCGGCAAGCGCTGCTGATTCTGGCCTGCGCCGGCCGTCAGTCGCTTCGCCACCGCGTCTTGAGCGAGCATCGCCGCCAGCTTGGTCAGACCTTTGTTCGTGATGCGGATCTGCTGCCGCGCTTTACGGTCGCCGGTGGTCTTGCTGGTGTATCCGAACACGTTGTACTTCAGATCGAGCGCTTGCAGCCGCTTGCCGAAGGCCTTGTGATCCTCTGCGCCGGTGCGCTGGTAGATCCATCCCTTTTCAATTAGATAGTCAGTCAGGTCGCACGGGCGCATCTTGAGCGTGGCGGCCGCGTCGCGGATGCACAGCGAACCGTCGGCACTGGCCAGCAGGTCGAACCCGGCCACTGCCGGCGCCTGGTCGGCGACACGGTGCTCCAATTGCTGCACCTTGGCGTCGGCCGCGATGCGCTCGCGCTCGGCGGCCATGGCCATCTCGATCAGATCCAGGCGCGACAGCTCGGTCGGCCGGACAGGGGCCGCCACCGCGCGGCGCTCGCACTCGATGAAGTACTGCCGCGCCTCCTTGCCCTTAGCGTTGCGTTCGACCATGGCCAGCTCTTTCGCCATGTCCAAGGTCAACGCATATTCAACTCGAACGCCTCGATTTCCCGCTCCCCCGTTTTGGGGAGCGGCGTCAATGACGATGAAGTCTTCATTTTCCACGAACGAGTACTGCTCGATGCGCGCCTTGACCCAGCTGGAGAAATCCTTGCCTACTTTGAGAAAGGCGTGGAGACCGCGGGCGTCGGTCGTCTGGACGTTGGCGCCGGCGATTTTCGATGTCCCGACAGGGATCAGCGCGGCGATCGCCGACGTAGGCTGGTGAGTTGCCGCCGTCAGCTGCTCATGCGGTTCAAATGCACTCATATTTTCCTCTCAAGTTATGGGCAACTCGAATCGAGCCGCTTGTGAAAACCGAAGCTTATCCCGCTTCGATCGCTTAAAAACTGTAAAAGTTACCATCGGCCGGCAGGCTGTAAATCCTTCGCACACTCAGCATCGATTCCGCCGACTGGTGACGCCGATCTTACGATGCGATTGATGGCGTGGTTGCAAGAGTAGTGGTCGATAATCGCTTTGGATTCACGTTAAAAAAATCCCAGACCGGTACTGCCTTGGGATTTTTGATGGTAAATATCCTTTCTGTTCATGCACTTAGCTTCACGCCTTTGCCACCCTGCAGTCACCATGCGCACCAGCGTTTCGTAGACCTGCAGATCGCCGAGGTGGTAGTAGTTATCCAGCTTCACTACGCGTGTGCCGCCGCCAGACGCGCGGCTTTGCAGCTGGCCGCGCGCAGCCGGCGCCGCAGGCTGTAGACCTTCCGGCGTGCTGCCTGATGTGAGGCGTAGGCGGCGGCGCTGAAGGCGATGGCACCGGCGTGCTCAGGTTTCGCTGGGCTGAGGCGACCGACCAGATCACCGTGCTGCTGCTCGTAGCGCTCGATCTTTCGGACGTAGCGGTGCTTCGCATCGGCGGCGGCTGTCTCTGCACGCCAGAGTTCTACCGCCAGCTCGCCGGCAGACAGGAGGGCGATCACGTGTGCGGTGCTGCTGCTCATGCGTCTTCCCCTGATTTGTTGATCGGCTTGTTTTGAAGGTCGGCGAGCATGTCATCGACCATGGACTGCATGCGCTCAGCACCGACGAATTCGCCCAGGCGTGTGCCGAGCCACAGCGCCTGCTCGCTGAGCTGCTGGCCGCTACCTACCAAGCCGGCCAGGACATCGGCGTGCGTGAAGCCGCGCGCGGCGGCGCAGGCCACGATTCGACTTACGTGGTGCTGGACCATCGGATTGCGTGGTTGCGTGGGATCATTCGCGACGACGAAGAAGGCGTAGAAAGTTGCGATACATTGGGGGCATTCTTCGAGCTCAAGCTCTTGCAAGAGGCGCGCGCTCATGCGGCACCTGCCGCGCTGGCTGCGGCTGCGCGCCAGATGGCGCGGCCCTCGGCGATGCCGGCGTGATAAGCGTCATCGGCAGCGGTGCCGGCGGAATATGGACGGGGAATATTGCGGCCGTCGATGCGGAAGCGCAGCGCGCCCGCGCGGCACTCGGTGCTGCGTGGATCGCGCGACGCATTGAAGGCCGCCGCTAAGAGTTGGTCGGCGGTGGCGTCTGTGGGGGTGGGGGTGGTCATGTTCGCCTCAGTGGTGGCCGGCATCATTTTCCGGTTGATGCTGAGACTGTAATTTAACTCTTGGTTTATGTCAACTGTGAGTTGATATTATGGGCAAAAAAAAGCCGACGCTGGGCCGGCTGTGGATTTAGCGCTCCGGCGACCACTTGCCGATTACCACGCCTAGCACTTGGTGCTTTTCCTCCACTGGGGAAATTGCTTGGGGCCATTGTGGGTTCAGACTCCGCCAAAATCTTTGACCTCCCTCGACTATCAGCTCGCGAAAAACCACGTCCAGCTTTCTCGATAATCCAGATGCGCTGAACACGGCGCGGACCCCAGATGTTGGCTCAACTTCCGGATCTACAAAGATCATGTCGCCATCGGAGTAAGAGACCTTGCTCCCCAAGTTTTCCATACTCACACCCTTCACCATGAGCGCGAAGGTCAGGCCGCCATGTGGAGCAGGGCAAGCCACCCATTCACCCTTGTGGTAATCGAAGCTGATGTCTCCCTCTTGAGTTGTCCACTCAATCACATCTGCAGCATCTAGAAGTGGCACAAAAACTCCGGAGTCCGTTGTCTTTGGAATTGAGGGAGCCCCAACAAGATAATGAAAGTGCGGCTTTTTCTCCAAGCCATCTTCGATGACAGGGCCCTGCATCAGCCACGATGGATCGACCTTGAAGAGCGCGGCCAGTGCCCACAGTCGATCAGAATCGACCCTGCCACCGTTCTCCCACTTGTGAGCGGCCTGCGCCGACACGCCAAGTTGCTTGGCCAGCGCCGCCAAGCTCAAGCCGCTCTTACTGCGCAGATATTTTAGACGCTCTGCGAACGTATCGAATTTATCAACCATATGTTGATTGTGCCACCTCACCGAAAATAGTGCAATCCAAAACTGGTTGACGGATCATCAAATATGGGTTGATAATCCAAGCATGAACACTCCAGTCACCGATGCCATTGTTAAGTTCGGCAACAACAAGCTCGCCGCAACGCTCGGCGTTTCGCCGCAGGCGGTCTCGAAGTGGGCGAAGAATGGGCAGGTTCCACCACGCCGCGCGCTTGCGGCTTCGGCGGTTCTCGGATTGTCGCCGTGGCTGCTTTGCCCCGGCGTGTTCGGCCCAGCCACCACCACCAAGGAAACCCCATGACCGCCGACAGCCCCGTTGGCCCGATGACTGCGCCACTGACTGACAGCGAGTTGGCCGAGTACCGCCGGCTCACCTGCCTGATCGAAGACATTGAGCAACGTCGAAACATCGTGGCGCTGCTCCGGCATGGCCTGCGTCGAAATCCGGCGCGCCTGGCGTTGCTGGATGAGCGGGAGGCACAGCTCTATGCAGGCGGCGCGGCGCTCCTGAGGATTCGGGCGCCGCTACATCGCCGCTACCGCTGGCCTGGCTTTATCGAATGCCGTGACTCTCTGACCAGCCATTAATCATCGTGACGACTTTTTCCAGCTCATCCAAGGCGTCCCAAACGATTGCTTGCAAATCTGAGGATGGCAGGATTTGCAGCGGCTCCCGGCCGGTTTGTGCTTTGAGCGCGGCAGCAAGCTCTGGTTTTGCTTGCGACAGTAGCTGATGGGCCAGTACGTATTTTGCGTAGTCCATGAGGGTTCCTTTGCTCTGTTATAGAAGTTGGGGAACTTAAATAGTAGCGCATTTGGCAACCCTCACCCTTACATGTTTTTGATCGAAAGACGACCATGACCCTCTCCGAATACTTTGCGCTGGCGCGCGGCAACCAACTTCGCTTGGCGGAAGTGCTGAACGAGCCGCAGGCGAACCTCTCTCGTTGGGCCACCGGCACGCACCCGTTGCCGGCTGAAAAGGCCGTCGCGATCGAGCACGCCACCGCCGGCACCGTCACCCGCAAGGAGCTGTTTCCCGATACCTGGGCGACGATCTGGCCCGAACTGGCCGCCGAAGTTCGACCGCATGCTTGCACCAACGACCACGCCGCCGAGCTGCGCCGCGCGATTACTGAAACCCGCATCGTGTTCGAGTCCGAGCCGGCCGCCGGCGACGCGCTGAACTATCTGGAGTCGGTGCTGGCCGCCGCCGCGCCGGTTCCCGCGCAAACGAGAATCGCTGGTGGTGGCGGTGCAAGCATCACCGAAGAAACCCTTACTGGCGCTGGCGCCGTGCCGGTGGCGGGCGCCGCCCAGCATGCATCCAGCACCACCGCCGACCAGGCCGCTGCCGCGATGGCCGCCGAGTCCGCGCAGCTGGTTGCAGATGCTGAGCGCACTGCCGCCGGCGCCGCAGCACGTGCGGCGGTCGACCCGCTGGCCTTGCTATCGCGCGAGGTGTTCAGCCTGTCGGACAAGCTGCAGCAGCCCGCCGACCTGGTGGTGCAGCTGATGGTGCTGGCGGAACTGCGCGGCTTGCGCACCGAGCATAAACGTATGCATCGCACGACCAGCATGGTGGTGGCATGACCGCCGCTGTAGCTGCCGGTGATCTCAAGCCATCGAGCATGGTCTTACTGGCGGGCCGTGCGTTCACCGGCGCCACCGAGCTGTTCCTCGCTGCCGACACGCCACTGACCGAATTCTGGATCGCCCTGGGCAGTACCGCCGACGACCATCCGATCGGCTACGCGCGCTTCGAGCGGCGCGGTGAGGAGCTTATCAAAGGAGTCCGCCAAGGGCTCTTTGAATTAATGGAAGTGCAGCCGGCCAGTTTTCCAGCCCCGCATCAATCAGTTTCTCTGTCAGGTGTTTTATGGCATCGCCGGGCAATTCCCGAATCGATTTCATTAGACCGTTTTTCTCTTCGGGAGCCAAGTCTGACGACTCCACCCGGGCCTCGATCAGCCGAAGTAGGGTGTCCTCATGGAGCTTGATCGTGACGACGCCGAGGATCGCAGTTAGGCCGCCGTCGTCGGCGAGGAAGTCCATTCCATTTGCGGTGATGGTGGCGGATATAAAAAACATCTCCCTGCCAATAAAGTTAGGGGTTTGGCCGGAAATTAACCCGTGCTCGCGCAGATAGAACAGATTTGCAGTGATCTCTGGTTCGAACCCTAGGTCATCTCCATTCACCTCTTCGGGATATGACTCGGAGAGTTTGGTGAGTAGTTGTTTTTGGAGAGCACGATCCAGTTTCACAGGAATTCCCTTTCTTAATTGTTGAGTGGAATTGCTAATTTAACACGCAGGAATGCTCCGGCCTACATAGCACCAAGGGCCTCTGTAAAAGTTAGCAGTTTTTGCGAGAAAGATTTTGGCTACGATTCAGTTTGAACGGGAAACCGCGCCCCGAGCAGCGCGGCACTAAGCTGGAGGAACCATCATGGCCAAGCCGTACCCACCACAAGAAGTCACCCAGGTCGAGCAGCGCACCGCGGGCTTCAAGCACGTCAGCGTGTTCCTGGCGCAGGCCTTCGAGCAGCAGGCCACCGAACAGGCGAAGGGTGCGGCCGCCGATCAGGCGCCGCCCGGCGCCGAGGCGGACCGGAAGCAGCAGTAACGATCACAAACAGGGCAGCGGCCGGCCGGCCGCGACCGAAGCGACTCCAACCCGCTGGTCACGCCCTGACCTTTTTTTATGGTTGGATGAAAGGTTGGAAATGCAACAAGCAACGAAAGTAAAGCTCAATCTTTACCGTCACCAAGACCTCGCGCGATGCGCGCCACTGGCGAGGTATATCTTTCCCGGTTTGAAGATTCTGGCAGGCTCTGGCCGTCGCCTGCGGTACGATCTGGCCGCCATTCAAGCTGAGTTGCTGCCCTACGAGAAAATCGATCTGCGCGCGCTGGAAGCGCTCATCGATGAACTGGTGGTGGCCGGTGCTATCTGTAAAGAAAAAGAGGGACAGCGGGAATACCTCGTTATCCAAAGCATCGGGCCGAACGGCTTTGCGAAGGACCATGATGAGTGAGCAGCATCCCGGCTTGGTTGATGTCGCCACCGGTTCGGCAGGCAGGTCGGCCAATCCATGGTTTCGCATGTACGCGGAATTCGCCCACGATCCCAAAGTGCAGAGCATGTCCGAGGCAATGCAGCGTCGCTTGATGATGCTGTTGTGTCTGCGTTGCAGTAACACGCTTGTAACGTTACATGACGATGAACTTGCGTTTGCGCTTCGTGTTTCCGATGAGGATTTGGCGCAAACCAAGGCGCTGTTTTTGCGCAAGAACTTCATCGATGAGGGTTGGAATATCCTGAACTGGGACAAGCGCCAATTTACCTCCGATTCGAGTGCGGCCCGCGTAAAACGGCACCGCGACCGTAAAAAGGCCGCTGAAGAAGGGGCTAAAAACAAGGTTGTAACGTTACAGAAACGGGAAACTAACGCCCTAGATACAGATACAGATACAGATACAGAAGAACTACAACTACCTCTGTCGGCTGACGCCGACGATGTGCGGCTGTGCCCGGTCGGTCAGTTGCTGAACCTGTACCACGAGCTCATGCCGCTGAACCCTCGCGTCAAGGTGGCAAGCGATTCCCGCAAGGCAGCCATCCGCGCGCGCTGGAAGCAGGCGGCTGCGCTGGACTGCGAGCCGTTCGGCTACACCGCGAGGTCGGCCGGCCTGGCCGCCTGGCGGGCGTTCTTCCAGGTCTGCGCCGAATCGAAGTTCCTCACCGGCCAAGCGCCGCCGTCCGTACCCGGCAAGCCGGCGTTCATCGCCGATATCGATTTCATTTTTTCGCCTAGCGGCTTCGCCAAAATTCTCGAGAACAAGTACCACCGGGACGCAGCATGAACATGAACGAACCGCAGCACCTGCTGCCTCCGCACTCCATCGATGCCGAGCACGCCGTCTTGGGTGCGCTGATGCGCTGGCCAGAGACCTTCGATCAGGTGGGCGACTTGCGCGCCCGGCACTTCTACCGCGACGACCACCGCAGCATCTTCACCGAGATCGTTCGGCTGGCGGAGCGGGGGCAGGCCACCGACGTGATGAGCGTTCTGGCCGCAATGGAAAGCCGTGGCGGCGTTTTCGACGGCAACCTGGGGGCGTACCTCAACCAGATCGCCCAAAGTGTCCCTACGAGCTTCCACGCCGCGCAGCACGCCCGCATCGTGGTGGATCGCGCCTTGTTACGCGCGCTGATCGCCACATCCGACAAGATCGCCGGCGTCGCCTATGCGCCAAAAGGCCAGACCGCCGACCAGGTGCTGGACCACGCGCAATCGTTGGTGACCGGCCTGGCCGAACGCCGCGTGCGTAATGAACCGCGCATGGTGCGCGAGATCCTGTTGGAGTTCGTCGACGGCGTGGCGCGCCGCGCCGAAGGCGAGGATTCGGCGATCAGCACCGGCATCTCGGAGTTGGACAGCATGCTCAACGGCGGTTTCCGCCCGCAGCAGCTGATCATCGTGGCCGGCCGGCCGTCGATGGGCAAGACCGCGCTGTCGGCCGACATCGGCATCAACATCGCCGAGGATCGCAGCGTACTGATGTTCTCGATGGAGATGTCGGGACAGGAGGTGGCCGGCCGCGCGCTGGCGAACCGTGGCGGCGTGCACTTGGCGAAGGTGATGGGTCGCGTGGCCGCCGACGAGACGGAGGTCTGGAACGGGATCTCGCATGGCATCATCCGCCTCAACGACTCGCGTTTCGCCATCGACGACACGCCGGCGATCACGCTGCTGGAGCTGCGCATGAAGGCCAAGGCTTGGAAGCGCAAGCACGGCCTGGATGTGATCATCGTCGACTACATCGGCCTGATGCAGGGCGGGGAAGGCGACAAGCGCACCGACCAGATCGGCTCGTACTCGCGTGGCCTAAAGGCGCTGGCCAAGGAATTGGGCGTCGCCGTCATCGCGCTGGCGCAGCTGAACCGCAAGTCCGAGGAGCGCGGCGACAAAAAGCCGATCCTGTCAGACCTGCGCGATTCCGGCGAGATCGAGCAGGACGCCGACGTGGTGATCCTGGTGCACCGGCCGGAAATGCACAACCCGAACGCTGAGCATCTGAGAGGCTTCACCGAGGCGTTGATCCGTAAGCAGCGCAGCGGCGCGCTGGGCGACGTGCATCTGATGTTTGACGGACCGACCTGCCGGTTCAGCCGCTGGAGCGGCGCGCCGCCATCGGCGAGTGAGGAACAGACGGCAGGCAAAAGCCGCGGCTTCGGAAATCGATGAGCACCAACACCAACCAAAATGCAGGGACCCAGATGGACAATAACGAAAAACTACTGGCGCAGATCAGCGCCGCTGAATCGAAGCGCGCTGCTGCGACGCCAGGTGCGCGCGCGGTGCGAGTGGTGAGGGCCGCCGCCACGCCGGCGCGCACCGACTTCGGCACCATGCCAGACCCGGTCGACCTATGCCTGGAAATCTGGAAGAACTGGATGGCTGGCGATGCCGACCGTGATCTGGGTGCCAAGACCATGCGCGGCTTGGTGGGCGAGGGCGATGGGCATGGCTACGATCTGTACGAGGCGCAGCAGGCCAGTGACATCAAGGTGGCTCAGGCGACTGATGCGATGATCAACAGCCTGAGCCGGTTGCATGTGTGGGCGATCTACCGCGCATGCAGCTTGGCGACTGTGTGGACCTTTCCGAATGCCTCGCTGGTGGAAGTGGCGGCTGAGGCACGCGTAGAACTTAGAGGGAAGCTGCGACGCAATATTTGTACGGCAGTTCTGTTTTAAGTACCGGAGACGCTTCAGCTTAAGACTTACGATTGCGCGCCATAACATCTGACACCTTCTTCGAGCCGAATTCCATGCGAAGAGCTTCTCTAGCCAAGCCGATATGAGCGAAGAAAACGCCCCTGGCATCTCGCTCAGTGACAGGTTCGTTTTCCCGCTTGCGGCGCGCCAGGTGCTCGGAATCGGATTGCATTATTTTTGACTTGTGTCGCGTAATTATCTCCGTGAGCTTTTTACGCGTATCTACTTTGAACGCAATAAGATCAGGTAACAAATCTGCATAATGCTCTCCGTCTTTTCTGTTGTTCGCTGGAAGGAGGCTTGCTAAGATCGAGGCAATATTATCCACGTTGAGTGGTTCGTCGTCCGACGCATTTGCTTGGTTTTCTTCTACGTACTTTCTTCGCTCTTCCAACACTCGTTCGAACTCAAGGTCGACGATTTCTAGTAAAGCTGATACACGTGTTATCGCTCGACGTAAAGGAGGAGGTACTCCTGTTTCTTGCTTATATTGAAGTTTGTGCGATGCGGCGGCCCAGATATGCTGGGCGAGTGTGCGCAATTGTAGTTCGATGACGAAATCGCCGAGGCCCGTGAGGCTTGGTAAGGAAAGCCACTGGGATGGGAGTCGAACAACGAAGTGCTGAGACTGGTAGCCAAACTCTGACTCGCCTAGTCGATCAGAGGTGTCTTCCGCAGAATGTATTTCAAAATGATCAGTGACCATCTTAATCGCGAGATCAAGGTCACTCCTGAAAAGGAATATCACTCGAACTCCGATTAGGTCTTCCAAACTGAAGATGTTTTCTAGTTTAGCTCCCTTGCGCTGTAACTTCTCCTCAATGGACGCCCACGTTTTAACTCTACTTTCAATAGGGACACCTAAAGTGAGTTCGTGCTTATCGAGAAGAGCTTGTAGTTGCACGACCACCGCATCACGTAACCTTTCGGCTCTGTTTGCATTATCCTGATGTTGAATTTTTAGCTGTTCGCTCGTTGCGGTCATGTTCTAGAATTTCGGTTGCGCGCGTAGGCGCTGTTCTGATATGATCAAACCACAGGCGGGCTTCGCTCGCCTTGAAAAAGTTCACCGCGCATCGATTGTCGCGGGAGCAAGCCACCCTAGAGGTGGCTTTTTCTATTCCAGCACGCCAATTTTTTTGAGTTTAATCTCTAATGCGTCCTGGTCTTTGAACTGCGCGGTGTCAAATGCGACATAGAAGGATGGGAATCCGTCACCGACATCAAATGCGCACGACGCTGCCTTCACTGCCGTATATTGGCCTGGATAGTGCGTCTCGAACATTTTTTTATACCGCTCTTTGGTCAAGCTGTTGTGGATTGGTCGATTCATCCTTGGCTCATCGTCCTCTGTGACAAAGCCATGGTTCTCCAAGCCTTTATGTAATTCGGCGAATGACACTGCGTCGTTGAGAAATCGCTCGGTAAAATAATCGCTCATGTTTGGGATAGCGTTTGGGTTGTGCCAGGGTATATCGGCGAGTTTGAAAATTATATTGCAAAAAAGCATTGTCTAACTGGTTATTTTGAGCCAGAAGACGTGCTTGTGTGAATATGGGAAAGAGTGGTACTGAAAGGCTACGGCCAGAGCGGTATGTCGGCCAGCGCGATCGTGGCGCAGGTGCCGAATAAGCAGGATAGTTGAAAGTAAGTTCGCTGAACCAGTTGGCCGCCTTGAGCGGCCATTTTCATTTTGAGGTACACATGACTGTCCGCCTGTTGAAGCCGTACAACCAGCGCCCGGCTAACGCCCTTGCCACGTTCGATGCAAGCGTAGAGGCTGGCCTGATCGCTGCGAATAAAGCATCGGCGGATTTGACTGGTGGCTTCAAGTACTTCGTGCCGCGCCCAGGTCCGATGCTGCAATCGAAGCAGATCGCTGTCGGCTCGGTGACGCTGAAAATGGAAGAGCGGACGACGGTAACGTTGCCGGAGGGGCAGGTGCTGCTGATCGAGGGCCAGCCCGGCACGGTCGGCGAGGCGTCGCGCGCTGGCACTACCGACAAATGGACCATCGGCGCTTACGGACTGCCGCAGATCGGGCCGTACGCCGGCGTGCAGAAGGTGACCATCACGTGCACGCTGGGCGAGATCACCGCCTAAGTGCGCGATGCGGCATCCATCAGTTCAGTCACCGCTCTTGGCAATGCGACAGCGTTTGCTGGAGATTCCCTGCAGGCACAGTCGGGGCCGATCACCACGATCGTGCCAGGCACCTCTGTGACCATCACGAAACCCGATATCGGATGGGGTGGCTGGATGATCCGTTTCTCCAACGGAGCGATCAACCTGGTCGGAAACTTCGCCGTGATCGGGTACACCACTGAGCAGATCCTTGAGACCATCCCTGCAGTCATTGCATCCGGCGCCAAGACCGTCTTCGTCAACGGGATGACCAACGATATCGTCAACGGCTGGCCGATTTCTCGCACCAAGACAGCCCTGTCGGCGATCTACAAGGCGCTGCGCGACGCCGGCATCCGGATAGTGATGGTCACTGCACCGCCGCTGTACAAGCTGACCGCCGTCGAGGGTGGGAAGTTTGTCGCACTCAATGAATGGGTGCGGGAGCAGGCTCGGGCCTTTGGCTGCAGGCTAGTGGATCTCTTCAAGATCGTTGCCGATCCAATGTCGGTTACTGGCTGGGCGAAACCAGGAGCTCTGCTGCCTGACTTCACCCACTTCGTGCAGCGCACTGCGCGCGCCTGTGGGCTTATGGCCTGGAAGGCGGTCGCCGATCTCTTCCCTGACAGGTCCGTGCACGCTGTCTCGGCACTCGATCTGAGAACGCTCAACCCGGACGGTAGCAACCTGCTGAGCAGTGCGCTCATGATGGGGGCGACCGGTACCGGGCTGAACATCGGGGCGATCCCCGCGAATTCGGTCGCGACGGGCATGCAGGTTGGTACATCTGTGGCTGGGCCCACAATTGTGCCGAGCCTGGTGGCGCGCGCCGACGGCTACGGTTTCGATCAAGTGATGCAGGTGACTGGTGGTGTCATCGCAGGCAGCGATGCACTGATCCGCAACAACGACACCGCGTACACGCGCGCAGTCGCTGGTGACGTGCTGTACGGTCAGATGTGGCTCGCTGCGCAGAACATGTCGAACGTCTACCGCATCCAGCTGTCGCTGACGTGCCGGATTGATGGCGTGCTGTACAACTCGATCGACTGCTCCAGTTCCGGCGACCAGTCGCTGGGCTCATCGCAGATCGACCAGTCTGACTTCGAAAGCATGCCGTTCACCACGACGCCATTCCAACTTCCAGCATCTGGCGTGATCACCTCCTTGACGCTGACTGCGAATGTCTATTTCTCCGAGGCGAACGGCACGATCAAGCTATCTGCTGGCCGCCCAATGATTCGCAACAAGCTGTGAATATTCTGCGGCAAGTCGCGCTGGCCAGCCTCTTATCACCACGCTGCCGATGAGCAGAACATGAAGCTCCGGACGTTGAAATCAAGCGTGCAGCAGCTGCGCAATACGCTGCCTATCGCTCAGCCGCTGTCGTGGCGCGCCAGCAAGGAGAGCAGCACCCAGCGGGGATATGGCTACAAGTGGCAGCAAGCGCGCGCCGGTTACCTGCGCAGCCACCCGCTCTGCGTTTACTGCGAGCGGCAAGGGCGGACCACCGAGGCGACAGTGGTCGACCATCGCATTCCGCACCGCGGCGACCAGGCGCTGTTTTGGGATAAGGCGAACTGGCAGGCGCTGTGCAAGCCCTGTCACGATGGCCAGAAGCAGCGAGAGGAAGCCCGGGCGGCACTGCTCGATCCGCGCGTGATCGATGGTGTCGGCCTGATCCGAGACCGGGCTGAGAAAAGTTTCATCAGGGAATGATTGTGGTCTGGTAGGGGGGGGCGGTCAAAAGTTTGGACTGCCAGTTTTCCTAGACCGCGCATTCCCCCATTCGCGGAAAAAATTCCCCTTTTTGATTTTAGGAAATCAGCAAATGGCAGGCGTACAAGGCAAGAGCGGAGGGCCGCGCCCCAACGCTGGCGGCGCACGTCCTGGCGCTGGGCGGAAGCCAAAGACGGCCGAGAAATCAGCAAATGCGGCCGTAGAGACAAAGTTGGAGCCGCAGCCGCGTGGCGGCGCCCTTAAGCGTAAGAAGGCGGTGCCGGTAGAGATCGAAGCGTGCGACATGCTGACCCTGTTGCAGAAGATCGCGCTGGGCCAGGTTGACGCCAGCGCCGGTCAGATCCGCGCCGCGATTGCTGCAGTTCAGTACACGCACACGAAGAAGGGCGACGGCGGGAAAAAGGACGAGGACGCCGAGAAAGCCAAGAAGGCGGGCGCTGGCAAATTTGCCCCGGCAGCTCCTCCTCGTCTGGCTGCTGCCGGTGGAAAGAAGGTTTAAGTGGTGATGTGGACCACGGCATGCCCGGACTGGGCGACGCGCCTGCGCGCGGGTGAAACGATCATCCCGCCGCCGATCTTCCCTGACCAGGCGGAGCAGGCCCTCGCGATCTTCAAGCAACTCAAGATTGTTGACGCGCCCGGCAGCCCGACATTCGGCGAATCCTGTGCGGAGTGGGTGTTTGACTTGGTGCGCTGCATCTTTGGTGCTTACGACGCTGACACCGGCAGGCGCCTGATCGTCGAGTTCTTCGTGCTGCTACCGAAGAAGAATTCGAAATCGACGGTTGCGGCCGGGATCATGATGACGGCACTGATCTTGAACTGGCGCCAGTCGGCAGAGTTCTCGGTGCTGGCCCCAACAGTGGAGGTCGCCAACAACGCGTACACGCCCGCGCGGGACATGGTGCAGAAGGACGACGACCTGGACGCTTTGATGCATGTTCAGTCGCATGTAAAGACGATCACGCACCGTGAGAGCAACGCCACGCTCAAGGTGCTGGCGGCAGATCAGAATACCGTCGGCGGCAAGAAGTCGGTCGGTACGCTGGTCGACGAGTTGCACCTATTTGGAAAGATCCCGAGCGCTGAGAACATGTTCCGCGAGGCGCTGGGTGGACGCGCATCACGCCCGGAGGGCTTCGTGATCTGGCTGACGACTCAGTCCGATGAGCCGCCGGCCGGCGTGTTCAAGCAGAAGCTGGATTACGCGCGCAAGGTACGCGACGGTGAGATCAACGATCCGTCGTTCGTGCCAATTATTTTCGAGCACCCGCCAGAAATGGTGATTTCGGGCGAATGTCTGCTGCTGGAAAACATGGCGATGGTGAATCCGAACATCGGCTTCTCTGTCGATGAGGCGTTCCTTGAACGTGAGTTCAAGATCGCGCAGCAGGCCGGGCCAGAGTCGTTCCGCGGCTTTATGTCCAAGCACGCCAACGTCGAAATCGGCCTGAACTTGCGGTCCGACCGCTGGGCTGGCGCCGAGTTCTGGGAGAAAGCGGCGATTCAGGTATTTACCTTGGAGGAGCTGGTCGCCCGTTGTGAGGTGGCGACAGTTGGTATCGACGGCGGTGGCCTGGACGACCTCTTGGGGCTGGCTGTTACCGGCCGCGAGCGCGGAACTGGTCGGCTGCTCGCGTGGTTCCATGCCTGGGCGCACGAGATCGCGCTGGAGCGCCGCAAGGAAATTGCGCCGGCGCTGCTCGACTTCGTCAAGCAAGGCGACCTCACCATCGTGAAGGTGCCAGGTGATGACGTCATCGAGGTGGCCGACTTCGTGTGCCAGGTGAACGACGCGGGCCTGTTGCCGGAGAAGATTGGTATCGGCGTCGACGCCGCCGGCATCATCGACATCGTGACCGAGCTTGTCAGTACGGAGCGGGGTATCACGATGGAACAGATCATCTCCATCCGTCAGGGTTATTCCTTGAACGGCGCCATCAAGTCAACCGAGCGCCAGGTGGCCGCGAAGACGCTGGTCCACGCAGGTCGACCAATGATGAACTGGTGCGTGGGTAACGCCCGCATCGAGGACAAAGGCAACGCGATTCTGGTCACGAAGGCGGCGTCAGGCAAGGCAAAGATCGACCCGCTGATGGCGCTGTTCAACGCAGTGTCGCTGATGGCGCTGAACCCGGTAGGCAAGGGCAATTCGGTGTATGAGACACGCGGCATTCGCATGATTTAAGGAATCCATGGGCATTTTTGATATTTTCCGGTCGAAATCGACGCCGGAGGCGCAGTCACGCCCAGGCCCGAACGCATCATCGGGCGAGCTGTTTGCCGGACTGGATGACCCGGACCTTCTGGCCTTCATGCGCGCCGGTCCCGAAACAGCGTCCGGTGCTTATATCAGTGCTTCGAAGGCGTTGCAGAATATGGCACTGCTGCGGTGTGTGACGCTGATCTCGGAATCGATCGGCATGCTGCCGCTGAATCTGATGGTGCGCGGCGCCGACAAGCATCAGGCTGTAGATCACCCGCTGTACAAAGTACTGAAGCGCCGGCCGAATAGCTGGCAAACCCCTTACGAATTCAAGAGCCTGCTCCAGTCGCACGTACTGCAGCATGGAAATGGCTATGCCCGGATCATCCGCTCGCGCGGCGAGGTCACAAACCTGATCCCAATGCACCCCACGCGCACGGTGCCGAAGCAGAACGACGATTGGAGCCTGTCGTACCGCTACACGCGTGAAAATGGCACGTCGCTCGACATTCCCGGCGCTGAAGTTCTGCACCTGCGCGATTTGTCGGACGACGGAATTATCGGTCTGTCCCGCGTGAAGCTGGCAAAGGAAGCGCTAGGGATCGCCCAGCAGGCCGAGCGCGCCGCGGCACGCCTTTTCAAGAACGGCGTGATGGCCGGCGGATCGCTGGCAGCGCCTGGCCCGCTCAGTGATCAGGCATACAAGCGGCTTCAGGATTCGCTGGAAGGGAAGAGCGGCGCCGACCAG
This sequence comes from Duganella aquatilis, assembly GCF_009674565.1. Taxonomy (GTDB): domain Bacteria; phylum Pseudomonadota; class Gammaproteobacteria; order Burkholderiales; family Burkholderiaceae_D; genus Rugamonas; species Rugamonas aquatilis. The sequence continues at coordinate 86,270 of NZ_WKJL01000010.1, forward strand.
GCACACAAATGGATGATCCTGGAGGAGGGGTTAAAAGCAGAGAAGTGGGCCGCATCGCCATCCGATTCCCAGCATTTGGAAAACCGAAACCATCAGATAGAAGAGGTGGCGCGCGCATTCGGCGTGCCGCGGCCTCTGCTGATGATGGACGAGACATCGTGGGGTAGCGGCATCGAGCAGCTGGCCATCTTCTTCGTGCAGTACGCGCTGCAGCACTGGTTCACCGTGTGGGAAGAGGCCGCCGCGCGGTCGCTGCTGACGCCGGACGAATCCGAAACCCACTACGTGAAATTTAATGAGCGCGCGCTGCTGCGCGGAACGCTGAAAGACCAGGCCGAATACTTCGCCAAGGCGCTCGGTTCCGGCGGCCATGCGCCATGGATGGCGCAGAACGAAGTGCGCGACCTTCAGGATATGCCGCGCTCCAGCGATCCCGGCGTGGACACCGTCCGGCCACCGAATACATCAGCAAAGCAAGGAACTTCGAATGAGCCTGTTAAAACTCCCTGAGATCAGCGCGGCGCTCAAGCCGGGCGCCGTCCAGTTCGACATGCGCCCCGACGCGCTGGAGCGCTGGGAGCCGTCAATCCGTGCCGCTGCCGATGATGGCCCGACGATCTCGATTTACGACCGTATCGGCGATTCGTACGACGGCGAAGGCGTGACCGCAAAGCGGATCTCGGCAGCGCTGCGCAATATCGGCGCCCGAGATGTCACCGTGAACGTGAATTCTCCTGGCGGAGACTTCTTCCAGGGCGTTGCGATCTACAACATGCTGCGCGAGCACAAGGCAAAGGTCACGGTCAACGTGATGGGCATCGCAGCGTCGGCCGCTTCCGTCATCGCGATGGCCGGCGACGAAATCATGATGGGCGATGGCGCCTTCCTGATGATCCACAATGCTTGGGCGGTCGCCATGGGCAATCGTCACGACATGATGGCAGCTGCCGAACAGCTGGCGCCATTCGATGCGGCCATGGCTCAGGTCTACGCTGCGCGCTCGGGCCAGCCGGTCGCTGACATCGCGGCGATGATGGATAAGGAAAGCTGGCTGGGCGCCGGTCAGGCCGTCGATGATGGCTTCGCCACCGGAGTGATCCAGCGCGACCAGATCTCGCAGGATCCAGAAGCACACGCACAAACGAAATATCTCGCGATGGTCGAGGCGTCGATGGCGCGGGCGGGTCACTCCCGTTCGGTGCGGCGCGAGGCCATCAAATCCCTGTTTTCTGGCACGCCGGGCGCTGCCGAGAAAGGCGTCAAGCCGAGCGCTGACGCCAACTTCGCAGCCTCGCTGCAATCCATGATCGACAACATGAAAGGTAATGTATGAAAAAAGCAATGATCGCCAGCGCCCTGGTCGCGCATGCCATGGCCGCCTACGGCGCGCAAGCAAACCAACCGGTTCCGCGTGGCATCGTCTCGGTGAGCGCCGACGCGGGCACCGAAGTGAAAGCGCTGATTGAAGGCGTCAACAAGGCCTTCGCCGATTTCAAGGCGGAGCACAGCAAGCAGCTGGAGGACGTGAAGAAGGGCCAGGCCGACGCGCTGCAGGCCCTGCAGGTCGACCGCATCAACACCGAAGTCGCAAAGCTGCAGGCGGCCGTCGACGATGCCAACCTGAAGATCGCGGCAGCGCAAATGAATGGCGGCGCCGCAGCGGGTCTGAAGGACAAGGAATACACCGAAGCCTTCAACGCGCACTTCAAAAAAGGCGAGGTCCAGGCTGCGCTGAACAAGGGCGCTGCGCAGGAAGGTGGCTACCTGGCGCCCACCGAGTGGGATCGCACCATCACCGATCGCCTGGTGGTTGTATCGCCGATGCGCGCGCTGTGCGCTGTGCAACCGATCAGCACGAACGGTTTCACCAAACTGTTCAACAATCGCGGCACCACCTCTGGCTGGGTCGGCGAAACGGATGGCCGCGCGCAGACCGCCACTCCGACGTTCGGCAGCCTGACCTACAACACCGGCGAGCTGTACGCCAATCCGGCGGCGACCCAGCAGATGCTGGACGACTCCGCGATCAACCTGGAAGCGTGGCTGGGCGGCGAGGTCGAAACTGAGTTCTCTCTGCAGGAAGGCATCGCTTTCCTGACCGGCAATGGCAACAACAAGCCGAACGGTCTGCTGACCTACATCACCGGCGGCGCGAACGCCGCCGCCCACCCATGGGGCGACATCAAGACTGTGAAAAGCCAGTCCGCTGCCGCGCTCACTGCCGATGGCCTGATCGATCTGGTACACGAACTGCCCGGCGAGTACACCGGCAACGCCCGCGCGATCATGAACCGCAACACCCAAAAGGCGATCCGCAAGCTGAAGGACGGCGAAGGCAACTATCTGTGGCAGCCATCCTTCCAGGCCGGCGCTCCAGCGACCATGCTGGGCTACGGCATCACCGAAGTGGCCGGTATGCCTGACGTCGCGGCCAACTCGAAGCCGATCGTGTTCGGTGACTTCAAGCGCGGCTACGTTATCGTCGATCGCGTGGGCATCCGCGTGCTGCGCGATCCGTTCACCAACAAGCCGTACATCCACTTCTACACTACGAAGCGCGTAGGCGGCGGCCTGCTGAATCCTGACGTCCTGAAGGCGTTGACCATCAGCGCTTAAGTCCCACCACGGCGTCCGGCGATCGCCGGGCGCTCAAAGGAGAAGACATGATTTTCGAAAAACCATTCAAGGGCGTACCGGACGGCGAGATCTATCCGGTCGATTACGAGCCGGGCGACGAGTGTCCGCCGGAACTGGAGGCCGCGGCGATCGAGTGCGGTGCCGTTACACCCGAAGAGGGCGCAGCCAAGCCCACCGCCGCCAAGAAAGCGTCGGCAAAATGACGTTAGTATCGATCGACGCTGCCATTCTGCACCTACGGGTGATCGATGAAGATGAGCGCGCTGATGTCGAACTGAAGCTGGAAGCAGCCGAACAAGCAGCCGTCTCGTACCTGAATCGCTATGTCTATGGCGACCAGGATGCACTGGACGCTGCCCTGGCCGCTGCGCCGGAGGCATTTTCTGCGGCGCGCCAGGCGTACCTGGAAGCAAGCGCTGCGGCTGCCTCGCTGGCCGATGGTGCTGAGCGCGCTATGGCGATTTTGGGGGCAAGCACGAAGTTTGACGCCGCGAACCTCGTAAATATTCATACCTGTCGGGGCATGGTGGTCACCAGCGCGATCAAGTCCGCCATCTTGTTGATTCTCGGCCATCTTTACGAAAATCGCGAGGACGTCGTTATCGGCTTGACCGTGGCGTCGCTGCCCACTGGCGCCAAGGCGCTGCTTCAGCCTCACCGGATCGGGGTTGGACTCTGATGCGTGGCTCTCAACTGGATCGCCGGGTCACGATCGAGCGGCAGACGCAGGTCGACGCGGACGGCTACGGCCCTCAGCCCGGCCCCTGGGTGACTGTGGTCGCCCGTGTGCCCGCGGAGGTTCTCGATGACCTGCCCAGCAAGTCCGAGTCCGAGCAGGCGGGTCTGTTGTTGGCGAAGCGTCCTGCGCGCTTGCGGATGCGTTATATGCGGGGCCTGTCTTCGGACATGAGGGTCGTTTTGCACGGCGAAAGTGACGAAGTTTTTCAAATCGTTGGAGGCCCAGCTGAACTTGGCCGCCGGCGGTGGATCGAAATGACCTTGGAGAGCTATTCAACGTGAGCGACGAAACCGTTGTTGGCGGCCGCGCGCTGGATGCGTTCCTCCGGGGACTGCCAGTCAAGATCGAAACGAACATCATGCGCTCCGCGCTGCGCGCCGGCGCCAACGTGTTCAAGGAAGAGGTCAAGGCGACAATTCCAGAAAAGTCCGGCGACCTGCGTCGCAGTGTACGTGTCACCACGCGCATCAAGGCCGGCACGGTGACTGCATCGCTTAAGGTAGGGGGCAAGAAGGCATGGTACTGGCGCTTCGTCGAGTTCGGTACCGCAGCGCACCGCATCGGGCCGAAGAACGCCAAGGCACTAGCGCTGGCAGGTGTGGTGGTCGGCTGGGTTCATCACCCTGGCGCGCGCCCGAAACCGTTTATGCGCCCGGCTTTCGATGCGAGGGCAGGCGTGGCGATGGACGCCGTTGCAGCACAAATCCGCGCGCGCCTGACCTCCGAAGGGATAAACGTGCCGGCAGCGGAGGGCGAATGAGCGACACAGCTGTGATCCGCACTGTGCTGGTGGCTGACGCTACGCTCACAGCGCTCGTGCCGGCGAACCGAATCGTCGTTGGCGAGATTCAGCAAGCGGAGACGCTGCCGGCGATCTCGATCGAAACAATTTCCAGTTCGGAGCGAAAGCGGGTAGCCGACTTACCTGGCGCGGTCCTGATGTCGGCGCGCACCCAGGTTACCGTTTTGGCGGCGTCCTACGCGGACCAAAGGCGCATCCTGGATGCAGTGGCCAATGCAATCAAGGGCGGTCGTCGTCGGGTTGCAGGAGTCTTGGTTGCGAGCATTCGTCGCGATATCGTTGGCCCGGATTTGCGCGATGGCGCGCTCGGTCTGTACATGCAGTCGCGTGATTTTCAAGTCGTCTATTACAGGCCACAGGCCTAAAAATAAGTTTCTCCAGCCCGCCCGTATCGCAATTTTGCGTGCGGGCTTTTTTATTGAAAGGATGACCATTATGAGTAATGGTGAAAACGTCACGACCGTTGCGGAAAGTGAACTGTATATTTCCCTGGCGGCGCCGGCGACGCATACCAAAGCCGGCTTCGAGGCTCTGACCTGGGTCTTGATCGGTGAAATCACCGACATCGGCACCGTGACCGGCCGCGAATACAACACTTCCACCCACGCGCCTGTCGCCAGTGCCCAGCAGATTGAAAAGAAGGCCAGCTATAAGCTGGGCACCTCCGAATTCAAAATGGGCTGGGATGAAAACGACGAAGGCCAGATGATGGTCGACGAGGCCAGCAAGGACTACAGCATCCCGTCGTTCAAGCTGGTCAAGCAGGACGGCGCCATTCGCTACTTCACCGCCCAGGTATCGAAGTTCACCGAAGACAACGGCACCGTCGACAACGTCGTGCAGGGAAGCATGACCCTGCTGCGTCAGACCGACACCATCCGCGTGCCGGCACCGGTGTAAGCCGACCTGCGATCGAGTTTTACCTCACCCCGTAGCACCACGAAGGGCCGGCTGAGAACTGGCCTTTTTCATTCTTTATTTTGGAGAAATACGTCATGACCGATATCCGCAAACACGCCGTCGAACCGACCACCACCCTGCATCTGCGCAACGCGGCCGATGAGCTGCTGTATGCCGACGACGCCGAAGGTAATCCGGACAAGTCGCGCCCGATGCGTGCCGTGCTGTATGGCCCAGGCTCGAAGCCATTCAAGAAAGCCCAGGCTGCAGCCAGCAACCGCATGATGGAACGCCTGAAGAAAAAAGGTAAGGACAACGTCTCGGCAGAAGAAAAGGCGCAGGAAGACGCCGAGTTCCTGGTTTCCTGCACCAAGTCGCTGGAGAACGTCGAATTCGATCAGCTGACCGGCGACGCGCTGAGCAAGGCGGTCTACACCACGCCCGAGATCGGTTTCATCCCCGAGCAGATCAATAAGCACATCAGCGACTGGGCAAATTTTACGAAGGCGTCGCCGACGAACTAGTCCTGTACGTCCGGCAGGCCGCCTGGCTGGCGGCCATTCCAGTGGTGGAAGCGAAATCTAAGATTCGCCAGATTTCGCGGCTGGAGCGGCACAAGCAGGATGGTGTCCCGCCCAGCTATCCGCCGATCGGCGCCGGCGCGCACCTGATCGAGTACCTATACGAGATCGGTCCGACGCTCCCTGGTGCAATGGGTGAGGTGCCGGTCACTCATGTCGAATTGCGGGCCTGGCAAGAGAACGCCGGGATCGAGCTGCAACCGTGGGAGGCGAAGCTTTTGCACCGCCTGTCCGCTGAGTACCTGGGGCAGGTGCACAAGGCAACCGATCCGGCCTGCAAGCCGCCATTCGGCCAGCTATACCGCGCGCCAAACCTCAGTAACAAAATCGACGCCGCGCTCGACTGAGCCGCCGTTCTTGCCGCATAACAGCGGCGCTTATTTCATGGTCGCCGAGGCGGCCATCTGTCTTTCTTGGAGTACTGATGATTGTAGGCGACATGGAAATCCGGCTGCGCGCCGATATCGCTCGTCTGCAGCGCGACATGAATCAGGCGCGGCAGGTCGTTGGCGATACCGCCGCCGGCATTGGCCGCGCCGCCGACCAGATGAAGGCGGCATTGGCCGCGATCGGCCTGGGAGCTGGTCTGGCGCAGATCATTCAGATGTCCGATGAATACACGAAATTTACCGCGCAACTTCGCCTGGCTACGCTGTCGCAGCGCGAGTATGCCCAGGCGCTGGCCGACGTGAAGCGAATCTCCACAGATGCGCAGTCCAGCATGGCGGGCGCCGGCACGCTGTACGCGCGGATTGCAAACGGGACGCGCGATTTGGGTGTGTCTCAGAAGCAGGTCGCCGACATCACCGAGACGGTCAGTTTGGCCCTGAAGGTATCCGGCGCCACGGCCGAAGAATCGGCATCCGCCATGCTGCAGCTGTCGCAGTCATTCGCGTCCGGCACCCTGCGCGGCGAAGAATTCAACGCCGTCAACGAGGCGGCGCCGCGTCTCATGAAGGCGTTGGCTGATGGAATGGGCGTGCCGGTCGGCGCACTGAAAGACATGGCCAGCAATGGCCTGATCACGTCCAAAATAATGGCGGACGTGCTGCCTCAGGCGCTGGAGAAGTTGCGCACCGAGAGCGCTCAGATCCAGACCATCAGCGGAGCGATGCAGGTCCTGAAAGATCGCTTCATGGAGTTTACGGCGGTTCAGGCCCAGACGAATGGCATGGTGTCGCTGCTGACCGCCGGCATCGGCGTGCTCGCCAACAATCTGACGTTGGTAACTGGTGTCGTATCGACTTTGGCTGCGGTCAACGTTGTGAACTGGCTGACTGCGTGGGTTGCCAAGACCTACGAGCGCATCACCGCAGCATATGCACAGGTAGCGGCAGAGAATGCCGTTCGCGCCGCTTCGCTGGCCGCCATCGAAACAGAGGTCGCACGTGCTGCGGCTGATGTTGCAGTTGCGACAGCGACCCAATCCGCGATCCTGGTCGCGCGCGAAGAGGTGGTGGTGCGTTTGGCACAGGCGAATTCGAATATCGTGGCGGCGAGCGCCGCCGTCGAAGCTGCGACAGCAGCCGGCGCACAGAGCTTTGCGCTTCGAACGCTTCGTGCCGCTACCACTGAACTTGCAGCCGCCGAGGCGGCGCGCACTGCTGAACTATCTGCTTTGGCGGTACTGGGGCAGCAGCAGGCGCGGGTAAGTGCGCAGATCACGGCAGCGACGGCCGCGCAGGCCGCGTCGCAAACTGCACTCAACACCGCAAGCGCCGTGGGATCCACCGCGGCAGGCGTCGCCGGCCGTGCGCTCGGGCTGCTGGGCGGCCCGATCGGCGCCGTTGTGACGCTGCTCGGTCTGGCAGCAACTGCCTGGTCGGTATGGGGGGCGAAGGCGGAGCAGGGTAACCAGCAAGCCGCTGAATCGTTTGATGAAGCGCAGGCCCGCATCATCAAAGGCCTCGACGAACAGATCGCCAAGAACGAAAAACTGATCCAGCTGCAAAGCGGCGGCATGAATAAGGACAAGGCCGAAAAAAACTTGGCAGTTCTTGATCAGCTTGCGGCAGCCTCCCGGCGCCTGGACGATATCAATACTCGCTCTGGGGATTTCGCACCCGACAAGGGCAAAAGCAACGACGATATCTTGTTCGCGCGCCTGAAGGTGCTGAGGGACATCGATGAGCTTGGTGCCAAAATGCAGAAGCGGGATGCTACGGCAGATGCGGCCGCTGCGGTCGGCCCGGCCGCGCAAGCTCTGGTCGCCGTGCGCGAACGCCTCACCGGGGTGAACAAGCAGTATCTTGATGACCTGAAGGCTCTGCAAACCGCCCGTGAGAGCAACGCGATCGGTGAAAAAGAATATGTCGGCCTGGTGGCGGCCTTGGCTACTGAAACTTATAAGAAATCCGAGGCCGGCAAAGACAGTATCGCCGGCATGAAAAAAGAGGAAACTGCCTATGAGTCGCTGATCTCGTCGATTCGCAGCAAGATTTCCGAAAACCAGGCGGAACTCAATACCGGCAAGGATGCTACCGAGTCGGAAAAAACCGCCATCAAGATCACCGAAGAGCTCGCAAGCGGCAAGCTCAAGCTGAGTGCTGCGCACAAAGATGTGCTCGCCTCCGCGCTTGCCCAGCAGGCGGCATCGGAACAAGCCCTCAAGGCCCAGACTGCACAAGGCGACGTGACGAAATTTATCGCGGCCAGCACTACCGCCCGTAGCGAGGCGGCCAAGGCGTTGGATGTCGAATATGCCGCCTACGGAAAGACCACCGATGCGCGCGATATGGAAATGGTCGCGGTTAAGTCGCAAGCGGACACACAAAAGAAGCTTGACGATCTCCAAGTGGCGAAGCTGCCGATTACCGATCAGATCATCGCGCAGCTTAAGTCTGAGGAAGCAGCGCGCACGCTGGTCGGCCAAGCTACTCTGGGGCAAACGAAGGCCTTGCAGTACGCAGCCTCCCTCAAGGCCGACAACGAACGATTTGCAGCTGAGTCTATTGCAGATCCGAAAGCACGCGCCGATGCGCTGCTGGCGATCGACGATCGCACCTGGAAAGAGCGGATCAAGCTGGCTGGCGACGGCACCGAGGCGCAGCGTATCTTGCAGGCTGAGTACGGCACGTGGTACGCCAACCAGCAGAAGCGGCTGACCAGCGAGGTCGACGTCACGCGCGCGACCGAGCTTCTGAAAATCATGGAGGCCGTGGATGATGCCGCTCGTCAGGCTGCGCAAGGCATGGCTGATTCGTTCGGCGCCGTCGGCAAGGCGGTCGGCGACCTGACCACCGCCCTGACCGGCTACCAACGCGCGCAGGCGACCATTGCCGCGCAGCTTGCTGCTTCGCTTCAAGATGCGAAGGGCGACCCAACCAAGGTCGCAAGGGCGCAGGCCGTGGCCGCCCAGCAAAGCGCGCAGGCACAGATCAAATCGTATGGCGATATGGCCAGCGCGGCCAAGGGCTTCTTCAGTGAAAACTCGAAGGGCTACAAAATACTGGAAACCACCGAGCGAGCCTTCCGCGCTTATGAGATGGCGATGGCCCTTGAATCGATGGTAAAGAAGATCTTCTTCAAGGAGGGGGAGGTCGCTGCAAACGTTGCTCTCAACGCTACCAAACTGACCGGCGAAGCGACCACCAGTGCCGCATCGACCAGCCTGGCCGCGACGGAGGCGAGTGCCTGGGGTGTAACGGCTGTGGTCAAGGCGTTGGCCTCATTGCCGTTCCCTGCCAACCTTGCCGCCGGCGCCGCCACTTTGGCCGCTGTCATCGCCATCGGCGCCAAGCTTGTTGGTGGGCTGGGCGGTGGCAGTGGTGGCGGCCAGTCGGCCGCCGACGTGCAGAAGGCGCAGGGCACTGGCTCGGTATTCGGCGACAGTTCGGCGAAGTCGGATTCGATCCGCCGCTCGATCGAGCAGCTGACCGCCAATTCCAGCGACATGCTGCCGATCAACCAGGGCATGCTGACCGCGCTGCAGAACATCGAATCGTCGATGACGGGCCTGACGAACTTGGTGGTGCGCACCACGGGCCTGACCGATGGCGCCAACATGGGCATCCAGACCGGCACGATCGCGACGGGCGGCGTAGTTGCGCTCGCCGGCAGCGCCCAGGTGGGTAGCATGATCGGCGGCGCGCTGGCCGGCCCGCTCGGGGTTTGGATTGGCGGTGCAATCGGTGGCGCGGTCTCGAAGCTGTGGGGGAAAACAACTCAGAACATCGTTGATTCGGGTCTGCAATACGGCGGCAGCGTGCGCTCCCTGCAGCAGGGCCAAGGTTTCGACCAGTACGCCAGCATCGACACGACCAAGTCCAGCTTCTTCGGCTTGTCGAAGAGTACGAGCAACCGCGTCGAGGTGCAAGGCCTGAACGATGAGTTGTCGAAGCAGTTCGGCCTGATCTTCACGAACCTGGACAAGTCGCTGCAGGCCGCGGCGACCGCCATGGGCGGCTCGGCCGGCGATGTGACCAAGGTGCTGGACAACCTCACGCTGGAAAGCACGAAGGTTTCCTTGAAGGGCCTGACCGGCACCGCGCTGACGGATGCGCTCAATTCGGTCATTTCGAAGTCGATGGACGAAATCGCGGAAGCGGCATTCCCGCAACTCGACCAGTTCCGCCAGGTGGGCGAGGGCTACGCCGAGACGGTGATGCGCATCGCCGGCGACTACGCCAAGCTCGACGCAATCTTGGCCGCCAGCAGCACGACCTTCGGCGCCACCGGCATGGCCAGTATCGCGGCGCGCGAGCGTCTGATCGAGTTGGCCGGCGGCATTGATCAGCTGGCCAGCCAGTCGAACTCGTTCACCTCGAATTTCCTGTCGAAGGCCGAGCAGCTGGCGCCGGTGCAAAAGTACGTCACCGACCAGTTGGCGGCCATGGGGCTGCAAAGCCTGGACACTCGCGATAAGTTCAAGGACTACGTGCTGGGCCTGGCCAACTCCGGCGCGCTGGCGACCGAAGCCGGCGCGCAGCAGTACGCGGCGCTGCTCGCGCTGGCGGATGCCTTCGCGAAAACTCACGCCGCCACGGTCGACCTGACCAAGTCGGAGCAGGAGATCGCCGACGAGCGCACCGACCTGCAGAACAAGCTCGACGAGCTGACCATGACCGAAGCGCAGCTGGCCGAGAAGGCGCGCGCCGCGATCGATGCGCACAATCTGGCGCTGTACGACCAGGTGGTCGCCGCGCAGGCGGCCAAGGATGCGACCAAGGCGCTGCTGGGCGATGTCGACACCGCATATTCGAACCTTCAAGCTGTCGTGGGCACGAAAAAGGATGCCCTCAACGCGATCTACCAGAGCGCATCCGACGGCCTGCAAGCGAGCATCGACAGCGTGACTGCGTCGGTGACGAAGCTGCAAAGCCTGTCGGATTCACTGCACTCCACCCTGGATAGTATGACCATCCCCGGCCAGGAGATGAGCGATCGCGCGGCGGCACAAGCCCAGATCGAGGCGGCGCTGGTCATCGCAAAGGCCGGCGGCCCGCTGCCGGACGCGGACTCGCTGAAGAACGCGCTGGCGACCGTGTCGAAGGATGCCTCTGGTCAGTTCGCCTCGTACACGGACTACATGCGTGACTTGTATCGCACGAAGAACAGTGTTGGCGCGCTGTCCGGCCTGACGGACACGCAGCTCTCGGCCGAGCAGCAGACGCTGAAGACCTTGCAGGCCCAGAAGGCTGCGCTGGATGCCGCGCACAAGGCGGAACTGGCAGCGCTCGACGCAACACTGGACCAGGCGAAGACCCAGACCGATCTGCTGCACGGCATTTACTCGTCGCTGATGACGCTGCCGCAGGCGCTGGCGGCGCTGGGTGGCGCAGTTTCGCAAGCGTCGGCAAATCCGGGCGTCAGCAAGGACACTGTGACCGCGCTGTATGAAGGATTGCTCGGCCGCGCGCCAGAGGCTGCGGGCTTGGCCTTCTGGCAGCTGCAGTTCTCCAATGGCGCGAGCATCGACGCCATCAAGAGCGCAATCATGTCCAGCAGCGAGTACCAGAGCCTGCATCCACCCGGCTTCGCGAGCGGCGGCTTCCATGCCGGCGGCCTGCGCGTGGTGGGTGAAAACGGTCCGGAAATTGAAGCGACCGGCCCGTCGCGAATCTGGAATGCCAGCCAGATGCGTGATGCGATGAGCGGCGGCAGCAACGCCGACCTGGTCGCCGAATTGCGCGCGCTGCGCAGCGAGATGGCGGAAATGCGAGCGACGTCGGCGCGCACGGCCGCCAGCAGCGAAGAGAGCACGAAGCTGTTCAAGCGCGTGATCCGAAACGACAAGCTCTACACGGAGGCTACCCCAGCATGAGAGTAATCCCTCCCATCACCATCACCGACAGCATGCTGGTGAACAGCTCGATCGTTGAGGTGCCGCCGGCGATGCACGCCATGGGCACGACCTACGCGGCCGGTGCGACGGCCAGCGTGGGCACGGTCGGCCAGGTCATCACCGTCTACCGTTCGAAGCAAGCCGGCAACGTTGGCCACGCGCCGGCGAGCAGCCCGGACTGGTGGCTCAACATCGGTGACACGTACGCAGCCTACGATCCGGCCGCCACCTACGGGCTGGGCGACACGGTGATCGATCCGGTCGCCCACCTGGTCTACGAGTCGCAAATTGCGGCAAATCACGGCCAGCCGCTCACCACCGGCACCGCATGGCTGGATTTGGAGCAGCCGACCAACAAGTGGGCGTCGTTCGATCAGTTGCGAAATACCCAGGCTGTTGCACCGGTCGACGTCGTTCAGTCGATCGCGCCGGGCCAGCGCGTGAATTCCATCGCCGTCATCGGCCTGGATGCGCGCTGGGTGACGATTACTGTTTCCGTTGGAGGCGTGGTGAAGTACACCGTGACGGTGGACTTGAGCAAGCGAAAAAGCCGCAGCTGGAGTCAGTATTATTTCGGGCTATTTCCGATGCGCACCAGCGTGCAGTTCTTCAATCTCCCGCCTTACCGAAACGCCACGATCACTGTTACCGCCAGCAAGGTGAACGGTCAGCGCGGCGTGGGCGGGATCATTCTTGGGAATTCGGTGTATCTGGGCGAGGCCCAGTATGAGGCCACATCGGACCACCTGAATTTCTCGGCGATCGAGCGTCGCGATGACGGGAAGCTGAAGCTGGTTCCGGAGCGCTCGGTACCAAAGGTCGACCTCACCATCTGGTTCGATAAAGAGCTCACCAGCCAGCTGCTGGATGTTCGCTCGCAACTCAACGGCCGGCCAGCAGTCTGGTCCGGTCTTGATGATTTCAAACTCGACTATTTCGAACCGCTCTTCATTTATGGCCCGCACAAGGAGTTCAGTTTGAACTTGAAGGAGTTCGAGTTTGGTGTCGCCACCCTGCAAGTAGAGGAAATGTAAAGTATGACTATCACCGCTCCAGTTCCTGTAACCCCGCTTCCACCAGCACCGAACACGAACGATCCGGACAACTTCGATGATTTGGCCGATGCTCGCATCGAAGCGGAAGGGCCGTTTGGCGACCAGATGAACGCGCTGGCTGCCAACGTCTTCAGCAATGCGTCCGAGGCCCAGACGCGCGCGCTTCAAGCGCAGCAGGCGGCGGCCGATGCTTCCAGCGCCGCCGCTGCCGCCGCGGCGTCGACGACGGCCGTCAAGTGGGTCGCTGGCAACTATGCTGATGGGGCAGCGGTGTGGTCGCCGACCAGCCGCTTCTCGTATCGCCATATTGGCGACGGCGCCAGCGCCATCGATCCTGCTCTTGACGCCGCACACTGGGTACTGCAGCTGTATGCGCTGGGCCTGGGTGGCATGATCATCACCGGCAGCGTGGATCTGATCGTCACATCCGGCGGCGCCATCAGCGTCACGCCGGCGACGCCAGGCTTGTACATCACGCTGCCTGATGCCACGACGCTCGCCCAGGGCGCGGTGGCCTTCCACGTATTCAATGCTGGCGTGTACGACATGGGAGTCAGGACTAAAGCTGGCGTGGTGCTGGGCTGGATTCGTCCTGGAACTTCCAGCGTGATCGGCGTGGCATCCAACGCAACGTTGGGCGGCGCCTGGGTGACGAGCAATTTGCATAAGCTTGGCGTGACCGCGATGCTTAACGTGGCATCCGTTCCTGGAACCACGCTGCGTCGCATCGCCATTGATTCCACTCGCACGCTGTTCTTGTTTGGCGCGCTGTATGCCGTGGTCTATGATTCCAGTGCCCAGGCGTGGGGATCACCAATGCTGGTTCGGAGCATCCCCAACGGCGGGCGCGCCTCTGGCATTTTGGTTGGCGCCGATAAAGTGTTGGTGGCGAGTTGCGACGGCACGACCGGTATCCAGTCGGTCGTACTCACGCTGACGGGCGTGACAATCGCGCCACCGGGCACGCCAGCCACTGCAACGGCTGGTGCTAACGTGTCGCTCTGGGGTGACTTTATTGCAGTTGGCGCAGGCTTCGCCTTCTCGTATTTTGGATCTTCCGGTGGCTATCTTCGCGCAATGACGGTCAGCGGCACCGCTCCAACTATCGGCCCTGAAGTCGCGTTCGGGGATTCCCTCCCTCTTTTGTTCGTGTCCGGTGCAGTCCTGCGCGCAGTGAATTACTCAGGCTCGACTCTCGCTTGCCAGCCCTATACGTTGTCTGCGGCCAACTTGACGCCAGGGACTGGTGCAAGCTTTTCATCGTCAGCCGGTGGAAATGTGCGAGCCTTCCAAAACGCTGCTGGGAATATCGTTGCCTTCCACGATTTGGTTGGGTCAGTTGCCGCGACGGTGTTCAAACTGACCGGAACAACCGAAGCGTCTACCTCTATCGCAATGTTCGCGAGCGCTTCTGCAACTTCGAGTAGCCTCGACTATGTACAAATCTCGGCAACCAAAACAGCGGTGGCGACAGCTTCGTCGGGCTCCAGTGTGGTTCTTTGGAACATCCACATCGACAATGGCGGCACGAGCGCCGCCGGAACACCAGATCAATTTTCCGTCACATCTGTTGCGGTGTCTGCCATTGGCGCCTCCGGAAATACTGCTAGATTTGCGGTCAGCAGTGGCTTGGATTTGTTCCCTCCAACGATGTTGCAATTTGACTGCTCTGGTGCTTCTCCAGTACGCGGCAGCGTCCAATCGCGCTGGGGAGTAAATTCCCCTGGCAAGAACTTTTCTGGCAAAGATCTGCGCCATTATTCGCTGCTGGCCGCCGGCAATAATCAGTATGCGTTTGGTGGTAACCACGGTTCTGATGCCTGCTACAACGCCGTCAGCATCCAGTCGTTGCCCGCCCTTGGTGAAAATCTAATCAACGGCACACTCGGCGCTGCAGCAAACGAAAGCTGGGTGCTCACCGGCCTGACAGCGGTCAGCGGCACGCTGGGCACTACAATCAAACGAGTGGAGGCAGCAGCATGATGACCCTGAAGACGCCGGCGGATACCTTCGGTCCTTTCGTTACCGCGCACCAAGAGGGTGCTTCGTGGATCTGCGACGGCGTGGTCTATCCGGCGTCCGTGGTTGGTGATGCCGTCCTCGTGCCGGGCGCTCCTGAAGCACCGCCGACGCTCGCGCCGCCAGTGCCGCGCCAGTGCTCGATGTACGCCGCCCGCACGGTGCTGTATACGGCCGGCCTGCTGGAACTTGTCGAAGGCATCATTGCCAATATGCCTGGCGAGGCGGGCGACCTCGCGCGCATCAAGTGGGCGACGGCGCTGACCGTGCGCCGTGACGACGACTTGGTCACGCAGGTGATTCCAGCGCTCGGGAAGACCGAGGCCGAGATCGACGCCATGTTCGTGGCTGCCGATCTGATCGACCGCCAGTCCTGATCTTTCAGTTTTACGCGCCACAACCACCCGCTCCGGCGGGTTTTTTATTGCCCAAAGAAAGGCCACACATGCCAGAAATCTCCCCGCAACCGGATCAGCCTCCTCGTGGCCAGTGGCACCTGGAAAAGTCCGTGTCGATCACGCACTTGTTTTCGACCATCGCCGCCATTGCCACCCTGGTGGTGCTCGGCTCCAAGTTCGACACGCGCGTGACGCTGCTGGAGCAGCAGGTCGCCGCGCAGCACGCCGTCGACAGCCGGCAGGACAAGGAGGTGGATGACTTCAAGCGCATGGTCCGCGAGGACTACCGCGCGATCGACGACAAACTGCAGCGCCTCATTGAAAGGGCAAAACCATGATTCAGAAATACTGGAAATACCTGACCCGTCACCGCTCGCTGTTCCTGTTCGGCGGCGCGCTGCTGGCAGCCTGGGCATCGCTGGAATCGGATCCTGATCACGGCTGGGCCACGGCGCTGAGCGGCGTGTCGATCTTGCAGGGCATCTGGGCGTTGGCCGCGTCGCACTGGGCGCGCAAGGCTTTGCTGGACTACCCGGAGGCGGATATGCGTAAGCTGTTTGCGCGCGCCAGCGAGGGGGCGACCGGCGCGGGGCTGGCGCTGATTGCCATGGCCATCATCGTTGCGGCGCTGATGCTGGTGTTCTCGCCGCGTGCGCATGCGGCTGACCTGCCGGCCGGCGCAGTGAAGTACCTGCCGGTGCTGAAAGCCGAGCAGCAGCGCCTGTGGCCGGACCATCCGCGCCCGGCGCTTCTGGCCGGCCTGGTCGAGCAGGAGTCGTGCATTACGCTGCGCGCGCGCGGCTGCTGGAATCCTGGTGCGCAGTTGAAGACGGCGCGCGAGGAGGGCGCCGGTGTCGGCCAGATCACGCGCGCCTACCGTGCCGACGGCAGCGTGCGCTTCGACGCGCTGGCCGGCCTGCGCGACCAGTACGGCGCCGAGCTGGGGGCGCTATCCTGGTCGACCGTGTACCAGCGGCCCGACCTGCAGTTCCGTGCGCTGGTGCTGATGTCGCGCGATTCGGCGCGCCAGTTCCGCGCGGCGCCGGCGGTGCTGGAGTTCGGTGACGCCGGCTACAACGGCGGCCCGGCCGGCGTGCAGCGCGAGCGCCGCGCGTGTGCGCTTGCCAGGGGCTGCGATCCCGGCCAGTGGTTCGGCAACGTCGAGTTGCACTGCCTGAAGTCGCGCGAGCCGCTGTACGGCAACCGGTCGGCGTGTGACATCAACCGCGAGCACGTGCGCAACGTGTTCCAGGTGCGATCGGCGAAGTATCTGGCTGCGTGGGCGGCGCTATGAACGTCCTCGATGGAGCCGCCACCAGCGTCGGCGGCTTGCTGGCCGGCCAGGCATGGAAGCTGGCCGCGCTGGTGCTGCTGGTGGTCCTGCTGGTCGTCGGTGGCGCCGGTGGTGCGCTGTTGTGGTCGGCGGCGGCCGCACGCGACAGGGCGCTGGTCGACCTGAAGGCGGTGCAGGACGAGAACGCGCAGCTGCGCGCCGGTGTGGATGATCAGAATCGGGCTATTCAGGCCTGGTACCGGGCATCCGAGGATGCGAAGGCACGTGGACAGGCCGCCCAGCAGCAAGCAGCGATCAACGGTCAGCGCTTCGACGCGGCGCTGCAGCAGCTGGCCGGCGCCAAAGCGACGACCTGCGCCGACGCCATGCCCTACGTGAATCAGCTGCTGGAGAAGGTGCGATGAAAAAACGAGAACTTTCGATAATTCGCAATTTCGCAATTTCGTGCGCCGTGGTGCTGACCGGCTGTAGCAGCACGCCGGCGCTGACCACACAAACCGTCGAGGTGCCGGTGGCCGTGCCGTGCGTTAATGCGATGCCAACCCGTCCAGTGTACGAGTTCGACCAGCTGCCGGCCACGGCCAGCGATGGTGACAAAGTCCTGGCTCTGGTGCGAGACTGGGTGCGGTACAGGAAATACGCTGTGCAACTGGAAGCTTCGCTGATCAGCTGTATAAATCTTAGCCCAGCCATTGGAGTATTTAACTAGTTAAAGTCGGCACCCGGGGCCAACGTCTCAAATCTAAATCTGGTAGAGTAACTTTGTGTTGTTAGATCGGAGATCTCCTCGGGAGTAACAACCCCAGCTGTAATCTTCTTTAAGGCTGCGACCAGAGCCGGATTAGTAGCTGATCTCCACTCGACGATTAAATCTTTGTTAAGGACAAAGGCACCCATTGTCGACATAGTTAGCTCGTAATACCCATCAAGGGCGCTGCCCGGTGCAATTAGCCCTTGCTGAATACCAGTTGTGGAAGAGAAAACTGCTGGTGGGGCTATCCCGCCTTTGATATCTAGCATCTTAAAGTTGAGAGGGCGGATGTAGACGGCGTGAACTCCTCGATTATTTACTGAACAGCGCACCTTTAGCAATTTAGTTCCGATTCGAGCCGCTCGACATGCGGCATCGGTCTTCGGTACCATATCAACAAAGATCTTAATTATCTCAGCCTTCGATTTCAGCTCTTCAACCCTACTTTTTTTATCCTCAAACTCGATTCTTTTCTCATCATTTTTGGTAGATACCTTGAAAGTGTCTCGTTGTAATTCAAAGCGAGCTTGTTCAATCTGTTGAGTTTGTTGACTTATTGTTGTCTTTAGCTTGTCGAGTTCCAGATTCTGCAGACCGATGTTGTTTTTAATGGAATCTGTGAAGTAATAAGTGATCGCGAACAGCAAAAATGGCGAGCACAAACTGACGATTGGCCCAACCGTCCAGTTTCTTTTGTGTTTGGGAAATCTATTTCTCAGTAGTTTGAGCCGCCCAATTTTCATAATTAGCTCTCGGTATGATTTGATGTCTAGATACTAACGGACGTTTTGTGATTTGGAAATTACTTTTGTGTAGTTTCAACATCAAACTCCCTCTTCATCATCAGGATCAGCCAATAATACTTTCAGTCGCGCACCGATCGCAGCCCACGCCCTGCGCTTCTCGATGGCATAGTCGTGGTATATGTAGTGCTGCCGGACTTTGCACCCCTGCAGGACGTGGTTCTGGCAGCGGTCGATGATATCCAACGACACACCCAGCTGCTGCTGCATCGTTGCACCGGTGCGGCGCAGGCCGTCTATCAAGCGAAAGGATTGAGATTGATCTGCGTGAAGCGCTGCCGCGTCGCCCGGGCGAATTATGGGCGAAAACTCAAACCTTTCTACACCCTTACAGCCTTATTGCTGTTAAGTAAGTGCCAAATTTACAGGGGCTGCACAGGTTTGCAGAAGTCCTAACATCCGGGGCTTCGTTTCGATATAATGTCGCGGTTAAACACAGCCCGCAAACAAGGAAAATCCATGAGCTTGAACAAAGTGTCTTCCGGTAAAGACGTGCCGAACGATTTCAACGTCATCATCGAAATCCCGATGAATGCTGACCCGATCAAATACGAAGTCGACAAGGAATCGGGCGCGATCTTCGTCGATCGTTTCATGGGCACTGCCATGCACTACCCATGCAACTACGGCTACGTGCCGAACACCCTGTCGCCGGACGGCGATCCGGTGGACGTGCTGGTCATCACCCCATTCCCGCTGATTCCAGGCGTGGTGGTGCGCTGCCGCCCGATCGGCGTGCTGAAAATGACCGACGAGTCCGGTGAAGACGCCAAAGTGCTGGCCGTACCAGTCGACAAAGTGCTGTCGATCTACAGCCACTGGCAGAAGCCGGAAGACCTGAACGAACTGCGCCTGCGCCAGATCCAGCACTTCTTCGAGCACTACAAGGACCTGGAAAAAGGCAAATGGGTCAAGATCGAAGGCTGGCACGGTCCGGAAGTCGCCAAGCAGGAAATCCTGGCTGGCGTTGCCGCGTATCAGAAAGAATCGGCAGCTTAATCGCTGCAGCTGCAAGATAAAAAGCCCCCGCGAGGGGCTTTTTTTATGCCTGGTGCTCGTCCGGCAGGTCGTCGCCGGGCGTCTCCAGGCCGGCTTCCGCCTCGCGGCGCAGGCGCGACATGTACTGCGGCGTGATGCCCAGGTAGGAGGCGATGGCGCGCTGCGAAATGCGCGCTTCCAGGCCCGGATACTCTTCGCGGAAGGCGGCCAGGCGCTCCTGCGCCGAGGTTTCGCCGTTGTTGTAGGCTTGCTGGGCCATGCTCTGCAAGCCGGCCAAGGCGATATTCAGATGGTAACTCTGCATCACTTCGTGCTGCGCGCGCAGGTCGGAGGCCTGTTTCCAGTCCAGCGTAAAGCCGTGGATCGGCGTCTCGGCGATCAGGAACTGCACCGCCGGCTGGCCGCTTTCGCCGCTGATCAGGTCGGTCAGCGTGGTGGCCGATTCACCCTCGCGGTAAAAGCGCAGCGTCACTTCGATGCCATCGCGGTTGAAGAAGCCGCTGCGGGCCACGCCGCTGGCCAGCCAGTGGACCTGGGTGGCCGGTACGCCCGCGCGTTGCAGGTATTCGCCCTTACGCACATGAAACGGTTTGGCGATGCCCGCCAGCAGGTTGGTGACATGGTTGTACGACTCTTCGCTGACGTCGATCCGCTTCATGGTGGCGGATTTAAAGCGATTACGTTGTTTAATAAAATCTGAATTCATGCTGTCTTTGCCACGTTCCTAGAAAACTTTCCAAGGGGGTTGCTATGAAGCAAACTGCTTTCGTCCCCGGGCATTGTACTCCCTTACGTAAATTCCCGTATATGTTGAAGCGTGAAATTTAAGAAAATGAAACTAGTTGATTGCCGACTTCCCAACAAATTTCGGTAAACTGTAGCAATTATAAAATTAAATATTTGCTTCCATGGCTAGGAAATTGCGCTCCCTAATATTATTCGTGGCGATGATCTGCTGCAGCGCCAAGGGGGCTGAGCCCGCCTGGCCGAACACCGGCGATCCATGGTCACTCGCCCATTACCAGCACACCTCGTTTACCAAGAAGGAGGGAGCGCCTTTTCCTGACAAAGTGGTTGAAACGGCGGATGGCTATTTGTGGGCCGACAATGGCAAGGGCGTGTCTCGCTTTGATGGGCAGCGCTTCCAGCCTTTTGAGCCGTTTCCCGGGGAGGCCCTGGGCGGCAAGGATGCGAACAATTTATTTGCCCCCAAGGCAGGGGGACTGTGGATGGCGCATGCTTCTGGCGGCGCCAGCTTCATCAAGAATGGCCATGTATCTGTCTATGGAAAGGAGCAGGGGTTCGACAGCATCCTGGCGGCCCTGTTTTTCGAAGACAGGCGTGGCGACGTTATAGCCTACACCGCACCTGGATTCATGAAGTTTTCAGGAGGCAAATGGGTCAAGTTCATCGCTGAAGATGACTCGGAAAGAGGTTACGTCGCGCGGGATGCGGACTTCAATGTCTGGAAAGTAACCAAGACCGGCCGCTTGCATGTACTCAGGGAAAATACCCGAAAGTTTGTCGATACCGGCGTCGACGTCAGCGGCGCGCTGATGGTGTGGCCAGGCCCGGATCACACCATCTTCGTTGGTTTTGGCACGGCCAAGATCAAACGGTTTGAGGACAATAACGGGACGGTGTCAGAAGTTGGACGGCCATTGCCGTTTCTCGGGCTTCGCGTGCTCGTCGATAGCAACAAGCTTGTGTGGGTGAGCACGGCCAATGACGGGGTGCATTTTTTAGGCGCCTTGGACAAATTGCCGCGTGACGATGCGCCACTCCCTGTCGATGAGAAGTTGAATCATGCCAATGGATTGACGGGCAATTTTTCCTACGTCTACGAGGATAGCCACGGAACCATCTGGGTGGCAACCGATGGCGGCATCGACCGCTTCATGCCTTCGCCGTTCTCGCAGGTGGCGCTGCCCTTTGGCACCATGATGGCCACCCTGCAGCCGAATGCGATGGATGACGTCTGGCTGGGTAGCGAAAATCTTCCGGTGCGCCGCCTGACGCAACACGCCAGTGTCGAGACCAGCGTGCCGCCTGCAGCGCTCATGATGTACAGAGATGATGCCAATGCGGTTTTCGCCGTGACCTCGAAGCAGCTGTGGCAGCTGGAGCCGGGACCACCCAAGGTTATTGCCGATTTGCCGGTCACCGGCACCGGGCGTGTGTTATCGATGACGCACAGGCCTGACGGCGAATTCTGGCTGGCGTTCCGGCCGAAGAAATTTGGACTGACGCGGTTGCGCGAAGGCCAATGGCTGCCGATTGACGGATTCCCGGCGATCTCCGCCTTGTTCACCGACAAGCAAGGGGTGACCTGGGCGGGTAACAAGAATCTGCTCACCGCATTCGAGCAAAACCAGCCGCGCACCTACTCCGCAAAAGATGGCCTGGCTGCCGGCGTCATCAAGGTCATTGTTGCCAATGACGGCACGTTGTGGATAGGCGGCGACGAAAACCTGCAAATGTTTGATGGTCGCACATTTACCAGCCTGACCCTTGCGGGAGGACGCAAAATCTCGGAGGTCAGCGGCCTGGTCTTCGACAACGGCGGTAATCTGTGGGTGCAGGCAATCGACGGTATTTTCCGGGTCGAACGCGAGGAGGTGCGCAAGGCTGTCGCGGCACACAGCTATACACCCCGCTATCGGTTTTTTGATTCGCTCGATGGCGTCCCCGGTGAGCCCGCGCAGATATTTTCATTGCCGACGATGCGGCGCGGCGCGGGAGGGCGTTTGTGGATCTCCGGACAAACCTCGGCTGCCTGGATCAACACGCTGGTACTGCCCAAGCCGCTGCCGTTGAGGACTCCCATCGTCGAGCAACTGTTCGATGGCACGACATCCTACGATTTGAATGTGCAGACAGTGGCGCTGCCGAAAACCGCGCGCGACTTGCAGTTTGCCTACACAACGCCGGAACTGCGTTTCCCCGAGCGGTTGCGGTTCCAGTACCGCTTGCGCGGCTTGGACGATACCTGGCAAGACGCCGGCACCGAACGGAAGGCGACCTATCACGCGCTGAGCGCTGGCGATTACCGCTTCGAGGTCCGCTCCAGGAACAAGGATGATGACGAGTGGAATGGCCCGGTCGCATCGCTCGCCTTCGTCATCGCGCCCAAATACTATGAAACCCTGTGGTTCAAGGCGCTCGAGGCCGCCGCCGCGCTGCTGGTGTTGTGGGCGGTAATCCGGGTGCAGGTTCGCATCGGCATGTACCGCGAGCGCAACAAAATGCGCATCCGGGCCAACGAGCGCGAAGCGGTGGCGCGCGATCTGCACGATACGCTATTGCAGAGCAATCAGGCGGTGGTGCTGCAGCTGGCCGCCATGGCGAACCGCCTCGATGATCCCGTCCTGAAAGGGCAGCTGACTGCGCTGGCCGAACTGTCGCAGGATGTGGCGGCCGAGGGGCGCGACAAGGTGCAGGCATTGCGGGTGGAGACGGACGACGCCAGCGATGAACTGAAACGCATCGTTGAACTCGGCAACCGGCTGAGCGCCGAGCACCAGGTGGCGTTCGATGCCCGGGTCAACGGCCAGCGGCGCCAGCTGCGCAAGGATGCCGGCGCCGAACTGGTAGCGATCGTCAACGAATTAATGATCAATGCATTCCGCCACGCCAAGGGCAGCAAGGTCGACGTGGGATTCGACTTCGGCCGCAGGAGGCTGGAGGTGCTGGTCGCCGACGACGGCATCGGCATCAGCAGCGCCACCCTGGCGATTGGCAGCCCCGCCGGACACTGGGGCTTGCAGGGCGTCAGGGAGCGCGCAGCGGCCATCCAGGCGGAGATCGCTTTTGAACAGGCGTCACCCAAGGGCACAAAAATCCGCATCGCGATCCCGGCCCGGCGCATCTACGCGGAATAGTTCCGCAGCGGTTTGTCAGCTGGCGTCGCGGCTGGTTTCAACCCGGTTGCGACCGTTCCCTTTGGCGGCATACAGGGCCACATCGGCCGCGTGCAAGGCGGCGTCGAGGTCGGCGTGCTCCGGCAGCCGGGCCAGGCCGATGCTGATGGTGACCTGGATCTGGCCGACGCCGGCGACGTCGCAGCGCAGCGCGGCGACCGCGCTGCGGATGCGTTCGGCGATATGGCTGGCCTGGCTGACCGGAGTGTGCGGAAAGAGCATGCCGAATTCCTCGCCGCCAAGCCGCGCAATGATGTCGGTGTCGCGCGCGACGGCGGTGATGGCGCGGGCGACGGCGCGCAGCACGTCGTCGCCGACGGCGTGGCCGTAGTTGTCGTTGATTGATTTGAAGTGGTCGACGTCGGCGATGCCCACCGTGATGGGCGCCGCGCTGCGGGCCGCGCGTTGCGCGGCGGCGGCTGCTTCTTTTTCGAACGCGCGCCGGTTGGGCAGTTTGGTCAGCTCGTCGGACAGCGCCTGCTCCGCCAGCATGGCCATCAGTTCGGCGTTGCGCGCTTCAATCTGCTTGCGCTGGCGGATGTCGGCGAAGAAGGCGCCGAAATATGGTTCGCCATTGAAGGTGCCCAGGTCCACCGCCTTCATTTCCACCGCCACGCGCCCGCCCGTGCGGTGCAGGATGTCCAGCTGGCGGACGTGGCCCAGCACGGTCGATTCGCGCCCGCTGACAATGAACTGCGTCACCTTGGATGAATGCGCAGGGCCGCCGTCCGGCGGCACCAGGATGTCCAGCGAGCGCGCACGCAGCTCATCGCCCGTATAACCGGTCAATTCTTCCATCGAGCGGTTGACGTAGCGGATGCACGAGTGCTGGTCGATGATGACGGCGCCATCCAGCGCATCCCCAAGCAGGCGCATGGGCAGCTGAAATGGCAGCGAGCTCATGGGCATGAGCGCTACTGCGGCTTGTCTTCCGGCAGCGGCAGCACGGGTTCGGCGTTGGCCTGCTTGACCATGACCACCAGCAGCGTTGCCGGCCTGGTCTTGCTGGCATTGTGCGACACCAGGTGGCGCGCGCCCGGCGCTTCGTACCAGGACTGGCCCTTGCGGTAAATCACCGGCGCCTCGCCAGCCAGCTGGGATTCGACTTCGCCTTCCAGCACGTAGGCGTAGACCAGGCCCGGATGGGTATGGGCGGCGGACTTCTGCCCCGGTCCGTAATGCACCGTCAGCAATGCCGCATGTTGACCATCGGCGGCCGGAATCGGCTGCGCCTGCAGCACCTTGATCACTTCCTCATGACCGGCCGGCCCGTGGGCTTGGGCCGGGGCGGCGGCGGCCGCCAGCAGCGTCGCTGCGAACCAGGCTTTCATGTCCGCTCCTTAGGCTGGTGGCATTTTGCGGAAGCCGATGGCGTAACGGTTCCACGCGTTGATGGTGACAATCGCCAGCGTCAGGTCCGACATTTCCTTCGGACTGTAGTGGGCGGCCAGCAGTTCGTAGTCGGCGTCGGGCGCATGGGTGGCGGCGATGTTGGTCAGGCTTTCGGTCCAGGCCAGCGCAGCGCGCTCGCGCTCGGTGAAGAACGGCGTTTCGCGCCATGCCGACAGGGTGGCGAGACGGCGTTCGCTTTCGCCGGCCTTGCGGGCATCGGTGGTGTGCAGGTCGATGCAGAACGCGCAACCGTTGATTTGCGAAGCGCGCAGCTTGATCAGGTCCAGCAGACGGGCGTCGATGCCCAGTTTGCCGCCGGCTTTTTCCAGGGCGATCATGGCGGCGAGGGCTTCTGGGGAGGCGCCGTAGAAATCGATGCGAGTGCTCATTTTCGAACTCCAAAGTGGTTGGTGATGTCGGTATTTTGCGCTTTGGCACCGCATTTATGGGTGACAATCCCCGGCTTTTTGCGCGGGCCAAGTTCGAACGCGGAAGGCAGTATGGCGCGCCTGCCCGGTCCCGGGTAGACCGAAACCGGGGGATGCGATCTCAGTCTTTGGTGGCAAATATTTAAGGGCCTGAATCTGTCATGATGGCCGTCAATTTCAGCCTTCACCTGGAGATGGTTTTGCATAAATCGACCCCCGCGCTACTGGCGACCTGGCTGTCGCTGATGGCTGGCTGCGCCAGCCACGATGCGTTGCGGCCCCTGGCAAGCTTGCAGAACCCGGATGCGCTTGCGGCCGGGGCCACCGTGGCCGCTGCTGCGGCGCCGGCGGCGTGGCCGGCGCGCGACTGGTGGCGCCGCTATGGCGACGTCCAGCTCGATCAGCTGGCAGCCGAGGCGCTGGCGGGCCATCCCTCCATGCGCATCGCGGCGGCGCGCGTCCGCCAGGCGCAAGCCGTCAGCGGACTGGCCGCGTCGGCGCTGGCGCCGCAGGTCAACGGCGGCGCGCGCAGCAACCGGCAAAAATTCAGCGACAAAAGCACGGTGCCGCCGCCCCTGGCCGGCAGCTGGACGTGGTACAACGAAGCCACGCTGAATTTCTCGTACGAGCTGGATTTCTGGGGCAAGAACCAGGCCGCCGTCGCGGCCGCGCTGGGGCGCCAGCGGGCCGCCGAGGTGGAGGCGGAGGCGGCGCGGCTGGTGCTGATGGTGGGCGTGACGCAGTCCTATCTCCGCCTGGCGCAACTGCATGCGCAACGCGACCTGGCCACGGATATTCTGCAACAGCGCCAGCAGGTGCTGGCGCTGACCAGGCAACGGGTGGCGGCCAGGCTGGACTCCGCTGCGGAACTGAAGCAGGCTGAAATCGGCGTGCCGCAGGCGCAGGGCGAGATCGTGGCGGCCAACGAGGCGATACAGCTGGTGCAGTCGCAACTGGCGGCGCTGCTGGGAGCCGGACCCGATCGTGGCGCCGCCATCGCCAGGCCGCAGCTGGCAAAGATCAGCCCGGCCGCCGTGCCGTCCGGCCTGCCCAGCGAGCTGATCGCGCGGCGTCCCGATCTTGTCGCCCAGCGCTGGCGGGTGGAGGCGCTGCGGCGCGACATCGCGGTTGCCGAGGCGCAGTTCTATCCCAGCCTCAACCTGAACGCGTTGGTGGGCCTGCAGAGCCTGGGCTTCGAGCACTTCCTGGAAGGCGGCAGCCGGATCGCCGGCGCCGGCGGCGCATTCAGCCTGCCGATCTTTGACGGCGACCGGTTGCGCAGCAACCTCAAGCTGCGCGACGCCGACTACGACCTGGCGGTCGAGGGCTATAACCAGTCGCTGGTGGAGGCATTGCGCGATGTCGCCAGCCAGCTGATTTCGATCCGCTGGCTGCAACAGCGCAGCGCGCTGCAGGCGCAGGCCACGGCTACCGCCCAGGACGCCTGCAATCTCAGCATCCAACGCTACCGCTCCGGCCTTGGCAATTATCTGCAGGTGCTGGCGGCCGAGTTGCAGGTGCAGGCGCAACGCCGCGCGCAGATCGAGCTGGATATCCGCGCCTACGACCTGGACATGCAGCTGGTGCGGGCGCTGGGAGGCGGCTATGTGGGCGTCTAAAAATATCGTCGGCGGCGTGCTGCTGCTGGTCCTGGCGGGCGCCGCCTGGTGGCTGCTGGCGCCAGGCGCCGGCCAGGTGACCGAGGACGCCTATGTCGATGGCAACGTGGTCCAGGTGACGCCGCAGCAGAACGGCAGCGTCACCGCGATCGGCGCCGACAACACGGAATACGTGAGCGCCGGCCAGGTGCTGGTGCAACTCAATCCGGTCGACGCCGAGCTGGCGCTGGCGCGCGCGGAAGCCCAGTTGTCCAGGGCGGTCCGCGCGGTCCGTGCGCAGTTCGCCAACGCCAGCCAGGGACGCGCCAACATCGTGCTGCGCAGCGCCGACCTGGCGCGCGCGCAGGCCGACCTGCGACGGCGCAGCCAGCTGGCGTCCAGCGGGGCGGTGTCGGGCGAGGACATCAGCCATGCCGAGGACGCCGTGCGCAGCGCGCGCGCCGCGCTGCAAGTGGCCGAGCAACAGGCCTTGAGCGCCAGTGCCCTGACCGATCACACCAGCGTGGCAAGCCACCCGGACGTGCTGGCGGCGGTGTCGCAGCTGCGCGATGCCTATGTGGCGTCGGCCCGCACCGTCCTGCGGGCGCCGGTCAGCGGCATTGTCACGAAACGCAACGTGCAGCTGGGGCAGCGGGTCAACGCCGGCACTGCGCTGATGTCCATCGTGCCGCTGGAGCAGGTCTGGGTCAACGCCAACTTCAAGGAGTCGCAGCTGGGAGCAATCCGCATCGGCCAGCCGGTGAGCTTGAGCGCGGATGTGTACGGCAAGGCGGTGCATTACCACGGCCATGTCATCGGCACCGATGCCGGCACCGGCAGCGCGTTTGCGCTATTGCCGGCGCAGAACGCCACCGGCAACTGGATCAAGGTGGTGCAGCGCGTCCCGGTCAGGATCGCGCTGGACGCGGCCGAGCTGGCGGCCAATCCGCTCAAGGTCGGTCTGTCCATGCATGTCCAGGTCGACACCAGCGCGCGCGACGGCAAGCGGGTGATGGATACCGCCAGCACACGCCAGCCCGAACAGACCGCGGTGTTTGCCGCCGAACTGGCGCAGGCCGATCAACTGGTCGCGCGCGTGATCTCCGCCAGCCTCGGCGGCACAACCCGGGCCAACTGACATGGACAGCCCACGGCACCCGCGCGAGAAAACCCTGCTGGCGACGGTCTTCCTGCTGAATGGCGTGGAGTTCCTGCAGGCCGGCATGATGGCATTCGGCGCCGCGCCCATCATGGGGCAGATCGGCGCCTCGCCGGAGGAGTTCACCGTCGTCACCATCCTGTACGCGGTGGTGGCGATCGCCGCGATTGCGCAAATGGGTTGGCTGATCGAACGCCTGGGCTGGCGCCGCTACGTCCAGGCGTCGGTGGCGGTGTTCGTGGTGGGCACGGCGATCTGCGCAGGCAGCAGCAGCCTGGGCCAGTTCCTGCTGGGACGGCTGGTGATGGCGTTGGGCGGCGCGCCGTTCATGACCTCGGCGCGCCTGATGATCACGCACATGCCGCCGACGCCACGCCGCTTCCTGGGCATCAAGGTGTTTGCCAGCGCGTTGGCGATCGGCAACGCGCTGGCGCCGTGGCTGGCCGGGGAGGCGGTCACGGCAGACCGCTGGAGCGTGATCTTCATCGTGCCGGGACTGCTGGCCGGCTGCGCGGCGATACTGGCCATCTGGTGCCTGCCGAACCAGCCGGCGCCGGCCGCGCAGCGTTCTGCGCAGCATCTGCCGGCGATGGCGGCCCTGGTGGCCGGATGCTTCCTGGTGCTGTACGCGTTCCAGCGCGCCACCTACGACTTCTTTGACGATCCGGCGCCGCTGGCGGTGTGCGCCGGCGCCGGCGTCGCCCTGCTGTGGCTGGTGGTGCGGCAGCTCGCTGCGCAGCGGCTGCCGCTGCTGGCGCTGTCCCGTTTGTGGCAGCCGCGCTATCTGGCCGGACTGGCCCTGTTCACGGTGTGCTATATGGTGCTGGGAGCGAACAACTATATGCTGCCAGTGCTGACGCAGCGGGCGCTGGGCAACTCCTGGCAGGTGGCCGGCACGGTGCAGGCCGGCGGACTGTTGTCGGCGCTGGCGGCGTTCTGGGTCATGGCGGCCATCCTGCCGGCCTATCCGGCGCCCAAGAAGTTTTATACGGCGGGCTTTGTGTTCCTGGCGGCGTGCGGCGTGCTGCTGTTCCGCCTGAACGGCGATGCCGATCTATGGCGCGATGTGTTTCCGGCGGTGGCCGGCTATGGCGCCTTCATCATCCTGGTGATGGCGACCACCGCCCTGCAGGCGTTCGCGGGCCTGCAGCAGGACGCGCAGGGCTTCAACCATGGCCAGCAGCTGAAGAACATGATGTCGCAGTTCGGCGTGGCGGCCGGCGTGGCGGTGGCCGCGCTCAGCCTGCAGTGGCGCAACGGCGAGCACTACACGGCGCTGGTGGCGCGCTTCGGCAATGGCGACGCCGCCTTCAACGAGGCCGTAGCCCGCCTGGCGCAGACCCAGCCGGCCCAGGTCGCCGTGGGACAGCTTGCCCAGCAGCTCAATCAACAGGCGATCCTGCTGGCCAGCCTGGATTACTTCGGATTTCTGGTCGTTTTTTCGCTGCTCGGCATCGGTGTGATGACCTTGCAGCGGGTGCTGAAATGAGCCGCCGCCGCTTACTGCGAAAGCGGCTTGCGGAAGCCCACGCCCATCCGGTTCCAGCAATTGATCGAGGCGATCGCCAGCCGCCAGTCGGCAATCGCGGGCTCGTCGAAAAAGACGCGCATGTCGGCCTCGGCGCCGGCGATGGCGGCGCGGTCGTCCATCCGCGTCAGCGCCTCGGTCCAGGCCAGCACGGCGCACTCCCGCGGTTCGAACAGCGGGCAGTCGCGCCATACGCTGAGCAGGTCGATGCGGGCCTGGCTCTCGCCCGCGCGCCTGGCCTCGGCCAGCTCGATGTCGATGCAGTAGGCGCAGCCGTTGATCTGCGAGGCGCGCAGCTTGACCAGCTGCAGCAGGCGGGGATCGAGGTCGCGGCGCAGCACCGCCAGTTCAAATGCGATCAGCGCCTGCATCGCTTCCGGCGAGGCCTGCTGATAGTCGATGCGTGGTTTCATAATAGCTTTCCTTACAATAGAGGAGCCGTTATATTGTAGGAGTGTCAGGCCCAGGCGCGGGTAGCCAATTAGATTAAAAAGCGCGGGCCGTGCCGGTGTCCGAACAGGGGGAGGGGGAGCGACGATGGAATTGCATTTGCATATAGAGGGCGACAAGGATCTGGCCGAACAGCTCTACAGCCAGCTGCATGCCGCTGTCAGTTCGGGCCGGCTGGCGCAGGGCCAGCAGCTGCCTCCGTCCCGGCTGCTCGCCCAGCAACTGGGAATTTCCCGCAAACCCGTGGCAATGGCCTACAGCCGCCTGACCAGCGACGGCCTGCTGCAGGCCCATACCGGCCGCGGCACCTTTGTCGGCGCGCCCGGCACCTCGGCCAGCCGCCCGCTGCAAAGCGCCGATCTGGCCTCCGGTGCGACCCTGAAAAAATGGCTGGACTTCGATACGCCGTTCCGGCAGAAGCTGGCGCTGGCCCGCTCCCAGTACGAGTTCTCGGGCGGCACGCCGGCGCCGGCGCACTTTCCCCAGGATGAATGGCGCCGCTGCATCCTGTACGGCCTGCGCCAGGACGGCCTGCGGCGCGGCCGCTATGCCAGCACCGGCGGCGAACCGGCGCTGCGCGAAGCCATCGCGCGCCACGCGGCCTATGCGCGCGGCCTGGTTTGCGAGCCGGGCCATGTCGTCGTCACCAACGGCGCCCAGCAGTCGCTCGACCTGCTGGGGCGGATACTGCTGGAGCCGGGCGATGTGGCCGCCGTGGAAGACCCCGGCTATCCGATCGCGCGCGCCCTGTTCAAGAGCCACGGCGCCCGCATCGCATCGGTGCCGGTGGACCGCGAGGGCATGGTGCCGGAGCAGATTCCCGACAACGCGCGCCTGATCTACGTGACGCCGGCCCACCAGTTCCCGCTGGGCATGCAGATGAGCCCGGCGCGCAAGGCCGCGCTGCTGGCACGGGCGCTGGAAATCGGCGCCATCATCATTGAAGACGATTACGATAGCGAGTTCCGCTACGAAGGCCGGCCGGCGGAATCGCTGCAAAGCCTGGACCGCCACGGCATCGTGGTGTTCATGGGCTCCTTGTCCAAGGTGATGCTGCCGGAACTGCGGATCGGCTACGTGGTGCTGCCGGAGGCGCTGCTGCAGCCGTTCATGATCGCCAAGCACCTGACCGACTGGCACACCGCCAGCATGACCCAGCTGGCGCTGGCCAAATTCATCGATGAAGGCTGCCTGGCCCGCCATATCCGGCGCGGCCATGCGATCTACACCAGCCGGCGCGACGAGCTGCTGCTGGGCTTGTCCACCATGCTGGCGCCGTGGCTGGAGCCGGTGCCGTCCAGCGCGGGATTCCACATGGCGGCGTTCGCGCGCCGCCAGACCGACCTGCCGGTGCTGCTGCGCCTGGCGCGCAGGGCCGGCGTCGGCCTGTATACGCTCGATGGTTTCTATGCCGAGGTCAAGCCGCGGGCGGGCTTGTTCTTTGGCTTCGGCTCGATCGACACGCTGGATATCGCACCGGCGCTGACGATCGTGCGCGACGTCCTGCAGCAGGTCGATCCTAGTTCGAAATCAGGCCATCCCTGAGCGCCAGCGCCACGGCATGGGTGCGGTCGTTGGCGCCCAGCTTGCCGAACAGCGTGCTCATATAGCTTTTGACGGTGTCCTCGCCGATGCCCAATTGCTTGGCAATCATCTTGTTGGAGTTGCCCTTGGCCGCCAGCGACAGCACGTCGATTTCGCGCCGCGTCAGCTGCTCGTTGGCAATGCTGAACGACAGCATCTGCGCCACTTCCGACGGCATGTAGCGCTGGCCGCGGTGCACGCAATCGATGGTCGTGATGAGGTCGCTGATCAGCATGCTTTTCAGCAGATAGCTGCACACGCCGGCACGGATGGCGCGCTGGACCAGTACTTCGCTGCGGTAGGTGGTGAGCGCGATGATGCGCGCGCCGGGATCGAAATCGCGGATGGCTTCGATGCTGGCGATACCGTCCATGCCGTTCATCTGCAGGTCCATCAGCGTGATGTTGGGCTGGTATTCGCGGTACAGCTGGATTGCACTCCTGCCGTCCGATGCCTCCGCCACCAGTTTCATATTGGCTTGCTGCGCCAGCAGGGCAGCTATTCCATTGCGAAACAAGGCGTGATCGTCGGCGATGAGGATGCGAATCGGGGCGGGGTTTAGGCTCATGACTATGGCTCTCAAGCGCGGGTGAAACGCTGGTCATGATAGCACATGGTGACAATCTGGAAAGAAAGAATGTCAGCTTTTGGCGCCAATTTTCACGGCGGCGGAACGCGGCGCCAGGCCGCCAGTTCGGTATGCAGGCGCAGCAGCGCGGCGGCGGTCGCCGACAGACCATTGGCGCTGACCGGCTGCCCGTCGCGTTGCGCGCGCGCCTGCTGTTCCAGCTGCGCGCCGGCCTCGGCCAGCGACACCGCGCCGACCGCGCGGGCGGCGCCCCGGATGCGGTGTGCCACGTGCACCATGCCGTCCAGGTCCGCGTGCTTGCCGGCGGCGGCCAGGGCCAGCGCATCGACTTCACAGGCGGCGCGGAACTCGTCGAGTATCGCCGCGCGCAGCGCCGTGTCGCCGCCGCTAAGCTGCGCCAGGTGGGCCTCATCCAGCGACGCGGCGCTGTTGCCGATCGGCAGGTAGCGCTTCAGCACCGCGTGCAGGGCGGCCATGGTGGTGGGCTTGGCCAGGTAGTCGTTCATGCCGGCCTGCAGCGCGCGCTCGGCGTCGCCGGCAAACGCGTTGGCGGTAAAGGCGATGATGGGCAGGGCGGGGCGCTGGTGCTCGGCTTCCTGGCGGCGGATGGTGCGGGCCAGCGTGTAGCCGTCCATTTCCGGCATCTGGCAGTCGCTGATCAGCAGGGCGTGACGTCCGCTCGCCAGCAGTGCCAGCGCCTCCAGGCCGTTGCTGGCGCTTTCGGCGGCGTAGCCCAGCGCATCGAGCTGACGCAGCAAGATTGTGCGGTTGGTGGCGTGGTCGTCGACCACCAGCACCAGGCTGTGTTCCCGCACCGCCTGGTCGACGCCGGGCGCCGGGCGGACGCGCGGCGGCGGCATCGCCGCGCCGGCCAGCCGGCTGTCGCCGGGCCGGGCGCTGATCGGCAGCGTCAGCTCCAGCAGCATCGTGGTGCCCACGCCGGGCGCGCTGTGCATGGTGATGGCGCCGCCCATGCTGGCGGCCAGCCCCATGCAGATCGCCAGGCCCAGGCCGCTGCCGCCGTAGCGCCGGGTGGTGTCGCCTTCGGCTTGGACAAAGGGATGAAACAGGCGCGCCTGGTCCGCCGCCGAGATGCCGATGCCGGTGTCGCGCACCGCAAAGCGCAGGGTCTGGGCGCTGGTGGTCGTCGCCAGCACCTGCAGGGACAGTTCGACGCCGCCCTGGTGGGTGAACTTGACCGCATTGCTGACGAAGTTGTGCAGGATCTGGCGCAGGCGCAGCGGATCGACGCACAGCGTGGGCGCCAGCGCGGCGTCGATGCGCGTCGCCAGCTGCAGGCCCTTGGCGGCCGAGGTCGAGGCGTGGGTGGCGATGACCTTGTCGATGACGTCGCTGCGCACCGAGGTGCGCTCCTGCCGCAGCTCCATGCGGCCCGCCTCGATCTTCGAGAAATCCAGGATGTCATCGAGAATGCGCAGCAGTTCCCGCGCCGATTGCGTTGCCATGCCGACCGTGTCGCGCTGTGCGCCGCTCAGATGGTCCAGCGCCAGCAGGTCGAGCGCGCCCAGCACGCCGTTCATCGGCGTGCGGATTTCATGGCTCATGGTGGCCAGGAAGGTGCTTTTCGCCTGGTTGGCCTCGTCGGCGCGGTCCTTTGCTTCCTGCAGCCGGCGTTCGGCGTCCGCCGCCAGCGCTTGCAGGCGGCGCTGTTCGGTGACGTCGCGCATCACGCCGGTGAATTTCTGCTGGCCGTTTTCCATGACCTGGCCCAGCGTCAGGTCGAGCGGAATCACCGTGCCGTCCTTGCGCAGGCCGTTCACGCTGCGGCGGTGGTGCATGACGCGCGACTGGCCGGTCTTCAGGTAGGCGCGGATGTAGTGGTCGTGGCGTGCGCTGTCGGGCGCCGGCATCAGCATCGCCACGTTGACGCCCAGCAATTCCTGCGACGGGTAGCCGAACAGTTCCTGCGCGCCCCGGTTGGCGTATTCGATGATGCCCTGGTCATCGATGGTGATGATGGCGTCCGACACGGAGTCGAGCATGACGGCAAGCCGTTGCTGGTCCTGGGCCAGCGACGCCGGTGTGTCATTGCGGTGCATGGACCGGTCCCTCATTCGCGGCGCAGGATGGCCGGCGCCAGCCGCCAGCACCAGAGCACGGCCACCAGCACGGCGGCGCCGACGATGGCCATGCCGGTGTCGACCTGGTCGTCCAGCACATAGGCGTTGCACAGGCGCTGGGGCAGGGTTTGATATTGGATGCCGACGATGGCCGTCATCCAGCTGAAATTGCCAAGATAGAACAGTTGCGTAATCCAGCTGGCGCGCCGCAGCGACGCCGGCAGCGCCATGCCCAGCATCACCAGTGAGACAAACTTCGCCGCTTCGGTCAGCGGATCGGTCAGGCTCTTTTCCAGCATGCGGGGAATCATCCAGTACGCGCTGACCAGCAGGCCGGCGGTGAGGCCGGTGACGCCGTATTGGTCGATGTTTGCATACCAGCGGCCGACCGCCCTGAACTGGCCGCCGACGCCCACCGCGTACAGCACGCCGGACAGGACCAGCAGCGGCAGCTGGACCAGCATGTGCCGCAGCATGCTGCCCTCCAGCCAGTGGTGGCCCAGCAGCGCGGCGGAAAAGCTGACGATGCAGAGTGTGCGCCAGTCCTTCATGGCTTGCCGCCCGCCAGCAGGATGGCCTGATTCAGCGCCGCGGCCGGGTCGTCGAAGTCCATGATGCGCACCAGCTGGCCCTGGCGGTCGATCAGGTGGAACGCCGCATTGTGCTCAAATTCGCCGTCCGGCGACTTCAGGACCACCACGCCGAAGGCGTCCAGCAAGGCCTGGCGCTCGGCATCCTGATCGATGCCGGCCATGCGCCACACGGCGGGATCGGCCTGCTGCCGCCGGGCATAGGCGGTCAGCAGGTCCGGCGTGTCGCGCGGGTCGAAGCTGATGCTGAGCAGGCGGATCTGATGGGCCAGTCCGCGCCGGCGGATCTGCTCCTGAAGCTGCTGGTACTCGCTGCCGAGGACCGAGCACACCGTATTGCAACTGCTGTAGACGAAGCTGACGATGGTCACACGGCCGTCGTCACGCAGCATGGCCGCCAGCCGCTCGGCCTGCGGCGCGTGAATCGCGACGTTTGCCGTTGCCAGCGGCTGGCGCAATACCGCCAGCCGGCGCGCGTCTTCGGTCGACACCACCGCGAACCCCATCGTGCCCAGATACAGCGCCGCGCCGCCGGCCGCGCAGACCAGCAGCAGGGCGGCCAGCGTCGGCGCCAGCGGGCTATGGTTTGAGCTGCTTGAGATCGTCATCGCCGTTCCAGGCATCCTTGCGATCCTTGCCCGCATCGCGCTCGGCCTTGACGGTGTCGGCGGAAATCTTGCCGGCGCTGTTGCCGAAACTGCTGCGGACATGGCTGAGCACCGCCGCGATTTCAGCATCGCTCAGCTTGTCCTTGAACGGCGGCATCTGGCCGTTGTAGGCGCTGTCCTTGACGGTCAGCTTGCCGCTGATGCCGTGCAGCAGAATATTCACCGGCACCTTGTCGGCCGCCAGCACCCATTCCGAGCCGGCCAGCGGCGGGAAGGCGCCAGGCAGTCCGAGGCCGCTCGCCTGATGGCAGGCCACGCAGTTGGCGGTGTACAGCTGCGCGCCGTCGATGGCGGCGCTGCCGCCGCTGGCGGCCGCCTTGCCTTCCAGCGTGGCCATGGTGCGGCGGTCGCCGAATTCCGGCGCATCGTCCCGCTGCGTGAAGAAGATGTAGCAGATGGCCCAGACCACCACCGCCGTCACCGCCAGGATGACCAGCGTCGGCACCGGACGGTTGCGTTCGTGCGGGTCCGGATGTTCACGCTGGCGCGTGCTGTCGCTTTCTGGTGCGATCATTTTGCTTTCCCTTCGATGACCGGATAGGTATGGTCCAGTCCTTGCAGATAGGTGACCAGGTCGATGGCTTCCTGGGAGGCCACCACCACTTTGCCGTATGGGCTGTAGGCCGGCGGCACCGAGACCACGCGGTCGCCCGGATCGGCCTTGTCCTTGATCTCGAACAGGAAGGGATAGGACGGCATGACCGAGCCCGGCGAATAGGCGCGCGGCTGGTACAGGTGGCCCAGGTGCCAGTCCTGGCTCGGCTGGCGGGCGCCGATGTTGAACAGGTCCGGCCCGGTGCGCATGGTGCCCAGCAGGTGCGGCTTGTCGTAGTGGTAGTCGCCGGCGACCGAGGCCCGGCCCCAGCCGCGCTTGTCGTCCGGCGCCTGTGCGCGGTCGCGCGGCTGTTGCGAGTGGCAGTAGATGCAGCCGTTCTTGATGTAGACCTCGCGTCCGCGCAGCTGGGCCGAGGTGTAGGGCTTCAGGCCGGCGGGCGGCTCGACCGCCTTCAGTTGCATGAAGGGCACCACCACCAGCGCCGAGGTGGCCAGCGCGAGGGTCACCATCGCGCCGCCCAGCAGTTTGAGTTCGTCATGCATGTCAGGCTCCTGCCAGCGTGGTTGGGGCGGCCGCTGCCGTCGTGGTGTGCAGCAGCGCCGCGCCGGTGCGCGCCGGGCCGTAGCGCAAGACCATCGCCACAAAGTGGCCGGCAAAGACCAGGTGGCCCAGCGTCATGATGGCGCCGCCAACCGAGCGGCTCTTCAGATAGGGTATCGTGACGTTGACCGAGTCCATGAACGGCCTGGCGGCGTCAAGCATCGCCAGGCCCTGCAGCCAGCCGCCGATGCTCAGGCCGATGAAATAGATCGAGAAGCCGATGACGACCAGCCAGAAGTGCGCGGCGATCAGCCATGGATACGGCCATTCCCACGACATCACGCGCGGCATGACGAAGTAGACGGCGCCAAACATCACCATGGTGAAGAAGCCGTACAGGCCGAGGTGGGCGTGCGCCACCGTGAAGTGGGTGAAGTGGGCCACCGTGTTGACCGCGCGGATCGCCTCGATCGAGCCTTGCAGCGAGCTCAGGGTGTACATCATGCCGCCCAGCACGATGAAGCGCAGCGTCGGCGAGTAGACCAGGCGCTGGAAGTAGCCGCGCAAGGTCAGGTGCTGGTTGACCGAGAACGAGATCACCGGCACGATCATCATCACGCTTTGGACGATGGACAGTGTCACCAGCCAGCCCGGCACCGGGCCGCCGATCAGGTGGTGGCCGCCGACCTGGCCGTAGAAGAAGGCCAGCGTCCAGAAGCCCAGCAGCGACAGGTTGTACGACTGCACCGGGCGGCCGATAATCTTCGGCAGGAAGTAGTAGACCGAAGCCAGCGCCATCGGCGTGTAGAACAGGCCGAGCACATTGTGGCCGAACCACCAGTTCATGGTCGCCTGTTCGACGCCGAAGTGCATCGCCGGCAGATTGGCGATCAGGAACAGGATCGGGAACCAGAACAGCGCCGCCCCCATGTACCAGACCGATACATACAGGTGCGCGACCTTGCGCGCCTGCAGCGTGTAGACCAGCGGCAGCCCCATCAGCGCGCCGCCCAGCACAATCAGGATGTCCACCTGCCACGGAATTTCCAGCCACTCCATGCCGTCGCTGATGCCGGCGGCGATGCAGCCGACGCCGGCGATCAGGCCGGCGTTCCACAGCATGCAGCCGAGAATGGCATAGCGGGCGCCGATCAGCGGCGTCTTCAGCAGGCGCGGCAGCATCCAGTTGGCGATGCCGAACGCCGCCATCGGCGCCCAGCCGTAGGCGATGATGTTCAGGTGGATGGTGCGGATGCGGCCGAAGGTCAGCCAGGCCTGTTGCACCGCCCAGTCCGGCTCGTGCAGCTTGATGGAGCTGGTCAGGCCGGCCAGCGAGCCGGCGACCAGCCACACCACCGCGGCCGACAGGAACACAAAGGAGACCAACGAGGTGGAGCGGTCGGCCTCGACGCGGGCGGCCAGCTCTTCCTGCAATTGCGCGTCCTCGGCCGCGCTCAACGGCGCGCGCCGCGGATGGACCAGGGCGGCGCGCTGCGCCGGCGTGGCCGAGGGATCTTCGCCCTGGCCGATTTCGCCGCTGGAGAAGATCACGTTGGCGGCGGCCGAGGTCGGCTCGAACAAGCGCTTGCGCAGCGACCAGATGAACACGAACAGCCCGGTAATCGATAACACGAAGGACGACAGCAAAATGGCGACAGTGTTCATGATGGGCTAGCGGAAAGAGTTGGACAAAAGCATGTTACTGATTAATTATCGGAATAAATTTTGGCACCTCGAAATTACGCCGAATTGGCACCCGCCGGCGGTGCCGGCGCCGGTGGCGGAGTCGAGCGCGAAGCTGGCCTCGACATCGGTGGCATGCTGGATGACGTTGTCGAATGCCTGGCCCACGGGTCGCCCCGCCGGATTAATCAGCCGCGGCCGCGCACGAATTGCAGGGCGGTTTCCGCGACGCGCGCGCCGAGGTGTTCCGCCGTGCGCAGGTCGGCCAGCGGCGGCGCCACGTCCGGGCCCTGGTCGGCGTTCGACTGCGCCGCCGCGCCCAGGAAGAAGCCGAGGCGGTTCAGGTCTTCCTCGGAACCCTGGCTGGAGTTGTTGCCAGGTGGCAGACCCAGGCTTACCCAGTGCATGCCGTGCTGGGCGGCGAAGATGGCGATCTGCTGCAGGCTGGCCAGCTTGTCGCCGGAGCGGGAGGCCGAGTTGGTGAAGCCGGCCGCCAGCTTGTTGCGCCAGGTGCCGCCGGCCGCAAACACGGTGCTCGACGTCGCATCCTGGAAGGCTTTGAATTGCGCCGACGGGCCGCCCATATAGGTTGGCGCACCGAAGATGATGGCGTCAGCCTGCTCCAGTTCGGCCCACGGTGCGTCGGCGCCGCTGACGGGATACAGGCGCGCGCTGACGCCCTCGATGCGGGAGGCGCCATTGGCGACGGCCTCGGCCTGGCGCGCGGTGTGGCCATAACCCGAGTGGTACACGACTGCGACGATTGCTTTGCTCATTTTCTGCTCCAGATGTGGTTGGTGATGCGCCAGCATAGGATGCTGGCGCGGAGTTGGTTACGCTAGATACGGGGGAGTCTTCCTCTGCCGGAAGACGGGTTGCGCTTTAGCGCGCGGCCGGGAGAAACTTCAGCAAGGCGTCGGCGGTGGCGTCCGGCTGCTCTTCGGCGACCCAGTGGCCCGCGCCTTCGATCTGCACGGCGCGGACCCTGTCGGCCACGTGCTTCAGGTGGTCGCCGATGATCGGGCCGAAGCTGCCGGCGCCGCCGATGCCCAGCACCGGAATGGTCAGCTTGACCTTGGCGAACTCCTGGTTGGCGATGGCGTCCTGCGGGAACGCGCGGTAGTACTCGAAGCCGCCGCGCAGCGCGCCCGGCGCCGAGTATTTGCGGGCATAGACGTTTTCCACTTCGTCGGTAAAGGCGCCGGCGTTGACCGCTTCCGAGTTGTGGAACCACGAGAAGAAGGCTTTTTCACGGTCGACAATCAGGCGCTCGGCGACGTCGCGGTTGCCAAAGAACTTGAAGTGCCACACGCGGTCCGAGCCGAGGATGTCCTGCCACGGTGCGATGCCCGGCAGCGGCACGTCGAGGATGGCCAGCGTTTGTACCTGGTCGCGGAACTGCGCGGCGTAGGCATAGGCCACCATGCCGCCCATGTCGTGGCCGACCACATTGACCTTGGCGCCCAGCTGCAGTGCCGCCACCAGCGCCTGGATGTCCCGGGCGACGTTGGCCTTGTCGTAGCCGGCCTGCGGCTTGTCGGTGTCGCCGAAGCCGCGCAGGTCGGGCGCCAGCACGGTGTAGCCGGCGGCGCTCAGCTTCGGCATCACGAAGCGCCACATATAGGAGGTCGAGCCCCAGCCGTGTAGCAACACGACCACCGGGCCGTGGTCCTTGTGCAGCAGGTAGTGGTAGCGCACGCCGTTGACGGTGGTTTTGCCTTCAATGATCTGTGGCGCGCTGACGGCGGCCGCAGTGGCAGGCGCGGCTTGCGCCGCTGCCGTCAGGGAAGTGGTGGCCAGTGCCAGTGCGGCGGCCAGGTTCAGCATGGTCGGGATTTTCATGATTGACCTTGGGCGCGCAGTTGCAGGAAAGGGCTGACGTCGTCGAGGAATTCGATGCGGCGCTCGGCGGCCAGGCGGCCCGGCAGTTCGCGTTCGAAGTCGGCGCGGTAGTGGCGTGGCAGGTGGTGCTGCAGGAAATACTCGCGGTCGCAGCGCCAGCTTTCGTAGACGACCAGCGTGTTGGGATCGTTCTGCGAGCGGTGCAGCGTGCATTCCAGGAAATCGGGTTCATGCGACATGGCGGTCAGCACCTGGCGCACGCCGGCTTCCAGCTCGGCGTAGCGTTCCGGCTTGGCCGGCAGGTGGACGATGAAGGTCAGGCGATGCTGTGCGGTCATGGTGGACTCCTTGTGCGCCAGTCCCCGCAACGCGGGAGGCTGGCAGTGGGACGGTGGATTACGCGGCGAAGCCGCCGTCGATCAGCAGGTCGGCGCCGGTGACGAAGGCCGCCTCGGCGCTGGCCAGGTAAGCCACCATGGCGGCGATTTCATCGGCGTGGCCGTGGCGTGGGATCGCCATCAGGCCATGCAAGGCGGCGGCGAAATCGCCATTGGCCGGGTTCATGTCGGTGTCGATCGGACCCGGCGCCACGATCGTCCGACGGCGACAGGCCGGCCGGCAGGTTGACCGGCACGAAGACCATGTCGTCGCAGGCGCCCGCGCCCGCCAGCGAGGTGACGCGCAAGCGCCCCAGCGACACATGGCCGGCGCCTTGCCACGGCAGGCTGGAATCGACCAGGGAGTCGCCAGCGGCCGGCAGCTGGGCCACGATTTCGAAGTCCACCGGCCCCTGGGCCAGGCGCGTTGCAAGCTCGTCTTCCAGGAAGTTGTCCGGGAACGACTGCTCCTGCTCCGCCGTCAGGTATCGGGTGCCGGCGGCGGGGATGGCGATGATGCGTGCCGTGGTCGATTCGCCGGTAACCGAGTGGAAGACGAAGGCGTTGTTGGAGTAGTAGCGCGTGTCCGCGTACGAGGCCGGCGCCGCATGTGCCGCCAGCAGCGCCGGCTGGCGCGCGCCATCCGGAAACTTCAGGTTGTGTGCCGCGATGTTGTCGGGATTGGGCTTTTTGGTCTCCGGGTCCGCCACGCGCGCCGCCAGGAAGCTGACAAACGATTCGGGCGTGGCGGCAAAGAACACCGGCTCCGACAGCAGCACCAGATCCCAGTGCTCGGCGCCCTGGCCGATGCGTACCGCCAGCCCGCGCACCGAGCGGCTCTTGTCCGAGACGCCCGGATTGCCGCCGCCGACGGAAAAGCGCAGCGTCGCTTGCAGATGGCCATCCCGGAAGATGGGACCGTTGGCAAAGCCGGCGGCTTCCATCGTCGGCGTGAACTGGCCGCTGGCGCAGAAGCCCTTGGCATGGGAGGCGCGCTGGCCCGGATGTTTGCCGAAGGTGTGGTTCAGCGCGTCCACCAGGTCGGCTGGACTTGGCGCGCTTGCGGGATGAATGATGTGTTCCATGTTGTACTCCTGGTTAGTTGGCGCGGCGTCCCAACGAGACCGCATAAGCCGGCGCGCGGGCTGTCAGAATGCTGTCGTCCGACGGCGCGACGCCGGTGGGCAAGGTTACCGGCATGAACACCAGGCCATCGCAGGTTTCCTGGCCGGCCACGCTCAGCACGCGTAGCTTGCCGAGCGTGACGCGCTCTTTGCCGGACCACGGCTGGGACGCATCGGTCAGCGGATCGTTCGGCGCCGGCAGTTGGGCGTAGATGGTGAATTCGGCGGGACGGGCGCTCAGGCGCGCATTCAGCTCGTTTTCAAGAAACAGGTCAGGCAGCGATTTTTCCTCGTCGTCGGTCAGGTAGCGGGTGCCGGCGGCCGGCTCCACCACGATGCGCGCGTGCCGCCGCGTGTTGTCGGCGGCCTGGAAGACGAAGGCATTGGTCGAGTAATACGGCGTGGTGGCGTAGGAATACGGCGCCGCATGTGCTGCCAGCAAGGCCGGCTGGTTTTTGGCTTCCGGATATCTGGCGTTGTGCGCCGCGATTTTCGCCGGATCGGGCTTCTTGGTGACCGGATCTGGCACGCGGGCGTCCAGGAAGCTGACGAATGATGCCGGTGTCGCGGCGAAGAAGACCGGCTCGGAGATCAGAACCAGGTCATAGGTTTCGCCGGCGCCGCTAATGCGGGCGCCCAGCCCACGCACGGAACGGCTTTTGTCGGACGCGGCCGGATTGCCGCCGCCGACCGAGAAGCGCAGCGTGGCGCCCATGGTCTTCTGCGCGAAGAACGGGCCGCTGACGAACGAGTCGAGCCTTGTGGCAGGCGTGAAATCGCCCTTGCCGCAGAAGCCCTTCGCGTGCGAGGCGCGTTTGCCGGGGTGTTTGCCGAAAGTGCCGTTCAGAGCGTCTATCTGGGCGGCGGGATTGCCGGGATCGACCTGGGCGCTGGCGGGCAGCTGTAGGCCGAAGAAGGCCAGGGATACCGCCAGGAAGGCCTGGATGATGGGATTGCCGGCCCCGGGGTGGGTGCGGGAAGAGCTCATGATGTTCTCCAAAATGTGTTCGATGCTGTTTAGTCGCAGCAAACGCCCGAGTGTTACACATCGCCATCAACTATTTTTTGGCACCTTGGATTTGGCGCGGATTGGCGCCTGGCCGAAGAGGGCGGCGACCATCGGGTCGCGCTGGATGATTTCCCGTTCCTTGATGCGCGCGCAGAAGGCGACGTCGTCGGCCAGGCGATAGACCTTGTGTCCCTCCCTGTTCACGGTGGTGATGGTGGTTGGCCCGGCATAGCGGGCGCCATCCAGATCTTGCGTATCTTGGGCATCCATGATGGTCTTATGGTGAGGGTTGTCACGGCGGGCGCGGGGGCGCCGCCACCATGTAGGAGCCTAGCATTTGCAGGGGCTGCCACCATATAGGCCAATTGGTTGAGCGTCTTCCCCCCCATTCCTACGCTGACACGCGGCGCTCGATGAGGGTGGCAGTGTCAATCGGTTCCGGTTTTGAAGGGAATGTGTTCGCTTAACTCGTCGATGTAGTCGTTCATCGCCGCCGTTTCCTCTTGCAGGAAATCGTTGATGGCGTCGGCGAAGCGCTGGTCCGCGACCCAGTGTGCGGACCAGGTCGGCGTCGGCACCAGGCCGCGCGACATCTTGTGCACGCCCTGGGCGCCGCCTTCGAAGCGGGCAATGCCGTGCCTGATGCAGTAGTCGATCGACTGCACGTAGCAGGCCTCGAAGTGCAGGCCGGAAATGAATTCCTGCGTGCCCCAATAGCGGCCGTACATGACGTTGCCGCCAATCAGGTTCAGCGCGACAGCGACCGGCTGGTCGCCGCGCCTGGCCAGCACCAGCATCAGGTTGTCGGGCATGGCGGCCAGGATGCGCTGGAAGAATTCCAGCGACAGGTAGGGCTTGGAATAGTGCGCCTGGTAGGTCGAGACGTAGCAGCGATAGAAGAAGCGCAGCACGTCGTCGCTGATCGCCGTGCCGGTCAGGTGTTCGAAATGAACGCCGGCATCGAGCACGCGGCGGCGGTCCTGGCGCAGCTTCTTGCGCTTTTCCATTTTCATGGTGGCCAGGAAAGCGTCGAAGTCGTCGTAGTTCTGGTTTTCCCAATGGAACTGGACGCCTTCGCGCAGCATGTAGCCGGCCTTGGCGAATGCCTGGCGGTCCGCATCGTCGGGGAACAGCACGTGCAACGAGGAGGTGCCCATTTGCTGCGCCACCTGCAGCGCCACGCGGGCCAACAGCAGGCGGTCTTCCGGCGTGGCGGCCAGCAGGCGGTTGCCGGTCACCGGCGTAAACGGAATGGCGGACAGCAGTTTGGGATAGTATGGCACGCCATTGCGGTGGAAGGCGTCCGCCCAGCCCTGGTCGAACACATATTCGCCCCGGCTATGGGCTTTCAGGTAAAGCGGCATGGCGCCGGCCAGTGCGCCGTCGCGGTGCATCAGCAAGAAGCGCGGCGACCAGCCGGTATCCGGCGCCGCGCAGCCGGTCGTATGCAAAGCGTTAAGAAAGGTGTAACTCAGGGTCGGGTTATCCCCCGCGAGCCGCTGCCAGTCATCCGGCGCGATCTCTGCAATGGAATCCACTAAGCTAAACTCTGGCTCACCCAAGTCATTCTCCAGTTACGACGATGTTTCGATACCCGGCATTGTGGCAGGTTCCGGCAAAACCCGCAGCGGCCGGACGCTAGCTTAACAACATGCGGACGCGCTTTGCCCGTGCGATAATCGAATTTTGCGCACGCGAAAGACCTGACATGGCCTCCAACTTCTTCAATCTGTACACCCACGATTTCGCCCGCGTGGCCGTTGCCGCGCCGGTGTGCCGCATTGCCGATCCGGCCTACAACGCCGAACAGACCATCCTGCTGGCCGAGCAGGCGGCGGCGCAGGGCGCGGCGCTGGTGGCCTTCCCGGAGCTGGGCCTGTCGGCTTACACCTGCGACGACCTGTTCCACCAGCGCGCCTTGCTCGATGGCGTGCTGGACGGCCTGGCGGCCATCCTCGACGCTTCCACCGACTGGAAGATGGCGGTGGTGGTGGGAGCGCCGCTGCGGGTCGAGCACCAGCTGTACAACTGCGCGGTGGTGATTGCCAACGGCCAGATCCAGGGCGTGGTGCCGAAGAGCTACCTGCCCAACTACGGCGAGTTCTACGACGCGCGCCAGTTCAGCAGCGGCGACTACGCGGTCGCCACCGAGATCGACCTGCTCGGCGAGCGCGTGCAGTTCGGCTCCGGCCTGCTGTTCGAGGTGGCCGATATGCCGCTGTTCAAATTCCACGTCGAGATCTGCGAGGACGTGTG
Source organism: Duganella aquatilis (assembly GCF_009674565.1). GTDB lineage: Bacteria > Pseudomonadota > Gammaproteobacteria > Burkholderiales > Burkholderiaceae_D > Rugamonas > Rugamonas aquatilis. Next base: position 130,905 of record NZ_WKJL01000010.1, read on the forward strand.
GGTGCCGATTCCGCCGTCGTCGTTCGCGGCGCTGGCCGGCGCCACGGTGCTGGTCAACCTGTCGGCGTCGAACGCGCTGGTGGGCAAGGCCGGCTACCGCAACCAGCTGGTGTCGCAGCAGTCGGCACGCTGCATCGCCGCCTACCTGTACACCTCGGCCGGCGGCGGCGAGTCGAGCACCGACCTGGCGTGGGACGGGCAGGGCGTGATCTGCGAGAACGGCGAGCTGTTGGCCGAAGCCAAACGCTTCACCGACGAATCGAACCTGACCTTTGCCGACATCGACCTGGAGCGCCTGTCGCGCGAGCGCATGCGCATGAACACCTTCGCCCAATCGGTGCAGCGCCATGCCGGCGAAGTGGGCAAGTTCCGCACCGTGTTCTTCCCGCTGGAAATCGGGCGCGAGCAGCCGATGGCGCTGAAGCGCTGCGTCGAACGCTTCCCTTACGTGCCGGCCGATGCGCGCCGCCGCGACGACCGCTGCAACGAGGTTTACAACATCCAGGTGCAGGCGCTGGCGCAGCGCCTGACCACCAGCGGCTTGAAGAAGGTGGTGATCGGCGTCTCCGGCGGCCTCGATTCGACGCATGCGCTGCTGGTTTGCGCGCGCGTGATGGACAAGCTGAAACTGCCGCGCACCAATATCCTGGCCTACACCATGCCGGGCTTCGCCACCAGCGAGCGCACGCTCAAGCAAGCGCATGCTTTGATGAAGCTGGTCGGCTGTTCGGCGCAGGAAATCGATATCCGCCCAAGCTGCATTCAGATGCTGAAGGATCTGAACCATCCGTATGCGGAAGGCCAGGCGCAGTACGACATCACGTTTGAAAACGTGCAGGCCGGCGAGCGCACCAACCACCTGTTCCGCCTGGCGAACCACCACGGCGGGCTGGTGATCGGCACCGGCGACCTGAGCGAGCTGGCGCTGGGCTGGTGCACCTACGGCGTGGGCGACCACATGTCGCATTACAACGTCAACGCCAGCGTGCCGAAGACGCTGATCTCGCACCTGGTGCGCTGGGTCGCCGAGTCCGGCGTGATCGGCCGCAACGATGCGCAGGTGCTGCTGGACATCCTCGGCACCGAGATCAGCCCCGAGCTGGTGCCGGGCACCGCCGACGGCCAGCCGGAGCAGCGCACCGAAAGCACCATCGGCCCGTACGAGCTGCAGGACTTCAACCTGTATTACGTGCTGCGCTTCGGCTTCAACCCGTCCAAGGTGGCGTTCCTGTCGCACACCGCGTGGAAGGACAGGGAGCAGGGCCGCTGGCCGGACGGCGACCACGTCACGCGCAACCAGTACGACCTGGCGGCGATCAAGAAAAACCTGGGCATCTTCCTCGACCGCTTCTTCCGCACCAGCCAGTTCAAGCGCAGCTGCGTGCCGAACGCACCCAAGGTGGGCAGCGGCGGTTCGCTGTCGCCGCGCGGCGACTGGCGTGCGCCGAGCGATGCGCAAAGCGTTGTATGGTTGGAGGAATTGCGCTCCATTCCGGTGCAAGCGTAAAGTTTTTACGGGAATAAGCTTATGTGCATGGACAGTGCGCGCCTGTCGATTACAATAGACTTAAGCTTGCAGTCCGCTCGCATGGATTTTCGATTTACACATAAGGAGAAGTCATGAAACAGATTACCGCTGTGATCAAGCCGTTCAAACTGGACGAGGTGCGCGAGGCACTGGCTGAGGTCAACGTTACCGGCTTGACCGTCACCGAGGTGAAAGGCTTTGGCCGCCAGAAGGGCCATACCGAGCTGTATCGTGGTGCTGAATATGTGGTCGATTTCCTGCCGAAGGTCAAAGTGGAAGTGGTGGTCGACGACGGCGTGGCCGAGCAGGTGGTGGACGCCATCATCAAGGCCGCACGCACCGGCAAGATCGGCGACGGCAAGATCTTCGTGCAAAACGTCGAACAGGTGATCCGCATCCGCACCGGCGAGACCGGCCCGGACGCCGTGTAAGCAGGTCCCGCTTTATTCGAAATGCCGGCTCAGCCGGCATTTTTTTTGCGCCGCGCCGATTAAGGCGGATTTTGCATATTCATTATTGGTTATATTAGTTCGAGTTTTCTACATGGATTAGTAATATGGATACACTGTCTACATTACCCGGAAAGCCCTGCCATGAAGAAAATCGTCGCACTGTCGCTGTTGTCCGCTGCCGCCCACGTGGGCGCCGCGCCGAGCGTCTATCCCACCGGCGTCACCCGTTACGACACCGCCACCGCCTACAACAGCTACGTGATCTTCAGCGGCCAGGACAAGAAAACCCATCTGATCGACATGAACGGCAACGAGGTGCATGTGTGGGACGCCGAAGGCTTCCCGCCGGTGCTGCTTGATCCGGCGCTGACCGGCGGCCAACGCGGCAATGTGCTGGTGCAGCTGGCCAGCGTGACCGGCACGTCGAACGAGGGCAACGGCCTGCGCAACCAGGCGATCGGCGAACTGGACTGGAATAGCCAGGTGGTGTGGCAGTGGGGCGCGTCGTCCGCTTCCAGCGCGCAGGATGCGTATGCGGCGCCGGTGGAAGGCAAGACCAATCCACAGGTGCCGGGCGGTAGCGCCAAGCAGCACCACGACTGGCGCCGCCTGGCGAACGGCAACACGCTGGTGCTGGCCAACCTGGTGCATCCGCTGCAAGGCTTCAGCGCGCCGCAGGTGCTGGACGACGTGATCTACGAAGTCAACAAACAGGGCGACATCGTGTGGAAATGGGTGGCGTCCGAGCATCTGACCGAATTCGGTTTTTCGGCGGCCTCGCTGAAGCTGGTGAAGGAGGGCGTTTCGCCGCGCGGCAAGGCGGCGCCGTTCGACTACCTGCACATCAATAATATGTCGGTGCTGGGCCCGAACAAATGGTTCGATGGCGGCGACCAGCGCTTCAACCCGGACAACATCCTGATCGATTCGCGCGAAGCCAACTTCATCGTCATCATCGACAGGCAGACCGGCAAGGTGGTGTGGAACCTGGGGCCGGATTATCCGGCGCAGGTGCGCGGTCCGCGCGTGCTGCCGCGCCCGGTCGACCAGATCGTCGGCCAGCATGACGCGCACCTGATCGCGCCGGGCCTGCCGGGCGCCGGCAATATCCTGGTGTTCGACAACCAGGGCGAGGCGGGCTATCCGCGCGTCAGCGTCGGCGTGCAGCCGCGCTCGCGCGTGTTGGAGATCGATCCGGTCAGCAAACAGATCGTGTGGGAATACACGGGCGGCGATTCCAACGGCCCGGAGTGGAGTTTCTACAGTTCGTTCATCAGCAGCGCCCGCCGTCTGCCGAACGGCAATACCCTGATCGATGAAGGCATGAACGGCCGCATCTTCCAGATTACGAACAAGGGCGACATCGCCTGGGAATACATCAGCCCGTACTTCGCACCGACGCCAGTGGCTGGCGCGGGCAAGCCGGTGCTGAGCAACTGGTTGTACCGCGCCCAACCGGTGCCGTACAACTGGGTGCCGGAAGGCACGCCACGCTCCGAGAAAGCGGTGACCCCGCCCGAGCCCGGCAAGTACCGCGTCGCCACGAACTAGACGCCGACAACCACTCCTATCCATCGTTCGCGCCGGCGGCCAAGCTGGCGCGCGGGGCCGCGCACGCCCATTTTTCAGAATGAAAGCTTGATCATGCAACAGAAAAAACTCGCCGTCGCCATCGCTGCGGCTTATGGCATCGCCTTGGCCTTCGCCCCCGCAGCGCAGGCACAGAACGCCGCCGCGCTCGCCGTCACCGCTGCCGATATGCCCGCCGATAGCGCGGAGGCTGCCGCAAGCGCCGATGTGTCGCAAGTCATCGCCAGCGTCACCGTCTCCACCCGCCGCCGCAACGAAACCTCGCAAAGCGTGCCGACCACCATGAGCGTGCTGGACGACAAATCGCTGGAAAACAACCGCGTCTACCGCGTGCAGGATCTGCAGCAGCTACTGCCGAGCACCACCGTCAACTTCGTCCATGCCCGCCAGCTGAGCTTTGCCGTGCGCGGCCTGGGCAACAACACCGCCAGCGACGGCCTCGAAGGCAGCGTCGGCCTGTACCTGGACAACGTGTATCTGGCCCGTCCCGGCATGGCGGCGTTCGATGCGCTGGACGTGCAGCAGCTGGAACTGCTGCGCGGCCCGCAAGGCACGCTGTTCGGCAAGAACACCACCGCCGGCGTGCTGAACATCACCACCAAACAGCCGACTTTCCGCAGCGAGAACTCGGCCTCGCTGTCGGTCGGCCAGGACAATTACGTGCAGGGCAAGGCCAGCATCTCCGGCGCTTTCTCGGACACGCTGGCCGGCCGCCTGTCGGTCTACAAGACGCATGAAGGCGGCTACATCAGCAACGTCTACAACAACAGCAAGGTGCAGGGCGGCGATCGCGACGGCGTGCGCGCCCAGCTGCTGTTCGAGCCGGACGCCAAGCTCAACGTGCGCGTCATCGCCGACTACAACGAAGAAGATTCCAACAACGGCACCATGGTGTTCTACAGCGCCGGCCCGAGCGGCAAGTGGCTGGCGCAGGCGGCGGCCGTCGGCGGGCATCCGATCACGGATCCAAGCCGTTATTCGGTCAACCTCGACAGCGGTTCGCACGTCAGCGTGCATCAGGGCGGCCTGTCGGCGGAAGCCAATTACAAGCTGGACAACGACTACAAGCTCACCGCGATCAGCGCCTTCCGCTTCTGGAATTTCACGCCGCGCAACGATGACGGCCTCGATGTGCCGGTGACGCTGAACGTCGGCGCGCTGGCCCGCCACCGCCAGTTCACGCAGGAGCTGCGGCTGGCGACGCCGCAGGGCGGCGCGGTGGAGTCGGTGCTGGGCGCGTATTACTACTACCAGAATCTGGACAACACCAACTTCACCTACAACGGTCCGCTGGCCGACAAGTTCAACGCCACGCCGGCCGGCGCCTGGTCCAACCTCACCAGCCTGGCGGACGGCCATTTGCGCGTCAACAGCTACGCGCTGTTCGGCCAGTCGATCTGGCACATCGATCCGCAGTGGGACTTGACCGGCGGCCTGCGCGCCACCTACGAGGACAAGCGCGCGTATGAAGTCCGCTACGCGCCGACCGGCGGCGCGGTCGTCACCGGCGCGGCGCTGGCGTCGCGCAACGCCCGCTACGGCGCCTTCGATTCCGGCGACGTGCGGCTGAATAATCTCAGCCCGTCGGCGCTGCTGACGCTGGCCTCCAAGATCGACACCGACGTGCTGGGCTTCGCCAGCCTGTCGCACGGCGAAAAATCCGGCGGCATCAACCTGACCGTGCCGGGCGCGGCGGGCGTGTCGTCGCTGAAGGTCGGCAATGAGAAGGCCAACAACGTCGAGCTGGGCATCAAGAGCAATCTGTGGGAGCGCCGCGCGCAGATCAACGCCAGCGTGTTCGCCAACGTGGTGCGCGGCTACCAGAACAACGCCTATGATCCGGTCAGCGCCAGTTCCTATCTGACCAACGCGGGCGACGTGCGCAGCCGCGGCGCGGAACTGGAAACCTCGTTCGTGGTGGCGCGCGGCTTGACGCTGGGCGCGAACGGCGCCTTCAACGACGTCAAATACCTGAAGTACACCAACGCGCCGTGCCCGCCGGAGATCGCGGCTACCTCGTGCAACCTGTCCGGCCGCGCCGCGCTGGTCAACGCGCCGCGCTGGACCGGCAGCCTGAACGCGCAATATGTGCACGCGGTCGCCGAGCAGGTGGAAGGCTATTTCAACGCCAACTACGCCTACCGCAGCGAAGTGTTCGGCACGCTGGACGCGTCGCAGTATTCGAAGATTCCGGCGTACAGCCTGACCAACCTGTCGGCCGGCGCGCGCTTCAAGGCAGGCGGCGCCAGGTGGGACGTGTCGCTGTGGGCCAAGAACGCCTTCGACAAGCAGTACTACACCAGCATGTGGAACAGCAGCTTTGGCGCCTACAACGCCATCATCGGTACGCCGCGCACCCTGGGCCTGACCGCCCGCGCTGATTTCTAACAAGGAGACATGGAACATGAGCAATATCACCCGCCGCCGCGTCCTGCAATCGCTGCCTGCGCTGGCGCTGGCCAACTACCTGCCGACCGCGCACGCGGCCAGCAAGGAGCAGCCGAACATCATCTTCATCCTGGCCGACGACATGGGCCACGCCGATCTCGGCGTCTACGGCCAGACCGATTACCGGACGCCGCACCTGGACCGCCTGGCGGCGCAGGGCATCCGCTTCACCCAGGCCTACGCCAATTCGGCGGTGTGCTCGGCCACGCGCTTCGCGCTGATCACCGGCCGCTACCAGTACCGCCTGCGCGGCGGGCTGGAAGAGCCGATCGCCGGCGCTTCCGACACCATCGGCCTGCCGCCGACGCATCCCACGCTGCCGTCGCTGCTGAAGCAGCAGGGCTACGGCACGGCGCTGATCGGCAAATGGCATCTGGGCTACCTGCCGACCTTCGGCCCGCTGAAAAGCGGCTACGACAGCTTCTTCGGCAACTATGGCGGCGCCATCGACTACTTCACCCACAAGCCGGGCGTCGGCCCGCAGATGAAGGAGGATTTGTACGAGGGCGAAGTGCCGGTGCAGCAGGTCGGCTACTACACCGACCTGCTGGGCGCGCGCGCGGTGGACTTCGTCAGGAAGCAGCAGGCCGGCAAACCGTTCCTGCTGTCGCTGCACTACACCGCGCCGCACTGGCCGTGGGAAGGTCCGGGCGACGAGGCGGTGTCGCGCGACATCGACAACATCTTCCACTACGACGGTGGCGACCTAGCCACCTACGGCCGCATGGTCGAATCGCTGGATGCATCGATCGGCCGCGTGCTGAAGGCGCTGGACGAGAAGGGCCTGGCGGACAACACCATCGTCATCTTCACCAGCGACAACGGCGGCGAGCGCTTCTCGAAAACCTGGCCGCTGACCGGGCAGAAGACCGAGTTGCTGGAGGGCGGCATCCGCGTGCCGGCCATCGTCCGCTGGCCGGGCAGGATCAAGGCGGGTCAGGTGAGCGAGCAGGTGGCGATTTCGATGGACTGGCTGCCGACTCTGCTGGCGGCCGCCGGCGGCGCGCCCGATCCGGCCTATCCGACCGATGGCCAGAACCTGCTGCCCATCCTCACCGGCCAGGCGCAGAACAACGAGCGCACGCTGCTGTGGCGCTACAAGGCCAACGCCCAGCGGGCGATCCGCTCCGGCAACTGGAAGTATCTGAAGATCGGCAAGAACGAGTTTCTGTTCGATGTGGTCAAGGATCAGCGCGAACGCGCCAACCTGGCAAAACGCAATCCGCAAGTGTTCGCGCAGCTGAAGGCGGAATGGGAGGCGTGGAACCAGAAAATGTTGCCGATTACCGCCGATGTGCGCACCCACGGAGTGACGGGCAATGTGCAGCCTGACCGCTATGGTGTTTCGCCGGCCAGCCTGTTGGTCGACTAATCGACGTGCCCCTCGCACCATCGAGGGGCATTTGTTCTGTTACTATTTGTTCGTTGGTCGCATTAATGTTGGCTTGCAGATACCGGCACTTGAGGCCGGATATAAAAACGAGGGAGATACAATTGATCACGTTCCAAAAAACGGCCACCTGCGTGGCCGCGACCCCATTCGCCCCAGGCTCGACCAAAAATGAAAACGTTGTCATAGCCAGCCCACTCTAAAGGAGACGAGATGAGCAGCAATGACACGCATGGCGGTGCCATCCGCAGGATCGTCATCGTCGGTGGCGGCACGGCCGGCTGGATGACGGCCGCGCCGCTGGCCCAGCGCCTGGCGCGCCATCCCACCCAGCCTTGCGAGGTGATCCTGGTGGAGTCGCCCGAGATCGGCACCATCGGCGTCGGCGAGGCGACGCTGCCGACCATCCGCGTCTACAACGACGCGCTGGGCCTGGATACCGCCGACTTTATCGCCAAGACCCAGGCCAGCTTCAAGCTCGGCATCGAATTCAAGGACTGGGGCCACGTCGGCAACCGCTTCTTCCACGCCTTCGGCGATTTCGGTCCGCCGCTGGCCGGCTTGAGCGCGCATCAGCACTGGCTGCGCCTGGCGCAGGCCTTCAACAACATGCCGGACATGGAAAACTGGTCGATGCCGTCGGTGATGGCGCGCCACGGCAAGTTCATTCCGCCGAACCAGGAAACGCCCGGCCTGACCGACGCTTATTCCTACGGCTTCCATTTCGACGCCAGCCTGTACGCCCGGTACCTGCGCGACTACGCGGTGGCGCGCGGCGTCGAGCGCGTCGAAGGCATGATCGTCGACGTCGAGCAGCATGCGGAGAGCGGCTTCGTTACCGCCGTCAAGCTGCGCGACGGCCGCCGAGTCGAAGGCGACCTGTTCATCGACTGTTCGGGCTTCCGCGGCCTGCTGATCGAGGGCGCGCTGAAGGCGGGCTACGAGGACTGGAGCGCATACCTGCCGTGCAACAGCGCACTGGCCGTGCCGTGCGCCTCGGTCCCGCAGCTGACGCCTTTCACCCGTTCGACCGCGAAGGCGGCCGGCTGGCTGTGGCGCATCCCGCTGCAGCACCGCACCGGCAATGGCCACGTGTACAGCAACGGTTTCACCAGCGACGAGCAGGCGCGCCAGGTGCTGCTCGACGGCCTCGACGGCGCCGCGCTGGACGAGCCGCGCCAGCTGCGCTTCGTCACCGGGCGGCGGCGCAAGTCGTGGGTCAAGAACGTGGTGGCGATCGGCCTGTCGGCCGGCTTTATCGAGCCGCTGGAATCGACCAGCATCAACCTGATCGAGACAGCGGTGGGCAAGCTGCTGGAACTGTTCCCGGACCGCGCCTGCCAGCCCGAGCTGGCCGACGAATTCAACCGCGTCATGGGCGGCCGCTACGAATCGGTGCGCGACTTCATCGTGCTGCACTACAAGCTGACCAGGCGCGACGATTCGGACTTCTGGCGCTATTGCGCCGACATGGCGATTCCGGATTCGCTGCGCCACCAGATCGCGCTGTTCCGCGAGACCGGGCGGGTAGCGGTCGTCGACCGCGGCGGCTTCGCCGAGCCGTCGTTCGTGGCGATGATGATGGGCCTCGGCGCGGCGCCGAAGCGCTACGATCCGTTGGCCGACCGCATCGACATCCGCGCGGTGCACGGCCACTTTGCCGGCTTGCGCGACATGATCGCGCAGGCGGTGGCGCGGATGCCGGATCACGGCGCTTATGTCGCCGGCCAGGACCGGTAAAGCGCAACCTGGCGGTTGCGCTTTATTGCTTGTGGTAGTGTATGTGCAGGTCGAACTTCCACGTCACCAGCCGCAGCACGGTGATGAAGGCGGCGCTGGTCCACAGCGCGAAGTCGTCGGAGACGTCGGTGTATTGCAGGCCGATGTACAGCCAGGCGCCGAAGAAGGCGCAGATGGCGTAGGGTTTGCCGTCGCGGAACACCATCGGCACTTCGTTGCAGACGATGTCGCGCAGCACGCCGCCGAAGATGCCGGTGATCACGCCCATCATCGAGGCGATGAAGACCGGCATGTGGGCGGCCTGCGCCTGCGACACGCCGGCCACGGCAAACAGGCCGAGGCCGATGGCGTCGGCCACTACGATCACGCGTTCGGAGATGATCTGGCGCACGGTTTTCATCAGCGGCGTGGCGACCAGGGCCAGCACGAAGATCAGGATGGCGTATTCCTGGTGCATGACCCAGAACAGCGGCCGCTTGTCGAGCAGGATGTCGCGCAGCGTGCCGCCGCCGAACGCGGCGATGAAGGCCACCGTGAACACGCCGACGATGTCCATGCGCTTGCGGCGCGCTTCCACAAAGCCCGATAGCGCACCCACCAGTATCGCGACGATTTCAATGACGGTGATCAGCGAGACGTGCGGAACCGGGACGTGCTTCATGTAGGTGTATGGACAAGGTTGCAATGCCCGTAGGTTAACATGGCAACCCTGGGAGGGGTAGGTCTGTTGCAGTAAATTAACAACCCACCCCGCGACTGAGCGTCGTGCGGGTTTAGCGCGAAGGCTGAAGGGCGGCTCGCAGGAGCACGATCAACGCGCCTTCGCCCCCTTCGTGGTTGCGGGCCTGGCAGAAGGCGACTACGCCTTTTTGCACCAGCCAGCTGTGCACCATCGATTTCAGCACCGGTTCCTGGCCGCGCGAGCCGAAGCCGCGGCCGTGGATCACGCACACGCAGCGATGATTGCGCTGGCCGGCCTGGGTCAGGAAGGCGCCCAGCGCGTCGCGCGCCTGGTCGCGGTTCATGCCGTGCAGGTCCAGCTCGTCCTGCACCGGCCAGTGGCCCTTGCGCAGTTTCTTCATGACGTCGGGACCGACGCCCGGCGCCGAGTAGTTCAGCGCCGGATCGTCTTCCAGGTAGTGATCGACTTCAAACAGGTCGGACAGCGACTCGCGCAGCACCGCCGCGTCGTCCTCGGCCTGGGTCAGCTTGCGGGCCGGCGCGGCTGCCGTGGCCAGGCCTTTCGGCACGCTGGGCGGCACGTAGCGGTCCGATGCCGGCATCTGCTTGACGCCGCCCAGCGCGGTCTGGAACAGATTGGCTTCCACCTTCTGCTGCTTTTCCTGTTTGACGCGCTCCGCCTCGGCGGCGGCGCGCGTCTCGGCCTGTTCCTTGAGCTGCTTGCCCAGGGATTTGAGGTCGGCGAAGTCTTTCAGGCCCACGCGATTACTCCTGGCCTTCCAGGTAGCGCTGCGCGTCCAGGGCCGCCATGCAACCGGTGCCGGCGCTGGTGATGGCCTGGCGGTAGATGTGGTCCTGCACGTCGCCGGCGGCAAACACGCCCGGCACGCTGGTGGCGGTGGCCATGCCTTCGGAGCCGGTCTTGGTCTTGATGTAGCCGTTGTGCATGTCCAGCTGGCCTTCGAAGATGCCGGTGTTCGGCTTGTGGCCGATCGCCACGAACAGGCCGTGCACGTCGACGTCGGTGACGGCGCCGGTGTCGGTCGACTGGATCTTGACGCCGGTGACGCCGCCTTCATTGCCGGTGACTTCCTGCAGCGTGTGGTTGTACTTGATTTCCACCTTGCCTTCGGCGACCTTGGCGTTCAGGCGGTCGATCAGGATGGCTTCGGCGCGGAACTTGTCGCGGCGGTGCACCAGCGTGACTTTCTTGGCGATGTTGGACAGGTACAGCGCTTCCTCGACCGCGGTGTTGCCGCCGCCGATGACCGCCACGTCCTGGTTGCGGTAGAAGAAACCGTCGCAGGTGGCGCAGGCCGACACGCCCTTGCCCATGAATTCCTGCTCCGACGGCAGGCCCAGGTACTGCGCCGAGGCGCCGGTGGCGATGATCAGCGCATCGCAGGTGTACTCGTGGCTGTCGCCGATCAGGCGGATCGGTTTTTCCTGCAACTTGACGGTGTGGATGTGGTCAAACACGATTTCGGTGTTGAAGCGCTCGGCGTGCTGCAGGAAGCGTTGCATCAGGTCCGGACCGGTCACGCCCATCGGGTCGGCTGGCCAGTTTTCCACGTCGGTGGTGGTCATCAGCTGGCCGCCTTGTTCAACGCCGGTCACCAGCATCGGATTCAGGTTGGCGCGGGCTGCGTAGATGGCTGCGCTGTAGCCGGCAGGGCCGGAGCCGAGAATCAATACGCGCGCGTGTTTAGGAGTGGTCATGGCAAGCTTCTTCAATAGTGTTGGATTAATCCGAATGTGGGGGCGCATGCAAGGGCGGCAAGGGTATGCTGCTATTGCAATAACGCAAGCAATACAAGATTATAGTGCAAGCAGGGAATCAGGATGAATCGTGGGGCCGGTTGTTGCCCTTATGCCTTAGAATACCGCTATAGGAATATTTCCTGACCGCTAACATTGCACCACCTTAATACCTATGAGTAGTAAAAAAGTTCAGGAACGCACGCCGCGCGCCGCTGCCGGCAGTGCTTCCTCGTCGTCCGGCTACACCCGTACTCCGACCGAACGCCAGCCCCTGCCGAACCGGCTGGTGCGGCTGCTGTCGGAAGCGCGGTGGCTGGCGCTGGCCGTGCTGGGCGTGTATTTTGTGCTGATCCTGGCCACCTACACCAAGACCGATCCGGGCTGGTCGCACGAGACGCTGGTGCCGAAGGTGGCCAATGTGGGCGGCCGCGCTGGCGCCTGGCTGTCCGACCTGCTGCTGTACATCTTCGGCATATCCGCCTGGTGGTGGGCGTTCTGCATGCTGCGCCTGGTGTGGAAGGGTTACCGCCGGCTGACCCATAAATACGTGCTGTCGACTGAGCCGGAGCCGGAACACGCGCAGGAAGGCCTGATCCGCTGGATCGGCTTCGCGCTGCTGTTCATCGGCAGCGTCGGGCTGGAATTCCTGCGCCTGCGCACCCTGACCAGCCACGCCCAGCTGCCGCGCACCTCGGGCGGCGTGCTGGGCGAACTGATCGGCCATTCGGCCCACGTGGCGTTCGGCTTCACCGGCGCCACCCTGCTGCTGTTGCTGCTGTTCGGCCTGGGCTTCAGCCTGTTCTTCCATGTGTCGTGGCTGGCCGTGGCCGAGCGCCTCGGCGGCGCGGTCGAGAACGCCATCGACTGGTTCATCCAGCGCTACCAGTACCGCGAAGACCGCCGCCAGGGCGAAGTGGCGGCCGTCAAGCGCGAGGAAGTGGTGGTGCACGAGCGCGCCAAGCACGTCGAGAAGCATCCGGTGGCGGCGCCGACCATCAAGGTCGAGCCGCAGGTGGTCACCGTGGTCAAGTCCGAGCGCGTCGAGAAGGAGCGCCAGGCCAGCCTGTTCAAGGACCTGCCGCAGGCGGCCGGCGACGGCGCCTTGCCGGCCCTGTCCCTGCTGGACGAGGCGGCCGAGACGCAGGAAACCATTTCCATCGAGACGCTGGAATTCACCAGCCGCCTGATCGAGAAGAAGCTGTCGGACTTCGGCGTCGACGCCAAGGTGGTGGCGGCCTATCCGGGGCCGGTGGTGACGCGCTACGAGATCGAGCCGGCCACCGGCGTCAAGGGCAGCCAGATCGTCAACCTGGCGCGCGACCTGGCCCGTTCGCTGTCGCTGACCTCGATCCGCGTGGTCGAGACCATTCCGGGCAAGAATTACATGGCGCTGGAGCTGCCGAATCCGAAGCGCCAGATCGTGCGCCTGAGCGAGATCGTCGGCTCCAAGGTCTATCACGACAATCCGTCGCCGCTGACGGTGGCGCTGGGCAAGGATATCGCCGGCAAGCCGGTGGTGGCCGACCTGGCCAAGATGCCGCACCTGCTGGTGGCCGGCACCACCGGTTCGGGTAAATCGGTGGGTATCAACGCCACCATTCTGTCGCTGCTGTACAAGTCCGATCCGCGCGACGTGCGCATGATCCTGATCGATCCGAAGATGCTGGAGATGTCGGTCTACGAGGGCATTCCGCACCTGCTGGCGCCGGTGGTGACCGACATGCGCCAGGCCGGCCACGCGCTGAACTGGGCGGTCAACGAGATGGAGCGCCGCTACAAGCTGATGTCCAAGCTGGGCGTGCGTAACCTGGCCGGCTACAACGCCAAGATCGCCGAGGCCAAGAAGAAGGAAGAGCACATTCCGAATCCGTTCAGCCTGACGCCGGATTCGCCGGAGCCGCTGGAAAAACTGCCGACCATCGTCATCATCATCGACGAGCTGGCCGACCTGATGATGGTGGTCGGCAAGAAGGTCGAGGAGCTGATCGCCCGCATCGCGCAGAAGGCCCGCGCGGCCGGCCTGCACTTGATCCTGGCGACGCAGCGCCCATCTGTGGATGTGATCACCGGCCTGATCAAGGCGAATATTCCGACCCGGATCGCGTTCCAGGTGTCGTCGAAAATCGACTCGCGCACCATTCTGGACCAGATGGGCGCGGAAACGCTGCTGGGCATGGGCGACATGCTGTACATGCCGCCGGGCACCGGCCTGCCGGTGCGCGTGCACGGCGCCTTTGTGTCCGATGACGAGGTGCACCGGGTGGTCAAGCACCTGAAGACCACCGGCGAGCCGGACTACATCGACGGCATCCTCGAAGGCGGCACCCTGGAAGGCGAGGGCGGCGGCGCCGAAGGGGCGGCGCCGGGCGAAGGCGGCGGCGAGGCCGATCCGATGTACGATCAGGCGGTGCAGGTGGTGCTGAAGAACCGCCGCGCCTCGATCTCGCTGGTGCAGCGCCATCTGCGCATCGGCTACAACCGCGCGGCGCGCCTGCTGGAACAAATGGAAAATAGCGGCGTGGTCTCCGCCATGCAATCGAACGGCAACCGCGACATTCTCGTGCCGGCTGCCAGTGCAGAATAAGAAAAGGAATGGTATGACTCGTTATAAAGTGATGGCGGCGCTGACCGCCGGTCTGCTGCTGGTGGGCGGCGCCCAGGCCAGCGCGCTGGAGCAGTTCAAGTCCTTCGTGGCGTCGACCAAGGCGGCCAAGGGCGAATTCACCCAGCGCCAGGTGAAGGCCACCAACGGCGACACGCCGAAGGCGGCCAATAATTCCAGCGGCACTTTTGTGTTCGCCCGTCCGGGCAAGTTCATCTGGACCTATACCAAGCCGTATGAGCAGGTGCTGCAGGCCGACGGCGACCAGCTGTTCATCTTCGACAAGGATCTGAACCAGGTCACCACCAAGAAGCTGGGCGACGCGCTGGGTTCGTCGCCGGCCGCCATCCTGTTCGGCAGCAATGACCTGGAAAAGAACTTCACGCTGTCCGAAGGCGGCACGCGCGACGGCCTGGAATGGCTGAAGGCGGTGCCGAAGGCCAAGGACACCAGCTTCGAGCAGATCGCCATCGGCCTGAAGGACGGCCTGCCGGCGGCGATGGAGCTGAAGGATTCCTTCGGCCAGACCTCGGTGCTGAAGTTCAGCAAGATCGAGAAAAATCCGGCGCTGAGCGCCACCAGTTTTAAATTCGTCGTGCCCAAGGGCGCGGACGTATTCAACAATTAAGCGTATAAGCTGAGTATTCAACGCCGCAGCTGCGACGCTGCGGCGTTTTTCCATTTCCGACCATGGCAGATTTATTTTCCACCGAACCGCGCCAGCCGCTGGCCGAAGCCCTGCGGCCCAAGACGCTGGATGAAGTCATCGGCCAGCGCCACCTGCTGGGGCCGGGCAAGCCGCTGCGCCTGGCGTTCGAGTCGGGCCAGCCGCATTCGATGATCTTGTGGGGCCCGCCGGGCACCGGCAAGACCACGCTGGCGCGGCTGACCGCCAAGGCCTACGACTGCGAGTTCATCGCGCTGTCGGCGGTGTTCTCGGGTGTCAAGGATATCCGCGCCGCGATGGAGCAGGCGCAGCACAACCTGGACCTGGGCAAGCACACCATCCTGTTTGTCGACGAGATCCACCGCTTCAACAAATCGCAGCAGGACGCCTTGCTGCCGTATGCCGAGTCCGGGCTGGTGACGCTGATCGGCGCCACCACCGAGAATCCGTCGTTCGAGGTCAACTCGGCGCTGCTGTCGCGCGCCCAGGTCTACGTGCTGAAGTCGTTCGACGAGGCCGAGCTGCGGCAGATGGTCGACCGCGCGCGCGACAAGGTGCTGACCCAGCTGGAATTCGAGGACGCCGCCATCGATACGCTGATCGGCTATGCCGACGGCGACGGCCGCCGCCTGCTGAATCTGCTGGAAGTGACCGGCACCGCCGCCAACGCGGCCAAGACCAACAAGATCACCGCCGAGTTCATCCAGAATGCGCTGACCCTGAACGCGCGCCGCTTCGACAAGGGCGGCGACAATTTCTACGACCAGATCTCGGCCTTGCATAAATCCGTGCGCGGCTCGAATCCGGACGCGGCGCTGTACTGGCTGTGCCGCATGCTGGACGGCGGCGCCGATGCGCGCTACCTGTCGCGCCGCATCGTGCGCATGGCGTGGGAAGATATCGGCCTGGCCGATCCGCGCGCCATGCAGGTGGCCAACGACGCCGCCACCACCTACGAGCGGCTCGGTTCGCCGGAGGGCGAGCTGGCGCTGGGCCAGGCGGTGATCTACCTGGCCATCGCCGCCAAGAGCAACGCCGGCTACAACGCCTTCAACGAGGCGATGGCCTTCGTGCGCAAGGACAAGTCGCGCGAGGTGCCGGTCCATCTGCGCAACGCGCCGACCAAGCTGATGAGGGAACTGGGCTACGGCCACGACTACCGCTACGCCCACGACGAGCCGCATGCCTACGCCGCCGGCGAAACCTACTTCCCCGACGACATGCGCGAACCGGGCTGGTATCAGCCGGTGCCGCGCGGCCTGGAAAGCAAGATCGCCGACAAGCTGGCCTTCCTGCGCCAACTGGACCAGGATGCGGGCAAGAGCTAGCTTGCGTATCGCAATAATGGCATGATGCTGACATGCCTAAACAATGCATTCAGGAGTGGGAATGAGTCAGCGCTTGGTGGTCGACGGGATCGATATCTATATAGAAGGCGAGGGTGCCGAAACCATCGTGATGCTGCACGGCTGGCCGGATACCTACCGCGTGTGGGATGCGCAGGTGGCCGAGCTGAAGCAGCGCTACCGCTGCGTGCGCTTTACGCTGCCGGGCTTCGATGTCGGCAAGCCGCGCCGCTCGTATTCGCTGGATGCGATGATGCGCGTGCTGCTGCATATTGTGAACAGCGTCAGCAAGAAGGAAAAAGTCATCCTGATGCTGCACGACTGGGGTTGCGTGTTCGGCTACGAGTTTTACATGCGTAACAAGGCGATGGTGTCGGCCATTATCGGCGTCGATATCGGCGATGCGCAGTCCAAGGCCACGGCGCGCTCGCGCTCGGTGGGGCAGAAGATGATGGTGAGCGGCTACCAGAGCACGCTGGCGCTGGCCTGGGCCATCGGCGGCCCGGTCGGCACCGTGATGACCCGCACCATGGCGCGCGTGCTGGGCGCGCCGTCGCCGCGCGAATTCATCAGCTCGGGCATGAATTTCCCGTACTACATCCTGACGGCCGGCGCGGCCGGTTCCTACAGTTCGCTGGTGCCCTTCGTGCCCAAGGTGCCGATGCTGTATATCTACGGCATCCGCAAGCCCTTCATGTTCCATTCGCCGCAGTGGACCGAGACGCTGGCGGCCAGGGAGGGCTGCAAGGTGGTGGCGATGGAAACCGATCACTGGCCGATGCTGCGCCAGCCGGAACGCTTCAACGAGGTGGTGATCAGCTGGCTGGAGCGACCCGCCAGCGCCGAGGAAGCGCCCGAGGAAGACGCGGCCTGATCAACGCAGGCGGATCGGCTTCTGGTACGGGGCGAACGGCGGCGGCGGCAGCTGCGCCGAGGCGTAGGCCTGGCGGAAGCAGTCGGCTTTCTTGCCTTCGACGTCGGTGGTGCTGCGCGTGACCTTGCCGGCCGCGTCCAGCGTCAGGATGATGACCACCGGGTGTTTCGACAGGTCGTGGCAGTTGCCGCGCTCATCGAGCTTCTGCGCGTTGTTGTAGTTGAGCGAGATCTCTTCGTACTTGGTGGCCTTGTCGTTCGGGAACTGCGCGTTGAACTTGTTCATCTCGGCGGCGAAGTTCGGATTGGCCGGCGGCGCCGGCTCGTCCTTGCCCGCGCCACCCATGGTCGAGCAGCCGGCGGCGATCATCATCACGGCGCTGGCCGCTGCAATTTTCATCATAGTGGTTGTCATTATCTTCTCCTCGATTTGTGTACTGTTGGGCACATAGTACAAATTCCGGCGCGTGTATGGCGCACGATTAGTTGCGTAGGAGAAATCCTACAGTGCGGCAACGGGCTGGCGCCGCCTGTTCCCGCCCGCTGCATTTCAGGCGTCCTTTTTGGCGCTTCGTCGCAACCCGGTGGTGGGCCGGCGTGGCCGCGGGTACAGTACAACCATACCGCAGCACTTAACCGCACCACCACCTGAAGGAGCACATCATGAACATCGCCAAACACATGGAAGTCATCTTTGTCGCCGCTGCCGTGATCGCCGGCGCCACCACCTTCGCCACCGCCGCCGACGACCGCGTCGACGTCGTCCTGGCGGCCGACAGCCCGGTGCTGGTGGCCAAGGCCGCGGTCGCCATGCCCACCGTGACCGTGAGCGCCAAACGCCTGACCGCCGCTGAAAAAGCCGCGCTGTAATGGCGGCAGCCGGCGGGCTGCGCAAAACTCGCTAGGAAGTGGCGTCGTCTTGGTACAATTGACGTTTTCGATACAAACGGCATCGTTCCCATGATTGACATCCAACTTCTCCGTAAAGACATCGCCACCGTCGCCGCGCGCCTGGCCACCCGCAAGTTCCAGCTCGATGTGGAAGCGTTCAACGCTCTCGAGTCGGAACGCAAGGCGATCCAGCTGCGCACCGAAGAGCTGCAGGGCAAGCGCAACTCGCAGTCCAAGCAGATCGGCATGATGAAGGGCAAGGGCGAGGACACCACCGCTCTGATGGCGGAAGTGGCCGGCCTGGGCGACGAGCTCAAGGCCAATGAAGTCAAACTGGCCGAGTTGCAGGCCAAGCTGGGCGACTTCCTGCAGGCGATCCCGAACCTGCCGCACGAATCGGTGCCGGCCGGCACGGACGAAAGCGGCAACGTGGAAGTACGCAAGGTCGGCGCGCCGCGCAGCTTCGATTTCGAGATCAAGGACCACGTCGACGTCGGCTCGCCGCTGGGCCTGGACTTCGACACCGCGACCAAGCTGACCGGCTCGCGCTTCTCGGTCATGAAAGGCGGCATCGCCCGTCTGCACCGCGCGCTGGCGCAGTTCATGCTGAACACCCACACCGACGAGCACGGCTACACCGAGTGCTACACGCCCTACATGGTCAACGCCGATTCGCTGCGCGGCACCGGCCAGCTGCCGAAGTTCGAGGCCGACCTGTTCTCGGTGAAGAAGGGCGGCGCCGAGGGCGAGGGCGAGACCTTCTACCTGATCCCGACCTCGGAAGTCTCGCTGACCAATATCGTGCGCGACGACATCCTGGCGGCCGAGGCGCTGCCGCTGAAGATGACCGCCCACACGCCGTGCTTCCGCTCGGAAGCGGGCAGCTATGGCCGCGACACGCGCGGCATGATCCGCCAACACCAGTTCGACAAGGTCGAGATGGTGCAGGTGGTGCATCCGGAGCAGTCGTATGCGGCGCTGGAGGACATGGTCGGCCACGCCGAGACCATTCTGCAACGCCTGGGCCTGCCGTACCGCGTGATGTCGCTGTGCACCGGCGACATGGGCTTCGGCGCCACCAAGACCTATGACCTGGAAGTGTGGCTGCCGGCGCAGAACACCTACCGCGAGATTTCGTCGCTGTCGAACTGCGAGGCGTTCCAGGCGCGCCGCATGCAGGCGCGCTTCCGCAACGCCCAGGGCAAGCCGGAACTGGTGCACACGCTGAACGGTTCCGGCCTGGCCGTGGGCCGCACGCTGGTCGCCGTGCTGGAGAATTATCAGCAGGCCGACGGCTCGGTGGAGATCCCGGCCGTGCTGCGTCCGTACATGGGCGGGCTGACGCATCTGAAAGCGTAAATTTAGTCCTTCCATTTTCTCAAGCACCTGCTATAATCTTGCCTTCTCGCAGCAGCAGGTGGGAAAACGGAGAGGTGGCAGAGTGGTCGAATGTACTTGACTCGAAATCAAGCGTAGGGGCGACCCTACCGTGGGTTCGAATCCCACCCTCTCCGCCAACTGTTTGGATGTGAGAAAAAAGTAGTAAATGCGTCACCAGGAGAGGTGGCAGAGTGGTCGAATGTACTTGACTCGAAATCAAGCGTAGGGGCGACCCTACCGTGGGTTCGAATCCCACCCTCTCCGCCAATATTCGATAAAAAAGCTCCCGCAAGGGAGCTTTTTTATTTCCAGCCCAGGAGAGGAGCGCGCGCAGCGCGCGCGTGGGATTCGAAGACTCGCGCGTACTCGCGCGAGGGCGGCCTGCAAGGTGTAGGCGAATCCCACCCTCTCCGCCAATATTCGATAAAAAGCTCCCGGAAGGGAGCTTTTTTATTTCTGGGCTAGAATGCGGAAAAATTACCAAGGAGTCGACTTGAAATCTTTTTCCGCATTGCTGATGTCCACGCTGCTGGCCGGCGCCGTCCATGCCGCCACGCCCAATCCCGACGCCGCCCAGATCAAGGCCGCGCACGACCTGATGGCCTCGATGCAGGCCGAGAAAATGATGCGCATGACCGCCGGCATGAGCAAGTACGCCTCGCCGGAACAGCGCAAGCAGGTGATGGACAAGGTCATCAACCTGCAGCCGGAATTCGTCTACACCCGCCTGGCCACGCCGGTCGCCAAGTTGCTGAGCACCGAGACCGCGCTGGAAATGACGAAGTTCTACAAGTCCAGCTACGGCCAGCGCGTGCTGCACGACACCTATAACAGCAGCGCGCAGATGTACGCCACCGTGCCGAAGCCGACGCCGGCCGAACAGGCTGAACTGAAAAAGCCGGCCTATCTCAAGGCCGACCAGGAGTTCAAGGCCAACGAGCAGGCCATCCACCACGAAACCTTCGTGCTGCTGAAGGACATCATCAACGGCAAATAAGCCGCCGCGCGGGCGGTCGCGGCGTCAGGCGCCGCAGCACTTCTTGTGCTTCTGGCCGCTGCCGCACGGGCAGGGATCGTTGCGCCCGACCTTGGCCGGCTTGGCCTGCGGCGCGTGGAAGAAGGCGTTGATCTGCACCACGGCCGGTGTCACCTTGGCGGCGTTGACCGGCGGCTGGAACGGCGCCAGCAGCGCCGGCTGGTGGGCGCGCAGCGGCGCCCAGGCGTCGTGGTTCAGCGCCACGCCGGCCAGGAAGCCGGCGCTCCAGGCCTCGGCGGTCCAGTTGCCGCCGCATTCGTAGATCGGCTCGAAGCTGGCCGGCTCCTGCCGCATCCAGGTCTGCATGTAGGCGTGGTGGCGCAGCACCAGCGCTGCCGCGTCGGCATTGCCCGCGGCGTCGCCCCACACCAGCGGCAGCCAGGCCTCCTGCGACACCTCGGCCGGACCCACCGCCAGCGCGGTCAGCAAGCCTTCCAGGCGCGCCACGTCCATCGCCTGCGGGCCGATGGCGGCCAGCAGTTCGTCCAGTTGTGCGTATTCGTCGTCGTTCAGGGGGAGGCTCATGGCGGCTGTCGGTGGTATCGGAAAGCCGCCATTGTACCTACTTGGCCTTGGGCGGCGCCGGTTTCTTGCCGGGTGGGTCGACGATCAGCACGTGCTTGTCGACCGCGCCGGTTTTTTCCTGCTTGACGACCTGCACCGCCACCGGTCGGTGGTCGTGCACCGAACGCGGCGCCTTGGGAGCGAGCATGTTTTCTCCTGATAAAGTTGTTGTTGAAACGCACATAGGGATGATTTCTGTTTTTGCAAGTATACAAATGTGTCTACTTGGCCGATACTGTGCTGTCGCCACTCACGGAACCTCATCATGTTGAAGAAGCTCGTTGTTGCTGTTGCCTTGTTGCCGCTGGCCGTGCAGGCCTCGAATCTGCCGGACTATCCCTTCATCCATGTGTCCGGCGAGGGCATGATGCGCTTCGCGCCCGACCTCGGCGAGATCGATTTCGACATCAGCGCCTACGATCCGGACCCGGCGGCGGCAACGGCCATCGTCGGCGCGCGCGCCGAACAGGTGCGCGCCTTGCTGGCCGAGGTGGACGCGGTCACCGAGATCCACAATATGCGCAAGGAGATGCGCAAGGCCGACCCGGCCGACGCCAGCGGTGCGCCGGCCTACGACATCCGCAGCTCGGTGCACATCGCCGTGCGCGATCTGGGCAAGTGGCGCGTCGTCATGCAGGGCCTGCTGGCGCTGCCGAATCTCGACCACCTGGCCACCACCTTCGGCCGCAGCGATCGCCTGCAGGCCGAGCAGGAGCTGACCGCCATCGCGGTCAAGGATGCGCAGCGCCGCGCCGAGGCGCTGGCGGCCGGCTTCGGCCGCAAGGTGGGGGCGGTGGCGGCGATTTCGTCGGGCCAGCTGCGCAACCTGACCCATTCGATCGGCCTGATGCCGGGCGACCTGTATTTCCGCCGCGACCAGCGCTCGGCGCCGGCGCAGGCGGCCGACAAGGATTTCCTGTCCACCGACCTGTTGAGCTGGTCGCAGACGGTGGATGTGATTTTCCGCATCAAGTAAGGGGCGGCGCTGCGTGTGCTGGCGCACGCCGGCGCCGATCGGCGCCTTGCCGCCCGGGCGCGCGTGCGCGACACTGCAGGCTTGGCCGCTATGTTCAGGAGGACGCATGCTGTACGCTCACACCACCCCCGATCCGGAAGTGCCACCGCCGCCGCCGGAAAAAGACCCGCCGCCGGACAACACGCCGCTGCCGGAACAGGCGCCGATCGAAGAACCGACGCCGCCCAGACCGCCCATCAAAACCTGAGCATTAGCGGGCTTATGTGCGTTGGCGCACCGTCCGTTGCGTGGAACGGACGGTATGCTGGTTCCACGCTCTGTAAGGCCGTGAGAAAGTGTGATGATTGTTGCTTTGTGGATACATATTTGCTGCTTTGTGTCCGGCGTCACACGGAGGTCATGAAAGAGTTTCTATAATTTAGTCATGTCGTCACGTTCCTTTCACGGAGAGCAATCATGGGCAATTCCTTACACAACAAAATCTACCTCGGCCGCCGCAGCGTCGCCCTGAGCGCGAAGCGTGTACAAGCCATGATCTGCCTCGCCGCCTTCGCCAGCATCGGCCTGGCCTGGCTGGTGATCCGCGCGCTGCAGTAATCCCGCCCTGGTTGCCAGCTGATTGCGCAGAGAAGGCGGCATGCGCCTTGCCGCCGTGCCGCCGTGCGCGTACCATGAGGGCCGCAGCAGTCTCTTATGGAAAAAATGGCAATGAAGAATGAAAAATTCACGCAGGACGAATATGACGCCCTGTACGAAATCCAACGCGGCATCAAGGGCGACCGCGTCAGCGCCTGCATCGGCCGCAACACCAAGCGCCTGTCCGGCCTCAAACTGATCAGCATCGCCCATAACGGCCGTATTTCGCTGACCGACAAGGGCGAGCAAACCATCTTCCTGCACCGTTGCGTGCTGGGCCTGCGCGCCGTGTCGGCCCAGCCCGGCGCCACGCTGGACGCCGATGTGGCCATGTTCCTGGGCAAGAAATCGCACATTCTGGAACGCGCCGAGGGCGGTTTCGAACTCAGCGACAAGGGCCGGGAATCGCTGCAGGACATCACCAATCAAGGCTTTTGATGAAAACGCTCCTCCGGGAGCGTTTTTTTTGCTGTAATGTATGGTTAACACAGCAAGAGTGAGTGCCCCTTTGTCATGACAACCAACACGCTGAGAAAGTTCCGCAAACTGTTCCGCGTGCTGGCCACGGCGGTGGTGGTGGTGCTGCTGATTGTGGCGCTGTTCGTGGTCCATGTGCTGAACCAGAGCCGCAAGCGCTATTACGCGGCGGCCGAGGAAACCTCGCACAACCTCGCCATTTCGCTGGAAAATTTCCTGCACTCGCATTTCCAGGAGGTCGACCTGGCCATGCGCCGCGCCGACCTCGAATTCCGCAGCCAGCACCAGGACGGCCGCTTCAGCGACGAACGCTACAGCGCCTACCTGCGCAGCCTGAAGGAGCGGCTGCCGCACGCGCAGGCGGTGCGCGGCTCCAACGCGGCCGGCATGGTCATCTACGGCGAGCAGATCGATCTGCAGCATCCGCAGGACCTGAGCGTGCGCGAGTTCTTTGCCCGCATGCCGACCGCGCATGAGCTGGTGTTCGGCGTGCCGGTGCAGTCGCGCATCACCGGCGAGTGGGTGCTGCCGCTGGTCTATCCGCTGACCCTGCCGGACGGCGGCTTCGGCGGCACCGCCTATGTGCTGATGAACAGTTCGCGCATGAGCGAGGCGTTTGCCGGCCTGAATATCGGCGAGCATGGCTCCATCCTGCTGCTGGACGACCGGCGGCGCGTGCTGCACCGCTATCCGGAGGCGGCCGACATGGCGTTCGGCAGCACCATCAAGGTGACGCCGGCCACCCAGGCCATCCTCGACGGCAAGCAGCAGCGCGCCAGCTACACGGTGGTCAGTCCGCGCGACGGGCTGGAACGCACGCTCAGCGTCGAGAAGGTGGGCGCCTATCCGGTGTATGTGATCGTCGGCATGGCCAGCGACGATTTCCTGGCGCCATGGTACAAGGAGATCCGCAACGCCTCGCTGTTCCTGGTGGTGCTGATCGGGCTGGCGCTGGTGCTGCTGCGCGGCGTGCGCTTCGGCCTGCGCGAGCAGTACAAGTCGCTGGCGGCGCTGGGCGAGGCCGACCAGGCCCTGCAGCAGTCGCTGACCCAGCTGCGGGCCTCGGAGTCGCGCTGGCGCTCGCTGACCGAGGGCTTGCCGCAGATGGTGTGGACCGCCACGCCGACCCTGCGCATCGATTTCATGAGCCATCACTGGGAAAGCTTCAGCGGCCTGCCGGCGGCGCAGCTGATGGCCGGCGGCGACTGGTCGCGGGTGATCCATCCGGACGATTTGCCGACCCTGACGGCGGCCTGGCAGCGCGCGCTGGCCGACGGCGACCAGTTCCGCTGCGACTGCCGGCTGCGCCGCCACGACGGCGTCTGGCGCGTGTTCGACAACCACGCGCTGCCGCAGCGCGACGCCGATGGCGCGATTCTGAGCTGGGTGGGCAGCAGCACCGACAGCACCGAGCTGCGCGCCGCGCACGACGGCCTGCTGCAGGCCAAGGAGGCGGCCGACAAGGCCGGCCGCGCCAAGTCCGACTTTGTCGCCAATATGAGCCACGAGATCCGCTCGCCGATGAACGCGGTGCTGGGCATGCTGCAGCTGCTGCGCCAGACCGAGATGAGCGGCCGCCAGCAGGATTATGTCGACAAGGCGCACGCGGCGGCCAGCGCCTTGCTGGGCCTGCTCAACGATGTGCTGGACTTTTCCAAGGTGGAGGCCGGCAAGCTGGCGCTCGATCCGCATCCGTTCCGCCTCGACAAGCTGTGGCGCGATCTGGCGGTAATCCTGTCGGCCAATGTCGGCGACAAGAATATCGAGGTGCTGTTCCGCATCGATCCGGCGCTGCCGGCCATGGTGGTGGGCGACGCGCTGCGCCTGCAGCAGATTCTGCTGAACCTGGCCGGCAACGCCATCAAGTTCACTGAACGCGGCGAGGTGGTGGTGTCGGCGCAGCTGGTGGCGCACACCGAGCAGACGCTGTCGGTGGCGTTTGCCATCCGCGACACCGGCATCGGCATCGCGCCCGAGCAGTGCGAGCGCATCTTCGACGGCTTTTCGCAGGCCGAGGCGTCGACCGCGCGCCGCTTCGGCGGCACCGGCCTGGGCCTGGCCATCAGCCAGCGCCTGGTGCGCATGATGGGCGGCACGCTGCGCGTGGTCAGCGAGGTGGGGCAGGGCAGCGTGTTTGATTTCGCGGTGGATTTCGGCATTTCGCTGGAGCAGCCGGAGGCGGCGCCGCTGGGCGCCCTGCCGCTGCACGATGCCCTGATGCGCGGCCTGTCCTGCCTGGTGGTGGACGATAATCCGGTGGCGCGCACGGTGCTGCGCGAGATGGCGGCGTCGTTCGGCTGGCGCGTCGATGTGGCGGCCGACGGCTATGAGGCGCTCGACGCCATCGGTGTGCAGCTGGCGCGCCAGAAGGCGTATGACGTGGTGTTCATCGACTGGCGCATGCCGGCCATGGATGGCTGGGAAACCAGCCGCCGCATCCGCCAGCTGGCGCCGGCCGGCAAGACGCCGCTGATCGTGATGGTGACCGCGCACGACCGCGAGCTGCTGGCGCAGCGGCAGATGGATATTGCGCCGGTGCTGGATGGTTTCGTGGTCAAGCCGGTGACGGCGTCGATGCTGTTCGACGCGGTGGCCGACGCGCGGCTGGAGCACCGCAAGCCGCTGGCGGCGGCGCTGGCGCCGCCGCAGCGCCGCCTGGCCGGCCTGCGCCTGCTGCTGGTCGACGATAATCCGGCCAACCAGCAGGTGGCCAGCGAGTTGCTCGGCCATGACGGCGCGCAGGTGGAGGTGGCCAGTTCGGGCCAGATGGCGCTCGGCGTGCTGGCGCGCAGCGGTCCGCTGCCGGACCTGATCCTGATGGATATCCAGATGCCGGAGATGGACGGCTACCAGACCACGCAGGCGATCCAGAGCCGGCTTGGCGTGCGCACGCCGCCGATCGTGGCGATGACCGCCAACGCCATGGCGGCCGACCGCATCGCCGCGCTGGAGGCGGGCATGGTCGATCATATCGGCAAGCCCTTCGATCTGGAGCAGTTGATCGAGGTGATTCTGAAACACGCGCGGCGCGATGGCGTGGCGCTGGCGGCGCCAACAACGGCCGCGCCGGCGACGGCGGCCGCAACGACGACGGCGGCCGTCACATCGGCGCCGCTGCCGGCGGCGGGCCTGAACAGCGCGGCGGCGCTGAAGCGGCTGGGCGGGCTGGAGTCGATCTACAAGATCGCGCTGGGCAGCTTCATCACCGAAGCCGAGAAGCTGACGGCGCAGCTGCAGCGCGCGCGCGAGGAGCGCAACTGCGGCGCCGCCTTGCCGGCGCTGCACACGCTGAAAGGGCTGGCCGGCACCGTCGGCGCCGACCGGCTGGCGCTGCTGGCGCAGCAGGCGGAACAGGCCCTGAAGCAGGATGCCGCCGCCTGGGCGCCGCTGGAACAGGTGCTGGCCGCCTGTCCCGGCGTGGCCGGGGACATCGAGCAGCTGCTGACCGAAAGCCGCCCGCAGTAGTATTTGCGAATGGCAAGCTTAGCGGCTAGCATGGAGCCAACCACAACTAGGAGCGATGCAATGGAAAAACCGATGAACTGGGTGGAGCATGAACTGAGCATGACCGTGCTGATGACGCCCGATATGGCTAACTTCTCAGGCAATGTCCACGGCGGCACCATCCTCAAATACCTCGACAGCGTGGCCTATGCCTGCGCCAGCCGCTATTCGGGCAGCTATGTGGTGACCTTGTCGGTGGACCAGGTGATGTTCCTGCAGCCTATCCACGTCGGCGAGCTGGTGACGTTCCTGGCGTCGATCAACTACACCGGCAACACCTCGATGGAGGTCGGCATCCGCGTGGTGACCGAGAATATCCAGCAGCGCCTGGTGCGCCACGCCAACAGCTGCTACTTCACGATGGTGGCGGTGGACAAGGACCGCAAACCGGTCAAGGTGCCGGAGCTGGTGCCCGAGACGGAAGAGCAGAAGCAGCGCTGGGAACAGGCGCTGCTGCGCAAGCAGGCGCGCCAGATGGTGCACGGCAACCGCAAAAAATGAAACGGCGCGCGCTGCTGCTGGCGGCGGCCGCGCTGGCCGCCGTGCCCGGGCTGGCGGCCGAGCCGACCGCGCGCGACATCATCGGCGATGTCAGCCGCATTGTCGCGCCCAACGGCGTGCAGGAGAACTTCACGCTGCGCATCGGCGGCATCGAGCAGTGGATCTACACGCGCGGGCAGGACCGCGCCAATCCGGTGCTGCTGTTTGTGCACGGCGGCCCGGCTTCGCCCAGTGCGCCGACCATGTGGCTGTACCAGCGTCCGCTGGAAGAGTATTTCACCGTGGTGAATTACGACCAGCGCGGCGCCGGCCGCACGTATCTGGACAATGATGCCGACGCCGTGCGGCCGACGCTGCGCATCGGCCAGTTCGTGGATGATGCCGTCGAGATCGCGCAGGCCGTCGCCCGGCGCTACGGCAAGCGCAAGGTGATCCTGGTCGGGCATAGCTGGGGCACGGTGGTCGGCATGCGCGCGGTGCTGGAGCATCCGGAGCTGTTCCATGCCTATGTCGGCATCGGCCAGGTGATCAGCATGCTGGATAACGAGAAGGTCAGTTTCGATTTTGCGCTGGCGCAGGCGCGCAGGGAGGGCAATCAGCAGGCCATCAAGGAGCTGGAGGCGATTGCGCCGTATCCGGGCGATACGCCGATCACGCGCGAGCGCATCATCGTGGAGCGCACCTGGGCCCAGCATTACGGTGGGCTGGCCGCGTATCGCGGCGATTTCGCTTACTACTTCAATGCGCCCCTGCTGTCGCCGGAGTATGACGACAGGGCGGTGCAGGCCATCGACAAGGGCAGCCTGCTGACGCTGGAGCGCGTGCTGAATGAATGGCTGACGGTGGACTTCAAACCGGTCGGCAGGTTTCCGGTGCCGGTCGTGATGTTCATGGGGCGTCATGATTACACCACGCCGTCCGGGCCGACGGCGGCCTGGCTGGCCAAGGTGCGCGCGCCGTACAAGCGAGGCGTCTGGTTTGAAAACTCGGCGCACCTGGTGCAGTTCGAGGAGCCGGGCAAGACCTTGGTCAGCCTGCGCGAATACGTCCGCCCGTTGGCCAGGGACTGAGTACACCCCCTCTATATATTTCGGGCTCTAAAAGCTCTAAAACCTCTAAAACGCTAGAGATTGAACTATTTCGCTAGATTTCGCTCTAAAACAGAGAGGCCATTTAGAGAAAATAGAGAAATTAGAGCGAAATAGAGTGAGCAACACTTTATTTCTCTAGTGTTTTCTAGCGTTTTCTATTGAATTAGAGCGAAATAGAGAAAATAGAGATTTTAGAGGGGAGAAAAATATGGACCACCCTGACCATCCTATCGGCGGCATGTACCTGCCCAGCAAAGTATTCTGCGCCCTGACGGAACATACCGGCGAAGG
Organism: Duganella aquatilis; assembly: GCF_009674565.1. Taxonomy (GTDB): domain Bacteria; phylum Pseudomonadota; class Gammaproteobacteria; order Burkholderiales; family Burkholderiaceae_D; genus Rugamonas; species Rugamonas aquatilis. The sequence goes on from NZ_WKJL01000010.1 coordinate 159,330, forward strand.
CTTCTACGGCGACAAAACCGCAGCCGCAGTCTCCGCGCTCATCCAGCAATGGATCGCCACGACACCCGCCGCACGCTGCCCATGGCGCGAAGAGCAAGACGAAAACGACGAGTCAAACGACAGCACTGCGAGCCAAGCGTCCGCCGCACCGCCACAGACCGTGCCAGCGCCAACTGCCGCGCCGGGCCCCGCGTCCGGCGCTGCCGGCAGCGGCCCTGAAACAAGCCGTGGCTACCAATGGAAGCAGCTCTTCCTGCCGAACGGCACCGAACTGCGCACCATCTACGGCGGCCGTTCGATCTACGCCAAAGTGGAAGACGAACAAATCATCAGCGTCAACGGCCCGACCACGCCATCGCGGCTGGCCAACACACAAGGCTGCGGCACGCGCAATGCCTGGCGAGCCATCTGGCTGCGCCTGCCCGGCAGCGCGCGCTGGCAGCGCGCCGCCGACTGCCGGCGCCAGGACTAGGCCGACTTTCTGCCGCGCGTCAGGAAGATCAGGCCGGCCGCGATCACCGACGCCGCAGACAGCGCATACAGGCCGCCCTGGATCGAACCGGTCTTCTGCTCCAGATAGCCGAAGGTGGCGGGCGCGACAAAGCCGCCCAGGTTGCCCAGCGAGTTGATCAGCGCGATCACCGCCGCCGCGATGCGGCTGTCGAGATAACCCTGCGGAATCGGCCAGAACAGCGAGGACGCCGCCTTGAAGCCGATCGCCGCGAAGCAGATCGCCACGAACGCAAACACCGGGCCGCCCGTGGTGGAGGCAAACATGCCGCACGCCGCCACGATCAGCGCCACCGCCACCCACGCCTGCTGGTTGCGGTGCTTCTGCGCCAGCGTGGCAAACATATACATGGCCGCGATCGAGATAATCCACGGAATCGAGTTGAACAGGCCGATCTCGAATTCCGAGAACTGTCCCATCTTCTTGATGATGCTCGGCAGCCAGAACGTGGCGCCGTAGATGGTCAGCTGGATCGCGAAGAAGATCAGGCAGAACAGCGCGATGCGGCTGTCCTTCAGCAGCGAGAACATGCTGGCGTGCGGCGGCCGGTTGGCGTCGCGCTCCTTGCGTTCGGCTTCGATGACGGCCGCCAGCTCGCGCCGTTCCTCGTTGCTCAGCCACTTGGCGTCTTCCGGCCGCGAATCGAGGAAGAACCACACCACGAAGCACAGCGCCACCGAGGCCAGGCCTTCGATGACGAACATCCATTGCCAGCCGTGGAAGCCGCCGCCCTGGATCGACAGCAGCGCGCCGGACAGCGGCCCGGAAATCACCGAGGCCAGCGCCGAGCCGCTGAGGAAGATCGCCATCGCCTTGCCGCGCTCGCTGTTCGGCAGCCACTGCGTGAAGTAATACACGACCCCCGGGAAGAAGCCGGCCTCGGCCACGCCCAGCAGGAAACGCACGATGTAGAACGAGGTCTCGCCCTGCACAAAGGCCATGCCGGTGGCGACGATGCCCCAGGTGGCCATGATGCGGGTCAGCCAGGCCTTGGCGCCGAAGCGCTGCTGCAGGATGTTGGACGGCACCTCGAACACCGCATACGCGAGGAAGAAGATGCCGGCGCCGAAGCCGAAGGCGGCGGCGCCGATGCCGAGGTCCTTCTCCAGGTGCGAGCGCACGAAGCCGATGTTGACGCGGTCGATGTAGTTGGCGATGAACATCACCACGAACAGCGGCAAGATGCGCCACTTGACCTTGCTGACGGCCCGGTCGAGAACGGAAGGGGCGGCAGCGACGCCGCCGGTGGTGCTGGCGATGGTAGTCATGAGTCTCCTTGTGGTTCTTGTGGTTGTTATTGCTGTTGTTAGCGAACCATGCAAGGCATCTTGTTGTTGAACTTCCAGCCCGGAATCAGGAACTGCATCGCCACCGCATCGTCGCGCGCGCCCAGCCCCATGTTGTTGTACAGATGGTGGGCCCGCTCGATGGCGTCCAGGTCGAGCTCCACACCGAGGCCGCCGCGGGTCGGCACCTGCACCATGCCGCCTTCAATCTTCAGCGGATTCCTGGTCAGGTGCTGGCCGTCCTGCCAGATCCAGTGGGTGTCGATGGCGGTGATGTTGCCCGGCGCCGCCGCCGCCACGTGGGTGAACATGGCCAGCGAAATGTCGAAGTGGTTGTTCGAATGCGAGCCCCAGGTCAGGCCCCATTCATGGCACATCTGCGCCACCCGCACCGAGCCCTGCATGGTCCAGAAATGCGGATCGGCCAGCGGAATGTCGACCGACTGCAGCTGGATCGCGTGACGCATCTCGCGCCAGTCGGTGGCCACCATATTGGTGGCGGTCAGCAGGCCGGTGGCGCGGCGGAACTCGGCCATCACCTCGCGCCCCGAATAGCCGTTCTCGGCGCCGCACGGGTCCTCGGCATAGGCCAGCACCTCGCCCTGGTCGCGGCACAGGCGGATCGCATCCTTCAGCAGCCAGCCGCCGTTCGGATCAAGCGTCACGCGCGCCTGCGGGAAGCGTTCGTGGAGGGCGGTGACCGCCTCGATCTCCTCCTCGCCGCGGAACACGCCGCCTTTCAGCTTGAAGTCGTTGAAGCCGTAGCGCTCGTAGGCCGCCTCGGCCAGCCGGACGATGGCGTCCGGCGTCAGCGCCGCCTCGTAGCGCAAGCGGGTCCAGGCGTCCGGTGCGTCGGCCGGCGTGGCCGCGTAGGGCAGGGTGGTGGCGGTGCGGTCGCCGACGTAGAACAGATAGCCCAGCATTTCCACCGCGCTGCGCTGCTGGCCTTCGCCCAGCAGGGCCGCCACCGGTACGCCGAGGAACTGGCCCAGCAGGTCGAGCAGCGCCGCTTCCAGCGCCGTCACCGCGTGCACGGCGATGCGCAGGTCGAAGGTCTGCAGGCCGCGGCCGCCGGCGTCGCGGTCGGCGAAGGCGGCGCGCGCCGCGTTGAGGATGGCGTGGTAGTTGCCGATCGGCTGGTCCAGCACCAGCGCGCTGGCGTCCTCCAGCGTCTGGCGGATCTTCTCGCCGCCCGGCACCTCGCCGGCGCCGGTGTTGCCCAGGCTGTCGGTGAGGATCACGATGTTGCGGGTGAAATAGGGGCCGTGGGCGCCGCTCAGGTTCAGCAGCATGCTGTCGTGGCCGGCCACGGGAATGACGCGCATGGCAACAATACGGGGCGTGTCGGTGGTTGTTTGGGTCATGATGTCTCCATAAATGATTGCGCTGTCATCGTGGATGGTAGTCGACTGGCCCGTTAATTTCAAGAAAAACCTGCTTGGATACGCAAAATAAAATGATTAAAAATGATGTGCGATGTTATAATTTCACATCACCGTTTATCATCAATACCATGGACAAGACAGACCTGCGCACCTTGCGCACCGCCAGTGGCGAGGTGCCGGTCAGCGGCGCCACGCTGGCCGACGTCGCCAAGGTGGCCGGCGTGTCGCCGATCACCGTGTCGCGCGCGCTGAACCAGCCGCAACTGGTGCGGCCGAACACCGTGGCCAGGGTGCAGGCGGCGGTGGCGCAGACCGGCTACGTGAAAAACATGATGGCCGGCGCGCTGGCCTCGTCGCGCAGCCGGCTGGTGTCGCTGGTGCTGCCGACCATCTCGACGCCGATCTTCGCCGACATGGCGCAGGCCGCCAGCGACCACCTGACGGCGGCCGGCTACCAGGTGATGCTGGGCCTGTCGAGCTACGAGGCGTGGCGCGAGGAGTTGCTGGTCGAGACCATCCTCAGCCGCCGCCCCGACGGCGTCATCCTGACCGGCTCGCTGCACACCGACAGCACCCGCCGCCGGCTGCAGGCGTCGCAGGTGCCGGTGGTGGAAACCTGGGACCTGACGCCGTCGCCGGTCGACATGATGGTCGGCTTCTCGCACGAGGAGGTGGGCCACGCCATCGCCCAGCATCTGCTGGCGCGCGGCTACCGCCGCATCGCCATCCTGGCGGTGCAGGACCCGCGCGCGGCGCGCCGCAACCAGGGCCTGCAGGCCGGCCTGGCCAAGCACGGCGTCGAAGTGGCGGCGCTGCAGATCATGCCGCTGCCGTCGACCTTCGGCCTGGGCCGCGACGGCACGGCCCTGCTGCTGGCGCAGCATCCCGACATCGACGCCGTGGTGTGCAGCTCCGACACGCTGGCGCACGGCGTGCTGACCGAAGCCATCGCGCGCGGCATCGAGGTGCCGCGGCAGCTGGCGGTGGTCGGCTTCGGCGACCTCAATTTTGCCGCGCGCACCCATCCGCCGCTATCGACTGTGCGCGTGGATGGCGCTAATATCGGACATATGGCGGCGCAAGCGATCCTGGACCGGGTGGAGGGCAAGGCGGTTCCCAGCCTGAACGACACCGGCTTCCAGTTCATCCAGCGCGGCAGCACATAATATCGACCACGGAGGCCGGCATGGAAATGAAACGCATCAATGCGGGAAAACTGCGGGCCATCGGCTACGACACGCGCGACAAGCTGCTGCGCGTCGAGTTCGACGACGGCAGCGCCATCGACTATTCCGGCGTCGGCAACGAGGTGTGGCGCAAGCTGTCGACCTCCGGCGCCGCCTGGAGCTACTACCGCGACAACATCGAGGAGGAATACACGGGCCGGCGCGGCGTGGTGCGCAAGCCGACCACCCGCGCCGACCTCGAAGACCTGTTCAAGCCGCCCAGCGACGGCTAAGGAGCGCCATGCACTGTCCCGCCCTGTTCCGCGAGCAGCGCCTGGAAGTCCTGCACGCGCTGATCCACAGCCACCCGCTGGCGACGCTGATCACCAGCGGCGCCGCCGGCCTGTGCGCCAACCTGATCCCGTTCACCCTGCACGGCGACGTGCTGCGCGCCCACCTGGCGCGCAACAACCGCCAGCTGGACGACCTGCGCGCCGGCGCCGAAGCGCTGGTGCTGTTCCAGGGCCCGGAATGCTATGTCACGCCGTCCTGGTATCCGTCGAAAGCCGAGCACGAGAAAGTGGTGCCGACCTGGAACTTCGTCATGGTGCAGGCGCGCGGCACGCCGCAGGTGCTGGACGACGCGGCCTGGGTACGGCAGCAGATCGCCGAGATGACCGCGCGCCAGGAAAGCGCCCGCGTCCAGCCGTGGAGCGTGGACGACGCGCCGCCCGACTTCATCGCCGCGCAACTGCGCGCCATCGTCGGCGTCGAAATCCCCATCGCCCGCCTCGAAGGCAAGTGGAAGATCAGCCAGAACCGCCAGGAACCGGACCGCCAGGGCGTGCTGCACGGCCTGGCCGCCGAAGGCCGCTGTCCCGCCATGCAGCGCCTGATGACGGACGGCTGAGCAAAATACCGGAATCCGATTGTTTCCGCTGGATGGCTGTGGTTTAATCAAAAAATCGTCGACCTTATTGATCGCCATGTCCAGCGCCAGCCAACCAGAAAACCAGCCAGTTGCCCCCGCCTTCCGTGTCGAACGCTCCGCGGTCCACGGCAACGGCGTATTCGCCCAGCGCGACATCGCCCCCGGCGAACGCATCGTCGAATACGGCGGCCGCGAAATCACCTGGGAAGAAGCGCAGCTGCGCGCCGAAGTGCAGGGCGGCCCGCACAACCACACCTTCTTCTTCAGCCTGGCCAACGGCAACGTCATCGACGGCGGCGACCACGGCAACGAAGCGCGCTACATCAACCACTCATGCGAGCCGAACTGCGAAGCCATCGAGGAAGAGGATGGCCGCATCTTCATCTACGCGCTGCACGACATCCGCCAGGACGAAGAGCTCAGCTATTCCTACCCGCTGATCTACGAAGGCCGCCACACGCCGGCCATCAAGCGCGCCTTCGCCTGCCGCTGCGGCGCCGCCCGCTGCAGCGGCACCATGCTGGCGCCCAAGCCGCGCAAGCGCAAGCCGAAGCCGCTCACGCCGGATGCGCCAGCGGTTCCTGCAGCGTACGGCCCTGGATTAGCAGCTGCTCAAAGTCCGCAGCCGGCAGCGCCGGGCTGAAATAATAGCCCTGGATCTCGTCGCAGCCGTTGCGGCGCAGGCAGTCCAGCTGGCTGGCGGTCTCCACGCCCTCGGCGATCACCCGCAACTTCAGGTTGTGGGCCAGCGCGATGATCGACACCACGATGGCCGCCTCGTCGCCGTCGCCGATATCGCTGACAAACGAACGGTCGATCTTCAGCACGTCGATGGGGAAGTGGCGCAGATAGGAAAAACTCGAATAGCCGGTGCCGAAATCGTCGATCGACAGCGCCAGTCCCAGCGACTTGAGCTTGTGCAGCAGCTCCACCGCCTGCGTCACATCGTGCATGAACAGGCCCTCGGTCAGCTCGATGTCGAGGCAGGCCGGCGGCAGCCCGGTCTGGCGCAGCACCTCGGCGATGGAACTGACCAGCTGTGGCTCGCCGAACTGGCGCGGCGACAGGTTGACAGCGATGCGCAGCGCGCCGAAGCCGGCGTCGATCCAGGCGCGCGCCTGGCTGCAGGCCTCGCGCAACACCCACGCGCCGATCTCGACGATTAAGCCGGTCTCCTCGGCCAGCCCGATGAAGCGGTGCGGCGCCACCATGCCCAGCTCCGGATGCTGCCAGCGCAGCAGCGCCTCCATGCCGACCACCCGGCCGCTCTGCACATCCACCTGCGGCTGGTAGTGCAGCACGAATTCCTGTCGCTCCAGCGCGCTGCGCAGGGCGCTCTCGATGCGCAGCCGCTCGCGCGCCTCCTCGTTCATGGTCGGCTCGTAGAACTGGACATTGTTGCGGCCCAGCTTCTTGGCGCGGTACATGGCGATGTCGGCGTGCTCGATCAAACGCTGGGCCGAGGTGCCGTCGGCGCCGTACACCGCCACGCCGATCGAGCAGGTGACAAAGAACTCCTTGCCCTCCAGCATCACCGGCTGGGTCACGGCGCGCATGATGCGCTGCGCCACGTCGTGCGACAGCGCCTGCTCCGGGTACTCGGTCAGGATGGCGACAAACTCGTCGCCCGACAGGCGCGCCACGGTGTCGCTGTCGCGCACGCTGTCCTGCAGCCGCTGCGCCACCGTCTGCAGCAGCTGGTCGCCGGCCTTGTGGCCCATGCTGTCGTTGACGAACTTGAAGCGGTCCAGGTCGATCAGCATGACCCACAGCGGCTTGCCGCTGCGGTTGGCAAACGCCACCGCCTGCGCCAGCCGGTCCTGCAGCAGCACCCGGTTGGGCAGGCCGGTCAGCACGTCGTGGTGGGCGATGTGCTGGATGCGCTGCTCGGCCAGCTTGCGCTCGGTGATCTCGGTGCCGGTGCCGCGGTAGCCGCGGAACTGGCCGCGGCGGTCGTACACCGGCTCGCCGCTGGTGAGGAACCAGTGGGTCTGGCCGTCCACGCCCAGCAGCGAATACTCCAGGTTGGAGAACGGCAGGTGCGCCTCCAGCGTGGCCTTGTGGTCGCGGCCGTTGCGGTTGTCCCACTTGTCCGGCTGCGCCTCCCAGCGCGTCTTGCCGAGGAAGGCCTGCGGATCCTGCTTGCCCTTGTCGAAGAAGCCGCCGGTGATGTTGGTGAAGCGGAACTGCTCGTCCTGCTCCCAGTACCAGTCCGACGACAGCGCCAGCAGGCGGCGGAAGCGGTGCTCGCTCTCCTGCAGCGCCTCCTCGGTGCGCTTGCGGGCGGCGACGTCGTCGGCCAGCTTGTCGTTGCTGAGCTTGAGCGCGTGGGTGCGCTCGTCCACCAGCCGCTGGACCCGCACCGAACGCCGCGCCAGCGAATTGACGAAGGCCGCCGTCAGCAGCGAGAACAGCAGGCCGCCCAGCAGCGTCGACAGCGAGCCCAGGTGGTGCGGCAGGAACGGCCGCTCCAGCGGCGTCACCTGCACATGCCAGGACTTGCCGGCGGCGTTGAAGGTGCGCACATAGGGCTCGCGGTAATCGAAGGCCAGCCAGCGCTGCAGCCAGTGCGGCGCCGGCACCTCGCCGCTGGCGCGGCCGCGCGTGTAGACCAGGTTGGCCGGCCGCAGGTCGTCGCCGATGTAGACCTGCACCAGCAGCTCCGGGTCGTCGAGCAGGTCGGCCGCCAGCAGGATCTTCTGGATCAGGTCGGTGGAGCGGATGACCGCGCTGGTGTTGCCCAGCCACGCCGCGCGGCGCCGTTCCACCGTGCCGAGGTCGGCGCCGGCGCGGTACACCGGCAGCATCAGGACAAAGCCCTGCTGCTGGGCCCGTTCCTGCGCCAGCCGCATCAGCGGCGTGGTGCGCGGCTGGCCGCTGTCGACCGCCTCGGCGATGGCGCGCGCCATCGGCGCCAGCGAGGCGACGTCGAGGCCGAAGGCGGCCTCGTTGCCCTCCAGCGGCTCCAGGTAGTCGACGATGACGTGCTGCGCGCGCGGCGCCAGCGGCAGGTTGCCGGCGTCGTGCAGCTGGTAGCCGGGATAGCGCAGCCGCATCTCGGCCTCGTAGCGGCGCGCCGCGGCGTCGTCCAGCACGCGGTGGAAATTGAAGGCCTGGACAAAGGGATAGCGCTCCAGCAGCGGCTGCGTGAAGCTGGCGAACTGCTCGCGGCTGACCACGCCCATCGTCTTGAACACGCCGTTGAGGATGGTCACCAGCTCCAGCGTGTCGTCCATGCCGCGGCGGATGGCGGCGGCGCGCATATGGCCGCGCTGCTGGAAACTGAGCTCCATCTTGCTGTACTCCAGCGCGCTGACGGCGATGAACAGCAGGCCGGTGACGGCCAGTCCGGTCAGCAAGGTCAGGATGGCGGCCAGCGAGATCCGGGAGGTTTTGCGGGAAGACGGCATGGCGCGCTTTCCGGAAGGGGTGACTCGGCGCGGGCGGGGCTGGGGACCGCAGTGATGCTAGCTAGTGTGTCACAAAAAATGCCGTGGCGACAGATTATTTGTCAAATAACCACATGGCGCGGCTCAGCCCCAGCGCAGCCGCAACACGATCCAGTGCGCCAGCAGCCGGTTCAGCAGCGGCAGCGCCAGGCCCCCGGTGCGCGCCACCCGGCGCTGCATGGCCAGCGCCGGCGAGGGGCCGCCGCCCTGGACCGCAAACACGATGCGGTTATTGCCGGCGATGCCGGTAAACCCGCAGATGCGGCCCTGGAAGGCGGCGCGCAGCCGCTTCACCATGGCCGGATAGTGGGGATCGTAGCTGAACAGATTGGCCACCAGCACGCCGCCGGGCCGCAGCGCGCGCCGGCAGTCGGCGTAAAATCTGGCGCTGCCGAGCGCCGGCGGCAGGCCCTCGGCGTCGAAGCCGTCGACCAGCAGCACGTCGGCGCTGCCGGCCAGGTGCGGCATGTAGTCGACCGCGTCGGCCTGCACCACGCGGAAGCGGGCGTTGTCGCGCGGGATGGCGAACTGCTCGCGCAGCGCGATCACCGCCGGATCGAGCTCCAGCACCGTGATGCGGCTGTGCGGCAGATAGCGGTAGCAGAACTTCGCCAGCGAGCCGCCGCCCAGGCCGACCATGACGATGTGTTCCGGCCGCGGCTGGAACAGCACGAAGCACATCATGGCCCGCACATAGCTGAGCACCAGGTGGTCCGGGCGCGACAGGCGCATCTCGCTCTGCACCATGCCGGGCTGGAATTCCAGCAGGCGCTTGTCGCCCACGGTGCGGACTTGCGGCGGCGGGCGGTTGGCGGGTGGCGTCAAGTTTTGTCGGGATGTGGATTTACATAGGGAATCATAGTAGCATGGCGTCAGCACGGGCCAGCCCCTCGGCGGCCAACTTGGAGAGAGATACGATGTTTTTAGACCACCCTACGCTTACCGCCACCAACAGCTTCACCGAGCCGGACCGCCTGGAACGCCTGAGCCGCGTCTACGGCTACGTGGCGGCGCTGGCCGACCTGGCCGGCAAGCAGAGCTTTATCGAGAAAGTCAGCCAGCTGCACGACCACAAGGGCACGCTGATCGTGTTCTGGCACGACGCCCCCAACGAAGACGAAAAAGCCTTCTTCACCCAGGCCTGGTCCAGCAAGATGGGCGACGGCAGCAGCAACGTCGAACACGAGGTCTGAGCCCGGCGACTGACGGGCGGCGCGCATGGACATCAAAACCTTGCTGCTGGCGCTGGCACTGGGCAATCTGAGCCTGTGCGCAGCGCTGTTCTTTTTTGCGGCCGGCGCCCGCCGCGCCGGCCAGGGCGCGCACGGCCACGCCACCTGGGCCCGCGCCAAGCAATGCCAGGCGCTGGCCTGGTGTCTGTTGTATTTGCGCGGCGACCTGCCGGACCTGCTGACCATCCCGATCGCCAACGCCGTGCTGTTCGCCGGCTTCGCGCTGGACGCCGCCGCGCTTTGGGAGCAGGCCGGGCGCCGCATCTGGCGGCCCTACCTGGTGCCGGCGCTGGGCGCCGCCATCGGCGTCTACGTCGCGGCCTGGCTGCTGCAGCTGCCGGCCGGCGGCCGCATCGCCATCGGCGCGGCGGCCAGCGCCTTCTTCTTCCTTGCCGGCGCCGCCGCGCTGGGCCGCGGCTGGCGCAGCGGCAGCCTGCTGCACCGCAGCCTGGTGCTGTGGATGCTGGTGCTGACGGCGGCGGTGCTGGCGCGCGGCGTGCTGTCGCTGCTGCCGGACGGCGGCCGCTGGCTGAATCCGGTCGCGGTGCAGGCGGTCGGCGTCATCGCCCTGTATTTAATGATGCTCGGCAACGCCTTCGGCTATCTGCTGCTGGCGCGCGAGCAGGAGCGCGGCGAGCTGGCGCGGCTGGAAGTGGTCGATCCCCTGACCGACGTGCCGAACCGGCGCGGCTTCTACACCGCGCTGACGCCGTGGATCGCGCTGGCGCGCCGGCCCGGCATGCCGACCGCGCTGATCATCCTCAACCTGGACCAGTTCAAGCGCGTCAACGACAGCTACGGCCACACCGCCGGCGACGTGGTGCTGAAAGCCATGGTCGACGTCTGCAAGAAGCAGCTGCGCGATTCCGACCAGATGGGCCGCCTGGGCGGCGCCGAATTCGCCATCCTGCTGCCGCGCACCTCGCTGGAGGATGCCAGCATGGTGGCGGAGCGCATCCGCCACGCCGTCGCCGCGCTGCCGGTCAAGGCGGAAAAGGCCATCATCAACATGACGGCCAGCCTGGGCGTGACCACCATCCGCGCCGAAGACAGCACCGTCAGCCTGTTCAAGCGCGCCGACGAGGCGCTGCAGGCGGCCAAACAGGCCGGCCGCAATCGCGTCGCGGAAGCTGAAGTCATCAAGACGTAACAAAGTAGGCATATCGTGCTTATAATGGTGTAAATCGTTTAGTCAGATTCCAAATATATGTACGCAGCCGTAGACCTGGGTTCCAATAGTTTTCGCCTCCACATCGGCAAGCACGATGGAGAGGCCATCCGCGTACTGAAAAGCGTGCGCGAGCCGATCCGCCTGGCCGCAGGGCTGGACAAGGACGGCAACCTGACGCCGGCCGCCATGCAGACGGCCCTCAACTGCCTGAAGAACTTCCGCACCGTGCTGGCGGCCTACAAGCTCGATGCGGTGCGGGTGGTGGCCACATCGGCCATGCGCGTGGCGCGCAACGGCGCCGCCTTCCTGCCGGAGGCCGAACTGGCGATCGGCTACCCGATCGAGATCATCTCCGGCGAGGAAGAGGGGCGCCTGATCTATATGGGCGTGGCGGCCGCCGTCGCGCTGCCCGGCGAACGCCGGCTGGTGATCGACATCGGCGGCGGCTCGACCGAACTGATACTCGGGCGCGGGCCGGAAATCGAGAAGGTCGAATCGTTCAGCGTCGGCACCGTCAAGCAAAGCCTGTCGTTCTTCATCGGCGGCCGGGTCGACGGGCCGTCGTTCGAAGCGGCCATCCTGTCGGCGCGCAGCCACTTCGAGGATGCGGCGCCGCCGTACCACCCGCAATTCTGGAAGCAGTGCTACGGCTCCTCCGGCACCGCGCGCACCATCGCCGACATCATCATCAAGAACGGCCTGGGGCGCGAAGTCAACGCCCAGTCGCTGGAGGCGCTGAAACAGCGCTTCATCGAGTGCGGCCATGTCAGCAAGATCGACATGCCCGGCCTGAAGCCCGACCGCGCCTCGACCATCATCGGCGGCCTGGCGATTCTGATCGGCCTGGTGCGCGAACTGGACATCCCGCTGGTGGTGCCGATCGAGGCCGGCCTGCGCATGGGCGTGATGTGGGATTTGCACCTGCGCTCGACCAAGCGCGATCGGCGCGAACAGTCGGTGCAGGCCTGCGTGCAGCGCTTCCACGTCGACCAGCGGCGCGCCAACCGCGTGGCGGTCGACGCGCTGGCGCTGTACGCCCAGACCAAGCCGGCCGGCGACCAGTACAACCGCCTGCTGTACTGGAGCGCGCTGCTGCACGAAATGGGCATGGTGGTGTCGCACACCGGCTACCACAAGCACGCCGCCTACATCATCGCCAACGCCGATTTGCCCGGCTTTACCGCGCGCGAGCAGCGCACCATGAGCGGCATGATCGTCGCCCACAAGGGCAATCTGCGCAAGGTGGCCGAGGTGCTGGCCGAAACCGACTTCGCCAAGGCCATCGTGGCGTTCCGGCTGGCGGTGCTGTTCATGCACTCGCGCATCGACCTCGATTTCACCCAGATCAAGCTGCGCTTCAAGAGCCGCATCGAGCTGGAAATCCAGCGCGACTGGGTGGCCCAGCACCCCACGCTGTCCTATTGGCTGGAGAAGGAACAGGAGCAGTGGGACGAAGTGGGTGTAGACTTCCTGATCCGGACCAGCGGCTAACCAGGAGACGCCATGCACGACAGGATTACTCGCTATTGCGCTTGCATGTTGCTAGTCCTGTCGCCGGTGGCGGCTGCGGCCAGGGACAGCGTCACCCTGTGCTACGAGGCGCAGGACGTCAAGCCGTGGCGCACCGAGAAGGGCGGCGGCCTGAATTTCGCGCTGCTCAAGATGGTCGAACAGCGGCTCGACATCCATTTCGATTTCCAGAGCATCCCGTGGAAGCGCTGCCTGGCGCAGCTGAAGGCCAACGCGGTCGACGGCGCCTTCGCGGTCAGCTACAAGGCCGACCGCCGCGAGCTCGGTGAATATCCCGGCGGCCAGGAAGTCGACGCCTCCAAGCGCATGCACACCGACAGCTACGTAGTGCTGCGCCGCAAGGGCAGCCAAGTGACGTGGGACGGCAAGCAGTTCAGCCACCTGGACGGCGCCATCGGCTTCCAGCTGGGCTACTCGGTGGGCGACGTGCTGCGCGCGCAGAACCTGGAGGTGGACGAGGGCAGCCAGCGCGCCGACGAGCTGGCGCGCAAGCTGATCGCCGGCCGGCTGGCCGCCGCGGCGGTGGGCGGCAGCGACGCCGCCGGCCTGATGCGCGGCCCGCTCGGCGCGCAGCTCGATCAGCTGCCGATTCCCATCATCGAGAAACCGTATTTCCTGATCCTGTCACACGCGCTGGTGGCGTCCAGGCCGCAGCTGGCGGCGCGCATCTGGAGCGAGATGGAACAGGCCCGCAACAGCCCGGCCTACCGCAAGCTGGCGGAGGCGCAAGGAGTCCATCATTGACCACGTGCTAAGCGACGGCGGCGGACCGCTGACCCAACTGCGGCTGGCCTGGCGCCGCAACATCCTGCTGCGCCTCGGCTTCGGCATCTTCCTCGCGGTGGACATCTCCACCGCCATCTACACCACCTACGTGATGCAGGCCCTGCGCAGCGAGGCCGAACAGAATTTGCACGAACGCGCCGAGCGGCTGGCGGCGGTGCTGTCGCAGGCGCTGGCGCGGCCGCTGTTCGACATCAACAGCGCCGCCGTCAACAGCGTGGTCGACGCCTCGGCCGCCACGCCGGAAGTGCTGGTGCTGCGCGTACTGGGCCCCAACGGCGCGGAGCTGGCCAGCTACGTGTCGCCGATGAAGGAGCCGGCGGCGTCGATCCGCGTGCGGCGCGAGATCGCCTTCAGCGACGCCCGCCGCAGCTACCCGGTCGGCGCCATCGACCTGGCGTACTCGCGCCAGCAGATGGACACCGACCTGAAACGGCAGATCGTCAACACGGTGGCGGCCAACCTGCTGCTGGCGCTGGGCATCGTGTTTTCCATCTTCCTGGTGGGGCGGCGCGCGGCGCGGCCGTTCGCCGATATCCGCACCGGGCTGGAAAAGCTGACGCGCGGCGAGACCGACATCAAGCTGTCCGGCATCGGCCGCGAGGATCAGGTGGGGCGGCTGTCCGACGCCGTGCTGCGCTTCCGCGACACGCTGACGCGGCTGCGCGACGCCGAACGCGAACTGCGCGACCTGAATGGCCAGCTGGAACAGCGCATCGCCGACCGCACGGTGGAACTGACGCGCAGCATCCAGCAGGCGCGCGACAGCCAGGCCAAGCTGCAAACCATCGTCGACACGGCGCTGGACGCGGTGGTGCGCATGGACCTGGAAGGGCGCATCGTCGGCTGGAACCGCCAGGCCGAGGTGATTTTCGGCTGGAAGGGCGAGGAGGCGCTGGGCCTGCCGCTGGACCAGACCATCATCCCGCCGCGCTTCCGCTATGAGCACAAGCGCGGCATGCAGCGCTACCTGACGGGCGTCAGCAGCGGCGTGCTCGATACCCGCATCGAAGTCTACGCCCTGCGCCGCAACGGCGAGGAATTTCCGATCGAACTGGCGATCACGCAGGTGAGGACGGAGGAGCGCAACAGCTACGAATTCTGCGCCTTCATCCGCGACATCAGCGAACGGCGCGAGCGCGAGCAAAAGCTGGTGACGGCCAACGTGATGGCCGAAGCGGCCAACATCGCCAAGTCCGAATTCCTGGCCAATATGAGCCACGAGATCCGCACGCCGATGAGCGCCGTCATCGGCATGGCCTACCTGGCGCTGCGCACCGAACTGACGCCCAGGCAGCACGACTACATCAGCAAGATCCACCGCGCGGCGCTGACGCTGCTGGGCATCATCAACGACATCCTCGACTTTTCCAAGATCGAGGCCGGGCGGCTGGAGGTGGAGGCGATTCCGTTCGCGCTGGAGGACGTCCTGGCCAACGTCAGCAGCGTGACGGCGCAGCGCGCCGCCGACAAGCAGCTGAACTACGTGGTGGAGATGGGGCCGGGCGTGCCGCGCTATCTGGTGGGCGACCCGCTGCGCCTGGGGCAGGTGCTGATCAACCTGGTGAACAACGCCGTCAAGTTCACGCTGGAGGGCAGCCTGGAACTGCGCTGCGAGCTGCAAGGCACCGCCGCCGACGGCAAGGTGGTGCTGCGCTTCACCGTGCGCGACACCGGCATCGGCATGTCGCCGCAGCAGAAATCGCGGCTGTTCCGCGCCTTCAGCCAGGCCAACGGCTCGACCACGCGGCAGTACGGCGGCACCGGCCTGGGGCTGTCGATTTCGCAGCAGCTGGTGCGCCTGATGGGCGGGAATATCGACGTGCAGAGCGAGGTCGATCACGGCTCGTCCTTCCATTTCGAGCTGGCGTTGGCCTTGTCCGACGCGGCGGCGCTGTCGCTGCAGTCGGCCGTGCAGCATGGGCCGGCGGCCGATGCGGCGCCGGACGCGGCGTCGCGCCGCACGGCGCGCGTGCTGCTGGCCGAGGACAGCGCCGATAACCAGGAAGTGACGCGCGCGCTGCTGGAGCTGCAGGGGCTGGACGTGGAAGTGGTGGCCAACGGCCGCGAAGCGGTGGAGCGCCTGATGGCGGCCGGCCCGCACGCCTACGACCTGGTGCTGATGGACCTCGGCATGCCGCTGATGGACGGCCACGAGGCCACGCTGCTGCTGCGCGCCGACGCCCGCTTCAACGAACTGCCCATCATCGCCGTCACCTCGCACGCGGTGGCCGGCGTGCAGGCGCGCTGCCTGGAGGAGGGCATGCAGGACTACATCACCAAGCCAATCGATCCGCAACGCCTGTACAGCGCGCTGTCGCGCTGGCTCGGCATATCGATGAAGGTGATTCCGCCGGTGGCGCCGCTGCCGGACGCGGTGGAAGGCGCGGCCGACGCGCGCAAGGCATTGGCCGAACTGGCGGCGCTGCTGGCGGACTTCAGCGGCGAAAGCACGGACTATTTCGAGCGTGCGCGTGGCGCTTTGGCGACATTGTTGACGCCGCAGCTGATGGCGCGGCTGGATCACCACATGGAGCAGTATGAATTCAAGGCCGCCGGCAAGCTGCTGGCGGAGGCGCTTGGACATCAGGAGGGACTATGAATTCCATTCATCGGGCGACGGTGCTGATTGTCGACGATACGCCGGACAACCTCACCTTGCTGTCCAACCTGTTGAAGGACAAGTACCACACCAAGGTCGCCACCAGCGGGGCGACCGCCTTGCAGATTGTGGCTTCCTCCAGGGTGGACCTGATCCTGCTGGACATCATGATGCCCGACATGGACGGCATTGAAACATGCAAGCGGCTCAAGGCCGACGCTGCGAGTGCATCGATTCCAGTATTGTTCCTGACCGCCAAGAGTCTGCAGGAAGACGAAACGATAGGGCGCAGCGCCGGTGCGGTAGACTTCCTGCGCAAGCCGGTGAATCCCGATTTGCTATTCGCGCGTGTGGCGGCGCATCTGAAATGATATATACTGTTTATATTGTTGAATAACCTGGAGTGAATATGGCGACCAAACCTGCCACCAAAACCACCGTAACCAAAACCGCTGCCGCCAAACCGGCCGTGGCAAAACCAGCACCGAAAGCAGCACCGAAGGCCGCCGTCAAACCGGTCGCGCGCAAAGCCGTCGCCAAGCCGGCGCCAGCGAAAGCCGCCGCACCTGCCAAGGCCGTAGCGAAGAAGGCAGCGCCTAAAGCCGCGCCGAAAGCAGCTGCGCCGAAGGCCGCCGCACCGAAAGCCGCTCCAAAGGCAGCGCCTAAAGCAGCCGCACCTAAAGCAGCCGCACCTAAAGCAGCCGCACCGAAGGCCGCCAAGCCGGCCGCCGCGCCTGAGGCCAAGGTCAAGGTCCACAAGGAAAAACTGGTGCGCGACAGCTTCACCATGCCGGAAGCCGAATACGCGGTGCTGGGCCAGGTGAAGAAAGCCGCCCTGAAAGCCGGTTTCGAAGTGAAAAAGAGCGAACTGCTGCGCATTGGCGTGGCGCTGATCTCGCAGATTGACCTGGCGACGCTGAAAAACGTGCTGGCCGGCCTGCCGCAGCTGAAAACCGGCCGTCCGAAGAAGGCCTGATTAAAAAACAACACGTCACGAAAATGACATTTCCTTGTCATTTTCCTGAAGTATTCGCTGGTTACGCTTGCTTTGTCTTCCACACAAAAGGGATGAAGCATGCAAACCTCGATCATACAAGCGGATGTCCGAGCAACGTCCGGCAAGCTGGTACTCAGTATGGCAAGCACGCCGGAAGAACTGCGTGAAGTCCAGCGCCTGCGCTACAAGGTGTTCATTGAGAGCATGGGCCTGAGCGCCCTGCAAAGCGCCGATGGCCTGGATAGCGACGAATTCGACGAACATTGCGATCACCTGATCGTGCGCGACGCCGACAGCCTGATGGTGGTCGGTACCTACCGCCTGCTGAGCGCCTCGCGCGCCCGCAAGCTGGGCCGCCTGTATTCCGAAGGCGAGTTTGACCTGGGCCGCCTGAACAACATCCGCGGCCGCGTGGTCGAAGCAGGCCGCGCCTGCATTCACCCTGATTACCGTGGCGGCAGCGTCATCATGCTGTTGTGGTCCGGCCTGGCCGAGTACATGCGCCGCGAAAACGCCGAATTCCTGGTCGGCTGCGCCAGCATCTCGCTGGCCGATGGCGGCCACAATGCCGTCGCCGTCTACCAGCAACTGGCGGCCAAGCACATCGCCCCGGTCGAATACCGCGTCACGCCGCATCTGCCGTTCCCGTTCTCCAAGCTGGAAGCCGCGCAAAAGCCGCAAGTGCCGGCACTGCTGAAAGGCTATATGCGCTCCGGCGCCTGGATCTGCGGCGAACCGGCCTGGGATCCTGATTTCGAAAGCGCCGACCTGTTCCTGCTGATGCCGCTGGCGAACCTGGACGCCCGCTACGCCCGCCACTATGGCGTCAACGGCGAACAGCTGGCCGCCTGACGCGCCTGCGCAGCCCCGTGTAAAATAAGCCGTTGTGCTTATTTTGCGGGGCAGTCATGAAGTTGGATCTGGAGTCGGACAAGACGGGTTATCAGGAGCGCCCTGTCACGCGCCACAAGGGCGCGAGCGATGCGCGCACCACCGACCGCGTCATCGAGGAAGTGCCGGTGGCGCTGGTATTCAATGGCATCTCGCATGCCGTCATGATGGTCACCCCGCGTGACCTGCAACCGTTCGCCATGGGCTTTGCCCTGACCGAAGGCCTGGTTGCCCAAGCCTCTGATATTTTTGACATCGAAGTGCACGAGCACGCGCGCAGCTTCGAAATCGACATCACCATAGCCAGCCAGGAATTCGTCCAGCTCAAGCAGCAGCGCCGCTCGATGGCGGGCCGCAGCGGCTGCGGCGTGTGCGGCATCGAAAGCCTGGAGCTGCTGGACCTGCAGCCGGAGCGCATCGACGCGGCGTCGCTGCATGCGGAGGGCGCGCTGCAACCGGCGATCGCCAACGCGGCGTCGCAGCTGGGCGAGCACCAGGCGCTGATGCGCGCCACCGGCGGCGTGCATGCGGCGGCGTGGTGCGACGCGCAGGGCAATGTGCTGCGCGTGTGCGAAGACGTGGGGCGCCATAACGCGCTGGATAAGCTGATCGGCCATCTGGCGCTGGAAGGCGTGGACATGCGGCTGGGCTTCGTCTTCATGTCCAGCCGCGCCAGTTATGAACTGGTGCGCAAGGCGGCGCGCATGAACATCCCGATGCTGGCCACCATCTCCGCTCCCAGCACGCTGGCGATCGACATCGCCGCCGAAGCGGGCATCAAGCTGGTAAGCTTCTGCCGCCACGACAGCTGCGTCGAGTACACCTAAGCGTTGTTACGCCCACGCTTGTGCGAGCGTGCGGTGAAAAAGGTCGTTCAGCTTTGGCAAAACTTCACTCTGCAGGGCATGTTCCGGTGTGATCATCTCCAACCAGCCGCGATAGTTGGTCTTGGCCATGCTGCGATAGTGATAAATACCGCGTTCGCATGAATACACCGTGGGCAGCAGCTTGCGCGCCTCGTCGGCGAACCAGTCCTTGGGATGGACATAGATGAAGCGCGCATCATAGTCGCTGTTGGGCGACGCGAAGCCCCACGCGCGGCTGCCGGATTCGACGGCCAGCAAAACACGCACGCCATGCTCCGCTTCAGCATCGCGGATACGCTGGCGGATATCAGCTTGTACTTCGTCAGGAATCATTGACTTATACCTCGTTTCGGGCGCGTTTCCGCTTCGCCGGCGCGCCATATCCGTTAGTCGGGAAAAGCCAGTGGAACCAGGTACAGGAAAAGACAGTTGTTCAAGGCATGCGCGATATAGGACGCCCAGAATGCCGGGAAGTAGCCCCACGGACGCATCGCCATGTAGCCTGTGGAAAATAGCGCACCAGCGACCAGCGAGCCTATGCCATGCCCCAAACCGCCATTCAGATAGTGCCCCGACGCGAAAACCACCGCACCCAATGCGATGCAGACGCAGTCATTGAAGCCCAGCCTCCGTGCCAGCTCCAGCGGGAGCAGTTGCGCGATCAAGGTCTCCCATAGCGGCACCAGCACCACACCCGTTAGCAAGGTCATGACGGGCCCGAGATGGGACAGCCCGGCCGCTGCCGACTCTCCCAGTGATTCGTGCGGCAGGAAGGCCAGCATCAAGCCGATGGCGCACAATGCCAGGACCGTGCTCGCAATACCCGTACAAGCGCCGACCAGCAACGCAAAGCGGTAGGGCCGGGCAGCTACCCGAGAGGCCGGCCCCAGTTTGGCATAGATCAGATTGTATGTGCGCATCGGACGTGATCAACGCTCTCAACGGGGCGTATAGACCGGCTTGTCGGTTTCGCCTTTCTCCACCATCGCGAGCTGGCGCTGCAGTTCCTTGCGCTCGCTGTCATCCTTGGCCGACGCCACCAGGTTGCGCAGGATGGCCGTGTGCGCCGCCTGCAGCGCCTGCGCCGCCGGCACGGCGATGTCCGGTTTCACGCCGACGTGCTCCCAGTTGGTCTTGGTGACGAAATTGGTGGTGCGCGAAGTCGGGATCGAGACCACAATCTCGTGTCCCACGCTGAACCAGCCGACCGGATTGGAAGCGCCGCCGGTGGTTTCTCCGACCAGCGTCCCGCGCTTCTGCACCTGGAAGTCATAGGCGCAGTCCTCCCCGGCGGAAAACGTGCGGGCCGAGGTCAGCACGTACACGGGCTTGTCGTAACGCTGGGCCACCGACGGCACGGTCCAGAACTGCCGCGTCGTATCGTCCGGGCGGTTGTAGATGTCGATCAGGTGCCGGTGGTCGCCGAGCGGGAAGAAGTGGCTCATCAGGTAAGCCACGCCGGCCGGGCTGCCGCCACCGTTGCGACGCAGGTCGAGAATCAGCGCGTCCGTGCCCGCCATCAGCGACATCGCCGCCCCGTATGCCGGGCCGGAAAATTCCGGACCGCCGAAGCCGCGCAGCTCGATGTAACCGACGTTGCCGGGCAGGCGTTCGATCTTGTCGATGTCGTAGCCGCGCCGCGCGGCTTGCTCGCGCCATTCTTCCATCTTGGCGCGGCTGGGCACCTCGGCGGCACCGTTGCGCTCACGAAAACCTTCGTAAAATCCGGCGGAAAAATGCCCGTCGCTGCTGAATTTGCGCAAGTCCGCGTTCAAGGCCTCGCTGAACGCTTTCGCACTGGCGGCGGATGCATAGCCGCCCTTGGCATTCTTGTCTGCGATCGCGCGGCCTACCTTTTCTCCCAATGCCGGATCGATATAGTTCGCGTTGATTTTCTCCGCCAGCGTCTGCACGATCGCTGCACGGTCGGACGCGTTCAAGGGGAGGTCTTCCACCGCCAGGGCGGAAACCGACAACAGCATGCTGAACACCACGCTTGCGACCAACTTTTTCTTACCTGACATACTTGCCTCCAGTTGAACTACTCATCGATTGATCGGTGTTGCAGCGCTTCCGCCAGGGCGGGCATATAGGTGCGACTGGCGCGCAGCACGCTGCCGTCGCGCAGGCGCAGCAGCGCGTCGCGGTTGGTCAGCGAACGCAGCTCGGCGATCATGTCCAGCCGCACGATGGACGAGCGGTGCACGCGGTGGAACTGCGCCGGATCGAGCTGCATGGCCAGGTTGTGCAGGCGCTCGCGCACCAGCCAGGTCTTGCCCTGGGCATGCAGGGTGGCGTAGTCGCCGTCGGCCTCGATGCGCTCGACATCCGCCACCGGCACCAGCACCGTGCGCGATCCGACCCGCACGCTGAAAGTGCGCGCTTTCGGTGGCGCCGTCGGTGTCGAAGGCGGTACCGCCGTAGCACGGCTTTGGCCGTGGTAGGGAAACGCCTGCTGCGCGCGGTCCAGGGCTTCGTCGAAGCGTTCGTCATCGACCGGCTTGAGCAGGTAATCGAGGGCGGCCAGTTCGAAGGCCTGCACGGCAAAGCCGTCGTAGGCGGTAAGCAGGATCGCCATCGGCCGCTGCGCCGGCGGCAGCGCGGCCAGCACGTCGAGGCCGGACTTGCCCGGCATCTCGACGTCGACGAACGCCAGGTCGGGCTGCAGCGCCACAATCCCTTCATGGGCGCTGGCGCCGTCGCCGAACTCGCCCACCAGCTCGAAACCGGCGCGCCGCGCCAGCCTGACCTTGACTGCCAGCCTGGCCAGCGGCTCGTCGTCGATGATCACGACCCGGATAGTCATGCCGCCGCCTGCAGGCCGCGCAGCGGCATGGCGATGCGCACGCGGAAGCGGCTATCGGTGCTCCAGCCGGCGTCCACCTCCTGATCCTCGCCGTACAGGTGGCGCAGGCGTTCGCGGACGTTGGCCAGGCCGATGCCGCTGCCCGCGTGCGGCCGCTGCTGGCCGTCGTTCTGCACGTCGATCAGCAGGCGCTGGCCGTCACGTTCGACCAGGATGTCGAGCCGTCCCGGCGCGGCCAGAGGCGCGATGCCGTGGCGGATCGCATTCTCGACCAGCGGCTGCAGCATGAGGTAGGGCACGACGCTGTCCAGCAGGTCGGGGCCGGCCTTCATGGTCAGGCGCAGGCGCTCGCCGAGCCGCGCCTTTTCGATGGCGAGGTAGGCGTCGAGCAGGGCCAGTTCATCGGCCAGCGCATGCTCATGGCGGCCGTCGTGTGCGAGGGTGGAACGCAGGAAGTCGGACAGGGACGCGAGCATGCGGTTGGCTTCGCGGTTGGACTGGGCCGACACCAGCGCGGAAATCGCGTTCAGGGAATTGAACAGGAAGTGCGGATTGACCTGCAGCCGCAGCGCGCGCAGCTCGGCGTCGCGCGCCGCGCTTTGCGCCTGGGCCAGATGCAGGCGGACCTGCTGCAGCGACAGGTAATAGGCCGCCACCGCATGCACCGCGCAGAACGCGACCAACGCCAGCCAGCAGCTATCCAGGCCCCGCGCCAGCGATGCCCAGTGATAGCCCGTCTCCCGTCCGATCGCGATGCCGAAGCTCTGTCCCAGCAAGGCGTTCGTAATCGCCATGCCATAGGTCGTCACCAGCAATATCGGTCCCATGCGCAGCCAGGACCATTCGCGGCGCCACATGGCCCGTTGCATCAGCGTCAGCGGAACCAGCCACACCAGGCAGGCGACGAAGAACAGCGTACGAAAGGCCACAATATAGCTATTGCTGTAGGCGGGCAGGCCGAGGATGGCCATGCAGACGCAAACCGGCAGTGCGGCCAGCACGGGAACCAGCAAGGGCGTTTCGACTTTCACGCAGGCTTTCCAAAAATGTAAGGAAGCGTTGATCTTAGGGGATGGCCGGGCGGCGGTCCAGCCCTATGCGCCGACCCGTGCATGCCGTGCGGCCAATCGGTCGCGCGTCCGATGTTCAGAGCGCTGCCGAGCGTTCCAGCAGCACGGGAATCGATTTGGAGGTCGGCGTGCCGGCGCCGTCGGCGGTGCTGTGCAGCGGCACCAGACCATTGGTCTCGGGGAAGTAGGCGCCCAGGCAGCCGCGCGGGATGTCGTATTCCACCAGCAGGAAGCGCTCGGCGCGGCGCGTGACATTGTCGTCCCACACGCTGACCATGTCCACGTGCTCGCCGTTCTTCAGGCCCAGCATGGCCAGGTCTTCCTTGTTGATGAACACCACGCGGCGCAGGCCGAACACGCCGCGATAGCGGTCATCCAGGCCGTAGATGGTGGTGTTGTACTGGTCGTGCGAGCGCGCCGTCATCAGCACCATCAGCCGCTCGCCGTGCCTGGCGCGGGCGCGGTGGATTGGCGTGTCGGTATCGACCGCGTGCGGCACGAACTGCGCGCGGCCGCTAGCCGTGCGCCATTCGCGCTCGCGCGAGGCCACGCGCAAGTGGAAGCCGCCCTGGTGCGCCACGCGCGCGTTGAAGTCGTGGAAGTCGTCGAACACTTTTTCTATCAGCTCGCGGATGGCGGCGTAGTCGGCGCACAGGCCCAGCCAGTCGACCTTGGCGCTGCCCAGCGTGGCGTGCGCCAGCCGCGCGACGATCGCGGTTTCCGACAGCAGGTTGTCCGAGGCCGGCTTGTTGATGCCGTAGGAGATGTGCACCATGCTCATCGAATCCTCCACCGTCACGCCCTGCGCCACGCCGTTCTGCAGGTCGACCTCGGTGCGGCCCAGCGTCGGCAGGATCAGCGCCTGCTTGCCCGTCACCAGGTGGCTGCGATTCAGCTTGGTGGCCACGTGCACGGTGAGGTCGCACTTGCGCAACGCCTCGAAGGTGAGGGGCGTGTCCGGCGTGGCCATGGCAAAATTGCCGCCCATGCCGAAGAACACCTTGACACGGCCGTCCAGCATGGCCTGGATGCTGTCGACGGTGTCGAGGCCATGTTCGCGCGGCGGCGCGAAGTTGAACACCTTCTGCATGCGGTCGAGGAAGGCCTTGGTCGGCTTTTCCTCGATGCCCATGGTGCGGTCGCCCTGCACGTTGGAGTGGCCGCGCACCGGGCACAGGCCGGCGCCGAGGCGGCCGATCTGCCCGCGCATCATCATCAGGTTGGACAGCATCTGGATGGTCTTCAACGCGTTCTTGTGCTGCGTCAGGCCCATGCCCCAGGTGCTGATGACGTTCTTGCCGCGGATGTAGATGCCGGTCAGCTGGTCGATCTGGATGCGCGGCACGCCCGATTCGGCCAGCAGCAGCTCCCAGCTTTCGGCGCGCAGATCCTGTTCGAAGGCTTCGAAGCCGGTGGTGTGGCGGGCGATGAATTCGCGGTCCAGCACACCCGGCGCGCCGGTGGCCCGCGCCTCGTCGTCGCGCTCCACCAGGCGCTTGGCGACCGCCTTGATCAGCGCGAAGTCGCCGGACAGCCTGGGCTGCACGAACATGGTGCTGATGGTAGTGGTCGAGCCGGTCAGCAGTTCCAGCGGATGCGCCGGGCTGGTGAAGCGTTCCAGCCCGCGTTCGCGCAGCGGATTGATGGAGACGATGGCGGCGCCGCGCCGCGCGCAGTCGCGCAGTTCGTTCATCATGCGCGGGTGGTTGGTGGCCGGATTCTGGCCGAAGATCAGCAGCGTGTCGGCGTGCTCGAAATCCTCCAGCGTCACCGTGCCCTTGCCGACGCCGACGGTGCCCGGCAGGCCGCGGCTGGTCGGCTCGTGGCACATATTGGAGCAGTCGGGGAAGTTGTTGGTGCCATACATGCGCACGAACAGCTGGAACAGGAAGGCCGCTTCGTTGCCGGTGCGGCCGGAGGTGTAGAAGGTGGCCTGGTTGGGATCGGGCAGGGCATTCAGGTGGCGCGCCATCAGCGCGAAGGCGTCGTCCCATGCGATGATCTGGTACTTGTCGCTGGCCGGGTCGTAGACCATCGGGTCGGTCAGGCGGCCGTGCTGTTCCAGTTCATAATCGGATTGCTTGAGCAGTTCGGTGACGCTGTGGGCGGCGAAGAATTCCGGCCGCACGCGCTTGCTGGTGGCCTCGGCCGCCACCGCCTTGACGCCGTTCTCGCAGAACTCGAAGGTGGACGCGTGTTCTCGGTCCGGCCAGGCGCAGCCGGGGCAGTCGAACCCGTCCGGCTGGTTCTGCTTGAGCAGGGTCTTGTAGTTGCTGCCGGCGACGCGTTCGCGCACCAGGTTGATCGCCACCTGCTTCAACGCCCCCCAGCCGGCGGCGGGATGGGTGTAAGGTGCAATGTGGCCTTCGGGCTTTTTATTCATGTTGCAGTCCGGTAATATTTGATACGAGTATATTGTATTTTAGCCAAAGAGCGTAACACGATGGATGACGAAATGATGACTGTTCTGGCCGGCGTGCTGGAAGCGCTGTGGCGCATCAATACCGAGTGGCCGGACAAGCCGTGCACGCTTGCCAAGCTGAGCAAGCAGTCGCAGCGGCCGATGAGCGCCCTGCGCCGCCAGCTGACCATGCTGGAGGAGGCCGGCCAGGTGGCGCTGGCGCTGGACGAGGGCGGCGTCACCGGCACCGTGCAGTTCACCGCCGGCGGGCGCCAGATGGCGGCGGAAATCTTCGGTTAAAAATTTTCCTTGCATCTTGCCGGACACGGGTTTAAAGTGATTGTACCGTTTGGTACAACTTAACTTGAAGGTGCTCAACATGACTCGTCCGCCACTCCCTCCGTTCACCCTGGAAACCGCCGCCCAGAAAGTCCGCGCCGCCGAAGACGGCTGGAACACGCGCAACGCCGAAAAGGTCGCGCTGGCCTATACCGAAGACTGCTTCTGGCGCAACCGTGGCGAATTCGTCACCGGCCGCGCCGAGATCATCGGCCTGCTCAAGCGCAAATGGACGCGCGAGCTGGAGTACCGCCTGATCAAGGAATTGTGGGCGCATGACGGCAACCGCATTGCAGTCCGCTTCGCCTACGAATACCATGACGATTCCGGCCAGTGGTATCGCGCCTATGGCAACGAGAACTGGGAATTCGCGGAAGACGGCCTGATGAAGCGCCGCCTGGCCAGCATCAACGAGCATCCGATTGCCGCCGCCGACCGCAAGTTCCACTGGGATATCAACGCGCCGCGCCCGGCCGATCATCCGGGCCTGAGCGATTTCGGTTTTTAAAAGGCAGACATGGCAAGAGTGATGGGAGAGCGCAGCGAGGTGGTGCCGCTGCTGGCCGAGGTGTTCCGCACCTACGGCTTCGAGGGCGCCAGCCTGGCGCGCATTAGCGAGGGCACCCGGCTGGGCAAGGGCAGCATCTATAACTTCTTCCCCGGCGGCAAGGAGGAGATGGCGGAAGCGGTACTCGGCGAGATTGACGGCTGGTTCCGCGACCAGGTGTTCCAGCCGCTGCGCGCGCTGGGCGCCGACGAGGCGGAGCAGGGCGTCGAGCGCATGTTCACCGCGGTCGGCCGCTACTTCCTGTCCGGCCGCAAGGTGTGCCTGGTGGGGGTGTTCGCGCTCGGCCACGAACGCGATCGTTTTGCCGTCAAGGTGCAGGCCTATTTTGCCGAATGGGTGCAGGCGCTGGCTGCCGCACTGGAACGCGGCGGCCGCGACAGCGCCAGCGCGCTGGCCCTGTCCGAAGACGTGGTGGGCGGCATCCAGGGCGCGCTGGTGCTGGCGCGCGCGGCCAACGAGCCGGAGCTGTTCATGCGCGCGCTGGCGCGCATGCAGCAGCGCCTCAAGGAGACGCGGCACTGAACTTGCCGGCGCGCGCGCAGTCCAAGTAATTTCGACTGCGCGCCATGACTCCGCCACTGAGAACCGTGATTGCCCCTGCTTTAGCCCCCGAGATCCTGCTGCGGCAGATTTATCTGAACGTACGGGATTTCGCCATTTTTACGATCGACACGCATAGCCTGGTCACCAGCTGGAACCTCGGGGCCGAGCTGATCTTCGGTTATCCGCCGGAGGAGATCATCGGCCAGAGCATGGAGCGCCTGTTCACCGGCGACGATCAGGTCGACGCCGAGCACCTGCTGGAAATGCAGACCGCCGACCGCTGGGACCGCGCCGGCGACTACCGCTGGCATATCCGCAAGGATGGTTCGCTGTTCTGGGCGGACGGCGTGCTGACCCCGATCCGCGACGACCGCGGGCAGTCGATCGGCTACCTGAAAATCCTGCGCGACATCACCGAGCGCAAGCTGGCGCAGGACGAGATCCGTCGCCTGGCCACCATCGACGTGCTGACCGGCCTGGCCAACCGCGCCGCCTTCGACACGCGCCGCTCGGAGATGGTGTCGCTGGCCGAGCGCACCGGCCAGCTGTTGCTGTTGCTGATGATCGACCTCGACCAGTTCAAGGAAGTCAACGACATGCTGGGCCACCAGGCCGGCGACCTGCTGCTGCGGCTGACCGCGCAGCGCATCCGCGCCGCCAGCCGCGAGAGCGACTTCATCGCGCGCCTGGGCGGCGACGAGTTCGCGCTGTTGCAGCTGGACGCGCCATCGCCGGCCGACGGCGGCATGCTGGCCGAAAAACTGCTGGCCGAGCTGGCGCGGCCTTTCCTGCTGGACGAGCGCGAGGTTCGCATCAGCGCCAGCATCGGCATCGCGGTGTGCCCGGTGGACGCCGATTCGCCCGACAGCCTGCTCAACAAGGCCGACCTGGCGCTGTACCACGCCAAGAACGCAGGCCGCAACTGCTACCACTTTTACACCGAAGCGCTGGACATGATCGCCCACCGCAAGAACGCCCACCACGCCGAGTTGAAGCGGCTGATGCGGCAAAGCAGTTTCATGCTGGCCTATCAGCCCATCGTCAATCTCGACGGCAACGCGGTGGCGATGGAGGCCTTGCTGCGCCTGCCCGGCGAACTGGGACGGCAGCCGATCGAGTACACCATCGGCCTGGCGCGCGAGGCCGGGCAACTGCCGGAACTGGGCAAATGGATTGTGCGCCAGGTGTGCGCGCAGATGCGGCGCTGGCTGGACGTCGGCCTGGGCGGGGTGCGGGTGTGCGTCAACGCCGGCGCGCACGAGCTGCAGGATCCCGGCTTCCTGGCGCAATTGCAGGCGGCGCTGGCCGACCACGACCTGACGCCGGACATGATGGAGATCGAACTGACCGAACGCGATGCGATCGAGCTGGAGCGCAGCGGCAGCAATGTCATCGACCAGTTGCGCCAGCTCGGCTACCGGGTGGCGCTGGACGATTTCGGCACCGGCTATTCCTCCTTGAGTTACCTGCGCACGCTGCGCGTCACCACCATCAAGCTGGACAAGAGTTTTCTGCACGGCGTGCCCGGCAACGCCGACGCCAACGCCGTGGTGCGCACGGTGGTGCAACTGGCCCAGGACTTGCGCCTGAACGTCATCGCCGAAGGCGTCGAGAGCCAGGACCAGGCGGCCTTCCTCAACAACGCCGGCTGCGCCGCCTTCCAAGGGTTTTTGTACTCGAAGCCGTTGTCGGCCGATGACGCCACCTGCTGGCTGCGGGAGCACCTGGCGCCGTAGACTTACACCAGGCCGATGTCGCGCCCCGGCGTGCCGAAGATTTTTTCCACCTGTCCCGTATTCAGGCCGTACATGCGCGACAGCAGGCCGCCGAACATGGCGCGGTACTCGTTGAGCACCGGATAGTCGCGGTTCTGGAACAGCGTCGGCTGCTCCAGCCGTACCTGCTCGCCGTGCACCTTGCCGCCCTGAATCGAGCCGCCCATCACCCAGTACACGCTGCCGTGGCCATGGTCGGTGCCGCGGTTGCCGTTCTCGCGGAAGGTGCGGCCGAATTCACTGACCACGATCACCACCGTGTCCTTCCACTCCGGCCCCATCTCCTGGGCGAAGCCGGACAGGCCGCGGCCCAGCTCCTCCAGCCGGTTGGCCAGGTAGCCGGTGGCGCCGCCCTGGCCGACGTGGGTGTCCCAGCCGCCGATGTCGACAAAGCCGATGTTGTACTTGTCCTTCATCAGCTTGGCGATGCGGCGCGCCTCCAGCTCGAAGCCCTTGGCGCTGACGGCGTTGCGGTTGGCCGCCACCATCTCGCCGGTGACTTCCTTCATCACGTCCTCGCGCACCACGAAGCCGTCGCGCACCTGCTGCGACAGCGCGGTGTGGTCGTACATGGCGGCGATCATCTTGGCCTGGCGCGGATCGACCGCCGGTTTGGAGACGTTGCGCAGCGCGGTGTTGGGCACCTGCAGCCCGCCCTGCATGATCAGCGGCAGCTGGTCGGTGAAGGAAATGGCGCTGGCGCGGTCGCCGTTCAGCGTCGACGCCAGGCGATTCAGGAAGCCGGAGCGGTAGTCGCGCGAGCGGTCCAGCGCCTGTCCCAGCTCGATGCTGTCCTGCGTTTCAAAGTGGCTGCGCGACAGGTCTTCGGTGCCGGCGAACGGCACGAAGGCCACCTGGCCGGCGGTGAACAGCGGGTGGATGGTCTCGCCGAGGATCGGGTGCAGGCCCCAGTCGGCATTGACCGGCAGCGCGGCGGCCTTGGGGATGGCGATGTTGGGCCGCACCTGGTAGTAGTACTGGCTGGAGATCGGCACCAGCAGGCTGGTGGCGTCGTAGCCGCCGCGCATGAAGACGAACAGCAGGCGGGTCTTGCTGGCCGGCGCGGCCCACAGCTGGCCGGCCATCGAGGTCGCCGGCAGGGCGGCCAGTGTTTTGAGCAGGGTGCGGCGTTTCATCGGGCTTCTCCTAGCGGTGCATCAGTTCCGGCGATGAGAGCAGGAGCGTGTTCCACTCCTGCGGCGAGGCGGCTTGCTCCAGCGCCTGCTGCGTGGCGGGCGCCAGCGATTTTTGCAGCGATTGGTAATACAGCGCGTTGGCCAGCTGCGGGAAGGCCGGCTTCTCCAGCGGCTGCGCGCCTTCACTCTTGAACAGGCCGGCGTTGCCGCTGCCGATGGCCTTGGCGATTTCAAAGCGGGTGGTCATCTGGCCCGGACTGGCCCAGCCGGACTGCGTCAGCGGGTAGCCGTCCGGCGTCACGCGGCCGTACAGCGGTTCGGCCATGCGGTACAGCCAGTTCATCATCGGGCCGGTGTTCAGGATCACCTTGTCGTCGTAGGTCAGGCGCACGGCGGCCACCACGTAATGCACCGGGTCCTTGAACTTGGTCCCCAGCGACTGCGTGAATTCCGGCGAATCGAACATCACCCGCAGCACGGCGGCGATGTCGCCGTCACTGGCCTGGAAGCGCGCGGCCATGCGCTCCACCAGTTGCGGCGGCGGTTCGTCGGCGACGAAGTAGACCGCCAGCTTGCGGCTGACGTAGCGCGCGGTGGCCGGGCTGCGGCTCAAGCGGTCCAGCGCTTCATCCACTTCCGCCAGGCCGCGGCCCTTGACGGTCTGCCCGAGGAAGGTCTTGTCGCCGTAGTCGTGGCGGTTGGGATTGAATTCAAACAGGCCTTTGCGCACGTACTGGCTTTGCTTGTCGCGGCGCACGTCGGGCGTTTTCTCGGTCATGTTGACGCCGACGCCGGTGAGGATGCGCGCCAGCTGCTGCACGTCGGCCTGGCTGTAGCCGCCGTCCACGCCCAGCGTGTGCAGCTCCATGATTTCGCGTGCGTAGTTTTCGTTGATGCGGTTGGCGGCGTTCTGTTCGTTGTCGAGGTAGCGGATCATGGCTGGATGGTGCAGCGTGGCCGACAGCAGGTCGCGGAACTTGCCCAGCGCGTGCGGGCGTATCGCCTGTTCCTCGTAATCGCTGACCAGCACGCGCAGGTTGGCCTTGCCCTGGTGGACGTTGAAGTGGTTCATCCAGAACCACGTCATCTGCTCCTGCAGCTGGTTGGGCGAGTACAGGTCGCGCAGCAGCGAGCCCGCGGCGGCTTCCTTGGCCAGCCGGCTCAGTTCCTGCTGGTAGGCCAGTTGCGCGGCTTTCTTGGCCTCGTCATCGACCATGGCCTTGTCATAGTCGCGGCGCTGCTGTTCCAGTTCCTGCACCAGCTGCGGCAGCGGCTTTCGCGAAATCGTCATGGCGTCGATCTGCGCCTGCACGGCGGGCGGCAGCACGGCCGGTCCCGGATGCAGCTGCTGATCGAGCCAGGCGCTGTAGCCTACCTTGGCCGCGTGCTGGTAGGTGCTGTCGTTGACACCCCAGGTGACGCGGTTGAGCGCGCGGCTCAGGGCCACAGGATCGACGGGCGCCTGCGGGGCGGTGGCGGTGGTCGTGCAGCCTGCCAACAGCAGCAGGACGGCGAGCGGTCTCGTGATGGTCGGAATATGCATAGGCTGAAGCATATGCCATTTTTCCGCTTGTGCCACGTGACGTATGTGTAAGCTGCAACGAAATGTTACAAGATGCGGACTTGTTTTTAATTTATCATGCCTGTTTCACTCTCTATGGGCAGGCATATGCGTCTTATTCTTTCCGCGCTGCTGGCGCTGGCCGTCTCGCCGCTGGCACAGGCTGCGGCCACTTTGCATGTCAGTTCGGCGGTGCAGGATCGCGCCCTACAGATGGATGTCACGCTGGCGGACAGCTACCTGGCGATCGATACGGAGCAGGGCCGCATGCTGTACGACTTCCAGGCGCGCCGCCGCTACGCGGTCAACACGCCGGCCAAAGAGTATGTGGAGTATTCGCTGTTCGACACGGTGGGCTTCCGCGTGGTGGAAATGTCCAACCGCGACCAGTTGCGCAGCGTGCTGGACGCGGCCAAGCTCAATACGCCGGTGTTGGGCAAGGCCGACGATGAAAACCAGCTGTCGGTACTGAGCGGCGCACCGGGGGCGATGGAGGAAAAAGAAGAAGGCGGCCAGCGCGTGTTGTATATCGACGGCGTCAAGCTGGCCGCGTGGAGCGCCAGCGGCGCCAAGGTGGCGGCAGCGGACGCCGCGCAGTTCGCGCGCTTCCTGCGCTACGCGCAAGCCGGCCACCCGCAGGTGCTGGACAAGCTGGCCAAGGCCGGCATGATTCCCGACCACCTGACCTTCTTCGTCAGCGGCGGACGCGATATGAACCTGACCATGACCCAGGTGCGCAGTGCACAGCCGCCGGCCTATGACCTGAAACCCTATCATCGAGAAATCAGCAAGGGCGGCATCGACGCCCTGTTCGACCGCATCGCCGCGCTGACGCCGCAGCAGCTGGCGGATTTGCGCGCCGAGCATCCCTGCGACGCCTCCGCCGATTTCAGCGAACCGGCCATCCTCGACACCATGCTGGGCAAGATGGAATGCACGCTGTCCACCGGCGCGCCGCTGTCGCTGACGGACGAGCAAAAGCAGGCGATGGCGGCATCGCCGACGCTGGCGCTGATGTTCGCCGCCATCAATCCCGCCAAGGCCAATGAGATGGAAGGCTCGGTGAAAACACTGGCTGCATTGCGTCCTAAGGCGCCGCGCAAGGCTTACATGCTCAAGCTGTTCGAAGCCAACAACCGTGTGCGCATGGATCGGAAGCAGGGCAAGGAAAGCGCCGCGCTGCTGGTGGAAGTGTTGCAGGCCAATCCGGTGTTGGCTGGAGCCTACAAGGATCTGGGCGATATGCTGCTGATGCAGTACGATAGCGCACGCGCCTGGCGCAGCTGGGACGCGGGACGCCGCCTTGCACCGACGCTGCCGAACTTTGAGCCGGTCAACAAGTTCGAGGCATCGCTGCTGGCGCAGCATCCGGAATTTTTCTGACGAGACCATCATGCCCACCACCGATCCGCGCGTAGACGCCTACATCGCCAAGTCCGCCGACTTTGCGCAGCCCATCCTGGAACATCTGCGCGCGGTGGTGCATGACACCTGTCCGGAAGTCGAAGAGACCATCAAGTGGAGCTTCCCGCACTTCATGTACAAGGGCATGATGTGCAGCATGGCTTCGTTCAAGGCGCATTGCGCCTTCAATCTGTGGAAAGCCGAGCTGCTGATGGCCGATGACGTCAAGCGCGAGGCCATGGGCCACTTCGGCCGCATCACTTCGGTCAAGGATCTGCCGTCCAAAAAGGTACTGGCGTCGTATATCAGGCAGGCCATGAAGCTCAACGACGACGGCGTGTCCGCACCGGCGCGCGCCAAGCCGGCGACGCCGCGTGCGCTGGAGATTCCGGACGACTTGCAGGCCGCGCTGGACGCGGCGCCGGCGGCGCGGGCGCACTTCGACAGCTTCAGTCCCAGCAAGCAGCGCGACTACGCAGAATGGCTGACCGAAGCGAAAACCGACACAACGCGCGCGCGCAGGCGTGAACAGGCAGTCGAATGGATTGCAGAGGGTAAGGCGAGGAATTGGAAATACGAGAAATGCTAATCAGGTAAAGCGGCGTTCAGCGGGGTTTGGGCTGATCGCAAAAGCGCTTGGGGCGCCGGTTACCGCATGCCGGCGCCAGGCATGGCAAGAACTAGTGTTCAATGCATTGACGCGGTAGACAGATCTTTCAGCTCGCGAATGCTGATATCCGATTTTTCGTGCATACGCAGCAGGATCGTGGCGCCAACCGCTAACTTCCGGTGCCGGATCTTGCTGATGATGGGAGGCTGAACTTCCAGCACCCTGCACAACTCAGCATCGTTTTTCAAGTTCATCTTTTCGATCAAAGTATCCAGAAGCTTGTTCGGAACAAAACTGGAAGGTTCCAGTGCCCGAGCGCGATTCATGGCCTCGATCAATTCCAACTTCTTTTGACGTACGTTCATGGTTTGCTCCTCCTTTGCTCAAAACGTTAAAGAAGTACGTTTCCTGGCAAGGCTAGCGCCCACACTCTTTCTGGTCGGAATGTGGTACGCGACTCAACATTCTTGATAACCATGCAAGTTATTTCGAATAATACTACGGCTGAAAAAAAAGTGCAGGCTTTAACAATTAAATTATGTTGGTTATTGCGCAAACGGGTTGACGATTGTTGTTTCTTGAAGCCCGGTTTGAGATAAAAGTAGGATTTTGTCTGTCTTTTTGGCAGCAAGTTGCGAATGTGTCACCATGATCGCACAAGCGCCCGTGGCTTTAATTTCGCGCTGCAACAGCGTAAGGATGGCGTCAGCGGTGTCGGGATCGAGATTGCCGGTCGGCTCGTCGGCCAGCACCAGGGCAGGGCGGTGCACCAGCGCGCGGGCGATCGCCACGCGCTGCATCTGGCCGCCGGAGATTTGATGCGGGAAATCGTGTTCGCGGCCGGCCAGGCCCACCGCGTCCAGCATCTCCGCCGCGCGCGCGGTCGGCAGGCCGTTCAGCAGCAGCGGCAAGGCGACGTTCTGCAGCAAGGTCAGATGCGGCAGCACGTGGAAGGCTTGAAAGATGAAACCCATGCGCGCGCGCCGCAAGCGGGTGGCGGCATCGTCATCGAGGCCGGACATCGGAATGCCGTCGATGACGATAGGCGCTTCGCCGTTGGCGTCCGGCGTATCGAGGCCGGCGATCAGATTGAGCAGCGTCGATTTGCCGACGCCGGAATCGCCCATGATGGAGACGAATTCGCCGGCCTTGAAATGCCACGACAGGTTGGCCAGCACCGGGCGGCCGTTGTAGGACTTGGACAGCTGGCGAAGTTCGAGCATGGTTACCTTGTGAGTGCGCGCCGCATGGCGAAGCTGACGCCATCGACCAGCGCCACCAGCAGCAGCATGGCGAGGATGACGGTGGCGGCCAGCGGCATCTGGAACAGCGACAGGTGGTACTTGAGCATCTGCCCCAGGCCGCCGGCGCCCACTACGCCGAGGATGGCGGCGGCGCGGATGTTGTTCTCCCAGCGGTACAGCGTGTACGACATCATCTGCGGCAGCGTTTGCGGCAGCGTGGCGTAGAAGAAGGCGCTGGTGGCGCCGGCGCCGTTGGTGCGCAGGCTTTGCTCCGGCAGCGGCGCGGCGTTTTCCAGCGAGTCGCCGAACAGGCGACCCAGCACGCCGGCGGTGTGCGCGGCCAGCGCCAGCGTGCCGCCCAGCGGCCCGAGGCCGGCGGCGATCAGCATGATGGAGGCCCACACCAGTTCCGGTATCGAGCGCAGCACGTTGAGCACCGCGCGCATGGCGGCGCGCGGCACGGCGCCGAAGCGGCCTGACGCCGGCAGCGAAAACGCCAGGCCGAGGATCGCCGCCAGCAGCGTGCCGAGGCCGGACATGGCCAGCGTTTCCAGCGTGGCCCAGAAAGTCTTGGTGAGGAAGCCGCTCGACGTTTCCGGCGGCGTGAAGCCGG
This sequence comes from Duganella aquatilis, assembly GCF_009674565.1. GTDB lineage: Bacteria > Pseudomonadota > Gammaproteobacteria > Burkholderiales > Burkholderiaceae_D > Rugamonas > Rugamonas aquatilis. Next base: position 194,200 of record NZ_WKJL01000010.1, read on the forward strand.
CCAGCAGCTCCATGGTGCTGTTGACCGCTTCCACGGTGAAGAATTCGCGCCACTTCAGCGGCAGCGTGACAAAGCTGGCGATCACCAGCGCCACGACCAGCAGCATCAGGATGCGCACGGTCCAGTCGCGCGGCGGCGGTTTGGGCATATGCGGATTCATCCCAGGCGCCTCCTCAACACTTTGGAGAACTGGTCGGCCAGCGCCACCAGCGCCACGAAGATCAGCAGCATCGACGACACTTCCGCGCCGTTCAGCGCCTTCAGCGATTCGTCCATGCGCTGGCCCAGGCCGCCGGCGCCGACAAAGCCCATCACCACCGAGCCGCGTATCGCGCATTCCCAGCGGTAGACGGTGTAGGACATCAGTTCCGACGCGGCTTCCGGCAGCGCGCCGTACAGCAGCGCGTTCAGGCGCCCGGCGCCGTTGGCCAGCAGCGTGTCGCTGGCGTGGGCGTCGGCCGATTCGAGTATCTCGGCATAGACCTTGGCCAGCATGCCGCAGTAGGTGAGGGCGATGGCCAGCACGCCGGCGGTCGGTCCCAGGCCGATGATGCGCACGAACAGCAGCGCCCACACCAGTTCCGGCACCGAGCGCAGGATCACCATCAGCCAGCGCACGGCCTGGCGCACGGCCACGGCGACGGGGCGTATGCGTCCCGTGCCCAGCGCGGAAATCGACAGCTGTTCGTTGATCACCAGCGTGGCCGGAATCGCGCCGAGCAAGGCCAGCGCCAGGCCGGCGCTGGCGATGGCGATGGTGTTCCAGGTTTCGCGCGCCAGCATCTGCAGGAATTCGGCGTCATGCGCTGGCACCAGGAAGTCGGCCAGGAAGCGGCCGGTGGCGCTCAGGCTTTGTTCGTCGAACAGTATCCATGGCTTGAATTCGGAGATCACCAGCGTGGGCCACAGCACCAGCAGCCCGACCACGCAGGCGATGATGCGGCCGCGCAGCGCGGGATCGCGGTGGCCCTCGCGGGCGTGGAGCAGCGCGGCCATTACAGGCAGGCGCCTACGCCGAGCTTGACCGCCAGCGCATCGTCTTCGTGCGGCGTGCCGCTGCCTGCGGCGGGCGGTTCGCCCTGAGATTCGCCTTGATACAGCGCGGCGATCATCTGCGGCGTGACCTGCTCGCGCGGCAGGTCGAATTCGACGCTGCCGTTGCGCAGCGCGACGATGCGCGGGAAGTGGGCCAGCGCCAGTTCCACCTGGTGCAGGCTGCAGATCAGCGTGGCGTCGCGCGCGGCGGCTTCTTCGCGCAGCGTGGTCAGCGTGAGTTCGGATAGTGCGGGATCGAGCGCGGACAGCGGTTCGTCCACCAGCAGCGCCTTGGCCGGCGACAGCAGCAGGCGCGCCAGGCCGCAGCGCTGGCGTTCGCCGCCGGACAGGCGGTCGACGCGGGAATACAGTTTGTCGCCCAGGTTGAAGCGCGACAGCGCCTGCCACGCGGCTTGCGGGTCGGCGGGCTTGAACAGCGAGGCCAGCGCGCGCCACACGCTCCATTGCGGCAGGCGCGCGGCCAGCACCGCCGTCACCACGCGCTGGCGCGGCGGCAGCGGCGGCGTTTGCGGCGCCAGGAACAACTGCGCGCGCAAGCGATGACGCGCCGCTTCGCCCAGCGCCCACGGGTCGGCGCCAAAGGCGTGGAAGCTGCCTTCGGCCGGCTTGTGGGACAGGGACAGCGTCGCCAGCAGGGTGGTCTTGCCGGCGCCGGAAGGGCCGATCAGGGCCAGTTGCTCGCCCTGTTCGATGGTCAGGTTAATCGCTTGCAGCGCGGGAGCCGACGGCGCGCGCAGATGGCGCACCGTCAGGTTTTGCAGTTGGTAAGTCGGCATTGCAGGGTACTTTTTACTTCAGCAGACCGGCGTTTTTGGCGGCGGCTTCGATGTTTTTGTAGTTTTCGGCCTTGGTCGGAATGAACTTGACGGTGCGCTGCAGGTCCATGATCGCTTTGTCTTCAGGCTTGTTGATGTCCAGCGCCAGGAAGGCGTCGGTCAGCTTTTTCTTCAGATCGGCGTTCATGTCGGTGCGCACCGACCAGTTGTAATCGTAGTAGCCTGGCGTGGTGTAGAACACGCGTACCACGGCCGGATCGACCTTCTTGGCTTCGATCAGTTTTTCCCAGACCGAGATATTCAGCGCGCCGGCATCGACCTTGCCGCCGGCAACCGCCGCCACGGTGGCGTCATGCGCGCCGGAGAAGGCGATGCGTTTCAGATCGGTGTCCGGATTGATCTTGGCCTGCAGCAGGTAGAAGCGCGGCATCAGGTGGCCCGAGGTCGAGGACTCGGAACCGAAGCTCAGGGTCTTGCCTTTCAGGTCGTTCAGGCTGTTGATGCTTTTGTTGGTGGTGACGAACACCGAACGGAACTTTTCATCTTCGGCGCGCTGCACCAGCGGCGTGATGGCGCCCTTGCTGCGGTCATTGGCCTGCACGAAGGTGAAGCCGCCGAACCAGACCATGTCGATTTTCTTGTTGATCAGGGCCTCGACCGAAGCGGCGTAGTCGGTCACCGGGGTGAACTCCACTTTCATGCCGATCTTCTTCTCCAGGTACTCGCCCAGCGGCTTGAACTTGCGTTGCAGCTCGGTTGGCGCTTCGTCCGGGATGGCCGACACGCGGAACACGTGATCGGCGGATTGGGCGTGCGACCAGGACGCGGCCAGCATCATGCCGGCGGCGAGGACGGATTTGAGGGAGATTTTCATTGTGGTTGCCCTTTTATGTGAGAAGTCGCACTGAACTTTTGATCCAACGCTACAAAATGGATATTCGGCTATCATAACAAAAATCATCCCCCGGGATGACCACCCAGAATAAAGGCAGAGCATTCCATGCAAGTGTCCCGCGCCCCGGCGATCCGTGTTGTGTCGCCCCTCGCCAGCAACACCATCGCCCAGCAGCGGCCAGCCCACGGCAGTGAGGCCGTCATCAACGAGATCAGTGCAGGCCTGCTGGCGTCCGACGCCTACACCTCGCCCAAGTTCTTGTACGACAGCCTGGGTTCCAAATTGTTTGAGGCCATCTGCGAACTTCCCGAATATTATCCAACCCGCACCGAGGCCAGCATCTTTGCCGCGTATGGCGCCGACATGGCGCATGCGATCGGCGAGGGCGCGTCGTTGATCGATCTTGGCGCCGGCAATTGCGCCAAGGCGGCGTCGCTGTTCCCGCTACTGAAGCCGGCGCAGTATGTGCCGGTCGATATCTCGCGCGATTTTTTGCTGGGCGCCGTCGCCCAGCTGCAGCAGCGCTTCCCGCAGATCGAGATGACCGCGCTGGGACTGGATTTTTCCAGCGGCTTTGAACTGCCGGACAGTGTGCGCGGCGAGCGCCGCGTGTTCTTCTATCCCGGTTCCTCGATCGGCAATTTCTCGCCGGAGCAGGCGGTGACCTTCCTGCGCGGCCTGCGCGCCAACGCCGGCGCCGACGGCGGCCTGCTGATCGGCGTGGACCTGATCAAGGACCGCGCGGTGCTGGATGCGGCCTACGACGATGCGCTGGGCGTCACCGGCGCCTTCAACCTGAACATGCTGCGTCACCTGAACCACCTGATCGGCGCCGATTTCGACGTCGACCAGTGGCAGCACGTGGCCTTCTTCAATCCGGAAAAGAGCCGCATCGAGATGCATCTGGAAGCGCGCTGTCCGCTGACCGTCACCTGGCGCGGCGGCGAACGCGATTTCTCGCGCGGCGAGCGTATCCACACGGAAGACAGCTACAAGTATACGCGTCAGTCCTTCGTCACGCTGCTGGAGAAGGCCGGCTTTGCCACCTCGCGCATGTGGACCGACAAGAACAACTGGTTCGCCGTCATTCACGCCCGGGCCATTCCCGACTAAGCTTATGGAACAACTACAAGCCCGCTATGCGGCGGTACGCAAGCACACGCTGGCGCTGGCCGAGCCGCTGACCGACGAGGACTGCGGTGCGCAGTCGATGCCGGACGCCAGCCCGATCAAATGGCACCTGGCGCACACTACCTGGTTCTTCGAGACGTTTATCCTGGAACGCATGGAGCGCGACTTCGCGCCGTTCCATCCGGCGTTCCGCATCCTGTTCAACTCCTATTACAACGGCATCGGCGAGAAGCATCCGCGCGCGCAGCGCGGCCTGCTGACGCGGCCCGCCATGTCGCAGGTGCGCGCCTACCGCGCCGACGTCGATGCGCGCATCGCCCGGCTGCTGGCCAGCGACTTGAGCGACGCGCAGCGCGCCGACCTGACGATGCTGATCATGCTCGGCACGCAGCACGAGCAGCAGCACCAGGAATTGATGCTCACCGACGTCAAGCACCTGCTGGCGCAAAGCCTGCTGCGTCCCGCCTACATGGACATCCCATTGCCTGCCGCCGCCGCCGTCGCGCCCTTGACGTGGCTGGACTTCGACGGCGGCTTGACCGACATCGGCCACAACGACGACGGCTTCAGCTTCGACAACGAACTGCCGCGCCACAAGCAGTATGTGGCGCCGTTCGCGCTGGCCTCGCGGCTGGTGACCAACGGCGAGTACCTGGACTTCATCAACGCCGGCGGCTACTTCAACGCCGCGCTGTGGCTGGCCGAAGGCTGGGACTGGGCGCGCACGCAAAACCTGAAGGCGCCGATCTACTGGTTCCAGGACGAGAAGGGGGCATGGCAGGAATTCACGCTGCACGGCCCGCAGCCGCTGGACCTGAACCGGCCGGTGACGCACATCTCGCTGTTTGAAGCGGACGCCTACGCCCATTGGGCCGGCGCGCGTCTGCCGACCGAATTCGAATGGGAATATGCGGCCGCGCAGGCGGCGTTTGAAACCGGCCTGCTGCATCCGGCCGGCGCGACCGGCGACGGCTTGCGCCAGATGTACGGCCACTGCTGGCAATGGACCAGCAGCAGCTACGCGCCGTATCCCGGCTTCGCGGCGGCGGAGGGCGCGTTGGGCGAATACAACGGCAAGTTCATGCTGAACCAGTACGTGCTGCGCGGCTCGTCGTCGGCGACGCCGGAAGGCCACGCGCGCGCCAGCTACCGCAACTTCTTCCCGGCCGGCGCACGCTGGCAGTTCACCGGCATCCGCTTGGCGCGCCGTTAAGGCAGGTACTGCACTGGGCGGCTGTCCGGATCGGCGAGGGCGATGATCTGCGCCATGTCCGCCTTGGGCGGATAGATCCACTGCGTGTTGATCATGCCCTTCAATTCCGCCGCCGGTGCGCCGGACATCTTCACCTGGCGATCCCACCCTTCGGTGTACACCGCATCGTCCGCGCCCAGCGCCAGGCAGGTCACGTAGTTCTGCTGGTCATACGGAATGGCCGGTAGTCCCAGTACGTCGGCCATGGCGTTGTGGCCGGCCGAGCGGCCCAGGTTCATCGCGTGCTGGCACGACATCAAGGCGTGGTTTCCCTGGTCGTCGGAAGCAGCGCGCGCCACGTCGCCGGTGGCGTAGATATCGGAGCTGCCGACGCGCAGCGCCGGCGTCACTTGCAGGCGGCCGAAAGCATCGCGCTCGCCGGGAACCTGCGCCGCCAGGGCGCTGGCGCGGGCGCCCGCCGTCCAGATGACGGTGGCGGCCTCAATGCGCTCGCCGCCGGCGATGGTGACGCCGCCAGCGTCGATGGCTTCGACCGCGTGGCCCAGGCGCAGGCTCACGCCCTTGTTGCGCAGCGACTGCTCGATGACGGGACGCGGGCCGGCGCCGAGGTCCGGGCCGATGTCCTGCGCCTTCTCCACCACGATCACGTCGAATTCCGCATCGCTGCCGAAGATTGCGCGCAGCCGCGCCGGCATTTCCGCCGCCGTTTCAATGCCGGTAAAACCGCCGCCGCACACCACCACCGTATTGCGCGCCTTGCTGGCCACGCGTTGCGGCAGTGCCTGCAGATGGCGCTGCAGTTCCTCGGCCTCGTTCAGCTGATCGACGCTGAACGCATGCTCCTTCAGGCCCGGAATGGCAGGGCGGAACAGCGTGCTGCCGCTGGCCAGCACCAGCTTGTCGTAGCTGAAGGATTGCGGCTTGCCGTCGACGTCCAGATAGCTCACCGCATGGTCTTGCGGGTGGATCTGCTCCACGGTGCCGACGATGTGGCGCACGCCGGCCGCAGCAAACAGGTCCACCAGCGACGGCGCCATGCCGGCCAGGTCGGCCTCGTACAGGCGCGGGCGGATGTGCAGGTTGGGCTGCGGCGAGATGATGGAAATCTCCACCGCCTCTTGCTGGTTTTGCAGATGGCGCAGGCGCGCGGCCGCCAGTGCACTCCACATACCGGAGAAGCCGGTGCCGACGATCAGGATTTGCTTGGTCATTTTGGTTCCTTGGTAAAGTTCAATAACTACGACTATAGTTGTCGCAGTTTGTAAACGCAAGGAGTTTTTGCATCGCGTGCTAAAATGAGCGACTCATTTAGTCGGAGTTTATATGTCGCACATCAGTTCCGGAGTCGAATACGGGATACATTGCCTGCTGTTCCTGGTCGGCGAAGACGGTGGCAGTCGTGACGCCAGCGTGCGCGACCTGGCGGAGCTGCAGGGCGTTCCGTTGGATTTTCTTGCCAAGATTTTCACCAAGCTATCGAAAGCGGGCCTGGTGGCGGCCACTGAAGGCGTGAAGGGCGGATTTACGCTGGCCCGCGCGGCCGGCGACATCAGCGTGCTGGATGTGGTGACGGCGATCGACGGCGACAAGGCCTTGTTCGACTGCCGCGAAATCCGCGCCCGCTGCGCCTTGTTCGACGACACGCCGCCCAACTGGGCGACCTCCGGCACCTGCGCCGTTCACGCCGTGATGCAAGGCGCGCAGCGGCGCATGGAAGAAGCGCTGGCGCAGGAAACCCTGCAAGACCTGGCACAGAAGGTCAACCGCAAGAGTCCCGCCAGCTTTGACACCAAGGTGGTGAACTGGCTGGGCGAACGCGCCGGCAAGCGCACCGCCAAATAAATCCGGGGTCAGTTCTGCCAATCGCACACGGCCTCTACCGTAGCGGCTGCTACGGTAGAGGCCGTGTGCGATTGGCAGAACTGACCCCG
>NZ_WKJL01000011.1 GCF_009674565.1 Duganella aquatilis
TGACGGGCACGTCACGACGGTTCACAGCGATGGCGCGGATCTGGCGGATCTCGCCGCACTGATGACCACGCCGCCAAGCACGCCCGCCGCCACCAGCGGCCAGCGCGCCCTGCCAGTCCGCGCGCCCGCGCCGGCCGCCACCGCCTCCTGCCCGGCAAACACCTCACTGGCGGCCCGCTTCAAAATCGTCCGCGTCACCTGCGGCTGATTCTCCACATACGCGCCCAGCATGGCGCGGTCGCACAGCAGATTGATACGGCGCGGCACGCCCTTGGTCAGACCATGCACCAGCCCCATCAGCTTGCGCGGGAACGGCGCGATCGCCGTCGCCCCCGCCACCGCCAGCCGGTGCTCGATATACGTGCCCGTCTCCGTCTCCGACAGCGAACCCAGGTGATATCGCGCAATCACCCGCTGCGCCAGCTGCTCCAGCTCCGGCTGCGCCAGGATCGCGCGCAGCTCCGGCTGGCCGATCAGAATGATCTGCAGCAGCTTGCGCTCGCTGGTCTCCAGATTGGTCAGCAGGCGCAACTGCTCCAACACCTCGGCCGACAGGTTCTGCGCCTCATCGATGATCAGCACATTGTTCTTGGCCTGCGCATGGCTGGCCAGCAGGTAGGCATTGATCGCATCCACATAGCCCTTGACGCTGACCGCGCCCGCGCCCTGCGGCGGCAGCTCGATGCCGAACTCGTCGCAGATCGACAGCAGCAGCTCCTCCACCGACAGCTTCGGATTGAAGATGTAGCCCAGTTTGCAATTCGCGGGAATCTGCTCCATGAAGCAGCGGCACACCGTGGTCTTGCCGGCGCCGATCTCGCCGGTCAGCAGCACGAAGCCGCCGCCCGAGCCGATGCCGTACAGCAGATGCGCCAGCGCCTCGCGGTGGCGTTCGCTCATGAACAGATAGCGCGGGTCCGGCGCGATGGAAAACGGCGATTGCTTCAGATTGAAAAAATGCGTGTACATGAAAACCCTGGGAGTGCGCGACTCCCTATTTTAGCCGTTGTCGCACCGGCGGCGGCTGGACCGGCGGCAGCGGCTTGAATTTAGCGCAGTAAATCTTGGCCTTGGTATCGAAATACACGATGCGGCTGGCCGGCTTGGCCTCGCGCACCGGATAGGCGGAGGTGTCGATCACGGTGTAATGCGTGCCGACCTGCTGGATGATGGCCTTCTCCAGGTTTTCCGGCGTGGTCTCGGCCACCGCGCCGACAAAGATAAAGGTGCTGGTATCGTCGCTGACCATCACCTCGGAAATCTCGGTGCCCCACAGCGACGCCCCGGCGGTGCGGAACCAGTAGGCGCCGCCCTCGTGCTTGTACCAGTTGCCGAAATGCTTGACCAGGTAATTGTAGTAATAGAAATTATCGGTATGGTCGCGGCACAGCAGGCCGTTGCCCATGATGGTGCCAAAGGTGGTCGGCACCGATTGCGCCGCCGTGCCGCCGGCGGCCAGCGCCAGCGCGGCGCCCAGCAGCAGAGCGTGACGCCGCCGCATTATGTTTTGGATAACCACGCGCGGTTCGCGCTGATGCGCGCCTTGGCCGTGGCCGGCAATGCTTCATAACAACCTGGGTATTGTTTCAAGGCGTGTTCCCGGATTTCCTTCTGCAAGCCGTTGATCAAAAAAATATACAGCACGCCGCCGTCGTTGGTATTTTTGGTTCCGATGTATCGAATCATGTGCGCTCCTTTCCACCTGCGCATGCCTGTCTCAGCGGCATAGTGATGCACCATTATGACATCACCGTCGCAGCGGGGCCACACAAACGGTAACGGCCGCGCGCGGCCGGAATTGAGCTGCCGCTCAGCCCCGGATTTTTGCAGTTGGTCCCACGCTTTGGCGCGTCCATCCCATGGAGCGCGACGGCGATGGCGGTTTGCCATATCGTCCAGTTTTCGCCACCATCCTTCGAGATCCCGACATGAAGCACACGCTCACCCACGCCGCGCTGGCTAGCACCCTGCTACTGGCGGTCGCCGGCGGCGCCCACGCCGCCGACAAGCCGGACGACAGCTACGGCACCGAAACGCGCACCGTCGCCGCGTTCAGCAACATCAACCTGATCGGCCCGTTCCGCGTGATCGTCACCGCCGACGCCGGCAACACCATCGAACTGTCCGGCCTGCGCCGCCAGTTCGCCGACATCGAAACCGCGGTCAACGGCGACACGCTCACCGTGCGTCAGCCGCGCAAGGCCAACGGCTGGACCTTCAACTTCAGCTTCGGCAACAGCAAGCAGCGCGAGATGACGGTGCGCATCAGCGCCGCCAACCTGAAAAGCCTGCGCAACGCCGGCAGCGCCGACGTCGACCTGCGCCAGTTCCAGGGCAAGCAGCTGACCCTGGTATCGGACGGCCCCGGCGACATCACCGCCAGCGGCAAGGTGGCCGAACTGAGCGTGACCAGCAACGGCAGCGGCGACCTCGACCTGCGGGCCCTGCAAGCGGCCAGCCTCAACCTGCAAATGAACGGCCCCGGCGACGTCGAGGCCAGCGGCGTGACGCAGGACCTCAACCTGGTGGTCAACGGCTCGGGCGACCTCGACATCAGCGACATCCGCGGCAACCGCGTCAGCGCCGCGCTGCACGGTCCCGGCTCGGTGGCGCTGCACGGCAGCGCCAAGGAAATCCGCGCCGAAGTACACGGCTCGGGCGACCTCGACGCCTGCACGCTGAGTGCCGAAGCGGCCAGCGCCGTGCTGCGCGGACCGGGCGAAGCCTGCCTGGCCGGCCACCTCAAGAAACTCGACGCCGAAGTGCACGGCTCGGGCGACCTGACCGTGCGCGGCCTGGAAGCACAAAGCGTGCGCGCGCGCCTGACCGGTCCCGGCGACATGAGCCTGTCCGGCGCCACCGCCGTGCTGAGCGCGCAAGTGAGCGGCTCGGGCGGCCTCGACGCGCGCCAGCTGACGACGCGCCAGAGCGACGTCACCGTCAACGGCCCCGGCAACGCCACCGTCGCCCTGGCCGACAAGGCCGACACCAGCCGCACCCACCTGGTCACCTACCACCGCTAACCACCTCCGGGGTCAGGTCCGTCATTTCTACACGAGCTCAGCCATAGCCACACCTAAGGCTGAGCTCGTGTAGAAATGACGGACCTGACCCCGGAGTTTAAAAGTGGCATGCAAATGCCACACTCGGCGGGTGCGCGAAAAATTCTCTTAAATTATTTAAAAACAATGACTTATAAAACGATTCCAAGACGACAATGCCAGTCCACTTCAATATTTTTTAATACCAGTTAAATACCTGTTGACAAGCTGGTTTTGGCTACCCTATAGTGCCCTCATCACAGGCCATTCCGGCCAAGCACTCTCAGGTAGACATGATCGAATTTTTCATCGGCGTTGATGGCGGCGGCAGCGGCACCAGGGTACGCCTGGCCCGCGCCGATGGCGTCGAATTTGCGGAAGGCGCGGCCGGACCGTCCGGCCTGATGCATGGCATCGCCAAGGCCTGGGCCGCCGTCAACGACGCCGCCGCCCAAGCCTTCACCACCGCCGGCCTGAGTTTCCCCGACAAATCCCGCATCGCCATCGGCCTCGGCCTGGCGGGCGTGCACAACCGCCAGTGGGCGGCGGAATTCGTCGACGCCAATCCCGGCTACGCCCGCGTGGCGCTGGAAAGCGACGGCCATACCACCGTGCTCGGCGCCCACGCCGGCCAGCCGGGCGCCATCATCGCGCTGGGCACCGGCAGCGTCGGCGAAATCAAGCTGGCCGACGGCCGCCACGTCGAAGTCGGCGGCTGGGGCTTCCCCGCCGGCGACGAAGCCAGCGGCGCCTGGATGGGCCTGCGCGCCATCAACCACGTGCAGCAGGTGCTGGACGGCCGCATGGCCGCCAACGCCTTCGCCACCGATGTCGCCAACGCCTGCGGCGGCGAGCGCAACGCCATCCAGACCTGGCTGGCGCAAGCCACGCAGACCAACTACGCGCAACTGGCGCGCATCGTCCTGCAGCACGGCGACAGCAACGACACCGCGCGCGCCATCCTGCTGGCCGCCGGCCGCGAGGTGGAATTGATGGGCAACGCGCTCGACGCCAGCGGCAAGCTGCCGATCGCGCTGTGCGGCGGCCTGGCCGCGCCGCTGCGTCCTTACCTGCCGGTGTCGATGTTGAAGCGCATCGTCAATCCGCAAGGCGACTCCGCCGCCGGCGCGCTGCGCCTGATCCAGCAGCGCCTGAAGGACTGACCGATGCTAGCCCAGTTGAGCGCCTTCAAACCCGACGCCACCAGCGACACGCCGTTGTACATGCAGCTTGCGAACAAGCTGTCCGACGGCATCGTCGGCGGCGACTGGCGCGCCAACGAGGCCCTGCCGTCCGAGCGCGTGCTGTCGGACATGCTCAACATCTCGCGCGTCACCGCGCGCAAGGCGATCGACATGCTGTGCGAGCGCGGCATGCTGACCCGCAAGCGCGGCTCCGGCACCTACATCACGCCGAAACTCGAACAGCCCTTGTCGCGCCTGACCAGCTTTTCCGAGGAGCTGCGCGAACGCGGCTTCACGGCCGGCTCGCGCTGGCTGCAGCGCGAGATCGGCATCGCCTCGCCGGTGGAGCTGCTGTCGCTCGGCCTGTCGCCGAACATGCCGGTGGCGCGCCTGAAGCGCCTGCGCACCGCCGACGACGTGGTGATGGCGATCGAAACCACCACCATCCCGGCCCAGTACATGCCCAATCCGCACAGCGTGACCGATTCGCTGTACGGCTACCTGGAAGCCAACGGCACCATCCCGATGCGCGCGCTGCAGCATATCCGCGCCGTCAACGCCAGCGCCGAACAGGCGCGCCTGGCCAGTATTCCCGCGGGTGCCGCCATGCTGCACATCACCCGCGTCAGTTATCTCGACAACGGCGCGGCGGTGGAACTGACCCACTCGTACTGCCGGAGTGATTATTATGAATTCGTAGCGGAGTCGCGCAGATGAGCGATGCAATCAAAGGCAATATCCTGACACCGTCCGGCTGGATCCACGGTGAAATCACATTCGACGAACGCATTGCGGCCATCATCGGCAGCAGCGCCGACCCGGCGCTCAACGAAGCAGTCTATATCCTGCCTGGCTTTATCGACCTGCACGTGCACGGCGGCGGCGGCAAGGACGTGATGGAAGGCGGCGATGCCGTCCACACCATCGCCGCGGTCCACGCCAAACATGGCACCACCAGCATGCTGGCCACCACCATGACGGCGCCGCCGGAAGACATCGACCTCGCCCTGCGCGGCATCGGCAAGGCCGCCGCCCAGCGCGGCAAGGGCGAAGCGCGCGTGCTCGGCGCCCACCTGGAAGGCCCGTTCATCAACTCCGGCAAGCTCGGTGCGCAGCCGCCGTTCGCGCGCTCCGCCAAGCTGGCCGACGTCGAGAAGCTGGAACAACTGGCGCCGCTCAAGGTCATCACCGTGGCGCCGGAAATCGCCGGCCACCTGGAACTGGTCAAGGAATTGTCGGACGCCGGCATGCGCGTGCAGATCGGCCACACGCTGGGCACCTATGAAGACGGCGTCGCCGCGCTGGGCCAGGGCGCGCGCAGCTTCACTCACCTGTTCAACGCCATGCCCGGCCTGCACCACCGCGAACCCGGCATGGTCGGCGCCGCGCTGGCGCACGGCACTTTCGCCGAGCTGATTCCCGACCTGCTGCACGTGCATCCGGGCGCCATCCGCACCGCGCTGCGCTGCATCCCGAATCTCTACTGCGTCACCGATTCCACTTCCGCCACCGGCATGCCGGACGGCGAGTACATGCTGGGCCGGCACAAAGTCATGAAATGCATGGGCGGCGTGCGCCTGCCCGACGGCACGCTGGCCGGCAGTACCCTCACTATGGACCAGGCGCTGCGTAACCTGGTCGGACTCGGCCTCGATCTGGCGGATGCCTCGGCGCGGGTCTCAACGTATGCGGCCGATTATCTCGGCCTGCCAGAGCGGGGCCGCCTGGCCCCCGGCGCGTTTGCCGACTTCGTTGTGCTCGACCGTGACCTGAACCTCAAAGCCGTCTATATCGAAGGAGAATTGTTGTGACCTCAATGATGTTGAAAGAAGCCCTGTCCGCCGCGGATTGCGTCGCCACGCAACTGGCGCATGACGGAGACCGTTACGCGGAGCTGGGCCGCAAATTGAGGAGCACGTCCTTCTCGACCGCGCTGACCATCGCGCGCGGCAGCTCGGACCATGCGTGCGCCTATGCGGCCTACCTGATCATGGCTCGCCTGGGCCGCGTGGTGGCCTCGCTGCCGATGTCGCTGGTGACCTTGAACAAATCGCCGCTGATCACGCGCGACACGCTGGCCATCTCGATTTCGCAATCGGGCCAGAGCCCGGACGTGGTCGAGCCGATCAAATACTTCCGCGACGGCGGCGCCACCACCATCGCGCTGGTCAACGATATCGATTCGCCGCTGGCGCACGCCGCCGAATTCGCCATGCCGCTGCGCGCCGGCAAGGAGCAGAGCGTGGCCGCCACCAAGAGCTTCATCACCAGCCTGGTGGCCGGTGCCCGCCTGGTGGCCGCATGGCAGAACGATCCGGAGCTGCTGGCCGGCCTGGAAGCGCTGCCCGAGTCGCTGCGCGCCGCCACCACCGAAGACTGGTCGTCGGCGATCGAAGTGCTGGCGCCGGCGCGCAACATCATGGTGGTCGGCCGCGGCATCAGCTTCCCGGTGGCGCTGGAGGCGTCGCTGAAGTTCAAGGAAACCTCGGCCTTGCAGGCTGAAGCCTTCAGCGGCGCGGAAATCAAGCACGGCCCGATGGCGCTGATCGAAGAAGGCTACCCGCTGGTGATCTTTGCCACGCGCGGCCCGACGCAGGCAAGCCTGCTGGCGCTGGCGACCGAGATGCGCGGCCGTGGCGCGCGCGTGCTGCTGGCCGCTCCGGCCGACGTGGCCGACCGCGACCTGACCTTGCCGGTCGCCGCCACGCCGGACCTCGATCCGATCGTCGCGATCCAGACCTTCTACGTGATGGCGGCCAAACTGTCCGCCGCGCGCGGCATGGACCCGGACCAGCCGCGTCACCTGAGCAAAGTCACCAAGACCAACTAAGCGACCACGCACCATCAATGAAACTACGCTTTTTGCTCGCGGCATTGATGGTGCACTCTTTGTCTGCGTACGCCGCCGACAAGATCGAATTCTGGACCTTCAGCATGAAGCCCAAGTTCACGCCGTACTACGAAACGCTGGTTCGCAACTACGAATCGGCCAACCCCGGCGTCAAGGTCGAATGGGTCGACTTCCCCTGGGATATCATCCAGACCAAGCTGGTCACGCGCATCGTCGCCGGCACGCCGCCGGCGCTGGTCAACCTCAACGTGCCCTGGGCCGACGAATTCGCCCGCGACGGCCTGCTCGCACCGGTCGACGACCTGCTGGCCGACGCCCGCCCGCGCTACCTCGCCAGCACGCTGCAAGACCTGACCTTCAACGGCAAGACCTACGGCTTCCCGATGTACAGCAACGTCGCCGTCATCGCCTACAACACGCAGATCTTCAAGGCAGCCGCCATCCCGCACGCGCCGCGCGACCTCGATGAGCAGCTGCTGTTCGCGCGCCAGATCGCCGCGCGCACCGGCAAGGCCGGCCTGTGCCCCGCCCTGTCCAAGATCGACGGCCTGATGATGCAGCAAGGCCTGGCCGTCATCGCCAACGGCCGTGCCGTATTCAACTCGCCAGCCCACGTGGCGCTGATCCGCAAGCTGGCCGACACCTACAAGGCCGGCGGCCTGCTGAAGGACGCGCTGTTCGCCGAAGATAACTTCCCCGCCGCCATCGACGCCTACAAGGGCGGCCGTCTCGGCATGCTGCTGGCGCCGCCGACGGCGGTCAAGCGCATCGAGAGCGACGCCAGGGACATCTACGCCATCACCGACGTCGCCCCGGCGCCGCTGGGTCCGACCGGCATCGCCGACGGCGGCTGGCTGATTCACTACGCCGTGCCGAAGAACGTCGATGCCAAACTGCTGCCGGCCATCGGCAAGTTCGCCCGCTACCTGACCAACGACGCCAACCAGCTGGCCTTCGCCAGGCAGGCCAGCGTCTATCCGGCGATGGCGCAGGCGGCCAACGATCCATTCTTCACCACCGTGCCGCCGAACGCCGGCGCGGCGGAAAAAGCCGTCGCCGCCGGCGCCGTGTCGATGCCGCATTCGCACACGCTGTACGTGGCCGGCATCACCGACTACGACGAATTGCGGCGCTACCTGGTGAAGGCGGTCGAAGCCGGCGTCACCGGCAAGCAGGACATCCAGCAGGCGCTCGACCAGGCCGTCGCCATCTGGAACAAGAAACTCGCCACGCAGCGGAGTCACTGAAATGGGCCGCAACCTGACCGCCTGGCTGTTCCTCGCGCCCGCGCTGGCGCTGCTGGCCGTGTTCTCGTTCTGGCCCGTGGCCTTCGGCTCGCTGCTGGCCCTCACCGATTACAGCCTGATACGCGAAACGCACTGGGTCGGCCTGGACAACTTCCGCTACATCTTCGACAACGAGATGTTCACCACCGGCCTGAAAAACTCGCTGCTGTTCCTGCTGATGGTGCCCTTCGTTCAGATCGGCGCCCTGAGCCTCGCGGTCCTGGTCAACAACCAGCTGCCCGGCATCCGCTACTTCCGCGCCGCCTTCTACGTGCCGGTGGTGACCACGGTGTCGGTGGTCGGCATCATGTGGGGCTTCATGTTCCACGAACAGGGCACGCTGAACTACGTGCTGCAAACGCTGCAACTGGTGAACGCGCCCGTGGGCTGGCTGTCCAACGACACCATCGCGCTGTTCGCGATCATGTTCGTCACGCTGTGGCGCGGCCTGGGATGGTATATGGTGATGTACCTGGCCGCGCTGCAGGCCGTGCCCGCCGACATGCAGGAAGCCGCCATCCTCGACGGCGCCAACCGCTGGCAGCGATTCTGGAAAATCACTGTGCCGATGCTGCGCCCGACCATCATGATCTGCTCCGTGCTGTCGGTGCTGGCCGCACTAAAGGCCTACCAGGAAGTGGACGTGCTGACGCAGGGTGGCCCGATGAACTCCACCTTCACCGGCCTGTATTATGCCTACGACCAGGGCCTCAAGCACCTCAAGCTGCCGCGCGCACTGGCCGCCAGCTTCGTCGTCTCCATCTTCTGCGTCGGCATCGCCCTGCTGTGCCTGCGCTACATCAGGCCGAAACACCGATGAAGACCGTCAGCCACTACCTGCTGCTGTGCGTGATCGCCATCGTCTGCGTGTTCCCGTTCTGGTGGACGCTGGTCACCGCGCTGTCCACCGAAGGGAATATCTTCGCCTACCCGCCGACCTTCTGGCCGCAGGAGCCGTCGCTGGCCAACTTCATCGAAGTGTTCAACACCATTCCGATCTGGTCCTTCTTCCGCAATTCGGTATTCATCGCGCTGTGCACCGTGTTCTGGAAACTGGTGCTGTGCTCCGCCGCCGCGTATCCGCTGGCGCGCATGCAGTTCAAGGGCCGCAAGCTGGTGTTCGGCCTGATACTGGCGACGCTGGTGCTGCCGTCGGAAGTCAACTTCCTGGTCAACTTCATCACCGTCACGAAACTCAGCCTGGTCGACACCTACGCCGGCGTGATCCTGCCCAACGTGGTCAACGCGGTCGCCATCCTGCTGCTCAAACAGGCGTTCGAGGAAGTCCCGCAGGACCTGATCGACGCCGCCCGCGTGGACGGCGCGTCGGAATGGATCATCTTCAGCAAAATCGTGCTGCCGCTGATCGCCCCATGGCTGGCCACAGTCGGCATACTGACGGCGGTGGAAGCCTGGAACGAATACATCTGGCCCTCGATCGTCATGAGCAAGCCGGATGAATTCCCGCTGTCGGTGGGTGTGCTGTATTTGCGCGGCACCTTCGGCAGCAGCACGCGCGTGATTGCCGCCGGCACCGTGCTCACCATCCTGCCCACGCTGGCAGCCTTCTTATTTACTCAACGATTCTTCATGCGCGGCATGGACGGAGCAGTGAAATGACAACTCAAAACGAATTTAAAAAAATCGCCGGCCAACTTATCATGATCCGCTTCCCCGGCACCGTGCTGGATGCGGCCACCGCTGAATTCCTAAAAGCGAACAGCATCCGCGCCGTCTGCCTGTTCCGTGGGAACATGACCGATTCCGAACAGCTGGCCAAGCTGACCGCCGACCTGCGCGCCGTCATGGGCCCGGATTCGCTGATCGGCATCGACCAGGAAGGCGGCGCCGTGGTGCGCTCCACCTGGGTGCCGGCGCCGCCGGCCGCCATGGGCCTGGGCGCCGCCAACGACACCGACCTGGCCTACCGCACAGGAGCCGCCGTCGCGCGCGCCGTCAAAGCGCTGGGCTTCAACTGGAACTTCGCGCCGGTGCTGGACCTGAACAACAATCCGCACAACCCCGTCATCGCCGAGCGCTCCTTCGGCGCCGAACCGCAGCGCGCCGCCGAACTGGCGATGGCGTGGATGGCCGGCAGCCATGCCGAAGGCGTGGCCTGCTGCGTCAAGCACTTCCCCGGCCACGGCGACACCAACGTCGATTCGCACCGCGACCTGCCGACCGTGAACAAGCCGGTGGAGGAACTGAACCGCCTGGAACTGGCGCCGTTCCGCATCGCCTCCGGCGCCGCCCCGGCCATGATGACCGCGCACATCGTCTACCCGACGCTGGACGCCGACAATCCAGCCACCATGTCGCGCCGCATCCTCACCGGCCTGCTGCGCGATGAATGGCAATACAAGGGCGTGCTCATCACCGACGGCATGGACATGCACGCCATCGCCGGCCGTTACGGCGTCGGCAACGCCGCCGTGCGCGCGCTGACCGCCGGCGCCGACATGGTCATGGCGCTGGGCACCACCGAAACGCAGGAAGAAACCCTGAACGCCATCGCGGCCGCCCTCGCATCGGGCGAACTGTCGCAACAGGAGGTGCAGACGCGCCTGGACCGCCTGGCCGCGCTGGCCCGCGCCTACCCATGCAAGCCGCGCTCCTACAAGGAAGATGCGGCCGACCGCGAGATCATGGCCGAAGGCTGGCGCCGCAGCCTGACCGCGTATGCTGGCCCGTCCGGCGCGCCGCAGCGCCCTGCCGCCGGCGCCAAGGTGCGCCTGGTCGCGCGCCAGGACGTGGTCAGCGACGGCGTCTCCGAAGCCGGCGTGCCGGCCGGCGTGGTGGCCGACTCGCTGCGCAAGCTGTACGACGTCGAACTGGTCACCTTCGCCGACGCCGACACCTTCGACTGGAACGCGCTGCCGCAGGATGGCCGTTTCACCATACTGGCCTCCACCTCGCGCCTGCGCTACGGCGAGCACGCGCGCGGCAGCTGGCGCCCGGACCTGCACCTGGCGCTGTGGAATCCCTACCAGGCGCTGGACATCCAGGCGCCCGCGCTGATGACCTACGGCTTCGCCAAGCCGGCGCTGGACGCCATCAACGGCTGGCTGTCCGGCGAACTGCAAGCCACCGGCAACGCACCGGTGCCAGGTTTTAAATAAAAACGACAACGAGACTTCACAATGACCGACACCATCCGCAATCCCAAGCTGTGGGTTCCCAGCCTGTACCTCGCGCAAGGCCTGCCCTTCTTCGCCGTGGCCATCGTGGCCAACCAGATGTTGAAGAGCATGGGCGTGCCGAACGACGAGTTGAATCACTGGACCGGCTTGATCGGCTTCGCCTGGGTGTTCAAGCCGTTGTGGAGTCCCTTCCTGGAACTGGCGCCGAGCAAAAAGCTGGTGGTGACCTTCTTCCAGATCTTCGGCGGCTTCTGCCTCGGCGGCGTCGCGCTGGCGCTGCAGGCGCCGTTCTGGTTCGCCGCCAGCATGGCGATGCTGGCCCTGGTCGGCATCTCCGCCGCCACCCACGACATCGCGTGCGACGGCTTGTACATCACCAGCCTCGATGAAAAAGGCCAGGCCACCTACGCCGGCTGGACCGGCACCTTCTTCAACGCCGCCAAATTCTTCACCACCGGCGCGCTGCTGCTGCTGGCCGGCCATTTCGAGAAGACCATCGGCGTGGTGCCGGCATGGACCATCTGCTTCTGCATCCTCGGCGCGATGATGATCGCGCTGGGCATATACAACAGCTGGGCGCTGCCGCTGGCCCGCAACACCGTCAGCGAAGACACCAACGCCGCCGCCATCGCCCGCACGCTGTGGGAAGTGATCATTGAATTCTTCAGGAAGCCCGGCATCTGGGTCTCGATCGTCTTCATCATCCTGTTCCGCGCCGGCGAAGCGCAGGTGCAGTCCATCGGCCCGCTGTTCCTGCGCGAAGCGCGCAGCCTCGGCGGCCTGGGACTGACCACCGCCGAAGTGGGCGCCGTGTACGGCACCGTCGGCACCGTGGCCTTCCTGGTCGGCTCCATCGCCGGCGGCTACTTCACTTCGTGGTTAAGCCTCAAGCGCGCCATCCTGTGGCTGATCCTGGCGGTCAACCTGCCGAACGTGGCGTTCTACCTGCTGTCCTACTTCCAGCCGACCGAACTGTCCATCATCGCCACCGCGTTGAGCGTCGAGATGTTCGGCTACGGCTTCGGCTTCGTCGGCCTGATCCTGTACATGATGCAGGTGGTCGCGCCGGGCAAATACCAGACCGCGCACTACGCCTTCGCCACCGGCATCATGCAGCTGGGCTTTGTGATCTTCAAGCTGTTCAGCGGCGACATCCAGATCGCGCTGGGCTACCAGCATTTCTTCATCTGGGTGATGGTGTGCGCGATTCCGGTCGCCGTGCTGTCGCAGGTGATCCCAATGGCCGCGCGTCCGCAGCCCCAGGCCGCGCCGGCCGAAGGACAGGTGGTCTAAGCACATGGCCAGTGTCAGTCTCAAGAACATCGTCAAGCATTACGACAAAACGCCCGTCATCCACGGCATCGACCTGGATATCGCCGATGGCGAATTCATGGTCTTTGTCGGCCCCTCGGGCTGCGGCAAGTCCACCCTGCTGCGCATGATCGCCGGCCTGGAAACCATCAGCGAAGGCACGCTGCACATCGGCGGCACGCTGGCCAACGACATCGCGCCGGCGCGGCGCAAGCTGGCCATGGTGTTCCAGTCCTATGCGCTGTACCCGCACATGACGGTGTACGAAAACATGGCCTTCGCCCTCAAGCTGGCCGGCCACAAACCGGCCGAGGTGCAGGCCGCGGTCGAACGCGCCGCCGGCATCCTGCAGATCGCCCCGCTGCTCAAGCGCAAACCGAAGGAGCTGTCCGGCGGCCAGCGCCAGCGCGTCGCCATCGGCCGCGCCATCGTTCGCAAGCCGGAAGTATTCCTGTTCGACGAACCGCTGTCCAACCTCGACGCCAGCCTGCGCGTGCAGATGCGCGTGGAAATCAGCCGCCTGCACAGCGAACTGAAAACCACCATGATCTACGTCACCCACGATCAGGTGGAGGCGATGACGCTGGGCCAGCGCATTGTGGTCTTCAACGGCGGCCGCATCGAGCAGGTGGGCACGCCGCATGAGCTGTACAACGCACCGGCCAACCTGTTCGTGGCCGGCTTCCTCGGCACGCCGAAGATGAATTTCATTCCCGGCGAAGTGGTCGCGGTGGACGCAGCGCGCGTCACGGTGCGGCTGCCCGGCGGCGCCCTGGTCGGCGTCGAGTCGGCCACCGGCGCCCAACAGGGCGACCAGGTCACGCTTGGCGTGCGTGCGGAACACCTGTCGCTCGCTGCACCGCAGCACGCCGAGAATGTCATCGATGTCGGCATCGGTCACGTCGAATACCTGGGCGACCTGTCGATCGTCTACACCACCTTGGCCGGCGTGCCGGACATGATCGCCGTGAAGCTGCCGGCCGAAGCGGCGCCGCTGCACGCTGGCGCAAGCGCGCGCCTGCACCTGCCGCCGTCACGTTGCCAGCTGTTTAACAGCGCAGGCCGGGCCTTGCACCGCAACACGGTTGAATTCGGAAATCCCGCCGGTTTTGTGTAACAATACGCGGGTTTACATTCCCCCTAGTTTGATTGAAGGATAACCATGTCCCACTCCCGTCTTGCTCGTATTAGTCTGCTGCTGGCCGCCATCGGCCTGAACGCCGCGCCTGCCATCATGGGCATGGCCCCTGTCCACGCCGCGGAAGAAAAGAAAGCGCCGGAACCACCGAAAGACGTTGTCCGCCCTGAGATCTATAAACTGATCGAACCAGCACAGACCAAGCCTCTGCTGGAAGCCAAGAACTACACCGAATTCCAGAGCCGCATCGACCAGGCCGCCGCCATGCCGAACATCACCCCGTACGAAGAATTCGTGCTGAACCAGATGCGCGTGCAACTGGGCCAGGCCTCGGGCAACAACGAGATGACCGTCAAGGGCCTGCAAGCGATGGTGGAGTCGGGCCGTCTGAAGCCGGAAGACAAACTGCGCTTCATCGACGCCATCGCCACCACCTACTACAGCGGCATGAAGGACTTCGACAACGCCATCAAATGGTTCGACCGTTACGGCGCCGAGTCGGGCGACAAGGTCAAGGAACGCCAGTTCATCATCCGCTCGTACTTCCTGAAAAACGACTTCGAGACCACCAAGGTCGAAGTGCTGAAGGATATCGACGCCGCCAAGAAGGCCGGCACCGTGCCGCCGAAGGACACCCTGAACCTGCTGGGTAACGTCGGCATCAAGACCAAGGACACCGCGCTGTACCTGCAGGCCGTGGAAGAGCTGACGCGCTACTACCCGACCGAAGACTACTGGAACGACCTGCTGAACCGCACCCGCGGCAAGAAGACCTACAACAACCGCCTGGACCTGGACCTGGTGCGCCTGAAAGCCGTGGTGGTGCCGTCGAAGATGGAACCAGAAGACTACGCGGAACAGGCCGAACTGGCCGTGCTGGGCGGCTTCTTTACCGAAGCGAAGATCGCGATGGACAAGGGCTACCCAGGCGCCATCCCTGCCGGCAAGGACAAGGCCGCGCTGGAAAAAATCAAGGCCAGCGCCAACAAGGGCGCGGCTGACGATGCGAAAAACATCGACAGCGGCATCGCTGCGGCACAGAAGTCGAAAGACGGCGTCGGCCTGGTCAACCTGGGCTACAACTACGTCACCCTGGGCCAGTTCGACAAAGGTATCGACCTGATGAAGCAAGGTATCGCCAAAGGCGTATCGAAGAATCCTGAAGACGCCAAGCTGCGCCTGGGCTACGCCCTGGCCATGGCCGGCAAGAAGGATGAATCGGTTGAAGTGCTGAAGCCACTGACCGCCGGCGCCGATCCGCGCGCCGACCTGGCCCGCTACTGGATCATGTACGAAACCGGTCCGAAAATCGGCGCCGCCGAAGCGAAGTAATTCGTCTCACTCCGGCGGCGGCCACGCCGCCGGACTGCACTACCGAAGCTCACTGCCGGAGCGACTCCGACAGCGTATTCAAAAGCCGGTGCTCGCCATCGGCGCTCAACTCCCAGAACATCGCACCGCGCAGCCCTTGCTGCCTGATATAGCGGGCCTTCTCCTTCAGCGATGCCGGATCTTCATACGTGATCCACACCTGTTCCCTGGCGTTGTACATATACGGCACGCGCGCCGAGGCATTCCAGTACCGCTTGTAGCCTGCGCCACGCTGCAGCAGCTGGCCGTAGCCATATGAATTGCCGCCGTTGATCCCGTCCGTCACGCCGCCGCTGCACGCCTGGTACTGGCCGTCGCCATCCGGTCCCGGCGCACAGCCCTTCCAGCCGTAGCCATAGAACGGCACGCCCAGCACCAGCTTGTCCGCCGCCACGCCGGCGCCCAGGTAGCGCTCCACCGAGCGCGATGCGTAAAAACCGTTGGCCGTCACCGGATCTTTGGGATCGGCGAACAGCGCGGCGTGGTGGCCGGTGTTTTTTTCCCATGGCATGTGATAGTCGTAGGCCATGATGTTGATCCAGTCCAGGCTTTGCGCCAGCTCCTTCACCCACGCGCCGTCGCCGACGTAGTTGCCGTTGCCGCCGGCGGCGATGGTGATGCTGTAATGCCGGCCGTCCTGCCTGCCCGCCGCATCGAAGGCCGCGCGCAGCTCGCGCGCCAGCACGATGAAGTTCTGCCTGTCCTCCGGCCGCGCGCACACTTCGCCCGCCGCGCAAGGCACGCCGGCCTCGCCGGGATATTCCCAATCGAGATCGATGCCATCCAGCCCGTAGCGGCGCATGGCCGCCAGCGACGAGGCGATGAAGCTGGTGCGCGCCGGCGCGGACGCCGCCACGTCGGAGAAGCGGTTCGACCAGTTCCAGCCGCCGACCGAGATCACCACCTTGAATTGCGGATGCGCCTTCTTCAACGCCACCAGCGCGCGCAGGTTGGCGCCGTCCTCCGCCTCGTTGCGCCAGGCCAGCGCGCCGTTCTGCGGCGCCTGGCACGGCGCCACGTCGTTCACCGACGGATCGGAATTACCGTGCCTGCCATCCCAGCATATATCGACGAAGGCATACAGCGCCATGGTCAGTTTGCCGGCATCGACTTTCGATACAGGGAAGGATTCATGCTTCCAGCCGGGATAGTAGCCGACGACTTCCGATGCCCCGGCCTGCAATGCCGCCGCCAGCGCAGCGGCGAGTAGGAGATTAGCTTGCATTCAGTTCCGCCACAAAGTCATAC
This sequence comes from Duganella aquatilis, assembly GCF_009674565.1. GTDB lineage: Bacteria > Pseudomonadota > Gammaproteobacteria > Burkholderiales > Burkholderiaceae_D > Rugamonas > Rugamonas aquatilis. The sequence continues at coordinate 16,571 of NZ_WKJL01000011.1, forward strand.
ATATCGCCACGGAAGTAGGAGCGGCAGAATTCCACCGCGCGTCCGTCGCGCAAAAAGCCCAGGCGTTCCACCGCCAGGCCGGCATCGCCCTCCTTCGCCTGCAACAGGGTGGCCTGCTCGGCGTTCAGCAGCAACGCCGACAGCCGCTGCAAGGCGCGCACCGGCCGGTTGCCCGAGCGTTCCAGCGCGTCGTACATGGAGACGTCCACCGCGTCCAGCGACGGCAGGCAGGAGGCGACGATGGTCGCATATTCAAGACACATCGGCACATCGTCCGCATAGCGCATGCGGTTGAAGCGGTACACCTTGGAGCCGGGACTGAGTCGCAGCCGCATCGCCTCGTCCGGCGTCACCGTGCCTTCCGAACGCTTGAGCCACACGCTGCGCGGCGTGCGGCCGCGTGCGCGCATGTCCTCGGAAAAGGAGGTCAGCTTGGCGAAGTTCTTTTCGATGCGGGTGTTGATGAAGTTGCCGGAGCCGGGCCGGCGTATCAGCACGCCCTCGCCGACCAGGCCATCGATGGCCTTGCGCACCGTGATGCGCGAGATGTCGAGATCGGCGGCAAGCTGGCGTTCGGCCGGCAAAGCGTCCTCGGGCTTGAGAAGATGCTGGTCTATCGCGGAACGCAGCGCGCGCTGCAGACGTTGATACAGGGGCAGGTTACTGGTCTCATTGAGGTGCTGTCGAATGTGTACCAGTGGGGTCATTTTGTCGCTGTTCATCACGATCAAGACATCCTCTCTGTAATTGTTCGACGATAATACCAAAAAAATACCAGCGGATATTCAGCCGCCCCTCCGCCACCTTCAAATATTTTCATCTGATTCGCATAACGCCTTTAGGTAAAGGCTTTATCGCTGTTGCGTTCCCGCACAAACGCTTTCCATACCACCCACCATCCGGTCTTATGCCGTTGCTGAAAGGATACTTTGTATGCTGCATACAACATAACAAAAAAGAATTTTAAAGTGGTAGTGATCTGGTATGCAAACGCAGGTATATTGGCGTTGGATTGGTTTTGAACGTGATTTAGAAAAGAAGACACATCAACAATCGGTTGGCTCGGCGGAGCCTTCATCAACGGGAGGGAACATGCAACACAATACGAATAAAATCAAAATGTCCAAACTGACCCCTATCGCGACTGCGACGGCCATCCTGACGCTGAGCGTCGCGATGACCGCCCAGGCGCAGCAGGCAGCGACCGACAAGGAGCCGGAGACCGTTATTGTTAGCGGCATCCGCGGTTCGCTGCAGCAGTCGCTGTCGGTGAAGCGTAATGCGTCGAGCAACGTCGACGTGATTACCGCCGAAGACGTAGGCAAGATGCCGGACAAGAACGTGGCCGACTCGCTGCAACGCGTGCCGGGCGTGAACATCTCCACCTCGGGCGCAGGCTCAGGCGGCTTCGATGAAAACGACCGCGTGTCGATGCGCGGCACCGCGCCTTCGCTGACCCAGACCCTGATCAACGGCCACGCCGTATCGACCGGCGACTGGTTCGTGCTGGACCAGGTGGGCGGCGCCGTTGGCCGTTCCGCTTCCTACTCGCTGCTGCCGTCGGAAATCGTCGGCCAGGTGGTGGTCTACAAAGCGCCGACCGCCGACCAGGTGGAAGGCGGTTCGAGCGGCTCGATCGACATCCGCACCCGTCACCCGCTGGACTTCAAGCAGCCGATTTCGATGGAAGCCACCGTGCAGGCGGTGTACTCCGACCTGGCGGAAAAAACCGATCCACAAGTCAGTGGCCTGTTCAACTGGAAGAACGAAGCCGGCACGCTGGGCCTGATGGTACAAGGCTTCTCGGAAAAACGCTCGCTGCGCCGCGACGGCCAGGAGCTGCTGCAATGGACCCAGGTCGCACCGACCAACGCCGCCGTCAAGACCAACCCTGACCTGGCCAACGTCTGGTTCCCGCGCCTGATCGGTTCCTCGCTGTTCCAGCAGGAGCGCAAGCGCAAGGGCGGTTTGATCGACCTGCAATTCAAGCCTAGCCGCGACTTCTCGCTGGAAGCGACCTACTTCCGTTCGAAGATGGACGCGTCGAACTACAACACCAACTACATGACCGACATGAACGGTTCGGGCATGCTGGGTTCGGGCGTCGCGCCTGATCCAGGCTACGTGATCCGCAACGGCACGCTGGTGTCGGCATCGTTCACCAACAAGGGCACCGCCGCCGCGCCACTGCGCTACGGTATCGTCGACAACATCGTGCGTGACGGCGCTTACGCCCAGACCGAATTCTTCGATCTGGACGGCAAATGGCGCGCCACCGACCGCCTGGTGTTCACCGCCAAAGCCGGTTCCACCAAAGGCAAGGGCGTGACCCCGAGCCAGGGCGTGTTCGAAGGTGACGTCAACAACTCCGGCGCCAGCTACCAGCTGAACGGCCTGGGTTCGCCGGCCACCGTCAAGTTCCCGAACATTAATACCGCCGTCTTCACCGGCACCGCGCTGGACTGGGTGTTCGGCGTGTCGCCGGCCACCACCGACGACAAGGAAACCTACGGCCAGATCGATGCCGCCTTCCAGCTGGATGCTGGTCCGCTGCGTGAACTGAAGTTCGGCGTGCGTGGCACCCACCACACCCGCTCCAACTTCGAAGTGGCGCAGGGTCCTAACTGGGCCAACACCGACGTGGGCGGCAGCAGCACCAACCCGGCCTGGAACGGCACCACCTACCCTGGCAACTTCGGCAGCGACCTCGGTGGCGACTTCCCGAAAAACGTCTGGATGCTGGACCCGTCGATCCTGAATGCCTGGGGCGACCTGCACTCGAACCGCGATGTCAGCCGCACCTACTATCAGGACATGTTCAACCTGAAAGAAAACACCAAGGCGATCTACGTCCAGGGTGAACTGGAAGGCGAAGGCTGGAGCGGCAACGTCGGCCTGCGCGTGGTGCGCACCGAAGGCACCTCGAACGGCTACCAGATCCTGCCGAACCAGCCTGCCGGCCAAAACCTGCCAGCCTATCCATGGGGCGGTTTCGTCAAGCAGACGGCGATCGACAACAACACCACCATCCCGCTGCCTAGCCTGAACCTGAAGTTCGACCTGCGTTCCGACGTGGTCGGCCGTCTGGGCATCTCGCGCACTATGACCCGTCCTGACTACGGCGCATTGGGCGGCGCAGTGCTGCTGACCGACGAAACCCATACCGGTAACGGCGGTAACGCAGCACTGAAGCCTGTCAAGTCGAACAACCTGGATGCGTCGATCCAGTGGTACTTCGCACCGCGCGCCCTGCTGTCGGCCGGCGTGTTCTACATGGACCTGAAAGACTATGTGGGCTACGGCACCAGCACCGGCAACTTCCTCGACACCCGCGCTTCGCAAGAGCAGAACAAGCCAGTGTTCGCCAACTACACCATCACTTCGCCGATCAACGTTGGCGCCAAAGTGAAGGGCATGGAGCTGGCTGCGCAAGTACCGATGGGCATGGGCTTCGGCATCGACGGCAACGTCACGCTGACCGATTCGCACCTGGACTTCGGCGCCTGCCCGGCGATGCAAACCTCGACCTCCGGCGATCCATGCGACATGCTGGGTGCTTCGAAGACCACCGCCAACGGCGGCATCTTCTTCGAAAACGACAAGTTCAATGCCCGCGTAAGCTACGCATGGCGCTCGTCGTTCCTGGCTGCGCAGGACCGTGGCACGCCGCTGTATCAGGATTCGACCGGCACCCTGTCGGCATCGTTCAACTACAACATCAGCAAGAACATCGTGCTGACGCTGAGCGGTCAGAATCTGAACAACCCGATCCTGAAGAACTACATCTACAACAAGGATCAACCGGCGCGCTTCTACGCCAACGGCGCGCAGTACTACGCTGGTCTGCATATCAAGTACTAATCGGCTTCATTGTGTAGTCTGTGCCCGCCTCGGCTTCCCCAGCCCTGGCGGGCTTTTTTATGCCATCATACGTTGCATGAACACGCCCACCGAATACCGCGACCTCGATCCGGCCAGCTTCTTCAGCGAAGTGGCGGGCAGCTACCGCCCCGCCATCCTGCGCGGCTTCGTGCGCCATTGGCCGGCGGTGCGCGCCGCCCGGCAGTCGCCGGAAGCGCTGTGCCAGTATGTGCTCGGCCTGGCCAACGATTTCGAAGTGGATGCGGTGATGACGCCGCCCGCCGAACGCGGACGGCTGTTCTACAAGCCGGATATGGAAGGCTTCAACTTCGTCCGTAACAAGGTGCCGGTGGCGCGCGTGATCGAGCAGCTGGCACGTTACTCGCAATTCGATGCGCCGCCTTCGGTAGCGGTGCAAAGCGCCTTGATCGACGACTGCATGCCGCGCTTCGCGCTGGAGAATGTGGCGCCGGCGCTGCCGCTGTCGGCGCGGCCACGTCTGTGGCTGGGGAACACCATCACCACGCCGGCGCATTTTGACGAATCCTACAACCTGGCCTGCGTGGTCAGCGGCCAGCGCCGCTTCACGCTGTTCCCGCCCGAACAGGTGGACAACCTGTATATCGGCCCGCTGGATTTCGCGCCGACGCCAACGCCGATCAGCATGGTCAACTTCCGCGAACCGGATGTCGACCTGCATCCACGCTTCAAGGACGCGCAGGCCGCCGCGCTGGTGGCCGACCTGCTGCCCGGCGACGCGCTCTACATCCCAACGCTGTGGTGGCACCACGTGCAGTCCACCGGACCGCTGAACATGATGGTCAACTACTGGTGGAAGAACGAACAGCCGGCGCAGGATGCCGGCACCACTTTCGACGCGCTGGTCGCCACGCTGAAAGCCATGAAGCACCAGCCGCCGGAAGTGCGCGCCGCATGGGGCGCCATCTTCCAGCACTACGTATTCGATCCGGCGCAGGATCCATCGTCGCACCTGCCTGAACACAGGCAGGGCGTGCTGCGCAAGGCCAGGCCAGATTAGCGCTGGCGGCGGATGGTCGCCGCCACCGACCAGTCGCGGTCTTCCAGCCCCTGCGCCATCGCCTGCTGCATATTCTCGCGCACCTGCTCGGCCACCGGCAGCACCGCGCCCCTGGCCAGCGCAGCAGATAGGGCCAGGTTCACATCCTTGAGCCCCAGCGGCAGCTTGAAGCCCGGCTCGAAGGTGTTGGTGGCGATGAAGCCGCCGTAGCGCTGATAGCTCGGCGCCGCGAACAGCGTATTGGTCAGCACATTGAGCAGGTCCGCTGCCGACACGCCATAGCTCTCGCTCAGATACGCCGCCTCGCCCATCGCGGTGAAAGCCTGCGCGATCATCATATTGCCCGAGATTTTGACGACATTGGCGCGCTTGGGATCATCGCCCAGCCGCCAGGTCTGGCGGCCCACCGCATCCAGCAGCGGCTGCACCGTGGCGATGGCCTGCGGGTCGCCCGCCGCCAGTACATTCAGCTGCGCGCCTGCCGCCGCAGCTGGCACGCCGAACACCGGCGCCGACACATAGCCTATGCCGGCCTCGCGATGGCGCGCCGCCAGCTCGTCCACCAGCCCCAGCGAAATGGTCGCCATCATGATGTGGACGCAGTTCTTGTTGGCGCCCGCCAGCGCGCCGCTGTCCAGGATCACGCCGCGCACCGCGTCGTCGTTGGCCAGCATGGTCATCACCGCATCGGCCTGGAACGCCTCGGCCGGCGTATCCAGCACCGTCACGCCCTCGATCGCTTCCGCCGCCGCGCGGTTGCGGTTCCACACGCTGACGTTATGGCCCGCGCGCACCAGATTCGGCACCATTGCCGCGCCCATGGCGCCAATTCCAATAAAGCTTACTTTCATTGCATGCCCTCCTGTTGAAGACGACCAGTATGCGGCGGCACGCCATAGAAAGGTAGTGGACCGCCCCGTATAAATACTATACGCTCGTCGTATGACAGACGCCCGCACCGCCGCCGACCGCATCGACCTGATGCAAACCTTCGTCCGCATCGTGGAGGCGGGCAGCCTGTCCGCGGCGGCTGCACAGCTGGGCACCACGCAGCCTACCATCAGCCGCCGCCTGCAAGCGCTGGAGCGCGAACTGGGCCTGCGCCTGATCCAGCGCACCACGCACGCCATGCAGCTGACCGAGGACGGCGAACGCTGCCTGGTGCGCGCACGCGAACTGCTGGCGCACTGGAATGCGCTGGCCTCGGAAGTGCATGGCGCGCAACTCGCGCCGGAAGGCACGCTGCGCGTGGTGGCGCCGCACGCCATCGGCCAGCAGCAGCTGATCGCCCCGCTGGTGGATTTTTTGCAGCGCTATCCGCGCGTGTCGGTGGAGTGGTTGCTGCATGACCGCACGCCGGATTTCATCGCCGAGAATATCGATTGCGCCATCCATGTGGGCGAAGTCAGCGAACCGTCGGTGATCGCCATCAAGCTGGCGGACATCCGCTGCATCGTGGTCGCCTCCCCCGCCCTGCTGAACGGCGCCGCACCACCGACACATCCTGACGAACTGGCGGCGCTGCCCTGGCTGGCGCAGCGCACCTTCTACCGCAGCGAAGTCACACTCACCCATGCCGCCAGCGGCGAAACGGTACGCCTGCCGATTCAGCCGCGCCTCAGCACCGACAACCTGTACGCCGTGCGCAACGCCGCCAGCATGGGTCTGGGCGTGTGCGCGATTTCCGCCTGGGCGCTGCAGGAGGAACTGGCCGACGGCAGGCTGCTGCACCTGCTGCCGCAGTGGCGTGCGCACACGCTGCCGCTCTACCTCGTGTATCCGCATGCGCGCCACTATCCAGCGCGTCTGCGCAGCTTCATCGACTGCATGCGCGAGGCCATGCCGGCGATCCTGTCGGAAGCCGGCTTGATCTGACGTTCAGGCAGCCGCCGCGAAGGCGCCGAAGATCAGCGACTGGTGCGCGCCGACGCCGGCCATGGTGCCGTCGGCCACCGCCAGCGCCACGTTGCCGGTCGCCCGCGCCGCATCGCCGCAGGCATACACGCCGGTGACGCTGGTGGCCTTGACCATGTCGGTGCGCACATACTGGCCCATCGGACCTTCCTCCATCTCGCAGCCCAGCTGGTCGGCCAGCGGGCTGCCGCTGTACAGGCGGCTGACGACAAACAGGCCGTCCATCTCCACCGCGCGGCCATCCCGCAATTCCACCGTCGAGCGGCCGCTGATGGCGCGCACCGGCGTGCGTTCGATGGTTACGCCGCGCTGCGCCAACCTGCCCAGCTGCTCGGCGTCCGGCTCGAAGGCGCCGTTGAGGAACAGCGTCACCGTGCCCCAATCGGGCAGCATCAGCGCGTGATGCATGGATAGCGCGCTGGTTGCCAGCACGCCGATGCGCCCCTGCTCCAGCTCATAGCCATGGCAGTACGGGCAGTGGAATACGGTATCGCCCCAGCGTTCGGCCAGTCCCGGCAGTGCCGGCAACTGGTCCACCACGCCGGTGGCCAGCACCAGCCGCTGACCCTGGAACGCGCTGCCGTTGGCCAGCGTGATACGGAAGCCGCCGTCCTGCTCCACCGCCTGCGTGGCCGCGCCTTCCACCCAGCGCACGGTCGGATACTTCATCAGCTGCGCGCGGCCGTCGGCGGCGATGGCGGCGGCCTCGCGCCCATCCTGTCCCAGGAAGCCGTGAGAGTGGCGCGCGTAGCGGTTGCGCCGCTGGCCGGAGTCCACCACCAGCACGCGGCGGCGCGCGCGCGCCAACTGTGTCGCCGCTGTCAGTCCCGCGTAACTGCCGCCGATAACGATCACGTCGAATTCATCGATGTCCATGCTGTACTCCCTTGTGATGTGTATTGAAACTGGCCGACAGCTCGGCCAGCGTCACGTCCTTGAAGCGCGAGATCAGCAAGGCCTCCGCCTCGTCAAAGGCGCTGCCCAGCGCCTCGTTGACGGCGCGCTCCACCAGGCATTGCGGCTGCTCGACGCGGTTCCCCATCGCGAACACGGTCGGCGTGCCGACCGCCTCGTAAATGTCGTGCAGCGTCACCTCGCGCAGGTCGCAGGTGATGCGCCAGCCGCCGCCATGCCCCTTGTCGGAACCGACGTAGCCGCGCTCGCGCAGCCCGGCCAGCACGCGCCGCACCAGTACCGGATTGGTGCCGAGGAAGCCCGCCAGCTCTTCGGAAGTGAAAGGCCTGTCGCCGTGCGCCATATGCAGCAGCACGTGCAGGACGGAGGAAAGTTTGCTGTCTTGTCTCATGTAACTAATGATAGTACATAATCAGAGAATCTGCACGCGCCGCGCCAAACACAGGTAAATTACCGGGATGAGATACCTCGCCCTCCTCCTTGCCTTCGCCCTGCTGCCAGCCAGCGGTGCGCCACTCAACGCCAAAACCCAGGCGGTGTACGACTACCTGCTCGGCGTCTGGGGCAATCACATCATCGCCGGCCAGTCTGACCTGACCTGGCGCGACGCCACCGACATGGCCGAGCGTGTGCACGCCGACACCGGCAAGTATCCGGCGCTGATGGGCTACGATTTCCTGAACTATTACGACGCCACCGAAGCCGATGGCCGCCACCAGACCGAGGAAGCCATCGCCTGGTCGCGCAAAGGTGGACTGGTGAGTTTCCACTGGCACTGGCGCATGGAGAACGGCAAGTTCTACAGCAAGGAGACGCCTTACACGGCGCCGGTGGACGACTACCGCAAGATCGACCAAGCGATCGACCGCATCGCCGTCGAACTGAAACGGCTGCAGGACGCGGATGTGCCGGTGCTCTGGCGTCCGCTGCACGAAGCGTCGGGCGGCTGGTTCTGGTGGGGACGCGCGCGCAGCGACGGCGTCTCGCCGGCCGCCGCCTACATCCAGCTATGGCGCCACATGCACGCGCGCCTGACACAAACGCACGGCCTGCGCAATCTGATCTGGGTATGGAATGGACAGGACCCGGCCTGGTATCCGGGCGATGATGTGGTGGACATCACCGGCTACGACATCTACGACAAGACCTACAGCGCGGCCTATCGCAAGGCGCGGCAGCACGCCAAGCCGATCGCGCTGACCGAAACCGGCTACATCCCCGATCCCGTCCAAAGCGCGGAGAACGGCGAATGGTGGCTGTGGTTCATGGTGTGGAACGACGCCGCCGGAGAGGCTGGCGTCACCAGTCCGGATAACTTCTGGACTGGCGAGTACCACAACACCGCCGCGCACAAGCGCGAGGTGTATAACGATCCACGCGTGATCACGCTGGACCGGCTGCCGAAGTTCTGACGCTTACTTCGCCGGTGCAGGCGATGCAGCCTTGGTCTCGTCGCCCGACGTCGCGATCGACATCTTCGCCGGATCGATCGCTTTGCGGAAGGCGGCGTTGACCTGCGCCAGCGTGGCCGCATTCAGCTTGGCCTCGAACTCCTTGCTCCAGGCGAAGGTGCGGCCCAGGTACAGGTTGCGCGACCAGCCGCCGGCCAGCGCCGTGTCCTTGGCGCGCGTCTGCTGGCGCTCCTGCAGCAGGCCGGATTTGGCGTTGGCCAGTTCCGCTTCGGTGAAGCCGTCCTTCAGCACGCGGTCCAGTTCTTCGCGGATCGCCGCTTCCAGCTTCTTCAGGTTCTGCGGCGCGGCGATGGCGCCGATACTGAAGCTGCCGGCGCGGTCCTGCGAACCGGGACGCAGGTCGCTGCCGCCGCCGTAGGACAGGCCGTCCTTCTGGCGGATGCGGTCCATCAAACGCGATTTCAGCGAGCCACCGCCGAACATGTAGTTGGCCAGTTCCAGCGCCGGATAATCGGCGTCGTTCGAGTTCAGGTCCACGTTCAGGCGCGCGGTGTAGAAACCGTTCTCCTTGTCCGGCGCGTTCAGCATGGTGTGCAACGGCGCCTTGTCCACATTGGTGTTCAGCACCGGCGCGTAGGAGACCTTGCTGTTCCAGCCGTTGAAGCTGTCGGCGATGGTCTTGCTGACGGCGGCCTTGTCGAAATCGCCGACGATGGCCAGTTCGCCGTGGCTGGCGCCGTAGTAGTCGCGGTGGAAGGCGATCACGTCTTCCAGCTTGAGCGCCTTGAGGGCAGCCAGTTGCTCGTCGAGGCTCTGCGCATTGCGCACGTCGCCCTGTGGATAGTGATTGAAGTGCTGCGCGATGGCCTGGCTGGCCAGCACCTGCGGCTCGCTGCGCGACGCTTCCAGGCCGACGATCCACTGCTGGCGCAACTGCTCGAATTCCGCCGCCGGGAAGCTCGGCTCCTTCAGCACGTGCGCCACCAGGCGCAGCGCCTCGTCCAGGTTCGGACCGGTGGTCTCGAAGCGCTGCGGGCTGCCGCTCACCTTCAGCTTGGAGAAGGCGTCGGCCAGCTGCTCGCGGTTGTACCTGGTGGTGCCGCGCATCAGCATCTGGTTGGTGAAGGCCGACACGATCTGGGTGTTGACCAGGTTCTTCTCGTCACCCCAGTCCAGTTGCAGGTTCACCGCCACCGTTTCGCCGCGGTTCTTCTTCGGCAGCAGCGCCACTTTCAGGCCGCCGATGGTCTTGATTTCGGTGCGGGCGTTGATGTTGTCGTTGCTCGGGTCGAACACCTCGGACGTCAGCACATTGTCCTTGGCCTTGAAGCCTTTCATCGCATCTTCCACGCTCGGCGCGGCCGGGATGTCGGCGCGCTGCGGATTGTCTTCGGGGATGAACTCACCCACCACGCGGTTGTCGCGCTTCAGGTAGCGCGCGGCGACATCGGCCACCTCCTTCGAGGTGATGGTCGGCAGCTTGTCGCGGCCCTGGAACAGCAAACGCCAGTCGCCCAGCGAAATCTCTTCCGACAAGGTCACGCCAACGCGCTGCGGATCGTTCAGCGACTTCTCGATGCTGTTGGCGAAGTTGCGGCGGGTGCGTTCCATTTCCTCTTCGGTTGGCGGCGTCTTGGCGAAATTCTCGACCGCTTCGGTCAGCGCCTCGCGCACCGGTTCCAGCGGCTGGCCGGCCTTGACCACCGCGCCGATGATCTGCAGGCCCGGCGCGTAACCGGTCTCGCCGAAGCTGAACACCTGCGCCGCCTTGCCGGTTTCCACCAGCTGCTTGTGCAGGCGGCCGGTCGGCGTGTCGCCGAGGATCTCGGACATGAAGCTCAGCGCATCGCTATCCTGCTGCAGCGCGCTTGGAATCTTGTAGCCCAGCGCGACGATCTGCACGTCGCCCTTGCGGCGCACGACGAAACTGCGCTCGCCGTCCTGGGTCGGTTCGACGGTCCAGAATGGCGGCAGCACGCGTTTCGGTTTCGGGATCGCGCCGAACGATTTGCTAATCCATTGCAGCGTTTGCGCCGCGTCGAATTTGCCGGCCACCAGCAGCACCGCATTGTCCGGCTGATAGTAAGTGCGATAGAAGGCCTGCAGGTTATCGATCTTGACGTTTTCGATGTCGCTGCGGTTGCCGATGGTCGAGCGGCCATACGCATGCCAGTCGTAGGCCACGCTCTGCATGCGCTTCAGCAGCACGCCGAACGGGCGGTTCTCGCCGCTCTCGTATTCGTTGCGGACCACCGTCATTTCCGAGTCCAGATCCTTGCGCGCGATGAAGGAATGGACCATGCGGTCCGCCTCCATGTCCAGCGCCCACTTCAGGTTGTCCGGGCTGGCCTGGAATACTTCATAGTAGTTGGTACGGTCGTTGGCGGTGGTGCCGTTGAACTCCATGCCGCGCGCGGAAAACTCCTGCGGGATGCTCTTGTTCTTCGGCGAACCCTTGAACATCAGGTGCTCCAGCAAGTGCGCCATGCCGGTCTCGCCGTAGTTCTCGTGGCGCGAGCCGACCAGGTAGGTGACGTTGACGGTGACGGTGGGTTTGGAAGCGTCCGGGAACAGCAGCACCTTCAGGCCGTTCGGCAACCGGTACTCGGTGATGCCTTCCACCGCCGGTCCCTTGACCACACCGGCCGGCAGCGCGGCGGAAGCGGCGGCCCAGGCAGTTCCGGTGGCAACAAAGGACATTCCGCACAGCAGGAAGCTGGCGGCGGCGACGTGTTTCAGACGGCTGTTGTTCATGGTCTCTCACGATAAAAGATAAGAACAAGCAGCATACCCCCACCGCGCCAGGGTGGATAGATACTTAAGGAAAAATTAATTTTTCTCGGGAAGCAGGCAGGCGTCGACCACCTGCAAGTCGTTGTCTTTCGCGAAAGACAAAACGAAGTGATAGGCCAGCGGTTCGAGCTGGCGCAGCTTGCCGTTGACCACCACCGACTTCACGCCGTTGACCACGGTCGGCGTCACGTATGGAGAAAACTGCAGGTGGGAATCGCGACCGCCGCCGGTGCCTTCCGGCTTGAAACAGGCCATCACGCCGCACAGGCGCTCGGCCCAGTCGCTGGGACGGAACTGCCTGCCATTACTGGTCTGGCCAACGATGAAGAACGAATCTTGCTGTTCTGCCGGTTTTTGAACTGACATAGGCGCGGCTGCTTCTGCGTAGAGGGGATGGGATCTTACGTATTATATCTTATAGAAGACTAAAAAAAGTAAGCCCTTGATGGATAAAGCTTTTTTCCAGCAACTTTCCACTTTGGTGCAGGAAAGACTACATCCTGCACCAAGGCAATACCTCTATTGTACTCTTAAGGCGATGCTCCGAGCCACCATGCGCTCGACAGCAGCAATAACAGCATCATCCACAACAACAGTGCGCGCCACACCAGGCCGACCGTGCTCTGCAGCGAGCGGACGCTGGGTTCGTCGCCCGGCATCACGTCCGGTTCGATCTCGATATCGACCGTGGTGGCGTCCACCATCTGGGCCTTGACGGCGTTCTCCGCCGGCGTGCCGAGGCGTACGCCCATGGCGCCGCCACCGGCCGCCAGGATGATGCCGATCGCCTCGTTCGACCAGCGGTGGGCGAAATTGCGCCAGGCGTAGATAGCGTCCTCGAAGTTGCCGACCACGGCAAAGGCGACGGCGGTCAGGCGCACCGGGATCCAGTCGATCCAGTAGAAGGCGCGCGCGGCGAACTGGCCGAAAGCCTCGTTGCGCATGTGTTCAGGCTCGTTCCAGGCGCGCGCCAGGTGCTCGGACACGCGGTACATCACGGCGCCGGCCGGGCCGAGCGGCATCAGGAACCAGAAGAACACGCCGAACACATTGCGGTGCGTGGTCACCAGCGACTTCTCGACCGCGATGCGGGCGATCTCGGTCACTTCCATGCCCACGGTGTCCAGCTTGGTCCACTCGGCCAGCAAGGCGCGCGCGGCGGCTTCGTCGCCGGCGTTCAGCGCCAGCTGGATCGAGGTGAAATAGTGGCTGTAATGGCGGAAGCCCAGCGTCAGGTAGACGATCAGCACGTTCCACGCGAAGGCGGCCAGGAACCAGTCGTAGTGGCGCAGCACCCAGTAGATGGCGGCGGTCGGCACCATCAGGATCGCCATCATCAGGAACCAGCCCATGCGGCCGTGGGTCGAGTGGCCGGCGTTGAACCAGGTCTCCATCCGCAACGCCAGACTCTTGATCTCGGCGTAAATCGGATTGTCTGCGCGCAGCGGTTTCATCTGCTCGATCAGCAGCGCGCATAGAATCGAAAGAAAAGTCATTAGTGTCCTTGTAGTCGTCCTGCCCTTAATGGACGTAACGATAGCCTAGTTCTCACTCTGCACGCAAGAAATGGAACAGATTGCGCAGCATGCCGGCCGTCGCGCCCCAGATGTAATAACCTTCATACGGCATCGCATAAAAGCTGCGGCGGCCCGTCGGCAGCTCGGCCGACAGGCGCTGGTGGTTCATGCCGTCCATCAGGAAGGCCAGCGGCACCTCGAAGATGGCGGCCACCTCGGACGGGTCGGCGGCGATCTCGAACGGCGGCTGCACCAGCCCCACCACCGGCGTGACGCAGTAGCCGGTGCCGGTCAGGTAGTTCGGCAAGGCGCCGAGGATCTCGACGTGGCGGCGCGCCAGGCCGATCTCCTCTTCCGACTCGCGCAGCGCGGTGTCGACCGCATCGACATCGTAGTCTTCGGCGCGGCCGCCGGGAAAGCTGACCTGGCCGGCGTGGTCGGTCAGGTTGGCGTTGCGCTGGGTCAGCAGGATGGTCAGGCCGGCCTCGCGCTGCACCAGCGGGATCAGCACCGAGGCCGGCGTCGGCGCGCGGCCGGCGCGGGCCGGCAGCACCTGCTCGCCGCCTTCCGGCGTCCACACGGCCGGCGGCGCGGCAAAGCGCTGGCGCAGCCAGGCGGGCGTCAGGCGCACAGGCGCGACCGCCGGTTCGCCGGCGATGGCGTCTATCGGCAACTTCTGGGGATCGAACGGAGGCTGGGCCACTTGAGTTCCTTTGAAACAAAAAGGGGCACCCACGGGCGCCCCTTTTCTCCAAACACAACCGTATTAAACGGCTGCTTTCGCCGCTGGGCGACGGTTTGGCAGTTTTTCCTTGATACGTGCCGATTTACCGGAACGATCACGCAGGTAGTACAGCTTAGCGCGACGTACGTCACCGCGGCGTTTCACTTCGATCGAAGCGATCAGCGGGGAGTACAGCTGGAAGGTACGCTCAACGCCTTCGCCGGACGAGATCTTGCGAACGATGAAGTTCGAGTTCAGGCCACGGTTGCGACGGGAGATGACCACGCCTTCGTAAGCCTGGGCGCGCTTGCGGGTGCCTTCGACTACGTTAACGTTAACGATCACGGTATCGCCAGGTGCAAAATCAGGAACGTTCTTGCCCAGGCGAGCGATTTCTTCTTGCTCGAGTTGTTGAATCAGGTTCATTTTTAATGACTCCATAAACCATCGTGCTGGCGCGCTATGAGTAAAACTCTTGCCCAGTAGAGGATGGGGTTATAACAAGCAGGCTCAGAGGCCTGCCAAAAATTGCTCGTCGCGCTTGGTGAGCAGTCCTGCCTCACGCGCTTTGATAAGCAAATCCGGTCGCTTGCGCGCGGTCGCCTCCAGCATGCGCTGGCGGCGCCATTTTTCTATCTCGGCGTGGTTGCCGCCCATCAGTACCGGCGGCACGCCCACCCCTTCATACGTTTCCGGCCGCGTGTAGTGCGGCGAATCGAGCAGGCCGTTGACGAAGCTGTCTTCGATGGCCGAGGCATCGGTGTTCAACACGCCGGGAATCTGGCGGATCACCGCATCCATCAAGGCCATCGCCGGCAGCTCGCCGCCGGACAGCACGAAATCGCCGAGGCTGATTTCTTCATCGACCACGCGGTCCAGCAAACGCTGGTCCACGGCTTCGTAGCGGCCGCACAGGATCACCAGACCGGCTTCCTGCTTCAGCTGCATCACGCGCTCATGCGTCAACTGCCTGCCCTGGGGCGACATGAACAGCACGCGGGGCGCGGGCAGACCGGCATCGGTCTGGCGCTGCTTCGCCGCGTTGAGCGTCGCTTCCAGTGGCTTGGCCATCATCACCATGCCGGGGCCGCCGCCATAGGGGCGGTCATCCACGGTGCGGTGATTGTCGGTGGTGAAATCCCGCGGATTCCACAGCGACAGGCCACATTTATTCTGTTCAAACGCGCGCCGGGTGACACCCGACTGCGTTATCGCGGCAAACATCTCGGGGAACAGGGTTACGACATCGAATTGCATGGCGAACCGCCCTCAATGTTACGCTTAGTAATCAAGGCCCCAGTCGACGATGATCTTCTTGGCTTCCTTGTCCACCTTGTTGATGAACGCGTCCACAAATGGGATCAGGCGCTCCTGCGCCGCAACTTCTTCTGGATTGGCATCTGCGGCTGCGGCTGGCGTAATGCGCAAGATCGACTGCGGACCATTGCTCATCATGTCAGTCACCGTACCGAGGTGCTCACCTTGCAGATTTTCTACTTCCAGACCGATCAGATCGGTCCAATAAAACTCGTCGGCTGGCAGGACCGGGAAGCGGCTTTGCGGAATGAAGACTGCGGCGCCCTTGAGCGCTTCAGCGACGTTCCGGTCAGTCACACCGACCAGACGCGCCACGACATCGCCGCCATGCAGTTTGACCTGCTGGACGTCCACGTCGCGCAACGCTGGTTTATCCAGCCACCAGGTTTTGACCTTGAGGAGTGCATCCGCATCTTCCGAGAAAGGACGAATCCTGACCCAGCCAGCAACGCCGTAAGCACCGAAGACAAAGCCTACCTGTGCCAGATCGTCGGGGACTTGCACCCCGGATGCATTCTTATCGGTCAAACCAGTAACCAGACTTAGGCTGCTTTTTTGTTCTGAGCGACCAGACGGGCAACGGTAGGCGACAGTTGCGCGCCAACCGATTCCCAGTGAGCCAGACGGTCAGCGGTAATACGCAGCGACACTTCTTGACCCGAAGCCATTGGGTTGTAGAAACCAATGCGCTCGATGAAACGGCCATCGCGACGATTGCGCGAATCAGTTGCAACGATGTTGAAGAAAGGGCGCTTCTTGGCACCACCACGAGCTAAACGAATAACGACCATAATATTTCCAAAAAATTTGTGCTAGGACGGAAAAAGCCGCAAATTATAGCGCGCTTTGCCACGGAGCAGCAAGCGTTAATGAAATAATTGGGCATGTTGGGGTAATCGAAGATTATCCCTTGTTCCGGCGTCCGGGGCAATAGGCTTGCCCGCAAAAAAGGCGTGCCGGGGGCGGTATTATGCCTGATACTGCTGGCTTGCCGACTATTTTACTGAGCAACCATGACTGATTTGCATCAGACGCGTCACAAAAACAAGACACTTGCCGCCTTCCTGGCGTTTTTGCTCGGCGCTTTGGGCCTGCAGCGGCTGTATCTGCGCGGCTGGCGCGATGCGTGGCTGTGGGCGCACCTGGCCAGCCTGCCGGCCGCCCTGCTGGTGGCGCTGGCGGCGCCGCAGGCCGACAACTTCTACAAGCTGCTGCCGATCATCGTTTCCGGCCTGGCCGGCTTCCTGGAAGCGCTGGTCATCGGCGTCACGGCCGACGAGAAATGGGATGCGCGCTACAACCCGCAGTCCGGCCGGCAGTCGGACACCCACTGGCCGGTGGCCGTGGTGCTGGTGGCCAGCATGATGATCGGTTCCGGCGGCCTGATCGCGACCATCTCCCGCCTGTTTGACTTGCTGTACACTGGCGGCGCCTACGGTTAACAAGGAGAACAACATGACCCATCGCCCCCTGATGGCCGCCCTGCTGCTGGCCCTGGCTGGCGCCGCCCAGGCGCAAAGCCCGAAAGCGCAATTCGACGCCGAAACCAAGCGCATCGCCACCCGCTACGCCGACGACAAGCAACTGTGCGGCGACGAGCGCGATTCCGGCCGCCGCATGCAATGCCTGCGCGATTCCAAGGCCGAATACGACAAATCGATGGCGCAGGCGCGCGCCCAGTACAAAGGCGCGCCGGTCAAGCCGGGCGCCTGCCATGAATGCGGCAAGGTCACCTCGGTGGTGGTCGGCGAGAAAGCCGGCGAAAGCAGCGCCCTGGGCCTGATCGCCGGCGGCGTCGCCGGTGCGCTGATCGGCAACCAGGTCGGCAGCGGCCATGGCCGCCAACTGGCCACCGTGGCGGGCGCCGCCGGCGGCGCCTATGCCGGCAAGAAGGTCGAAGAGAAAACCAAGTCCACCAAGGTGTGGACCGTACACGTGCAATACGAGGACGGCCGCCACGCCTCCTTCAACTTCGACCACGACCCGCAGATGCTGACCGGCGACCGCGTCGACCACGTCAACGGCACCATCGTCCGCCGCTGATCCGCCAGCCGACACGATCAAGCCGCGACGTCAAGATAAGAGACCACACTGACCGGCGGCGGCACCGGCAAGCCATCTTCACGCATGCCATCGAGATGGAAAGCAATTGCCTCGCGCAACGAGGCCTCCGCCTCCGCCAACGTCGCTCCGGTGGCGACGCACCCCGGCAAGTCAGGCACGTAACCGGAATAGTTACGTCCGGCTTTTCGGATGATCGCGCGAACCTTCATTCACAAGCTTGTCGGCTCGTTATAGACGCACCTGGATCTCGCGCAAGATCTTGTGCCGGCAAGCTTCAGAGCACGGTGCTAGACTGTCCGTCGGTTTCTTCGGCGGAGATAAATGATGAAATTTCTGGTGGTTGGCGCGGGAGCGCTTGGTGGTTATTTCGGCGGACGCCTGCTGGCGGCAGGCCAGGACGTTACCTTTCTCGTGCGCGCCGGCCGCGCCGCGCAACTTCAGCAGCATGGCCTGCGCATCAGCAGCCCCAAGGGCGACCTGACGCTGCCCTCCCCGCCGCATCTGCTGGCGGAAAACATCGCCCAACATTATGACGTGGTCATCGTCGGCTGCAAGGCCTACGATCTCGACGTCACCATGACATCCTTCGCCGCCGCCGTCGGCCCCAACACCGCCATCCTGCCCGTGCTGAACGGCATGGCGCACCTGGAACAGCTGGCCGCGCGCTTCGGCAAGGAGCGCGTGCTGGGCGGCCTGTGCCTGATCTCCGCCACACTCGGCGAACAAGGCGAGGTGCAGCACCTGAACGACGCCCATGCGCTGGTCTTCGGCGAACTCGACACGGCATCCTCCAAGCGCGTGGCGGCGATTGAAAGCGCCATGGCCGGCGCCAACTTCGACGCCCGCGCCAGCACCGCCATCCGCCAGGAGATGTGGGAGAAATGGATCTTCATCACCTCGCTGGCCGGCGCCACCTGCCTGCTGCGCGGCAGCGTGGGCGACATCGTCGCTGCCGGCCAGGCCGACGTTCCGCTGGCGCTGCTGAAAGAATGCGGCGCCATCGCCGCCAGCCACGGCTATCCGCCGCGCGAGCAGCCGACCGAACGCGCGCGCACCATGCTGACGGCGGCCGGCTCGCCGATCACCGCTTCGATGCTGAAAGACCTGGAGCGCGGCGGTGCCATCGAAGCCGACCACATCGTCGGCGAGATGCTGGCGCGCGACCAGCACCAGGCCTCGCCAACCCTGAAGATCGCCTACGCCCATTTGAAAACCTACGAAGCGCGCCGCGCGCGCGAAACCAAGTAAGCCAAGGAGACATTGTGTCCGCACCAAACTTCCCATCCGAATGGCAACCGCTGGTCGACCAGGCCGCCACCACGCTGCGCGCGCTGGCGCTCGACGAAACCGCCAAGGAAAAATTCTGCAACGATCCGCTGCTGCGTCCCTTCATGCACAAGGTATCGCAGCGCTACGTGGCCGGCCAGACGGTGACGGAAGCCTTGCAGCGCGTCGAGCAGATCATCGCGCGCGGCCATGCCGCCTCGGCCGAGTACATGGGCGAAAGCGTGCGCGACGAAGCGTTTGCCATGGCCGAGACGAAAGTGTTCATGGACCTGGTGCGCGGCATCGGCCAGCGCAATCTGAATTGCTCGATTTCGTTCGACCTGTCGCACGTCGGCTCGCTGGTGGACAGCGAGCTGGGCTACCGCAACGCCCGCCGCATCGCGCTGGCCGCTGCGGAAATCAACCGCGAAGTGATGATTTCGATGGAAGGCGCCGACCGCGCCGATGACATCTATGCCATCTACGCGCGCCTGCACCAGGAAGACGACCTGCGCAACGTCGGCATCACCGTGCCGGCCAAGCGCCACCGCACGGCGCAGGATCTGCCGGCGCTGATGAAGATCCCCGGCCGCATCCGCCTGGTGAAAGGCGCCTTCCTGGAACCGGCAGGCGTGGCCTACAGCCGCAACAGCCCGGAGCTGGCCAGCGCCTACCGCCACTACGCGAAGGAACTGCTACTCAGCGGCCACAAATGCTCGATCGCCACGCATGATCGCAGCATCCAGGCCGACATCAGCGCGCTGATCCTGGAAGAGCGCCTCGATCCGCGCTGGTATGAATTCGAATCGCTGATCGGCCTCGGCGGCGAGCAGCTCGACGCCCTGCAGGCGCGCGGCTTCCCCACCCGCGAATACGCGGTGTTCGGCGCCGAGCACTTCCTGTACGTGCTGAACCGCATCGCC
This sequence comes from Duganella aquatilis, assembly GCF_009674565.1. GTDB lineage: Bacteria > Pseudomonadota > Gammaproteobacteria > Burkholderiales > Burkholderiaceae_D > Rugamonas > Rugamonas aquatilis. The sequence continues at coordinate 36,316 of NZ_WKJL01000011.1, forward strand.
GAAGAACCGGTGCGCGTGTATCAGGCCATCATCGACCTCAATGCAGGCTGAGCGACGCTGACGCCGTCATGGCGCGCGCCAGCGCACGCGCCGACGGCCGCACCCCGGCCGCCACCGCCCAGGCCAGCACCCACTGGCCGGCGCGGATCTCATCAGCGATGGTATGGGCATGCAACAGGCGCTGCGCGGCCTGGCTCATGCGGTCGATGGCGTAAGCTTCGCGGTCGAAGCGGGCGGGATGAATAATGATGTGTTTCATGCTGGCCTCATTCAGGTGACCCAGCTTATACGCACATCAAATTACTTTGGATTCACTTTTAATGCATAACCGGTGGCCAGAAACTCCGGGGTCAGTTCTGCCAATCGTACACGGGCTCATGTACCAATGGCAGAACTGACCCCGGTTTTGGGCTTAGAACTGCTCGATGTCCAGCGCCAGGACGCCGGCGCTGCCGTTGATGATGGCGTTGCGCAGGCCGGAGGCTTGCGACAGGATGTGATCCGCAAAGAAGCGCGCAGTGGCGATCTTGGCTTTGTAGAAGGCGGCGTCGCCCTCGCCTGCTTCCAGCTTCTGCTGCGCGATCACGGCCGCGCGCGCCATCTGCCAGCCGCCCAGCACGATGCCGGCCAGTTTCAGGTACAGCACGCTGCCCGAGAACACGCCCTTGACGTCGGTCTTGACGTTGGCCACCACGTAGTCCACCACCGCCTCCAGATCCTTGCTGCCGGCCGACAGTTGGGCCAGGATGGCCTTGAAGTCAACATTGTCGACATCCGCCAGCGCCGCCTCGGTGGCGCGCACCTGGGCCAGGATGTTCCTGGCCACTGCGCCGCCATCGCGCACGGTCTTGCGGCCGACCAGGTCGTTGGCCTGGATCGCGGTCGTGCCTTCGTAGATGGTCAGGATCTTGGCGTCGCGGTAGTGCTGCGCCGCGCCGGTTTCTTCGATGAAGCCCATGCCGCCGTGCACCTGCACGCCGTCACGCGCCACGTCCTGCGACATTTCGGTCGACCAGCCCTTGATGATCGGTACCAGGTATTCGTACACCGCCAGGTTGACCTTGCGTACTTCCGCATCGGCATGGCTGTGGGCGACATCGCTGAGGCCGGCGCCGACGTAGGCCAGCGCGCGCGCCGCCTCGGTCTGCGAACGCATCGACATCAGCATGCGGCGCACGTCCGGATGGTGAATGATCGCCACCGGACCGGCCGAACCGGCCAGGTCGCGCGACTGCACGCGGTCCTTGGCGAACGCCACGGCCTTCTGATACGCGCGTTCCGCCAGGCCGATGCCCTGCAGGCCGACGCCGAAGCGCGCCGCGTTCATCATGATGAACATGTATTCCAGGCCGCGGTTCTCTTCGCCCACCAGCGTGCCGATGGCGCCGCCATGGTCGCCGAACTGCAGCACGGCGGTCGGGCTGGCCTTGATGCCCAGCTTGTGTTCGATCGACACGCAGTGCGCGTCGTTGCGCTCGCCCAGCGAGCCGTCGGCGTTGACCAGGAACTTCGGCACGATGAACAGCGAGATGCCCTTCACGCCCGCCGGCGCATCCGGCGTGCGCGCCAGCACCAGGTGGACGATGTTGTCCGAGAAGTCGTGCTCGCCGTAGGTGATGAAGATCTTGGTGCCGAACACCTTGTAGGTGCCGTCGCCCTGCGGCACGGCGCGGGTGCGCACGGCGGCCAGATCGGAGCCGGCTTGCGGCTCGGTCAGGTTCATGGTGCCGGTCCACTCGCCGGACACCAGTTTTTCCAGGTAGATGGCCTTCTGCTCGTCGCTGCCGGCGGTCAGCAGCGCTTCGATGGCGCCGTCCGACAGCAACGGGCACAGCGCGAACGAGATGCTGCCGGCGTTGAGCATTTCGATGCACGGCGTCGCGAACAGCTTCGGCAGGCCCTGGCCGCCGAATTCGACCGGATGCTGCACGCCCTGCCAGCCCGCCTCGCCGAACTGCTTGAAGGCTTCCTTGAAGCCCTTGGAGGTGGTGACCTGGCCGTCATGCCACCAGCTCGGCTCCTTGTCGCTTGGCGCGTTCAGCGGCGCGACCACGCCGCTGACGAACTTGGCGTTTTCTTCCAGGATCGCTTCGGCGGTGTCCGCGGTGGCGTCTTCATTGCCCGGCAGCGCGTTGACGGCGGCCAGGTCGGCCAGTTCGTTCATCACGAACAGCATGTCTTTCAGGGGTGCTTGATACGGCATCTTATGTCTCCAAGAAAAAGGCCACGGCAATCCGGCGTTCCGGATCAGCGTGGCCTGAGTGTGCTTTATGCGGGTTTAGCCCAGTTCAGCAACCAGTTGCGGCACGACTTCGAACAGATCGCCGACGATGCCGTAGTCGGCCACCGAGAAGATCGGCGCTTCCGGATCCTTGTTGATGGCAACAATGGTCTTCGAATCCTTCATGCCGGCCAGATGCTGGATCGCGCCGGAAATACCGACCGCGATGTACAGGTTAGGCGCAACGATCTTGCCGGTCTGGCCCACTTGCCAGTCGTTCGGCACGTAGCCCGCGTCCACCGCTGCGCGCGAGGCGCCCATGGCGGCGTTCAGCTTGTCGGCCAGCGGTTCCAGGATCTTGAACGCTTCGCCCGAACCCATGCCACGGCCACCGGACACGATGATCTTGGCGGCGGTCAGCTCCGGACGGTCCGACTTGGCCACTTCGCGGCCCACGAACGACGACTTGCCCGAATCGGCCACGGCAGTGGCGGTCTCGGTCGCGGCCGAACCACCGGTGGCGGCAGCGGCGTCGAAGCCGGTCGAACGCACGGTGATGACCTTGACCTTGTCGCCCGATTGCACGGTGGCGATGGCGTTACCGGCGTAGATCGGACGCTCGAAGGTGTCCGGCGCATCGACCTTGGTGATTTCCGAAATCTGCGCCACGTCCAGCTTGGCGGCCACGCGCGGCAGGATGTTCTTGCCGTAGGCGGTGGCTGGCGCCAGGATGTGGCTGTACGCAGCGGCGATTGCCAGCACTTGCTCGGCAACGTTCTCGGCCAGGCCGTCGGCGAAGTGCGCGGCGTCGGCAACGATCACTTTCGAGACGCCGGCGATGGCGGCGGCAGCGGTGGCCACCGCGCCTGCGTTGGAGCCGGCCACCAGGACGTGGACCTCGCCGCCGCACTGGGCGGCTGCGGTAACGGTGTGCAGGGTGCTGGCCTTCAGGCTGGCGTTGTCGTGTTCTGCGATAACTAATGCGACCATTTTCGGTTTCCTTTAGATGACTTTAGCTTCGGTGCGCAGCTTGGCGACCAGGGTAGCGACGTCCGGGACGATGATGCCGGCGGAGCGTTTGGCAGGCTCGGCGACTTTCACGGTTTTCAGGCGCGGGGTCACATCGACGCCCAGATCTTCCGGCTTGGTCACGTCCAGCGTTTTCTTCTTCGCTTTCATGATGTTCGGCAGCGTCACGTAGCGCGGCTCGTTCAGGCGCAGGTCGGTGGTGACGATGGCTGGCAGCGTCAGCGACAGGGTTTCCAGGCCGCCGTCCACTTCGCGGGTCACGGTGACCTTGCCGTCGTCCAGCACCACTTTCGAGGCGAAGGTCGCTTGCGGCCAGCCCAGCAGCGCAGCCAGCATCTGGCCGGTCTGGTTGGAGTCGTCGTCGATCGCCTGCTTGCCCAGGATGATCAGTTGCGGCTGCTCTTTGTCAGCCAGCGCCTTCAGCAGCTTGGCCACGGCCAGCGGCTCCAGTTCGGTAGTGGTTTCGACCAGGATGCCGCGGTCGGCGCCGATGGCCATGGCGGTGCGCAGGGTTTCCTGGCACTGGGTCACGCCGGCCGACACGGCCACCACTTCCGTCACTTTGCCGGCTTCTTTCAGACGGGTCGCCTCTTCCACCGCGATCTCATCGAAAGGGTTCATCGACATTTTGACGTTGGCGATATCAACGCCGGTGCCATCGGACTTCACACGCACCTTGACGTTGTAGTCGACCACACGTTTGACGGGTACCAAGACTTTCATAGCTGTGCCTTTGGGAAAAATAGAATTCGGGACAAATTAGTGGGCTAGATTATATGAGAAATCCGCTCCGCACAATAAATTAAAGCACGATCGTGCGATTTTTCGCTAGTAGAAATCGTCTAAAAAATAAATCTTCAAGACGGATTTCTATGGAGGAAGAGTACAGCGGCTGTTATTTGCGCTGCATCAAAAATACAAATTCACGGCCAGTCTGGACGTGCGACAACAGGGCGTTGCCGGTCTGCTTGCTAAAAGCCTGGAAATCGCGCACCGAACCCGGGTCGGTGGCCATGATGCGCAGCACTTCACCACTTTGCAGTTCCGACAAGGCCTTTTTGGCCTTCAGAATAGGCAACGGGCAATTCAGGCCACGCGCATCCAATTCCTTGTGGAATTCGATGGTTTCGTTTTCAAGTATCGTTTCGCTCATCAAGAAACCCGCTCGTAGGTAAGGAGGTGACGCCATACTACTCCTTTTTGGAGGGGATGACGCGCTGCACCAAAATAGTTCGTTGTACGTTGCAAGTTCGCAACGCAAGCCGGAAAGTATACAACACTACTCCACATACGACAACGGCCCGCGTTCGATCGTCAATCGAGCGCAGGCCGCATAAATACTGCTTTACAGCGGGGTTTTAATGCTTTATACGCGCTCGCCCACCCATGCCGCAACGCCCGTCAGGGCGCCGGCCAGACCGCTAGGATCGGTGCCGCCGGCCTGCGCCATATCAGGGCGTCCGCCGCCTTTGCCGCCCACTTGTTGTGCGACGAAGTTGACCAGCTCGCCTGCTTTGACCTTGCCCACCGAGTCGGCGGTAACGCCGGCGATCAGGCTGACCTTGCCGTCGTTGACCGATGCCAGCACGATGGCGGCGGTCTTCAGCTTGTCCTTCAGCTTGTCCATGGTTTCGCGCAGCGCGGTGACGTCGGCGCCTTCCAGCGTGGCCGCCAGCACCTTGATGCCCTTGACGTCGACCGCCTGGCCGGCCAGCTCATCGCCCTGGCCGGCGGCCAGTTTCGATTTCAGCGCCGCCAGTTCCTTCTCCAGCGATTTGACCTGGTCCTGCACCGCGCCAATCTTGGCGGTCAGCTCGTCCGGATTCGATTTCAGCGCGGCAGCCGCTTCGTTCAGCTTGCGGGCCATGCCCTGCACCAGCGCCAGCGCGCCTTCGCCGGTCACGGCTTCCACGCGGCGGATGCCGGCCGCGACGCCGCTTTCACCGATGATCTTGAACAGGCCGATGTCGCCGGTGCGCTGCACGTGGACGCCGCCGCACAGCTCTTTCGAGGTGCCGATGTCCAGCACGCGCACTTCGTCGCCGTACTTCTCGCCGAACAGCGCCATGGCGCCGTGCTTGACCGCGTCGTCGAACGACATGTGCTGCGCCTTGGTGGCGTGGTTTTCCAGGATCTCCTTATTGACCTTGGCTTCCACTTCGGCGATCTGCTCGGCGGTCAGCGGCGCGTTGTGGCTGAAGTCGAAACGGGTTTTGTCCGGATCGACCAGCGAGCCTTTCTGCGCCACGTGCGAACCCAGCACTTCGCGCAGGGCTTTGTGCATCAGGTGGGTGGCCGAGTGGTTGCGGATGGTGCGGCCGCGCTTGTGCAGGTCGACCTGCGCCGACACGGCGTCGCCGACCTTCAGCGAACCCTGCGCCAGCACGCCGTGCTGGCCGAACACGTCGGCCTGGATCTTCAGCGTGTCTTCCACGTTGAACACCGCGCCGGCAGTGCTGATGACGCCCTGGTCGCCGACCTGGCCGCCGGACTCGGCGTAGAACGGCGTGGTGTCCAGCACCACGATGCCCTGCTCGCCGGCCTTCAGTTCCTGCACCGGTGCGCCATTGGCGTACAGGGCGATCACTTTGGAATTGACGTTCAGGTCGTCGTAACCGACGAATTTGGTTTTCTCGCCCGAGTACTCGACGTTGGCGGCCATCTTGAACTTGCCGGCGGCGCGCGCGGTCTTCTTCTGCTGTTCCATCGCGGCGTTGAAGCCCTCTTCATCCAGCGTGATGTTGCGTTCGCGGCAGATGTCGGCGGTCAGGTCCAGCGGGAAGCCGTAGGTGTCGTACAGGGTGAAGGCGGTGCCGCCATCCAGCTTGGTTGGATCCTTGGCCAGCTGCGCTTCCAGGATCTTCATGCCGTTTTCCAGCGTTTCGCCGAAGCGCTCTTCCTCGGCCTTCAGCGTCGCGGCCACGCGCGCCTTGGCTTCGGTCAGCTCCGGATAGGCGGCGCCCATCTCGATGTCCAGGTCTTCCACCAGCTTGTAGAAGAACGGCTTGGTCTGGCCCAGCTTGTGGCCGTGGCGCAGCGCGCGGCGGATGATGCGGCGCAGGACGTAGCCGTGGCCTTCGGCGCCAGGAATGATGCCATCCACAATGAGGAACGAGGCGGCGCGGATGTGGTCGGCGATCACGCGCAGCGATTTCGATTCCAGGTCGGCGGCGCCGGTTTCGCGCGCGGCCGCCTTGATCAGGTTCTGGAACAGGTCGATTTCGTAGTTGCTGTGCACGTGTTGCAGCACGGCGGCCAGGCGCTCCATGCCCATGCCGGTGTCCACGCATGGCTTCGGCAGCTTGTGCATCACGCCCGCTTCGTCGCGGTTGAACTGCATGAACACCAGGTTCCAGATTTCGATGAAGCGGTCGCCGTCTTCCTCGGTCGAGCCCGGTGGGCCGCCCCAGATGTCGGCGCCGTGGTCGTAGAAGATCTCGGTGCACGGACCGCATGGGCCGACGTCGGCCATCTGCCAGAAGTTGTCCGAGGCGTAGCGCGAACCCTTGTTGTCGCCGATGCGGATGATGCGCTCTTTCGGCACGCCGATCTCGTTGGCCCAGATGTCGTAGGCTTCGTCGTCTTCAAAGTAGACGGTGACGGTCAGCTTCTCGGCCGGCAGCTGGTAGACCTTGGTCAGCAGTTCCCAGGCGTAGTTGATGGCGTCGCGCTTGAAGTAGTCGCCGAAGCTGAAATTGCCCAGCATTTCGAAGAAGGTGTGGTGACGCGCGGTGTAGCCGACGTTTTCCAGGTCGTTGTGCTTGCCGCCGGCGCGCACGCAACGCTGCACGGTGGTGGCGCGCGAGTAAGGGCGCGTATCCAGGCCCAGGAACACGTCCTTGAACTGCACCATGCCGGAATTGGTCAACAGCATGGTTGGGTCATTGCCTGGCACCAGCGGGCTGGACCGGACAATGGTATGACCCTTAGATTCGAAAAATTTGAGGAACTTCTCGCGGATTTCAGATGATTTCATGTCGTTATAGGGTAAATAGCTGGCTGGTGCAAAAAAAGGATTATGCCACAGCCAGCCCGTACTTCCCCCAACTAACGCGTCGCCAGCCTCACCACCTGCTCGGTGATTTCCCCCGTGGCGAGGTTACGTTGCGGCTGCGCCATCAGCACTTCGCCGCCGGCCTCGCCATCGTCGGCGAAGTCGATCCGCACCTGCAGCTTGCGGTCCAGCGCCACGAAGGTGTTGTGGCGGGTGGCGACCATGCGGTGCGGCCCCTGGTTGTCGATTTCACCATACAGCGCCGTGCCGCCGCCGCGCACGTGCAGCGTCTGGCCGTTGGCAAGATCGTATGATCCGCGGAATTGCCGCATTTGCCAGTCCTCCATGTAATAGCGCTGATCCGGCTGGTCGATCGTCAGGCGCGGCGCGGCAACGGTCACGATCTCATCGCTTTGCTGCGCTTGCGCGCCCATGGCAGCGCACAGCGCCAGGCCCAACAGCCATTGAATTTTCATTTTCCCCACTCCCTGTCTTGTTGATCTCGCACCGCCGGCCGGCAGCGTGTCACAAGTCTAGGCAGCGGTGCGAGCAGATACATCACTCGAACGATTGAGCGCGCACGGCGGCCGGCACGCCGTGCAGCATCGACACCAGCTCGCCCTGGCGGCGCGTGCCGGTCTTGCGGAACAGCTTTTGCAGATGGGTTTTGACGGTGTGCAGGCTGATGTCGAGCGCGGCCGCGATGTCTTCCAGCGCTTCGCCGTGGGCCAGCGCCTGCGCCACGCCGGCCTCGGCCGGTGTGAGGTCGAACAGCTGCATCAACAGCTGGCGCGGCAGGCGGTGCGTCTCGGGATCGCCGGCCATCACGATGGCGCAGGCCGGCAGCGCGGCCAGCTCGTCCGGCGGCAGGAAGGGCACCACCGTCAGCAGCAGCGGCTGGCGGTTGCGACGCGGTAAGCTGAGAGCATACAGATGGGCCGTATCGTGTGGCGAACCGAGCGCGGCGGCAACCAGCTGCGCCAGCGACTTGTCGCCGCAGGCGGCGTCCTGCAACAGCTTGTCGCCGTGCAGCCGCAAAGCCGTATCACGTTCCAGCAATTCGCCGGCGGCGGCATTGGCGTGCAACAGGCGCAACTCCGCATCGACCAGGAACACCGCGATGTCCATGTGATTCAAGGCGGCGTCCAGATAGGTAGCAACCGCATAGGACGTTAGCGCCAGCTGCATGTCCTTCCCTTCGCTAATTCTGGAATCAGCTTAGAAGCCGATCGCCAGAATATATACTCGGAATGTCACGCCGGGCGAAAAAATTTAAATGAACATGCTGTTTGGTTTAGCTGACTTGCTTAAAACTTGTAGCGTCCGGTCACCTGCAATTCGCGCGGATTGACCGGCGTGATGGTATAGCCATCCGAGGTGTAGCCGCGCTTGTCGCCGCTGTTGACCAGGGTGACGTCGATGCTCCATTTCTTGGTCTTGTAAGTCGCCGTCAGGTCGATGCTCGACATGGCCGGCAGCGTGACGCCGTTGTCCGGCAAGGTCGCCACGCGGCGCGATTCGAACACATAGCCGGCGCCCAGGCTCCAGGCCGGATTCAGGTCGTAGCCCAGGTACAGGCTGGTGAACCATTTCGGCACGCCGGCCAGCGCGGCGCCGACCGGCAGCACGGTGTCGTGGCTGACGTAGGCGCTGGTGTAGGAAGCGGCCGCGTCCAGCTTGAGTTCCGGCGTGAAGGCGTAGCTCAGGTCTTCCTCGACGCCACGGCTGCTGCGGCGGCCCGAGTCGATCTGGAAGTTGGGGCTGGCCAGATCCTGCGTCAGCACGTTCTTGCGGGTGATGGAAAACAGCGAGGTGGTGGCCTTCAGCGATTCGTCCGGCGCCGTGTATTGCAGGCTGCCCTCGACCTGCGTGCCCGCTTCAGGACGGAACAGCTTGCCGCTGGCGCTCTTGGCGCCGATCTGCGGCCGCGACGAATTGGTCCAGCTGAGCGCGGCGATCCATTGCGGATTCAGCTGATAGGTCAGGCCCACGCGCGGCGAGAACAGCGCATCGTTCTGCGACACGCGCGTCTCGCCGGCCTCCTGCAGATAGTCGCGATAACGCTCGACGCGCACGCCCAGCAGCAGCCGCATGGCCGGGCTCAGCTGGAAGCGGTTCTGCGAATACAGCACCAGGTTGTCGGTGCCGTAGACCTGATCGGCCAGCGTGGTCAGCGCGCCGGACATGGCGGCGCCATACACCGGATGGTGGATGTTGATCGATGCGCCATCGCCGACGTCGAGCCTGTAGCTGTAGTCGAAACGCCCTACTTCCAGGCCCAGCAGATAATCCACCGGCACCTGCCACAGCGCGGCGCGGCCGAAGATTTCCGACTGCGACACGAAGATGGTCTGCTCGGCGTGGTCGCGCTGCGACACCCGCTTGACCATGCCGCTGGCGTCCACCAGTTCATCGAGGCCGTAGTGGAAGGTGTCATAGCTCAGGCCGCTGTCGCGGTAGCTCTCGGACTGGTACATGAACGCCTGGCGCAGGTGCGCGCCGTTCGCCAGCTTGTAGTCCAGTTCCAGCCGGCCGGTGTTGTCGACGATGCGCGCCTGGTTGACCGGCTCGCCGAGGAAACGCTGCGCCGGCAGCGACATCAGCGCCTGGTTGGCCACCAGCTGCGGATTCCAGGTGGTTTGCAGATAGCCGCCGTTGTAGGCCGCCGTCAGCTTCAGGTCCGGCGTCACGCGCCACTCCACCACCGGCACGATGAAGACCGAATCGCGGCTGTTGCGGTCGGTATAGGTGGCGCCCTTGTAGGCCTGGGCGTTGACGCGGTAGGCCACCGTGTCGTCCACCACATCGGCGACGTCGACCCGCACGCGGCTCAGGCCGGGGCTGCTGGCGAACAGGCTGATGTTGCGGTAGTCGCTCAGGCCCGGCATCTTGGCGATGCTGTTCAGGTCGCCGCCCGGCTTGCCGTTGCCGTACAGCGCCGAGGCCGGGCCTTTCAGCACTTCGATCGATTCCATCGAGCAGAAGCATTCGGTGCCGAGGTAGCCGTAGTCGCGATGGCCGTTGCGCAGCGCGCTGTCATTCTTGAAGCCGCGCAGGAAGTCGCGGTTGTACTCGGAACCGCCGAAGGTGGCGGGCGCGACGGCGCCGGCGGCGTCCAGGTCGGTGCGCTCGACCACCAGCGCGGTGACCGGGCGGTCCAGCGCGGCCGCCTTGGCCGCCTCGGTCGGCGTGCCGGCGTCCTGGGCGCGCGCGGTGGCCGCCGCGCACAGCGACAGCATCAGCGCCGAACGGCGCAAGGTACTAGGGGAGATCGTCTTGGACATGATTTCTTGTTGTGGGAAAGAGGAGGAAAAATTGACGCGGAAACAACATGTGGACGCATGATAGCGGCGGACAGGCAGCAAAAACCGCCGTGTAGCACGTTTGTGCTACACGGACCGGTTCAGACTGTGGCGGAAGAGACTCAGGCGAAGGTGGGGCCGATCAGATCGATGCGGTCGGTGCAGAAGCCGTCCACGCCCCAGGCCAGGATTTCCCGGCCGCGCGCGGCGTCGTTGACGGTGTAGCAGAACAGGCCGAAGCCGGCGGCCTTGATCTGCGCGGCCAGTTCGGCCGTCAGGTGCTTGTGGTTGGTATGGATGGCGACCGCGCCCAGCTCCTGCGCCTGGGCTTGCCAGTCGGCCGGGATCTGGTCCAGCAGATAGCCGCGCGGCAGTTCCGGTGCGGCGTCGCGCGCGGCGGCCAAGGCCTCGAAACTGAATGAGGACAGCAGCGGATAGCCGGCCGGGTCGCCGGCGGCCAGTTCGGCGGCATAGCTGTCGCGCGTGACCTTGGCCACCCAGGCGCCGGTGTCGGCCTCGAAACCGTCGGCCGGCTTGATTTCCACGTTCATCCAGATGCGCTGCGCCTTGCAATAATCGATGAACTGGGTGTAGAACGGTATCGGTTCGTCGCGGAATGCCGAGCCGAACCAACTGCCGGCGTCCATGCCGGCGAGGTCGACGGCGTCGGTCTGCGGCACGCTGCCCTGCCCGGCCACGGTGCGGCCGAACTCGGGATCGTGGATCACCATGCCGATGCTGTCGCGCGACAGCATCACGTCGAACTCGACGGCGCGAAAGCCGTAAGCCAGGCCGGCGCGCAGGCCGGCCACGGTGTTTTCCGGCGCCAGCGTGCCGCCGCCGCGATGTGCAACAATTTTTGGATAGGGCCACATGGCTAGCCTTGAAAGGTTGTTATGGCAACGATAGCAACGTTATCACGAATGGCCGCTTTGCTGCTAGCGGCGGCCTGCTGCCGCGCCGCCGAAGAACCGACGCAGGACGAGGTGATGGCGCGCGCCGCCGTCATCTATGCCGACCGTTTGGGGGAGTTCGTGGTCGATCGCGATCCGCGCTTTACCGCCCGCGTGCGCGGCGTGGCCGACGTGCTGATCGCGCAGGCCCGGCGCGACTATCCGGAAACCGCCGGCTGGGCCTGGGAAGTCCACACCACCGACGACGCGCGCCAGAACGCCGACTGCATGGCCGGCGGCAAAATCCTGGTCAGCCAGCAGTACGTCGAACGCCTCGGCCTGGGCGACGCCGAGCTGGCCATGCTGCTGGCGCACGAGATCGAACACGCGGCCCTGCATCACAACCTGCTGGAATACCAGGCCGCGCTGCGGCTGGAACCGGCGTGGGCGCAGCGGCCGTTCGCCGAACTGGAATACGCGGTCGACAACGACGCCGGCCTGATGGCCAGGCTGGCCGACCTCAACTACGGGCAGGAACAGGAAGCCGACCGCGAAGGCCTGCGGCTGGCGTGGCGCGCCGGCTGGCCGGCGGCGCAGCTGGCCGGCTACTTCCGCAAGATGGTGCGCGCCAGCGACTGGCCGCACGGCAGCAAGCCGGATTATCCGTCGCCGTCGCAGCGGCGGCGCGATGCGCAGGCGCTGGCGCTCCTCTTGCAAAAAAACCACGTGCAGCCGGGCGACTGAACCACTACACTAGCGGCCTGATTGTTCGCTCAAAAGGTTATACACATCATGACAGCTCCCAAAGCGCTGGGCCACATCCGCGTGCTCGACCTGAGCCGCGTGCTGGCGGGACCGTGGTGCTCGCAGAATCTGGCCGATCTCGGCGCAGACGTGATCAAGATCGAACGCCCCGGCAACGGCGACGATACGCGCGCCTGGGGCCCGCCGTACGCGCGCGACGCCGAGGGCAAGGACACCACCGAAGCGGCCTACTACCTGTCGGCAAATCGCGGCAAGCGCTCGGTGACGGTGGACATCGCCAGCGCCGAAGGCCAGCAGCTGATCCGCGAGCTGGTGGCGCACAGCGATGTGGTGCTGGAAAACTACAAGGTCGGCCAGCTGAAGCGCTACGGCCTGGACTATGAATCGCTGAAGGCGCTCAAGCCGGACCTGGTGTACTGCTCGGTGACCGGCTTCGGCCAGGACGGTCCGTATGCGCACCGCGCCGGCTATGACTTCCTGATCCAGGGCATGGGCGGCCTGATGTCGGTGACCGGCGAGCGCGACGACCTGCCGGGCGGCGGCCCGCAGAAAGCCGGCGTCGCCCTGACCGACCTGATGACCGGCATGTACGCCACCATCGCCATCCTGGCCGCGCTGACGCACCGCGACCGCAGCGGCGAAGGCCAGTACATCGACATGGCCTTGCTGGATGTGCAGGTGGCGATGCTGGCCAATGCCGGCAGCAATTACCTCAACAGCGGCAAGGCGCCCAAGCGCTGGGGCAATGCCCATCCCAACATCGTGCCGTACCAGACGTTCCAGTGTACGGACGGCTACATCATCGTCGCCACCGGCAATGATGGGCAGTACCAGAAGTTTGTCGAAGCGGGCGGCCGCGCCGACCTGGCGTTCCACGAACGCTATGCCACCAATCCGCTGCGCGTGAAGAACCGCGACGAGCTGGTGCCGCTGCTGGCGGAGATGGTGTTGCAGCAATCGCGCGATTTCTGGATTTCGAGGCTGGAGGAAGTGGGCGTGCCGTGCGGCCCAATCAACGACCTGGACGACGTCTACAAGAATCCGCAAGTCGAAGCGCGCGGCATCGTCATGGAAGTGCCGCATCCGACGGCCGGCACCACCAGGCTTGTGCGCAGCCCGATGCGCATGTCCGCCACGCCAACCGACAACGCCGTCGCCCCGCCCCTGCTCGGCCAGCATACCGACGCCGTCCTGCACGACCTGCTCGGCCGCAGCGACGCCGACATCGCCGCCCTGCGCGCGAAAGGAGTGCTGTAAGGCCTAACGTCGTCGCAAACGTTCGAGATCACGGTCGTCACGCCGCATTTCCGCTCGAATTGCCCGGCGTGCGCCGCGTATCGCACCGGTCAACGGCGCAAAATAACGGCGCAAGCTGTCTCTGAACATCCGCTTGATGAAGCTCTCTTCATGATCAGTTTTCATTGGCAGCCCTCCGCAGTAATTTTCTGGCCGAGAAATACATGATAAGGACAAGCAGCACGACGTCCATGGCCAGCAGGAGGCGGGCAGCGCCGGACAAAAGATAATAGGAAACGTCACTGACGCCAAGCCAACTCAGTCCGCGTGCCGCCATTTCAATCACGGCGGCGCCAGCGGCTACCACCAGCACATATAAAACGCTGAATCCGAAATGCATGATCAGCTCCAGGTTGATTTGCTTGTTTTCCATGATTAATCAGGCCCCGTGCTGGCGGCCTGCTCCCCTTTAGACACTCATGTCACGCTTCAGTTCCTCAATCTGGCTGTGCATGTGGCTGACCGCGCCTTTGATCTGGCCGGACAAGGTGGGGATGTAGTTGCAGATGCGCCGCGCGCGTTCGGCCAGGATGTCGAGCTCGCGCACCAGCTTGCGGATGCGCGCCTCGTCGGCCGACTGCAAGATCTCGCGCGCGCCGTCCGCATGCTTGTCCATCAACTCAAGACAGTTGCGCAACTCCCTCGGCAAGCCCGGCTCGGCCGAGGCCGCCTGTGACGCCAGGCGCACCGCGCGTTCGACGAAATAAAACCGGTGCTGGATATCGTTTGGATGCAGCATGATGGTCTCCTCCATGAAGCAGGCACCAATGTGCCCGTGCGGATGAGACAGCGGAATCCCAAACCAGTTGCGCCAATCAGGCCCGGCACTGACGCAGATCAGGCCGCAATCAATTAGGGTTTTCCGCCGGCATGCGCGCCATATCGACAAAGGCGCGCAAGGCCGACGACATGCGCCGCTGGCGCGGGTAGTACATCATCAATCCGGTGGAAGGCGGACACCAGTCCTCCAGCACGCGCACCAGCTGGCCCGCCTCGATGTAAGGCAGCAGCCGGAACTCCGGCAAAAACGTCAGGGCCACGCCATCCAGCGCCGCCCGCAAGCCCAGCTGCGAATCGCCGACCGACAGGCGTCCCGGCACATCCACCTCCAGCCTGATATCGCCCTTGCCCAGTTCCCACTTGTAGATATTCCCGCGCGGGAAGCGGTAGCGCACGCAGTGGTGCCGCGCCAGGTCGTCCGGATGCCGCGGCACGCCGTGCTGCTTCAGATACGCCGGCGAACCGACCACCACAAAGCGCTGCGGTCCCCACACCGGCACGGCGATCATGTCCTCCGGCACATGCTCCTCGTAGCGGATGCCGAGATCGAAGCCGCGCTCGACAATATCGACCAGCCCATCTTCGCTGACGATGTCCAGCGAGATATCCGGATACGCCTCCAGGTAGCGCTGGATCAGCGGCCCCACCACCATCACCGCCGCATCGCGCGAGCTGTTGATGCGCAGCGTGCCGGCCGGCGACGCGCGAAACAGATTCATCTCCTCCAGCGCCAGGCTGACGCCGCCCAGCGCCGGCTGCAAGCGTTCCAGCAAATGCTTGCCGGCCTCGGTCAGCGCGACGCTGCGCGTGGTGCGGTTGAACAGCCCGACGCCCAGCCGGTCCTCCAGCGTGCGCACCGCATAGCTGACCGCCGACGCCGACAAGGCCAGTTCGGCCGCCGCCTTGCGAAAACTGCCGTGGCGTGCCACAGCGGTAAAAACAGCCAGGTGCGAGAGATTATCGAGCTGCATGATTGTGCAAATTTCCTGTTCAATTCATGCAGGTGTACGCGCTTGTTACCTGCATAGGCCAACAATTATAGTGCAGGAACAGATAACAATCGTTTATCCTCACCAAGGAGTTCCCCATGTTCCAGGCCCACGGCTACGCCGCGCACGACAAGCATTCCCACCTCGTCCCCTTCAGCTTTGAGCGCCGCGCGCCGGGCCTCAACGACGTGGTCATCGAGATCCTCTACTCCGGCGTCTGCCACTCCGATCTGCACCAGGCGCGCGACGACTGGGGCGGCTCGATTTACCCGATGGTGCCGGGCCACGAAATCATCGGCCGCGTCACCCAGGTCGGCAGCGGCGTGCACAAGTTCAAGGTCGGCGACCTGGCCGGCGTCGGCTGCCTGGTCGATTCCTGCCGCCATTGCTCGGCCTGCGAGGAAGACCTGGAGCAGTACTGCGAGAACGGACCGACCGTCACCTACAACGGCCGCGAACGCGACACCGGCGCGCCGACCTACGGCGGCTACTCGGACATCATCGTGGTCGACCAGCACTTCGTGGTCAAGGTGTCGGACAAGCTGGACCTGAAAGCCGTGGCGCCGCTGCTGTGCGCCGGCATCACCACCTACTCGCCGCTGCGCCACTGGAAGGTCGGCCCCGGCCAGAAAGTCGGCGTCATCGGCCTGGGCGGCCTGGGCCACATGGGCGTCAAGTTCGCCAAGGCCATGGGCGCCACCGTGGTGATGATCACCACCTCGCCGTCCAAGAGCCAGGACGCGCAGCGCCTCGGCGCCAACGAGGTGCTGCTGTCCACCGATGCGGACGCGATGAAGGCGCACGCCAACAGCTTCGACTTCCTGCTCAACACGGTGCCGGTGCCGCACGACATCAATCCTTACCTGGCGCTGCTGCGCCGCGACCGCACCATGGCCATGGTCGGCGTGCTGACCGAGCTGGACCCGCCGCCGAACGGCGTCAGCCTGATCCTGGGCCGCAAGTCGGTGGCCGGCTCGGCCATCGGCGGCCTCAAGGAAACGCAGGAAATGATGGACTTCTGCGCCGAGCACAACATTGTCAGCGACGTCGAGATGATCGCCATCCAGGACATCAACCAGGCTTACGAGCGTCTGCTCAGGAACGATGTCAAGTACCGTTTCGTGATCGACATGGCCAGCTTGAAAGATCCGTCGTAAGACCAACACACGAGCTAGCTGTGTGGGGGATATACACCGTGTTCTGATAAGATCAAGCAAGACCGTCTTTGCTTGGGCAACACCACATGGAAAACCTTCCGCAGCCAGCTTCCACCCGCGCGCCCAAGCGCCAGCGGACACAGCACGGAAGACTGACTAGCAAATCGCAAGGCGACGCTTTCGACCAGATGTTCGGCGGCAGTCCCTATTTCGCCTTCGTCATCAACGAAGCCGGCCGCGTGGTGGCTTGCAACACCCACACCCACTCCCTGCTTGGCCCCCTGGCGGACGACGCCCCGGCCGCGCAGCTGTACGCCGGCTGGGTGCTGCCGATGCTGCAAAACGAAGCGCTGCCCACCGCCCGCATGCGCGGCCACTGGCGCGGCGAGGTCGAACTGGTGGGTAAGGATGGCAGCAGCCATCCGGTCACCCAGACCATCGAATGGCGCGCCAAGGCGCAGCCGCCCTCCTTCCTGTGCCTGGCCTACCCGCTCGACGACTACGATGTGTACGAATCGCGGCTGCGCTTCAAGTATCTGTTCGAAGCCCATCCGCAGCCGATGTGGGTGTACGACCTGGAAACGCTGCGCTTCATGGTGGTGAACGCCGCGGCAGTAGTCCAGTACGGCTACACCGAGGCGGAATTCCTGTATATGACCATCCGCGACATCCGCCCGCAGGAGGAAGTGGAGCGGCTGGAGCAGAACCTGGCGGCAACGCCGCGCAAGGGCGCCGACCAGTCCGGCGCCTGGACCCACGTGCGGCGCGACGGCAGCCGCCTGAAGGTGGAGATTTCCTCGCACGCGGTCACGCTGTCCGGCCGTCCCTGCCGCCTGGTGTTCGCGCACGACATCACCGAACGCCTGCGGCTGCAAGCCGAACTGCAACTGCGCGGCCGCGCGCTGGAAGCCAGCGTCAACGCCATCGTCATCACCCGCCACGCGGCCGATGGCGACCGCGTCGAATACGCCAACCCGGCCTTCGCGCAGCTGCTCGGCCACGCGCCGGAAGGCGTGCTGGGCCATCAACTGGAAACGCTGCTGGGCCTGCACGCCAAAGACGAGCAGCAGCAGGCGCTGCACGCCGCCATGCTGTCGCACCAGGAGGTGACGCTGCTGCTGCACATCCGCCACCGCGACGGCTCGCAGCTGTGGACGCAGATGCACGTGGCGCCGGTGCGCGCGGCCGACGACGCCATCGCCCACCACGTTTGCGTGCTGACCGACATGACCGCCATCCTCGATTACCAGGCGCAGCTGGAACACCAGGCCAACCACGACGCGTTGACCGGCCTGCCCAACCGCGCCCTGCTCAACGACCGCATGGAACAGGCGCTGACGTTCTCGCAGCGCTTCGGCCACAGCCTGTGGCTGGTGTATATCGACCTCGACAACTTCAAGCTGACCAACGACCACCTGGGCCACCAGGCCGGCGATGCGCTGCTGTGCGTGATCGCCAACCGCCTGCGCGCCTGCGTCAACGAAGGCGACACCGTGGCGCGGCTGGGCGGCGACGAATTCCTGTTGCTGCTGCCGGTCGCCAACCAGCGGCCGATGACCAGCCTGCTGCAACTGGTGCAGGAAGCGGTGGCGGCGCCGGTGACGCTGGAACAGCAGGTGGTCACGGTCACCTGCAGCATCGGCGTCAGCGTGTATCCGGCCGATGGCGCCGAGCCGGAACAGCTGCTCAAGCATGCCGACATCGCCATGTACCGCGCCAAGGAAGCGGGCCGCAACCAGGTGCAGTTCTACGAATCGGCGATGCACGCGCGCATTGCCGAACGCGCCTCCATCGAAGCCGAACTGCGCCACGCGCTGGCGCGCAACCAGCTGAGCCTGGTGTATCAGCCGAAGATGGATGTGCGCAGCGGCGCCGTCACCGGCATGGAAGCGCTGCTGCGCTGGCAGCATCCGACACTGGGCGCGGTGGCGCCGGCGCGCTTCATCGGCGTGGCCGAGGAAACCGGCATGATCGTCGCCATCGGCCGCTGGGTGCTGCGCATGGCCTGCACCCAGGCGGTGGCGTGGCAGCAGGCCGGACTGCCGCCGCTGCGGGTGGCGGTCAACCTGTCGGCGCGGCAGTTCCGCGACCAGGCGCTGCCGGCCGAGGTGCACGCCGCGCTGCATGACAGCGGTCTCGACGCGCAATACCTGGAACTGGAATTGACCGAGAGCCTGATGATGGAAAATGCCGACGAAGCGGCGGCGGCCATCGCCAAGCTCAAGCAGCTTGGCATCGCGCTGTCGATCGACGATTTCGGCACCGGTTATTCCAGCCTGGCCTACCTGAAGCAGTTCCCGGTCGACTACCTGAAGATCGACCAGTCGTTCACGCGCGACATGCTGGCCGAGCCGAAGGTGGCCGCCATCGTGCGCTCCGTGATTGCGCTGGGCCACAGCCTGGGCTTCAAGGTGATCGCCGAAGGCGTGGAGACGGCTGCCCAGCTGGATTACCTGCGCAGCAGCGGCTGCGACGAAATGCAGGGCTTCCACTTCAGCCGCCCGCTGAGGCCGGACGCCTTCGCCGCGCTGCTGCGGACGCGCTAGCGTTCGGACTGGCCCAGCGGCGCCAGCGTGCGCAGGCGCAGGCCGACCAGCAGCGCCAGCACCAGCGAGCAGGACAGCACCGCCACCACGCCCGGCCATTGCGCGCGGCCCCACATGATGCCGGTCGCCGAGCCGACCACGCTGGAGCCGAGGTAGTAGAAGAACAGGTACAGGGCCGACGCCAGCGCCTTGTTGCTGGTGGCGCGCCGCCCGACCCAGCTGCTGGCCACCGAGTGCGTGGCGAAGAAGCCGAAGGTGAACACGGCCACGCCCGCCAGTATCAGCGGCAGCCAGTTCGACAAGGTCAGCAGCAGGCCGCCGAACATGATCACGGCCATCATCCACAGCACGTTGCGGCGGCCGTAGCGGTCGGCCAGCCGGCCCGCCCACACCGAGCTGTAAATGCCCAGCAGGTAGAAGAACGACACCGCGCCCACCACGCTCTGGCTCAGCGAGAACGGCCCGCCCAGCAGGCGGTAGGCGATGTAGTTGTACAGGCTGACGAAAGCGCCCATCAGCAGGAAGGCCAGCGCGAACAGCCACGGCAGGCCCTCGTCCGACAAATGTTGCCGGAAGCCGGCCGGCAGCGCGCGCCAGCCGCCGTGCGCTGGCGCGAAGTGGCGCGACGGCGGCAGGCTGCGCCAGAATTCGAACGCCGCCGCCACGCCGGCCGCGCCCACTGCCGCCAGCGCCAGCCGCCACGAGAAATGGTCGCTCAACACCGACGTGATCACCCGCCCCGCCATGCCGCCGAAGGCGCTGCCGCTGATGTACAGGCCCATCGACAGGCCCAGCGATTGCGGTTCGATTTCCTCGCCGAGGTAGGCCATGGCGATGGCCGGCATGCCGCCCAGCACGATGCCGAGCAGGCCGCGCATCAGCAGCAGTTGCGGGTAGTTGTGGGCAAAGGCGCACAGCAGCGTCATGATGGCGGCCACCGCCATCGCCGCCACCATCAGCGGCTTGCGGCCCAGGCGTTCGGAGATGGCGCTGGAGGCCAGCAGCGACACCGCCAGCGCGCCGGTCGACACCGACAGCACCATGCTGCTCTGCGCCGCCGTCAGCGCGAATTCGTGCGACAGCAGCGGCATCAGCGGCTGCACGCAGTACAGCAGCGCGAACGTGGTGAAGCCGCCAAAGAACATGGCGCGGTTGCTGCGTTTGAATTCGGCGCTGCCGAGGGCGATGCGGGGCATGGTGGCGGCTAACATGATGATCCTGCGAGGTACGATGACTTCATCTTAGGATTGCGCCACTAAGCTGTCCAATATATATTTAAGTCGTTAGTTATACTTTAAAAAGATAATGGAACTCCGCCACCTGCGCTACTTCGTTGCCGTTGCCGAAGAACTCAGCTTTACCCGCGCCGCCGAGCGCCTGCATATCGGCCAGCCGCCGCTTAGCCACCAGATCCAGATGCTGGAAGCCGAAGTGGGCGCTCAGCTGCTGGAGCGCAGCAAGCGCTGGGTGCGGCTCACCGAGGCCGGCAAGCTGTTCCTGGACGACGCGCGCCGCGTGCTGGCCCTGTCCGAACAGGCGATGCAGACCGCGCGCCGGGCCGAGCGCGGCGAGGCCGGCGAACTGCGCGTCGGCTTCACCTTCTCCACGCCGCTGACGCCGCTGTTCGCGGCCATGATCAACCGCTACCGCCAGCGCTATCCGGGCGTGCAGCTGACCTTGAAGGAGATGTCGACGCTGGGGCAGATCGAAGCGCTGGCCGCGCGCGAGCTCGACCTGGGCCTGGTGCGGCCGCCGGAACTGACGCTGCCGGAATCGGTGGAACTGACGGTGTTGCGGCGCGATCCGCTGGTGATGGTGCTGCCGATCGGCCATCCGCTGGCGCGGAAGCACAGCATCGCCATCAATGACCTGAAGGGCGAGCCGCTGGTGATGTATCCGGAAAGCGCCGGCACCGGCATCCATCCGCAGATCAACCGGCTGTGCCGCGAGGCCGGCTTCAAGCCGACCATCGCCATGGAGGCGGGCGAGGCCTCGACCATCATCGGCCTGGTGGCGGCCGGCTGCGGCGTGTCGGTGTTGCCGAGTTCGTTCAACATCATCCAGATGAGCGATGTCTGCTACCGGCCGATGGCCGATGCCGAGGCCACCACCACGCTCTACCTGGCGCGCCGCAAGGACGCGGTGTCGCCGCTGGTGGCGGCCTTTGTCGCAGTGGCAACCGAGGCCGCCGGCGCATAGGCTCAGGAGTAGTCGGCGTCCAGTTCGGAGCCGGCGTAGTTCTCCAGTTCCGCGAACAGCGTTTTCATCGCCGTGCGGCCCTTGATGTTCTGCAGCACGGTGCAGTTCTGGCGATAGCTCTCGATGCGCTCCAGCAGCACCGGGTGATGCTGCACCGGCACCTTGGCCAGCAGCGCCGCCCAGCCGGCCTCGTAATCCGGCTTGTTCTTGCGCACCGCCTTGACAAAGCGCTCGAACTCCTTCTGGCCGGTGCGGGCGACGATCAGGCCGCCGCCTTCCACCGCGAAGATGATGGCCAGCGCGATCACGCCTTCGGCATTCAGGTCGGCGTCGCTGACCGGGCCTTCGGTGTTATGGCGGCGCAGCCAGTTGGCCAGCCGCACCACCGCCTGCACTTCCTTGCGCTGCTTGAACTGCACCGCGTAGCGCGCGCTGCCGTCCCAGTTCTGGTTCGGATCGGTCTGGCAGATGTCGATGAACTTGTCGCGCAGGCGCCGCGCCGCGTACACCGGATCGGTGTCGTACTCGCCCACCAGCGCATCTTCCGGCAGCGCCGACAACTCCTTGATCATGCGGAAGCCGACCTGGAAGGCGTGTTCGGCGCCCTCCTCGATCAGCAGGTCCAGCGCGGCCAGGTCGTCGGCGTCCGGCAGCTCATGGTCGAGCCCCAGCGACACGCAGCCCACCGTCAGCTGCAAGGCCTTCTGGATGCCGTCGGCGGTGCGGTCGTTGGTGAACTTCTCGGCCACCATGGCGGTGATGCCGGTCAGCTCGTCGGCCAGCGCATAGGCCGCGTCGTCGTCCGGATTGGCCGCCAGTTGCTGGATCGCACGGGTCAGGCGCGGCAGGGTTTCTACTACGATTGCAGGCAGCATGTATCAGGCACCTGTCACGAGAAGATGTTGGTGCCGACCGAGCGGCGCGAGGTCTTGGCCACGCGCGTCGACGGCACCTGCTTGCGCAGACGGTACAGCAGTTCCTTGGTCGAGCGCTGCAGAATGGTCGGCTCTTCGTCCGGATCGTCGTTGTACTCGGCGTCGGCCAGGTCGGCGCTGTGGCGGAATTCCGGGAACAGCTCGAACAGCGCGCGGTCCCAGCCGTCTTCCGAGGCTTGCGCCAGGGCCACGGCCAGCGGAACCACGTCGTTGTCGGACGAGGTCTGGCCGGTCAGGTACGGGCCTTTCGAGATGATCTCGCCAGCCACCTCCAGGATTTCCTTCGGCGCCATCGAGAACAGGATGGCGAACGCGGTCGAACCGTGGTCGGTGGCCGAAGCAGCCGCCAGCAGTTCGTTGCGGCGCTCTTCGTCATCGGTGGAGAACACCACGCCGTGGATGTGCGCGAACAGCGACTCGGCGATGCGCTCCGGGTCGTCCTCGATCTGGTCGTCCGGCCAGGTGGCGGCGATGAAGGCCAGGCTGTCGGCCCAGGCCTTCGGCGGCACCAGCAGCGTCGCCAGCGACATCTTGCCGCCGTCAAAGCCGGCCATGTGCAGCGCCGTCACTTGCGGCGGAATGTTGTTGAGCACTTCCACCACCGCAAGGTCGCCGAACTGGTCGGCGGCTTCGGCGAAGGCTTGCTCGGCGTGGCTCAGCGAGCCGGCCAGCACCAGCTCCGTCACTTGCTTGCTCAGGGCTGGCAGGTTGGCGCTGTTGTTTTCATCGGACATGCTTATTCTCCATCCTGGTCGAACATTTGCGCGAAGTCGTCGGTGGCCGCATCTTCGTCTTCGATATCGTCGCCATCGTCGTTGGCCGACAGCTGGTCCAGCGACTGGTCGTCATCGTCCCACTTGCGCGGATTCTTGTGCAGGAAGGCGGTGATGATGGCCTGGCGCGCCAGTTCCGGCATGCTCTCGCCGATCGCCTCGTACATGCGGGCCGCGTCGTCGCCCTTGCAGGCGGCCATGGCGAACACGCGCGCCGGGTCGCCGAACTCGTAGTCTTCCGCTTCGGCCAGCAGGCCTTTCGGGTCGCTGAACTCGATGTGATCGACCAGCGCGAACGCCAGCATGTTGACGTCCTCGATGCCGCCGCCGCTGGCGTACTCGGACACCAGCGCCTCCACCATGCGCTGGTAGTTCTTGCGGTCCGGCGGGTCGCCGAGGATGCCTTCGATCTGGCCTTCCAGCTCGCGCGATTGATAGGCGAACTCGGGGTGTACTTTTCTCATTGCTTGCTTTCTTAAAAACTGGGTGGCTTACGCCGCCGGCAGCGTGGTGCCGTGCAGGGCGAAGACCGAACGCCATAACTGATAGGCTTCCGCCTCCGCGTCGATGATGATGCGGTGGTTGACGCTCTGGTTGTATTCCTCGCGCTTGACCGGGTCCGACAGGACCTCGTAGGCCTTGGTCACGGCCTTGAAGCGCGCATCGGCGCCGGGCGCGGGGTTGCGGTCCGGGTGATAGCGCATCGCCAGCGAGCGGTAGACTTTCTTGATCTCGTCTTCCGTGGCGTTCGGCGCGATACCCAGTGTATTGTAATAATTTTCCATTTTGGAAACTCCGGGCCTGTGCAAAACTCATTAAAGATGCATTATACCTGTCCGACGCGCCGCAGCATTTACCCTCAGTCCGCCCGGCTGATACGGTAAAATGCCCCATACACGAACTTTTGCATAGCCAAACTTCTCAGATGAGCAACGACAAAAACAGCCCAGCGCCAGCCCTACCGTCCAATTTCCTGCGCGCCATCGTCGAACACGACCTGGCGGCCCACACCCATGACCGCGCCGGCATGCCAAGCGTGATCACCCGCTTCCCGCCGGAGCCGAACGGTTACCTGCACGTCGGCCACGCCAAGTCGATCTGCCTGAACTTCGGCCTCGCGCGCGACTACCAGGGCCGCTGCAACCTGCGCTTCGACGACACCAACCCGGCCAAGGAAGAGCAGGAATACGTCGACACCATCATCGACAGCGTCAAGTGGCTGGGCTTCGACTACGACTATCCGACGGCGGACGGCGGCGTCGAGCATCACCTGCACTACGCCTCGGACTACTTCGACCAGCTGTACGCGATGGCCGAGTACCTGATCCAGCAAGGCTATGCCTACGTCGACAGCCAGTCGGCAGACGAGATGGCGGCCAACCGCGGCAATTTCAATACGCCGGGCACCAACTCGCCGTTCCGCAACCGTCCGCGCGAGGAATCGCTGCAGATCTTCCGCGACATGAAGGCCGGCAAATACGCCGACGGCGAACACATCCTGCGCGCCAAGATCAGCGAAGATGCGATGGCCTCGCCGAACATGAATATGCGCGATCCGGCCATCTACCGCATCCGCCACGCGCACCACGTGCGCACCGGCGACGCCTGGTGCATCTACCCGATGTACGACTACACGCACCCGATCTCGGACGCGCTGGAAAACATCACCCATTCGATTTGCACGCTGGAATTCCAGGACCACCGCCCGTTCTACGACTGGCTGCTGGAAACCCTGTCGAAAGGCGGCTTCTTCACGCTGCCGGTGCCGCGCCAGTACGAATTCTCGCGCCTCAACCTGACCTACGTCGTGACCTCCAAGCGCAAGCTGCGCCAGCTGGTCGAAGAAAAAATCGTCGACGGCTGGGACGACCCGCGCATGCCGACCATCGTCGGCCTGCGCCGCCGCGGCTACACGCCGGAAGCCATCCACCTGTTCTGCGAACGCATCGGCGTCACCAAGGCCGACGGCTGGATCGACATGAGCACGCTGGAAGGCTGCGTGCGCGAAGACCTGGACCCGAAAGCGCCGCGCGCCACCGCCGTGCTGCGTCCGCTGAAACTGATCGTCGACAACTATCCGGAAGGCCAGAGCGAGGAATGCACCTCGCCGGTCCACCCGCACCACCCGGAAATGGGCGTGCGCACCTTCCCGTTCTCGCGCGAGCTGTGGATCGAGGAAGAGGACTTCATGGAAACCCCGGTCAAGGGCTACTTCCGCTACTTCCCGCCGATCGGCGACAACCCGGGCAGCCGCGTGCGCCTGCGCCACGGCTTCGTCACCGAGTGCACCGGTTTCGACAAGGATGACAACGGCAAGGTCATCGCCGTCCACGTCAAGTACTTCGAGGATTCGAAATCCGGCACGCCGGGTTCCGACACCTACAAGGTCAAGGGCAACATCCACTGGGTGTCGGCCGCCGCCGCGGTGCAAGCCGAAGTGCGCCTGTACGACCGCCTGTTTACCGACGCCCAGCCGGACGCCGGCGGCAAGGACTTCATCTCGCTGCTGAATCCGAACGCTAAGGAAGTGGTCACCGCCTACCTGGAGCCGGGCATGAGCGCGGCGCAGGCCGACCAGCGCTACCAGTTCGAGCGCCACGGCTACTTCGTCGCCGACCGCGTCGACTCGCAGCCAGGCAAGCCGGTGTTCAACCGCATCGTCACGCTGAAGGACAGCTGGACCGCGAAGTAAGCGCCCGCTCACTCTGAAGACGGCACCTGCGGGTGCCGTTTTTTATGCACAAAGCGTCCAGGACAAGCAAACACTAGCATTAAAATACTTGACTTGCCGAAGTGTTATTTCCTATAGTCAAAAGACTATTGTGATTTGCAAGGATCCGAGGTGACCGCCCTGTTCGCGCAAAAACAACTGTTTTCCGCGTCCCGGCCGGTCTGGTGGGCCGGCGTGCTATTGTCGCTCGGAGTAGGCGGGCTGTTCTATCTGGCGGCCGACCGCACCATCGAATACGACGCCGGCGAGCGCTTCCTGCACCAGGCGCAAAACGCCCAGTACAACATCAATTCCCGGCTGAACGCCTACACCGACGTGCTGCGCGGCACCGCCAGCTTCTTCCACGCCGCCGAACAGGTCGACCGCGCCAGCTTCCACCGCTACGTGCAGGGCCTGAACATCGCCAGCCAGTTCCCGGCGCTGGACAATATCAACTACGCCCGCTATGTGACCGACGCCCAGCGCGACGCCTTCGAGCACAGCATGGACAGCGCGGCCGACGACGCGCTCGGCTATCCCGGCCAGTTCCAGGTCACGCCGGCGGAGCGCCACGCCGAATACTGGGTGCTGACCATGATCGAACCGCTGGCGCCGTTCCGCGAAAAAATCGGCCGCGACATCGGCTGCCGCGGCCCGGTGGCGCGCGCGCTGCGGCAGGGCCGCGACAGCGGCGAGCTCAGCGCCTCCGGCATGCCGATCGACAGCGCCCACCAGCCGCAGGGCTCCGGGCTGGCGCTGCGGCTGCCGGTGTACCGCACCGGCCAGCCGCTGGACACGCTGGCGCAGCGCCGCGCCGCCTACGTCGGCTCGGTCGGCATCGGCTTCAACGTGCCGCGCCTGGTACAGGCGGCGCTGGAGCAGATGCAGGTGCGCGACACCCGCTTGCTGCTGCTCGACAGCGGCGACGCCAGCGGCGCCGTCCAGCCGCCGGCGCAGCTGTTCGACAGCAAGCCCGAGAGTCCGGTGCTGCGGCCCAACGAACTGTTCAGCGTGGCGCTGCCCATCGATTTCCACCACCGCCACTGGAGCGCGCACTTCAGCGCCCCTAAGGCCAACTGGTTCAGCCGCTTCGACACCTGGCTGCCGTGGCTGGCGATGCTGTGCGGCTTCACCGGCTCGCTGCTGTTCTACCTCCTGTTCCATACGCTGTCGTCGTCGCGCATGCGGGCGCTCAAGATGGCCAAGGAAATGACGCGCGAGCTGCGCGCCAGCCAGGCGCGGCTGCAGCAGTCGCACCACAAGCTGCGCCGCCTGGCCGCGCACTCGGACAAGATCAAGGAAGAGGAACGCAAGCGCATCGCCCGCGAGATCCACGACGACCTGGGCCAGAACCTGCTGGTGCTGCGCATCGACGTCGACCTGCTGACCACCCGCACGCGCCATCGCCACCCGCGCCTGCACACGCGCGCGCAACGCATGCTGAGCCAGATCGACAGCAGCATCAAGAGCGTGCGCCACATCATCAACGACCTGCGCCCGACGGTGCTGGACCTGGGCCTGAACGCGGCGGTGGAATGGCAGATCGCGCAGTTCCGCACGCGCTCCGGCATGATGTGCGAACTGATCGACCACGATACCGAGATCCGCATCGACGACCGGCGCGCCACCGCCTTCTTCCGCGTGCTGCAGGAGTCGTTGAGCAACATCCTGCAGCACGCCCACGCCAGCCTGGTGCGGGTGGAGCTGCGCCAGAGCGGCGGCATGCTGTGCATGACCATCACCGACAACGGCATCGGCGTGCGCGACAGCAGCCGCAACAAGGTGGGCTCGTTCGGCCTGGTCGGCATCGAGGAACGCATCAGCCTGCTGGGCGGCACCTGCGCGATCAGCGGCAGCCCGAACGGCGGCACCACGGTGGCGATCGCGGTGCCGGTGGCCGACAGCGCCACGCGCCACGCAACTTTCCTTGCAAACATTGATTAATCTCAAGAGTCGGCGGTCGCCGGCGGTCAGAATCAAAGGCGTTCTCAGCCTTTTTCAACCCGCATCAATACCGCCAAGGAGATTCTGATGAATGCCCAAACAATGCACGCCATCGCCGCCCTCGACCTGGAACCGATCAAAGTCAAACTGATGCACGAAGAATCCGGCGAAGGCTGGACGCTGGAGCGCGCCAACGCGGTCGAGTTCGAATATCGCCGCTTCCTGCAGCTGATGAAGCAGTATCCGGACGAGCAGACCGCGCCGCTGGTCGATGTCGACACCTTCTGGCACTACCACATCCTCGATACGATGAAATACCACGCCGACTGCGACGCCGTGTTCGGCCACTACCTGCACCACTTCCCCTACATCGGCCTGCGCGGCGAGGATGACGAGGCGGCCCACCTCCGCGTCGGCCAGCGCATGCGGGAGCTGTATGAAGCCACCTTCGGCGAGGATTACGTGCGCGCCGCGACGGCCCATTCCGGCGCGTTGCCGCCGCAGATGGCGCACTCGGGCGCCATGCCGCCGCAAATCGCGCATTCGGGCGCGCTGCCGCCGCAAATGGCGCCTGCCGGCGTGGCCAACGCCAGCGCCGCCCAGGCCGAGGCGGCCATTGTAGCGGCGCAACAGTCCAGCTTCTACAGCCTGCGCCCGCGCCTGCCGCTGCCGGCCTGATACACAAAAAGCGGGCGGTATGCCCAAAAAAGTGGCATACTCGGGTGTCTACAGATGATCGGAGCGCATCATGGCCGTCAATTCAGTCACACCGAGCAGCACCACCGCCATCCAGCAAGCCGTCCCCGCCCGCCAGCCGGAACCAGTCCAGCCGGTGGACAA
Organism: Duganella aquatilis; assembly: GCF_009674565.1. Lineage (GTDB taxonomy): Bacteria > Pseudomonadota > Gammaproteobacteria > Burkholderiales > Burkholderiaceae_D > Rugamonas > Rugamonas aquatilis. The sequence goes on from NZ_WKJL01000011.1 coordinate 64,689, forward strand.
GCCGGCCGAACGCGTGGCCCAGGCCGCGCCGCCACCGCCGCCCCAGGCAGCCGTGGCGCCCACCGTCAACACCAGCGGCCAGCGCATCGGCACCACCATCAGCACCTCCGCCTGAACCGGCGGCGGGCTAAAAAAAACGGCGCGTTACCGTTGGGTACGCGCCGTTTTCTATTGGGTGGTCCGTGATCAGGACGCCATCATTTCGCGCAGTTCGCGAATGCTGAAATCGCTGATTTCGTGCATGCGGATCAGGATGGTGGCGCCGATCGGCAGCGTGTTGTGGCGGATTTTGGAGATGACCGGCGGGGCCACTTCCAGCGCGCGCGACAGGGCTGCATCGTTTTTCAGTTGCAGTTTTTCGATGATGGCGTCCAGCACGCGGTTCGGGTTATACGACGGCGACGCAGTGATTTCTTTAAGAGACATAGTGTTTAAGTAGGTTCTTGGCCGTCTTTTGCGAAAAAACGACACATGGGTAAGAAAAATTTTTAGCTCAATTACCAGTGAAGCACTACGAAACACGAACATTTATGCCGCGTTTTAGTGCTTAACCAAGATAATACACGCTTACGTTACAAAAGGGCTAACTCAGCGGACACTTCCGTGAGATTTTGAGAGATTTTAACCCTATTTTGTGTGGTAGTGACGATTTATGTTGTAAAAATAAGTATCAATCTATGTAAAGACCGCTCTGCGGGTCAGTTTGGACGGCTGATGCCGGCGGCAAGGAAACACCATTCCACCGCCATCAGCGTGGCGAGTTGGGCGATCGTGCCTGGGAGGAACAACGTTGAAGTCGAGAAATGTTCAGATTTGTCGGCGCTGCAATGCCAGCCCAGCTGGCGGCGTATTTCTTCCGGCACCGGCGGCGGGCAGCTGCTGAACTCACGCTGCCGCTGTCGCATATAGGCGCGGACTTGCTCCTTGGTCGGCTGCACAGTGGCTGGCATGCGCACACTCCTTGTGAAAGAAGGCTAACAATATCGTAACATACGATGACTTGCTTGATATGCATCAAACGAGTGATCTTATTAAGTTTGTCACATAAAACTGACGTAGAGCTTGCATTAGCTTAATTTTCGTTGCTTCTTTACATATCTTTACAAGCCCTGGAGCGTCGCCGCCACCGTCGGGTAGCGCAGGCGCACGCGCAATTCGCGCTTGATGCGGCGGTTCAGCAGGCGGCGCGACTCCGACATGAACGACAGCAGCGCCGGCGACACTACCTGCTGCAACGCCGCGCGCGGCAGGCGCGGCGGGCGCGGCAGCCCGAAAGCATCGGCGACCGCATCGAAATAGTGCGCCATCTTCATATCGCTGTCATCCACCGCATGGTAGCTACGGTTCGGTAGCGCACGATACAGCGCATGGACGATGATCGCGGCCAGGTCGTCGGCGTGAATGTGGTTGGTATAGACGTCGTCGGCCTCGATCAAGGCCGGCGTGCCTTGCTGCAGGCGCTTCAGCGGCAGGCGGTCGGCGCCGTAGATGCCGGGCACGCGCAGGATGGCCAGGCTGGCGCCGGCGCGGCGCGCCCAGTTGCGCAGGCTGCGTTCCGCATCAACCCGGCGCAGCGCGCGCGCATTGCGCGGCGCCACCGGCCGGCTCTCGTCAAACAGCGCGCCGCCGCAATCACCATAGACGCCGGTGGTGCTGACATACACCACCCTGCCGCCGGCCGGCAGCACCGCGCTCAGGTTGCGGGTGCGCGTATCGAGCACGCCGTCGGCCGGCGGCGGCGCCAGGTGCACCACCCACGGCGCCAGGCCGTCCAGGCGCCGCAAGGTGGCGGGCCGGTCCAGATCGGCCACCAGCGGCACGGCGCCGGCGGCGCGCAGCTCGGCGCAGCGCGCCGGCTGGCTGGTGGTGGCGAACACCCGGAAATGCCGGGACAGCAGCGGCAGCAGGCGCATGCCGACGTCGCCGCAGCCGACAATCAGCAGGCGCGGACGGTGAAAAGCGGTTTTTTTCATGTGGTGGATTGTAACGCGGGAGGCCTGCCGACCTCGCTGACTAAGGTAAAATAAAGGGTTACCGCCAACTGCTCCAAAGCCCCTATCGTATGACGTTTCAAATAACTGTACAGCCCAGCGGCCACCAATTCAGCTGCGAGGAAGACGAAACCATCCTGGCGGCGGCCATGCGCGCCGGCGTCGGCCTGCCTTACGGCTGCAAGAACGGCGCCTGCAGTTCCTGCAAGGGCAAGGTTCTGTCCGGCGCAGTCACCCACAAGCCGCACCAGGAACGCGCGCTGCCCAAGGATGAGGAAGCCAAAGGCGCGTCACTGTTCTGCTGCGCCCTGGCCCACAGCGACGTGGTGATCGAGGCGCGCGAAGTGGCCGGCAGCGACGACTACCCGATCCGCAAGATGCCGTCGCGGGTGGCGACCCTGGAAAGAATGGCGCCGGACGTGATCGTCATGACGCTGCAACTGCCGGCCAACGAGACGCTGAAATTCCGCGCCGGCCAGTACATCGAATTCCTGCTCAAGGACGGCAAGCGCCGCAGCTACAGCCTGGCTTCGCCGCCGGAGCAGGACCAGCCGCTGGCGCTGCACATCCGCCACCTGCCGGGGGGCCTGTTCACCGACCAGGTGTTCGGCGCCATGAAGGAGCGCGACATCCTGCGCTTCGAAGGCCCGATGGGCACCTTCTTCGTGCGCGAGGACAGCGACAAGCCGATGGTGCTGCTGGCCTCCGGCACCGGTTTCGCGCCGATCAAGGCCATCGTCGAGCACCTGCGCGCGCAAGGCTCGACCCGCCAGATGACGCTGTACTGGGGCGGCCGCCGTCCGCAGGACCTGTACATGGACGCGCTGTGCCGCGAGTGGGCCGCCGCCCTGCCCAACTTCCACTACGTGCCGGTGATCTCGGCGCCGCAGCCGGAAGACAGCTGGGCCGGCCGCACCGGCTATGTGCACCAGGCGGTGATGGCCGACCTGCCGGACCTGTCGGGCCACCAGGTGTATGCCTGCGGCGCGCCGGTGATGGTGGAATCGGCCAAGGCCGACTTTGTCGAACGGTGCCGATTGCCGGACGACGAGTTCTACGCGGACGCCTTCACCACCGAGGCGGACCTCAACAAGTAACACAAAGTATCAGCATCCAACCCACAGGGCCGACAGGGATGCAGAGTCCCAAGGCTCTGCTCCCTGAAAGCGCCAATGTCAGACAGCACCTCACGTAACGGCTTCAGCGTCCTGCGCCACCGTAACTTTACCCTCTACCTCTCCGCCCGTACCCTGGCCACCCTGGCCGTGCAAATGCAAAACGTCGCCATCGGCTGGCAAGTGTATTCGATGACGCACAACCTGTTCGACCTGGGCCTGATCGGCCTGTCGCAGTTCCTGCCCTTCCTGCTGCTGATCCTGATCGCCGGCCACGCCGCCGACCGCTACGACCGCCGCAACCTGATCGCCCTGTCGCTCGGCGCGCAGCTGCTGTGCGGCCTGATGCTGCTGGGTTTCACCTACACCGGACTGAGCAGCGTGTGGCCGGTGTTCGCGGTGCTGGCGGTGTACGGCAGCGCGCGCGCCTTCATGGGGCCGGCCACGCAGGCCATCCTGGTCAACCTGGTGCCGCAGGAAAGCTTCAGCAAGGCGGTGGCGCTGAGTTCCTCCAGCTTCCACGTGGCGGTGATCGTCGGCCCGACGCTGGGCGGCCTGTTCTACCTGGCCGGGCCGAAAACGGTGTACATGATTTCCTCCACGCTGCTGGTGCTGGCGGTGGTGATGATGTGCATGGTCAAATCGGTCAAGCAGGCCAGCGCCAGCGGCCCGGCCTCGTGGCACACGGTGCTGGAAGGCCTGCGCTTCGTGTGGAACAAGAAAGTGGTGCTGGGAGCGATTTCGCTCGACCTGTTCGCCGTGCTGTTCGGCGGCGCCACCGCGCTGCTGCCGGCGCTGGCGCACGACGTGCTGCATATCGGCCCCAGCGGCCTCGGCGCGCTGCGCACCATGCCAGGCGTCGGCGCGGCGCTGTGCTCGATCGTGCTGGCCTTCTTCCCGATCACCCGCCGCGTCGGCGCGTGGATGCTGGGCGGCGTGGCGCTGTTCGGCGTCGGCACCATCGTGCTTGGCTCGACCACCAGCTTCGTGCTGGCGCTGGTGGTGCTGTTCCTGATGGGCGCCGGCGACATGATCAGCGTCTACGTGCGCCACCTGCTGGTGCAGTACGAAACGCCGGATGAAATCCGCGGCCGCGTCAGCGCCGTCAACTCGGTGTTCATCGGCGCTTCCAACGAGCTGGGCGAATTTGAATCCGGCATCACCGCCGGCTGGCTGGGCCTGACGCGCGCCATCCTGTTCGGCGGCGCCGCCACGCTGGGCGTGGTGGGCGCCTGGACCGTGCTGTTCCCGGTACTGTCGCGCATGGACCGCTTCCCGCACGAGGACAAACAATGAAACTGCATCTGCCCGCCCTGATCCACAGCCGTCCTCACCTGAGCCTGGCCATCACCCTGGGCGTGCTGACCTTTCCGTTTCTGCCGCATGCCTGGCCGTGGCTGACGCGGCTGCTGACCTGCTGGGACGTGCTGGTGTGGAGCTACCTGGTGACGATGGGCTGGATGATGACGCAGGCGGACCACCACGACATCAAGCGCGCCGCCTGCCGGCAGGATGAAAAAGGCCCGGTGATCCTGGCCGTGCTGTCGCTGGCGGTGCTGGTCAGCCTGGCCGCCATCGTGTCGCAGCTGTCGTCCACCAAGGACTTGCCGGAAGGCGCGCTGGCGCTGCGCTACACGCTGGGCGTGCTGACCCTGATCGGTTCGTGGTTCATGGTCGGCATCATGTTCTGTTCGCACTATGCGCACCTGTACTACATCGACGACGGCGACGACAAGCCGCTCGGCTTCCCGGACGACGACGTAGTGCCGAACTACTGGGACTTCCTGTACTTTTCGTTCACCGTCAGCGTGGCGGTGCAGACCTCCGACGTCACGGTGCGCACGCGCCGCCTGCGCAAGGTGGTGCTGGGCCAGTCGGTGCTGTGCTTCTTCTACAACCTGGCGATCCTCGGCCTGTCGATCAACATCGCCGCCTCGCTCATCAACGGCTAAATCCCCTATGCGCAAACGCCTGCTTGTCCTGCTGTTCGGCGTCGCCGTCCAGACCAGTTCCGCCGCCGGCCCCACATTTCCAGGCGGGCCTGGCCAGTATGCCGTGGGGCAGCGCGTGGTCCAGTTGTACGACCGCTCGCGCGCCTATCCGAACAGGATCGACCTGGTCACCGGCATGCCGGCGCAAGGCGAGCGCGCACGGCCGCTGCAAGCGTTACTTTGGTATCCGGCCGAGAAGCAAGGCGCGGCGATCCATTACGAAGACTACCTGCGCAGCGCCGCCACAGAGGAACAGTTCAAGCGCACGGACGCCGAGGTGGGCAAGGCCGTCGCCACCTACCTGCAGGACAACTATCCGAACCTGGACGCGCAGCAAAGCAAGGCCGCGCTGGCGCAGACCATGCTGGCCCGGCGCGACGCACCGCCGCTTGCCGGCAAGTTCCCGATCGTGATCTACGCGCCCGGCTCCAGCGCCACCGCCTACGACAACGCCGACCTGTGCGAATACCTCGCCAGCCAGGGCTATCTGGTGATCGCCAGCGCCAGCACCGGCATGCACACGCGCAGCATGAACATCGATCTCGACTCGGCCGAATCGGAGGCGCGCGACATCTCCTTCCTGCTTGGCTACGCCGCTACCCTCCCGCAGGCCGACGACAGCCACGTGGCCGCCATGGGCTACAGCTTCGGCGGCCTGGCCAACGTGCTGGCCGCCGCCAGGGACGACCGCATCACCGCGCTGGTGTCGCTGGACGGCTCGGTGCGCTACTTCCCCGCCATCGTGCAGCAGGCGGCCTACGCGACGCCGGAACGGCTGGCGCTGCCCATGTTGTACCTCGGCGGCAAGCCCTACACGGCGGAGCTGATGAACCGCATCAAGCAGGTGCCGACCTACAGCCTGATGAACCAGATGAAGTTCTCGGAGCTGTACAACGTCACCATGTACACCATGGAACACGCAGCCTTCCAGTCGGAGTCGCTGCGGCTGGGGCCGGAACCGCGCTTCGGCGAATACTCGCGCGACGAAGCCACGCTGGCGCACGGCTGGATGGGCCGCTACGTGCTGGCCTTCCTGAATGCCTACCTGCGCAACGACGCCGCCGCGCTGGCCTTCATGAACAACAAGCCGACGGCCAACAGCGTGCCGGCCCACCTGCTGGCGGTCGACGTGCACCACGCCGAAGGCGAACCGCCGACACTGACCACCATGGCCAGCCAGTTCGCGCGTCACGGACATAAAGACCTGACCGGCATCTACCGCGACATGCATCAGCGCGACGCCAGCTTCAAGCCGGACGAGCGCGGCCTGATCGCGTGGGGCGAGAAATTCCTCGACGTAAATCGCTACCCGGAGGCAATTGAAATTTATCGGCTGACCACCAGCCTGTATCCGGACAGCGGACGCGCCATGTTCTACCTCGCCATGACCTACGAGCGGCACCACGACAATACGCTGGCGATCGAGGCCTACCAGCGCGTGCTGGGCTTCTGGCCCGATATGGCGGAAGCCAAACAAAGCATCGCCAAGTTGAAGACTGCGGAAAAAGATGGCCAGATCAAGTAGGCGTTAGGCAATTAACGCCCACTTAAGCCTGGAAGGAGTAAGATGGTCTCGCAGTCCAACAACAGGAGCAAGCGTATGCAAATCCAAATCAACACAGACAAAACCGTCGATCGTCAAGCAGGCCTGGACGACCATGTGCAATCTGTCGTGAGCAATGCCCTCCACCGCTTCGGCGAGCAAGTCACCCGCGTCGAAGTCCATCTCAGCGACAACCTGGGCCAGAAATCGGCCGATGGCGACAACCGCTGCCTGATGGAGGCGCGTCTCACCGGCCTGCAACCGATCGCTGTCAGCGACCACGCTGCCACCCTGCATCAGGCCATCAGCGGCGCCACCGAGAAGCTCAAGCGCGCCATCGAAACCGCCGTGGGCAAGCTGAACGCCCACAAACGCCATGCCGACGGCACCGGCGCCGTCTCGGCCGCCCTGGTGGCCGACGCGGAAGAAGAGTAAGCCCCAGCGCGGGGGCCGGCGCTCAGCTTTGCGCCAGCTCCCGCAAATACCGCAAGCCTTGCAGCGACCGGCTGCCATACCACGACATCATCTCGCCATCGACCAGCAGCACCGGCTTGCCGATCTGGCGCTCCAGCACTTCCGCATGGGCCTCGGTAAAGCGATACGGCTCGCTCGACAACAACACGCCGTCGATGCTGTCGATCAGTTCGCGCGACCAGCGGAATTCCGGATAACGTTCCTCTCCCAGCTCCGGCACGCTCCAGCCGATTTCCTCCAGCATGCGCGCGATGTAGGTGTCGCGTGAAATCGTCATCCACGGATCCTGCCACACGCAGTACAGCATGGTTTGCGGCGGCCCTTTCGGCGCGGCCTTCAACAGCGCATATTCCGTCTCGAACGCCGCGCACCAGTCGGCGGCCTGCTGCGTACGGCAGAATATCCCGCCCATCAGCCGCGCCAGTTCGACATTGTCGTACGGCCGCAAGGGATGGGTAACCACCAGGTGCGGCACGAATTCGGCCAGCGCATCGGCGGTCGGCTTTTCGTTCTCGTCGATATTCAGCACCACGTGCGTGGGCGCCAGCTGGCGGATCTTGTCCAGGTTGACGTCCTTGGTGCCGCCCACCTTCGGAATATCCTGCACCACGTCCCACGGATGGATGCAGAAACCGGTGCGCCCCACCACCTGCGCGGCCAGTCCCAGGTCGCACAGCAGTTCGGTGATCGACGGCACCAGCGACACGATCCGCGCGTCCGGCGCGGGTTGATGCACGGTGCCCAGCGCGTCGGTATAAGCCATGTTGTATCCCATCGGTTGCAATGCCGTATTGAACCATAAAACCGGGTGAAATCTGGTTCGCCACCAGTGTTTTCGGCTATGATAAATAAAGAACTATTGATTGCCTTTTGGCATCCAGAGAGACACCCTTGAAAGAAATCAGCACATTCGGCTCATCGAGCTACCGGATCAGCGACTTGCAGTTACTGCGCAACTCCGACGAAGACGACGCCGCCATCGCCAAGTTGCTCTCCCGTTGCCCGATCATGCTGCTGGACGCCGGCGACGCCGTCACCGAATCGAACCGCGCGCGCCTGTACATCCTGCTGCGCGGCACACTTTCCGTCACCAACGACACCCGCACCGGCATGGCCGACGGCACGGTCAGCAAGATCCTGCCGGGCGAAAGCGTGGGCGAACAATCGGTGCTGGATGACGAGGCCAACCTGGCCAGCATCAGCGCGCTCGAGCAAAGCGAAGTGCTGGTGATCGAGGCCGACATCGTCTGGCAGCTGATTGACGAATCAAATGTGCTGGCGCGTAACCTGCTGCGCCTGCTGTCGTTCCGCATCCGCGCCGCCAACGCGCAGCTGCGTCGGCGCCAGAAACTGGGCGAGTTCTACCGCCAGCTGTCGATGGTCGACGGCCTGACCGGCCTGTGCAACCGCGCCTGGCTCAACGACCTGCTGCCGACCATGGTGGCGACCGCGCACGCCTCGTCATCGCCGCTGGCGCTGATCATGATCGACCTCGATCACTTCAAGCAATTCAACGACAGCCACGGCCACCAGGCCGGCGACGAGGCGCTGCGCGCCGCCGCGCAGGTGCTGAGCGGCGCGCTGCGGCCGACCGACTTCGCGGTCCGTTACGGCGGCGAGGAAATGATGGTGCTGTTGCCGGACACCAGCGACAAGGTGGCGCTGTCGGTGGCGGAACGCCTGTGCGAACGGATGCGGCAGGCCAAGGTGTTTGCCGACATGCGCCAGCCGCTGCCGCATATCACCGCCTCGTTCGGCGTGGCGGTGCTGCGGCCGGATCAGAACGAGCACGACCTGATCGCCACTGCCGACGCCGCGCTGTACCGCGCCAAGGAGCTGGGCCGCAACCAGGTGGTGGCGTAGTCAGGCGGCGGCCTGGTCGGTCGCTTTGGCGGTCGCGGTGGTCGTGCTGGAGCTGGTGGCGGTAGCGGTAGCGGTAGCGGCGGCATCGTCCGCTTTCGGCGTGTGCGCGGCAACGAAATCGGCGTAGCCCTTCTGCACCAGCTCGTAGGTTTTGTCGATGTTGCTGGCGATGTCGCCGTTCAGCACGTTCAGGCCTTGCAGCACATCGCGCGCCTCCTTGAAGCCCTGGTCCATGCCTTTTTTGATGGTGTCCATGAACTTGGTGAGCAAGGCGCCTTCGTCCTCGCCCGGGTGCTGCTGCTTGTAGGCTTCGAAAAATCCCGTCGACAAGGATACAATGCGGCCGGCGGTGCCTTCCGGAGTATTATCCTGCGACATGGCGTTCTGGATGGCGTTGTCGCCGAAATCGCTCTTGAGCGCCTCGTTGATGCCGGTGAGCGCGGTTTTCAGCACCACCGACATCGGATCGTTTGCCGAACTGATCGAGACCGACAGCGAAGCTTGCACGATGGAAGCGTTGAGTTCCGCCTTCGCCTTCGCAGCCACGGACACCGGCTTGTCGTCCTTGGACTGGACTTGTGTGGCGGCGTTGGTATTGCTTGAAGTAACCGATACGGGAGTAGCCATGATGTTGCTCCTCTGTGAACATGCTGAATTATCGGCAGTTTTTTAAATTACTGTAGCACCTATGACTAATCAGACCTTTCTCTGGCACGACTACGAAACCTTTGGCGCCATGGCGCGTCGCGACCGCCCGGCGCAATTCGCCGCGATCCGCACCGACGCCGAGCTCAACGAAATCGGCGATCCGATCATGTTGTATTGCAAGCCCGCCAATGACTTCTTGCCTGATCCGCAATCTTGCCTGATCACCGGCATTACGCCGCAGCAATGCCTGGAATGGGGCGTGCCGGAACACCAGTTCGCCGCCACCATCGAAAAGGCGTTCTCGCAGCCGGGCACCATCGGCGTCGGCTACAACACCATCCGCTTCGACGACGAAATCACCCGCTTCATGTTCTGGCGCAACCTGATCGATCCGTATGCGCGCGAATGGCAGAACCAGTGCGGCCGCTGGGATCTGCTGGACGTGGTGCGCATGACCTATGCGCTGCGTCCGGAAGGCATCAACTGGCCGACCAAGGAAGACGGCAAGCCCAGCTTCAAGCTGGAAGACCTGGCCCGGGTCAACGGCCTGCTGCACGAGTCGGCGCACGATGCGCTGTCCGACGTGCGCGCGACCATCGCGCTGGCGCGCCTGATCCGCCAGCACCAGCCCAAGCTGTTCGACTTCTGCTTCGCGCTGCACAAGAAGGACCGCGTGGCCGACGAGATCGGCATGCACCTGGCGCCGAATCTGCGCGCGCCGTTCCTGCACGTGTCCGGCATGTTCCCGGCCGAGCGCGGCTGCATCGCGCTGGTCTACCCGCTGGGCACGCATCCGACCAACAAGAACGAGATCATCGTCTGGGATTGTGCGTATGACCCGAGCGAGCTGTACACGCTGGACGCGGAAACCATCCGCACCCGCATCTTCACCCGCAGCGACGCGCTGCCGGAGGGCATGACGCGCCTGCCGGTGAAAAGCATCCACCTGAACAAGTCGCCGATGCTGGTGTCCAACCTGAAGACGCTGTCGCCGGCGATGCAGGCCAAGTGGGGCATCGACCTGGAACAGGGCAAGGCGCACGCGGCGATCGCCGCCGCCGGCCGCGACCTCGGCGCCATCTGGGACGAAGTGTTCTACCGTCCGGCCGGCCAGCCGCTGGATGTGGACGAGGACCTGTACAACGGTTTCATCAGCAAGGACGACCGCCGCCTGCTCGACACGCTGCGCAAGGAATCGCCGGCGCGCCTGGCGGTGGCCTCGCCGTCGTTCGGCGACGCGCGGCTGGGCGAACTGCTGTTCCGCTACCGCGCGCGCAACTTCCCGGAAACGCTGTCGGACACCGAGATGGAGCACTGGGAACAGCACCGCGCCGCGCGCTTCTACGAAGGCGCCGGCGGCGCCCGCACCATCGACGACTTCTTCGCCCAGATCGACGAGCTGCAACAGCACGCCGACGAGCGCGCCGAACAAATCCTCGCCGATCTCTACGAATACGCCGAACTGGTAGCCCCGGTCCAATAACCGCCCGATCCGGCGATTCCACCGCCGGGCATGTCATTTGCGCCATCTGTCGCACGCCGCTAGCCAGCGCTTCCTCGTGGAAATATGATAACGATGACTTTTCACTCATCGTTATCATTATTTGGGGAGATACCTATGCGACTGCTCAACGCCGCCATCCTGTCCTTTTGCATTGGACCGTTATCCGGCTACGCCGCCACCAAGGCCGAGAGCATCGATGCGGAACTCAAACGGCTGTTTCCGGCCAATCTGCCGGGCGCGGCGGTGCTGGTGGTCAAGGATGGCGTGACGGTATTGAACAAGGGCTATGGACTGGCCAACGTCGAATTGAACGTGCCGATCCAGCCGGACAACGTGTTCTACGCCGCCTCGGTCGGCAAGCAGTTCACGGCAGCCGCGATCATGAAGCTGGTCGAGGACGGCAAGCTGGATTTGCAGACGCCGGTGCGCCAGTACTTCCCTACCGCCCCGGCATCGTGGAACGGCATCACCGTCGAACACCTGCTGCACCATACCTCGGGCGTCGCCAACATCTTTACCGACGCCGGCTTTCGCCAGCATGCGTTCGAGGACCACACGCCGCAGCAAATGCTGGACCAGGCCATCGCCATGCCGCTGCTGGCGCCGCCGGGCAAGGCTTTCGCGTACTCGTCGGTGAACTACACGCTGCTGGCGATGATCATCGAGCAGTTGTCCGGCGAAAAATACGATGCTTATCTGGCACGCCAGTTCTTTGTTCCGCTGGGCATGACGCACACATATTTCATCCAGAACGCCGGCCTGATCAAGGGCCTGGTCACGCCATACGAACGCGGCCCGCAGCTGGCGGTGCGCTGGCATAGCAGCCTGCTGCTCGGCGGCGGCAGCTACGCCTCCACCAACGCCGACCTGGCGCGCTGGACGACCGCGCTACAGGGCGGCAAGGTGCTGAAACCGGTCAGCCTGAAAGCGATGGACACCGCCGTGACGCTGCCGGACGGCAAACGCGTGCCCTACGGCTACGGCATCCGCCCGCACACGCTGGCCGGCCAGCCCTATCTGCGCAGCAGCGGCGACATCCAGGGCTTCCACGCCGAAGTGGTGTACATGCCGCAGTCGAAAGTGTTGGTTTCCATGTTGAGCAACAGCGAAGACACGCCGAAGTTCGGCCTGCTGCCCGCAGCGAGGCACATCGCCATCATGGCCGCCGGCATGCCGCTGCATGCGGTGACGCCGCAGAAGCTGCCGGACAGCGTGCTGCAGCAGCGCGCCGGCGTCTACCAGCATGGCGACGAGCGCTATGCCTTCCATGTGAAGGATGGCCGGCTGCTGGTGGAATATCCGGCCGGCGCCAAGGCAAAATGGGAACCGCTGCTGGCGCTGTCGCCGACCGAGTTCTACTACGAGGCCAACAGCGACTTCCGCATCCGCTTCGCCACCAGCGCGGACGGCCGCCAGACCTCGCAATGGTACGAGATGGACCCGCTGGACAACGACACCGATCCGGTCTTCGACAAGCAGTAAGCGGCGCGCTTAGCCGCGATACTGGTTGATGGCGTTGCGGGTTTCTTCGGCGACGCGGCGGGCGGCGGTGGCGAAGTCTTCGCCGGCTTGCGGCGCCGCGTACAGGATCGCGCGCGACGAGTTGATCATCATGCCGGCGCCATTGGCGGTGCGGCCCGAGGTCACCGTCGCCGCGATATCGCCGCCCTGCGCGCCGATGCCCGGCACCAGCAGCGGCATGTCGCCGACAATCGCCCGCACCTGCGCCAGTTCTTCCGGGAAGGTGGCGCCCACCACCAGCGCGCACTGGCCGTTGCTGTTCCATTTCTCCGCCACCAGGCGCGCCACGTGCTGGTACAGCGGCTTGCCGCCCACATCCAGGAACTGCAGATCCGACCCGCCGGGATTCGAGGTGCGGCACAGGATGATCACGCCGCGGTCGCTCCACTCCATGTACGGCTCCACCGAATCCGAACCCATGTAGGGATTGACGGTCACCGCGTCGGCGCCGTAGCGGTCGTAGGCTTCGCGCGCGTACTGGCGCGCGGTGGCGCCGATGTCGCCGCGCTTGGCGTCCAGGATCAGCGGCATGTGCGGATAGTGTTCGCGCACATAGGCGCAGATGCGCTCCAGCTGGTCTTCCGCGCTCAGCGCGGCAAAATAGGCGATCTGCGGCTTGAACGAGCACGCCAGGTCGGCGGTCGCGTCGATGATCTCGCGGCAGAAGTTGTAGATGCCTTGCGGATCGTTCTGGAACTGGGCCGGCAGCTTGGCCAGGTCCGGGTCCAGGCCCACGCACAGCAGGGAGTCGTTGGCCGTCCAGGCGGCGGATAATTTGTTGATAAAAGTCACGACGGCTCCCGAATGAAAATTGCAAACCCTCTATTGTAACCCGCCCATGGGCGCCTGTTAAAATTTGCCATCTCCACCTCAGAAAGCCCATACCCATGAAATTAACCGATAAAGTCGCGGTCGTCACCGGCGCCACGCAAGGCATCGGCCTCGCCTGCGCCCAGCGCATGATCGCTGAAGGCGCCAAAGTCATGCTGGTGGATATCAAGCCGGAAGGCGCCGACGCCGCCACCGCGCTGGGCGAAAACGCCCGCTTCTTCGCCGCCGACGTCAGCCAAAAGGCCGATGTGGACGCCATGGTGGCCGCCACCCTCGCCGCCTTCGGCCGTATCGACATCCTGATCAACAACGCCGGCGTCACCCACGCCGCCAACTTCCTCGACGTCTGCGAGGAAGATTTTGACCGCGTCATGCGCATCAACCTGAAGTCGATGTTCCTGTGCGGCCAGGCCGTGGCGCGCGTGATGGTCAAGCAGCAGGGCGGTTCCATCATCAATATGTCCAGCGTCAACGCCGAGCTGGCGATCCCGAACCAGGTGCCCTACGTGGTGTCGAAAGGCGCGATCAACCAGCTGACCAAGGTGATGTCGCTCAACCTGGTCGAGCACGGCATCCGCGTCAACGGCATCGGCCCCGGCACCATTTTGACCGAGCTGGCCAAGAAAGCCGTGATGGCCAGCCCGGAATCGCGCCACACCATTTTGTCGCGCACACCGATGGGCCGCTGCGGCGAGCCGGAGGAAGTGGCGTCGATCGCCGCCTTCCTGGCCAGCGACGACGCCAGCTACATGACCGGCCAGACCCTGTACGTGGACGGCGGCCGGTTGGCGCTGAACTACACCGTGCCCGTCAAATGAGAGAGTTATGCCCTAGCCTGATGTCTGGTATCTGAAAGAACAATTAGACACTGATCTGGCAACGCAGCATAATTACACCTGTCTCCACTATTCTCCTCCAAGAAAATAGTTTTAAGCCCGCTCCAGTCAGCGGGCTTTTTTTTTGCGTGGTGTCATGACGGCGTAACAAACGCTGCCTATACTGGTCACATCTTAAGTACATGCAACCGATAGGCATGACTCAAGAAAGGTGCACCGGAGTCCGGTGCACCACTCCCCCTTTTTTGCAGTGCATGGTATTGTCTCCTCATGCTCAAGCAATTACTCCTTACCGACTCCCTCGCCCGTCTCCGCTACTGGACCGCCATCGCGTTGTACCTGCTGATCCTGATACTGGGCTCGGTCCCCGGCGCCCGCCAGGACATCGGCGAAGTCGCCTCCGGCGTCATCCTGCATTCCATCGCCTACGCCGGGCTGACCTTCCTGATCTTCACCGGCGGCAGCGGCGCGCCGTCGCAGCGCGCCGGCAAGGCCGTGCTCACCATCGCCGCCATGGGCGCGCTGGACGAGTGCGTGCAAAGCTTCTTCCCGTATCGCCACGGCGCCGTGTCGGACTGGATGGTGGACTGCAGCGCCGCGATGCTGACGGCCGCCGTCATGTGGCTTCTCTGGAGTCGGTATCGCATCCTTCCGGCTGACTGACTTCGCCGGTTGCCAGCTCGACGTCCATCCGCATTTCCTGCAGCTGCTCGGCCTTGGCCACGCGTACCAGGCCGTGCAGTGCGTGGAGGAAGAAATGCCGGCTGCGGGTGTCGCCGCAGGTGGCATCAATTAGCTCTTCGATAATGGTATCTGTCACGCGTGTCAACATATCGATATCCTTTAAAGTGATACCGGACAATTATTGCGTGTAGGTAGCATCATTCAATTGATGTACATCAATCGAGAGGCTAGGTAAGGGAACAATGCGGTCAGACGCGCCTCTGAGCATATTTGAGGGAGGCGACAATGACAAAGACCACCGTATTGACCATGGCGCTGTGCCTGCTTGCCGCAACGGCCTGCGCCGACAAGATGACGCAGGACAGCGGCACATCCGGCATGCCGGGACCGAGCCCGCAGGCAGCGACCACCACGACGACAACCCCGGCCGCCGCCACCTACGGCGTGGTGCAAGCCATCGACCAGTTGCAGCGTCAGGACGTCGGCCTGAGCGCGATGGGCGCCGCCGGCGCGGCGGCTGCCGGCGGCAATATGGGGTCGCCGACCGACAAGGTCTACCGCGTCACCGTCCGCCTGGACGACGGCAGCAACCAGATGGTGGTGGAAGAATCCATGCCCGGCTACAAAATCGGCGACCGCGTCCGCTACAGCAACGGCCGCGTGCAGGCGTATTAATAAAGCTGCTCGACCTGGTAGCCGCGCCGCTTGAGCAACTGCGGCAAGCCATCGTCGCCCACCAGATGCAGCAGGCCGACGCCGACAAACGCCACCTGGTCCTGCTGCATGATGCGCTCGATGTTGGCGGCCATCTCCGGATTGCGCTTGCCGAGCAGGACGCGGTTCATGAAGCCGGCCGAAATGCTGTCGCCGCTGGTGGCGGTGTGCCAGGCGGCCTGGATGCCGCTGCGGTCGGCAACGCTCCACGCTTCCAGCAGCGCTTGCGAGCGCTTCAGCGAATCGCCGTCGGCGAGGTCGGCCAGGTTCTCCAGCAGGTATTGCTCCTGCTGCTGCGCGTCCAGCGTATCGAACAGGCTCAGTTGATAATCCGCGCTCTCCAGTTCGCGCACCGTCTTTTCCTGCTTCTGCGCGGCGGCCAGCAGTGCGAACTCCACCGCCTGGCTGCGCTGGTAGCCGTTCTTGTCCAGCTCAGCGCCGACCAGCAGGTTGGCGATCAGCCACGGCTTGTATTGCTGCACCGACGCCAGCGCAATGCCGGCGCGCGCCAGCGCCTGCACGGTCTTGTCCAGCGTAGCCGGAGTCAGATGATTCTGGACGCTGTCGCCTTCCGCATAGCGTCCATAGCGCGTCAGCGCGACCTGGAACGCCTTGTCTTCGCGAATATCCAGTTCGATCACCAGCGCCTTGGAATCAAGCAGCGCGCGCGCAGCCACCTCGTCCAGCGGATAGGCGCCGTCGCGGCCGACGTGGACCGTGCCATAGAGATAGCTGGTTTTGCCGTCATGCGTCACCCGGTACAGCTGGCCCCGATGCTGGGCCGAGGTTTCCAGCGTGCCGGCGGCGAAAACAGCCTGGCAGCAAGCCAGCAGGAGAGCAAACAAAATACCGGATTTCATCGCGCGTGCCATAGAATTAATATTTACATTGAAATAAAAACAGAATAAGGCGAACGCCTCACCGTTTTTCAATAGTAATTCAGGACCACACGCCGTCAGAAAGTATTTTTAAAAACCGTCGGCAAAATAAAACATTATTTAAGGCGATTCTGATAAGTACTGATTATTTTGCTCACACTTCCGTCTTTAATCAGCAGATCAATTGCCTTATTCACCTCATCCAGCCGCACGCGCGCCTGCGGCGACACGGCGCACCGGGCCTTGTAGCTCTTGATAACCAGGGGCGGATATAGCGATAGTTTCTCGCCAACCTTGAGATAATAATCAAGCGTGCTTTGCTGGGTAATAGCATGATGCAAACGCCCGGCCGCTATTTTACGGAGATTACCCGATGACGAATGGCCATCATCGCGGACAAAACCCGATCCCAGCTTTTCCAATTCGGGATAGTAATATCCCAACACCGTTGCAACGGGTTGTCCGGCAATATCCTGGAGTTTATGTGGCTGGGGAATGGAGGTATCGGTTAACAGCACTTCGGCGACCGGGAAAAAGCCCTTGGACCACTCGAACTTGCCCGGCAGCCAGGACGGCAGATACAGGCAGATCACATCGGCCTGGCCGGCGTCCAGCGCCATGGCGATGCGCTTGCGCGGCAACAGCAGAAAGCGCGCTTCCCGCCCAAGTTTGGCGGCCAGCGCCTCGCCCAGCTGCTTGTGAAAGCCGTCGACCAGATGGTTATCGCTGAACGCGGCCATCGGCATCTCGGTGCCGGTGTCGACCGCCACCACCAGCGGCGGGATGGCTGCGCCGGCGTGCGGCGCCAGGGTCATTGCCGCGGCAATCAGGGCCTGTCCTGCACGCTTGGCCCAATCTGTGTATGCTTGTCTATCCATTTAGAAAGATTATACCCACACACTTTCAATGGGCATGTGATTACTTGAGAGACCTGCACCCATGATTCCATTCTCCATCCTCGACCTGTCCCCTATCGCCGAAGGCAGCAATGCGTCCGCCTCGTTCCGCAACACGCTGGACCTGGCCCAGCACGGCGAACGCTGGGGCTACCAGCGCTACTGGCTGGCCGAACACCACGGCATGCCCGGCATCGCCAGCGCCGCCACGGCGGTGGTGATCGCCCACGTGGCCGGCGGCACCAGCACCATCCGCGTGGGCGCCGGCGGCATCATGCTGCCGAACCATTCGCCGCTGGTGATCGCCGAACAGTTCGGCACGCTGGAAGCGCTGTTCCCCGGCCGTATCGACCTCGGCCTGGGCCGCGCGCCCGGCTCCGACCAGACCACCGCGCGCGCCCTGCGCCGCAACCTCGACAGCGACGCCGATGCCTTCCCGCAGGATGTGCTGGAACTGCAAGACTATATGTCCGACAACTCGCGCCAGCGCGTGCTGGCCGTGCCGGGCAACGGCGCCAAGGTGCCGCTGTGGATACTCGGCTCCAGCACCTTCGGCGCGCAACTGGCGGCGCACCTGGGCTTGCCGTTCGCGTTCGCCTCGCACTTTGCGCCGCAGATGATGCAGCAGGCGATGGCGCTGTACCGCGCCAACTTCCAGCCATCGGCACAACTGGCCAAGCCGTATGTGATGCTGGGCTTTAACGTGTTTGCCGCCGACACCGACGAAGAAGCGCACTTCCGCGCCACCTCGATGCAGCAGGCCTTCGTCAACCTGCGCACCGGCCGCCCGTCCAGGCTGCCGCCGCCGAAAGCCGGCTACCTCGAATCGCTGGGTCTGCCCGAGCGCGCGATGCTGGATTCGGTGCTGTCGTGTACCGCGATCGGTTCGCCGGCCACGGTGAGCCGCCAGCTGCAGGACTTCATCGCCCGCACCGGCGCGGACGAACTGATGATCACCTCGCAGATCTACGAGCACGCGCAGCGCCTGCGCTCGTACGAAATCACCGCCGAGGTGCGGCAATCGCTGGCACGCGAACAGGCGGGCCTGTAAAAACCGGCGCCCGCGCAGCAGCAATTCTTCATGCCCTGTAAAATTGCCGCCCTTCCAAATTTTCAGGAGCATGACGTGAGCCAGTCCCACGCCCAGCAAGACCTTTCACCCGGCATGGTCTGGTTGTTTGCCATTGCAACCGGCCTGATCGTCGCCAACCTGTACTACGCGCAAACGCTGATCGGGCCGATCAGCCGCGCCACCGGCCTCGATCCCGGCGCAGCCGGCCTGATCGTCACGCTGACGCAGATCGGCTACTGCATCGGCCTGCTGTTCATCGTGCCGTTGGGCGACTTGCTGGAAAATCGCCGGCTGATCGTCATCGCCCTGCTGGTGACGGCGGTGGCCTTGCTGGCCGCCTCGATGACCAGCAGCGCCAACCTGTTCCTGTTTGCCGCGCTGTGCATCGGCCTCGGTTCGGTGGCGGCGCAGATCGTGGTGCCGTTCGCGGCGCATTTGTCCAAACCTGAAACGCGCGGCAAGACTGTCGGCAAAGTCATGAGCGGCCTGCTGATGGGCATCATGCTGGCGCGCCCGGTGGCCAGCCTGGTGGCGGATGCGCTAGGATGGCATGCGATCTTCGTGCTGTCGGCGATCACCACGGCGGCGCTGGCCTTCCTGTTGCGTACGCGCTTGCCGCAGCGGCAGCCGGAGGGCGGCATGCATTACTTTGCGCTGCTTGGTTCGATGTGGCACCTGCTGAAGACCACGCCGGTGCTGCGCCGTCGCGCGGCATACCAGGCGTGCATGTTTGGCGCGTTCAGCCTGTTCTGGACGTGCGTGTCGCTGGAACTGACGGGTCCGTATTTCCAGATCAGCCAGGCCGGCGTGGCGATTTTTGCGCTGGTGGGTGTGGCGGGTGCGATTGCATCGCCGATTGCCGGCCATCGCGCGGATCAGGGCAAGAGCCGTTCGACCACCATGGTGGCGCTGTTGCTGGGAGTGCTGGCGTTCGCCATGCCGCTGGTGATCCACAGCAGCCGTCTGGTGGACTTGGGCGTGCTGGTGATGACGTCGATTATTCTGGACATGGGCGTGTCGGCGAACCTGGTGACGGGACAGCGCGCGATCTTTGCCTTGCCGGCGGAGATACGCAGCCGCCTGAATGGTTTGTACATGGCGCTGTTCTTCATGGGCGGCGCGATCGGATCGTCGCTGGGCGGCTGGATGTTTGCCGCGCACGGGTGGACGGGGGTGCTGTGGACAGGGCTCGCGTTTCCGCTGATCGCATTGTGCGTGTTTGCCACCGAGACCCGCAAACCGTAGGGTCAGACCCCGTCCGGGGTCTGACCCTTGGCTGGCCGTGCGGGGTAAAACGCAGCCTCCGACTGAGCGCCCAAATCGGGGCCGCTGCCCTCCGCGCTCAGTGCCCCCAGAAACGCACCTGCCCTTGCAGCGACACCGTGCCGTTGATGTTGATGCTGCCCAGGTTGCCCGTCACCGGCGCGCTGGGGTCGTTCTGCACACTCAGCGATTCGAAGCCGAAATTGGTGTAGCGTACATATCCCGGCAGCCCAATCGCAATATAGTCGCCGCCGCCATCGCTGCGCGTCTGCACACCGAGATTAACGGTGAACATATCCACCGTCCCCCGCACATTTTTGAACACGATGTAGCGATTCTGCCCGCCGCCGCTGAACCCCAGCGACAAGCGGCTATCGCTCACCGCCCCCACCAGCGTCGGGTCATTCAGCACCACGTGCGCCGCAAAGCTGATGCCGTCGCCGCCGATGACCTTGGCCAACTCCGCATCGTCCAGCGCCCGCAACTCGCCCGCCCGCGCCACGCTGGCCCATAGCAGCAAGCACAGCACGCGCTTCATCATTGCTTGAACTTGATATCAAGGTACTGGATCTGGATCGATCCAATCCGCGACGCACCGAGATCCACCGTCGGCTGTCCCGGACTCACAAAGGAAATATTGTCCACCGCGATGCTGCCCGCCGGCGCCTGCCCGCTGCCATAACGCGCATCCGGCCAGTCGATGCCAATATGTAGACGCGGCCCGGTTTCGTCATTCAAGGCATTGATCACCGCCGGCTGCGACGCCACGTTCGCGATCTGCCACGCGCCGCCATCGGCGCCGCCGAGATGAATGCCGCTCAACACCATGGCCTCGCTCGCATCCTCGCGCCCGCGCGGCTGGAACGACAGCTGCGCGATATCCATCTTCAACGCCGCGCCGAACGCGATGCCGTCATTTACCTGCGGCGTGGTGAACTGCAAGCCTCCGCCGGTCAGCACCAGATCCTTGACCACCACACTGCCCTGCTCGCGCACCACGCCGTTGGCGCCGACGCCCCAGTCATACGCCATCTGCCAGCGCTGCTCGGCGTTGGCGTTCAAGGGAAACGCGATGTTGATCACATCCGCCAGCCCAGGCGCACCCGGCACGATATCCAGCCGGAACGGATCGGAAAACGGCAACAGACTGTCGCTGCGCGAGGCGCTGAATTTTTCCACGTACAGGCTGGCGCCGTTCGGCGCGGTGTAGCTGACGCGCGCATCGCCGCTCATGGCGAAGCCGTTCAGATCGAAGCTGACGCCATCGCGCCCGCGCACCGCTGACAAGGCGCTGTCGCTCAGCGGCTCCATCGCGCCGGCCGACGACATTGCCATCAATAGGCCCAGCAGCGCGCGCCGCATCAGCGTCCCTTCGGCAGGTTGGGCGGCGTGATGCCGCTGGTGTTCAGCGCCTGTAATTTGTCGCGCCAGTTCAGCCACACGCCGGCCTGCGCCGGATCGGACGCCGGCAAGCCCGCCGCCGTCGGGAACTGCACGCCGGTCTTTAACAGCGACACCCAGAAATCACGGCTGCCGCCGCTGGCGTCGCCCGCCGTCACGCCGCCCAGCTGCGACAGCGTCAGGCACGGCGCCGTGCACGAACCATCCCAGCGCTTGCCGCCCAACGCATCGGTGCGCGAATCCAGCACCAGCGTGCTGCCGTCGGCCTCCGTGCCGGTCACGCGCATCGAGCCGGACAAGGTTTTCACCTGCAAACCGATATCGCCGCTGATCGACTCGAAGCCGAAGCGCAGGCCGATCGCCTCGCGCGAGGCGCCGTCGGCGGCATTTTTATACACGAATTCAAAATAGGGATTGCTGATCTGCACCAGGCGCTGCGCCTCGGTGCCGTCGCTGCGGCCGAACTGCATCAGCGGGATATCCAAGTCCGCACCGCCGCCGTTGCGCAGCGAGTAGGTGTATTCGCCCAGCCGCATATTGCGGATATTGGCGCTCAGTGAAATGTCCGCGTCCAGCGCGACCTTGCTGAAGTCGTAGCCACCCAGGCTGGTGTTGGTGAGCGTGACCAGGCCCTGCCCGCGCGTGTTGGACAGTTCGTCTTCGCTCATGGGCTGCATCTGGGCCGACGCCGCGTGCATGCCGCACAGCAGTGCCGCGCCCGACAGCAGCCGGCGCAATGTGGTGAAAGTCATGATGGGGAAACGGCGGTCCGGGTCGGGACCGCCGCCGCTCAGCCGATTAGTGAGCGAAGATCCACACGGTGGTACCGCGCATATCGATCTGGTTCATGGCGACAGAGCCGAACGAGGCGGTACTGTTGCCCATCTTGATCGCGTCGACCGACACGTTCAGGTAGTGACCGTCGGCCACCACGGTTTGCGGAATGGCGATCTGCACCACGTCGCCGCCGGCGGTCTTGCTGTAGAAGTTGCCGGAGTCGGTCACGCCGGCAGCGCCGGCAGCCATCAGGAAGGAGTTGCGCGACAGGATGTCGATGTTCGCAGCGATCAGGCCGTTGACCTTGATGCCGTTGAACGACACCGAACCGCCGCCCAGGCCGTTGGTATCGAGCGCGTCGGTATCGGTGTAGGTGAAGGAATTGATCTTGATGTTCAGGTTGGCGGCGATCGAGACGCCGTCCTGGCCGCTGACGGTGCTGAGTTCAGCGTCTTGAATCGGGGTCATGGCCGAGGCCGAGAATGCCAGGGTTGCCAGGGCTGCAGCTGCTGCGGTTTTGATGAATTGCATGATTCCGTCTCCGTGAATTGTTATGTTTTTTGATACTGCGGGAACCATCTTAGGGTCCCGCAGCTGCTACCGTCCATGACTGCTCAGGCCAAGCAACAGGCCTGGCGAGCCGCCGGGATCAGTGCGCGAAGATCCACACGGTGGTGCCGCGCATGTCGATCTGGTTCATCGCGACCGAACCGAACGAAGCGGTGCTGTTGCCCATCTTGATCGCGTCAACAGACACGTTCAGGTAGTGGCCGTCAGCGACCACCGATTGTGGAATCGCGATCTGCACCACGTCGCCGCCGGTGGTTTTGTTGTAGAACGTGCCCGAATCGGTCACGCCGGCGGCGCCCGCGGCCAGCATGAAGGAGTTGCGCGACAGGATGTCGATGTTCGCAGCGATCAGGCCGTTGACCTTGATGCCGTTGAACGACACCGAACCGCCGCCCAGGCCGTTGGCATCAACCGCGTCGGTGTCGGTGTAGGTGAAGGAATCGATCTTGATGTTCAGGTTGGCAGCGATCGATACGCCGTCCTGGCCGCTGACGGTGCTCAGCTCTGCGTCCTGGATCGGGGTCATGGCCGAAGCCGAGAAGGCGATGGTTGCCAGGGCTGCTGCCAGTGCGGTTTTGATGGTTTGCATGTGCTATCTCCGGTGTTGTGGTTGGTTTGGGGGTGCTACAAATCTTAATATTTGACTATTAATTAAATTAATCATATGAGTCGCCGCCGCAACGGGTCCAGCTTGCCGCGCTGACCGCGAAAGCCAACCACACGGCCTTGCGAGCCAGCAGAGTGAAGCGCTTGTTGCAGGCATGTCGCACCGGTCTTGCGCGCGATACCATACCTTTCAAGGCAAAACCTAGAGTCACATTTCTAAAAAAGAAGCTGCGATTGACGGTATGTTCATGCGTTAATAAATTACAAAAATGAAAAGACGAGTTGCCGCTTAAATAAAGCACGACCGTACTAATCTGAATAGTGGAGACAAGCATGAAAACGACAACGGGGCGCCCGACGCCCCTGGGCGGAGCTCAGCCCGCCGCTTTGCACCGGACCTTTTTTACGCGCGCACGCGTGAAGGGTTAGCCCATGCTGATGCTATTGCTGGGCGTGGTGGCCGCCCTCATCGGCGGCGCCGGTGTCCTGTCCCGACACGAACCGCAGGACCGGCCCCAGGGCCAGTTCGAGATGCCGCAAACGCTGCTCGGCGGCGGCGCCTATGTGCAATCGGTGCAGATGGAGCCGTTCTCCGAGCTCAAGTACAAGCACATCGTGCGCCAGGCCTTCGACTACAGCTGCGGCTCGGCCGCGCTGGTCACCATCCTCAACTACCACCTGGGCGTGATGGTCAACGAGCAGCAGGCCATGGAAGGCATGCTGGACAAGGGCGAGAAGGACAAGATCATCGAGCGGCGCGGCTTTTCGCTGCTCGACATGAAGCGCTACGTCGGCTCCATCGGTCTGTCCGGCGCCGGCTTCAAGGCCGAGATCAAGGACCTGCAAACGCTGACCGAGCCGGCCATCGTGCCGATCGACTACGGCGGCGCCAAGCACTTCGTGGTGCTGCGCGGCATCCGCGACGGCGTGGTCTACATTGCCGATCCGTCGGCCGGCAACATCGTCTTCTCGGTCGAGGAATTCACCCGCTGGTGGGACAAGAACACCCTGTTCATCATTTCGCCGGCCAAGGGCCGGCAACCGCGCGGCGACCTGGCGCTGACCGACCAGGAACTGGGCGTGGTCGACATGGACCGCGTCACCGGCAAAGGCCGCCAGGAAGCGCTCAGCAACAGCGCCCTGATCCTGAT
This sequence comes from Duganella aquatilis, assembly GCF_009674565.1. Taxonomy (GTDB): domain Bacteria; phylum Pseudomonadota; class Gammaproteobacteria; order Burkholderiales; family Burkholderiaceae_D; genus Rugamonas; species Rugamonas aquatilis. Next base: position 89,018 of record NZ_WKJL01000011.1, read on the forward strand.
GCGCGCCGTCAATTCCGGCGCCGCCGGCACCTGGATGCACCGCAATTAATCCCCTCAGCGCAATCACTCTCACAAGGAAGCCGATATGATGTTTCGTACCATCCCCTTTGCCGTCGCCGTGGCGCTGACCGCGACGCCAGTCCTGGCCCAGGAAACCACCCCGCCCGCGGCGCCCGCCACGGCCGACGCCGCGCGCGACGCGCTGGCCAAGAAGGAAGGCGAAGGCGACCAGAGCGCGCTGCTCAAGCAGACCCTGACCGCCGTCGACAAGCAATACTCGCTGATCCGCCGCGGCCAGATGTCGCTGACCTACGACCTGAGCTACAGCTACGTGGGCGAGGACCGCATCGTCACCGACATCGCCAACGGCAACGCCACGCTGTTCAACATCGAGAACAACAACTCGCACACGGTCACCAACACCTTCTCCGCCGATTACGGCGTGCTCAACAACCTGACCGCCAACCTCACCCTGCCGCTGATCTCGCGCTACGCCGACACGGCGGCGCGCAGCGGCATGTCCAACTCGCTGGGCGACATCGGCGTCGGCGCGCGCTGGCAGCCGTTCGAGGCGCACCGCGACACGCCCAACCTGACGCTGATCAGCAACGTGCGCCTGCCGACCGGCCGCAGCCCGTTCAAGATCATCGCCGGCACCGGCGAGGCCACCGGCAGCGGCGTCGGCGCGCTGACGCTGGGCCTGAACGTCAACAAGATCGTCGACCCGGTCGCGCTGTTCGGCTCGCTGAACTACACGCTCAGCACGCCGGCCAAGGACTTGTGGCAGATCAACGGCTCGCGCATCCTGACCCGCGTCCAGCCGGGCGGCAGCTTCGGCTTCGGCATGGGCTTCGCGTATGCGCTGTCGTACGGCATCTCGACCACCGTGTCGTTCCAGGAAGCGATTTCGGCCGGTTCCAAACTGCGCTTTGCCGACGGCCTGGAAGCCAAGACCCATATGCAGACTTCGGGCATCCTCAACCTGGGCCTGGGCTACCGCATCTCGCCCAAGACCACCATCAACTTCTCGGTCGGCATCGGCGTCACGCCGGACTCGCCTAACCTGGTGGTGGGCATGAACCTGCCGTTGAGCTTCTGATGCCACGCCGCCTCGCCATCGCGGCCGCTGTCGCCAGCACGCTGGGTACGCTCTGTACCTTCAGCCTGCCGGCGCGCGCCGCGCTGACCGAAAACCTCACCACCAGCGTGGTCGCGATGGCGATGGGAAATGCGGTGACCGCCGACCCGCCGGGCATCCAGTCGATCCACTTCAACCCGGCCGGGCTGGCGCGCATGACCGGCGACAGCGAAAGCATCCACAACTTCGTGGCGTCGATCCGCACCAGCGCCAGCTTCACGCCGGGCCAGGGCTTCGACGTCGGCGGCTGGCGCGACGATCCGCTGTCCAACACCTCCACCGGCCCGGTGCGGCAGATCATGTACGTGCCCGGCTACGGCATGCCCGGCTGGCGGCTGCCGGCGGTGGCCGTGCCCGGCATCGGCATGTCGTGGAATAAGGCCGGCTCGCCGTGGACCTTCGCCACCGACAGCTACATGGCGCAGGCCATGAGCCTGGACCGCACCACCGATCCCAACGATCCCGGCCAGTACCAGGGCCGGCAGTTGCAGATCCAGCGGCTGGTGTACGCCGCGCCGTCGGTGGGCTACAAGTATTCCGACACGCTGCGCTTCGGCGTGGCGGTACCGATCGCGCATGCGGCCTTCGTGGTCGACACCAATATGCGCTTCCCCAATGAGCTGCTGGGCGTGTTCGGCCAGCTGCAAAAAGGCTGGTGCCCGGAAGACGGCGGCAACATCATCGACGTGTTCGGCTTCGGCGTGTGCGGCGGCGGCAAGGACGGCATGGTCAGCCCGTTCAAGAAGGCGGCCAATATGCGGGTGGAACTGACCTCGCCGTTCGACCCGACCATCAACTTCGGCGTGCTGTGGGAACCGTCGCCGAAATTCGCCATCGGCGCTGTGTACCAGGGCGGCTCCAAGACGCACTACACCGGCAACTACGTGTTCACCACCGATCCCATGCTGCGCAACTTCGTGCGCGGCATGAACGCCAGTCTGCTGGGACCGATCGCCGGCGCGGTGCTGGGCTTCCCGTCCTCGATACCCGCCGAGCAAAAAGGCAATATGAGCGCGACGATTCCCTTCCCTGCCCACTTGCAGGTGGGGATCAAGCTCAAGCCGGTGAAGTACGTGCAACTCAACGTCGACGCCAGCTATGCGCGCTGGAGCGAATGGGACGCGCTGCGCTTCCAGTTCGACCAGAGCATCAAGCTGCTGGAAGTGGCGCGGCTGTACGGCATTCCGGATTCGGGCAAGCTGGTGATCCCGCGCGGTTACAAGAGCGTGGTCAACTTCGCCTACGGCCTGCAGCTGAATCCGCTGGAGCGGCTGTCGATCCGGCTGGGCTACGAGCCGCGCAAGAGCTCGGTCCCGGCCGACAAGATCGACCTGCTGGCGCCGCTGCCGGACACCAAGCTGCTGAGTGCCGGCATCGGCTTCAAGCTCAACAAGAATACCGACATCAACATCACCGGCTCCTACATGACCGGCAAGTTCAATACGCCGGCCAACACCAGCTGCAATATGAACTGCAACAACTTCCTCAACATCATCTACAACCCGTACGCGGGACAGGACGTGCGCGGCGACATCCACGTCCGCTATTTCGGCTTTGAAATCAACAAGCGTTTCTGATTTATCCTGGAGGAGCACACATGAAAAAAATAACACATCAACTCGCATTGCTGACCCTGAGCGCGGCGTGCCTGGGCGTGCACGCCGCGCCGGTTTCGCCAGCCAAACAGGCGCTGGTGGACCAAGTGCTGAAGCTGTGGAATATCGACAGCATCGGCCAGTCCATGCTGCAAGTGCCGGTGGCCGACGCCGTGCAGCAGGCGCGCGCCATGCTGCAAGGCCGCGCCGCGCCGGAGAAACGCGATGCGGCCATGAACGACATCGTCGGCGAAGCCAAGCAGTTCATGAACGAGGCCACGCCGATCACCCGCGCCAGCGCCGACAGGCTGATCCCGACCACCATTGCGCCGATGCTTGCCGAGCGCTACACGGAAGACGAACTGAAGCAGCTGATCGCCATCCTCGAATCGCCGGTCAAGAAAAAGTTTGAAGCCATGGTGCCGGAAATGCAGAAAACCCTGGGCGAAGGCGTGGCGGCCGACACTCGTCCGGTAATCGATCCCAAGCTGCAGGGCCTGAAGGAAAAAATCGGCCTGCGTCTGCGCGCTGCGGTCACGCCATGACGTACTCTTCCGCCCTGCATCTGGTGCGCGGCGTGAAATCGCGCCTGGCGCAATCCGGCGTGCAAGCAGACGCGCTGTTCCATGAAGCCGGCCTGGACGAAGGCGACGGCCTGGCGTGCGACGCGCTGACGCTGTCGGACAAACTCAGCCACCTGTGGGAACTGCTGGTGCAGCAATCGGGCGATCCGCTGATCGGGCTGAAGATCTCGGCGCCGCACCGGCTCGGCTGGCTGGGCGTGATGGGCCACATCATGCTGGTGTCGCCGACGGTGCAAAGCTCGATCGAACGCTTCCAGGGCCACACGCGCGTGGGACTGGTGCTGCCCGGTGCGCGGCGTTCGGTGCCGCAGCAGCGCTACGACTTTGTCTGGTGCGTGCTGCTGCGGTCCCTGCGCTGCGCTGCCGGCCGGGACGACATCGCTCCCGTGATAGTGGAATACAACTTCCCGACGCCGGCCAATGCGCGCGTGTACGAGGAAACCTTCGGCTGCCCGGTGCGTTTCGACATGCCGCACAACGTCATGGAATTTTCGGATACCGACCTGGTCTCGGCGCTGCCCGCCAATCCGCCGCTGATGAATGGCGGCGGCGAGCGCGTGCTGGCCTCGCTGGCGGCAGCCGAACCGCCGACCTTCAGCGCCAAGGTGCAGTCCTTGCTGGCCAGCCTGCTGCCGAAAGGTCCGCCGCACCGCGACGACGTCGCCGCGCAAATGATGATGAGCGAGCGCACGCTGCAACGTCGGCTGGCCGAGGAAGGCACCAGCTTCACCAACCTGGTCGACGACACGCGGCGCGAGCTGGCGCGGCAATCGCTGAGCGCGGGAGAGCTGTCGCTGAAGATGCTCAGTTTCCAGCTGGGCTTCTCGGAGCCCAGCGCGTTTTACCGGGCGTGCAAGCGCTGGTTCGGCATGGCGCCGTCGGACATCCAGCATAAAAAAGGAGACAGCCATGGGATGGCTAACAAGCAATCAGAATAAATCGATGCTGGGTCAGCTTCTGGTCAAACAGAAGCTGATTACCGAAGAACAGCTGGCCAGCGCCATCGCGCTGCAGCGCCAGACCGGCCAGCGGCTGGGCGACATCTTCGCCGAGCTGAACCTGATCACGCACCAGCACATCGAAGACGCCCTGCGCAAGCAGCGCCGGCTGCGGATGGCGGCCGCCATCGCGACGTCCCTGCTGGCGCCGCTGGAAACCTACGCCGCCACCGCCTTGCCGGCGGCCGCGCTGACGTCCAGCGCCTCCGCCACCCGCGCCTTGCGCGCGCTGAGCGAAGAAGAACTGGGCGACACCTCGGCCCAGGGCCTCAGCGACGACCTGGTCAGCGCGGTCAAAAACGCCAGGAGCAACGGCCTGGAAGTGGTGGGCGAAATGAGCAAGCTGCTCAACCCGGTGCTGGGTTTCCTCGAAGCGGACACCAGCATGAAAAACGTCGTCTACGACCCGAACAAAGCCGCCGCCACCATCAACAAGGACGGCACGCTGACGTTGAGCCTGCCGTCCTCGATCGGCGAAATCGCCTTCAACAACATCCGCGTCAAAGGCACCGAAGGCAGCAGCTTCGGCAGCATCTCCATCAAAGGCATCGACCTCACCGGCACCAGCATCACCGTCGGCTTCCATTAAACCGGGGTCAGTGCCGACATTCGGACATTTAGTCGCGCGCGACTAAATGTCCGAATGTCGGCACTGACCCCGGTTTTTATTACTTGTTGCGGGGGACGGCGAAGGCGTCGCCGGCTTTCCACTCCGGAAGCTTGGCGGCGTTGGCGATCAGGCGGCCCAGGTTGAGCGTGTACTGGGCGGTCTGCACCATGCCCGACAAGTCCCAGCTGGCGTCGTATTCGTCGCTGACCTGGTGGTAGCGCTTGCCATAGGCCTGGGCCTTGGCTTTCGAACCTTCCGGGTCCTTGATGTAGTCGCGGCCCGATTCGATCGAGAATGCCGGTACGCCGTTCTTGGCGAAGTTGAAGTGGTCGCTGCGGAAGTAGCCGCCCGCCAGGTCCGGCTTGGCGGCGGCGATCTGCATGCCCATCGATTTCGCCGCCGTTTCGGCCAGTTTGCCCAGCTCGGTGCGCTCGCTGCCCTGCGTGCCGATGTCGCGCGTGGCGCCGACGAAGTTCAGGCTGTCCAGGTTCAGGTTGGCCGCCGTTTTCGCCAGCGGCCACAGCGGCGACGAGGCGTAGGCCGCGCTGCCCAGCAGGCCCTGTTCTTCGGCCGCCACCCACAGGAACATCTGGCTGCGCTTGGCCGGCGCCGCTTTGGCCTGCTGCGCCATGGCCAGCAAGGCTGCCGAACCGGAGGCGTTGTCCACCGCGCCGTTGAAGATCGTATCGCCGCTGTCGCCCTGCTTGCCCAGGTGATCCCAGTGCGCGCTGTAGATTACCACTTCATCCTTCAGCTTGGGATCGGTGCCCGGCACCACGGCCGCGACGTTGAATTGCTCGACCTTGCGCACCGCCGCCTTCATTTCGCCATTCAGCCTGGCGGCCAGCGGCACCGGCTTGAAGTCCTTCTTCTCGGCGGCGGCGCGCAGCGCGTCCAGATCCTGACCGGCGGCGGTGAACAGCGCGCGCGCCGTGTCGTCCGTCATCCAGCCTTGCAGCTGCGTGCCCAGCGTGCCGGCCGCCAGCTGGAAGCGCTCCACGCCCGACCAGCTGTTCTGGATCACGCTCCAGCCATACGACGCCGTCGGCGTGGTGTGGATCAGCAGCACGCCGGCCGCGCCCTGGCGCTGCGCTTCTTCAAACTTGTAGGTCCAGCGGCCGTAGTAGGTCAGGCCCTTGCCGTTGAAGCGGTTCGGCTGTTCGGCCGTCGGCTGCGGGTCGTTGACCATCATGACCAGGATCTTGCCCTTCAGGTCCATGCCCTTGTAGTCGTTCCACTGCTCGTCCGGCGCGGTGATGCCGTAGCCGACGAACACCAGGTCCGCATTGAAGCTGTGCGCGGCGGTCGCATCGCCCGGCGCAAACACCCAGTCCTTGCCGAAGGCGATGTCCAGCGGCTTGCCGCCCGCTTCCAGTTTCAGCGTGCTCTCGGCTGGCTGCGTCTTGACGCCGGCGATCAACACCGGCTGGCGGAAGCTGCCGCCATTGCCCGGTTTCAGGCCCAGCGCCATCGCCTGGGTTTCCAGATACGCCACCGTCAAATCGCCGCCGCGCTGGCCGGTGCCGCGTCCTTCCAGCAGGTCGCTGGCCAGGAATTGCAGATGGGCGCGCAACGGCGCTTCCTGCACCATGGCGGTCTTGCCGGCATCGGCGTGAACGGGGAATGCCAGCGCCAGGCTCATGGCCAGCGCGGATGCTACAAAGGATGTCTTCATTGTTATGATGTCCTGGGTCAGTGATCGATGCGGTTTTTCCGCGCGGACATTGTATGCGATTTGCCGCCGCCGTCATCCGCCCGTCGCGTTAAAATGGCGGACATGACTGCACGCACTCCCTACATCGGCCGCTTCGCCCCTTCGCCGACCGGCCCCCTGCATTTCGGCTCGCTGGTCGCCGCCATGGCCAGCTATCTCGACGCCAAGGCGCACCACGGCCAGTGGCTGCTGCGCATCGAGGACGTGGATGGCGCCCGCAACGTCGACGGCGCCGCCGAGCACATCCTGGCTTCGATCCAGCGCTGCGGCATGCACTGGGACGGCGACGTCTCCTGGCAAACGCAGCGCTACCCGCTATACCAGCAGGCGCTGGAGCAGTTGGGCGGCCTGGTCTATCCCTGCGGCTGCTCGCGCCGCGAAATCGCCGATTCGCAGGTGAACCTGGCCGGCCACCACACGCAGGCGCTGGTCTATCCCGGCATCTGCCGCGACGGCCTCGCGCCCGGCAAGGTGGAACGCGCGCTGCGCCTGAAAGTGCCGCAGTCGCCGCACTGCGTGCTGTCCTTCGAGGACCGCTGGGCCGGCCGCTACAGCCAGGATCTGACCGCCGACGTGGGCGATTTCATCATCCGCCGCGCCGACGGCTACTGGGCTTACCAGCTGGCGGTGGTGGTGGACGACGGCGCGCAAGGCATCACCGACATCGTGCGCGGCGCCGACCTGCTCGATTCGACGCCGCGCCAGCTCTATCTGCAACAGGTGCTGGGCCTGCCGCAGCCAACCTATCTGCACGTGCCGGTGGTGGTCAACGAGGCGGGCGACAAGATGTCCAAGCAAACCGGCGCGCAGGCCTTCGACACCGGCGCCGATCCGCAGGTGCTGTTGCGCGAGGCCATGCTGCCGGCCGCCCGCTTTCTCGGCCTGGATATACAGGCGGAAACGATCGATGCCTTCTGGCGCGCCGCCACGCCTGCCTGGGCGCAACTATTGCAAACGCTGCCGCGCCGCCCGTAAAAACGTGCGCCGCGCATCGGCGCTTTTCCCTACACTGATCCGATGGAAGTCGAACTTAAACTCTTACTGGCGCCTGAACACAACGAGCAGGTGCTGCAGCATCCGCTGCTCGGCGAGCCGGCGCGCGTGCAGCAACTGACGGCGCGCTACTTCGATACGCCAGACCTGCACCTGATGCGCCACGGCGCCGGCCTGCGCGTGCGCCGGGTCGATGGCGCGTGGATACAGACCATGAAAGCGGGCGGCAGCGTGCAGAGCGGCCTGCACAGCCGCAACGAATGGGAAGGCCAGGTGGACCGCTCGTGGCCGCGGCTCGGCAAGCTGCGCAAACTGATCGGCGACGACCGGCAATGGCTGACGGTGCTCGACGCCACCAACCTCAAGGAGCGGCTGGAGCCGCTGTTCCTGGTGGATGTGCAGCGTCACGTGTGGGATGTGGAAATCGACGGCAATCGCATCGAAGTGGCGCTCGACGTCGGCCACATCGAACGCCAGTCGCACCGGGCGCCGGTCAACGAAATCGAACTGGAACTGAAGGATGGCGATCCCGCCGGCCTGTACGCCTTCGCGCTGCAACTGCTGGAGGATATTCCTCTGCGCATCAGCAACATCAACAAGGCGCAGCGCGGCTACATGCTGGTGCGCGAAAGCGGCCACGCACCGTTCCGCGCGCAGGCGCTGGACCTGGACGCCGACGCCAGCCTCAGCGACGCCCTGCCCGCCGTGCTGGGCAACTGCCTGGAGCACATCCAGCGCAACGAAGTGGCGGTGATCGAAGGCGACGATCAGGAAACGCTGCACCAGATGCGCGTGGGCGTGCGCCGCCTGCGCTCGGCCATCAAGCTGTTCAAGGATATCGCGCCCTGCCCGCCTGCGCTGCTGGAGGATGTCAGCTGGCTGGGCACGGAACTGGGCGCGGCGCGCGATTGGGATGTGCTGCTGTCATCGACGCTGACGCGCATCGACGCCACGCCCGGCGGTCAGCACAGCATGCTGGAGCTGCTGTCGCTGGCGCAGCAAACCGCGCAAGCCAAACGGCGCGAGGCGGCGCAAGCTTTACTTTCGCAGCGCTATACCAGATTGATGCTGACGCTGGGATCATGGATGCTGCAGGCGGCGCCACTGCTGAATGGATCGGCGGCGCAGTTCTCGCGCCACACCTTGCAGCACCTGCACAAGTCGCTGCTGAAGCGCGCCGCGCGCATGAACGACAGCGACGCCGCCAGCGCCCACCGCACGCGCATCGCCGCCAAGCGGGGCCGCTACGCGCTGGAATTCTTCCACTCGCTGTACCGCGCCAAGGGAGCGCATGAATATCTGAAAACGCTGGCCGCCGCGCAGGACGAACTGGGGCAGCATAACGATCTGGTGGTGGCCGACCGGCTATTGCAGGAACTGGCGCAGGACCAGCCGCAGGCGGCCGGCGTGATCCAGTTCGCGCGCGGCTACCTGATCGCGCAGCAGGCCACGCAGCCGGCCGACCTGGCGGCGATCCGCAACCGCCTGCACGCGCTGCGGCTGCCGCACGTTAAACGCTGATCAACGACGCGCGGGCTTGGAGATCACGCTCCAGGTCAGCGTGCCGGGGCACTTGGCCTGCTGCACCGCCAGCAGCGCATCGTCGGCCTCGGTGCTGGCCTGTGCATACTCCTTGCGGCCCGATACCTTGAAGTGCAGCGCCGGCGAGGCCGAGCTGGCGGTCTTCGACAGCGTCGGCGCGAAGCCGCGCTCGGTGAGGATCTTGCGGCAAGGCGCCAGGCCGGTCAGCTCGTCCGCCTCGATGTCGATGGTGAAAATCCAGCTCTCCACATAGCCGCGCGCGGCGCGATCCGGCTCCGGCAGCATCAGGTTGGACGGCACGGTGGCGGCGCCGGCGGCGACAGACAGCAAGGTGGCGCTCAACGCCAGCGCGATTCGACGAAACATGGGCATTTCCTAAAAATCCGGTAAAACGCTATGGTATCAGGCCAGCAGCGGATACAGGGTGGCGACCAGCGCCAGCGCCATCACCACGTTGAAAATGCGTACCGAACGAGGATCCTGCAGCACGCGCCGCATGGCCACGCCGAACAGCGCCCACGAGCCGACGCAGAACACGCCGATCACGCCAAACACGCCGGACAGCAGCGCCACGTCGGCCACATGGAAGCCCTGCGGCAGATAAGTGGTCAGCGCGCTGAGCGACATCACCCAGGCCTTCGGATTGATCCACTGGAAAGCCGCGGCGCCCCAGAAGCCCATCGGCTTCGACAGGCTGACCTGCTGCGCGCTCATCGGCGCCGCGTGCGCCAGCTTCCACGCCAGCCATAGCAGATAGATGGCGCCGGCGTACTTGAGGATGGTCTGCAACATCGGCACCTGCTCGAACACCGCATGCAGTCCCAGCCCGGTCGCGAAAATCATGAAGGTGAAGCCGCAGGTAATGCCGAACAGATGCGGCAGCGAGCGCTTGAAACCGTAATTCAGGCCGGAAGCCAGAATCATGGTGTTGTTGGGGCCGGGCGTGATGGAGCTGATGGCGGCAAAGGTGCACAGGGGCAGCAGCAATTCGGGCGACATGGAGTATCCGTTCTCAAGGTGTGCTTGCATTGTACGGTCAGCTGTACTGGCCGCAACCAGTACACTTATACAAACAGTTGCCATCACTGTATAGGTAACTTTACCGGTACGAGCTTTCCAGTTCGCGCCGCACCAGGTCCTGGCCGTTTTCGATCACGAAGTCCTGGAACGACGCCGCCACCTTGGGAATCGGCTGATCGGTCAGGTGCATGATATGCCAGTCCGCCTCCACCGGATTGTGCGCCATCGGCAGCATGGACAGCAGGCCGGCCTTGAATTCCAGCGCGCAGGCGTGCACCGACAGAAAGCCCACGCCCAGGCCGGCCGACACCATGCGCTTGATCGCCTCGTTGCTGGACACTTCGGAACCGAATTCCGCCGCATGCCCTTCCTCGCGCAGCAGCTTCTCGACCGCCGTGCGCGTTCCCGAGCCGCGTTCGCGTACCAGCAGGTTGGCCGCCATCACGTCGTTGAGCGTGATTTTTTTCTTCTTCATCAGCGGGTGCGACGGGCTGGCGACAAAAGCCATCGGGTGGCGTGCGAAACGGGCGGCGCTGGTGCGCAGCTCGCGCGGCGGCGTGCCCATGATGGCCAGCTCGATCTCGTGCCGCGCCAGCATATTGATGATCTCCGTGCGGTTGCCCACCTGGAGCTTGAGCCGCACGTCCGGCCGCTCCAGCGTGAACGGCACCAGCAGCGGCGGCAGCAAGTGCTCCGCCGTGGTCACCGCGCCGATGCGTAGCGTACCGGAGGTGACGCCCTGCAGCGCCGCCAGTTCGTCGGTGGCCTGCTCCCACAGCCGCAGGATGCGCTCGGAGAAATCGGCCATCACCTCGCCGGCCGCCGTCAGCTGGATGTTGCGGCCGACCTTGCGTGTCAGTGGCATGCCGGTGATCTCTTCCAGCGTGCGCAGTTGCAGCGACACCGCCGGCTGCGTCAGGTGCATGGCGTCCGCTGCGCGCGACACGCTCTCGTGGCGGGCTACCAGTACAAGCGATTCCAGCTGCCGAAAACTGGCATGATACATAAGAATTCCTTATTAATTATCCAAAATCTTTAATTTTTCTTTTGTTCATTCTACCTCTATATTGATAGACATCTGACATCGTTGAGCGAGAATGAACATGAGCATAGACGTGATCTTCCTGGGCCTGGACGGCGTTCTGTTCGATACCGAAGCCCTGCACCTGGCGGCCTGCAATGCGGCGTTTGCCAACGCCGGCCTGTCGCTGCGCTGGACCTTGCCGGCGTTGCGCGCGGCCGCCGCCGCCCACGGCTATGCGCGCGCCATCGGTTCCGCCGTCGCCCTGCCGCCGCTGTCGCGCGAAAAACAGCGCGTGGCCGAACTCTTCGAAGACAAGCACCGCCAGTTCCACCAGGCGATCCTGGCGCGTCCGCCGCAGGCGCAGACCGCCGCGCTGAAGCTGATCGAGGATGCCGCCGCCGCCGGCTGCAAGATCTGCATCCTGACCGACCTGCCGGCGCCGGCCACCTCGGCGTTGCTGGAGCGCCACTTCGGGGCCGACGTCACCAGCTTGTTCAGCGTGGTCGCGGGCGGCGCCAGTTTCGACGCGCCTGCCGGCACCGGTCCCTATGCGCACGCGCTGCACGCCATGGGCGTCCAGCCGCAGGACGCCGTCGCCATCGACACCGCCGTGCCGGCCCTGCGCGCCGCCGCCGACGCCGGCCTGCGGACCGTCTCCGTTGCGCCCTACGGTACGGACGTGGTGCGCCCGCGCCAGTTCATCACTTTCGACGCCCTGCACGAATTGCAGGCCAGCCCCTGCGTTCCGGCGCCAAAGCCGGCGCTGCACCGCGCGGCGTAAAGAAGCCGCAAAACCGGCCGATAATGAGGTTATGACAACGATCGCCTCCATCAACCGGACCACGCCAGCAGCCACCGCTCCAACGGCGGCCGGCAGCTACACGTCCACGTCCAGCGCCGCCAGCACGGCAGGCAATGGCTCTTCCACCGTGGTGTCGCTGGGCGCGGCCGCCGCGCCGGTGTCCGACAAGGCGCTGGTGTGGGAAAACCGCACCCGCAGCACCTCCGCCAGCCTGATGGCGCGCAACTTCGGCAACGAGGTCGGCGCCAACCGCCTGAAAGGCCTGGGCGGCGAGCTGCTGAAACAGGTGGCCTACGACGGCGCGGATTTTTCGCAGACGGTGCAGCAGGCGCCGGGCGGCACGCAAGCCAACACCTATGACATGCTGGTGTCGCCGTCGCAGGTATCGCAGCACGGCATGGGCGACAACCAGATCTCGCTGAGCATCACCACCCGCAGCGGCGCCAAGGTGGAGCTGAAGCTGGACGCGGGCGACAACAGCATCGCCGTCGAAGCGCACGTCGACGGCAAGCTGACCGACACGGAGCGCAAGGCGCTGGGTGAATTGTCCGACGCCTTCCAGAAGTCCATCGATGGCCTGAGCGAAGACCCGCCGCGCATCGACATCGCCGGCCTGACGCAGTTCGACAGCAGCGCGCTGGCGTCGGTGGACCTGAAGGGCCGCGTCAAACTCAATGCCAACGACACGCAACAGCTGGACTTCCATGCCGACAGCACCCAGCGCACGTTGAGCTTCAGCGGCCCGGCCGGCAACGCCAGCATCGACGTCGATCTGAGCAAGCCTGCCAGCTGGGGCAGCAAGGAGCAGCAGGCCACGGCGCTGAAGAATTATCTGCAGCAGGTCGACCAGGCCGGCGTGCGCGGCCAGGGCAAAGGCGACATGATCACGATGTTCAAGGACGCCTTCACCGGCATGAACAGCGACTACGGCAAGCCGCCGCCGGCTTCGCCGCAAAGCATTTTCCTGACCGACCAGGATCACGCGCTGACCACCGGCCTGGCCGACTTCAGCGCGTCGTTCGCGCAGACCGAGGTGTCGTCCAATCCGATGCGTCCTTCGGAAAAGGACAGCTTCGCCTACGACCTGTCGCAGAAGACCAGCATCAGCGGCACTTCGCAGCTGGACCGCGGCGTCTCGCAGAAGCAGGAGTCGCACCTGAAGGCGCGCTATCACGAGCCGGTGAAGGCCGGCGCCTTGCTGGCGCTGGACATGTCGCCCAACTCGCAGAACTACAAGTACAACATCATCGACGACAGCGCCAGCAGCAGCACCAGCATCAGCTACGAGAAAGGCGTGCTGGCCAAGGCCTCGCTGGAAACGCAGGCGCACCAGTCGATACGGACGCTGAAATACATGCTGGGCAAACTGAAGGACGACCAGACCACGCCGGACGGCAAGGCGATGTCGCGCGACCTGGTGCCGACGCTGGAGCCGGAGCGCTACGGCCTCGATCCACTCACCGACGACCAGCGCACGCAGATGCTGGCCACCCTGAACAAGCAGATCTTCCTGCAATCGAATCCGTCCGCGATACCTGATGAGCGCAACTGAACACTTTACCCTGCTGGCGCGCTACAACGCCGGCATGAACCAGCAGCTCTACGACGCCGCAGCGAAACTGCCGGCGGGCGAATTCACGGCCAATCGCAAGGCCTTCTTTGGCTCGCTGGCCGGCACGCTGAACCACCTGCTGACGGCCGACACGCTCTGGCTCAAGCGCTTCGCCGCGCACCCGGCGCAGTTCGCGGCGCTGCAAGCGGTACGCGACACGCCGCAGCCGGCGTCGCTGGCGCACTCCTTCGGTGACGACCTGCCGACGCTGCGCGCACACCGCGAGCGGCTGGACGCCGTCATCAGCGCCCTGGCGGCGCAACTGACGGAAGCCGACCTGGCGCAGCCCTTTGAATACCGCAGTACCCGCGGCGATATTTACTGCAAGGAGTTCGGCCTGGTTCTGCTACACTTCTTCAATCACCAGACCCATCACCGCGGCCAGGCCAGCACATTGCTGACACAGGCCGGCGTCGACCTCGGCGTGACCGATATCATCGTGCTGGTGCCGGAGCTGCCATGAAAATCGCCGTCTACAGCGCCCAGCCCTACGACCGCCGCTTCCTCGACGAAGCGCGCGCCGCCTTGCCCGCGCCCGGCGTGGAGGCGGCCTATTTCTCCGACCGGCTGGAACTGGACACCGTGCCGCTGGCGCAAGGCTGCGCCGCCGTCTGCGTATTCGTCAACGACCTGCTGGACGCGCCGGTGCTGGAAGCCCTGCACGCGCTGGGCGTGCGCGCCGTGCTGCTGCGCTGCGCCGGCTTTAACAACGTCGACCTGCAAGCGGGCGCGCGGCTTGGCCTGTTCATGGCGCGCGTGCCGGCCTACGCGCCGGAAGCGGTGGCCGAACACGCGCTGGCGCTGGCCATGACGCTGAACCGCCGTACCCACCGCGCCTACGCGCGCGTCCGTGAAGGCAATTTCGCGCTGGACGGGCTGCTGGGCATGACGCTGCACGGCAAGACCGTCGGCATCGTCGGCGCCGGCCAGATCGGCGCCTGCGCCGCGCGCATCTTCCACGGCATGGGCTGCAAGGTGCTGGTCAGCGACCCGGCGCCCACGCCGCAGCTGGACCAGGTGGCCGAGCGCGCGCCGCTCGACGCGCTGCTGGCGCAGTCGGACGTGGTCTCGCTGCATTGCCCGCTGATGGACGCCACCCGCCACATGATCAACGCCGGCAGCCTGGCGCGCATGAAGCCCGGCGCCATGCTGGTCAACACCTCGCGCGGCGGCTTGATCGACACCGCCGCCGTGATCGAGGCACTGAAATCCGGCCAGCTCGGCGCGCTGGCCATCGACGTCTATGAACAGGAGAGCACGCTGTTCTTCCAGGACCACTCCAGCGACATCATCGCCGACGACGTGTTCCAGCGGCTGATGACCTTCCCCAACGTGCTGGTCACCGGACACCAGGGCTTCTTTACCATTGAAGCGATGCGCGAAATCGCCGCCGTCACCTTTGCCAATCTCGCCTGCCACATGCAGGGTACTCCCTGCACCAACGCGCTCCCCACCACCTAGTTTTTAAGGAAGTTCATGTCGCTCGCCTATCGTGCCAATGCCGATTTCGCCAAGCTGAATCACCCGATGCGGGTTCCGCTGTCGGCCGAAATCCACTCGCGGCCTTTCCTGCATTTGCAGGCGCCGGAAAGCCTGACCCATTTCGCGCTGTACCTGCAACAGGACCAGCCGTCGCGCCAGAACCACCGCGCGAGTCAGCACCAGATCCTGGAGCAGCTGTGCGTGCACTACGGCGTGGCCGGCCCGCATCCGCAGGCGCGCTACTTCTTCCACGACTTCGGCCGCTTCCGCCTGAAGTGGGAATGCCACACCGAGTTCGCCACCTACACCTTTGTCGAACGCGGCGAGCCAGGCCTTGACTGCCGCGCTTCGTTCGAACGCATGCCGCTGCAGCACGTGCCCCAGGAATGGCTGGCCGGCCTGCACGGCAAGATCATCGTCGCCGCCCACGTCCTGCTGTGCAAGGAAACGGCCGGCGACGACAGCTTCGCCGATGGCATCAGCGATCTGTTCCAGGGCAAGTCGCTGGTGGGCAGCAGCGCCGGCGGCAATGCCGAGGTGTGGACCGACTTCCTGATCCAGCCGGATGGCTTCAGCCGCTTCGTGGTGCGCGACCAGCAACTGCGCGAGTTCCAGCCCGGCCGCCTGGTGGGCCGCCTGCTGGAAATCGAAACCTACCGCATGATGGCCTTGCTGGGCCTGCCGCAGGCCGAAGCCACGCAGCCGGCGCTGAACACCATCGAGAACGAACTGGCCGACCTGACCGCCACGCTGGTCAAGGACGAAGCCAACGACGACCAGGATCTGCTGAACCGCATCACCAGCCTGGCGGCGCAACTGGAGAAAATCTCGGTCAGCAACAGCTACCGCTTCGCTGCCTCGCAGGCTTACTTCAACCTGGTGCAGTCGCGCATCCAGGAGCTGCGCGAAGTGCGCATCGAAGGCACGCCGACGCTGGCGGAGTTCATGGGCCGCCGCCTGGCGCCGGCGATGAACACCTGTACCTCGGTGGCGCAGCGGCAGGAGACACTGGCCAAACGTATCGCCCGCAGCAACGACCTGCTGCGCACGCGCGTCGGCATCGAGCAGGAACAGCAGAATCGCAAGATCCTGCAATCGCTGGACGCGCGCGCGGCCCAGCAACTGCGCTTGCAGCAAGCCGTGGAAGGCCTGTCGGTGGCGGCGATTTCGTACTACACGCTGGGATTGGTGGGCTATGTCGGCAAGGCGATGAAGGCCGGCAGCCTGCCGGTGAATCCGGACCTGATGACCGGCATCGCCGTGCCGCTGGTGATCGGCGCCGTCTGGCTAGGCCTGCGCCGCCTGCATCACCAGCTGTCGGGATCAGCTAAGCACTGAAGCGGCTGGCCAGGAAACTGGCGATGCGCGTCTGCGTCGATTCCAGATAAGGGATGTTCAGGTGGTCGGAATCAGGAATGATTTCGTCCGCGTGCAGCGTCCCCAGTTTCTGCACCAGCAGGTCGGTATGCGAATGCGGCACGATATCGTCGACCGCCGCGCGCAGCACATAGGTCGGCGCCTTCAGCTGCGAGGCATACTTCACCGATTCAAATTTATGCCGCAGCACGTACTCCACCGGCAGCGTCTTGAACTTGCGCTTGGCGATCGCCAGGATCGAGTCGTATGGCGTAATCAGCACGATGGAATTGGCGTCGCGCTCCATCGCCACCTGCACCGCCACGCCGGAACCCAGGCTGCGGCCGACCACGGCGATGCGCTTCGGATCGACGTGATGGCGCTCACTGAGCCAGTCGTACAGCATGCGGCCATCTTCGACAAAGTGTTCCTCGGCCGGATCGCCATGCGAATCGCCGTAGCCGCGGTAATTCACCGCCAGCACCGCCATGCCGGGAAACAGCTTGCCGGCGTCGCGCGCCACCCAGGACACCTCCTCCGAGCGGCCGCCGAAATACACCACGCCCGGATGCGGCCCCGCCACCGGAGGCGTCATCAGCCAGCCGGACAAGCGCGTGCCGTCCTTGGAACGCACGACGATAGGCCGCGTGCGGTGGCCCGAGCTGTAAGGCTTCAGCACCTCGCGCTTGCTGCCCAGTGGATTGAACAGCAGCCGCTTCTGGTTGGCGGCCACCGCTGCGGTAAGTCCCATCCAGAGCACGCTGACGATGCCGGCCAGGCCCGCGACTTTTTTGGAATTGTTGTTCATAGTTCCTACTCTACTCTTCTCGTGCAAGCCTGCTGCACGCACAAGCTACAAAATTTGCGGCGGCGTGGTATAGACCACACATGGGGGCCGATGGCGCAACCCGGTATAATCGTCGCTTCGCTTTTTCATGACTCGCTGACAATGAAACCTGCTGTCGTCCTGCTGCATAGCTCCATGAGTTCCAAGTCCCAGTGGCTGCCGCTGAAAGCGCAGCTGGGCGAAGATTATCGCTGCATCGCGGTGGATTTGCAGGGCTACGGCGCCTCGCCGTTCCCGGCCGACGCCGGCGCCGATTATACCCACACGCTGGCGCACGAGGTGGACGCCGTGGTGGCCGCCCTCTCCTCCGGGCTGGAGCCGGGCGAAGCGTTTCACCTGATCGGCCATTCCTTCGGCGGCGCCTGCGCGCTGCACATGGCGCGCCGCATGCCGCAACGCGTACTGTCGCTGACGCTGTTCGAGCCGGTGGCCTTCCACCTTTTGGCGGAGC
The DNA here is from genome assembly GCF_009674565.1 of Duganella aquatilis. GTDB lineage: Bacteria > Pseudomonadota > Gammaproteobacteria > Burkholderiales > Burkholderiaceae_D > Rugamonas > Rugamonas aquatilis. The sequence goes on from NZ_WKJL01000011.1 coordinate 106,786, forward strand.
AGCATCCTGCCAAGGCGGAAATCGTCGACGTGGTGGGCCGCATCCGCGCCTGCGCCAGCGACCGCGACGCCACCCGCATCTTCATCGACTACTGGAACCGCGATGGCGCTTTCGACGCCGCACCCGAAGCCGCTCAAACCAAGATGGTGGCGCAGATCGCCAAAGTCAAGCTGGACTTCCAGGCACTGTTGGGCGAAGCGGCAACCTTGGATGATCTGTCCATGTTGACCATGCCGTCGCTGGTGATGGCCGGCGAGCGCAGCCCCGCCTCCACGCGCCTGCTGGTCGAGCAGCTTGGCGCCTCGCTGCCGAATGCCACGGCGCTGCAAACGCGCACCGCGCATATGGGGCCGATCACCCATCCAGACGTCGTCAATCCGCTCATCGCCAATTTCCTGAGCGGCGCCGAAATCGCCATCGATTGAGAAAGCCCGCCATGCGCCTGCCCGCCTTGCTGCTTAGTCTTCTGACCTTTCATGCAATGGCGACTGCGGGCGCACAAGCGCCGGTCGTGGTCCACGCCCTGCATGCGCCGCAAACCGTGGAAGCCGGCGACGGCAGCCGGCGGCTGTACTACGAACTCGATATCGGCAATTTCTACGCCGATACCGGTCCGCTGCAACTGACCGCCGCCAGCGTCTACGCGGACGGCGGCAGCGCGCCCATCGCCACCTTCAGCGGCGCGCAACTGGCCGGCCTGCTCAGGCCCGGCAAGGAGCTGGATGCCGACAACACGCTGTCGATCCCAGGCGGCGCGCACGCCATGCTGCTGATCGCCGCCACACTGCCTGCCGGCGCACCACCACGCACGCTGCGCAATACGCTGACCTTCAGAACCGCCAAGGGCGCGGTGCAGACAGCGGACGACATTCCCGTCGCCGTCAACGCCGCGCCGCCCGTCGTGCTGGGCGCACCGCTGCGCACCGGCCTGTGGCTGGCGGACGAAGGCCCCGGCAACGCACAGTCGCACCACTGGGGCAGCGTCATCGCGCAGAACGGACTGCTGACCATCCCGCAGCGCTACGCCATCGACTTCTTCGGCCTGGATGCGCAAGGCCACGCGGTGCGCGTGCCGATCGACCAGATGGCCGACAGCGCCGTCACCGACTGGGTAGGCTGGAATACCGAAGTGCTGGCCGCCGCCGATGGCGTCGTGCGCGACGTGCAGGACGGCGTGGCCGACCGCAAGCCGCTGTCGCCGCAGGAGCAGCCGGACGAACTGACGGCCCGCACCTTGTACGGCAATTTCGTCGTGCTGGAAGTGGCGCCCAAGGTGTTCGTGCACTACGCGCACCTGCGGCAAGACAGTGTGCAGGTCAAGATCGGGCAGCGCATCAAGCGCGGCGCGGTGCTGGCCCGCCTTGGCCTGACTGGCGGCGCAGGCGCGCCGCACCTGCACTTCCACGTCGCCGACAAAGCCAGCTTCGCCGATTCACAGGGGCTGCCCTTCGTATTCGACAGCTATACGCCGGCCGGCCACACCACGGAAGGCGAAGCGCTGAACAAAGATTCAACCATTTCAATTTCGCCAAACGCGGCGCGCCTGCATCGGCGCATGCCGCTGAACGGCGACATCATCGGATTCTAACCATGCGTATCACATCACTGCTACAACCCATTTTATTCACCTTGGCTGTCGCCGGTGCGCCGGCGTTGGCCGGCGCGGCTGAACACCTCGTCACCATCGCACCGGACGTCAACGGCGCCTGGGTCACGCCGGATGGCGCGTGGGACGGCCGCACGGTGTTGTTCCTGCACGGCTTCGCCGACGACATGGACGGCGCCGGGGACCTGAGCAAGCGCATGTCGGCGCGGCTGGCGCAGATGGGCATCGCCTCGCTGCGCGTGAACTTCCGTGGCGAAGGAGACCGCAAACGTAGCGACATCGAATCGACGCTGCAAAGCCGCATCGAAGACACCGAGGCGGCATATGCCTTCGTGACCAGGCAGCCGGGCGTGCAGCCTGCGCGCAGCGCGGTACTGGGCTGGAGCCTGGGCGCCACCACCGCCATCATCACCGGCGGCCGTCATCCGCAATGGTTCCGCAGCATGGTGCTGTGGTCCTCCCCGAGCGGCGACCAATGGGTGCAGATGGCGTCCTCGCCAACCGCACAGAAAGCGCTGCGCGAGGGCGTGGCGACCGACGACGTGGCGGGCTGGAAGCGCATCACCACCAAGCGCGCGTTCTACGAAAGCTTTCGTGGCGTGAACCTGGATCAGTCGCTGGTCAACTACCCCGGCGCCTTCCTGACCATCCGTGGCAGCAATGACTTCCTGCCGCAAGGCGATGCGCAGATGCTGAAGCTCATTCCCGGCAAGCCGGCGGAGGCAGCCCTGATTGGCGGTGCGGATCACATCTTCAACGTCTTCCAGCAAGACGGTGGCGCCGCACAGCGCGTGATGGACCTCACCGCCGACTGGCTGGTGCGCACGCTGTAGCAGTCCTCAGTATTTGGCACACTCATTGCGCGCCCAGCTGGCGCGCAAGCGTTCCTCGGCTTCCAGCAGGCCGACACGCTGCGCCTGCAGCGTTTGCATCATCTTGTCGATTTCGTCGAGCCGCGACGACAGTCCCTGCAACAGGCCGTCCCTCAAGGTTTCGCCCTCCAGCGCCATGATGTTGCGCATCGTCTCCAGCGTAAAGCCCAGGCTTTGTCCCAGCACGATCACGTTCAGCCGCTCCAGCACCGCCTCCGGATACTCGCGGTAACCGTTGGCGCCGCGCGCGGCCTTGGGCAGCAGGCCCATTCTCTCGTAGTAGCGGATCGCCGATGTCGCCATGCCGGCGCGCTCCGCCAATTCTCCTATCTTCATTTCGCTTGACCTTGAAGTTGACTTCAAGCTTAGCATAGCCTATTTCCGATACCAATCAAGGCATGTCATGATGTTCAATCCACTCACCCTGCCCAATGGCAGCACCATTCCCAACCGCCTGGCGAAAGCCGCGATGGAGGAAAACATGGCCGCTGAAGGCCAGTTGCCCGGCGCCGCGCTGTTTCGCCTGTACGAACAATGGGCGGACGGCGGCGCCGGTCTTATCATCACCGGCAATGTGATGATCGACCCACGTGCCCTCACCGGCCCAGGCGGCGTGGTGCTGGAAGCTTCGACGCCGCTGGAACCATTCAGGCAGTGGGCCAAGGCAGCGCGGCGTCACGGCGCGCAGGTATGGATGCAGATTAACCATCCGGGGCGCCAGGTGATGGCGGACATGGGCGGCAACGCCTGGGCGCCGTCGGCGGTGGCGCTGGACCTGGGCAAGCATAGCAAGCTGTTCGCCCAACCGGTCGCCATGAACGCCGCGCAGATCGCCGAAGTGATCACGCGCTTTGCCGACACCGCGCACGCGGCCGAACAGGCAGACTTCAGCGGCGTGCAGCTGCACGCGGCGCACGGTTACCTGATCTCGCAGTTCCTGTCGCCGCTGGCCAACCGCCGCGACGACGAATGGGGCGGCAGCCTGGCCAATCGTGCCCGCCTGCTGCTGGAAGTGGTACGCGCGGTGCGTGCACGCGTGTCGCCGGGCTTCAGCGTTGCGGTCAAGCTGAATTCCGCCGATTTCCAGCGCGGCGGCTTCTCCGCGGACGATGCACGGCAGGTGGTTCTACTGCTGAACGACCTGGCGGTCGATGTAATCGAACTGTCCGGCGGCAGCTACGAAAGCCCCGCCATGCAAGGCCGCACGGCGGACGGGCGCACGCTGGCGCGCGAAGCTTACTTCCTTGAGTTTGCCCGGGAACTGGCGGCGGTGGCGCACATGCCGGTGATGACCACCGGCGGCATCGCGCGGCCGGCGGTGGCCGAGCAGGTGCTTGCCAGCGGCGTGGCCCTGGTTGGCATGGCGACGGCGATGGCGCAAATCCCCGACTTGCCGCAGCAATGGCACGCCGGCCATGAGCCTGCGGCCTTGCCGGCGGCCGTGACTTGGAAGGACAAGGGCATGGCGTCGCTGGCCGCCATGGCGCTGGTCAAGCGCCGCCTGCGCGCATTGGGTGCCGGCGAGAAGGCGGCGCGCAGCTATTCGCCATTCATCACGCTGGTGATCGACCAGTTGCGCAAGAACAGACTCACCAGGCGCTATCGCAAATGGGCAGCGCAATCAGCGGGCTGAGTCGCCGACCACGATATCGATGGTGTTCTCCAGCCAGATTCCGAGGTTGGGCGTGCGCGCCTGCTGCGCTGACGGTCCCATTTCGCCGGGCGGATTGAATTTGGTGCCGATCGGGAGTATCGCGTTGAGGAAGGAGATGTCTCCGGGCGGGAAGTCGATATGCGTGCCCTTCGGTTCAAAGCCCTCGCCGCTGGCCTCCCTCGGCGTGAACATCCCCAGCGCGATGTCGTCGGCGTGGTTGATGAAGGCGATGGGCAGGTTCTTCGTTTTCAGTGTGGCCCAGTAGACCTTGTCGTGGAAACCTTTGAATTCCGGGTAGTTCCATGACAGGCCGGAGACGGTGTCGTTGTAGTCCTTCTGCCAGACGTCGAACTCCGCGCCCTGTGTGCGGTTCTTCCACACGCGATACGGGCCGCGCCCCAGCCAGCGCATGGACGTGACCTGGCTTTCCGGATAGTCGAAGGTCACGCCCAGCGCATCGACATAGCGGCTCCCTTCCATCTGGTAGCCGTAGTTGACGCTGAGCCGCCCGTCGCTGCCCAGGCGCCAGTTCACCTTGCGCAGATTGCCGGTGTATTCGGCCGACACCACCACATCGCCGCCCTGCTGCGCGGCGTGAATATGCCTCAGCTCCGCCGTGCCTGCCACCAGCCGCGGGCCATTCGTCAGCGGCGCTACGACGCCATCCTTTTTAAGTTCACGCAGATAGCCGGTAGCCTTGTCGATGACCGCGCCGAGCGTACCGGCTTGCAGTTGATAGCTGTCCGCCAGCTCCGTCACGCTGGCTGGCGCAGGACCAGCCGGCGCGCGCATCCGCTCGGCCACCTGCTGCGGAGTGGCGATCATCCACGACCACTTGTAGATCTCGCGGCCGTCACGGTCGGTCGCGCGGATGTACAGCGCGTCCTGCTTGCTCCAGTCGCGCGGCAAGGCAATGCTGGCGACGCCGCGCATACCGGCGGCGACATCGGGAGCCTTGATGCTGCCCTGCGCTGTGACGATATGTCCTTCGCCCAAGCCAAGCCGCACCAGCTCCCAACGCAGCTTCAACTGATTGAGATTGGTGAAATCATAGCGGTTCTCCAGCGTGATGACGCCGTCGAATGTCGGCGGCAGCGAGGCCATTTCCGACAACGGCAGGTATAGCGGCGACCATATCTTCTTGATCGCGAAGAAGCTGCCTTCCTTCTCGCGATACGGCCCCAGTATGCCGTCCGGCGCCAGATTGCCGGCAACATCGATGGCGCCGTTGCGGTCATCGCGCACAATGCCTTCGTCGACAAAGGCCCAGATAAAGCCGCCGGCGCTGAGCGGGTTGGCCAGCATGGCGTTCCACCAGTCGTTCAGGCTCGCACCGGCGCCGCCGTCGTACAAACCATGCAGGAACTCGGTCGGCATGAACACATCGCGTCCATTGAACAGCGACGTCGCGCAGCAGTTGTAAGTCGGATAGTGCGCGGTATCGATGCCGCCGAAATTTTCCCACGGATGGATCACCGGGCGTTTCTGCGCATCCCATCCGGCGTACAGGCGATCCAGATCGCGATTGAAGCCGCCTTCGTTCCCATTCGCCCAGAACAGGATGGACGGATGATGCTGATCGCGCTGCACCAGTTCCTTCACCAGCGGCGTGGCGACGTCGGTATCGTAGGCTTTCTGCCAGCCGGTCAGTTCATCGATCACGTACAGCCCTACTTCGTCGGCGACGTCGAGGAAATGCGGGTCCGGCGGATAGTGCGACATGCGCACCGCATTCATATTCATTTCCTTCATCAGCCGCGCATCCTGGTAGCTGAGCGCCTTGCTGGTGGTACGGCCCGAGGTCGGCCAGATCGAATGACGGTTCGAGCCTTTCAAGCGCACCTTGTGGCCGTTGACGTAGACACCATCGCGCGGCCGCAGCTCCATCGTGCGAAAGCCGATGATCCTGGTGACGTCATGCACCACCTTGCCGCCGCCAAGCAGCGCGAAGCGCACCTGGTAACGCTGCGGATTCTCCGCCGACCATGGCACGATGCGGTCCACGTGACCGCTCAAGTGCACCTTGCCATCCACGATATCGGCGCGGATCTCCTTGCCGAGCGGCGCACCATCCAGCGTGGCGATGCGCGCGCTGACCTTGCCGCTGGTGGCGCCGGCCACAAACACGTCCGCGCTGAAATCGCCGGTGTGGCGCGCATCCAGGCTGACCCGGTCGATATTGGCTTGCGGCTTGGCCTCCAGCCACACCGGCCGGTAGATGCCGCTGAACAGCCAGTAATCCGAACTGCGCTCGGCGCGGTTAACGGATGCATTGGCGGAGTAACGCTGCACAGTGACTTCCAGCTGATTGCTCTCGCCCTGCTTCAGCAAGCGCGTAACGTCGTAACGGAATTCGTAGAAACCGCCCTGGTGCACCGGGCCGGCTGGCTAGCCGTTGATCTTCACCAGCGTGTCCGTCATCGCGCCGCCGAAGACGATCTCGATCTGCTTGCTGCGCCAGTCGGCAGGAACGGTGAACTGGTAGCGATACAGGCCAGTGCTGTCAGGCGCGGGATCTTTCTGCCAGTCGTTGGAATAGCGGTAGGTGCCAAAGCCCTCCATTTCTCAATTGGAGGGCACGGGGATCTTCTTCCACACGCCTGCATTGCGGCCGCCATTGACCTGGAAATCCCAATCGACGCGGTGATCCTTGTCTACGCCGCTCAGATATTGGACCTGTGTCGGTTCGGCGAAACACTGGCTGCTCAGGGCCAGTAAAAAAGCACTCAGCAGCCAACGCATTACAGACTCCTTCCGAAGTGTTTGCTCTCGCCAGGTTTTAAATTCAGCGGCACGACCTGGTCGCCGTAGCGCACTTTGCCTGCCCCATCGCCCGCCGTGCGGCGGATGGTGGCGGAGGTCAGCTTGCCGTTGGCCCACGCCAGATCGACTTCGTAACCGCCCCGCGCGCGCAGCCCTTTCACCGAGCCGCTGCCCCATGCGGTCGGCAGCGCCGGCAGCAGGTGGATTTCACCGGTCTGCGATTGCAGCAGCATTTCGCAGATGGCGGCGGTGGCGCCGAAGTTGCCGTCGATCTGGAACGGCGGATGGGCGTCGAACATATTCGGATAGGTGCCGCCGGCGTTGTTCACTTCCGTGCCCTGGCCGCTCTGCTGCGCCGCACGCGCGCCGGGCTGGGCCAGCTGGCCGCGCAGCATTTTGTAGGCGTGGTCGCCGTCCAGCAGGCGCGCCCAGTAAGCCGTCTTCCACGCCATCGACCAGCCGGTGCCCGCATCGCCGCGCGCTTCCAGCGATTTGCGCGCGGCGGCGGCCAGCGCCGGCGTTTGCGTCGGCGAGAACTGGCGCCCCGGGAACAGGCCAAACAGGTGCGAGACGTGGCGGTGCGTGTCGCCCGACGTATCCAGCACTTTGTCCTTTTTCTCGGTCATCCATTCCAGCAGTTGGCCCCAGCTGCCGATGCCCGGCGTGGCGAGCTTGTCGCGCATGGTGGCGATACGGTCGCGGTAGGCGGTGTCGCCCAGCACACCGGAGGCTTCCACCGTGTTGTTGAACAGATCCCAGATGATTTCCTGGTCATAGCTGACGCCATCCTCGATCGGACCATGTTCGGGCGACCAGCCGAGCGGCGCGACCAGGCGGCCGTCCGGCAGCTGTTTCAGGTAGTCCTCCCAGAAGGCGACGGCTTCCTGCATCATCGGGTAGGCGACGGTGCGCAGATAGGTTTTGTCCTGCGTGTAGGCGTAGTGCTCCCAGAAGTGCTGCATGTACCAGGCGTTGCCGGTTTTGTTCCACACGTAGCCCATGGCGCCGAAGGGATTCGATTCGGTGCGCACGGTCCAGCCGCGCACCGGTTTGCCGGCGGCGCTGACGAAGGTTTCTTCGCGCTGCACCGCTTCGCCGCTCAGGTCCGGCTGCGACATCTTGACGGATTCCGGATGGGCGATGGCCTGGGCGGCGGTGTCGGCCACCAGCTTGCGGTAGACGGGCGCCATGCCTTGCACGAAGTCCAGGAAAGGCCTGGCGTGGTCGGACAGGTTGGCCGGTTCGGCAGGCCAGTAGTTCATCTGGATGTTGATGTTGGTGTGGTAGTCCGAATTCCACGGCGGCGTGAGGTTGTTGTTCCACAGGCCTTGCAGATTGGCCGGCAACGCGCCGCGCGAGCTGGAGATCAGCAGGTAGCGGCCGTACTGGAAGAACTGCGCTTCCAGTTCGGGATCCTTGCCGTCGGCGGTGTAGGCTTCGATGCGCTTGTCGGTCGTCAGCGCGCGGCGTGCGGGCGACGCGGCGCCAAAATCCACGCCCACGCGGCCAAACTGCGCCACAAAGTCGCGTTCGTGCGCGGCACGCAGCGTCGCCCATTCGCGCGGTGCGGCGGCCACTTGCGCTGTCACGCGCTGCAGCGGCGGTTCGCCGTGGAAGCGGCGGGATGCGTCGTTGATGTAGCTGGTGCCGGCGCCGAGGATCAGCGTGATGGCATCGCTGCCGGTGAAGGTAATCTTGTTGCCTTCCACCGCCAGCTTGCCGCCCTCGTTCAGTACCCGCAGCTGGCTGGCGTGCTGCATCGCATTCGGCAGCGCGCCGGTCGCCGTGATGCGGTCGCCCTGCGCGCTGATCTGCGCATCGTGCATGTCGGTCAGCTCGATCGAACCGGTATACTGCCCACGCCTGCTGGCGGTCAGCCGTACCGCGATCACCTGCGCCGGATAGCTGGCCAGCGCCTCGCGCTTGAACTGAACGCCATTGTGCGTATAGCTCACCGTATGCAGGCTGCGCGAGATATCCAGCTTGCGCGCATACGCCGTCGTGCCCTGCTCGTGCCCCGGCAGATTGATGTAGACATCGCCAAACGGCTGGTACGCCCCCATCGCCTTGTCATCGCCAGTCCACAGCGTGATGTCATTGAACTGCAAGCGCTCGCGCGCCAGCTGCCCGAAGATCATCGCGCCGATGCGACCATTGCCGATAGGGAGCGCTTCCTTCTCCCACCCAGCCGCCGTATCCGGCGCCGGCTGGGCATAGCGCAAGGTCAGATCCGGTGCAGCTGACGCACCCGCCGCCACAAAAGCGGCAACCAGCAGCAGCGACTTCATTGCGGATTAATCTTGATCAGCACAACATCGTTGACGCGCATCTTCACCTTCACGCTGGCGGCGCCGGATGCAGGCACGCGCACGGTGCTGGTCTGAGGAAGATCGATCGTCAACGCCTGCAAGCGCTCCAGCTGTTTCGGCGTCAGCGTCTTCGGCGATCCCATTTTCAGGTAAGCGGTATGTGCATCGTTGGCCTCAAAGCCGGTGCGATACACCTTGACCGAATACGCGCCAGGCTTCAACCCTTTCAGATCGACGCTCACCGGCTGGCCATCGCGCGTAGGCTGCACGGTGGTGTAGAAACCACGATTGCTGCGTCCCTGCTTCGGCGTCTGGAAGTCCCACGCCAGCACCTGCACGCCACGGCCATCCTTGGCGGCATAGCTCTGCGCATCGCCGGTATTGATGGCCGTATCGCCGAGCTGATTCAGATACTTGTAAGCGAACCACGACGGCTTGCGTATCCCCTGCGGATTCATCAAACCAAAGCCGCCCTCAAACGGCGCGGTCGGCGGCCCCGGTTCCTCAAACAGATCGCTGTAGGTCCAGTAGCTCATGCCCTGCGCAATGCCTTCGGTGGCTTTGAGCTTGCTCAGGATGTAAGGTGCGCTGATATAGGAATCGTGCACCGGATCGCGTGGCGTGTAGCTGGTGCTCCACTCGGTGAAGTACAGCGGCATCTCGGGATGGCCGGCCTCCGCCATCTCCTTGCGCACCTTGCGCACGTCGCCGACGATGGCGTCTGGCGATGGCGACAGCTTGGTGTCGTCCTTGCCGTTTTCGTCGAGGAAGCCGCCATCCACACCGTAGGTATGCGTGGTGACGAAATCGACCGCCGCGCCGGAAGCCTTGGCGTGCGCCAGGAACTCCGGCACCCAGGCCGCACCGGCCGTCGACGGCCCGCCGACGCGCAGCGCCGGATCAATCGCCTTGATGGTGCGCGAGGTGATGTCGAACAGCTCGAAGTACGCCTTCTGATCCGCCTTCTCCCAGAAGCCGTCGAGATTCGGTTCATTCCACACTTCGAAGAACCAGCTGCGTACTTCCTCCTTGCCGTAGCGCTGCTGCGCGTGGCGCACGAAGGCATCCACCAGTCCTGCCCACTTCTTCGGATCGGGATGCGAGGTATTGCCCTTCCAGTAGAAGATGCTCAGGTCCGAGCTGCGCATGGCCAGCGGCGTAAAGCCCAGTTCCACGAACGGCTTGATGCCCATCTTCAGCAAGCGGTCGTACAGGTAATCCAGCTTGCTCCAGTCGTACACCGGCTTGCCGTCCACCTCCTTGTAGGTGCCCAGCACGTCGTGGAAGACGGCGTGGAAGCGGATGTAGCGGAAGCCCAGTTCGTCCCTGGCGGTCTTGAGCTGCGCCAGGCTGTCGTCGCGTATCAGCGTGCCCGGATAATCCGAGCCTACCGACAGATCGGCGAAACGGTCGCGCGGCGAGCCGGCATCGGCGGCATCCACCGATATGTGCCGGCTGTCGGCGGCAACGGCCGCCGACGCGCTCAACGCAAACAATACAGCTGCGGTCAGAATCTTCATGCTTAACGCTTCACAGTAATCGCTTTGCCCTCATAGCTGACAGTCTTGTCGGCCACGTCGAAGTTATCCGTGCTTGAAACGCCGGGCTTGATGAAGCGTAGCTTGAACTGGCGCTTGGCCACCATGCCCTTGAACTGGCCGGCGCGCTCGCCGATGGTGACGACGCCGGTCTTGTCATTGTAGCTCAGTGGAATACGGCTGGCTTCACCGCGCAAGTAACCGTTGCTGACGCCATCATCCTCATACAGGCTGAATTTGCCATCGGCGCCGGTGTACACCACCAGCGTCAGCGGCGCATCCGGTTTCTCGTCCACGTACTGCGTTACCGGACCAAGCGGCAGGATAGAACCAGCCTTCACCAGCACCGGCATGCGCGTCTCCGGCGCCTTGACGGTCGCCGTGCTGCCGCCCTTGTGCAGTTCACCGGTGTAGAAGTCGTACCAGTTGGCGCCCTTCGGCATGTAGACGCTGCGTTCGCGCGCGCCGTACACGTACACCGGCGCCACCAGCATGTTGTGGCCGAACAGGTACTGGTCCTTGATGTCCTTGACCGCATCATCGTGCGGGAAATCCATCACCAGACCGCGCATGATGGAGCCGGACTCGTAGTGTGTCTCGGCGGCGGCCGAGTAAATATAAGGCATCAGGCGATAACGCAGCTGGTCGTACCAGACCATCGATTCGCGCATCGGCGAACCTGCCGGCGAAATCTCGTGAATCTCGCGCTTGACCACTTCGCCGTGGGAACGGAACAGCGGCGAGAAGGCGCCGAACTGGAACCAGCGCAGATTCAGCTCGCGCCATTCTTTCAAGTCTTCCGGATTGCCCTGCTTGATGCCGGTGCTGCGGTTCTCCTGCGCCGAGCCGACGTCACCCAGCTGGAAGCGGGTCTCCTGCGCATAGCCGCCGATATCGTGCGTCCAGTTCGGAATGCCGGACATCGAGATGCTGACGCCCGCCGAGATCTGGTCATACAGATTGTTCCAGCGGCTCGCCGTATCGCCGCTCCACACGGCGGTGCTGTTGCGCTGAATACCGGCAAAGCCCGAACGCGACAGGATGAACTGGCGCTTCTCCGGCTGGTCTTTGGACAGGTGCGAGTAGAAGCCCTCCGTATGCACCAGGCTATACGGGTTGAAGGTGATCTCGCCGCCGCCATACACGGTCGGGCCGATCAGTTTCTTGAAATCGGCCGGACGAGTATTGGACAGCACGTCCGGCTCGGTGTTATCCATCCACCAGGCGTCGAAGCCCAGGTCCACCAGCTTCGGCTTCATCTGGCGATAGTAGATGTCGCGCGCCTCCTGCGTATATGGATCGTAGTGGCTGTTCTTGTAGCCTGGGCCTACCCAGTCCAGCGCGCCGTTTTCGACGTTCTTGGTCCACATATACCCCTTGGAGGCCAGTTCCTTGTAGTTGTCGGTGTTCGCATAGAACTTGCCCCAGATCGAAATCATCACGCGCGCATTGGCCTTGTGGACTTCATCCACCATCGCCTTCGCATCCGGGAAGCGGGCCTTGTCGAAGTCGTGCGAACCCCAGCCGTTTTCCGGCCAGTAGAACCAGTCCTGCACCATGTTATCTACCGGCCAGCCCTGCTTGCGGTACTCGCGCAGAACGCCCAGCAGTTGCTCCTGCGTTTCGTAGCGCTGGCGCGACTGCCAGAAGCCGTAGGCCCACTTCGGCATCATCGGCGCCTGCCCGGTCAGCTCGCGGTAGCCGGCGATGACGTTGTCGATGCTCTCGCCGTTGATGACGTAGTAGTTGATGCTCTGCGCGACTTCCGACGAAAAGGTCAGCGAGTGACGCTCGTCCTGCGGCAGCGGATCGTTGTGGGTGATGGCGACCATGCCGCCGCTCGGCTTCCATTCCAGGTGCAGCTTGACCGGCTTGTTGGCCTCGAACTTCACCTCGAAGTTGTGATACCACGGATTCCAGCCCTGGCGCCACACGTCCATCACCTGCTTGCCGTCGACATCCAGCTTGGCGTAATCCGACGCATACAGCTGCAGCTTGTGCACGCCCGCCTTCGGCGAAGCCATCGCGCCATCCCACACCACCTTCAGATTGGCGGCCTTGGGATCAACCTCCTTCGGCCAGTTCTCGGCCACATCCTTCAGGTACTGGTAGGCGATATCCTTTTCCTGGCGCGTGAACACCAGCTTGTCGCCGATGTAGTAACGCGCGGTCAGGCCGCCGGCCTTGCCGTCGGCATCGCTCAGTTGCAGGTCGCGGCTCAGCCACGCATACGGCCTGGCGTCGCCGAAGCGCGAGATCGAATTGTTATCCCACAGGACGCCGTAGTTTTTATCCGAGACCACGAACGGCACGGCGATCGCCATATTGTGCTGCATCAGCAGCACGTCTTCGCCGTTAAGGTTCATCTGGTGGTTCTGATGCTGACCCAGGCCGTAGAAGGCGTCCCTGGTGCCGTAGTTAAAGCCCTGCTTCACCGCCAGGAAGGGCTTGCCGTCGATATCCACAGGCGCCATGCTCTCCGCCTGCTGCGTCAAAAACGCCTTGCCGGCGGCGTTAAAGAACTGCACCTGGCCGGTCGCCAGCGACACCGCTACCGAAATCTTCTTCGCCTTCAGCGTGACCTTGTCCTTGCCGGATGCGCTGACGCTGAAGTTACCGCTAACAGGAGCGGCCACTGTCATCAGCGAGGGATTCAGCTCCTTGCCCGACTGGTCCAGCTTCACCACGTGGATGATGTTGTCGGCCATGACCTCCAGCCGCACTTCTTTCGCCGCGCCGCTGTCCGGCTTGACCACCACGCCGGTGGTGGTCTTTTCAAAAGTGCCGGCCATGGCGTGGCCGGATGCGATTACGGCCAGGCAGGCTGCGTGAGCGAGGGTGTTGATACGCATAGTGTCTCCGTTTTTTTATTTAGTATGTGCCGAGGCTCACCTTCAACACTACCGGATTGCCGGTCAGGTTGAGGCCGTAGTCGGTCTGGTCGCCATTCCAGTTGCGCTCCATGATCCATTTGCCGGCGGCGTCGTAGTGTCCCTCCTCCACGCGCGCCCACATGGACGGCTTGCCTTCCGCATGGTCGATCTTCACGCGCGCGCGCTGGCCGATGATGATGAATTCATTGTCGCCGATCTGCGCGATCGACACGCCGCCGTTGGGGATCTCGGTCCCCGCCGGCACGTCCTTGACGTTCTTGAAGTATTCGCGCTCGCCGAACTGCCACTCGCGGAACGAGATGGTGGCCTTCCAGCCCTTCATGTCGAAGGTCTGCGGCTGGCGGTCGTCGCCTTCGGCCACGCCGTAGGTACGGCCCTCAAACGCCCACTTGGCCCACTGGCGCTCCATCGGACGGAAGGCGGCGTAGATTTTCCCGAACGGTTCCACCATGGTCTTGTCGATGGCCTTGTGGCCGAGCGGGAAATTGCTGTAGTCCGCGTAGTCGATGCCGAACGGCGAAAAGCCGATGGCGCCGCGGCCCAGCACCAGGTAGGTGTAGCGCACGTATTCCGGCGCGTTGCTCATCTCCGGCACCATCAGCGGATTGTCCTTGCGCTGGAAGTGGTTCAGCGAAGCGGTGTACTTCTTCGAGTCGGGGCCATAGATGTCCGGGCCGGCGAAATCGATATGCGGCGCGGCGGCGCGGTAGATGTCGATCACGTCGTAGGTCGGCCCGCCGCTGGCGAAGTTCTCGTGCCATGGCTTGACCGGATCTTCGGTCGAATCGCGCTGCGAATTGTTCACGTACATCGGCAGGTTGTAGATCGCGCGGCCGGCCTTGGCGATGTCCTCGATATAGCTGGCGATGGAATAGGCGTGGAAGTATTGGTCGGCGTAGTCGCCGTAGACCTGCTTCCAGGTGCCGCTCTTGGCCAACGGCACCGGCGACTTTTTATAATCCAGCACCGCCTGCGGCACCGGCTGATTGAACTGCGCCTCGGCCTTGGGCGCGTAGTCGCGCGCGTAGCCGTAGGTGCCCACCTCATTCTCGACCTGCATCATGATGACGGTGCGCTGCGCTTCGTCGATCTTCCTGATGTGGCCCATCAGCGCGACAAAGGCTTTCTTGTCGGCCCTCAGCGTCTCTTCGCCTTGCGGCGACAGGCAGTAAGTGATCTTGCCGTCTTTGTCCACCATGCGCGGGAAGCGCGCGTTGTTGAACTTGACCCACTCCGGTGTGTAGCTTGGGCCGGTGTTCTTCCAGGTGCCGAACCACAGCAACACCAGCCGCACCTTGTTCTTGCGGGCTTCCGCCACCAGCGTGTCAACGTAGCTGAAATCGAACTTGCCTTCCACCGGCTCGATCTGCTCCCAGGCCACCGGGATTTCGAGGGTGTTGGCGTTCATGTCCTTGATCGCCGCGAAGACCTTGTTCAGCGCCAGCGGATAGTTGCTTGAATTCTGCGCCTGACCGCCGAGAACCACGAAAGGCGCGCCGTCCACCATCAGGGCGAAACGGCCGTCCTTCTTGACGATCTGCGGTATCTCTGAAGCGGCCGCCGCGCCAGCTGCGGCCATCATTAAACTGATTACGGTAACGAGCTGGCGGGCGGTGTGCTTCATCTAGTTAAAGCCTTTCGAAAGTTAGAAGTCGTAGCTCAGTTTCGCGACCACGCGGCGGCCGGTCTTGAACCATGCGCGTCCCATCATACCGATATTTTGCTGCATCAGCTGCTTGTAAGTCGAGTCGGTCAGGTTCTGCGCCTCCAGGCCCAGTTGCAGCTTGTCGGTGAATTTGTAGAACATCGACGCGTCCAGCTGGCCGTAGGAGTCCGACCAGGTAGGCAGGCCCCAGGCGACATTGGTCTGGCCGTAGGTCGGGCTGGCCGGATTGGTATCCAGGCCGTCCGTACCCTGCGTGCCGTTGACGTTGACCGCCTGCAGCGCTTTCGAACGCCAGTTGTAAGCCAGGCGCGCCGAGACCTTGCCTTTGTCGTACAGCAGCGCGAGGTTATACGTCTGGCGCGACAGGTTTTCCAGCGGCAGGTTGCCGAAGGTGGTGCCATCGGTATCGCAGCCGTTCAGGTTCAGGTTGACGTTGTCCGCCGTGTTCCCACCGGTGCAGTACTTCTGATACACGGACTTGTACAGATCGCGCTTGCTGTCGACGAAGGTGAAGTTGGCTTGCACGCCCAGGCCGGACAAGGCGCCTGGCAGCTGGTCGAAGTACTGCTGGAAGGCGACCTCGATGCCGCGCGCATAGCCCCTGGCGCCGTTGATAGGACCGGTGACGGTGAAGTCGTGCAGCTTGCCGCCGGTGTCAGGCAGCTGCATCACGTAGGTCTGGTTGACCACGATGTCTTTCAGGCGCTTGTTGAACACCGTCGCGGTGAACGAACCGGTCGGCGCGAAGTACCATTCCATCGTCGCGTCGAGCTGCTTGGAGGTGGTCGGACGCAGCATCGGGTTGCCGGTGCCGGTGCCGGTCAGGCTGACGCTGTTGACCGTGGTGACGCCGTTCACAGGATTGTTCGACGTGTTGGCCGTTTCCGACAGCGTGGTATAGCCCTGCAGCTGCGTGAAGTCCGGGCGCGACAGTGCCGACGCGGCGGCGAAGCGGAACTGCAGCTTCTCGCTGACTTTCAGGCGCAGATTCAGGCTAGGCAGGAAGTTGTGATAATCGTTCTCGTAATCCTTCACCTGCGAGAACGGCAGAATGTTCGGCACCGCCACGCCAGCCAGGTTGCCGCCGGTCGGCGCGGTCGAGCTGAACACCGTGTAGCCGCGCGCGCTGGAATCGGTCTTCACGTAGCGCAGGCCGAGGTTACCGTCGATCGGGTATTTCAGGTTATCCCAGCCGAAGCGCAACTGGCCGTACAGCGCCTTGGTCTTTTCCGACTGGTCGTTGGTGCCGGCGTAGTTGTCGGCGCCGAAGGTCGCCTGCTGCCAGGCCGGGCACGACGAGGCAGGATTGATTTCCTGGCACAGGATGTCGTGGTAGGTGTGCAGCTGGGCGTAGCTGCCCGGGAAGCCCTGCGCCAGCGAGACGTTCGGGAATACCACGGCCGGCACGGACACACCGCCGTTGAAGAAGTTGTTGAAGGTGTGCAGATTGGTGTTGCCGCTGAAGCGAGGATCGCTCAGGTAAGCCAGATGCGGAATATCCCAGCCGACCTGCCATGGCTGGCTGATCGCCGCCCAGTTGTAGCTGGGGTTGGAGTTCTGCGTCACCGCATCGCGGTCGGTCAGGCGCACGCCGAAACGGACGTCGCGCAGCACTGGATGATCGAAGTCGTATTTGACGTCGGTGCGCCATGCGGTTTCATTCGCCTTGCTCTGGTCCAGGTGCTCCATGGTGAACGCCCAGTAGTAGTTCGCCGGGTTGGCCAGGTAAGCGCGGTCTGCATCGGTGAACAGGATCTTCGGCACGCTGCCGGTCAGGTCCAGCTTCTCGCTCGGCATGGTGACGCCGGTGGCGACGGTGGAGTCGACGCTGCGCGTGTCGGCCTTGATGTGCTGGACGTCGGTGGTGACGGTCCAGTTGTCGTGACGCCAGCGCAGGTTCCACGACAGGTCGGTGGTGTTCGACTTGCGGTTCGAGGTGCGGGTGTCGTCGCCGAAGTTGATGCCGCCGTCGGTCGGATCGGTCAGGGTGCCGGTCAGCAGCGCGCCCTTGGAATTGAAGGTGGCGTCAGGCGACACCTTGATGTTGTAGGGGCTGGATTGGGCGAAGATCGCCTGCTCGTCCCATTGCATCTCGTACTTCGATTTGAAGTAGGTCAGGGAACTGGACCAGTCGTCCTTTTTCCATTGCAGCGCGCCGTATGCGCCTTCGCGCTTGCGGTTGAATTCCAGCGTACGCCATTGCGCGCCCTTCGGCACGTAGACGGTCTTGCCGGTGGCGTCCTTCAGCGGGTAGTAAGGCTCGACCTGGAAGGCGTCGGTGCGGGTGCCCGATTCCGAGTAGGCCAGATCCAGCAAGGCGCCGACTTCACCGATCGGCGTTGTCCAGCGGTCCGACACCAGGCCGGAATACGATGGCGAGGTTTTGCCTTTCTTCAGTTCCGACCAGGTGCGGTCGGCCGACAGCGAGGCCTTGAAGCCCTTGTAATCGAACGGCATGGCGGTGCGCAGGTTCACCAGGCCGCCGACGGCGCCCTCGACCTGTTCCGCCGATGGATTCTTGTAGATGTCGACGCCGGCCACCAGCTCTGGCGGCACGTCTTCGAAGTTCAGCGAACGGCCGCCGTTGGCCGAGAACGAATCGCGGCCATTCAGTTCGGAGCGCACGTAGCTCAAGCCGCGGATCGACACGCCGGAGCCTTCCACCGAGAAGTGCTCCGGGTCGCCCTTGGACATGGTGCGGTCGATGGTCACGCCAACCACGCGCTGCAGCACCTCGGTCACCGAGCGGTCGGGCAGCTTGCCCATGTCTTCGGCGACGATGGAGTCGACGATTTCATCGGAATTCTGTTTGATCTTCTGCGCCGACTGCAGCGCCGCGCGCTGGCCGGTGACGATCACCGCGACAGGTTCACCGGCGGGGGCGTCGGTGGTTTTCGGTGCATCGCTTGTCTGGGCTACGGCTGCGCCGCTCAGCATCATCGTCATCTGGGCCAGGCCCAATGCGATCGCCGTTTTTTTGAACTGTTTCATCTATGCTCTCCAAAGTTATACGAATTTTTCATAGCTCTTTGGCTATTTGGTATTGGTATTTCTCGCTGTCTGTGGGTGTAAGAAAATTCAGGGCGAGTCAGTCCGCCGGCGCTGAACAGCGCAATCGTTTTGTCGTCATTGATCTTTGTCTCGCTCGTCTATATTTTTTATCGCTGCTGCCGGCTGGCGGGGTGCCAGTGCGCGCGAATTTGAGCCATTGTGCAAGTTACACAATTGAGTAGCAATTGCGAAATTCACCAATCCGGCGAATGATAATAAGCAATCGTAGCGCCGATCATACAGATGCGAGGCCCGCCGCTGCGGGCCTCGTAAGTAAAACGCTTAATCAGCGGCGGCCGGAGCGCGTCGCCACATCCACCCACACTGCCAGCGTCAGAATCGCGCCCTTGACGATCATCTGCCAGTAGGTGTCGACATCCAGCATCGACATGCCGTTGTCGAGCGACGCCATCACCAGCGCGCCGATCAAGGCGCCGTACACGGTGCCGGAGCCGCCGCGCATCGAGGTGCCGCCGATGAAGCAGGCGGCGATCGCATCCAGCTCGCCGGAGGTGCCGGCCGACGGCGAACCGGCGGCCAGGCGCGCGGTGTTGAGCAGGCCGGCCAGGGCGCACATCAGGCCCATGATCCCGAAGATCCACAGCTTCACCGCCTGCACGTTGATGCCGGACAGGCGCGTGGCCTCCATGTTGGAACCGACCGAGTAGATGCGCCGTCCGAACACCGTCTGTGTCGCGACGTAGCTGAAGATCCCCAGCAGCACCAGCAACAGCAGCACCGGCAGCGGAATGCCTTCGTATTCATTGAGCGTGGTGACGAACGCGAACAGCACGGCGCCGATGGCGGCCAGGCGCAGGCCATGGCGCCACATCGCCGGCACCGGCAGCTTGTGGCGCGCCAGGTTGACGCGCTGGCGCCAGATCAGCACAGCGGCCAGCACGAACAGCGCCACGCCCAGCGCCACGCCGATCTGCGGCGGCAGATAACCCTGCCCGATCTGCACCATGGCATCCGACACCGGCGCCACCGTCGCGCCGTCCGTCACGCCGAGCACAATGCCGCGATACGCCAGCATGCCGCCCAGGCCGACGATAAACGACGGGATGCCCGCATACGCCGTCAGGAAGCCGTTGAACAGGCCCAGGGCCAGGCCGCATGCCAGCACCACCGCGATGGTCGCCGGCAGCGGCATATGGTGCGTCACGTCCAGCACTGCCGCAATGCCGCCCAATAGCCCGAGCAGCGAGCCGACCGACAGGTCGATCTCGCCGGCGATGATGACGAAGGCCATGCCGCAAGCCACCACGCCGGTCACCGCCATCTGGCGCATCAGGTTGGACAGGTTGCGCGGCGAGATGAAGCCGCCCTCGGTCTTGAAGCTGAAGAAGGCCCAGATGATGGCGATGGCGATCAGCAGCGCGAGGATTTTGTATTGCGTGAACAGCTGTTTGATTTTGGTTGGGTTCATTGATGTAGCGCCGCCGAGAGCAGCATTTCCTGAGTCAGATTCTGATTGACGAAATCGCCGCGCAACTCGCCTTCGCCCATCACCAGTACACGGTCGGACACGCCCATCACCTCGGCCAGTTCCGACGACACCATGATGATGGACATGCCCTTGCTGGCCAGTTCCAGCATCAGCTTGTAGATTTCGAACTTGGCGCCGACGTCCACGCCGCGCGTCGGCTCGTCGAGGATCAGCACCTTGGGCCGCGTCAGCAGCATCTTGGACAGCACCGCCTTCTGCTGGTTGCCGCCGGAGAGCGAGGTAATCGGCAGGAACGGGCTGGCGGTCTTCAGGCCGAGGCGGGCGATTTCCTCGTTCACCGTTTTCAGCTCGGCCTCGCGGTCGATGCGGGTTAAGCGCGCGTAGCGGCCCAGCACCGACAGCGTGATGTTCTGCCCCACGTCCAGATCGCGCACGATGCCGTGCTGCTTGCGGTCTTCCGGCACCAGCGCCAGGCCGTTGCGAATCGCCTTCAGCGGCGTGGAGGTGTCGATCTTCTCGCCTTCCAGCCATACCTCGGCTTCGCTGTCGCCGGGATAGGCGCCGAACAGCGCCGACACCAGTTCCGTACGCCCGGCGCCCACCAGCCCTGCGATGCCGAGGATTTCGCCCTTGCGCAGCTGGAAGGAGACGTTGTTCACTTTTTTGCGTTCCGGTTTTTCGGTGTCGTAGCAGGTGACGTTGCGCGCTTCGAACACCACCTCGCCGATGCCGCGTTCCAGCTGCGGATACAGCTGGTTCATCTCGCGGCCCACCATCTGCGCGATGATCTGCTGTACGTCCATCTGCTCCATCGGCGTGGTGGCGATGTGCTTGCCGTCGCGGATCACCACGATGGTGTCGCAGATCGCCTCCACTTCATCGAGCTTGTGCGAGATGTAGACGCAGGCCACACCCTTGGCCTTCAGGCCGCGGATAATCGCCAGCAGCACCTGGATCTCGGCCGCCGTCAGCGACGACGACGGCTCGTCCAGGATCAGCAGGCGCGCGTTCTTGTTGAGCGCCTTGGCGATCTCGATCAGTTGCTGGTGGCCGCCGCCGTAGTTCGACACCGGCAGCACCACGTTGACGTCGTCGAGCTTGAGCTCCTTCAGCAGGGCGTCGGCGCGCTGGTTCATGGCGGGATAATCCATGCGGCCGCCGGGCAGCGTGATCTCGTTGCCGAGGAAGAGATTTTCGGCCACCGACAGTTCCGGCACCAGCATCAGCTCCTGGTGGATGATGACCACGCCGGCCGCTTCGCTCTCGCGGATCGACTGCGCCTTGAGCGGCTGGCCGTCCAGCAGGATCTCGCCGTCCCAGGTGCCGTGCGGGTAGACGGCGGACAGCACTTTCATCAGGGTCGATTTGCCGGCGCCGTTTTCGCCGCACAAACCAATGCACTCGCCCGGCCTGATTTTCAGGTCGATGCCGTCGAGCGCGGGAACACCGCCAAATTTTTTGACGATGCCCTTCATTTCTAGCAAATAGCCGGACATGGGGATTCTCGCAGAGGTGAAAAACGGGGCCGGACGGCCCCGTTGCAGCGCTTACTTGGCCGCCAGCTGGGCCTGGGTATAGAAGCCGTCTTTGATCACGACATCGATGTTCGCCTTCGTCAGCGCGACAGGCTTGAGGAACACCGAATCCACTTCCTTGAAGCCGTTGTTGTACTTGGCGTTGAAGGCCGGCTTCTCGCCGCGCACCAGCTGCACCGACAGCTTGGCCGCTTCCGACGCGATCAGCTTCAGCGGCTTGTACACGGTCAGCGTCTGCGTGCCCGCGATCACGCGCTTGACGGCCGCCAGATCGGAATCCTGGCCCGACACGGCCACCTTGCCATCCAGCTTCTGCGACGCCAGCGCCTGGATCGCACCGCCGGCGGTGGCGTCGTTGGAGGCCACCACGGCGTCGATCTTGTTGCCGTTGGCGGTCAGCGCGTTTTCCACGATGGACATCGCCTCGGACGGGCTCCAGTCCTTCACCCACTGCTTGCCGACCACCTTGACGTCGCCCTTGTCAATCAGCGGCTGCAGCACCTTCAGCTGGCCTTCGCGCAGCATCTTGGCGTTGCTGTCGGTCGGCGCGCCGCCCAGCAGGTAGAAATTACCCTTCGGTTTCACCGCCAGCACGCCCTGCGCCTGCAGCTGGCCAACCATATTGTTATCGAAGGAGATGTAAGCGTCGATGTCGGCGTTGAGGATCAGGCGGTCGTAGGAGATGACCTTGATCTTGGCTTTCTTCGCCTCGCGCACCGCGTTGGTCAGCACGGTGGCGTTGTACGGCACGATCACCAGCACATCGACGCCGCGCGAAATCAGGTTCTCGATCTGGGCGATCTGGCGCTGTTCGCTGGCGTCGGCCGACTGCACGAACACCTTGGCGCCCTGCTGCTCGGCGGCGGCGACGAAGTAGTCGCGGTCGCGCGCCCAGCGCTCCAGCCGCAGGTCGTCGATGGAAAAGCCGATTTTTGGGTTCTTGGCGTCGGCCATGGCGTTACCGCCGGCGCAAGCCATCATGACGGCGATTGCTGCCGTGCTCAGTAATTTCTTCATCAATTAAGTCTCCAATTATGCTGCCGAGTTCTATGCCCAACTAAACATTGCACCGCTATGTTACATCACGCGCCGTACCACCCGGCGTCCACATAGTATTCGCGTCCCGAACAACGCGCCGCACTGTCGGAAGCGAGGAACAAGGTGAGCGCCGCCACGTCGGCGATTTCCACGCGGCGCGGCAGGCACTGGCCGGCCAGCATGCGCGCTTCCTCGTCCGGCGTGTGCCACAGCGCCTCCTGGCGCGGCGTGCGCACGCCGCCGGGAATCACGCTGTTGACGCGGATGTTGTCGCGGCCCAGGTCGCGCGCCATGCCACGCGTCATGCCCTCGATGCCGGCTTTGGCGGTCATGTACAGGGTCAGCTCCGGCAAGGCCAGGTGCCAGGAGATGGAACTGAAATTCAGGATCACGCCGCCGCCCGCCGCACGCATGCCCGGCACCACGGCCTGGGCGCAGAAGTACAGGTGGCGCAGATTGACCGCCATGCGGTTTTCCCAGTACGCCGGCGTGACGTTGGCGATTTCGTGGCGGTCATCGTTGGCGGCGTTGTTGACCAGGATGTCGACCGGGCCGATGGTTTCGAAGATCTGCGACACTTTTTGCAGGTCGGTCAGGTCGCACGGCACGAAGGCTGGCGGCGTGGGCAGCGCGGCCAGGCTGGCCGCCAGGGCGCGCGAATCCTGTTCGGCGATGTCGAGAAAGGTGACCAGCGCCCCTTGGCGCGCGAAGGCTTCGACGATGCCGGCGCCGATACCGCTGCCGCCGCCGGTGACGACCACGCGCTTGCCGGCGAGGCTGGGATAGGTGGCCTGCTCACGCGGCGTGTTGTAATGTTTGTCCAAGGTCTGTTCTCCAAAATAGCTGGAGGATTTTGACCCGGCCAAACATAAGCCGCAATTACGAAAATCACCAATCGCGGCAATGATATTACGCCGCCAGCTCCGGCGGCGGCAGCGCCGATCCGTCATCGACGATGCCCTGCATGGCGCGGTCCTGGTAGGTGCGCGGCGTGCATCCCAGCTCGCGCTTGAACACCGCGTGCATGTACTGCACCGACGTAAAGCCGCAGCACAGCGCCACCTCGGCGATGCTGCGCTCGCCGCGCGCCAGCATCGAGGTGGCGGCATCGAGCTTGAAGCGCAGGATCACGTCATGCACGCTGCAATTGAGCTCCTGGCGAAAGTAGGACTCCAGCGACGAGCGCGAAATGCCCACGTACTCCGCCACCTGGTGCGTCTTGATGCCCTGGCAGGCGTACTGGCGGATGAAGTGCCGCGCGCGCATCACGTGCGGATGCTTGGGCGCCTCGTGCTGCGTCGACGCCAGCACGTTGATGCCTACCGGCGGCACCAGCACCCGCGTGCCGCTCATGCGCACGCCGTGCAGCATCTGGTCCAGCAGGTGAGCGGCGGTGCGGCCCATCTCCTGCGCGCCCTGGATCACGGAACTCAGCGGAATGCGGGTCAGCATGCGCGCCAGCGGATCGTTGT
This sequence comes from Duganella aquatilis, assembly GCF_009674565.1. Taxonomy (GTDB): domain Bacteria; phylum Pseudomonadota; class Gammaproteobacteria; order Burkholderiales; family Burkholderiaceae_D; genus Rugamonas; species Rugamonas aquatilis. The sequence goes on from NZ_WKJL01000011.1 coordinate 130,634, forward strand.
CGATGCCGATCAGCGCCACCTGCTCCGGCACCGCGATGCCGGCCATGATACAAGCCTGCATCAGCTGGCGCGCCCGCGCGTCGGTGACGGCGATGATGCCGACCGGCTTGGGCAGGCTATGCAGCCACTGGATCTGCTGCTCCACCGCCTCGTCCCACGACGGCGCGCTGGTGCCCAGGCCGCGATAGATATGCGGCTCCATCTTGTCCTTGTCCATCAGGGCGCGGAAAGCGTGTTCGCGCTCCTGTGCCCAGCGGTTTTCCTGCGCCTCCGGCAGCGAGAACATGGCGAAGTGGCGCAGGCCGGCCTCGATCAGGTGATCGCGCGCCATCTTGATCAGCTTGAAGTTGTCGGTGGCGACGTAAGGCACGTCCTCGGGATAGGCGGCCTGGTTCTCATAGGAGCCGCCCACCGCCACCACCGGCACCCGGCTGCGCGTCAGCGCGGCGGCCACCGCCGGATCGTCGAAGTCGGCGATGATGCCGTCGCCCTGCCAATGCTCGATGCCCGGCAGGCGCAGCCGGAAGTCTTCTTCCAGGAACAAATCCCAGGTCGCCCGTGTCGAACTCAGGTACGCGGCGATGCCCGCGATCACTTCGCGGTCAAAAATTTTGTTTGCATTGAACAGCAGCGCAATCCGGTGTGACTTCATCTGCATATCGACTTTCCCGTTCCAGGACGTATGTGGCCTTCTTAATACTACAGGCCACCCGAACGGCGGAGATATGAAAAATTTCGCATCATCCATAACGAAATTGACTAAATTCCTAAAAGAAATTACGTTTTCGGCTTGCCGAACACGATGCCGCGTCCCGCCGTGCTCATATACACCAGGCCAAAGGTGTTCATGTCGCCGACCACAAACTGGGCGTCGCCGGGGCCGCCGTACTGGTGGGTATCGTCGTTAATGCGCAACCAGGTGGCCCCGCCATCGGTGGAGCGGTACACCCCGCGCACGCCGCCGACCTCGCCCCAGATATAAACCGCCGGGTAGTTCGCGCCCGGCGCGGCCTTGCCGAAGCCGACCGCCGCCGCATAGCCGACGCCGGGGATACCGGTGAAACTGGCGCCGGAATCGGTGGAACGGGCCAGGCCGCCGTCGTACAGCGCCACCCAGACATCGCCTTCGCGGCCCGGCGCGGCGCGCACAGTCTTCGATCCGCGCGGCGACGCCAGCCTGGCGGCCGGCGCGAAACTGGCGCCGCCGTCGGTACTGACCAGCATGCGCTCGCCCGCCAGCGCGTAAAACTTGCGCGGATTGAGCGGATCGGCCACCGCGCGGCCACGCTCGGTGCTCAGCCCCCTGACCTCGCTCCAGCTGCCGCCCTCGTCGGCGGAGCGGTAGCAGGTCGTGGCTTTTTCCGGGCAGTGCACGATCACCTTGCCGTCCGCGCTCAGCGCCACCTGGCCCTGCTTACCGTTCATGGCGGCGGTTTTACGCCAGCTGACGCCCATGTCGTGCGACACGTACATGGCGCTGCCGGCGCGCACCACCACGTTCGGCTTGGCAGCGGCGTAGTCCAGCCCCCAGGTGGTGCCCATGGTCGGCGTGTGGATCGGCGCGTACTGCGTCACGTCGGTGTGGCGGAAGCCGTCGTAATCGCCAATCGCCGAGATAACCGGGCCGCCGGGAATGCTGACCAGGTTCAGCGGCACGGATTCTTCCAGGCCCATGTCTTCGAACTTCCACACCGGCCTGGCGGCGTGAATGTCGGTGGAGACGAACACGCCGTTGCCGGAAACAGCCATCAGCCGCTGGCTGTCGAACGGATCGAACTCGATGCTGGCTGTCCAGTGAATGAAGCTGCCGGCGATCCAGCTGACGCCGTTGGCGTCGATCTGCACGCCGTTGGCGACGATGCTCTTCCAGCTTTTGCCGCCGTCCAGCGTTTCGTAGAACTGGTCGCCGATGCCGCCGCGCATGTCGTAGTGGGAGATGGTGGACACCACCATGCGCTGCGGATTGCGCTGATCGACGGTGATGCCGGCGTAGGCGGCGTTCAGCGGCGGCGAGATGTCGGTCCATTTGCCGCTGGCGATGTCGTACTGCCACACGCCGCCCTCTTCCAGTCCTTCGCCGATCTTCTTGTCCGCATGCGGACCGGCGCCCAGCGCGAAGGTGACCATCAGCTTGCCGTCAGCGACCACGGCGCGGTGCGGCATCAGCTTCTGCGGGCCACCAGTCATGGCGCTGAAGGTCTTGCCGCCGTCGGACGACATATACATGTTTTCGCCAAAGCGCGAGACGCCGACAAACAGCTTGCCGCTGTCCAGCAGCACCAGGCTGATGCCGTTCTTGTTGGTGGTCGTGGTGACGTCCAGGCCATCCAGCCGGCGCCAGCTCAGGCCCTCGTCGGTGCTCTTGAACAGGCCGTTGGCGCGGGTGCCGGCGTAGAGGATTTTGCCGTCGCGCGGATCGACTTGCAGCTTCTCGCCGTTGCCGCGCCCCATGCCGTTGCCGTGCACCTTGAACTGGCTGGTGACGTCGATACGCTGGAAAGTCTGTCCGTAATCACTGGACTTGAGCACCGCGCTGGCGCCGCCGTTCAGGTAGGCGATGCCGGCGGTCATATAGAGCTTGTTGGGCGACGATGGGTCGATCGCCAGCGATTCGATGCCGAGCAGGCCGGTGTCCTTATCGGACACCCAGTCCATCAGCGGAATCCAGCGTTTTTTTTTGCGTCCCAGCGGTAAGCGCCGCCGACATCGGTGCGGGCGTAGACCAGCCCTGGCTCGGTCTTGCTGGTGACCAGACCAGAGACGAAGCCGCTGCCGCCGATGGAGACGTTATCCCAGGCGTATTGCGCCGCTTGCGGCAACAGCTTGTTCAGCGTCGGCGCCATGGCCTTGGCCCAGATCTCATAGCCCTGCTCGTTGGGATGCAGCAGGTCCGGCATGATGTCGCGCGACAGCGTGCCGTCCGGTTGCAGGAAGGACTTGCCGATGTCGAGGAAGAACACCTTCTGGTTGTCGGCAAAGCCGGCGATGATGGCGTTGACCTTGTCGTTAATCAGACGCAGCTTGTCGTCCGGCTTTTCTCCGCGCGGGAAGATGGCCAGCAGCAGGATCCTGGTGTCCGGCAGGCGCTTTTGCAGCTCGTCGATATTGCGCTTGATGCCGATGGCGGTGGTCTTCGGGTCTTCCTGGCGGTAACCGGTGTTGTTGGTGCCGAACATCAGCACCGCGACTTGCGGTGCCAGGCCGTCCACTTCGCCGTGCAGCAGCCGCCACAGGACATTCTCGGTACGGTCGCCGCCGAAGCCGAGGTCCAGCGCGTTCAGCGGCTTGTAGACGCGGTTCCACACCGGCAGGCCATCCTTTTCCCAGTTGTGGGTGATGGAATCGCCGATGAAAACTACCTGCGCGCTCTTGCCGACCTGTTTTGCTTCGGCCAGCTTGTCTTCGTGGCGCGTGGTCCACCAGTCGACCGACCAGGATTCGTTCAGCTTGTCCGGCGTGACGGAGGCGGTTTTGTAATCGGGGCAGTTGACGTTGGGCTGGCCGCTGACCTGGTATTTGACGTTGGCGATCGAGACCTTGCCGGTGCCGCTGGCATCCAGCGCGAACGGCTGGGTGACGGCGCTGAAGTCGTCGCCTTCGCGGTAGAAGCAGCTCATCGAGAACACCAAGTGCTGCCAGCCCTTGCCGGCCATGGCGCGCGCCGGCACCAGGTACGGCACGCCGCGTTCGCAATCCGCGCCGCAGCGCAGCTTGAAGGTAATGCCTCCTTTGGCCAGTTCCTGCACATTGGCGTCCAGCGCCAGCACGCCCTTGGCCAGATACGGACGCAGGTCGACCGGATTGCCGCCCTCCACCCGCAGGCTGGCGTACCAGGCCTTGTTGAAATCCAGCGTCAGCGCATCGTCCTTTTTGCCCTTGGTGGATTTGGCGACCGTGACCACGCTTTCCGGTACCTTGACCTGACGCGAGATCTCGACCTTGTCGCCTTCCAGCGTCTTGTTGGTTTCAAAGTCGGAAACCTGGATGTGCCAGGAGTCCAGCGGACGGCTGGCGTACACATTCAACGCATTCGGCACGGCCGCGAAGGCGGACGATGACAGCACAGCCAGGGCTGCGGCAAGGCGGATTTTCATGGGATGTCTCACGTATTTTTATGCGCACCATTGTGCTGCCACCAGCCACGCGCGGCAATTACGAAAATCACCAACTGGCACAACAATATTGAACTTGTTTCTCTGCTTGCGGTCTAATCTTGCATGAGTCAGCCAAACAACGCCGAAGAAACGCCAATAGCCGTCCTCGAAGCGAGGATGGATGGTCGCATATCATCCATGGAGGCAACATTCTCCAGCTTCGTCAAGCTGATGGATGAACGACAGAAGATCTCGGATGCAAGATTCGACCGGATCGAGGCCATGCTCACGGAAATGCGCGCCAACATCGCCAGCCTGCGCACCACCATCGTCGTGACCGGCATTAGCAGTGTGCTAGCCGCCGTCCTTGGCATCTCTGCATTGAACGCTACGCTCTATTCCAATATGTTGGCCGCCCTGAGCGCCGGCAAGGAAATGGCGGCCATACAGGCGGAGGTGAAAAAGCAGGCCGAGCAAACCGCAGTGCTCATCAAAAATATGCAGGCGCAACAAGAGAAAAACAAGCCGCCTACTTCGGATTAACGCAATACGGCCGTTCGCGGTATTCGAAGTCATCGAAGTCCGCATGCAACGCCGTGCCCGCCATGTCCTGGCATGCCACGCCGACAAAGGCACCGGTAAAGTTGGGCATGCCGGGGGCATTGGCCTCGTCCGACAGGATGCTGGCGTCGAACTGCTGCGGCAGCCACTGCCAGTCGCCATCGCCGATCCGATACGCAAACAACATCCGCTCCTCGTCCACCTCCACGCGCAGCTGCACCGGCACGCCAGACGGCAACGCAATCGGCGCGGTAAAAGTATCGGTCTGCACATGATTCGGCAAACTGCTCATCACCCGCAAATGCCTGCCCACCACCTCGTCATGCGAAATGTACAGATAGTGGAACTTGGACGCGTTGTAATAACACACCAGCCCCGCTTGCTGCTGATAATGCTCCGGCTCAAACTCCACCACCGTCGACGCGCTGTAGCAATGCGATTGCTGCCGACGCGCCACCAACGCCTGCCGGAACTGGCTGCCCATGCTCTCCCGCCCGTACAAGCGCAAATGCCCCGGCCGCGCAGTCAGACTGAACAGCTCCTCCGGCCACGGCGACCGCAACCACTGAAACGCAACCGGCAACTCGGGCACATCGAAATCCTCCCGCACCGGCAACACCGCAAAGCGATGCTCCGGCAAGCCCGGCGTCGCAGCCGCCAGCTCCGGCGTGCCCAACCCGTCCACGGTGCGCAGCCAGCCATCCTCGCCCCACACCATCGGCTGTATCGCCGTCTCGCGCCCCAGCGTGCACGTGCCGCGATTGCGCAACGGCCGCCCGCACAGATAGACCATATACGTCCGCCCATCCTGCGTCTCCACCAGATCCGCATGGCCCGCGCGCTGCAACGCCAAATCCGGCCGATGCCGCGAACTGAGTATGGTCTGCTCCGGATGCAATTCATACGGCCCGCTCAGATTGCGCGAACGCGCCATCGTCACACCATGATTCCAGCCAGTGCCGCCCTCGGCCGTGAGCAGATAGTAGTAGCCGTTGCGCTTGTACAGATGCGGCGCTTCCGTCAGCCCATGGGCCGTGCCCTTGAAGATATTCTCGCGCTTGCCGATCAGCCGACCTTGCGCATACTCCTGCATCACAATGCCGTTAAACCGGTTGCTGCCCGGCCGGTGATCCCACAGCTGGTTCAGCACATACTTGCGGCCGTCATCATCATGGAACAGCGACGGATCGAAGCCACTGCTGTTGAGATACACCGGCTCCGACCACGGCCCCTCGATACTCGGACTGGTCACCAGATAATTATGAAAATCGCGCAAGGAAGCACTGCCGGTCGCGCCGCCCGTCGAGGTGCGGCCATAGCGCTTGACGTCGGTATAAATCAGCCAGAACAAGCCATCCGCATAGGTCAGACAAGGCGCCCACACGCCGCACGAATCCGGCGCACCCAGCATGTTCAACTGGCTTGCGCGCGTCAGCGGACGCGTCAGCAGGCGCCAGTGCACCAGGTCGCGCGAATGGTGAATCTGCACGCCCGGATACCACTCGAAGGTGGAGGTGGCGATGTAGTAATCGTCGCCCACGCGCACGATGGACGGATCGGGATTAAAGCCCGGCAGGACAGGATTCTGAATCATGACGTTTTCTCTCGTACCAAAGTCCACAACAGCAGCGCCGCCACCAGGTCCAGCACCGCCAGGCTGACGAAGAACGGCGTATAGCCCACGCTGGCCATCAGCCCGCCGATCAGCAGCGAGAACAGCAGCAGCCCGAAATTGCCGAACGTGCCGCACATGCCGGCCACCGTCGCCACCTCGTTGCGGCGGAACAGATCGGACGACATGGTGATGACGGTGACCGACAAGGTCTGGTGCGCAAAGCCGGCCAGGCTGAGCAAGGCGATCGCCGCGTAAGGACTCTCCACGAAGCCGACAAACGCCACGCCCAGCATCATGCACGCGCCCAAGGTGAATGCGCCGCGCCGCGCATTAATCAGCCGCACGCCGCGCTTCTGCAAGGCCAGCACCACCATCGGCCCGAACAGGCAGCCGAGGTCGGCGGCCAGGAACGGCAGCCAGGCAAACATCGCAATCTGCGCCAGATCGAAATGCCGCACCGTGGTCAGGTACAGCGGCACCCAGAACGACAGCGTGCCCCACGCCGGATCGGCCAGGAAGCGCGGCAGCGCGATGCCCCAGAAATTGCGCATCTTGAGTATGCTGAGTATGGAGGGCCGGCCCTCGCCTTGCAGATGCTGCTCCTGCCCGGCCGCGATATGCTGCGCCTCCTCGGCCGACAGGCGGCGATGGCGCGCCGGCGCGTCGTACAGCAGCAGCCAGGCCGCCACCCAGACCAGTCCCAGCGCGCCGGTGATCACGAACGCGGACTGCCAGTTGTAATGCAGGATCGCCCACACCACCAGCGGCGGCGCCAGCATCGAGCCGAACGAGGCGCCGATATTGAAGATGCCGCCCGCCATTCCGCGCTCCCTGGCCGGGAACCATTCCGACACCGCCTTCATGCCGGCCGGATTGGCCGAGCCTTCCGCCAGCCCCAGCATGCCGCGCAGCACCGCCAGCATCTGCCAGTTGGTGGCCAGGCCGTGCGCCATGCAGACGAACGACCAGGCCGTCGCGAACAGGGCGAAGCCGAACTTCAGGCCGATCACATCCAGCACATAACCGCACAGCGGCTGCAGCATGATCGCGCCCTGGAAGGCGGCGGTAATATACGAGTATTCCCTGGTGCTGATGCCCAGTTCCGTCAGCAGCGTCGGCGCGGCGACCGCCAGCGTGCTGCGGGTCAGGTAGTTGATCACGGCTCCCAGCATGATCAACCCTATCATCCACCAGCGTAGTCCCTTGATTTTCATGGTTGCGCAATCATTATGGCGGGACCGCAAAGATAGCACACTACCAGCGGCAGTCAAATTTTATGATTACGACAATTGTGGCGTGCCGCCGGCCATCTCCGCCAAGGCTTGCGCCAACTCCTGCCGCAGCGCCTCAAGATGAGGCTTGACGGCGTCCAGTTCGCCGGCATCCGCCAGCTTTTCGATTTGCGCGCAGCGCGCGTGCAGCGTATCGACGCCGAGATAGGCGGCGCCACCCATCAGGCTGTGCGCGGCCAGGGCGATCATCATCGCGTCCTCGTTATCCAGTCCCTGCGTCGCCACCGCCAGCAGGCGCGGCCCTTCGATCATGAAGGCGGCGCGCATGGCGTGGTGCAGCTTGTCTTCCAGTTGCGGCCGCTGCGCGTCAGACGCTTGCAGCTCGGCCACGTCGAACATCACATCCAGTTCCGCCAGCGTCGGCGCCACCGCGGAACGTTGCTCGCTGATCAGCGGCCTGCCCTGCGCCAGGATGGACTCCAGCTGGCGCCCGATCTCCGCGTGCAGATCATGTTCATCGATCGGCTTGGCCAGGAAACCGTTGGCGCCGGCCGCCAGGAAACGCTGCCGTTCCTCGGTGGTGGCATTGGCCGTCAACGCGATCACCGGCACGGAAGGATCGCGTATGCCGTCCAACCCGGCGCGCAGGCGCTGCACGGCGGCGATGCCGTCCATGCGCGGCATGCGGCCGTCCATGATCACCAGGTCGTAATCGCGCGCGGCCAGGGCCTCCAGCGCCAGCACGCCATCCTCGGCGATGGTGACGGTGTGGCCCATGATGCCCAGCAACTCGCGCAGAATGATCTGGTTGGTGCTGCCGTCTTCCGCGCACAGCACGCTCAGGCGCGCCGCATGCGGATGGCGCACGGCCGTTTCGCGCCGGGCCACCGGCACGCCGCGTTCCAGCGGCAGGTACACGCGGAACATGCTGCCGACGCCCGGTTCGCTGCTGGCCTCGATACGCCCGCCCATGGCGGCAACGATATTCTTGCAGATGGCCAGGCCCAGGCCGGCGCCGCCGTATTTGCGCGAGGTCGCGGCATCGGCCTGTTCGAACTTCTGGAACAGCCGGCCCAGCGCCTCGGCCTCGATGCCGATGCCGGTGTCGCGCACGGTGATGACGATGCCCTGCTCCGCCTGCGCCGCCACCGTGACGCGCACCTCGCCATGCTCGGTGAACTTGATGCCGTTGCCGACCAGGTTGACCACCACCTGCCGCAGCCGCGTCGGATCGCCGCGCCACCACAGCGGCAGCGCCGGATCGACCACCGTCACCAGCGAAATGCCCTTGGCGCCGGCGCGGTCGCCCAGCAGATTGGCCACGTCGTTCGCCAAGGCCGGCAGGTCGAAATCCAGTACCTCCAGCGGCATCTTGCCCGCTTCCAGGCGGGAGAAGTCGAGGATGTCGTTGATGATTTGCAGCAGCACCTCGGCGTTGCTCAGGCTGAGGCGCAGCTTGTTGCGCGTGTTGGGCGCCAGCGCCGCATCCTTCAGCGACGAGCGCAGCATGCCGATCACGCCGCCCAGCGGCGTGCGCACCTCGTGGCTGATCATGGCCAGGAAATCGCTCTTCAGCTGGTTCGACACTTCCGCCGCGCGCTGCGCCGCCAGCGACTCGGCATAGCGCTCCTGCGACGCCCGCAAGTCCGCCTCGCGCGCATGCAGCGTGACGATCTGCGCTTCCAGCGTCTGGCGGTAGCGCTGTTCATTCTCCATGCTGCGCGCATGCGTGGCGCGCTGACGCGCCAGCGCGCCGTCCAGCCCGTGCAGCAGATAAGTGCAGGACACCGTCAGCACGGCGGAGACAAACAGGAAATTGACGCTCAGGATGGACCAGTGCGCCAGCGAGCCGGCCAGCACCACGGCCATGCCCGGCTCAATGCCGCCGACGTAGCCGGCCAGGAACAGCGTGACGCTGCACCACAGCAGCGCCAGCGTGGCGGCGCGGCTGCCGATCAGCACCGTGCACAGCACCGGCACCGCCAGCAGGTAAATCTGCGACACCGGCCCGAGGGAACACAGCAGTACCAGCGCGATCAGGTAAGCGATGCCCAGCAGGCCGAGCGCCCGCCAGCGGTACGCCAGCTCGCGCCGATAATGCAGCACGCCGACGCCGGTCAGCGCGACCACGTCGGTCGCCACCAGCGGCCAGTGGCCCGCGAGCGCGCCGCCCCACATGCTGGGCAGGATGATCAGCACGCCCAGCCAGAAGGAAACGGCGCACAAGCCATTCAGCAGGCGGACGCGCCACCCCTGCAGATCCTGGTCGCCCTGGCCCGGCGACGCCATGCGCAGGTCCAGGGCTGCGCGCAAGGCACGTACCGATGGGCTGTCTATCAAAACGGACTCACTGAAGAGAGGGTTGCAATTAGCGCATGATTTTACTACTTTCTTCCGGCCGAACCGTCGAATTCCAGCCACAACACCTTTCAACTATTTTTAAGGTCGACCGCAACTTTCGCCCGCTGCCCGGCGAACTGGCAGGTATGTCCCTCAACCGAGGGGTCAACCACCATCACAAACGGAGATCACCATGACACGATTCGCGACCTTTCTGGGCAAAGCGGTAACCTCAACCGTACTGGCGCTGTCGGCCGCCGCCGCCGTGGCCGCCCTGCCCCAGGGCGCGAAGGCGCCCGATTTCCAGCTGGATGCCGCGCTGGCCGGCAAGCCGATGACCTTCTCGCTGGCCAAGGCGCTGCGCCAAGGGCCGGTGGTGCTGTACTTCTTCCCGGCCGCCTTCACCCAGGGCTGCACGCTGGAAGCGCACGATTTCGCCGAAGCCACGGACGACTTCAAGAAAATGAACGCCACCGTGATCGGCGTGACGGCCGGTAACGCCGACCGCGTCGCCGAGTTCTCGAAACTGGAATGCCGCGACAAGTTTGCCGTCGCCGCCGATCCGGGCGCCAAGGTCGCCGCCGAGTACAAGACGCAATTCCAGACCAAGGACGGCAAAATGCTGTCCGACCGTACCTCGTTCGTCATCGCGCCAGACGGCAAGATCCTGCTGAGCTACACGGACGGCAATCCGGAACTGCACATCCAGAAAACCATGGCCGCCGTCAAGGCATGGCACGCGGCGAACAAATGAAGCACGAGGTCTTGAGCCGTAACGGGAGCGGGCCATGCTGACCCTGCTCGCCGCCGCCTTTCTGGGCGGACTGATTCTTAACCTGATGCCCTGCGTCTTCCCGGTGATCTCGCTGAAGGCCTTCGGCCTCATCCGCCACAGCCAGGACCGGCGCGCGGCGCGGGTGGAAGGACTGGGCTTTCTCGCCGGCGTGGTGGCCACCATGCTGCTGCTGGGCGCCGCGCTGCTGGCGGCGCGCGCCGGCGGTTCCGCTGTCGGCTGGGGTTTCCAGTTGCAGTCGCCGCTGCTGATCGCGGCGCTGGCGCTGATCATGCTCGCCCTGGCGCTGAACATGATGGGCGTGTTCGAGATCGGCCTGGCGGCGCAGCGCATCGGCGGCATGGCCGGCCCGCGCAGTGGACCGCTGGGCGCGGCGCTGACCGGCGCCCTGTCGATCATCGTCGCCACGCCGTGCACCGCGCCATTCATGGCCGGTGCGGTCGGCGCAGCACTGCTGCGTCCGCCCGCCGAGGGCATGGCCATCTTCCTCGCCCTCGCGCTCGGCTTTGCCGCGCCCTTCACCACGGTTGCGCTGGTGCCGGCGTGCGCGCGCCTGCTGCCCAAGCCGGGCGCCTGGATGGCGGTGCTGAAACACGTGCTGGCGTTTCCGATGCTGGCCGCCGCCGCGTGGCTGGCATGGGTGCTGGACCAGCAGGCAGGTTCCAACGCCCTGGGAGCGCTGCTGGCGGCCTCGGTGGTGCTGGCGTTTGCGGCCTGGCTCTACGGCGTGGCACAGCAGCGCCAGCTGTCCGGACTGGGTTACCGGCCGCAACTGGCGTTCGCCCTGCTGCTGGTTGTCGGCATGGCGCTGCCGCTGGCCAATCTGCCGCGGACCAGCGAGCGCGACACGGCAACGGCAACGGCAACCGCGTCGGTCAAGCCCGGCACCTGGACACCGGCGGCGGTGGCGGCGCAACGCGGGCACGGCAAACCCATCTTCGTCAATTTCACCGCATCGTGGTGCATTACCTGCCAGGTGAACGACAAGGCGGCGTTATCCGTCAGCACGGTGAAGGCGGCGATGGCCCAGACCGAAACAATTTACATGATCGCCGACTCAACCAAATATAATCCCGACATTGACCAGGCCATCAACGAGTTCGGTCGAGGCGGGCTGCCGGTGTACGTGGTCTATCCGGCCGACGGCGGCGAGCCCGTGCTCCTGCCCCAGCTGCTCAGTCCGGACATCGTGATCTCTGCTTTGGAGAAGGCCTCGCACAAACACTCCTGACACCACATCAACCGGAAAGCCGATTTGACCGATACATCGCCAACCGAGAACGACACCGCCAGCGCCGCGTGGCCGCTGCTGATGGTGCGCGCTCAGGATGGCGACCAGCGCGCCTATGCCCGGCTGCTGAAGGCGATCGTGCCCGCCGTGCGCGGACTGGTGCGGCGGAAAATCCGCCAGGACGAGGCGCTGGTGGAAGACGTGGTGCAGGACGTGCTGCTGGCCGTGCACCGGGTCCGCCACACCTACGACCCGGACCGGCCGTTCTTGCCGTGGCTGTCCGCGATTGCCTCGGCCCGCGCGATTGACGCCCTGCGCGCGCGCGGCCGCCGCGAATGCTGGGAAGTGATCGACGAGGAAGCCGTGTTCGGCCATGCGGACGAGTCCATTACGCACGGGCAAGAGCAACTGGCCATCCAGCAGCAGGTGGGCAGCCTGTTGAGCCGCCTCCCGGAGCGGCAACGCAATATGGTGGAAATGGTGCACCTGTCCGAAATGAGCCTGGCCGATGCGGCAGCCGCCAGCAGGATGACCTTGTCGGCGGTGAAATCCGTCCTGCATCGCGCCCTGACCACGCTACGCCGAGATAGAAGTACCGACTATGAATAACCACGACGCCCTGATAGAACAGCTTGCCCGCCAGGCCCACCCGGTCAAACGCACCGCGCCGGCCTGGCCGCGCGCGGCCGGCCTGATGCTGCTGGCCCTGCCGAGCGGATTGCTGGCCTCGCTGCTGATGGATCGCGGCACGGCGGACTGGTCGCATCCCGGCGCGCTGTGGGCGGGCTTGTGGATGCTGGTCTCGTTTTGCCTCGGCGCGCTGGCGATCCAGACCGCTTTCGCCCTCAGCATCGCCGGACAGCGCATGACCCACCGGTGCTGGCTGGCCGCCCTGTCCGTCGCCTGGCTGCTGGTCGGGCTGATCGATGCCACGCTGTCGCCGGACCCGGTGGGCCAGCTCGGCGACGGCCAATACTGCTACACCTTCATGCTGCTGGCCGGCGCGCCGATGATCGTGCTGGTGGTGGCCGCGCTGCGCCGCACCCGTTCGCTGCATCCGGCGCGCAGCCTGGCGATCGCCGGCGTGGGCGTTGCGGCCATGTCGCAGATCCTGCTGGGATTCTGCCACCCGGTCGCCGGCGAGCTGGTCGACCTGCTGATGCACCTGGCCGCCGCCCTCACCCTGGTCGCCATCACCGTGCTGGGCGGACGGCGCTGGATCAGGATTTCAACATCGTAGTCACTCCGTGGCAGAATGGTGGCCTTTCCGCCTTTTTCCTTCCGCCCCATGACCTCCTCGCCTCTCGACGCCAGCGTATACCGCACCCTGCTTGAATCCACCCGCGCCATTCCCTGGCAGATCGACTGGGCGACGATGCAATTTACCTACATCGGTCCGCAAATCGAAGAACTGCTGGGCTGGAAACAATCCAGCTGGCTGTCCGTGAACGACTGGGCCGAGCGTATCCACGAGGAAGACCGCCAGAAGACGGTCGACTTCTGCGTTGCCCAGTCGCAAAGCGGCGTCGACCACGAGGCCGACTACCGCGCGCTGACCAACGACGGCGACTACGTCTGGATCCGCGACGTGGTGCACGTCGTGCGCAACGCCGACGGCAGCGTTGCGTCGCTGGTTGGCTTCATGTTCGACATCACCGCACGCAAGCAGGCCGAAGACAAGATCCTGCAACTGCAACGGGAACTGGAAGTGCTGTCCTACCGCGACAGCCTGACCGGCGTCGCCAACCGCCGCATGTTCGACACCCTGTACCCGGTCGAATGGGCCAAGGCGCGCGCCACGGGCGAGCCGCTGTCGCTGGTGGTGATCGACATCGACTACTTCAAACAATACAATGACCACTATGGTCACGTGCAGGGTGACGAATGCCTGCGCCGCGTGGCCCAGGCGCTGGACACCGGCGCGTCCCGCGCGCGCGACCTGTGCGCCCGCTTCGGCGGCGAGGAATTCGTCCTGCTGCTGCCGTCCACGGACGAAGCCGCCGCCCTCAATGTCGCCGAACGTTGCCGCAAGCTGCTGGCGCAGAAGGAGATCCCGCATGCCCGCTCCGGCGTCGGCCGCCAGATCACCACCAGCATGGGTGTCGGCACCATCGTGCCCGGCTCGCAGGACGACCCGAGCGTGTTCCTCGACCGCATCGACCGCCGCCTGTACCAGGCCAAGTCCGCAGGCCGCGACCGGATCTGCGATAGCGAGGCGTGATTATCGATTGAAAGGAAGCGTCATGACCCAGTATCTGGTAGCGATTCACCATCCCGACAACTACGACCCGGCCGCGATGGAGGATGCAGCGATGCATCACGATATCGATGTGCTGAATAACGAGATGGTCGCCGCCGGCGTCAGGGTCTTCGTCGGCGGCCTGCGCCCGGTAAGCAATGCCCGCTCAATCCGCGCGCAGGCGGACGGCAAGGCGACCGTCACCGACGGCCCTTATCTGGAAGCCAAGGAGCACATCGGCGGCTTCTGGGTGCTCGAAGCACAGAGCCTGGATGAGGCTCTGGAATGGGGACGCAAAGCCGCAATCGCCTGCCGCGCCCCGGTCGAAGTGCGGCCGTTCTTTTAATAAAATGGCATGCCACGGAAGGAAGATTTGCCTTGGGTGGCAAGGGCTGAAGCCGCCAATTCCGGGCCTTCCCCTGTCGATTCGGGCGCGATTCCGGTATCATTCGGCATGAATACGATTTCCTTCCAACCGTTTATTATTGGCGTCGCAGGCGGTAGCGGCAGTGGCAAGTCCACTGTGTCCCAGAAAGTGCTCGCTGCGTTTGGCGCAGATATGGTCTCGGTCGTGATGCAGGACGATTACTACCGCGACCAAACCCATCTCAGCCCTGAAGTCCGTCCCCAGCAGAATTACGACCACCCACAGGCCTTCGAATGGTCGTTGCTGGTGCAGCATATCCAGGCGCTGCGCAATGGCGAAACGATCGAAATGCCGGAGTACGACTTCACGCTGCACAACCGCTCCGACCGCACCATCACCGTCAAGCCAGCGCCGGTCATCGTGATCGAAGGCCTGTTTGCCCTGTATGACGCGGACCTGTGCGACATGATGTCGCTGAAAATCTACGTCGACACCGCCTCCGACATCCGCTTCATCCGCCGTATGCAGCGCGACATTACCGAACGCGGCCGCTCGGTGGAGAGCGTCGTCGGCCAGTACCTGGAAACGGTACGCCCGATGCACAAGCAATTCATCGAACCCACCAAGCGCAACGCCGACATCATCATTCCCCACGGCGCCAATGGCCCGGCGGTTGATATGATTACCACCAAGGTGGCGAGCGTTATCGGGCAGGCGAAGCGAAACTGATTTATCGGCACGAGCCCCTGACAACTCCTCCAGTCCTGCCCCTTCCTGTTAGACCTGCAAACACTGCATTCAGCCACATGCGCCAAGGATTTCATCCTTCGGCGCATTTGTCGTTTGACGCCCATCACTGCTACACAAATACGTTCTTGTATGTAGGATCACACTCGGGAATGAGGTAAAGGGAGCAGCAAATGGACATCCCAGTTGTCATTTTCAAAGACGAAGGTAGCGTGTACGGCGTGAACGTACCTGACATTAAAGGCGTTCATTCTTGGAGCGATACCATTGCGGATACGGGGTCAGTGCGGATACGGGGTCAGTGCCGACATTCGGACATTTGTACGCGGATACGGGGTCAGTGCCGACATTCGGACATTTGTGATGGGAAATGATGCCTTTAGGAATTTTGCGCTGCGCGCGGCGCCTCCGGCGCGCCACCGCGCAGCGGTGGCAATCGGGCGATTCGGAGCGGCTCGCCCCGGTAGGGCGATGCTTTCGAACCGGCCGCCTTGGCGACCGCGCAAGGCCCGCAGGGGGGCAGGGAATTCGAAGGGCGCAGCCCTGCGCCTGCGAAACAATCGCGGATGCGACTTGCTTCTCTCCGCCTAGGCACAAAACAAAAAAGTCACCCGAGGGTGGCTTTTTGCGAGAGGAGGGATTCCCTCAGAACACAGCAGTTATGCGGGTTCCAGCCCTAGTGCACTGCCATGCGTAAGACCTTAGTGTAACAGTTCGCCGGGCGTGCCAGCAACTCCCTCGGCGGCGCAGGCGCAGCATGAGCAGCCTATCGGCGGTTCGACTCCCGAAGCCGGATTAGCACTGGATCAATCCTCGGCCACCCTTTATACTGTACAGGCATCCAGTGATGCGATTCTCATTACCAATTGATCTAGATTAATAATTGTACTTCGCAAGCAAGCTGCTACTATGGCTAGTAGCGGTTTGGCTAATTTGCACTGCATCTAGTATCTCACCGTCTCCATCAGGCTCCACCCTGCCAGCACAAGCAGGCGG
Source organism: Duganella aquatilis (assembly GCF_009674565.1). Lineage (GTDB taxonomy): Bacteria > Pseudomonadota > Gammaproteobacteria > Burkholderiales > Burkholderiaceae_D > Rugamonas > Rugamonas aquatilis. Next base: position 146,849 of record NZ_WKJL01000011.1, read on the forward strand.
GTAACTACTGGCCTTCGGGCTAATCGTTATAAAGGAACTGTCATGCACTTCGAGATTTATCAACAGAAACCCGGCCTGTTATCTGCGGGCCTACCGCATCCTGACTACCGATGGCGACTACGGGCAGACAACGGGCGCATCATTGCGGATAGTGGCGAGGGTTACCGGACCAAGAGTGATTGCCAGCACGGGATTGATCTGGTTAGAGGTACGTCTAATGCCACGTCAGTGGTTGACCATACAGCACCTAGCGGATTAATCAGTACCGCCATGCTAGCCGCAGCGTTACGCGTAAAGACCTAGATGCCGGACTACAGGGGCGCGGCCACAGATGGCCCGTGCTGGCTGCGCCTTTCTTCCAACTGCGTGGGCTGTTCCTCTTGAATGCTTCCCCATGAATACCGAGAAGTCCACTGTAGAAGCCGTCGCCGGTAATAGGCGCTCAACGTTGTCGCCAATGCTGCGGCCATCGTTCCCCAAGTATTCCCCGCTATCGGCGCAATGGTCGGCGCAAGCGCGGTCCCGCTACTGTCAGCCGTCCCGTTCCTGTTGCAGACGCTGGCCTCTGGACGGCATGAGCAGCGAATCATGGCCTGCTTTAAGTCCTTGTCGGAGCAAGTAGAAGAACTGCGGCATCAGACGCTGGCACCTTCGTGACCAGATCCCATTACGAGAGATCGCCAGGCGACTGGGAATCTCACGCAATAGCGTCCGACGCTATCTGCGATCGGAAACAACAGAGCCCTTCTATGCGGAGCGGCGCTCTTCCAGTGGATTAGATAAGTATTCGGTCCAACTATCGGCGTGGCTTAAAACCGAAACCACCAAACCGCGTAAGCAGAGACGTGATACGGGGTCAGCGTGATACGGGGTCAGTGCCGACATTCGGACATTTGTGATGGGAAATGATGCCTTTAGGAATTTTGCGCTGCGCGCGGCGCCTTCGGCGCGCCACCGCGCAGCGGTGGTAATCGGACGATTCGGAGCGGCTCGCCCCGGTAGGGGCGATGCCTTCGAATCCCCTGCGCAGAGCGCGCAGGCGCTCTGCTTCTCTCCGCCTAGGCACAAAAACAAAAAAGCCACCCGAGGGTGGCTTTTTGCTTTTGTGTCCTTGGCGAGAGGGGGATTCCCATCATTAAAGAAGTCTGCCAACGCTGGCTTCCTGCTTGAAGAGCATTTGAAAATACCCCCACCCATACCCCAAAAAGTTGTCACTTGATTAATATTTCGTTTTTCTCATCTGGGCCGAATTTAATTTCGGTATAGGTGCTTAACTAGAGAACTTTCATCACATTTGGCATTTCTTCTTATTAAAATCTCTTACATGGAATCCAGTTTCTTTATTCCAACAAAATATATTAAAATGGGAAATATTACCTCAACCAAACTGGCTTGACACTGCTAATCAGATCCCCCCAATTATACCCCCTCCCGAAAATTAATTTCCCACCAGATGCGCGCCCACTCCTTTCATTAGCTCTAAATTACTCAATGAAAATCCGAATGAAGGATTATTAGTTGGGGCCGCTTTCGCCCGTCTCGGACAGTCGTAGAATTCACCTAAATCTACACACTATATTTCTCATTTTCATTAAATATCTCACCTCTGCCCTTCTCGCTTTTCAATTTGCTCTTTCATAGCGTCAAAGAACTGATCCTCAAATGAACCAGCAACTCTAAACCAAGAGTCTTGCTGGTTATTAATACGATTATCAGGGTCTAGTCCTTTTCTCTTTGCAGTGATCATCACTTCATCGACAAATTTATCAACCAATAATGGCATTTCTAATGCGATAGCCTCATCATATCGGCGCAACGCCATGCTAATAAAATATTGGCGCACCTCATTAGATCGGTCTGAAATAGGGGAATCCCAAATTAGATGAGATAGTGATCTAGCATCCGTTGGTGAGCCAATTAGTAGGTCAACTAGCTGAGTTAATCCAACATGACTAATCATATGCTCAGCGAGCCTTTTTTGGTTAGAAGTGGCTACGGCCTCGCGCAAACGTCTATCAGCTGTTACCAAGACAGAACGATGTCCAGCATCAACATCAGAAGCAAGCAGAGAGAGCTGTCTTGCATCGTGTTCGATCAATCGCGCATCTTTATCTGTTTTTATCATAGTCGAATAGGCTTTTTGAAGCTGCAATGATGCCTCTGCCTGAAGACCTGCTGCGATCTTAAAATTTCGTTTTATCACATGAACATCTCTCTCCATGAGCCAGATGCTAAGCTCATCTTCATTTGTATATGGAGCATATTTTTGCAAATACAAATCGAACTCTAGATCAACTCCAGAGTTAACTAGATTTGCATATGCCCCAATAAATACGTTCATATTGGATGAACCCGAGTAAACAGCTTGCCGAATCGAATCATTCCTAAAATGCTCTTTGTTTTCATTGAACTCCTGCAACGCAAGCCGCCGATGGCTTACAACTTCATTTAAGTATTCATAAATAGCAAATACCTTTGTAGTCCCAACTCCGTTGGTTGCCTTACTAAGTGCCGTAATAGTGTCGGAGTAAATCTTATGGTACGTATGACCTTCCACGAATGCGGGCATAATCACATTGGCATCAAGATAGATTCGAGAAGGGAGGGTATTAGTAAACAACAAACTTGATCTTGGAGCTTGGATAGCCAACTCCAAGCCGAAACTTGCCCTACCTAACGCACCGAGAATTTCCGCTTCGGCAGAAGTTGGATTATGTATCAACCTCTCACACACACGAATCATGCGTTGAATATCGTTTGTGGACTGGGTACGGCAAACTGAAAACATCAAATTATCTATATTTAATGCCTTAGGAATCTTGCCAGCAGCGAAAGCCGCTCCTAAGTCCCAACCACGTTGAAGAACTAGTTGAGCGAAGAATTTTTGTAATCCCCCCCTTACATCGACAGTGGCACGATATCCTTCCTCTACAAATGCCCTGTTAAGAACACTTTCGACCAAGATAGCAATATCTTTCTCGAGTTTATTGGCTCCATCTACACTACCTTGCCAGGAGACCTTTTGCTCACCTGCTCTTCGGTGCCATATGCATAATTTCGCATCAACCATTGCGGTTAGCGCCGAAGTAACCAGTTTTTTTGAATCATCCAAACCGAGATTCAAGTCGGCATGAATTTTAGAAACGATTTCTTTGAAGCCGATTGATTTCGGATGAGATTGTTGAATAATCGAACTTACCATCCCTTCGATTACGACTTCCCTAAGAGAATGAATCCCAGCGCCCAAATCCGCTCTTGCATAACATGCAGCCAAATATCGCTTAGCGGCGTCAAACGGTAGCGCTGTGCCAAGTTCAGGCGCAGCTATCGAGACCGGCGGCTTCTGGTTCTGCAGAACTAATACTTCATCAATCAAATTCCACAGTGAATTGTGTGTTTTATCTGTTGCTGTGTGATCATAATATAGGGCTTCGATATTCAGACGATTCAAAAGACCTTTCGTGTCATCATCCGCATCACTTGGCATTAACGCAAGATGGCTCCCCACAGCAAGCGGTCCATAATTTTTGTTGATGGAACGAAGAATTGATAGTATCGCCGGGTCAGCAAAAGAGAAACCCACCATCAACATTTTTCTGTTCTTGAATGCTTGAGTGAGGATGTCTTTGTAATATTCATCCTTTTCCAATTCATCAAACTTGGATTGACTTAAAACAATGGCAGATGGGTCCTCAATTCCTCCATGCACACGACATACAAAGGGAGGTTCAGAGAAAACTGCATTCTTAAAAGAAATATCGCCCCTCTTATAATCTTTTGGCGCGACTCCTTTTATCTTTGCAAAACCATCAAAAAGAAGTCTATCAAAATTTGTTGTGATTGCGCATGTGAATGGAAGTTTGAATATTTCATCAGTTGCCGCCGGATTATCAGGCGTAAGAAGTGCCAAAAGTTGAGTGTAACGTTCTTTATCCGTCACTCCATCAGCCATGAAGAAAAATTCCGCTGCTTTTAAATAATCATACTTTCTAACAAGTTCGATCATTTTTTGCGCAACAAGAGCATCTCGACTATTCAACCACTGAGCAAGTTGATTAAGCAAGGCTCCCCAAGGCGGAACGCCAGCCCTTGCTGATAATCCCGCGGCGGCGAACAATGTCACCTCCACCTCGCCATTCAAAAAGTCGAAAATTCGTTTCGCTGAAGTCATCTTTTATTCGCCTTAAAATAAAACAGTTTCATACTAAAATTACCTACAAAAAAAAACAAAGCACGAAATAATTTCGAGTTTATTATACGACGCAAGAAATAACCTTCTGCGCGATGTCGAGTATGTTTACGGCGCTTTTCAAGCGTTCCATGAAACCCTCATGTAGACAGCGGCTTGATGGGGACTTGCGGCGGCGCGACCGACGGCTATTGGCCGATATCGGTCCATTTAGGCTGCTTAATCATCGCGGGTGTTCATACATGACGTAAGGGATAGCAATCCACTCGTCCATATAGTCTTGGGCTGCTATTATCCGCACGAACGCCCGAACCGGCATTGTCAAATCGCGAAGCAGAACTTTATGCATCTTGAGCAGAGCATCCAACCCAGAGACAAAATAGTCCGGAGTGGTAATGAGTGCCAACTTCAATGCATCATTCTTCAGCGTGAAACAGCCTTGCTCTTCGCCCTGAACGTAGGTTTCGGTTCCAGGCACGCCCTTAGACTGCCTCGCCGTTAAAGTACCAAGGGTGGCGGTCACCCAACCCAACCTTGAACACATATCCTTCTGCAAAAGAGCTGGCTCGATTTCGCCCTCCTGCTGAATCATGGGCATCACAGTGGCCAGCATCTCCAGTGTAGAGATCGGAAACGTACGTGTCTCGATTGCACTCACCTCTGCAGAAAAGACGGGAATCGCCGCTCCCGCCTTTTTTCCTTGCGTTTTGGTGATCTGAGAACTTGGCGACTTGCCGGAAAAGATTTCATACTTTCCTGCCACAAAATCCCTGTCGAGATAAACGAGTGCCGAATGGAGTTCGTTGGTTAGCATAGTTAGCTGCGCCCCGGCTACAGTAAAAATCAGCGGCACCAACGGCGCACGCCAGAGACCAAAACTAATATTAGTTCAATCAAAAAAAGCTTCATTTCAATCGTAAAGCCAAACACTCTATGAAAGGCGGTTATTGGCCCAACTCGGTCCAGTAAGCATATCATCTTGCTTAAAAGGAAAATGCACGAAATATCACCGCCAGCCAGGCAGCCCGACGAGTATTGCCTTAGGCAGTCTCGGCTTGCGCCTTGGCGCGGAGCGACTGGCCCCACAGGGCAGGTTCCCGTTGAGCGCCGCAGGTGCGAATAAGGGAAGTGGAGTTAGCAAACCGCCAGGTTAGCTAACTTCACATATCCTGCCCGCCGTTTCAACGCTATTTTTCCGCCTCTGAATGCAACTGAAGTGAGATTTTCTGCGCTTCCAAACGCCACTAAGTGCGATTTCGGCGCTTCCGAACGCCACTGAACGCCACTCCGCGAAACCAAGCTCAACCACGACGGCATTGCCATGCAAATACTTTCTATTGTTTGCAAAGGCTAAGCGCAGCGGACAATAGTGCGAGCCTTGAAAAGTACCCCTATTTCTGCTGCACATCGGCCGCGACTGAATCGATGTAGTCGGCCCAGTCCTGCATCATCCTGTGACGTTCGGCAAGGAACTGCGCACGGTCGTAGGCGCTGGCAACCTTGTCCTTCGGAGCGTGAGCCAGCTGGCGGTCAACGACTTCGTGTCGATACCCTAGTCGCTCTTTGATTGTGCTCATCGCCAGCGCACGGAAACCGTGCCCGGTCATGCGCCCTTTGTAGCCCATACGCTCAAGCGCCACCAGAAGCGTGTTGTTGCTGATGGGCTTATGGTGGTCGCGCTGGTTCGGGAAAAGATACGTCCCGCCTCCTGTGATGGCGTGGAGTTCGCGTAGCAGATGGCACGCCTGTCGCGAAAGACAAACATGATGGTCGGTCATATCCGGGTTGACTGTCAGCTTCCCGCGCTTCATGCGTTGCCAGGGGATGATCCACTCGCCCTTCTCCAGATTGATCTCGCTCCACGGCGTCTCGATCAATTCGCTTGTCCGCACGAAGACAAGCAGCATCAGGCGTAATGCAATCCGCGTAGGCTGGAACATCCGGGCTTCGTTCCGTTCGAGGACGCCAAGGAATGCAGGGAGTTCGTCTGCATCGATGGCGGCGAAGTGCGAAGCGCGCCGGGTTTTCAGAACGTCTTTCATGTCGACGACCAGGTTGCGATCGGTCAGGCCGCACTGGATCGCGTAGCTAAAGATTTGCGCGCAGACGGCCTTCATGCGGTGGGCGATTTCGGCCGCACCGCGCTGTTCGATCTTGCGCAGGGCGGCAATGACATCGCGGTGCTTCAGTTCTGCAATCGGCAGCTTGCCGATCTGCGGAAAAATGTCAGCTTCAAGCCGTTGAATCATGTTCTTGGACGTGCGCTCACTCCAGGTAGGGACCTTGTTGGCGTACCATTCCCGTGCGATCTTTTCAAAGGTATTAGCGGCCTCTTCAGCTGCGCGGCGCTTGGTAGCGTCGCGTAGCTTGGCTGGGTCAACCCCTTGGAGGATGAGCCGCCGGGCCTCCAGGCGCTTTTCTCGCGCGTTCTGCAGCGTTATTTCGGGATAGGGGCCGAAGGTGAGCACGTTCTCGCTTCCGTTCGCCTGTCGAAATTTCATACGCCAGATACGGGAACCTTTGGGAGTGACCTCCAGGTAAAGCCCGCCGCCATCAAACAGCCGGTAAGCCTTGTCGTGTGGCTTGGCCTTCCTGGCTTGCATCTCGGTCAGCGGTGCGATGATTTTTGGCATGACCAATCTCCTTTGCACTAACGTTAAGTACGTTAGACCGCGCTAAGAGGGTATGGTTTTGGATAAGGGTATGAGGCATCTTTTTTTTACCCTTAAAAGAGTTGGATGCAGCTGGACAGTGGAGGACGCCAGAAAACAAAAAAGCCGCTGTAGCAGGGGCTAAAGCGGCTTTTTCTGGATGATTTCGGACTTGCTCGGATCACCCAATTTGAATCCTTGGCGGAGAGAGGGGGATTCGAACCCCCGATAGGTTTGACCCTATACACGCTTTCCAGGCGTGCGACTTCAACCACTCATCCACCTCTCCTGCATTTCCCCTACATCCGGGAAGCGCCAGATTATAGCAAAGATTCCGGACAGTACCAAGATTATTTGCCGCTAAGTCATGACACTCAGATCACACCCCAGATGGGATTCCCGCCTGCGCGGGAATGACGCATGTTACGAGGTCTCTTTCAATTGCTCCAGAATGGCCGGATTCTCCAGGGTCGACACGTCCTGCGTAATGCTCTCGCCCTTCGCCAGCACGCGCAGCAGACGACGCATGATCTTGCCCGAACGCGTCTTCGGCAGGTTGTCGCCGAAACGAATCTCCTTCGGCTTGGCGATCGGGCCAATCTCCTTGGCCACCCAGTTGCGCAGCTCCAGTGCGATCTTCTTGGCATCGTCGCCAGTCGGACGCGCCTGCTTCAGCACCACGAACGCGCAAATCGATTCACCCGTCGTGTCATCCGGCTTGCCGACCACCGCCGCCTCCGCCACCAGCGGATTCGCCACCAGCGCCGATTCAATCTCCATCGTGCCCATGCGGTGACCCGACACGTTCAACACGTCATCGATACGGCCGGTGATGGTGAAGTAGCCGGTATCTTTATTCCGGATCGCACCGTCGCCCGCCAGGTACATCTTGCCGCCCAGCTCTTCAGGGAAGTACGACGTCTTGAAGCGCTCAGGATTATTCCAGATGGTACGAATCATCGAAGGCCACGGACGCTTGACGACCAGAATGCCGCCCTGCCCATTCGGCACATCCACGCCCGCCTCATCCACAATCGCGGCCATGATGCCCGGCAGCGGCAAGGTGCACGAACCCGGCACCATCGGCGTTGCGCCTGGCAGCGGGGTGATCATGTGGCCGCCGGTCTCGGTCTGCCAGAAGGTGTCGACGATCGGGCAACGCTCGCCGCCTACTTGCGTGTAGTACCACATCCACGCTTCCGGATTGATCGGCTCGCCCACCGTGCCCAGCAGGCGCAGCGACGACAGGTCGTAGTTTTTCGGATGCACTTTCGGATCGACGTCCGATGCCTTGATCAGCGAGCGGATCGCGGTCGGCGCGGTGTAGAAGATGTTGACCTTGTGCTTGGCCACGGTTTCCCAGAAGCGGCCGGCGTTCGGGTAGGTCGGCACGCCTTCGAACACCACCTGCGTCGCGCCCACCGCGGTCGGGCCGTAGGCGATGTAGCTATGGCCGGTCACCCAGCCGATGTCGGCGGTGCACCAGTAGACGTCGGACGGCTTCAGGTCGAACGACCATTTCATCGTCAGCGCCGCCCACAGCAGGTAACCGCCGCTCGAATGCTGCACGCCTTTCGGGGTGCCGGTCGAGCCGGAGGTATAAAGAATGAACAGCGGATGCTCGGCTTCCACCCACTCCGGCTCGCATACCGCCGACTGGCCTTCGACCAGCTCGTGCAGCCACAGGTCGCGGCCTTCCTTGAAGGCGATCGCGCCGCCGGTGCGTTTGTAGACGATCACGTCCTTGATGGTGTCGCAGCCGCCCAGCGCCAGCGCCTCGTCGACGATGGCTTTCAGCGGCAGGTGTTTGCCGCCGCGCAGTTGTTCGTCGGCGGTGATGACGGCCACCGCGCCGGCGTCGATGATGCGCTCCTGCAGCGATTTGGCCGAGAAGCCGCCAAACACCACCGAGTGCGTGGCGCCGATGCGCGCACACGCCTGCATCGCGGCCACGCCTTCCACCGACATCGACATGTAGATGATGACGCGGTCGCCTTTCTTGATGCCGCGCGCCTTCAGGCCGTTGGCGAATTTGCAGACTTTTTCGTGCAGTTCTTTGTAGCTGACGTGGGTCGCCTTGCCGTCGTCCGCTTCGAAGATGATGGCGGTCTTGTCGGCGTTGCCGTTGCTCAGGTTGCGGTCGAGGCAGTTGTACGAGACGTTCAGCTTGCCGTCTTCAAACCATTTGTAGAACGGCGCGTTGTCTTCGTTGAGGGTCTTGGTGAACGGCGTTTGCCAGTCCAGGTGTTCTTTCGCCAGGCGCGACCAGAAGCCTTCGTAGTCGGCTTCGGCTTCCGCGCACAGCGCGTTGTAGGCGTCCATGCCGGAGACGGCGGCTTGTGCTGCAAACGCCGCCGGTGGCGCGAAGACGCGGGATTCCTGTGGACCTTGTTGGGTGGTAGTGCTGCTCATGGTGTCTCCAAAATGTTGTAATCGTTTGCTAGCAACATAAACGCTATCGCTTACTGCGCCCTTACAGCCTGCCCCATCCCCGGCGGAGAATGGTGTGATGGATAATTTTACCAATAATTCAATGCAGCGTTCCGATGCGGCCGCTCGGCAGCGCGTGTAAAATGTCGGCAGTTTTCATAGTCTGCCTCATTTCCAGGAGTTTTGCCCTAATGACCGAGCCAAAGCAGAAGCTGCGTCCCCTGCCCGCCTTTATCTTCATGACCCGCTGGCTGCAGTTGCCGCTGTACCTGGGCCTGATCCTGGCGCAGTGCGTCTACGTGTTCCACTTCTGGGTCGAGCTGAAGGACTTGATCGGCGCCGCCATGGGCGATGCGGCATCGCTGCAGCACATCCTGGAAGCGGTCGCGGTACACGCGCCTTCCGCCGACGCCGTCGCCGTGGCGCCGCCGAACAAGCTGACCGAGACCACCATCATGCTGGTGGTGCTGGGCCTGATCGACGTGGTGATGATTTCCAACCTGCTGGTGATGGTCATCATCGGCGGCTACGAGACCTTTATCTCGCGCATGAATCTGGACACGCACCCGGACCAGCCGGAATGGCTGTCGCACGTCAACGCCTCCGTGCTGAAGACCAAGCTGGCGATGGCGATCATCGGCATCTCGTCGATCCATTTGCTCAAGACCTTTATCAACGCCAGCGTCTACGATGTGAAGACGCTGGTCGCGCAGACAGTCATTCACGTGGTGTTCCTGCTGTCCGCCCTGGCCATCTCTTACACCGACCGCATCACCACCATGACGCACAACGAATCCCATTAACCCCCGCGAGAACATCATGACCATCATAAAGCAAGAAGACCTGATCGAATCCGTTGCCGCCGCGCTTCAGTACATCAGCTACTACCATCCAGCCGATTACATCGAGCACCTGGCCCGCGCCTACGAGCACGAGCAAAGCCCGGCCGCCAAGGACGCCATCGCGCAGATCCTGACCAACTCGCGCATGTGCGCCGAGGGCAAGCGTCCGATCTGCCAGGACACCGGCATCGTCAACGTCTTCCTGAAGATCGGCATGGGTGTGCGCTTTGAAGGCTTCACCGGCACCGTCACCGACGCTGTCAACGAAGGCGTGCGCCGCGCCTACAACTACGACGACAACAAGCTGCGCGCCTCGATCGTGGCCGACCCGCACTTCGACCGCAAGAACACCAAGGACAACACACCAGCCGTGGTCCACATGGAACTGGTGGAAGGCGATACCGTCGACGTCAAGGTCGCAGCCAAAGGCGGCGGCTCGGAAAACAAATCGAAGATGATCATGATGAATCCATCCGATTCGCTGATCGACTGGGTACTGAAAACCGTGCCGACCATGGGCGCCGGCTGGTGCCCGCCAGGCATGCTGGGCATCGGCATCGGCGGCACCGCCGAGAAGGCCATGCTGATGGCCAAGGAAGTGCTGATGGAAGACATCGACATGTTCGAGCTGAAGCAGCGCGGCCCGCAGAACAAGCTGGAAGAACTGCGTATCGAACTGTGCGACAAGATCAACGCGCTGGGCATCGGCGCGCAAGGCCTGGGCGGCCTGACCACCGTGCTGGACGTGAAGATCATGATGCACCCGACGCACGCCGCGTCGAAGCCGGTCGCCATGATTCCGAACTGCGCCGCCACCCGCCACGGCCACTTCGTGCTGGACGGCTCCGGTCCTGCCTACATGACGCCGCCACCGCTGTCGACCTGGCCTGATGTGTCGTGGGCGCCGGACACCGAGAAATCGAAACGCGTCGACCTGAACACGCTGACCAAGGAAGAAGTCGCTTCGTGGAAGCCGGGCCAGACCCTGCTGTTGAACGGCAAAATGCTGACCGGCCGCGACGCCGCGCACAAGCGCATCCAGGACATGCTGGCCAAGGGCGAAGAGCTGCCGGTGGACTTCAAGAACCGCGTCATCTACTACGTCGGCCCGGTCGATCCGGTGCGTGACGAAGTGGTCGGCCCGGCCGGTCCTACCACCGCCACCCGCATGGACAAGTTCACCGACATGATGCTGGAGAAAACCGGTCTGATCGCGATGATCGGCAAGGCCGAGCGCGGCCCTGCCGCCATCGAGTCGATCAAGAAGCACCAGTCGGCCTACCTGATGGCGGTCGGTGGTTCGGCCTACCTGGTGTCGAAAGCCATCAAGCAGTCGAAAGTGCTGGGCTTTGCCGACATGGGCATGGAAGCGATCTACGAGTTCGACGTGGTCGACATGCCGGTCACCGTGGCCGTCGATTCGCAAGGCACGTCGGTGCACAACACCGGCCCTGCGGAATGGAAGACCCGCATCGAGCAGCTGAACGTGCCTGTTGTGACGGCCTGATGCAGATCGCCCACGCTCCCGGTTCGCCCATCGGCGTTTTCGATTCCGGCGTGGGCGGCCTGTCGGTGCTGCGCCACATCCGCGCGCAGCTGCCGCACGAAGACTTGATGTACTTCGCCGATTCCGGCCACGCCCCGTACGGCGACAAGACCGAGCAGTATGTGGTCGACCGTGCGCTGGCGGTGACGGATTATCTGTTGTCGCACGGCGCCAAGGCGCTGGTGGTGGCGTGCAATACCGCCACCGTGGCCGCCATCAAGGCGGTGCGGGCGAAATATCCGGAACTGCCGGTGGTGGGCGTCGAGCCCGGCCTGAAGCCGGCCGCGGCGGCCACGCACAACGGCAAGGTCGGCGTGCTGGCGACGGCGCGCACGCTCAAGGGCGACAAGTTCCTGCAACTGCGCGAGCAGATCAGCGCGGCCACCCAGGCCGAGTTCCTTCTGCAGCCGGCGGTGGGCCTGGTCGACGAGATTGAAAAAGGCAACCTGCACGCGCCGGCCATCGGCGCCATGCTGGAACGCTACATCGCGCCGCTGCTGGAGCAAGGCGCCGATACGCTGGTGCTGGGCTGCACCCACTACCCGTTTGTCCGCGACGGCATCGAACGCGTGCTGCGCGACCATGCGCGCGCGGACGTCACGCTGATCGACACCGGCGACGCCGTGGCGCGCCAGCTGGGCCGCCTGCTGGAGGCTGCCGGCCTGCTGCATGCCGGCGCCGATGGCAAGGCCATCCTGCGCGGCTACACCACCGGCGACGCGGCCGCCCTGGCGCAAGCCTTCGCCGATTTGCTGGGCCTGAAGCCGGACGTGGAAAAGGTTGATGTTTAAGCCATGGGCCGAGGCTGAAAAGAATGCTGCAATTAAATTTGCAGGAATCGGAACTGGCTTGTATAATTCTGGCTCGTTGTTCAGCACTAGTTGAACAGCAAGTAGTAAATCAGCGGTGGCTGTAGCTCAGTTGGTAGAGTCCAGGATTGTGATTCCTGTTGTCGTGGGTTCGAGCCCCATCAGCCACCCCAAATTTCTTATAAGAATCAGAAGCTTATAAGAGATGCTGAAGTTAAGAAGATCAAGCTGCCGATGGCAGCTTTTTTTTCGTCCCGCCGCCAGGTGAAACTCATCCCCTAAAGCGCCAGCTCGCTTGCTGTTGCCCCTCCTCCGCGGTTTTTGACGTTGGATTGGCAACTTGGTAGTATTGCGTACCCCTCCACGGACATGTTTCTTTTTTATACAACCCAATCGCTTGCGCGTTTGGGATCGTCAACCCTGGTTTACACATGCTTTGGGGCGATCACCCATTTGCATGGGCCAGAAAATTTATCGTGAAATAAGCAATGGCCAACGAAACGAGTAAACAAATGGCGCGACGTTCCACGGACAGGCGCTTCGTCACGCGCTGGTTCGTCGGGCATGGTATCGACATCGGCTGTGGTCCTGATCCATTGTCAAAGTTCGCCGACTTTCTGCCTTTGATGAAATCGCTACGTCCCTGGGATATGCCGGATGGCGATGCCATGGTCATGGCGGGCGTGAGCGATGAAAGTTATGACTTCGTGCACTCCAGTCATTGCCTGGAGCACCTGGTCAACCCGATCGAGGCGATGAAGAACTGGATACGCATTTGCCGCAAAGGCGGGCATCTGGTCCTGACCATCCCTGACGAAGATTTGTACGAGCAGGGTGTGTGGCCATCCACGTTCAACTCGGATCACAAATGGACGTTCACCATCTACAAGTCGGCCAGCTGGTCGCCGCGATCCATCAACGTGCTGGAACTGCTCGCAGCGTTCCGCGATACGGTTGAAATTCTGAAAATCGAAAAGCTCGATGCCAGCTTCCATTATGGCCAGCCGCGCTACGATCAGTCGTTGCACACCATGTCCGAGTCGGGCATCGAGATCGTGCTGCGCAAGCGCGATGAAGCAACTGCGAAACCGGCCGCCAGCGAGCAGGAGGCTGCTGAACTCATCGCGCAGGCGGGTCAACTGTTGCAGCAAGGCCGGGCGGAAGACGCCAAAACAATTGCCTCGCGCGCCGTGGAAATCGCGCCGCAGGATACGCGGGCGATTCTGGCGCTCTGCGATGTCTACGATGCACTGGAGCTGTTCGACGAAGAGATTCAGCTATTGGAGGAGAAGCGGTCGTGCTTCCCGGCGCCGGATGCCGTCTGGCTGCGCCAAGGCTTTTGCCACGAGCATGCGGGCCGCACGGATGCAGCCCTGCACTGCTTCGAACAAGCCCTCGCGCTCAATCCCGCATCGGCGCTGGCGCACATTTATGCAGGCAGGCAGTTGATGCGCAAGGGCGAGTTTTCACGCGGACTGCGGGAAATGATCTGGATGTGGCATGGCAAGAATCCGGAACTGGGGCTGACCCAGCAGGCAGGCATTTTTGCCGATGAAAGCGCACGCAGCACGCTGCCGGGCAAGCCGCTGCTGTTGGTGGCGGACAGTGGCCTGGGCGACTCGATACAGTTTGTTCGCTATGCCCGCCAGCTGAAAGCCGCTGGGGCCAATGTCGCCGTGCAGGTGCCGCCGACGCTGGCAAGGCTGTTTCAGCACGCGGACGGCGTGGACCTGGTTTCCACTCCCGACAGCCCGCCATCCGGCGCGTGGACCACGGTTCCAATGCACAACCTGATGTGCGCGTTCGACACGACGCTCGAAACCATCCCCGCGCAGACGCCCTATCTGCGTGCGGACGAAAGGGAAGCGGCGCAATGGCGTGAGCGTTTGCAGGATTTTCGCGGGCTGCGCGTCGGCTTATGCTGGGGCGGCAATCCTGGCTTTCCACGCGACCGGGCACGTTCGGTGCCCTTTGCCCTGATGGCCCGTTTGCTGGACCAGCCTGGCGTGACATTTTTCTCGCTGCAAAAGGACGCCGACCACCAGGCCCCCAACCTGATCGACTGGACATCCGAGCTGCACGACATGGCGGCAACTGCGGCGCTGGTGCAGAACCTGGATCTGGTCATCAGCGTGGATTCCGCAGTGGCGCACCTGGCCGGCGCGCTGGGACGGGAAGTCTGGCTGCTGAATCGCTTCGATACATGCTGGCGTTGGCTTGAAGAACGCACGGACAGCCCATGGTATCCAAACATGACGCTATTCCGGCAGCACGCTCCGAAAGCGTGGCCGGAGGTGATGGATCGGGTCAGCGCCGCGCTGGCGGATCTGGCGACGTCGTTCGAGCGTGGCCGTTGAGAACATGACGCCTCTCACCGTCCGCCCATAAAATGAAAAGCCCAGTCTCCGGACTGGGCTTTTTGCCTTTCAGCCGCCGTTTGATACACCTTTACGCTGACATACGCGGCGCTAGGTTTTGGCTGCGGCGCGCTGGGCGCGGATTTGTACGGCGATGTTTTCCAGCGTGTCCATCACCGCGCCGGGCGTAAAGGGTTTGACGATGTAGCCTTTGGCGCCGTTGCGCAAGGATTGCTCCACGGTGCTGCGCTCGGCGCTGGCCGTGACCATCAGCACCGCCGCTTTCGGCTGCTTCTCGCCGATCCAGTTCAACAGGCTCAGGCCATCGCCATCGGGCAGCTGCACATCGAGGCAGATGATGTCGGCGCGCTGCGAACGCAGGCGCGTGCGGGCCGATTCGGCCGTGGCGGCATCGCCCACCACGTCGAATTTGTCGCCCTGGATAATCACGCGCAACAAGCTGCGCGTCATTTCGTTGTCGTCAATAATGAAAACGCTCAGTCCCTGGTGCAATGGCATGCAGGTTCTCCTGTGGCTATCATGCTGCCAACTATAACGCAATGTCCTTACGAATGCGTAACGTTACAACATTTTGACCCGGCCTATTGCCCGCTGGAACCGAATTCCCGCTACAATGGAACGATCGTTTGCATTCCCATGCAAAGCCTCGCAATACCTCTACTGATCCCCAGAATCGCATAAGTGTATGTCTCAAGAAAAAGCCCCTACTGAAGTCAGTACCTACAGCAAAGATACGCCGGTCGGCCGCCCCGATACCGATGGCCGCGCCGGCGTGTTTGTCCCTTCGCCATCGTTTGACGCCGGCGCCAACGCCGCCATCCGCATGGGCGCCGGCATCGTCGGTTTCGGCAACCCGGACGGCACGCTGACCGTCTATTTCGAAGCCAACCGCTTCGACGAAACCAGCCTGCACAAGTGGGAAAACAAGGCGCGCAAGGCCTACGACCGCATGGTCATGGGGGCGCCGACCGTTTCCAAGGCCAAGATCAACGCCAGCATGCTGGAGCAGATCGGCATCATCGACGGCATGGGCATCCACCTCAAGCAGCCGGAACGCCTGGAGCAATGGCTGGCCCTGAGCAACGCGCAGGATACCGCACCGGCCGGCCCGGTCACGCTGTGGAAAACCAAATAAAAGTTGACTGAGAGATAGACGCAAGCTTTAGTCCTACATTTTGTCGGACATTTGGCTGATTCCTGGAAGACAGGCCGTGGACTATTCTGGAGTTATTCCAGTTCCCACCCACTTTCAGGAGCCTGTCATGGCACGTTATCTACACATCGCATTTGGCGCACTGCTGATCACGGTAGCCGGCGCATCGGCCTATGAACTGTGCTCGGAAAACGTGCTGCACCAGTCATCCATCTACGTGCTGCGCTAAGCGTCGCAGCCCCACCAGACGAAAAAAAATCCCGCCGCGCCTTCAACAGGCGCCAGCGGGATTTTTTACGTCCGCGAGCGATCAACGGCGGTGGTAGCCGCCCCAGCCGCGTCCACCCCAGCCACGGCCGCCGCCGCAGCACCAGCGGCCGAACGAAAAGTCCAGGCCGATCGATACCGGCGGGTAGTAATACGACGGCGCCGGTGCGTAATACACGGGCGTCGGGGCGTAGTACACCGGCTGGGTGACGTAGGTGGTGGTGGTGGCGTAGCTCGGGTCGGTGCTGTAGGCAACGCGCGCCGGCTGCTGCGCCGGCAACTCTTCAGTCCAGGTGCCCGATTGGGTTTGCGCACCGGCCGGCAGCACCGACACGGTGTGCCACTGGTACGGGTCCTGCACGCGGGCAGTGGTGTAATAAGCTGGACGCTGCGTGGCGCAGCCGGTCAGCGCCGCCAGCGCGGCAACGGCGATAACGATAGTTTTCATGGCGGTTTCTCCTCAATCCAGATCGTACTATATAAGGAAGCGCGCTGCGCTTCGCGCCCCATTACAGTTTATTACAACCGGCCCGATACACGAAAAAAAAGGAACCGCGCGGGTTCCTTTTTTGCTCAGGCCGTAGCCGCTCAGTCCAGTTTCCAGGCGTAATCCACCTTGGTCCAGGTTTCGGCCGGGGCGCCGTCCTTGGTGCCCGGCTTGAACTTGCAGGCGCTCAGCGCCTTGATGGCGGCCTTGTCCAGATTCTTGAAACCGCTGCTCTTGTCCACTTTCGAGTCCGCAACGCTGCCGTCCGGCTTGACCAGGAACGACATCGACACCGTACCCTGCTCTTCGTTCATCAGGGATGCTTTCGGATATTCGGCTTTGCAATTCTTGGCATCGAACGATGCAGGAACTTCAGCGGCAAAAGCGGTGCCCGATACCAGCACTGCTGCGATCACACTCAACCAACGCTTGTTTGTAAACATCTGATTTCCCCAAAAGTGTAAGAATCCGGCGAGCAGGCCATGCCCTGTGCATGGCCCGGTTGAGACTGATTACAGCTTCCAGCTGTAGTCGACCTTGGTCCAGGTCTGGGCTACAGCGCCATCCTTGGTGCCTGGCTTGAATTTGCAGGCGCTCAGTGCTTTCAGGGCGGCTTTATCGAGGTTTTTGTAACCGCTCGATTTTTCCACTTTGGAATCCATGACGTTGCCGTCGGCGCCGACCAGGAAGGCCATGGTGACGTCGCCCTGCTCTTCATTCATCAGCGAGGCTTTTGGATATTCCGCTTTGCAGTTTTTGTCGTTCAGCGAAGCTGGCACTTCAGCGGCGAACACAGCCGAAGTAGCGAAGGACAGGATGGCGGCGGTGAATACAGACTTGTTCATATTACGATTTCCCAACAATTTGTTATTAACGACTGGTTAAACGAACTCCACAGCGGGCCATCTGTCCACAACAGCGGACGGCAGACTGCGGCAAATAGTTTCAGAACTGCTTAGAACTCTTCCCACTCATCGCTGCCGGCGGTGCTGGCTGCCGCGGCGACTTTTTTCGGTTTGGCTGCCGGTGCAGGCGCTGGCTTGGCGGCCAGTTTCTTTACCGGAGCGCGGGCGGCGGCGATCGGCTTGACCACTGCTGCCTTGGCAGCTGGCGCCGGCGCGGACACTGCGGCGCGCTCTTCACCTTCCACCAGCTTGAAGATGCTGACCACGCGCGACAACTCGCCGGCCTGATCTTGCAAGCTTTGTGCTGCGGCAGCGGCTTCTTCCACCAGCGCGGCATTCTGTTGGGTCATGCTGTCCATCTCGATGATGGACTGGTTGACCTGGGCAATACCAGCGCTCTGTTCCTGGCTGGCATTGGCGATTTCACTCATGATGTCGGTCACGCGACGCACCGAGGTCACCACCTCGTCCATCGTCACGCCGGCCTGGCCGACCAGCTTGGTGCCGGCGCCGACTTTTTCAACCGAGTCATCGATCAGCATCTTGATTTCCTTGGCGGCGCCAGCGGAGCGCTGGGCCAGGTTGCGCACTTCCGACGCCACCACGGCGAAGCCGCGGCCTTGTTCGCCGGCACGGGCGGCTTCCACGGCAGCGTTCAGCGCCAGGATGTTGGTCTGGAAGGCGATGCCATCGATCACGCCGATGATGTCCACGATTTTCTTGGCCGAGGCGTCGATCGAGCTCATGGTGTCCACCACTTGCGACACCACCTGGCCACCCTTGACCGCCACATCCGAAGCGGCCGAGGCCAGCTGGTTGGCTTCACGGGCGTTGTCGGCGTTCTGTTTCACGGTCGAGGTCAGCTCGTCCATGGCCGAGGCGGTTTTTTCCAGCGACGAGGCCTGCATTTCGGTACGCGACGACAGGTCGACGTTGCCGGCGGCGATTTCACGGGAAGCGGTGCCGATGGTCTCGGTGCCGGTGCGCACCTGGCTGACGATGTCGCGCAGGCTGTTGCGCATTTCACGCATTTCGAAGACCAGGCTGTTCTTGTCGGCGCCGGTGGTGTTGATCGAGATCGACAGATCGCCGCCAGCGATGGCGCCGGCGATCGACGCGGTGTAGTCCGGCTCGCCGCCCAGCTGTTTCTGCAGGCTGCGGGTGATGACCAGTGCGGCTGCGACCGAGATCGCCACGGCCAGCAGGCCCATGATGATCATGAAGCTGCGGGCGCTGGAGAAGCCGCTGGCGGCGTCAACCTGCATCTGCGCATTCATCTTGTCTTCCAGCGCGCCCAGTTGTTCCAGGGCGGTCATCCATTTTTTCTGCGCCGGGCGGATTTCCTTGACCAGCACGCGGGTGGCTTCTTCAGCCTTGCTGCCCAGCCACAGTTCCGACGCCTTGGCGATGGCTGGCATCGCGGTGGCTTCCGCTTCCTTGACGGTGACCAGCAGCGCCTTCTCTTCAGGCGTCGATTCCGCCGCGAATTGGGTGCTCAGCTTGGTCTGGAACTCGGCGTATTTGCCGGCCAGCTCCTTGATACGGTTCATGTCCGCTTCCATGTCGGCCGGATCGGCGATCATGGTCAGCACGCGCAGCGAGTTGACGCGCTCCGCAACGTTGTTGCGCATATCCAGCACCAGACGGGAGACGACATTATTGACGCTGATCACGTGATCGAGACGGTTCTGAATCTGCGACATGCGCAGGATACCGACGACAGTCACAGCGACCAGGAACACCAGCACCAGGGCGAAACCGAGGCCCAGCCGCGTTCCGACTTTCATTTTTGCTAAATTCATTTCGTCTTCTTCTTAAGTGACTGTTGATAGAAGTTGCCCTGGACTACGCACGGCTCAGTGTGCGGCGTCCAAACAAAACCCTTGCTGATAAGTAATAAGCTGTGACAGTAGCAAACAATGACTGCGAATGCAAAAATTTGCAGGTCCACCAGCAGCCAGCATGTAGTTTTTTGGAACCGCAATACACCACGAAAGACGGTGGATATGTGTGTATATTCAGGAATTATAGATGCAAATTTTGCCTCAAAGCAAGCATTTACTGCCTCCAAAATACGCAAACGAACTTTCTACGTGGAAATTCTGCCACACCCGATAAAAGTTCGTGTAAATACGTATTTCTACGCAGCAATACGCAGGCGGGCTGCGGCTTCCAGCAGGAGATTGGCGTCGCCGAGGGCGAGTTTTTTGGAGTCGGACAAAGTCTGACGGAAGGCACGGGCGCCGGGCAAACCGGTCATCAGACCGAGCATGTGGCGCGTGAGGGAATTGAGTTTCATGCCGTGCGGGCCGTACAGCGCCAGCTGGGCTTGAATGTAGGGAATCATCGCTTCCAGCACCTGTTCGCGGGTCTTCGGCGCGCGGCTATCACCATAGTAGCGTTGGTCGAAATTGGCCATCACGAACGGGTTGTGGTAGGCCTCGCGGCCCAGCATCACGCCGTCCAGGTGCTGCAGGTGCTGGTCGATTTCAGCTTCGGTCTTGATGCCGCCGTTGATGATGATTTCGAAGTCAGGGAAGTCGCGCTTCAGCTGGTAGGCGTAGTCATATTTCAGCGGCGGGATTTCACGGTTTTCCTTCGGCGACAGGCCTTTCAGGATCGCATTGCGGGCATGCACGATGAAAGTCGTGCAGCCGGCATCGGCCACCTTGCCGACGAAATCGCGGACGAAGTCGTAACTCTGCACGTCATCGATGCCGATGCGGTGCTTGACGGTGACGTCGATCGACACCGCGTCGCGCATCGCCTTGACGCAGTCGGCCACCAGTTGCGGCTCGGCCATCAGGCAGGCGCCGAACGCGCCCTTCTGCACGCGCTCCGACGGGCAACCGCAGTTCAGGTTGATTTCGTCGTAGCCCCACTTCTCGCCCAGCTTGGCGCTGGTGGCGAGGTCGGCCGGATCGCTGCCGCCCAGTTGCAGGGCGACCGGATGCTCTTCCTCGTTGAAGCGCAGGTGGCGCTCGACGTCGCCGTAGACCAGCGCGCCGGTGGTCACCATCTCCGTGTACAGCCAGGTGTGCTTGCTGATGTGGCGATGGAACACGCGGCAGTGGCGGTCGGTCCAGTCCATCATCGGCGCAACACTTAGTAACCGCTTGTTTTTAATAGGCTTTTTTTCGTTCATTTTGACTGTGTGCAGCTATCAGTGCACACGAGGTGCACACGAGGTTAATTTCTGACGCATAATTCGGGTTTCATTCAACACACAACAATTGCACACGGATGGCAACGTTTACAAAACTCAAAAGCGGCAAATGGCGTGCGCAAGTGCGCAAGAGCGGAATCTATCGAAACCAGACCTTTCAGTTTAAGCGAGATGCGGAGGCTTGGGCACGTCAGGTAGAAGTACAAGTTGAACACGTCGCGGCTACTGGCTACCAGCCAATTCCGGATGACTATAGCGTGGGTGATTTGATAGATGGCTACGGGCAAGAGTGTAACATGGGAGGCCGTACAAAGCAGTCCACCCATGCGATGCTGAAGCGCGAACTTGGCGCAGTCTCGTTGAAACGCCTTAACAGCATCCATCTTCGCGACCTCATAGATACACGCCTTCAAGCCGGAGCCGGTGGCGTCACCATCGCTGCGGATCTTTCCTTCTTTGGTGCGATTCTGAAGTGGGGCAAGCATTCACGCAGGCTGGACCTGCCGACGGAATTGACCGTAAATGCGCGAAGGGATCTCACTGCCCGCAATGTTCAAACACGCAGCGCTGAGCGAAATCGCGAGCCAACTGCTGACGAGCTTAAGAAAATTTACACTCTTTGGCAGAATAACAAGCGTCAGAAGATTCCGATGGCAACCTTGTGTGCATTCGCTTTAGCTACAGCGATGCGACAAGAAGAAATCTGCTCAATTCTCTGGAAAGACTTGGACACGGAAAAGCGTACTGTAGTCATTCGCAACCGAAAAGACCCACGGAAGAAGATCGGCAACGATCAGATCGTGCCACTACTCCCCGCCGCATGGGCGATCATCGACCCATTGCTGCCACAGCAAATGGTAGGTAGGGTCTTTCCATATAACGCAGCAAGTGTCAGCGCCGCATTTACACGTGCTTGCACTAAGCTAGAGATAGATGACCTGCATTTCCATGACTTGCGCCACAAAGCCACCAGTGACCTTTTCCGAAGTGGCTTAACAATCCCACAAGTCGCCCTACTAACTGGACACAAGACCTGGACTCAACTGAAGCGATACACCCATACCAAGCCCGAAGATGTGCATGCCGCACTTACTACCCTAGCAAAGCGCAGTTTGGAGGCCGCTTGAGTAAATTAGCAACACAAGAACATTTCATTGAGGTAGACCGGTCAGTACGTACACGCTTGGCGCTTGCGAACGAAAGTACTTATTCTTATCTGGTAAGGATTACCGCGATGTTCAAAAACCCGAAGGAATTCGGAATGCACATGCGCACTGTGAAAGAATGGCTAGAACCACAATTAACCGATCGAACACGCCCGCTTTATGACGAGATGACAACGTTGCTAACTCGAATCGAAAAGGAGAGGCCGCGCAATCGCAGCTGGCACCCGCCCTTGACTGTTCGTGTACCGAAATCTGTAACGCGAGACGCGGCAGCAAGATATACCGCGCAGCGTGAACGAATTATGGTCTTATTTGAACAAGCCAACATCTCGCATCAGATGGAGCCATTTGTTGCAGCGCAGGAGAAATACAAAAAAGCGCAGAGTAAGCGGGCATCTGAACAATCAACATTGTCAGAAAGACAGCAATCAAACATCGTGAAGCTATATACCGATAGAGCGTCCACCGGCTCTGTGTACGGTTATGTGAAAGAACTGGCAAATGAATTCAAAGTATCTCCGACAGCAATACACGCAGTGCTCAGAAAACATGATGTAAAGCCGAAGACGGCGCGACCGAAAAACTCAATTGATAAGCAGCCGGGCTGATTAACTATCGGCCGGTAAAGTTCAGTCCTCACCAACAACACGGAGGACTAAATGAACGCAAACACAGACTCAAACACCATCACCACTCTGGCCAAACTGGTTGACTGCTTCGATGAAGAAGGCTTCGCCAAGCTGGCCGGGGTGAAGCTTTCAACTCTCGACGCATGGCGCAAACGCGGCAAAGGCCCAGAGTACGTACTACTGGGTTGCAACTATCTCTATCCCATCGCAGGCGTACAACGCCATTTATCGGGCCTAGTCCGGGCACGCAGTAGCTCCGGCCCGAAGCGCGTACTGCTGTAACTGTTCGGGCGATTCGCCCATTGACCATATCTAATGCCTAGCAAGTGCCAAGAATCGTCCTTGGAGGGCGGAGCTACGCCTGAAGGATCTAACTATCAATATAAAGGATTAAAAATGAATCAACATATCACTCCAGAAATCAACACCAAATTCGTCGAAGTCGGCTGTACCCCAATGGCCGCGAGCTCGTCGGCAGTGGACTACTACCATTGCAAAATGGACTTGTATTTCCACTACTGCCCGGATGTAGGAACAGGCGAATTCCACCCAATAAACAACTCCACGGAGGTTGTCATTGTCGTTGACTCTGACACAGCGTTGAGCGTAGCGCGCCTTCGGGGCTTACATTGTGAAGTCATCAAGTTGCATGACATCCGTGATTTCATCTTATACCGTGCTTATAGCACGGAATGTGGTGATTACCGGAGCGCAAAGCGACGCTACAGCGAAGCTAAAGAATTTTATTATCAAGCCTTCGATAAATACGACTACATCATGGGTCTGCACGAACGTAACGTCAAGCGTCTCAGTAACTCAGCAAAGAAAGTGTCGAAAGCACAACTGAATTATGCATTTGCGGAGGACGAGCATTTGAACGCTGCAGCGCTCTTTTGGTCCCACCCAAAGCCATAAGTGCATCAGAAAAGTCGTTGGTTATCTGTGGCACATGCGGCTTTTCTATTTGGCTTACGTCCGTTTTTTGTAGATTAAATCCAGATGGCAATGGAGCATCCAACGCTTTACCACACCTAATGAATGTTAACAGAAAGGAAAAACATGAATATCCGTCCACTGACGATCCAAAAGACGAATCGTCAACAAATCCTAGCTTGCGACGGGACGCCGCTCGAACGGGCCTACATTTACCTTACGCCAGCTACTTGGCAGGCACTACGAGGGCTAGTTGCCAAAAGTGGCAAGCCAACATCACAGGTGATAGAAACATTAATCAGCGCCGAAACCGGCCAATCTAATAAGGATCAACATGACACTAATTCCCAGCACCATCGGCACGACAAGTAAATCAAAGCATATGCTTTCCGCAAAGGAGGCTGCAAAGGCACTCTCTGATCATAAAGCGTCCGCGTCGTGGTGTGTGGACATGAGCGCCAACACGCCTATCCTTCTACACGCTCTGTCCAACCGCACCGCAACAGTACAGGACATAAAGCTGGGCTTCACGGAATGGGCGAACGCATCGCAGATCCGCGTTGAATGCAAGTCGTACCTGGAGTTTTTGAACAGCCTGCCTGAACGGGTAATGTCGCAGCTTCCCCGCGTCTACGGTCTTGGGATGCGCCCAAACCACGAGCGATTCATCACCGATGGCTCCGGCATTAAGTTAGCGAATATCTTCAATCCAGTGCTGTTCGGTGCCCCCTCACCAATTCCAGCCCCATTTGACGTAACTGCCGATCTGTTTGGGCAGCAAGTACCCGAGATCCTGGCTGAAATGTTGATGCGCGTATTTCCAGCCGAGGACGAGCGCCGCTTCATGGTTCAGCGCATCGCAGCAATCGTCAAAACTCCGATGCGTCGCGTTAAGCACGCGGTGTTCATCGTAGGCACTGGTGGCACAGGTAAGAGTTCGGTGTTGGACATTATCGAAACTGCGCTTGGCGGGCAGCATGTTAATCGCTCTTCCACTTACGCGGAACTGTTCGACAAGTTTTCTGAAACGCTGGTGAACAACCGTGTGGTTGGCATCGAGGATAAGGCCATTGGTCGCGGCGGCGAACAATACGTGTACACGAACCTGAAGCAGATCATCGACTACAACCAGCGCTCGGTAAGCATCAAGCACCAGCAACGCTCTGTTATGCGGGAGGTGTACAGCCATTTGTTCATTACGACAAACAAGCCAGACTTGTTTCCATGGGATGAGAACGAACGCCGGTTCTTTGCGCCGCAATATATAGAGCATAAGGAAAGCGCTGAAGAATCCGGTGTTTTCCTGACGCGGTTCCACGAGTTCCTCGCCCTACCGCAAACGCCAGCGTACCTCTATCACTGGTTGATGACGGTGGACATGACCGGCTTTGACTATGGGCGCTGCCCGCGCACTGAGTACATGAACGAACTAGTCAACCAGTCTGTGTCGATGCTGGACACCTTGCTTGATGAATTTCTGGAGGGGCGCGATCTATTCCATCCGAGCGACGTCAGCAACTATTTTGTACAGCGCCAGCATCGTGCTAGTCCGGACGAAATCAAATCTGCTCTGACAAAACGAGGCTTCGAGTACAAGCGCATGCAGTTTCGTTGCGAGGGCCACGTAGATGCTCGGTTCAGCGTATGGCGAAAAGCTCCGCCAACGGGCCGTCACTTCCGCGACGTCACTGAGGCAGAGGCGTTTGAACTGATGCAAAAGCAAGGTGTTGCGTTCTAAACGCCACCGAAGCTACAACTAAAAACCAAGCGGGCATCAAAAGCTTCATCGCATGAATGCAGATTGCGTAAGGCAAAGACCGTAAAAGCCGCAAAAGCCAAGTGCAACGGACGCCCTTATAAAAAGTGAAGCAGGCAACTGCTGATCCTAATACCGAAAGGAACTACTATGAAATACGATTCAAAAGCAGAACAAGAGGCCGCTGAATTCATCGAGAAAATGGCCGGTGGATACCGCAAGGCAGGCGAATTCGAGTTCATCGACGCCCGACTATTTGATACTGCCAATATGCCGTTCAAGGCAGTACTGGACTTCATTCCACATGATCCAGAGGACTGCACTATTGAATTCAAGACGACTGGCCTGAACAGCCGTAAATCAAAACTTCTAGCCGATTATGCTGTGGTCATGACTACTGCGCGAGGCTATGAGCGAAAGCACCGCATTCATCAAAAGTTTAGCTGGTCAAATTCCGCGTACAAGCATGGGGAACAACACGCGAAATTACCGCCGCTGCGACATATTACGACATTCTCCAAATGGCCTACATACCGCGAAATTAAGTTATATCTTAAATTAGGAATATTGTTCTGCCACACCTCAGCTTTAGAGGCGCTGAACAGCGCGTGCAAGATGGCGCGTGCTGGCTTTGAGATTAACTTCCAGCAAGTTACGCCTGAAGGCATCCAAGTAACGTTTCCATTAAATTCGATGTATCGGCATCAGTGCGATCAGGCATCATCTCGGACATCTGAAAAATATTCAAGCAAGTCGGCGTGGCCGCTGAAAAAACTGAGCAAAGCAGCATGGCAGAACACTGGCATTAATCTTAAATAATAAAATAAAATATAAAAGAGTGACAACTTTCACTTTGGTGCAGTTTTCTTAATTAGAAGATTACTGCACCATCTTGCGAAATTTCAGTCAGTGTTAAAGAGGTATGTTACCGGCTCTTTATCTGTAATAACTGTTCGAAGAGACTGTCCATCGCCATAATTAGTTCTAAAGTATTTCGATGCGTGCTTATTAAACAAAGTGATTGCTTCCGAATGTGGATGTCCATATTCATTATCAACTCCCGCACTAATTATAACGGTGTGCGGCTTTATGAATTTTATCGCGTCACTGGTGATTCCATGGCGTGACCCATGATGCGGGGCAGCAAGCACATCCGCGCGAATTGCCTCTCCAAAATATTTAGCAATGTTATCCCAGCGTGCACATTCAGCATCGCCCGTGACAAGATACGTGCCTCCCGTTTCCCGTTCAGTTATCTTGCATACTAGAGAACAGTTATTTGATGAATTCATATCATCAACATGCGGAGAGAAAATTTCAAAATGAAATTCCGTAGCCAACTTATAATAGTATCTGGTATCATTTTTTTGCAGTGATATAGAATACTTTTTAAACTTTTGACTAGCGCTCTCATATGATGATATTACATCAAAACATTTTTTTGCTGTTGAGGTTTCTTTAAAATACTTCGGATACATTATCCATTCTGGACGATACTTATTAAGTACGATTTTCATACCAACTTCGTTGAAATGGTCAGAATCGTACCCTGTTATTATTAGACCAACGAATTTCTTTCCAGCGAGTATCTTGGAAAGAGCGGCCTTAACGTGCACTATTTCATGCTGAGGATCGAGCGGAACATAGGTGTCAATAATAAACGCTTCCGTTTTTCCTGTAACAACAACAAACTGACCTTGTCCAATATTTAAAGTATAAACGTCCATAAGATCCCCTTTTGATAAGTTTTGAACTATTCCTCAGATTGCTTTTTTAAAGTTCTAGGTTTTAACGAACCACACGATCTAATAAGTCGGTCAGCATAAAAATAACCAGCACGCTCAACAGATTTTTCAGTTACTAAGAAAATCCAGCAAAACAGCATTAGAAGAGAAAAACCAGTTGGCAATGCATCGATAATCGTTACACTATCCACGCCATCCAGCGCTAAGGCTGGCACTAATTTCAAAGAAATAAATGTATGAAATAAAGAAATGCATAAAGTCGCTAAGCAAACAAAAATTCCAATTCCCTTTAATCCTCGAAGATTTCTTTGAAATCCGTAACTTTTATTTTCCGAAAAAACTAACGAATGTTTCTTAACATCCTGTGTTTGAGCAATCAACCAAGCGGTCCCGGCCCTGTAGAAAGTATCTGCCGTAGCGGGATCATTGACTTCCTCCGCAGCGGTAGGCGCTTTTAGCCCCACTCCCCGGGCCAACACGTCGTGATACTTCTGCTTCGTTACCGCATCGACTCGATCGTCACGATGGCGCAATACGATGGTAGTAGGCTTACCTCCCCATTTATCGAATAATCTCTCTTCCAGCGACTTGCCAAGATCACGCGCAAATCTCGAAACGAGCAAGGGTCCGCCGCACACCAACAGCGCGGACGCAGCGGTGACTAGAAGCGGGTGATGAGGGCCAAAGATGCAGATGACCAGCAACCCAATCGGTAGTAATGAAAGCAATGCTGGATACAAGCGAGCTTCTCTGTCATAGGAATCACTCCAGCGTGAAATAAATTGCGCTATGTTCATCTTGCCTTTCAGCAATCAATTGTTGTCAAAAAAATGTAAAAAGATGTTACCAATCTGAGGACTCAGGTTTGTAGTGCAATAGGTAACTCTAAATTTATTTTCAGCATCCTTATCTCGCCCGGCGTCCAAGAAGGCATACTTTCCGTGCACTGCTACTGCCTGCCTGCAAACCCGCATAACACCGTGTCCAGAAAGTATGGGTTTATCACATTCTTTACAAATTCCAAGAAGCCCCATATACTTTCCTTACACATTCACACAAAGGCAGGGTATGAGCAAGGGACAGACGGTAGGTTATGTACGGGTTAGCTCGGTAGGCCAGAACACCGTGCGTCAGCTAGACGGTATTGAACTGGACAAAGTTTTCACCGACAAGTGCAGCGGGAGCGACACCAACCGTCCTGCCCTGCAAGCGATGCTGTCGCACGTCCGCGAAGGCGACACCGTAGTAGTGCATGAGATCAGCCGCCTCGCCCGGAATACTGCCGATCTGCTGGCACTGGTGCAGCAGTTGACCGACAAGGGCGTGACCATCACCTTCAAGAAGGAAGGCTTGTCCTTCACCGGCGACAAGGACAACGCCATGAACAAGATGCTGTTGACCATGCTGGGCGCTGTGTCGGCTTTTGAACTGGCGATGATTAACGAGCGCCGAGTGGAAGGACAGGCCAAGGCCAGAGCAGCAGGTACGCACATGGGCCGCAGTGCCAAGCTAAGCCCTGACGCGCAAGAGAAGCTGCGCAAGGAGGCGGCAGACGGCGCAAGCAAGACCAAGCTGGCAGAGGACTACGGTATCAGTCGCTCTACTCTGTACGCCATTCTCAAAACAGCGTAGGACGTAACAGGAGGCCGGTCGTGACCTCGCCCATCGGTGGGCCGTGCAATGCTGTCCGGTAGCGCCAGCAACGCGCTATAGATATTTTAACTTTGGCTCTGGCGTAATCTCCATGCGCCACGGCCCGTTAAGCGATCCACTGGACCTCCAGACCTTCCAAACCCGATCAGAAGTTCTGGAGATATCTTACTGCGTTCGGTGGCGATTTCCGTACGGATCGCTGCGCACTAAGTCAGTCCCTCGACCTAGTAAAAATTTTAGGCTTTTTTAGGACCGTAGCCGCTACGTCAAACTTACACGCTTGCCCACCGGGCCGCTATTTCTTCGCCTGCCGCAGCAAGGTCACTCAACCGACGCTTATTAGCTGTCGGTGCCGAAGATACCGTTCCTGTTGGAACATCAACGACATAGCATAGCGCCGGATCAACACTTTTGGGATCTTTTGCATTGGCTTCAAGGTGGGCGCGCAAAGCTGTAGCCACATAAGCCCCGGCTTGCTCCAGAATCGGGGCTGATTTAGAGAAGTTCAGCTTCACGCAACCCACAACGTCACCCGTTTCCTTGTTCTTAAGGATTGCATCAGGTCGCATCGATACCTTCGTACCGCCAAAATCCACCGTTTCGGAAGCAAAGGCATAGCCCGACTGAACCGAAACATCTGCTACTTCCAATTCTTCAGCAAGCGGCAGGAAATCCTCGATTGCTTCCGCAGACAGTTGCCGGTCCTGAACAGTAAAGTCGGACCCAGAAGTGTCGGACCGTAATTCTGCTGCCCTGGCTAACGGTGCTCCGTCATCAACCATGCCGCTTTCGATATAGCCGACGATGGCCTCCCGCGCAGCCTTATAACGTGCCGCCTTAAATACAGGCGGGTTCTTTTGGTCACGGACAATCTGCCTACGTCGCGCAGGAGTGGCCGTCATATACTCGCCAAGCTTGTTGATCGAGATTTTTGGTTCTTCATTCATATCGCTTCCTTTTGATAGATGCAAAACTGAAAACAATTCCCAAAAAGCAAAAACCACAACATCTAGTGAATTTCAATCAAATACATACCGATTGTAGTACAGACCAACCAGAAGGCAAGACAAAATCGTTGTGTACAATGAAGTTTTCTTGTTGACTTTGCAAAAGACCTTCAAGCGCACCTTTGCGGCCTGTACAAGCTTAACAGCGATGATTATACTGGGTTTTTAAACAGTACTTAGGGGGCGTAGTGAAGGTCCGTGTTGTCAAGATGTTCAATCACGGCGTTGAGGTAGAGCGCCGGATGCTGAACGATCGCTACACCAGCAAGTACGACGGCAAGCTGGTCATCATGGACGCCACGGACAGCGGACGGCATAGGCCCATCAAGGTAGCCCGGTTAATGACCGACCGGGGCGTAGCCTGTGAACTGTTCGACGTGCATGTGGTCTGGTCCAGCGACAACCGCATTACCTTCACCGGGGATGAGAGGATCAAGAACGAGTCCGGTCAGCAGGTCTGCTATAAGCAGTCCTGGCTGTGTACGCTTGACCTTAGTCCAGTGCCGGAAGAGGATGATATAGGGCCACGGTACGTACAGAAAGCACCGCCCCGGTAACGTCAACTGCATCATAATTGACCTACTGCCCTATCCAGCGAGGACTACTGAAATGAACCCATTCATCAAACCTGATGTGTACGATCTTCGCCGGAAGCAAGGCGACATGCGCAATACCGTCCACTATCTTGATAACTGCATGTTCGTGGCACATGACAACGATCCCGATATAAACCGCATCCTTGCGCTGCACAAAGCCCGTGAAGCAGTTTTCGTAATGCCCAAATCAGTCAAGAGTGAAGTGGACAACCCGCGCACGCCCGAACCAGCAAGAGACAAGGCAAGCGGTATGCTGTTCACCTTCCCCGTGACCCCATCCAAAGACGAGGAAAGAAAACGGCAGATGGTAGACGAAATCCTTATTGGAAACAGTAAAGGTGACAAACACGTAGCGGACGCGGCCCATGTTCTCGAAGCTGGCATACACCACGGCTACTTCATCACCTCGGATGGACGTGTGAATGACAAGAAGGACCAACTCAAAGCAGCCTGCGGCGTCAGGATCGTCAGGCCAGCAGAATGGCTTGCGCTCTGGGACGGCCAATTTAACTAAAGTTCCGCCTCTTGCATCAGAGTTGCAATCGTGGTTTCCAGTGCGCTGGCAATAGCAGCTAACGGCAGAATTGCCACGCTGTTCTCTCCACGTTCAACCTGACCTATATAGCTCCTGTCCATTCCGACCGCTTGGGCAAGCTGTTCCTGACTAAGCTTACAAGCCTTCCGGCGATGTCGAATGGCCGCACCTAATGCGGTTAGAACAGGGTGACGGCTGTGTTTGGATGGGGTAGGCATTTCCCCCCATGTTGCCGGTGTGATAAAGTTGGTTCTACGGGATCACATCCCGCATTTCGACAAAATCACATTTTCAGGGAATCATGAACTACATCCGCATTGCCGTTACCGCAGTTTTCTGCATACCACTCTTCAGCAGTGCAGGCATGCTAGACGAAGCGAAGGAAAAAATACGGCGGGATAGCGAGGAGCAAGCCATCCTTGCCATGGATAAGAACCCGCAATACTACTCGGCAGTGAGGAAGTACAGAGAAAACCCAAAGCGTAGTGGGCCACAGTGCTATCTGACTGCAAGCGAACATTGGTCAATGTGGACGGGCGTGCCGAAACAAGAATTTGCAGCCTGCGATGAGGTCGTACGCCAAGAAATACAATCCATCTACGCGGAAGACAAGCGAAGGTCAGACGAGGTAGCTGCAATTGTGGCTAAGGATGCAGCAATACGGGCGGAGAAGGACGCTCGTGTCGAGGAAGAAGAGCGGGAACTCGACCGAACGGCTGGTCCATTGAGGCTCAACCCCAACGCTGGTGACATGCGCCCTACCGTCGTCCATTTTCCAGACCGTTCGTGCATGAGCAAGCACATCGGAAACGAAACCTTCATCGACTGCGGGGAGTACCGCAGCATCTTGTCGGATATGTCAGCAGAGAACGCCCGGATTGACCGGCAAATACGTGACGAAGCTCGATACGAGCGTAGGGAGCGAGTCGCTAAAGCGAAGTCGAAATCGGAACTGACGCAGCAACTGGTAGACATAGACGAAGCTGGCAAGTTTGCCCGGAAGGTCAGCGTCGATAATCTGTTTGCAACAGCGCCGAAAGGATGGGCTTGTGTTCAAAAGCGCTTGCCACCCGGTAAAGACATCCTAGATTCAACGGACAAAGATGAAGCAGCCTGCGTTAAGGCGTTCAAAGGCAAGCAAAACTGAACCGGTAGCATGGGTGCGGTGGCAGTCTGGATCGTCACCACTGTCACTTGATCGTCCTTGGAAAGCCTCGTTGGCAGAGATCCGATGGCACGGCTATGCCGAATTCAGCTTCGCTTGGCATGGCTATCGAATTTCAGATAGCAGAACCGTGAGATTGATGCACACCAAGTGCACACGACAAGCTCGAAACCCGCATAAACCCTACTATTTAGCTCCAGTCCATCATCGGCGCCACGGACAGGCGGCGGCTCGGCACTACGGGTGCTTGGTCGGCGGTCGGCAGGTTGATGATGGTCATGGTGGCAGCTGGGGAATCGGTCAGGGGGACGTCATTATACAGCGAAAAGTTTGAGCGCCGCCCGGCCCGCCGCCGCGGCCAGTGACGATATTCATGCATATTCCGCCATATTCAGCTTCTCATTCCAGCGTGAATCCAGAAGAATACGCTCCAGGCTCACTATAAAAGGGATGGACAGATGAATTTTGGGGAAAAGCTGAAACAGATCCGCACGGACAAAAATCTGACGCAGCCGCAGTTCGCGGAAGCGATCGGCATCGAGCAGTCGTATCTATCCAAACTGGAAAACGACAAGTCGCAGCCGTCGGCCGATATGTTCAGCACCATCGTCAAGTCGCTGCAACTGTCGCCCGGAGAAGTGCTGGCCGATATCGACCGCGCCGTGCTGCAAACCAGCCTGCGCCACATTCCGGAAGTCAGCCAGTTCCTCAACGGCGAGGTGAAGCGCCGACTGCACGACGCCCGCAAATACATCTGGGGCGCGGCAGCCGCCTGCCTGCTCGGCTTTGCGCTGATGCTGGCCGCCAACGACGGCATCTTCTACGCTAACAATCTGTACAAATACAAGTCGTCCGGCGTGATCCTGGAAGGAGAGTCAGACCAGATATTCGAACAGTTCACCAAAATTGAAAATCTCAACATGGCGGCGCACGCGGTGACCGCAGAAGAGTCGCTGAAATCGCAGGCGGACTTCGAAGCCAACCGGGTCAAGGTCCAGACCATCGAGGTGTGGGGCAATCGCGGCGGCGTATTTTTTGAGCCGGCCGCCGGCGGCAAGCGAAAGTTTGAGCTGGCCGACGTGACCTATGTGCATCCGCCGCAGAACAAGATCCTGCAATACCTGGGCGCGCTGCTGATGTTTGGCGGGCTGCTGTTGCTGGTGGTCGAATGGCGCATGCGCAAGGCCGCTGGAGGTCGCCATGTCGCAGCTTAAGACTTTCTTTGCCGGCGCCGCCGCCATGGCCAGCGCCCTCGCCGCCGTGATGCTGCTGACCGGCGCGCGCGATCCGGGCAAGCACGCCGAGTTCGACGAAATCACCGTCGGCCGCATCAACATCGTCGAACCGGACGGCACCAGGCGGCTGGTGATTTCCAACCGCGCCCAATTTCCCGGCGACTTCATGCAGGGCAAGGAAGGCGAACGGCCGGACCGTCGCGCCTTCGCCGGCATGCTGTTCATCAACGACGAAGGCACCGAGAACGGCGGCCTGATCCAGAAAGGCGGCATCAGCGACGACGGCAAGGTGTCCTCCGGCCTGTCGCTGACCTTCGACCGCTTCCGCCAGGACCAGACGCTGCAACTGCTGACCAACGACAGCGCCACTCACCAGCAGACCGGCGTCAGGATCAACGACGTACCCTACTTCCAGAAAACCTCGATGGCCGACATCCAGCGCTTCGCCGACGAGGCGCGCAAGCTGCCCGCCGACCAGCGCGAAGCCTACTGGCAAAAGCTGAGCGAAGAAGAGCGCCTGAGCGTCAACCGCATCTGGCTCGGCAACACGCGCGATAAAGGCTCGGCGCTGCAACTGAAGGATGCCCTGGGCCGCGTGCGCATGATGCTGCTGGTCAGCGCCAGCGGCGCCGCCGAAATCCAGATGCTCGACGCCACTGGCAAGGTCAGCAAAACCATCTCGCCCACCTCCAGGGACTAGGCGAACGGCAACGTCACCAGGCCGACCAGGTAGCGGGCCGGTACGGCGCCGGGATTGGCGTAGGTGATCGGCTGGTCTTCGCGGAAAGCCAGGCAGTCGCCGGGATGCAGGCGCCAGCTGCCATCGCCGGCGCTGATGTCCATCGTGCCTTCCAGCAGCCAGACTTGCTGGTATGTGTCGGCCTCGCGCCGCACCTGGTCGTAGGCGACGCGCTGACCCGGCGGGAAGATGACTTCCACCAGTTGCAGCGGCGAGCGCGCCGCCGGCGACAGTTGCCGCCGCACGTAGCCGGATGCCGGATCGGTCCACACCGCCTGCGTGTCGGCCGTACTCAGTGGCGACGGTGCGGCCGGCGCATCTTCCCCCGCCTCAAACAGCGAGGCCAGCGTCACGCCCAGCGCGCCGGCCAGCTTGTCCAGCACGGTGGCGGTGGCGCTGCTCTCGCCGCGCTCGATCAGCGAAATATTGGAACGGCTGACGCCGCTCCGCTCGGCCAATGCCGTCAGCGACAACTGGCGCGCCTCGCGCAAGGCCAGCACGCGGCTGGCGATTAATTGGTTGATGTCCATGAAATCCATTATACTGGATGACATCATCCAACAAACTGTCCGTCATGCACATCGCCTTTGAAACGCCCAACCAGCCGGAAGTCATCGCCCTGATCGCCGACCTCGACGCCTACCAGATGACCTTGTATCCACCCGAATCCGTCTACGCGCTGGACCTGAACGCGCTGATGCAGCCGGCGGTGAAGTTCGCGGTGGCGCGCGATGCGGCGGGCGCCATCGTCGGCTGCGGCGCGCTGGTGCTGTCGCCGGACTACGGCGAGATCAAGCGCATGTACGTGCAGCCGGCGATGCGCGGCCAGGGCCTGGCGCGCCAGCTGATGGACACGCTGGAACAAGCCGCGCGCGACGCCGGCTGTCCGCTGATGGTGCTGGAAACCGGCCCGGCGCAGCCGGAAGCGATCGGCCTCTACGCGCGCCACGGCTTCGAGCGCTGCGGCCCGTACGGCGGCTATCCCGACGATCCGTACAGCGTCTTCATGCGCAAGCCGCTGCGCTAAATCCATCAAAAAACACAAGCCGCTATACTGCGAAAATATGCACATCGCAGGATAGAACATGTCGACCACCACGCCTCCCGCCGCGCTTCCCTTGAGCGCAATCCCCGCCGACATCCGCAACGCCCAGGACTACGCCGCGCTGGCGCCGCACTTCATGGCGCCGTCCCACCACGCCTACATCAGCGGCGGCAGCGGCTATGGCCTGAGCGTGGCGGCCAATGTCGCGGCCTTTGAACAATGGGCCATCTACCCGCGCCTGCTGCGCGACGTCAGCGCCGGCCACACGCGCATCGAGCTGGCCGGCGAACGCCATGCGCACCCGCTGTTTCTGGCGCCGGTGGCCTTCCACAAGCTGGCGCACGCCGGCGCCGAAATCGACACCGCGCGCGCCGCGCAGGCGGTGGAAACCTGCATGATCGCCAGCACGCAATCCGCCTGCTCGCTGGAAGATACCGCCGCTGCCGCAGGTCCGCAGCGCTGGTTCCAGCTTTACCTGCTGCCGCGCCGCGAGGACACGCTGGACCTGCTGCGCCGCGCCGAAGCGGTCGGCTACCGCGCCATCGTGCTGACAGTGGACGCTCCGATCCAGGTCGCCAACCGCCGCGCGCTGGCGGCCAAATTCCAGATGCCGCCGGACGTGGTGTCGGTCAACCTGCGCGGTTACGACATCGCGCCGCGCTTCGCCGGCAACGGGCCGAGCGACAGCCGCTTCTTCCAGGGCGCCATGCGCGGCGCGCCCAGCTGGGACGACATCCGCTGGGTGATGAGCCAGACCAGGTTGCCGGTATGGGTGAAAGGCGTGCTGCATCCGGACGACGCGGTCGCCTTGCGCGACGAAGGCGTGACCGGCCTGGCCGTCTCCAACCACGGCGGCCGCAGCCTGGATGGCGCGCCGTCCGGACTGGATGTGCTGCCCGCCATCCGCGCCGCGATGGGCCCGGACTATCCGCTGATGTATGACGGCGGCGTACAGTCCGGCAGCGACATCTTCAAGGCGCTGGCCCTGGGCGCCGACGCCGTGGCGGTCGGCCGGCTGCAACTGTACGCGCTCAGCGTGGCCGGCGCGCTCGGCGTCGCCCACATGCTCAAGCTGCTGCGGGAGGAACTGGAAATCTGCATGGCGATGGCCGGCTGCGCAACGGTGGCCGACATCACCGGTAAGGCGCTGTTCAAGCCGGCGCGTTAGCCGGCGCGAACAGACAGTCACACTCAGGCGCTCTCGCCTTTCTTCTTGCGCACCACCGCCAGCTTGGGCGCTTGCGGTCCGAACATGGCGGCCACGCGCTCGAAGCGCACGGCCGCTTCGCCGGTCAGCGTGCCGGTCGCGCCCGCCACCTGGCGAACGATGCCCAGCGCCGTCGTGCGCGCATCCGGCTCGTCCGGCAGCAGCAGCGGCAGGTCGTTCAGCGCCGCCTCCTCATTCACCTGCAACATCAGATACTGCTCGCGCAGGATCTTCTTCAGCAGCGTGACGCTCATTTCCTTGTCGTCCGAGGTGCGCAGGCGCAACTGGCGCATGGCGGCAAAGGCGCGCTCGTCGGCCGCGCTCATCTCCGGGCTGCGGAAGATGTACAGCAGACCACGAATGATGGCCTCGGTGACGCCGCCCTCTTTCGTCTTCAGCGCCGCCGCCGCGCGGTTGGCGGTGATGGTCGCCTCGCGCGCAATATCGCGGCCGATGCGGCGCGGCTTGCCGCCTTCCGTGCTCAGACCCACCAGCGCCTGCAGCAGCGGCGAGCCGTACACGCCGAGGAAGATATTTTCCGTGGCCTGGTCGCGCACATCGCGGTAGCGGTCGAGCGCCTCGACGATCTGCTTCGCCCACGCCTCCTGCATCTGCAGGAACACATTGTCCTTGGCCACCGGACGGCGTTCGGCGCGCACCTTCTCGGCCAGCGCCGGAATCTGGTCCATCAGCGGATTCTTGCTGGAGAACGCCGTGTAGCGCATGCGCAGCGGATGCGCCTCGCGCAGGTGCTCGGCGCTGGCGTCGGTCACCAGGCTTTTCACCAGCGGGCTGGCGAAGGTCTGGTACAGGCCCTTGTTGATTTCCGACACGCGCGCGACGGTGGCGAAGCGGCGTTCATCGGCCACGTCGTTGCCGCCCAGCGCCCGCAGCGCGTCCAGGTTGCGGCGTTCGAAGCGCATCACGTAGTCGCCGGCCGCCAGATCTCCGGAGGCGATTTCGGCTTGCAGCATTTCCTCGTCCTTGTCGAGGAACACCGCTTCATACAGGCCCGGCGGCATGATGTCGATCATGTCCATGGCGGCGGTGAATTCCTCGTGCTCCTTGTTGGCCACCGAGGCGGACACGAAGATGCCGAGGTGGCCTATGCTCTGGTGCATGGAATAGATGATGGTCTGGCCGCCGGCCACCAGCGCCGCGTCGTCCTCGTACAAATCCAGCACCCAGCCCAAAGCCTGCTGCGGCGGCGTGATGTCGTCGCCCCACGAGCAGAACACCACGATCGGCGACTTGACGTTGCGCAGGTCGATGCGGTGGCCGGCGCTGTCGAGCAGCGCGGCATCGCTCAGGCGGTTGCCGACGAACAGCGAATCGGCGATGTACTGCATCTCGCCGGCGTTCAGCAGCACCGGATTGCCCCACCATTTTTCAAAGTCGAGGAAGCGCTGCGCCTCGGTGTCGATCTTGGAATAGACGTTGTAGTTCTTGCTCCACAGCGTATTCGACGGATTCATCTTCTCGAAATTCTCGACCAGCTGCGCGCCGTCGAAGATGCCGTTGCCGAGGTCGCCAGCCAGCGCCGTCATCCAGGTGCCGCCGAGGATGCCGCCCAGGTAGCGCAAGGGGTTCTTGCCGCGCACGCCGGCCCAGTACGACAGCGGCGCACCGGCCAGCACCAGCGGCCCCACCAGGTCGGGATTCAGCGCGCTGGTCATCATGATTTGCCAGCCGGCCTGGCAGTTGCCGATCAATGCCGGCTTGCCGTCGGCCTGCGGATGCAGCTCGGCCACCCTGGCGATGAACTGCGCCTCGGCGCGACACACATCCTCGATGGTCTGGCCCGGCACCGGATGCGGCGTGAAGCCGACGAAGTAGCAGGGATGGCCGGCCTTCAGCACCACGCCGATTTCGCTGTCATGCTTCATGCCGCCGATGCCGGGGCCGTGGCCGGCGCGCGGATCGAAGACGATGAAGGGACGCTTGGTGGGATCGGGCTGGATGCCGTCCGGCTGCAGGATGTGCAGCAGGCCGTAGTTGACGGGACGCTCCAGGTGGCGGCCGTCCATGACGACCTCGAATTTGAACGTCAGCACGTGCGGCGCGGTTTGTTCGGCACGGTGATTGCGTTCATTGCCGCGCTCGCGCAGCACATCCATGAACAGGACCGAACGCTGCACTGCGTCGACCCAGTAGTCGCTTGCCTGCTGGGCAAGGTTGAGGGGATTGCCCGGCCAGTTCAGCCAGGGGTTGGTCGTCTTGTCGTCGCTCACCGAGATCCTCCAATGCGTTTATGTTGCCACGCACCAAAGTACCGCGCTCCCCGAAAAAACGCAAATGAAATCTCCGTGTCAAAACATGCGAGGTTAAGCGGGGCGGACATAAAAAAACCGCAGCCGAAGCTGCGGTTTGCGGGTAATGGACGCCGGCTCGCCGGCGTCATCACACAGGACTTAGAACTTGTGGTTGTATTCCACGGTGAACTTGGCATAACGTGGCGATTGATAGCTCATCACTTCACCGTATTTCGCGGTGATCACGCTGCTATCGCCGTCGTCATAGGTTGGGTTGGTGCTGATCGGCACTTGCTTGTTGAGCACGTTGAACACGTCCACTTTCACGGTGAAGCCTTTGAGGTAGGCAGGAGCGTAAGCCAGGTTCAGATCCAGACGTTTTTCCCAAGGCATACGACCCAGGCTGCCGCGTGGGCTTGGCTTGTCGCCGCAGTAGTAGTACTCGGCGCCATAGCCAGGACCGCCGTAGATCTGACCCAGCGGGTAGGCCGGATCGGAGCCGTTATCGGCCGCATCGTTGGTGCCCAGGCACAGCTTAGGACGACCCGATTGCAGCAGCGCGAACGCACCCACGGTCACTTCAGGCGTGATCTGGTAGAAGCCGTACATCTTCAGCTGATGCTTGCGGTCGTTCGGCAGCAGGCCGTCCGAACCAGGCGCAAACTCTGGGAAGTCCCAGCCTGCCGAAGTACCGACGTCGGTCTGGCCGGTGTCGGAACGGGTCTGGCCTTCCATATTGCCGGTGCTACGCGACAGCGTGTAGTTCACGCGGCCATACCAGCCATTGCGCATTGGGTGTTCAGCGAAGAAGTCCAGTGCGGCGTAGGTACGCTTGGCGTCTGGCTCGCCGATTTCCGCAGCGGTGAAGTGGGCGATCTGGCCTTTGCCGGTGACAACCGGGTTACCGGCTGCATCGTTACCGTCCACCCACAGGCTGACATCGCGGCCTGGATTGAAGATGAAGCAGTTGACGGCCGCGGTGTTCTGGATATCGATACCGTGTTCGGATGCGAATTTCAGAATCGGACGGGTGTCGCAGCTGTCATCGATACCAGCGCCCAGTTTGCGGTAGGTCCCCTTGATGCCGAAGTTCAGGTCAGGGCTGAAGGCTTTTTCAAAGCCCAGGGTGATTTCATCCTGGTAGTTAGGCTTCAGGTCTGCCGCCACCACCGACTGCACGTTCTTGGCTTGGCCGTATTCGCCGTCAGCCGACACCGGGGTGTTGACTGCTTTCAGGCCCAGCGGAACACCAGTGTTCGGATCGATGCCGGTGTAGGTAAACTCCTGGGTGGTGTAGGTCGAACGGCTGGCCGCACGCGCAGCTACCTGGGTAGGCAGTTGCAGGTAGTAACGACCGGCGCTACCGTAGATCTTCAGCGAGCTGTCGCCGTTGGCATCCCACGACGCCGAGAAGCGTGGCGCTACTTCGTGCTTCATGTCAACGAACTTGGCGCCGTCGCCAGTCGAGTTGCTGTACGAGTCGTTACGCAGACCCAGCGTCAGCAGCAGGTCCTTGCGTACTTGCCAGCGGTCTTCCACGTACTGCGCCGATTGCTTGGCAGCAGCCGAGGTCAGCGAGTTGAAGATCGATTGCGACACGTAGTAGCCGGCGGTACCGGAGCCGCCAAAGTCGGCGACGTTGCCAGGACGGGCGCCAGACAGGTTGATGGGCTTGCCAACGTTGGCGGCGCCGACGTATTTGTACGCCCACGACGAGCCGCCACTGCGGACCTGCCCGGCAGCCGACGTATTGAGCTTCGCGGAGTCGATACCGGCGCGCAGCGTGTGGTTGTCCAGCTTGTATTCCAGATCGAAACGTGCCGCTTTGGTTTCATCTTCGCCAGGGGTGCTGATATAGCCAGGGAAGATGTTGTAGTTGCGGTACAGCGCAGGATCGATCGCGCCCCACTTGGCGGTGGTGCCGTAGGTAATGGTCGGCGGTACGCCACCGGTGCCGGCATTGGCGCCCAGTGCTTCGTAGCTGACGCCGTGTTTGCTCTTCAGTACGCCGTACAGGCCGGTGATCACCAGGTTGTCGGTCAGGTTGCCGGTGTACTTCAGCATGTTGACGGTGGCGCCTGGGGTGCCCGGGAATTCAGGATCGGTTGGGCCCAGGTTTTTGCCCACGGCCGACGAGTACAACTGGCCGTTCGGCACGCCGTCCAGTTGCGCCGCAGCGTTAGGATTGTTCGGATTCAGCGTGTAGCCGTATTTCTGGTAGCGGGTCTGGCTGCTGTCGCCGGCGCTGGTGAATTCCAGGCGGTGATCGTCATTGATGTTCCAGTCCAGCTTGCCCAACCAGCGGTTTTCCTGCGAACGGTTCTGGTTCCAGCCGCTCTGGTTGATGGTGGCCGGATTGGTGACCGAGGTCGAACCGACATACGAATCCTTGCCGATGGTCTGGTCGCCGGCAATGAACATGAACAGCTTGTCCTTGATAATCGGGCCGCCCAGGTAGGCGCCATACTGCTGGCTGCTGACCGAACGGTTGTCGCGGCGCTGGTCCAGCTTGCCGTCGGTGCCAACGTTGTTGACATCGCCGGTCTTGGCGTAGTTGATGTTTTTATACGAAGCGCGCATGCTGGCTGGCTCGATGCTGTACATCGCGCCGCCTTCCCAGGTGTTGGTGCCGCTCTTCGAGGTCACGCTCAGTACGCCGCCGATCGAACGGCCGTACTCGGCGCCGAAGCCGCCGGTCATTACCGACGCTTGCTGGATCGCGCCGAATGGCAGTTCCATCGACCCCAGCTGGCTCAGCGGATTGGTGATCGGGAAGCCGTTCAGGTAGAACGAGTTTTCCGACACGCCCGAACCACCAAACGACGAGGTATTGCCGAACGCGGAATCACCCTTGGTGGTGTTCGGCGCCAGCAGCACGATCGCATTCAGGGTTTGCTGGACTGGCAGCTTTTCCAGTTCCTTGGCAGTGAAGATCGCGCCATTGTTGGTGTTCGAGACGTCGATGCGGTTGCGGCGACCCGTCACTTGCACGGCCTGGACGGCGGCGGCGGCGAACGAGGCGTTGGCGCCTTGGCCGGCGAGCACGTCGACTTCGGTGGCTTGCGCGACTTTGCCGTCACGCAGCAGTTCTACACGGTAGTGGCCGGCTGGCAGCGCGGTCACCTGGTAACGGCCCGAGGCGTCCAGGTTGGCGGCGCGCTTCAGGCCGGTTTCGGTGTTGG
Source organism: Duganella aquatilis (assembly GCF_009674565.1). Lineage (GTDB taxonomy): Bacteria > Pseudomonadota > Gammaproteobacteria > Burkholderiales > Burkholderiaceae_D > Rugamonas > Rugamonas aquatilis. The sequence continues at coordinate 188,517 of NZ_WKJL01000011.1, forward strand.
TCAACGCGACCGTAGCGCCAGCAGGCGCATCGATGGTCCCGTAGATATTACCGGAGGCGTTCGACTGCGCCATGGCTGGTTGAACGACACCGGCAGCAACGATTACGCTACCAAACGCGATGGTCAACGCACGAGCGATCACAGTTTTTCTCAGCATAGTTTTTTCAATTCCCGATGAATGTGCTGGTGGCAGCGTTTGGGTGTGTCCACCATCCAGCTATTTTTAGCAATTTGACTTTGTAACCAAAAAGCGCTTTTTATTACCAACATCCAGAACGTGTTTCTTAACAAAGTAAGAACAAGCTCAAGCGTTGATAAGACCATGTCGCTCAAAGTGGTGTCAATTACAAGGGATTCTTTTCATCATTAAAACAACATTTCCATCAAAAATGCACTGATATGGTGCATCAAATCACCAATTTGAAACAGGCATGCACCAATAAATCTATGCAAAAATATCATTTAACATAGATTAACACCAGTTTTTATTAATTTAAAAATGATAAGGGCAAATTAAATTCTAAAAAACATGACTTCCCCAAAACAGTGCAAAAACATTCAGCGCCAACTTAGTGCAACAAACCACAAGATAATTTACATCTGGTGACATGTATATACATAAAGACGTCCAGCGTAACGCACTGTAACTCTTAGTATTACTATGTATCTAGAAACATGGCGTTACAATGGCCTTGAAACGGGCAAAAAAAAGCCGCCCGGCTTGACGCCGGGCGGCTTTTTAAAGGCTTCAGGAAGCGATTTACGCTTCGCGCGAGGCTTTCTTGCGCTCGTGCTCTTTCAGGAAGCGCTTGCGCAGACGGATCGATTTCGGGGTGATTTCCACCAGTTCGTCGTCGTCGATGAATTCCACGGCGTATTCCAGCGACATCTGGATCGGCGGCACCAGGCGCACCGCTTCGTCGGTACCCGACGAACGCACGTTGGTCAGCTGCTTGCCCTTGATCGGGTTCACGACCAGATCGTTGTCACGCGAGTGGATGCCGATGATCATGCCTTCGTACACCGGGTCGTTGTGGACCACGAACATACGGCCGCGATCCTGCAGTTTCCAGATCGCGTAGGCGACAGCGGCGCCGTCGTCCTGCGAGATCAGCACGCCGTTGCGACGGCCGCCCAGTTCGCCTTTGGTGTTGTCGACTGGCGCGTAAGCGTCAAACACGTGCGACATCAGGCCGGTACCGCGGGTCAGGGTCATGAATTCGCCCTGGAAGCCGATCAGGCCACGTGCTGGAATACGGTATTCCAGACGCACACGGCCTTTGCCGTCCGATTCCATGTTTTGCAGGTCGCCACGACGACGGCCCAGCTCTTCCATGACGCCGCCCTGGTTGGCTTCTTCCACGTCCACCGACAGTTGCTCGAACGGCTCATGGCGCACGCCATCGACCATCTTGAACACCACGCGTGGACGCGACACGGCCAGCTCGAAACCTTCACGACGCATGTTTTCGATCAGAATGGTCAGGTGCAGCTCGCCGCGGCCCGATACTTCGAAGGTGGTGTCGTCGTCGGTTGGCGCAACGCGCAGCGCAACGTTGGCTTTCAGTTCTTTGTCCAGACGGTCGCGCAGTTGGCGCGAGGTCACGAACTTGCCCTCGCGGCCAGCCAGCGGCGAGTTGTTGACCATGAAGTTCATGGTCAGGGTCGGCTCGTCGACGGTCAGCATCGGCAGCGCTTCCGGGGTGTCCGGTGCGCACACGGTCGAACCGATGCCGATTTCGTCGATACCGTTGATCAGCACGATGTCGCCGGCAACAGCGTCGTCCACCAGCACGCGCTCCAGGCCCTTGAAGTTCAGCACCTGGTTGATGCGGCCCTTGATCGGGGTCGAATCCGGACCGTTCAGGACGATGACGTCCTGGCCGGTTTTCACGCGGCCGCGGTTGATACGGCCAATGCCGATCTTGCCGACGTAGGACGAGTAGTCCAGCGAGGTGATTTGCATCTGCAGCGGGCCGTCCGGATTGTCGTCGCGCACTGGCACGTGTTCCAGGATGGCGTCGAACAGCGGCTTCATGTCGCCCGAGCGCACGTCTTCGGTCAGGCCGGCGTAGCCGTTCAGGCCCGAAGCGTAAACGATAGGGAAGTCCAGCTGCTCATCGGTGGCGCCCAGCTTGTCGAACAGTTCGAAGGTCTGGTTGATCGCCCAGTCGGCGCGCGCGCCAGGACGGTCGACCTTGTTGACCACCACGATAGGCTTCAGGCCCAGGGCCAGCGCCTTGCGGGTCACGAAACGGGTCTGTGGCATCGGGCCTTCCTGGGCATCCACCAGCAGCAGAACCGAGTCCACCATCGACAGCACACGTTCCACTTCGCCGCCGAAGTCGGCGTGGCCTGGGGTGTCGACGATGTTGATGTGGGTGCCTTCGTACTCAACAGCGCAATTCTTCGACAGAATCGTAATGCCGCGCTCTTTTTCGAGGTCGTTCGAGTCCATGACACGGGTATCGACCGCCTGGTTTTCGCGGAAGGTGCCGGACTGGCGCAGCAGTTGGTCAACCAGGGTGGTTTTACCGTGGTCAACGTGGGCGATGATTGCAATATTGCGAATTGCGCGTTTAGTAGTAGACATGGTCGTTATCTTGGGGAAAAACTTCAGGTGCGTACAAGTCGTACGGGTAGCCAGCTAGTATAGCATGTTGCGTTGCAACTTTATCGCTTTATTCGGCGACAAAGGCGATTAATCGTTCCGGTTGCAGGATGCTGTACTCGCCGAGGATGGCCGTGCCCAGCAGCTTGGCGTCCAGATAGACGCGCACCCTGCCCTGCTCCGCCGGCACGCTGATCGACGGCTCCTTGCCCAGCGCCAGGCGCTGGCCGTTCAGGAAGCGTTTCGCCAGCTCGGCGTTCAGCTGCACCGCCGGGAAGCTGGACAGCAGCGCGTCGACCGGCGACAGCAGGCTCAACGGCGCTTCGTGCGCGAGCAGTTCATCCAGCGTCAGCATGTGCTCGGTGGTCAGCGCGCCGACCTGCGTGCGGCGCAGCGCATTCAGGTGGGCGCCGCAGCCGAGCGCTGCGCCGATGTCCTGGCCCAGCACGCGGATATAGGTGCCCTTGCTGCAGGTCACCGCCAGCTTGAGGAACGGCGCTTGGTACGACACCAGCTCCAGCTTGTGGATGGTGACGTTGCGCGCTTCGCGCTCCAGCGTGATGCCGGCGCGGGCGTACTCGTACAGGGGCTTGCCGTCGCGCTTCAGCGCCGAATACATCGGCGGAACTTGCGCGATCGGGCCGCGGAATTGCGCCAGCACGGCGTGGATCTGCTCCAGCGTGACGTTGACGTCGCGCGTTTCCACCACTTCGCCTTCGGTGTCGCCGGTGTCGGTGGTCTGGCCCAGGTGCACGACGGTTTCGTAGGTCTTGTCGGCTTCCAGCAGGTCCTGCGAGAACTTGGTGGCCTCGCCGAAGCACAGCGGCAGCAGGCCGGTGGCGAACGGGTCGAGGGTGCCGGTGTGGCCGGCCTTCTTGGCGTTCAGCACGCGCTTGGCCTTGATCAGTGCGTCATTACTGGAAAAGCCGACCGGCTTGTCGAGCAGCAGCACGCCGTCCACCAGATCGCGGACGCGTTTTACACGGGCCTGATTCATTACGCTTCGCCGTCTTCCTTGCCGTCGTCCAGCGAGCGGGTGCTGTTGGCCTGGTCGATCAGCGCCGACATCGCCATGCCGCGCGCGGCCGAGGTGTCGTGCACGAAGTGCAGCTGCGGCAGCGTGTGGATGTGCAGGCGCTTGCCCAGCATATTGCGCAGGTAGCCGGACGCCGCCTGCAGGCCGGCCAGCGTGTTCTTCACCGACTCCGGATCGTCCTTCAGCATGGTGAAGAAGATCTTGGCGTGCGCGTAGTCCGGGGTGACCTGCACCTCGGCCAGCGTGATCATGCCGACGCGCGGATCCTTGAGTTCAAAAACGATCAGTTCGGACAGGTCTTTCTGGATCTGATCGGCCACGCGCAGACCGCGCTGGGGGATGTTTTTACTATGTTTTGCCATGATGATTCCATAAACGGCAAGTGGACGGGAGCTGATGCCCCCGTCCACTTTACCAGATGCTGCTGTGTGCCCGCGAAATTACAGGGTACGAGCGATTTCCTGTACTTCGAACACTTCCAGGGAGTCGCCCACCTGGATGTCGTTGTAGTTCTTCAGCGACAGGCCGCACTCCAGACCGGCGCGCACTTCCTTGGCGTCGTCCTTGAAGCGTTTGAGCGAGTCGATCTCGCCGCTCCACACCACGATGTTGTTGCGCAGCAGGCGTACCGACGACGAACGCTTGACCACGCCATCGGTGACCAGGCAGCCGGCGATCGCGCCAACCTTGGACACCAGGATAACCTGGCGTACTTCGACCTGGCCGATGACGGTTTCGCGTTTTTCCGGCGCCAGCATGCCCGACATCGCCGACTTGATCTCGTCGATCGCATCGTAAATGATGTTGTAGTAGCGAATGTCCACGCCGTTCGACTCGGCCAGCTTGCGCGCCTGGGCGTCGGCACGGGCGTTGAAGCCGATGATGACCGCTTTCGAGGCCACCGCCAGATTGACGTCCGACTCGGTGATGCCGCCGACCGCCGCGTGCACGATCTGCACCCGCACTTCCGAGGTCGACAGTTTCTGCAGCGAGCCAACCAGCGCTTCCTGCGAACCCTGCACGTCGGTCTTGATGATCAGCGGCAGGTTTTTCACTTCGCCTTCGGCCATCTGGCCGAACATGTTTTCCAGCTTCGCGGCTTGCTGCTTGGCCAGTTTGACGTCGCGGAACTTACCTTGACGGAACAGACCGATTTCGCGCGCCTTGCGTTCGTCGGCCATGACCATGACTTCTTCACCGGCTTGCGGCACTTCGGTCAGGCCCTGGATTTCGACCGGGATCGATGGACCGGCTTCGTTGATCGGCTTGCCGTTTTCGTCCAGCATCGCGCGCACGCGGCCGAAGGACGAACCCGCCAGTATCACGTCGCCGCGCTTCAGCGTACCGGACTGCACCAGCACGGTGGCCACAGGGCCCTTGCCCTTGTCCAGACGGCCCTCAACCACCAGGCCGCGGGCCGGCGAGTCGATCGGCGCCTTCAGTTCCAGCACCTCGGCTTGCAGCAGCACTTGCTCCAGCAGCGCGTCGATGCCTTCGCCGGTCTTGGCCGACACCGGCACGAATGGCGAATCGCCACCGTATTCTTCCGGCACCACGCTCTCGGCAACCAGTTCCTGCGTCACACGGTCCACATTGCCGCCCGGTTTGTCGATCTTGTTGATCGCGACAACCAGGGGCACGCCGGCCGCTTTCGCGTGGGCGATCGCTTCCTTGGTTTGCGGCATCACGCCGTCGTCGGCCGCCACCACCAGGATCACGATGTCGGTGGCTTTCGCACCGCGGGCACGCATCGCCGTAAAGGCTTCGTGACCCGGCGTATCCAGGAAGGTGATCATGCCGCGCGGGGTGTCCACGTGGTAGGCGCCGATGTGCTGGGTAATGCCGCCGGCTTCGCCCGACGCCACTTTGGCGCGGCGGATGTAATCCAGCAGCGAGGTTTTACCGTGGTCGACGTGACCCATGACGGTCACCACCGGTGCGCGCGACACGGACTCGAAGTGCGCGTGCTCGCCCTGGTCGGCCAGGATCGCTTCCGGATCGTCGATCTCGGCGGCGTGGGCCTTGTGGCCCATTTCCTCGACCACGATCATCGCGGTTTCCTGGTCCAGCACCTGGTTGATGGTGCACATCTGGCCCAGCTTCATCAGCTGTTTAATGACCTCGGACGCCTTGACCGACATCTTGTGCGCCAGTTCGGCCACGGTGATGGTTTCCGGTACGTGCACGTCCTTGACGACGGCTTCGGTCGGCGCCTGGAAATTGCTTTCGCGGTCATCCGACTGGTGGTGACGGCGACCGCCGCCCTTGCCACCGCGCCAGCTGTCGCGGCCGGTGCTGGCGCCCGCGCCCGCACCGCGGCCCTTGTTGCCACCGCCTGGCGCGCCGCGTTTTTTCGCGTCGTCCTGCCAGGTCGACGACACATTGGCCGACTTGATCGATTTTTTGTCCGCGCCGGCAACGGCGGGTTTCTTGTCGCCCGGCTTGTCGCCTGGCTTGGCCGCGGCGCCGGTGGCCGGCTTGTGCAGCGTGCCTTCGGCAACCTTCGGCTTGACCGGCGCAGGCGCCGGCTCCGGCGCCTTGATGGCGCGGCGCGGCGCGTTCATCATGGCCTTGATCTGGGCCACTTCGTCGGCCACGGCCTGGCGTGCGCGCTCGGTGGCGGCAGCCTGCTCGGCGGCTTCCTTGGCGGCAGCGGCGGATTTCTTCTTGGCTTCGTCGGCAGCAGCTTTTTTCTTCGCGTCTTCCGCAGCGGTGTCGACCGCAGGCGCGGCGGCTGGCGCCGAGGCGGGCGCAGCGGCAGCGGCGGCCTTGGCGGCGGCGGCTTTGCGCGCTTCTTCCTTGGCTTCGGCTTCGGCTTCCTTCTTGGCGGCGGCTTCGGCTTCGGCGTTGGCTTTTTCCTGGGCGGCTTTGTCCGCTTCCAGCTTGGCCAGGCGCTCCTGCTTCTCGCGCAGGTCCGCTTCCTGACGGGCAATCAGTTCAGCCTGCTTACGGGCCTCTTCTTCGCGGCGCGCGTTTTCCGCCGCGTCGACCACCGGCGCTGCCGGTGCGGCAGGCGTGGTGGTCAGCGGTTCGTCGCGCTGCACGAAGGTACGGGTTTTCTTGACCGCCACCTGGATCGTGCGGGCCTTGCCATTGGCGTCGGCCTGCTTGATCTCGGTGGTTTCCTTGCGCGTCAGCGTAATTTTCTTCTTCTCTTCAGCGCCGGCGCCGTGGGTACGGCGCAGGTGATCGAGCAGCTTATCCTTATCCTCTTTCGACAATGGATCTGACGCCGAACTTTTGTCGACGCCGGCAGAACGCAGCTGCGTCAGCAGCAAGTCTGCAGGCATCTTCAGTTCGGTGGCAAATTGGGCTACGTTGTTACTCGCCATTCAGTCCTCTTTTCTATGTGTCGCGGAGATGATAAAGATACTCAAATTAAGCCTTTGCGGATTCAGTCAGACTCCACGCCTTGGCTTGCAGGCCTTTGGCGCGGTCATCGTATTTCGCGTCGACCAACTTCATCTCATCGTCGGTCACATCTTCAAATTCACTCGTAATCAGTGCTCGTGCACGGTCCGACGACAACGCCAGGATGGCGCCAAATTCGTCGTAAGCCAGGCCGGCAAAAGCTTCTACCGTTTTGATACCAGCCAGGCCCAGCTTGCCCGCGGTGATGCGGTCCATGCCTTCCAGACCGACCAGCGCCTCGTCCATGCCTTCCAGGCCTTCTTCCGAAGCGATCGCTTCGGTGACCAGGGCGTCACGGGCGCGGGTGCGCAGTTCGTTGACGGTATCTTCGTCGAACGATTCGATTTCCAGCATCTCGGAGATCGGCACGTACGCGATTTCTTCCAGGCTGGCAAAGCCTTCTTCCACCAGGATGTCGGCCACTTCCTGGTCGACGTCCAGTTTTTCCATGAACAGCGCGCGGATCGCGGCGGTTTCCTGGGCTGCCTTGTCGGCCGATTCCTCGGCCGTCATGATGTTGATCTTCCAGCCGGTCAGGTCGGAAGCCAGGCGCACGTTCTGGCCGGAACGGCCGATCGCGATCGCCAGGTTTTCTTCATCCACCACCACATCCATGGCGTGTTTTTCTTCATCGACGACGATCGAGGACACATTGGCCGGGGCCAGCGCGCCGATCACGAACTGGGCCGGATCTTCCGACCACAGCACAATGTCCACGCGCTCGCCGCCCAGCTCGCCGGTCACGGCCTGCACGCGCGAACCGCGCATGCCGACGCAGGTGCCGATCGGGTCGATGCGCTTGTCGGCCGTGTAGACGGCGATCTTGGCGCGCACGCCGGCGTCGCGCGCCGCCGATTTGATTTCCAGCATGCCCTGTTCGATTTCCGGCACTTCCAGTTCGAACAGCTTCATGATGAATTCCGGCGCGGTGCGCGACAGAATCACTTGCGGGCCGCGCATATTGCGGTCGACGCGCAGGATGTAGGCACGGACGCGGTCGCCGATACGCAGATTCTCTTTCGGGATCATCTGGTCGCGCGGCAGGCGGGCTTCGATCTTGCCCGATTCCACGATGGCATCGCCGCGCTCCATGCGCTTGATGGTGCCGGTGACCAGCGAGTCGCCGCGTTCCAGGAAGTCGGCCAGGATCTGCTCGCGCTCGGCGTCACGGACGCGTTGCAGCACGACCTGCTTGGTGTCCTGGGCGAAGCGGCGGCCGAACTCGACCGACTCGATCGGCTCTTCGATGTGATCATCCACTTCGATGTCGGCGATCTGTTCCTTGGCTTCGAAGTGCAGGATTTCCTGATCCGGCAGTTGCAGGCCGGCTTCGTCAGGCACCACGTGCCAGCGGCGGAAGGATTCGAACTCACCCGACTCGCGGTCGATCGAAACGCGGATGTCCACTTCACCCTCATAACGTTTCTTCGTGGCTTGCGCCAACGCGAATTCCAGTGCGCCGAAAACGACATCTTTATCGACGTTCTTCTCACGCGCCAGCGCGTCTACCAATAACAAAACTTCGCGACTCATGCTTTGCGTCCCTTAAAATCCACCTGCGGCACCAAGCGTGCCTTATCCATATCGGCGAGCGTAAAATCCAACTGCGCCGGACCTTCCTTGCTTTCAAATTCCAACGACAATTTCTCGCCATCAGGCTCCAGCAGGATGCCCGTGAACGATTTCCGGTTGTTCGTACCCGGCATGGCCGCGCGCAGCTTGATCACTACTTCGCAGCCGACAAAACGTGAAAAATCCGACAGCTTGCGCAGCGGACGATCCAGCCCCGGCGACGAGATTTCGAGACGCTCGTAATTCACGTTCTCGACCGTCAGCACGTGCGACAGCTGGTGGCTGACCGTGGCGCAATCTTCCACGGTGATCAGGCCTTTTTCTTCGGCATCTTCCGCGCTGAAATCGATAAACACGCGCAGCAGTCCACGCTCGGCCCGTTCGACATCAACCAGCTCATAGCCCAGACCGACGACGGTCTTTTCAATTAAATCCAGAAGCTGCAAGAAATTCTCCAGTTCAAGGCCTGTTTATATGGTGCAAAACAGGCCGTTTAAAACGGTTCAACAAAAAAAAAATGGGCATCTGCCCATCTTTCTATAACACCTAGCCAGATGAAGAGTTCCGGGGCAATGACGCGACTTGGAACTTCTACTAGGCTGGATATTATAACCTTATATGAACTTCGCTGCAATGCCGCACGGGCGGCATGGCAGACTTACAACAAGGCGAAAGTGACCTGCTTAACCCTTGCGACGACGCGGCATGCCGTGGTCGGCGGCGCCGCCGCGCGGCGGCTGGCCACGGCGCGGCGCGCCACTGGCGGCGCCGAAACCAAAGGTGGTTTGCAGCGGATCCGGCTGGCGCGGACCACGGGCCGGGCCCTTGGACTGCTGGCCGCGCCCCTGGC
>NZ_WKJL01000012.1 GCF_009674565.1 Duganella aquatilis
CTTAAAACAGCTTCACGAGGACCTATCCGAATTGGGATTTAAGGGATCTTACGATCGCGTGGCGGCATTCGCCAGGCAATGGAGGGAGGGTCAAACGGAGTGGGGCAATTCGGCGCGCAAACGAACAGACGGCCGTGGACAAGGTCAGAAGCGGCAAGGACCGCGACGTCAACGCGCGCTTCGAGGCAATGGTCAGCCACTATCTGTTCGACGCAGAGTTCTGCAATCCCGCCTCCGGCTGGGAAAAAGGACAGATCGAAAAGAACGTCCGCGACAGCCGCCACCGCATTTGGCAGAAGATCCAGCCGTTCGGCTCTTTGGACGAGCTCAACGCCTGGCTCGGTGCCGAGTGCGAGAGGCTTTGGCGGGAAGCGAAGCACCCCGAGGCTGGTATCAGCGTCTGGGAGGCCTGGCAGGCCGAGCAGCCGCATCTCATGCGCTACGGGAAGCCCTTCGACGGCTTTGTGGAACACGCCAAGCGCGTGTCGCCGACCTGCTTGGTCACGCACGAGCGCAACCGATACAGCGTGCCGGCGTCGTTCGCCAACCGGCCCATCAGCCTGCGGGTCTACGCCGACAAGCTCGTCTTCGTTGCTGAGGGCAAAGTCGTCGCCGAGCACGAGCGAGACATTACTCGCGACCATGGGCCTGGCCGGACCATCTTCAACTGGCGCCACTACCTGGCCGTTTTGCAGCGCAAGCCAGGCGCATTGCGCAACGGTGCGCCATTTCAGGAATTCCCAGAGGAGTTCAAGCGCCTACAGACCATCCTGATGAAGCGTCAGGGCGGCGATCGTGAGATGGTCGATATCCTGGCCTTGGTAATGTTTCACGACGAAGCAAAGGTGCTTGAGGCCGTCAGACAGGCTCTCGATGGCGGAGCGCCTTCCAAGCAAATCATTTTGAATATCCTGAGCCGTCTATTGGATTCGGCCCCACCGCCGCGCATCGACGCGCCCCAGGCCCTTGCCCTGGAGATCGAGCCGATCGCCAACATCGGGCGCTACGATCAACTGAGAAAAAGGATAGAGAAAAATGCAGCATGAAGCTATGCAACAGATGTTCAAATCATTGAAGCTACGCGGAATGGCACAAGCCTTAGAGGATCTCGCTAGCCAGGACTCGCCGGCCTACCAAGCGGCGCTGCCGGTCCTGGCGGGACTACTCAAAGCGGAGACGGCTGAGCGAGATGTTCGGTCTCTCGCCTATCAGATGAAAGTAGCGAAGTTCCCGGCATACAGGGACTTGAACGGCTTCGACTTTAGTTGCAGCGAGGTGGACGAGTCGCTTGTGCGCCAACTCCATCGAGGCGAATTCATGGAAGCTGGCCATAATGTCGTACTGGTTGGAGGTCCGGGAACGGGGAAGACCCATCTGGCAACCGCGTTGGGCACGCACGCGATCGAGAGCAACAACTGCCGAGTCCGCTACTTCTCGACGGTGGAACTGGTGAATCTGTTGGAGCAGGAAAAGCAGCAAGGCAAAGCGGGACATCTTGCGATGAGGCTGCTCTACACCGACTTGGTGATTTTGGATGAGCTGGGATATCTTCCATTCAGCCAGACTGGCGGAGCCCTGCTTTTCCACCTGATCAGCAAGCTCTATGAGCGCACGAGCCTTATCATTACGACCAATTTGGGCTTCTCGGAATGGGGGGCTGTATTCGGTGATGCGAAAATGACGACGGCTTTGCTTGATCGGCTCACCCATCATTGCCATATAATCGAAACTGGTAATGACAGCTATCGTTTTAAAAACAGCTCAACTCAAATCAAGGGAAAGGATACCAGGAACTTAACATCTGCGTGATTTTTTGAACCCAAGCAGTGGGTCATAATTCGATGCAAATACCGGGTCAGATTCCAGTGCAAAGCAACAGTCTGCTATTGGCCGAGAGCGGCATGCATCTTCAATTTAAAGCCTCATAGTACTTCTGTCGATATACCTCGACCGCTAAAAGCTCAAGCTTTGGCCATTGCTCTAACAGCCATCGTTTGCCATCCGGCGTAGGCTGGACATACGGTTGAGGATTGTTTACATATGCCATTCCTTGCGAGATAACATCGTTCTCATCCAATAGGCCGCCTGCAATCATAGCTTCAATTGGATAGGCGATAAGCTGCCGAATCAGGTGCGGGCGCATTGCGCATCCGGGCGCAATGATGGAAAATGATTGTTCGACAAAAGCCGAGCAGTTTGTAGGCCAAAAAGCTCCAGTTATCTTTTGGATAAATTCAGAGTCGGTTACTGATTCAGGATTTGCTTTTACAATCTCATAGAACTCGCCAAGCTCTGAGAGCCGCCGAGGTGAACTCCATCCTGTAAAATTCTGTGAATTATTCATACATTGATTACGCGCAATACTCTCCATCAAGGTCCGCTCATGGCCGAATTCAGCAAAACCCGCCAGCTTTGTCTTCTTCAGCAATTCCTTAGCCGAGCAAGCGCGTAACGGGAACAGCCGCTGGGACGCTCAGGGCACTCGGGAGCTGGCTGTCGCTTACTTTACCACCCCTGCTTTCTGCATAAGTTTGGTTACCTGGGTATTTAAATCTGCAGCGCCGATTTCTTGAACGGTCTTTTGCAGATCGGTGCTCGTTTGCACTTTCGCTTTGGTCGCGACGGATTGCCCCGTACAGGCGGTGAGCCACACGGTTTTGGCTTGGGCCATGTCGTGGGTTGCGCCGGCCGCCTCAAGGATCTCGCGCGCTTTTTTATACGGCGGGACCGGGTTGGAGGTGTAATACGGTTGGGTCACAAACATGGGCACGAACTTGAACGGGTTGTCCAATACCGCAGGGTTACAGGTCCATAAAGTCTGCTTCATCGAAAAAACTGCGGCTATCCATGGTGTGAGGCCCATCTCGTCGGCATCGTTGATGTGAGCCTTGACAAGCTTGGAGGTCAGCAGCGCTGACACGACGTTCGGATATCCCATGTACGCGGCGGTGGCGAGCGGAGATTGTTGGCCTTTTTCTTCTTCCAGCAGTCCGGTGGTGGCGCCGCTTGCGATGTATTTGCGGATGTCATCGGCAGCCTTTGCTTCGGCCGCGATCATGTCTGCCACGCCGCCGCTCGTTTCGCCCAACACATAGATGCGGTCGACCAGCGCGTTGAGTACAGCCGCAGGCGTGCCAGGGAGATCCTCCGCGTTTGCGGAGCAGATTGAGATGAGAAAAGCTGACGTGCCGAGCAGCGCAACTTTAGTAAAACTCTTCATGGATTTTTCGCCAGTTCAGTAATGCCGTCAAGAATAGCATGTTGAAAATGACGAAAATGCGCGAAGTCTCACACGTCGTATGGGCGTAAAAAAGCCGGCATGACGCCGGCTTTTTGTTGAAGAAGAAACCGCTTAGTTCTTCGACTGGTCGACCATTTTGTTTTTGGCGATCCAAGGCATCATGGCGCGCAGTTTGGCGCCGACTTCTTCGATCTGGTGCTCGGCGGTCAGACGACGACGCGAGATCAAGGTCGGTGCGCCTGCCTTGTTTTCCAGGATGAAGGACTTGGCGTATTCGCCGGTCTGGATGTCTTTCAGGCACTGGCGCATCGCGTCCTTGGTCGCCGACGTCACAACTTTAGGACCGGTCACGTACTCGCCGTATTCAGCGTTGTTCGAGATCGAGTAGTTCATGTTGGCGATGCCGCCTTCGTAGATCAGGTCGACGATCAGTTTCAGTTCGTGCAGGCATTCGAAGTACGCCATTTCCGGCGCGTAGCCCGCTTCGGTCAGGGTTTCGAAGCCGGCTTTGATCAGCTCGACCGCGCCGCCGCACAGCACCGCTTGTTCGCCGAACAGGTCGGTCTCGGTTTCTTCGCGGAAGTTGGTTTCGATGATGCCGGCCTTGCCGCCGCCGTTGGCCGATGCGTACGACAGGGCGATGTCACGGGCCACGCCGGACTTGTCCTGGTACACGGCGATCAGGTGTGGCACGCCGCCGCCCTGGGTGTAGGTGGCGCGCACGGTGTGGCCTGGAGCCTTCGGTGCGACCATGATCACGTCCAGGTCGGTGCGTGGCACGACTTGGCCGTAGTGCACGTTGAAGCCGTGGGCGAAGGCCAGTACCGCGCCTTGCTTGGCGTTCGGTGCGACGTTTTCGTTGTAGACCTGGGCGATGTTTTCGTCCGGCAGCAGGATCATGATGACGTCGGCGGCTTTGACGGCTTCGTTCACTTCGGCGACTTTCAGGCCGGCTTTCTCAACCTTGGTCCACGAGGCGCCGCCCTTGCGCAGGCCGACGGTCACGTTGACGCCGGAGTCGCTCAGGTTTTGTGCGTGGGCGTGACCCTGCGAGCCGTAGCCGATGATGGCGACGTTTTTGCCTTTGATCAGGGAGAGGTCAGCGTCTTTGTCGTAGAAAACTTTCATGATTATTCCTAAATAAATTCGTTATAAATTGTTTGTTATGGGTGAAGGTCTCAGACCTTCAGGATGCGTTCGCCGCGTCCGATGCCGGAACCGCCGGTACGTACCGTTTCGAGGATCGAGGCACGGTCGATCGAGTCGATGAACGCGTCGAGCTTGCTCTTGGCGCCGGTCAGTTCGATCGTGTAGCTCTTTTCGGTGACGTCGATAATGCGGCCGCGGAAGATGTCCGCCGTGCGCTTCATCTCTTCCCGCTCCTTGCCCACCGCGCGCACTTTAATCAGCATCAGCTCGCGTTCGATGTGATGCCCTTCGGTCAGGTCCACCACCTTCACCACCTCGATCAGGCGGTTCAGGTGCTTGGTGATCTGCTCGATGATGTCATCCGAACCGGAGGTGACGATGGTCATCCGCGACAGCGTCGGATCTTCGGTCGGCGCCACGGTCAGCGTTTCGATGTTGTAGCCGCGTGCCGAGAACAGGCCCACCACACGGGACAGCGCGCCGGCTTCGTTTTCCAGCAATACAGAGATAATGTGTCGCATGTTAGAGATCCTCCGAACCCAGCAGCATTTCGGAGAGGCCTTTGCCCGCCTTCACCATCGGCCACACGTTTTCCGATTGATCGGTAATGAAGTTCATGAAGACCAGCTTGTCTTTCATGGCAAACGCGTCGCGCAGCGCGCCGTCCACATCGTTCGGATTCTCGATGCGCATGCCGACGTGGCCATAGGCCTCGGCCAGCTTCTCGAAGTTCGGCAGCGAATCCATGTAGGACTCGGAGTAGCGCGAACCGTAGTCGATCTGCTGCCACTGGCGGACCATGCCGAGGAAGCGGTTGTTCAGCATGATGATCTTCGGCGTCAGGTGGTACTGCTTGCAGGTCGCCAGTTCCTGGATGCACATCTGGATCGAGCCTTCGCCGGTGATGCAGGCGACGGTGGCGTCCGGATTGGCCATCTGCACGCCCATGGCGTACGGCAGGCCGACCCCCATGGTGCCCAGGCCGCCCGAATTGACCCAGCGCTTGGGCTTGTCGAACGGGTAGTACTGCGCGGCCCACATCTGGTGCTGGCCGACGTCGGAGGTAATGAAGGCGTCGCCCTTGGTCACTTCCCACAGTTTTTCCACCACCGATTGCGGCTTGATCACCAGGTCCGAGGTGGGGTATTTCAGGCAGTCGCGGCCGCGCCATTCGTTGACCTGTTTCCACCAGTCCTTGAGCGCCGGCACGTTCGGCTTGGCGTCCGCAGCGTCGAGCTGGGCCAGGAATTCGATCAGCACGTCCTTGACGTTGCCGACGATCGGAATGTCCACTTTCACGCGCTTGGAGATCGACGATGGATCGATGTCCACGTGGATGATCTTGCGCGGATTGGAGGCGAAGTGCTTGGGGTTGCCGATCACGCGGTCGTCGAAGCGCGCGCCGATGGCGATCAGCACGTCGCAGTGCTGCATGGCCATGTTGGCTTCGTAGGTGCCGTG
Source organism: Duganella aquatilis (assembly GCF_009674565.1). Classification (GTDB taxonomy): domain Bacteria; phylum Pseudomonadota; class Gammaproteobacteria; order Burkholderiales; family Burkholderiaceae_D; genus Rugamonas; species Rugamonas aquatilis. Next base: position 5,852 of record NZ_WKJL01000012.1, read on the forward strand.
CATGCCGGGCATGCCGACGAAGTTCTCGCTCGACGCTTTATACGCGCCCAGACCCATCAGCGTGTTGGTGACCGGGAAGCCGAGCTTGTCGACCAGCTTGTTCAGTTCCGGCGCCGCATTGGCCAGGATCACGCCGCCGCCGGTGTAGATCATCGGACGTTCGGCTTGCAGCAGCAGCTGGACTGCCTTGCGGATCTGGCCGGAGTGGCCCTTGTCGACCGGTTTGTACGAACGCATCTCGACCTCTTTCGGGTACGAGAAGCTCGTCTTGTGCATCGAGATGTCCTTCGGAATATCGACCAGCACGGGGCCGGGACGGCCGGTGCGGGCGATGAAGAAGGCTTTCTTGACGGTTTCCGCCAAATCCTTGACGTCTTTGACGAGGAAATTGTGCTTGACCACCGGACGGGTGATACCGACCGTGTCGCATTCCTGGAACGCATCCTGGCCAATGGCGTGGCTCGGCACCTGGCCGGAGATCACCACCATCGGGATGGAATCCATGTACGCGGTGGACAGACCGGTGACGGCATTGGTGACGCCCGGACCGGACGTGACCAGCGCGACGCCGACCTTGTTCGACGAGCGCGAGTAAGCATCGGCAGCGTGGACCGCAGCCTGCTCATGGCGTACCAGAACGTGTTGGAATTTGTCTTGCTTGAAGATGGCGTCGTAGATGTACAGGACGGCTCCACCCGGATAACCAAAGACGTGCTCAACGCCCTCTTCGGCCAGGCAGCGCACCAGTATTTCTGCGCCAGTAAGTTGTGATGACGATGCTTCGGTGTTCATGAAACATTCCTTTCAAGGTCCATTGGAGATTGATCGGATGCTCTGTCCTGACGAAGTATGCCTACCGCTACAGCTCTGCCCAGCTTCCCTTTATTTATGCGGTCGCACTGCCTCTTCCGTCAACCGTAGTGACGTGCAAAGCGGCGCTAGCGCAAACTCTCGTTTGGCCGGGTTTTCCGTAGTGGTTATGCATACCTCTCGTACTTGTGGTACGGGCGAGAGCAAACTGCCTACATATGAAAGCGCGTCGTGTCGTTGCGGCGTTGTGTGCCTGCGGCGACCAGACCATAGAGCTTCGGGGTTGTTCAAAGCGTCCCATACGGTACACCCGCCGCCCCGGTTTGGGCAAGGGATAATTCGGAAATTGATCAGTTTTGACGTAAAACCATGCAAAACACGACGTTTTTTGCTAGCATGCGCCTCAGTTCAAAAAACCCGGCAGCCCCTTTCCCCGACGCATGGCCACAGACAAAGAATTATCCGACTTCCTCGAAAACGTCGAACGCCGGGCCTTCAAGCAAGCCGTCTACGCAGTACGCAAGGACGAATCCGCCCTGGACATCGTGCAGGACGCGATGATCAAGCTCGCCGAAAAATACGGCGACAAGCCGGCGGCGGAGCTGCCGATGCTGTTCCAGCGCATCCTGCAGACCACCATCCTCGATTATTTCCGCCGTGAAAAGGTGCGCAACACCTGGGTCAGCCTGTTTTCCGGCATGGGGCCCTCGGGAGAGGACCACGAGGACTTTGATATACTCGAATCCTATGCCGCCGAGGCCGGTTCCGAGGCCGCCGAATCGGGCGCGGACAAGGTCGAACGCCAGCAAACGCTGGAAATCATCGATGCCGAAGTACAAAAGCTTCCGGCACGTCAACGAGAAGCCTTCCTTCTGCGTTATTGGCAGGATATGGATGTCGCCGAAACCGCCGAGGCCATGGGCTGCTCGGAAGGCAGCGTCAAAACGCATTGCTCTCGTGCAACACATGCGCTGGCCGAGGCGCTGGCAGCCAAGGGAATTAAATTATGAACACCGACGATCTGAATTTCGCTTACAAGGTGCGCCACGCGCTCAATGAAAGGCTGGACGAGCTGCCCGCTTCGACCACGGACCGCCTGGCGCAGGCGCGCAAGATGGCGCTCGCCCGCAAGAAAGCCCATGTGGAAGTGCCGCTGGCGGTGCGCGTGCTGAAGACCGAGCTGGCCTCGGCCGGCGGTTTCATGTCGCAGTTCAACTGGCTGGGCCGCTGGGGCATGGTCGTGCCGGCGCTGGCCCTGGTGGTCGGCATGGTCGGCATCTACCAGTACGAGCAACAGGAACGCATCGCCGACCTGGCCGAAATCGACGCCGCTGTGCTGTCCGACGAATTGCCGCTGGACGCCTACCTGGACCACGGCTTCAACGCCTACCTGACGCAAAGCGAGTAAGCCTATGGCATGGAGCGGTCGCGCCAAGTGGAGCGCAGGGGCAGCGGTGGCAGTGGTCGCATTGGGCGGCGCGGCATGGCTGGGCAGCCAGCCGGACGCGCCGGCGCTGGTGAAGGCGCCGGTGACGGCCGTCACCGGCGGCAAGAACGCTGCCGTGGCGCCTGAAAAAACACTCTGGAAAGATCTGTCGCCTGCGCAGCAGAAGGCGCTGGAACCGCTCGCCGGCGAATGGGACAAGATGGAACCCATCCGCAAGCAGAAATGGCTGGGCATCGCCAGGCGCTATGCGCACATGAAGGCCGACGAGCAGGTGCGGGTGCAGGAACGCATGCGCGAATGGGTGCGCATGACGCCGGAAGAACGCCGCCAGGTGCGCGAGAACTATGCGCGCGCGCAAAAGCTGAATCCGGCGCAGAAGTCGATTTCCTGGGAAGAGTACCAGCAGCTGTCCGACGAGCAGAAGCAAAAGCTGGCCGCCAAGGCCGCCACCAAGAAACAGGTGGTCAATCTGCCGACGCCGGCCCAGGCCAAGATGGCCACGCCGGCGCCGATCAAGCCGGTGGTGGCGCCTGCCGCGCCGGTGGCGCCGCCAGTGGCAACGCCGCCCGCCGATCCGAACGCGCCGCTGCCGAACGCGTCCAATGTGACGCCGATTCCACCGACCTCCACTCCGCCTACCCAAGGCACGCCCGCCGATGTCAAATAACGTGGTCACCACCTTCCCGACCGTCAAGCGCCGCCTGATTTCGATGGTGTACGAGTCGCTGCTTGGCTTTGCCGTGCTGTTCCTGCCGTTCCTGATCTTCGAGATCGCCACCCACGCCAGCCACGCGCCGCTCATCGAGCACATGCGCCAGGCGCTTGCCTTCCTGGTGCTGGGCTTTTACTTCATCCACCAATGGACGCGCGACGGCCAGACGCTGGCCATGAAAACCTGGCGCATGAAGCTGGTGGGCGTGAACGGCGGCACGGTGTCGCCGCGCGCGGCCGCCGTGCGCTACCTGGCAAGCTGGATGTGGGTGCTGCCGGCGCTGCTGGCAGCGCTGGCGTTCGATCTGCACAAGTGGCAGGCGCTGGGCGCAGTGTTCGCCGGCATCCTGCTGTGGTCGCTGACCGCCTTCCTCGACAAGGACCGCCAGTTCCTGCACGACAAGCTGGCCGGCACCCGCCTGGTGCAGCTGCCGCCGCTGCCGAAGAAAAAGAAGGCCGCCGCGCCGGTGTAATTTTTTTAATCTTTCGTGGCAGAATAGGATTTTTCCGCCACGAAGGACAGAAAATGAAACCAGCCGTCTACGGAGCGCTGCTTGCCCTCGCCGCCTCCGCCTCGTTTGCCGCCGACATCCCGCCGGCCCCGGTCGCCCGCATCGCCCCCGTCGCCGACACCTATTTCGGCGAAACCATCACCGACCGCTATCGCTGGATGGAGAACGACAAGGATCCGGACTGGCTGCCCTTTCTCAAACAACAGAACGCCCACACCCGCGCCATCCTCGACACGCTGCCCAGGCGCGACGAGCTGCTGAAGCGCATCCAGCAACTGTCCGGCGACATCGCCGCGCCGGCGCGCGTGCAGAAGACCGGCGCGCGCCTGTTCTACCAGCAGCGCCCCGCCGGCTCCAACAACTTCAAACTGTTCGTGCGCGAAGGCGGCAAGGACCGCGTGCTGGTCGATCCGACCAAGCTCGATACCAAGACCAGCCACGTCTCGCTGGACTGGTGGCATCCGTCGCCGGACGGCAGCAGGCTGGCCTACGGCCTGTCGAAAGACGGCAGCGAAGACTCGGTGCTCTACATCATGGACGTGCGCAGCGGCGCGGTGCTGAAGGAGCGCATCGCCAACACCGAGGGCGCTGAACCCAGCTGGCTGGCCGACAGCTCCGGCTTCTTCTACAACCAGCTGACCGGCAAGGTGAACACGCCGGAGCGCTATCTCGACGCGCAGGCGCGCTTCCACAAGGTGGGCACGGATGCGGCCAAAGATCCGGTGTTGATGAAGCGCGGCCTGGACGCCGGCGTCCAGTATGAAAAAATCCAGTCGCCGTACATCGAAGTCTTTCCGCACTCCGACAGCGCCTTGCTGCTGCTGTCCGACGTGCGCCAGGAAAAGCGCATCTACACCGCGCCGTTGAAGGATGCGCTGGCCGGCAAGGCCAGGTGGCAGTTGGTCGCCGACTTCGCCGATGAAGTCATCGCCGTCGACCTGCACGGCGACGACCTGTACCTGCTGTCGACGCGCGGCCATCCGCGCGGACGCCTGCTGAAAACCTCGGCCAAGGCGCCAGCACTGGCCAGCGCGCAGGAAGTGGCACCTGAATCGGATCTGGTGCTGCAAGGCCTGGCGCGCGCCAAGGATGGCTTGTACATCCGCGCCATGGACGGCGGCATCAGCAAGCTGCAACGCCTCGGCACGGACGGCAAGGTCACCAGCATCGCCCTGCCCTTCGACGGCACGCTGGGCGCTGTCGATGCGGACGCCGATGCGCCGGGCGCGCTGGTGATTCTGTCCGGCTGGTTGCAGCCGACCGGCATCTGGTCCGTCAGCGCGGACGGCAAGCTGGCCGATACCGGCATCACGCCCAAGCCGGCCATCGACACCAGCGCCTACACCACCGAGCGCCGCTTCGCCACCGCCAAGGACGGCACCAGGATCCCGTATAGCCTGATCTACAAAAAGGGGCTGAAGATGGACGGCAAAAATCCAGCCTTCATCTCGGCTTATGGCAGCTACGGCGCGGCGGCCTACTCGCCGGCGTTTGCCGGCCGCACGCTGGCGTTGGTGGACCAGGGCACGATTGTCGGTTATGCGAATGTGCGCGGCGGCGGCGAGTTTGGCCGCGAATGGCATCGCGCCGGCCAACTGGAAAACAAGCCGAATACCTGGCGCGACCTGATCGCCGTGTGCGAAGAGATTCAGGCCAAGGGCTACACTTCGCCGGCGTATCAAACCATCGGCGGACGTTCGGCCGGCGGCATCACTATGGGCCGCGCGCTGGAAGAACGTCCGGACCTGTTTGCGGCCGTGATCTCCGGCGTCGGCTGGCACAATCCGCTGCGCTACGTGGCGGAGCAGAACGGCTACGGCGAAGAACCTGAATGGGGCGCGATTGCCGATCCGGCAGGCTTCAAGGCGCTGAAGAGCATCGACAGCTATCAGCAGGTGGTGGATGGGACCAAGTATCCGGCCGTGCTGCTGACCACCGGCGTGACCGATCCGCGCGTGGCGCCCTTCCATCCGGCAAAGATGGCGGCGCGCCTGCAGGCGGCAACCGCCAGCGGCAAGCCGGTGCTGCTGCGGGTGGATTTTGATGCGGGCCACGGCATGGGTTCAACCCGCGCGCAGCAGGATGCGGAAGCTGCGGATACCTATGCCTTCATTCTGTCGCAGACGGCGGGCGCCGCCGCGAAATAATCAGAAACGAATCAGAAGCGCTCGTAGTTTTGCAGGTAGCGCCATTCGCCTGACGGCAGGCTGGCCATGGAGATGCGTCCGATGCGGATGCGCTTCATGGCCACCACTTTCAGGCCGACTTCCTTGCACAGCTTTTCGATCAGGCCAGGCTTGGCGTTCTTGATGGCGAAGCGCAGGCGCGTTTCATTCTGCCAGCTGACTTTGCCGTTGATCTGGTTCAGTTGCTGCAAGCCGCCTTCGATGATCTGGCCGGTGACTTCGACGATGATCTCCTGCTCGATCTTCGCCGCCTCGTCGCTCAGCTTGCGGTTGACGCGGAAGTCCTGCGTGAACACGGCCAGGCCGCTGACCTTCGCGTCCAGCGCCAGTAGCTCCTGCTGGCCCGTGATGTGGCGCTTGAGGAAACGCTGGCCGGGCGCGGAGCGCGTCAGCGTGTCGCCGTTCAGCAGGTGCAGCGGCTGCGTCGTGCCCGCAGGCTTGTGCAGCAGGATGGTGACCGGCACGATCTCCAGCAGCGTCGCATCTTCCGCGACGGTGACTTTCTGATGCGGCGCGACGCGCGCACCCACCTCTTCCACCAGTTGACCGTCAACGCTGACGAAGCCGCCCTCGATGTACAGCTCCGCCTCGCGGCGCGAGCATGGGCGTTCGTCCGCTACGCGCTTGGACAGGCGAACGGTGTTGTCGTCATTATCCAAAGAAGTCTCCAAAGACGGTGATGGCGCGGTCGATATCATCGCGCGAGGCGTCCATGTGGGTGACGATGCGCAGGCGAGACGACATGGAGACGCGGATGCGCGTCAGTTCCAGCACGTCGCTCAGGCCCTGCTGAACAAACTGCGGGATGTCGACGTAGAAGATGTTGGTCTGCGGCGTGCTGACTTTGATGCCCTTCATCTTCGCCAGTTCACCGGCGAAGTAGGCGGCGTTGTCGTGGTCTTCCGCCAGGCGCTGAATATTGTGTTCCAGCGCGTACAGGCCACCGGCCGCGATGACGCCAGCCTGGCGCATGCCGCCGCCCAGCATCTTGCGCCAGCGCTTGGCTTCCTTGATCAGCGGCCTGGTACCCAGCAGGACCGAGCCGACCGGCGCGCCGAGGCCTTTGGACAGGCACACCGACACGGAATCGAAACCCTTGACGATCTCGCGCGGGCTCACGCCCAGCTTGACGGCTGCATTGCAGACGCGCGCGCCGTCGAGGTGGGTCGCCAGGCCGCGCTGATGCGCCAGCGCGGTCGCCTGCTGCACGTAGTCCATCGGCAGCACGCGGCCGTTGATGGTGTTTTCCAGCGCCAGCAGTTTGGTGCGCGCGAAATGGAAATCGTCCGGCTTGATGTAGGACTCGATATCGGCCAGCGCGATGCTGCCGTCGGCCTGATTGATGATCGGCTGCGGCTGGATACTGCCCAGCACCGCGGCACCGCCACCTTCGTAGCGGTAGGTGTGCGCTTCCTGGCCGACCAGGTATTCGTCGCCACGGCCGCAATGCGCCAGCAGCGCGAGCAGATTGCTCTGCGTGCCGGATGGCGCGAATACCGCGTCTTCAAAGCCGAACAGGTCGGCCGCGTATTCCTGCAGGCGGTTGACGGTCGGGTCGTCGCCGTAGACGTCGTCGCCGACTTCCGCCGCATTCATCGCAGCGCGCATGGCGGCGCTGGGGCGCGTGACGGTGTCACTGCGCAGGTCGAGCCATTGCTCCATTACGCTACCTCTTCGCTAAAGAAACGGGTGTTCATCTCTTGCAGGCCGACGGTCTCCAGCACCTCTTTCAGGCGCTCGGACGGACGCTTGCGCGGCAGGTTCTTGTAGGTGGCGATGATCAGTTCATTCTTCATCGAGTGTTCCCAGCCTACCAGTTCGGTCACGGTGACGTCGTAGCCGTGCGCTTCCAGTTGCAGGCAACGCAGCACGTTGGTGATCTGACTGCCGAATTCACGGGTGTGGATCGGATGGCGCCAGATTTCGGTCAGCGCGGATTTGCCCAGCGACTGGCCTTTGTTCTTCTTCAGGACCGAAGCCACTTCGGCCTGGCAGCACGGTACCAGCACGATGTGCCTGGCCTTCTTCTTCAGCGCGAACTGGATGGCGTCATCGGTCGCCGTGTTGCAGGCGTGGAGCGCGGTGACGACGTCGATCTGCTCCGGCAGCAGCTTCGATTCGGTGGACTCGGCCACCGACAGCGGCAGGAAGGACATGCCGGGGAAGTTGAACTGCCTGGCCAGTTCCTGCGAGCGCACGACCAGCTCTTCGCGGGTCTCGATGCCGTAGATGTGCGAGTCGTTCTGCAGCGCCTTGAAGAACAGGTCGTAGATGATGAAGCCGAGGTAGGACTTGCCGGCGCCGTGGTCGACCAGCGACACATTGTCCTTCTCGCCCAGCACCTGCTTGAGCAGCGGCTCGATGAACTGGTACAGGTGGTAGACCTGTTTCAGCTTGCGGCGGCTGTCCTGGTTCATCTTGCCGTCGCGCGTGAGGATGTGCAGTTCCTGCAGCAGCGCCACGGTCTGGCCTTCGCGGATTTCCGGCATGTTGTCGGCGCTGGTGACGGTGGCGCCGATCTTTTGTACGGGTTTCTTAGGCTGCTTCATCGATCCACGCCTGCTGAACTGCTTCGAGGACTTTCTCACCGCCGCGCGTGTGGTCGTCGTCAAACTCTTCGAGTCCGACGATCCAGTTGTGCAGATCGGTGAAGCGGATGGTAAGCGGATCGATGTCCGGATACTTGTCGTACAGCGCTTCCGCGATCGCGGTGATGTCAGTCCATTTCATATCAGTGACCGCCTTCGCTGGCGTGGTTGATGGTGTACTTCGGAATTTCGATGACCAGGTCTTCTTCCGCCACCACGGCCTGGCACGACAGGCGCGACACGGCTTCCAGGCCCCAGGCTTTGTCCAGCAGGTCTTCTTCGGTTTCGCTGGCTTCGTTCAGCGAGTTGAAGCCTTCGCGCACCAGCACGTGGCAGGTGGTGCAGGCGCAGGATTTTTCGCAGGCGTGCTCGATGTGGATGTCATTGTCGAGCATGACGTCGCACAGGGTTTTGCCGGCAGGCGCGTCAACGACGGCGCCGTCCGGGCACAGTTTTGGGTGAGGCAGGAATACGATTTGTGGCATGTGAAAGCTCTTTTCTAATAATCAGACTACTTGATCCAGCGCCTTGCCGGCCAGCGCGCTGCGCACGCTGCGGTCCATGCGGCGCGATGCGAATTCTTCGGTGCCTTGGGCCAGCGCTTCGACGGCTGCCTTCACCGCCTGGTGATCCACCGCGCCGGTCTGCGACTGCGCCACGATGTCGCGCGTGCTCGCCATCAGCGCATCCACCGCCACGCGCTCTTCAGCCGACAGCAGGCCCGCATCTTCGTCCAGCGCCGCTTGCGTCGCCAGCAGGATGCGTTCCGCTTCCACCTGTTCTTCACGCAGCGCACGCGCCTTCATGTCGACATCGGCCGACGTGTGCGACTCTTGCAGCATGCGCGCCACATCGTCATCGCCCAGGCCATACGACGGCTTGACGGTGATCGAAGCTTCAACGCCCGAACGCAGCTCGCGCGCCGACACCGACAGCAAGCCGTCCGCATCCACCTGGTACGTGATGCGGATACGCGCCGCGCCAGCCGCCATCGGCGGAATGCCGCGCAGCTCGAAGCGCGCCAGCGAACGGCAATCCGCCACCAGCTCACGTTCGCCTTGCAGCACGTGCACCGCCAGCGCGGTCTGGCCGTCCTTAAACGTGGTGAACTCCTGCGCGCGGGCGCAAGGAATGGTCGAGTTGCGTGGAATGATCTTCTCCACCAGGCCGCCCATGGTCTCGATACCCAGCGACAGCGGAATCACATCCAGCAGCAGCCAGTCGTCGCCGGCGGCGCGGTTGCCGGCCAGCAGATTGGCCTGCACGGCCGCTCCCAGCGCCACCACCTTGTCCGGATCGATATTCGCGTGCGGCGTGGTGTGGAAGTATTCGCTTACCGCGCGGTGCACGTGGGGCATGCGCGTGGCGCCGCCAACCATGACCACGCCATCGACATCATCCGCATCGACATTGGCGTCGCGCAGGGCCTTCTTGATGGCCTTCATGGTCTTGTCGATCAGGTGCTTGGTAATCTCCTGGAAGGTATCGGCGGTGACGGTCAGGTGTACCTGCTCGCCCGACTTCAGCGCGGCGTCCACCGTCACTTCGTCCTTGGTCGACAGCAGTTCCTTGGCTTCGCGCGACTTCACCATCAGCACGGCGGTGTCTTCGTCCGACAGCGGCGCCAGCTTTTCCTGCTGGTGAATGTGGCAGAACAGGCGGTGATCGAAATCGTCGCCGCCCAGCGCGGAATCGCCGCCGGTGGCCAGCACTTCGAACACGCCCTTGCTCAGTTTCAGAATCGAGATATCGAAGGTACCGCCGCCCAGATCGTAGACGGCGTAAATGCCTTCCGACGCGTTATCCAGGCCATAGGCGATGGCGGCGGCGGTCGGCTCGCTCAGCAGGCGCAGCACGTTCAGGCCGGCCAGTTGGGCCGCGTCCTTGGTCGCCTGGCGCTGCGCGTCGTCGAAATAGGCTGGCACGGTGATCACCGCACCCACTAGATCGTCGCCCAGCGAATCTTCGGCGCGCTGGCGCAGCGTGGCCAGGATCTGCGCCGACACTTCCACCGGGCTTTTCACGCCGGCGACGGTCTTCAGCTGCACCATGCCGGGCGTGTCCTGAAAATCGTAGGGCAGGTTTTCCGCGTAGGCGATGTCGGCCAGGCCGCGGCCCATGAAGCGCTTCACGGACACGATGGTGTTCTTCGGATCGGTGGTCTGCGCGGCCTGCGCCTTGAAGCCGATGTTGGCGTGGCCGTTGGGCAGATAGCGCACCACGGACGGCAGCAGCGCGCGGCCGTCTTCGTCGTTCAGCACTTCTGGAATGCTGTTGCGCACAGTCGCCACCAGCGAATTGGTGGTGCCCAGATCTATCCCCACCGCCAGCCGATGCTGGTGCGGTGCGGTGGACATGCCTGGTTCGGAAATTTGCAGAAGTGCCATGGGACGAGACCTGTATTTTTATATTGCCTGGAAGTGCGCGCGGTCGGCGCGCACGCATCAGGCTTCGATTGCTTCAAAGGCGAAGCGGACTTCTTCGCCGAATTTTTCGAGGAACATCAGCGCACGCACGCCTTGTGCGGCGGCGGCGAAATCAGCGGCGTTGATCTGTTGTTCGATCTGCGCCAGCTGCTCCTTGCGCGCGGTGCGCAGCTGCTTGTCGAGCGATTCCAGCGCGTCGCTGTCCTTGCCGGCGCGGGCGTCGCCCAGCTCTTCGCGCCACTCCATCTGCTGCATCAGGAAGGCCATCGGCATCGAAGTGTTCGACTCGGTCTGCAAATCGACGCCAGCCAGCTCGCACATGTATTGCGCGCGCTTCTGCGGATTTTTCAGGGTCTGATAGGCTTCGTTGGCGCGGGTGGCCCACTGCATGGCGACGCGCTTTTCGGCGTCGGTGGCGTTGACGAATTTGTCGGGATGGACGCGGCTTTGCACGTCGCGGTAAGCGCTATCCAGCGCTCCCGCGTCTACGGCAAACTGCTGCGGCAGGTTGAATAGCTCAAAGTGGTTCTGCATGACGGCTTAGACGCGGAAGCTTTCACCGCAACCGCAAGCGTCTTTTTCGTTCGGGTTGTTGAACTTGAAGCCTTCGTTCAGGCCTTCGCGCGCGAAGTCCAGCTCCGTGCCGTCGATGTACGGCAGGCTTTTCGGATCGACGAACACCTTCACGCCGTGCGATTCGAAGACGCTGTCTTCGTCGGTCACGTCGTCCACGTATTCCAGCTTGTAGGCCATGCCCGAGCAACCGGTGGTGCGCACGCCGAAGCGCAGACCGATGCCCTTGCCGCGGCGCTCGATGTAGCGGTTGATGTGTTTCGCTGCTTTTTCGGTCAGGGTGATTGCCATTTGATTCTCCCGCGCCCCGGCGTGCCGGGGCGTCGTGTCGTAATTACGCTGCTACGGTGGCGTGCTTGTTCTGGTAGTCCAGCACTGCGGCCTTGATGGCGTCTTCCGCCAGGATCGAGCAGTGGATCTTCACTGGCGGCAGCGCCAGTTCTTCCGCGATCTGGGTGTTCTTGATGGCCAGTGCCTGGTCCAGGGTTTTGCCCTTGACCCATTCGGTCACCAGCGAGCTGGAAGCGATCGCCGAGCCGCAGCCGTAGGTCTTGAACTTCGCATCTTCGATCAGGCCATCGGCGCCGACCTTGATTTGCAGTTTCATGACGTCGCCGCAGGCAGGTGCGCCGACCATGCCGGTACCGACCGAGTCATCGCCCTTTTCGAAGGCGCCGACGTTGCGTGGATTTTCGTAGTGGTCCAACACTTTTTCCGAGTAAGCCATTTTGATGCTCCTATTTCTACAATATTAGTGGGCTGCCCATTGGATCGAATTGATATCGACGCCATCTTTGAACATATCCCACAGCGGCGACAGTTCACGCAGTTTGTGTACCTTGGACTTCATCAGGTCGATCGCGAAATCGATATCGGCTTCGGTGGTGAAGCGGCCGATGGTGAAACGGATCGAGCTGTGCGCCAGTTCGTCGCTACGACCCAGCGCGCGCAATACATAAGATGGTTCCAGCGAGGCCGAAGTACAAGCGGAACCGGACGACACGGCCAGGTCTTTCACGGCCATGATCAGCGACTCGCCCTCGACGTAGTTGAAGCTGACGTTCAGGTTGTGCGGCACGCGGTGTTCCATGTCGCCGTTGATGTACGTTTCCTCGATTTCCTGCAGGCCCTTGGCCAGACGGTCGCGCAGCGCCTTGATGCGGGCGATTTCGGTGTCCATTTCCACTTTCGCCAGGCGGAAGGCTTCGCCCATGCCGACGATCTGGTGGGTTGGCAGCGTGCCCGAACGCAGGCCGCGCTCGTGGCCGCCACCGTGCATTTGCGCTTCGATGCGCACGCGCGGCTTGCGGCAGACGTACAGCGCGCCCACGCCTTTCGGGCCGTAGGTTTTGTGCGCGGTGAAGGTCATCAGGTCGACCTTGGTTTTTTGCAGGTCGATGACCACTTTGCCGGTCGCTTGCGCGGCGTCGCAGTGGAAGATGATGCCTTTCGAGCGGCACAGTTCGCCGATCTGGTCGATCGGCTGGATCACGCCGATCTCGTTGTTGACCAGCATGACCGAGATCAGGATGGTGTCCGGGCGGATGGCGGCGGTCAGTTGCTCGATGGTGATCAGGCCGTTGTCCTGCGGTTCCAGGTAGGTCGCTTCAAAGCCCTGGCGTTCCAGTTCACGCACGGTGTCCAGCACGGCTTTGTGCTCGGTTTTCACGGTGATGATGTGCTTGCCCTTGGTTTTGTAGAACTGCGCCGCGCCCTTGATGGCCAGGTTGTTCGATTCGGTGGCGCCGGAGGTCCAGATGATTTCGCGCGGGTCGGCGTTGACCAGGGCGGCGACGTTGGCGCGCGCCTCTTCCACCGCTTTTTCAGCGGTCCAGCCGTACATGTGGCTGCGCGATGCCGGATTGCCGAACTGCTCGCGCAGGTACGGAATCATCGCATCGGCGACGCGCGGATCGATCGGCGTGGTGGCCGAATAGTCCATGTAGATCGGGAAATGCGGCGCGGTCTGGAATTTCACGTCAGCGATGTTTTTTTCTGGGGCGTTCATCTGGTTACTCCGTTATCTATCCGTATGTGCAGGGGCTTACAGCGCGGCGTGGTTGCCGTTGCGGTGCATGTGCACCACGTTTTGCGCCGCATCCTTCTGCTTTTGTTGATCGACCAGATCCTGCAGCGATACGGAATCCAGATAATCAACCATCTTTTCGTTCAGCGTGGCCCACAGTTCGTGGGTCATGCAGCGCACGCCGCTGGCAGCGTCGGCGCCGTGACAGTTTTCCTTGCCGCCGCACTGGGTTGCGTCCAGCGGCTCATCGACAGCGATGATGATGTCGGCGACAGTGACCTTGTCGGCGCGGCGCGCCAGACTGTAGCCGCCGCCGGGACCGCGGATCGATTCAACGATCTCGTGGCGGCGCAGCTTGCCGAACAGCTGCTCCAGGTAAGACAGCGAAATCGCCTGACGCTGGCTGATGCCGGACAGCGTGACTGGGCCCTTGCCTTGGCGCAATGCCAAATCAATCATCGCAGTCACAGCAAAACGGCCTTTGGTGGTCAGACGCATCACTACCTCGGTTGGGTTAAAATATCGACCCTTGTCACTAATCACAAAGCCTGATTAGTTGATCGAATTAGTCAAGTATACCAAACTTTAATAAAGCTTGCTGGCCGGCCCTCGGTTTCAGCCCTTGAGCAGCTGCATCGGCCGGAACAGCTGATGCATGGCCGGGTTGCCGATGAAACTCAGGTTGTAAGGATGCTCCGCAGCGATCTGCGGGAAATCTTTCATTACAGGCAACTTACTCAGCAGTTCAGCGATTTTTCCCCACAGCACCATCGTCGGCACCTGTTCAGCCTGCTTGGCCAGGCCGGCCATCACCGTCTCGAAGAACGGCAGCCAGGCCTTGGCGTCCTTGACCGGCGGCACGTGGCTGCGGAACACCAGCGAGGCGTTCAGCAGCAGAAAGCCCTGCCCGGTCAGCTTGTGCTGCATGTCGGCCAGGGTCAGGATGTGGCTGCCGGCGCCGCTGCGCGCCCGGGCCGAAACTGCCGCCATGGCCTCGCCGGCGGTGTTGTCCAGTTGCAGCTGGCCGTCCGCCACCAGCAGCATCTTCATGAAGTTGCGCAGCGAGGTCGCCTTGTTGACCGGCTTGGACAAACCGCCGCCCACGTCCGACGACCACAGGCTGCCAACCGCCCCATCCATGAAACAGACCCCGGTGGCGCTCTCTGCTCGCGGATATGGTCCTTCGCCCACCAGTACATACTTCACTTTATTGAGCGGCAATGCGAACGCGGCGAACAGGCGCTGCTCGGTCGGCAGGTACTGGTCGGCCGCCAGTTGCGGCAGATAGTCGGGCGTGGCCTTCATCATGGCTTCCAGCCCCTGGATCAGCAGTGGGCGCCAGGAAACATCGGCGCGTTGCAGCGCCTCCAGGATGGTGCTTGGAATCGTCATGAAGAAAAAGCTTTCGGGGAAAGGTGAGATTGTAACGCGCCACGCAGCGCCAGCGGCATTTTCTGAGAGGAAAGTGTTGATATAATTTTCAAATAAATGATTCACTTTGAGGAATAAATGGGCCGTAAAAGCTGGATTGCCGCTGCTGTGCTGTTGCTGATGACCGGCGCCGGCGCGCAGACCGCCGCGCCGCCCGCGCTGGACGAAGCGCTGGACGCGCCGACACGCGCCCATGTGGTCAACGAATTCGCGCGGCGGCTGACCGAGCTGCACGTCGATCCGGCCCGCGCCAAGGCGGCGGCGGACGATCTGCGCCAGCGCCTGGCGCGCGGCGAGTATGACGACCAGCTGACGGCGCGTGCGCTGGCCGCGCGCGTGACGCGCGACGTGGCCGCCATCTCGCCGGACCGGCATACCTATCTGGAATGGGTGCCCTACGACCTGGGCAACGAGCGCCAGCGTCCCGCGCCGCCAGTGCAGTCGGCCGACAACTTCGGCCTGCGCCGCTTTGAAACCCTGGCCGACAACGTCGGCTACCTGAAGATCACCCGCTTTGCGCCGCTGGACCGCGCCGCCATCGAGGCGGCCGGACGCTTCATGTCGCAGGCGGCCGACTGCCCTGCCCTGATCATCGACGTGCGCGATGCCGGCGGAGACGGCCAGGCCATGGCGGCGCTGCTGTCGAGCTATGTGCTGTCCGACCGCCGCAGCTACCTCATCCCCGACAAGCAGCTGCACCTGCACGACCAGATCGACCGCAACGGCAAGGTGGCTGCGGAGTTCTGGACCACGGCGGATGTGGCCGGCAAGCGCTTCGGCGGCCGCAAGCCGCTATACGTGCTGGTCAACGAACGCACCGGCGACGCGGCCGAAGCCTTCGCCTACGATTTGCAGCAGTACGTGAAGCGCGCGGTGGTGGTCGGCTCGCCAACGCTGGGCGATGCACGGGTCGGCGCCAAGCAGCGCATTTCGCGCCAGCTGCAAACCTCGATCGCCATCACGCGCGCCAGCAACGTGATCACCCGCGCCAACTGGGAAGGCATGGGCGTGCAGCCGGACCGCATGGTTGCATCGGGACTGGCGCAGGAGACCGCACTGGCGATGGCGCGGCAAGCCATGGTGCGCGACGCCAGCCGTCCCTGAGCGACCTCAAGTATCCAGCCAGCCGCCAGCAAAGCCCGCGCGGCGCAGGCCATTCTGTAGCGCGGTATTCTGGCGCGTCAGCCGCCACGGAAAGTCATGCAGGTGGTTTTCGACCATGATGACGGTCGGTCCTTCGTTGATGCCGAAGTGGTAGGGCGACACCCAGCGCCGGCCTCCCCGGCCGTGGTGGAATACCGTTGAAAACGAGGCCTTGAAGCCATACTGGTTCTGCTCGCACAGATGCAGCCCCTGGTAGTGCTCGATGCTCGGCAGGACGATCTCCGGCGCGAACGGCAGCGAGGCCGCCACCGCCCACGGCGCCAGCGTGCCGTCGTCCGGACCGTATGGCGCGCCGCGTCCCACGTAATCGTAGAACTTGCGCTGCACACCTTCGATCTTGCGGGTAGCCGGGCCGGGACCGTCGCTGGCCGTGATGCCCCAGCACAGTTCGCCGTATTCGGGAAAACCGAGAGGATTTTCGATCGCGTAGCGCTGCTGCACGTGCGTGGCGCGGCGGCTGTTCTCGAAATAATCGAGGTCGTGCGCGCGCATGAAGTCGTCGCGGATGCCGCGCAGGTCCAGCCAGATGTGCGACATCTGGTGAATGAACAGCGGCCCGGCGTACAGGTAGTCGATGCCGTAGACCGATTTCCATTCGTAGGTGCTGGCCCAGGCGTCATAGCTGTCGCGCTCGACCGGGAACGTGGGCGAGCCGAGCGCCAGCACGTACAGGATCAACGCTTCATCGTAGCCTTCCCAGTACCAGCGCAGGAAGCCCTTGCCCGGCTTCCAGCCATGGCACATCAGGCGCTTGCGGCCGCGCATCCATTGCCAGTCGACGCGGCGATACAGCATGTCGGCCAGTTCGCGTATCTCCGCTTCCTCGGGCGTGTCGGCGCAGAAGTAGCCGGCGGCGGTGAGCATGCCGGCGATTAGCAAGGCGGTGTCGATGCTGGACAGTTCGCAGTCCATCACGCGCTGGCCGCTGTTCATGTCGAGGAAGTGGTAGTAGAAGCCCTTGTAGCCGGTGGCGGTCGGCGCGTCGCTCTGTTCGCTGGCGGCGAAGAAGCGCAGCGTGGCCAGGGTGCGGGCGATGGCGTCTTCCCGCGCCATGCAGCCGCGTTCGACGCCAATGGGATAGACGGTCAGCGCCATGCCGACGGCGGCGATGCTGGCGGGCCAGTCATCGGCGGTCTTGTCGCGGATCAGGCCGTTGAGTGGATTGACCTCGTTGATGAAATAATCAAACGAGTCTTTTTGCAATTTGTGCAGCAGAGCCTGCGAGTCGCCGGAAGTCATGGTGAGATCTGCGTGGTACGGAAGCTTGCATACTCGCACAGCACTCGGTCCCGGTATGTGCCTCAGCGCACGGACCGGGACCAAGATGGCTATTCAGCGTCCGGCTGCTGGGCTGGATGTGCTTGCTGGAAAGCTGGCAGTTCGGCGCAGGCGGCGTGGATGCGCATGACGGTCGGATACGGCGCCATGTCGACGCCGAAACGCAGGGCGCTGAACACCTGCGGCACCAGGCAGCAATCGGCCAGTGTCGGCGTGTCGCCATGGCTGTAGCGGCCACTGCGCGGATCGCCGGCCAGCAATGCTTCCAGCGCGGACAGGCCGGTACGCAGCCAGTGCTGCTGCCACGCCAGCTTGACGTCGTCCGTCACCTTCAGTTCGCCGGTCAGGTATTTCAGCACCCGCAGGTTGCCGAGCGGATGCGTGTCCGCCGCCACCGTCAGCGCCAGCGCACGCACGCGGGCGCGGCTGGCGGGATCGGCGGGCAGCAGCGGCGCTTGCGGCTGCGTCTCTTCCAGGTATTCGATGATGGCCAGCGACTGGCCGATCACGTTGCCGTCATCCTCCAGCGCCGGCAGCAACATGGCCGGATTGACGGCGCGATACGCGTCGCTCAGTTGCTCGCCGCCATTGCGCAGCAGGTGCACCGGCACGGCGTCGTAGCCGATGCCCTTCAGGTTGAGCGCGATGCGCACGCGGTAGGCGGCGGAACTGCGGAAATACGTGTAGAGCTTCATCAGCCGCGCTCCTCGTAGTGCGTGACGGTCTGCTCGATGGCGCCGAAGATGCTGTGGCCGGCATCATCCTTCATCTCGATGCGTACGGTATCGCCGAATTTCAGGAAGGCGGTTTGCGGCTTGCCGGTTTCGATGGTTTCGTACATGCGCACTTCCGCCAGGCAGCAATAGCCGACGCCGCCATTGGCGATGCTCGATCCGTGCAGGTTGCCCTGCTTGTTCGACACGGTGCCGGAACCGATGATGGTGCCGGCCGCCAGTTCGCGCGTGCCGGCCGCATGCGCCACCAGTTGGGCGAAGTTGAAGGTCATGTCTTCGCCGGCGTTCGGCTTGCCGAACGGCTGGCGGTTCAGCTCGACCAGCAGCGGCAGGTGCAGCTTGCTGTCGGCCCAGTGCGCGCCCAGCTCGTCCGGCGTGACCGCCACCGGCGAAAATGCGCTGGCCGGCTTGGACTGGAAGAAGCCGAAGCCTTTCGCCAGTTCATTGGGAATCAGGTTGCGCAGCGAGACGTCGTTGACCAGCATGACCAGGCGGATCGCTTCCGCCGCATCGGCCGGCGTGGCGCCCATGCGCACGTCGCCGGTGATGACGGCCACTTCCGCTTCCAGGTCGATGCCCCACGCTTCCGACAGTGCATAGATCGCATCGCGCGGGCCGACGAAGCTGTCCGAGCCGCCCTGGTACATCAGCGGATCGGTGTAGAACGAAGCAGGCACTTCGGCATTGCGCGCCTTGCGCACCAGTTCGACGTGGTTGATATAGGCCGAACCGTCCGCCCATTGGTAGGCGCGCGGCAGCGGCGAATGGCAATATTGCTGGTCGAAGGGCTTGGCGTCGACGGCATCGCCGGCGTTCAGCGCGGCGTAGACCTGCTGCAGCCGCGGCGCGACCAGCGCCCAGTTGTCCAGCGCGTGCTGCATGGTGGCGGCAATTTTCGGCACATGCTGGTAGTGCGACAGGTCACGGCTGACCACCACCAGGCGGCCGTCGCGGCTGCCGTCTTTCAGGGTGGCGAGCTTCATTCGTGGTCTCCGGCAGGCGCATGCATCCAGGCCGCGTGTTTTGGCGCTTTTTTGGTCTGCGACCATTCTTCCAGCATGTCCCACTTGACCGCATCCAGCTTCTGCATCATGTCCTGCGTGGCGGTGTTGCACGCCAGTTCCAGGCGGTGACCGTTAGGATCGAAGAAATAGATCGACTTGAAGATGGTGTGGTTGACCGGGCCGATGACGTCGATGCCGGCGGCGACCAGGCGCTCCTTGGCGGCGATCAGTTCGTCCATGGTGTCGACTTCCATCGCCAGGTGCTGTACCCAGGCCGGCGTGTTCTGGTCGCGGCCCATCTCCGGCTGCGTCGGCAGTTCGAAGAAGGCCAGCACGTTGCCGTGACCGGCGTCCAGGAACACGTGCATGTACGGGTCCGGCGCCTTGGTGGACGGCACTTCGTTTTCGGCAATCGCCAGCACGAAGTCCATATTCAGGTGTTTGACGTACCACTCGACGGTTTCTTTGGCGTCTTTGCAGCGGTAGGCGACGTGGTGTATCTGTTTGATTTTCATGGCTGTCTCCATCTTGATGTCCGCATTAGATGCCAGATTCAGATATCATGCAAATCGAATTTATCCTGTCATTTATCAGAATTTCCCATGAATCCCAGCCTGCGGCAAATGCGCGCCCTGGTGGCGCTGGCCAAGACCGGCAGCTTCACGGCAGCCGCTGACCACCTGAGCGTGACGCAATCGGCGCTCAGCGGACAAATCAAGGAGCTGGAACAGCTGCTGGGCATGCGCGTGGTCGAACGTACCACGCGCAAGAGCCAGCTGTCCGAGCTGGGCCGTGAACTGTATCCGCTGTTCGACAAGATGCTGCACGACCTCGACCGCGCCATGGCCGACATCGCCAACCGCAAGGCGCTGAAACAGGGTTCAGTGCGGGTGGCGGCGCCGCAGATGCTGTCCTGCACCTTGTTGCCGGAGGTGATCGCCGCTTACCGCGAACGCCATCCCGAGGTGCAGGTGCGGCTGACCGACTGCCCGCTGGAACAGGTATCGGCCCGCGTGTTCAGCGGCGAGGTCGATTTCGGCATCGGCCCGGAACGCGACGCCACCGCCGAAATCGAAGCCCAGCCGCTGTTTGAAATGCCCTTCGTGGTGGTCTACCCGCCTGGCCACGAACTGGACCAGCGCAAGCGCATCACCTGGAGCGACGTCAACCGCTATCCCTTCATCTCGCTGCAAGGGCAGTTCACCGAGCGGCTGTTGCGCGATGTACACGTTTCCTTCCGTGAGCTGTCGCTCCGGCCGCACAACGAGGTGACCTTCATGACCACCGCGCTGGCCATGGTCCATGCGCGCCAGGGCATTACCGTGTGCCTGCCTTATGCGGAAAAAATGGTGCAGCTGTATGGCCTGAAAATGCGGTCGCTGGAGGCGCCGGCGCTGACCCGGCGCTTCTTCGTCTACCGCCGCAGCGCCCGCGCGCCATCGCCCGCCACCGAAAGTTTCACCGCCTTTTTGCACGAATTTGTTGCCGCACATCAGTGGCAGGTTTGACAGCATTTCATCATCGTTTTTGCAATTTATTACAATTTGGAAAGGCTAATTGCCATAAATCCATTGTGGAAGCGGTTTCTGTCTGTGTATCCTTCATTGATGAACATTTTGCATATAGATTCGTGCGCCCTCGGCGACCATTCCACTTCACGCCAGATCACAGCCGCGGCGATCACCGCGCTGACCGCCGCCAACGAACACGCCACCGTCCTCTACCGCGACCTGGCGGCCTCTCCCCTGTCCCACGCCAGCGGACCGCTGCTGCAAGTCATCAGCCAGCGTTGGGACGCCGACATCCCCATGAATGCCGAAGTGCGCGCCGAAGCGCTGCAAAGCGCGTCGCTGCTGCAGGAATTCCAGGACGCGGATCTGGTCGTGCTGGGCGCGCCCATGCATAACTTCTCGGTGCCATCGACGCTGAAAGCGTGGCTGGACCGCCTGCTGGAAATGCAAATCGCCGCCGGCGAGCGCCGCGCCGACCTGGATCTGGTACTGGTCACCTCCGGCTGCGCCGTGATGGGCCCCGAGTCCGAACAGCAATTGATGGAAAACCATGAATTGATGCTCAAGGCCGCCTTCAGCTTCATGGGCGTGCGCCGCCTGCACATGGTCCGTGACCTGGCCGATCTTCAGCAGGCACTGGCGCTGAATCCCGCCGACTGATTCCTGCTGACCGATGCTGGCGCGATCGCTGTTTTATAATGCGGCATGACTGCGAATACCATCGCCATCAATCAACTGATGGACAAGTTTGACGGCCACCACAGCGTCTGGCTGTTTGGCTATGGCTCCTTGATTTACAAGGCGGACTTCCCCTACCTGCAACGCCGCCCGGCCAGCATCGCCGGCTGGACGCGGCGGTTCTGGCAAGGCTCGCACGACCACCGCGGCACGCCGGAAGCGCCGGGACGCGTGGTGACGCTGATCGAGGAACCCGGCGCCATCTGCCACGGCATGGCCTATTTGATCACGCCGGAAGTGTTCGCCCACCTGGACCACCGCGAAAAGAACGGCTACCTGCGGCTGGCCATCCCCATCGTCTTTGAAGACAGCGAGGTCGAAGGCCTGGTGTACATCGCCACGCCGGACAACGTCGCCTTCCTCGGCGCCGCCTCCGAACAGGAAATCGCCGCCCACATCGCCCGCTCCACCGGACCAAGCGGCCCCAACAGCGATTACCTCAACCACCTGGCCAGCGCCCTGCGCGAACTGGGCCGCCACGACCAGCACGTGTTCGACATCGAGCGCCACCTGGCCGCGCTGCGCACTTCGCCGTCAGAATAAATCCAGCTGCCCCGCATCGGCCGCCGCCTTGGCGCGCGCGCCCAGCGGCGGCACCACCAGCGGACGGGTGAACTGCGAGGCATCCATGCGGTTGAAGCGGCTGCCCTGCCCGGTCAGCCCCAGTCGCTCGGCAGCGATTTTTACGCGCTGGCGTATCAGCTCGGCCCACACGCCCTCGCCCTTCATGCGCGTGTCGAAATTGCTGTCGTAGTCTTTGCCGCCGCGCATTTCACGCACGCGGTTCATCACCCGCTGTGCCCGCTCGGGGAAATGCGCCTGCAGCCATTCCTTGAACAGCGGCGCCACTTCCCACGGCAGCCGCAGCACGGTGTAGTGCGCGCTGACCGCGCCCGCCTCCTTGACCGCCTCCATGATCCGCTCGATATCCGGCTCCGTAATGAAGGGGATGATGGGCGCGATGCTGACCGCCACCGGAATGCCGGCGTCCGTCAGCGTGCGGATGGTGCGCAGGCGGCGCGCGGGCGCGGCCGCGCGCGGCTCCAGCGTGCGGGCAATGGCCGGGTCCAGCGTGGTCAGCGTGATGGCGACAGCGGCCTGCTGTTTGGCCGCCATCGGCGCCAGGATATCGATGTCGCGCTCGATCAGCGAGGACTTGGTGATCAGGCCGACCGGATGCTGGCATTCCTGCAGCACTTCCAGGATGCGCCGGGTGAGCTTGTATTCGCGCTCGCAGGGCTGGTAGGCGTCCGTGTTGACGCCCAGCGCGATCGATTGCGGTTCGTAGCTGGCCTTGGCCAGTTCGCGCCGCAGCATTTCCGGCGCATTGACCTTGGCGAAAATCTTGCTCTCGAATTCCATGCCGGGCGACAGCCCGAGATAGCTGTGCGTGGGCCGCGCGAAGCAATAAATGCAGCCATGCTCGCAGCCCCGATAGGGATTGAGCGAGACGCTGAACGGCAAATCCGGCGAGGCGTTGCGGCTCAGGATGGACTTGCAGATTTCGTCGGTGACTTGCGTTTTCCATGGCTTGAGCTCTTCTTCCTCCCGTTCCCAGCCGTCGTCATAGGCTTCGCGGGCGTTGAGTTCGTAACGGCCCTGCATATTGGATACCGCGCCACGGCCCTTCTGCGCCTTGAGCGAGGGCGGCGGCAGCATCACATGCTCCTGATTGTTTTCGTCGAAGGCCATCTCTTATCCAGATACTGTATGCATATACAGTATCTTAGTCGCTCGATCGCGCCATATCAAGCGAAATATCAATGGCGCGGCCGCGCGGCCTTGGGGAGCGCCGGGGCAAGCTGGTATCATGCCGGGCTTCGCCCCAGCGCGCGTTCGCCGCAGCGCTCGGCACCAACACAGTGAGTACATAATGAACAATTCCAGCCAACCTTTGCCGTCTTTCTTCAGCCGGATTTCCATCGCCATCGGCGCTTTCTTCCGCGCCCTGTCCGACGCTGAATACGCTGCGCGCCTGCACGGCATTGATGACGCGCCACAGCCAACCGCCGCGCCGGTGGCACCGCCTGCCCCTGCGCCCGCACCAGCGCCGGCCCCGGTGACGCTGCGCGTCGCCACGCCGGACGCCGCCCTGCAACTGCTGTCGCTGTTCCAGCGCGAAGCGCGCCTGATCGACTTCACCCAGGAAAACCTGAGCGCCTACTCCGACGCCGACATCGGCGCCGCCGCGCGCGTGGTCCACGAAGGCTGCGCCAAGGTACTGAAAGAACACTTCACCATCGCACCGGTGCGCAGCGAAGCCGAAGGCAGCCGCATCGAACTGCCGGAAGGCTTCGACGCCGCCGCCGTGCGCCTGACCGGCAATGTGGTCGGCAAGGCGCCGTTCCGCGGCACGCTGAGCCATCGCGGCTGGCGCTCGACCGACGTGCGCCTGCCGAAACTGGCTGAAGCCCATGACGCGGCCATCCTGGCGCCTGCGGAGGTGGAACTGTGAGCGATCCCCGTTACGCCATCGGCATCGACCTGGGCACCACGCACAGCGCGCTGTCGTATGTGAACCTGCAAGCCAGCGAAGGCGAAAAAACCCAGCACGGTGTGCTGGCGATTCCTCAGCTGACCGCACCGGGCACCATCGAAGAACTGCCGCTGCTGCCGTCCTTCCTGTACCTGCCGCACGCCGACGAACTGGCGCCCGGTGAGAACAATCTGCCATGGCAGCAAAGCGCCGAGGAACAAACCGGCGTGGCCGGCGAAATGGCGCGCAGCCGTGGCGCCACCACGCCAATCCGCCTGGTGTCGAGCGCCAAGAGCTGGTTGAGCCATCCCGGCGTGGACCGTCGCTCCGCGCTGCTGCCGAACGATGCGCCGGAAGAAGTGACGCGCGTCTCGCCGCTGGAAGCATCGACCCGCTACCTGAGCCACCTGCGCAAGGCGTGGGAACAGGCCCACCCCGACGCGCCATTCGGCGAGCAGGCGGTGACGGTGACGATTCCCGCCTCCTTCGATCCGGGCGCGCGCGAACTGACCGCCGACGCGGCACGCGCCGCCGGCTACACCAATCTCACGCTGCTGGAAGAACCGCAGGCCGCGCTGTACAGCTGGATTCAGGGCAGCGAAGGCCGCTGGCGCAAGGAAGTCAAGCCGGGCGACATCATCCTGGTGGTCGACGTGGGCGGCGGAACCAGCGACTTCTCGCTGATCGCCGTGCTGGAACGCGACGGCGTGCTGGAGCCGCACCGCATTGCGGTGGGCGACCACATTCTGCTCGGCGGCGACAATATGGACCTGGCGCTGGCCCATCTGGTGGCGCGCAAGCTGGCGGCCAACGGCACGCAGCTGGACGCGTGGCAGATGCGCGCGCTGACCTACGGCTGCCGTACCGCCAAGGAAAAGCTGCTGGCCGACGAAACCATCGCCACCTGGCCGATCGTGGTGCCGAGCCGCGGCTCGAAACTGATCGGCGGTTCGGTGCGCACCGAACTGACGCGCGATGAAGTGACGACGTTTATTCTCGACGGCTTCTTCCCGCAGGTGGATGCGGCCGCGCGGCCGGCCGTGCGCACCCGCGCGGGCCTGACGCAGCTTGGCCTGCCATACGCGCAGGATGCCGGCATCACGCGCCATCTGGCGGCGTTCCTGGCGCGCCAGGTCGGCGCCACCTCGGAGCTGGAAGGCTACGCCGGCAAGCAAAGCGCCGACGCGACCTTCCTGCACCCGACCGCGGTGCTGTTCAACGGCGGCGTGTTCAAGTCGGAGCTGCTGGCGCAACGCATCATGGCCACGCTCAACGACTGGCTGTACATGGAAGGCGCGGAGCCTGCGCGCATGCTGGCTGGCGCCGATCTGGATCTGGCGGTGGCGCGCGGCGCGGCTTACTACAGCTACGTGCGGCGTGGCAGCGGCGTGCGCATTCGCGGCGGCACGGCGCGTTCCTATTACGTGGCGATCGAGTCGGCGATGCCGGCGATTCCCGGCATGGAGCCGCCGATTCAGGCGCTGTGCGTGGCGCCGTTCGGCATGGAGGAAGGCAGCGAGATCGAATTGCCGAATCAGGAGTTTGGCCTGGTGGTCGGTGAGCCGGTGCAGTTCCGCTTCTTCGGTTCCTCGGTGCGTCGTCAGGACCAGATCGGCGATCTGCTGGACTTCTGGGGTCCGGATGAACTGATCGAGATGAACGAGATTCAGGCCAATCTGTCACCGGAAGGCCGTCAGGCCGGCGACGTGGTGCAGGTGCGTCTGCATGCGATGGCGACCGAATCGGGCACGCTGGAACTGGCCGCCGTGGCCAATGATGGCCAGCGCTGGAAAGTGGAGTTCGACGTTCGTTCCGCTGCCTGAGTATGAATCAATACGTCGTCAGCATCGACCTGGGCACCACCAATACGGTGATGGCCTATGCGGAAGCCGGTAGCGCGCAGATCCAGTTGTTCGATATCGAGCAGCTGACGGCGCCCGGCGAGGTGGGTGCTGCGGCGTTGCTGCCGTCCTTGCGCTATCACCCGGCGCAGGGCGAGCTGGCGGAGGGCGATGTGCAGCTGCCTTGGCGCTCGGACGATGTGGCCGGGGTGTCGCCGGTGGTGCTTGGCCAGCTGGCGCGCAAGCTCGGGGCGCAGGTGCCTGGACGGCTGGTGTCCAGCGCCAAGAGCTGGTTGTCGCATCCGCAGGTTGACCGCACGGCGCCGATTCTGCCGTGGGGCGCGGAGGCCGATGTGGCCAAGGTGTCGCCGGTGGCCGCCAGCGCGTCTTATCTGGCGCATTTGCGCAGTGCGTGGAATGCGCGCTTTCCGGCGCATCCGCTGCAAGCGCAGCGGATGGTCCTGACGATACCCGCGTCCTTTGATGAAGGTGCGCGGGCGTTGACGCTGGAGGCGGCGCGCATGGCGGGCCTGCCTTCGCTGCGTTTGCTGGAGGAGCCACAGGCCGCCTTCTACGACTGGCTGTTCCGTCAGCGCGCAACGCTGGAAACAGAGCTGGCCGATACGCGCCTCGTATTGGTGTGCGACGTCGGCGGCGGCACCACCGACTTCAGTCTGATGAAAGTGGACGGCGGCGGCGCGCAGCCGCAGATCAGCCGCATCGGCGTCGGCAACCACCTGATCCTCGGCGGCGACAATATGGACCTGGCGCTCGCCCACCTTGTCGAATCACGCTTGACCGGAGGCGAACCGCCAGCACGCCTGTCCGCCAGCCGCCTGTCGCAACTGGCGGAGCGCTGCCGGGCTGCTAAAGAGCTGCTGCTGGCGGCCGATGCGCCGGAGCGCACCACGGTCACGCTGCTCGGCGCCGGCTCGCGCCTGATCGGCGGCTCGCGCTCCGCCGAGCTGACGCGCGACGAAGTGGCCACGCTGGTGGTGGATGGCTTCTTCCCGCTTAACGCAGCACAGGAACCGGCCAAGCGCGGACGCGGCGCCATCGTAGAATTCGGCCTGCCCTACGCCAGCGACGCCGCCATCACGCGTCACCTTGCAGACTTCCTGCGCCAGCACGCCGCCGCCGCACGCGAAGCCCTCGGCCTGCCCGCAGACAGCAGCGCTATCCCGATTCCCGATACGCTGCTGCTCAACGGTGGCGTCTTCCGCGCCGACGCACTGGCGCGCCGCCTGGAGGCCGCGCTGACAGGCTGGCGCCAGCAACCGCTGCGCGTTCTGCACAACGACAATCCCGACGTCGCCGTCGCACGCGGCGGCGTCGCCTACGCATTAGGCCAGGCCGGCCAGGCGCCGGTCATCGGCGGCGGCTCCGCGCGCAGCTACTTCCTGCTGCTCGACGACACCACGCACGCCGACCAGCCGCGCCGCGCCGTCTGTATCCTGCCGCGCGGCGCCGCAGAGAACCGCGAACTCCTGCTGGCCGACCGCACCTTCGCGCTGCGTCTAGGAAGACCGGTACGGTTCCACCTGGCCTCCTCCACCTCGGACGCGCCGCAAGCCGGCGACGTGGTCGAACTCCAGCCAGACGAATACGTCCAGCTGCCGCCCATCGCCACCGTGCTGCGCGACAGCAGCGCAAGCGACGCGCGCAAGGAAATCCCGGTGCAGCTGGCAACCTCACTGAGCGAAGTCGGCACGCTGGAAGTCCACTGCGTCGCCAAGGACAGCGCGCAACGCTGGCTTCTGGAATTCCAGCTGCGCGGCGACACCACCGCCGAAGCCAGCGCGCCAGATGAAACACCAATGCCCGCCGGCCTGGCAGCCGCTATCGACAAGATCGACCGCATCTTCGGCAGCCGCGCGCAGCAAGTCGACCTGAAAGAAGTGAAGCAGTTGCGCGCGCAACTGGAACACCTGCTGGGCAGTCGCGAAAGCTGGCACACGCCGCTGCTGCGCCGCCTGTTCGACGGGCTGATGGAACGCGCCAAGGGCCGCCGCCGCTCGTCCGAACACGAACGCGCGTGGCTCAACCTGAGCGGCTACTGCCTGCGTCCCGGCTTCGGCCACGCGCTGGACGAATGGCGCATCGGCCAGCTGTGGGCGATGTTTGAAACCGGCGTCCAGCACCACAAGGACAGCCAGGTCTGCGCCGAATGGTGGACGCTGTGGCGCCGCGTCTCCGGCGGTTTGAGCGTGGAGATGCAACTGCGCGTGCTGGACGATTTCGCTTTCAACGTGCAGGCCGACGCTGCGGAGCGAGGCCGCCGTCCGGTCACACTGGTCAACGGCAGCGAAGAAGACATGCTGCGCCTCGGCGCATCGCTGGAACGCATCCCCGGCAGCTACAAGGCCGAAATCGGCGCGTGGATGCTGGGCCAGTTGCAGGTCTCCACCAAGGCCGCCGGCAAAGCCGCCGCCAACAAGAGCCGCAGCGGCGCGGCCGACCTGGCCAAGGCCGAAGCGGCGCAGGGCCGCTTCCTGTGGGGCCTGAGCCGCGTCGGCGCGCGCCAGCCCTTCCACGGCAGCGCGCATGATGTGGTGGAGACGTCAGTCGTCGAACAATGGCTGGACGCCGTGCTGGCACTGGACTGGAAAAAAGTGGAACCAGCCGGCTTCGCCGCCGCCCACCTGGCGCGCATGACCGGCGACCGCTCGCGCGACATCAACGAAACGCTGCGCACCGAAGTGCTGCGCCGCCTGAACGGCATCGGCGCGCCGGCCAACTGGAGCAGCATGGTGCGCGAAGTGACGCAGCTCGATCAAGCCGACGAAAAACGCATGCTCGGCGACGCCCTGCCGCCGGGCCTGAAATTACTGAGCTGATTTCTTAAACAACGGCGACAGCGCCAGTGCCACGCCCTCGCCGATTTCTTTATCGGTCGCGAACAGATTGCGACGGACTTCGTTTCGTTTTGCATCGATATTCACGGCATAGATCAGCGATGCCCCGCCGTGCGTGCTGGCGACCTGCTCGCCGCTATCGGCAAACAGGTCCACGCCAACCGACAACGCCAGCGTGGTGCCGTCATGTCTGAAATCATCGCCGCCCGTCCTGTTTACAATCAAGCGACGCTCCTGACCGTCCCATCGTGCCGATGAGCCGGATAATTCAGCCATCCGCATCAGCAATTGCGGCTCAAGTACCATGGCGGCATGGGCGCCGCTGTTGACCCGTTGCGCGAGCCGGCCGCATGCCTGCGCGAACTGAAAACGCTTCAGCCCCCCCGGTTACTGCATCAAAGATTCCACCAACGGCGTCTACTTCCTGCGCCCAAAGGGTCTCGTAGTTGGCTTGATCAAGTGCCACCACCTTATAGCCGGCAGCCTGCAGTTGGCGATGCAACTGATCCATCAGCATGTTGCGTCCCTCTTCCAGGTCGATTGCCTCAAACTTTGGCGGCAACAGCACAATCACCGCGCCTGGCGCGGGCGCCTGATACGAAGGTGCAAGCAGATTATCGGGAGGTAGCGGCGGAGCGCCAGATGCGCAGGCTGCCAGCAAGAATGGGAAGAAAAGACAAAACAGCTTTTTCATTGGAGCAGTTCATTAAAATATTGCCACAAGGCATTTTAAACGATGATGCTCCGTCAATTCTCACGAATGTTCACATAGCTGGCCTGCTGGGCGACGAAGCCGTCGAAGGCGTAGATCAGCGGATTGAATTTGTTTATATCATTTTCCAGTTGCGCCAGCGCGTACACGGTGGCTTCCAGCGTCGATAACTGATCCGGCAAATGCGCCTTGCGGATCAGGTAGTGCGATGGCGGCGTGTCGCGCAGCGGCAGGCGCGGCAAGGTTTGCAGCAGCGGATTCAGATACAGCATCTTGCGGCTCTTGCGCCAGGTGCCGTCCAATACCACGAGGCGCAGCGGCTGCTCCAGCCACGCCGGATCGAACGGCTGCGGCTTCGCCAGGCCGAGCGACGCATCTTCGGTATCGGGATACAGCAGCACATTGCGACGCTCCGGCGACAGCATCGCCTGCAATTGCGCCGGATCGAATGTCTCCCCCACTTCCAGCCGGCTATTGGACAAGCTCAGATGCAGCAGCCGCGCGCTGCCCTTGGCGTTGTTCACTTCCATGGGATGTTGGAGGATCAGCACCTGCACCTGACTGGCTAGGGCCGTCACCCAGCGGCAGATGCAGGTCTGCTGCGGACGGAGACACACGGCGCATACGGCGCGCCGCGCGGGCGGTTCGGGACTGGCGGTATTCATAGACCGCCATTGTACCGGCTCAGAACTCTTCCCAGTCCGTTTCGCTGGCCGTAACAGCCTTGCGCGGCGTGGCAACCGGCGTCGCACGTTGAACCGACGCCGTGACGGCGGGCGTACGACGCGGAGCCACCGCCACGCGTGCCGGCGCGCGCGGCAAGGTCGGCGCCGGACTGGCGTAAGACGCATCGAGCTTGAACACGCTCACCACATCCGCCAGCTTGGCCGACTGCTCCTGCATCGATTCCGCCGCCGCTGCGGCTTCCTCGACCAGCGCGGCATTCTGCTGCGTCACCTGGTCCATCTGCGTGATCGCATCGTTCACCTGCGCGATGCCCTGGCTCTGCTCTTCGCTGGCATTGCTAATCTGCGTCATGATCTGCGTGACGCGGCCGATGCTCTGGACAATCTCCTCCATCGTCTGCCCGGCCTTGTCCACCAGCTCGGAACCGATCTGCACCTTCTGCACCGAATCGTCGATCAGACCCTTGATGTCCTTGGCGGCCGAGGCGGAGCGCTGCGCCAGATTGCGTACTTCCGACGCCACCACCGCAAAGCCGCGTCCCTGCTCGCCCGCGCGCGCCGCTTCCACCGCCGCATTCAAGGCCAGGATATTGGTCTGGAACGCGATGCCGTCAATGACCGAAATAATGTCCACGATCTTGCGCGACGAATCGTTGATCGATCCCATGGTGTTGACCACCTCGCCCACCACCGAACCGCCACGGCTGGCGATTTCCGAGGCGCTGATCGCCAGCTCATTGGCCTGCCGCGCATTCTCCGCATTGAAGCGCACGGTGGACGTAAGCTCCTCCATCGACGACGCGGTTTCCTCCAGCGAGCTGGCCTGCTCCTCGGTGCGCGAGGACAGGTCCTGATTGCCGGCGGCGATCTCCGTCGACGCCGTCGCAATCAGCTCGGTGCCATTGCGCACCTGGCCGACGATGTTGACCAGATTGGTGTTCATGGTCTTCAGCGCATGCATCAACTGGCCGGTTTCGTCGTTGCTGTTAACCTGAATATCGCTGGTCAGATCGCCCGACGACACGGTCTCCGCCACCCTCACCGCCGCGTTGATCGGCTGCGTGATGGTGCGCGTGATCCACCATGCGGCGAACACGCCCATCACAATCGCGGCCAGGCCTAGCATGATCAGCAGCGTACGGCCGCTCTGGTATTGATGTTGAATCTCAACGGCGGAAGCGTCCAGCAGCGCGCCCTGCTTGTCGGCGAAGGCCTTCAGCGCCGCCAGGTAGCGGATGCGGCTCTGGGTCATGTCGCCTTCGTAGATCTTGGCGGCGGCATCCAGGTCGCCGGCGTTCTTGGCGGTGAAGACGGACTTGCGGAAATCGGTGTAACTCTTGCGCGTATCAAGCACCTCCTTGAACAGCGGCTTGAGCGCGTCGTCATCCAGATTGGCGCCTATCTGCTCCTGGATCTGCGTGGCGCGGCCGGACGATGCGGCCATCAGCGCTTCCAGCTTTTTCTGATCGGCGGCGTCGCGCACCATGAAGGCGCCCGTGGTGCGGGCGGCGTTGACTTCGATGATCTTGCCCCATTCGGCGATCAGGCGCTCATCGCGTATCTTCACGTTGATCATCTCGTCGGTCTTGGCGCTGGCGCTGCTCAAGCGCAGAATGCCGATCGAGGTCATCGCAACCAGCAGTAACAAAATCAGCGAGAAACCGAAGCCCAGGCGGGTACCGATCTTGAGGTTATGCATAGCTCACTCCCTGGCTAAAAGTCTGGATTGTCCAGGTCATGCTAGCACTAAACCTCCCGCGTTATGTAGCATAAAAGAAAGATTCGACATTGCGGCGCAGCATTATTCAGTGGCAGGCGACGCCCCCAGCAATTCCTCCACGCCGGCGATGGCGGCCGGGTCCTTGATCACCGCGCGCAGCCAGACGTGCAAGGGCATTTCGCCCCAATTCGCCGCGCGTTCGGCCAAGTAGGCGACCGGGCTGTGCGGCTCGGTGCGCCGGAAGAAATCCGCTACGAGACGCAGCTGTTGCAGCGCCTGGGATCGATTCTGCAAGCCGCCGGCGGACGCCATGACAACGTTACCATCAGTGGCCTGGCCAGTTTCGGCAACCATGACGGAACTGCCATACGGCGCCAGATCGCGCACCACCGACTGCACCGCGTCCCTGGCCGGACTGAAGCCGGGCCCATCGGCGCCTAGTTGCGTATCTACCACGCGCTCCAGTGCGATCAGCGACGCCAGGCAGTATTCGGCATCGGCCAATTCGGGCGCCGCAGCCGCGCACTCCTGCACCAGGAACGGGGTGCGCGCCAGCAGCCAGAACAGGTTGCCGATGCGCTGGTCGTAGTCGCCGTCATCGACCAACGGATACAAATCTGTCCAATACAGTTCGCACAAGCCGGCCAGCACTGCATAGCCGTCCCCAAGGCCGCGCAGTCCCCGTGTTTTGGTCAGCGCCTCGGCCAGCCAGACCGCCAGTCGCAGATCCTTGCTGCGCGTGGCGATCATGTCGGCGCAACGGCTGGCAACCAGCGGCCAGTCGGCTTCCTTCAGTGCGGTCTCCCATTCGCCCTGCTCCAGGGTGGGGTCGTCGTAGACGCGCGCCTGCGCGATGGCGTCCACCTCGGGACCGAAGGACAGGTCTTCGCCGCAGCGCTGCTCCGCGCTCACCGGTTGCAGCAGTTGCGCTACGTTGAACATGGTTGCCTCCTATTTGACGATGTATTTGAACTGGCCCTTGCTGTTGGCGCCGACCTTGATGCGCGTGATGCGCTCTTCCTGCGCCATCTTCTCCAGCACGGCCTGCGCGATTTCGGGCAGCAGCGTGCCGTTGAGGATGTGGTCCACATTGCGCGCGCCGGAATCGACCTCGGTGCAGCGCGCCAGCACCGCGTCCAGCAGCGAGGCCTCGTAACTGAACTCCGCGTGGTGCTGCTCGCGGATGCGCTGGGCGATGCGCGCCAGCTTGAGCGCGATGATCTCGGTCAGCACCGCATCGGGAATCGGATAGTACGGAACCACCTTCACGCGGCCGATGAAGGCCGGCTTGAAGTGCTTGACCAGTTGTGGACGCAGCAGGTCTTCCAGTGCTTCCGGCTGCGGCGGCGCCTCCTGGTTCAGGCAAGCCTGCATGATGGTGGCCGAGCCGGCGTTCGCCGTGGCGATGATGATGGTATTGCGGAAGTCGATCTCGCGGCCTTCCGCATCGTCCATCACGCCTTTGTCGAATACCTGGAAGAATAGTTCGAGGACATCCGGGTGGGCTTTTTCGATTTCATCCAGCAGCACCACGCTGTAGGGATTGCGGCGCACGGCTTCGGTCAGCACGCCACCCTGGCCGTAGCCGACGTAGCCGGGCGGCGAGCCTTTCAGGCCGGAGACGCTGTGGGCTTCCTGGTACTCGCTCATGTTGATGGTGATGAGTTTCCGTTCGCCGCCGTACAGCAAGTCGGCCAGGGCCAGCGCGGTCTCGGTCTTGCCGACGCCGGACGGACCGACAAACAGGAACACGCCTTTCGGCTTGTTGGAATCATCCAGATTGGCGCGCGCCGTGCGCACGCGCTGCGCAACGGCGGCGATGGCATGCGGCTGGCCGAGGATGCGGGCTTGCAGCGCGTCCTGCAGGTTGAGCACCATGCGGATTTCGTCCTTCACCATTTTGCCGAGCGGGATGCCGGTCCAGCCGGAGACAATGGCTGCCACGGTGGCGCCATCCACGTCCAGCGGCACCATCGGCGTTTCACCTTGCAGGGCGGTGAGTTCTTCCTTCAGCGCGCGGACTTCGCTCTCGCCGTTGCCCTCGGCCCGCTGCCGCACGATGGCGGCGACGACGGATTGCTCGCGTTGCCAGCGCGCCGTATGGCGGGCGTATTCCTCCTTCAGCGCATCGTGATCGGACTGCAGTTGTTCCATGCGCTGGCGCAGCGCCGTGCCGCCCTCTTCGCGCTGCAGCGCGGCGATTTCGGCGGCGATGCGGTCCATCTGTCTTGCCGAGTCTTCCAGCAAGGCCGGCGTGCCGCTTTGCGCCAGCGCGACACGGGCGCAGGCGGTATCGAGCACGCTCACCGCCTTGTCCGGCAGCTGACGGCCACTGATGTAGCGGTGCGACAGCCGCACGGCTTCCATCACCGCTTCGTCGCGGATGCGCACGCCGAAGTGACGCTCCATCAACGGCGCCATGGCGCGCAGCATGGCGCTGGCGATGTTTTCATCCGGCTCCTCCACCTTCACCACCTGGAAGCGGCGCGCCAGCGCGGCGTCCTTCTCGAAGTATTTTTTGTATTCGCTCCAGGTGGTGGCGGCGATGGTGCGCAGTTCGCCGCGCGCCAGGGCCGGCTTGAGCAGGTTGGCCGCGTCGTTCTGGCCGGCCGTGCCGCCGGCGCCGATCATCGTGTGCGCCTCGTCGATGAACAGGATGATGGCGTGCGGGCTTTGCTTCACTTCGTCGATGACGTTCTTCAGGCGATTCTCAAACTCGCCCTTGACGCTGGCGCCGGCCTGCAACAAGCCCATGTCCAGCGTGCGGATCTCCACGTCTTTCAACGTCGACGGCACGTCGCCTGCGGCCACGCGCAGCGCCAGCCCTTCCACCACGGCGGTCTTGCCGACACCAGCCTCGCCGGTCAGGATGGGATTGTTCTGGCGGCGGCGCAGCAGGATGTCCACCACCTGTCGCACTTCGGCTTCGCGGCCGATGACGGGATCGAGCTTGCCGTCACGCGCCTGGCGCGTCAGGCTGGTGGTGTACTGGTCCAGCGACGGCGTGCGCGCGTTGCCTGCCTGCGCCAGGCTGGCAAGCGGGTCGGCGGCGGATTCCGGGGCTGCGGTCGTTTCTTCCTGCGAGCCATGCGTGTACTTCTCCAGTTTGTGTTTGACTTCGTCGATTGGAATCTTGGCGAACTGCGGCGAGGCGCGATGCGCCAATTGCTCCAGTTCCGACTCGGTGAGCAGGGCCACCAACAGGTGCGCGCTGCGAATCTGCGCCGGCGGCGTTGCCAGCGAAGCGATCAGCCACGCATGCTCCAGCAGCAGCGGCAGATGATGCGAGAACACCGGCGTGCGCGTGCTGCCGATCTTGAACTGGCTAATTTCCTTGTGCAGGTCCGCTTCCAGCGCCGCCACGTTCACGCCGCAATGGCGCGCAATCAGCGACACATCGCAATGTTCCTGCTCCAGCAGGGCGAGCAACAGGTGCTCGACTTCCACTTCGTACTGCCCCAGCGCCACGCAGATGCTGGCGGCGCGGGTGGCGGCAAGGCGGGTGGTGTCATTCAGTTTGCCGATCAGCGTTTTCAAGTTCAGGTTCATGTCCGGCCTCCGCGTGCGCTACGGTTGATGGAATAATGCAGCGATGACGGTTGCAGCACCGCGTCAAAGCTGACGGCTTCGGTGTAAGGCAGCCCGGCCAGCGTGCCGAAGATGGCGAAGCTGACGCGGTTGATGGAGCCGGCCTCGCGCTCCATGCGCGCCTGTACGTTGCGCAGGCGCGGTTCGTGACGTTCGATGGTCGATTTCAGCGCCGCGCAGACGCGGGCGCGATCTTCGCTGCTGCTCAGGCACATGCCGGCGAAGTCGATCAGGCCGTAGTTGGCGATGGAGCGCGTGCATTCGGGGTAGGCGTGCATCAGTTCTTCCGGCACCGCGCAGCGGGTGTTGAGCAGGTCTTCCAGGTCGCGCGCCACGCTGTCCTTGTACTGCTCCAATGTCATGGGCCGGTCATGCTCGCCGAACAGGCGGTCCAGCAGCCCGGGAGTAAAGCCGTTCATTGCATGCTTTCGAAAAGAAGCCAGGCCGGGGCGGCCTGGCCGAAAAGCGCACCGCGATGATTCGCCGAGATATGCCCGTCGCGGGCGCGGGGGGGAGCGATCACACAATGCGGTTGGCGGAGAGATCCCAGCCGCCGGAGGTGTTGCCACCGGCGCCGCCGCTGATTTTCTGTTGCGTGTACTTCCACTTGATCTTCGAGAATTTGAGCGCCACGTCCTCGGTCAGAATGTCACCCTCTTCCACCGCCGGCGCCACGGCGCCGATCAGCACATTCTCGATTTCGATCTCGTAGTACTTGACGCGTTCGCCCTGGGCGTCTGCGCGCATAAACTCGAACTTGGCCTTGGGGATGGTGCGGCCGGCCGCGCAGGTTTGCAGCAGGATCGGCGAGGACAAATCGGCCAGCTTGGAGATGACGATGTCGCGATGCTCGCAGCGTTCCGCCGTGTGGCCGCCGCCGGTGGAGGCGGTGGCGGACTTGGGCTGCTCCACGCCGAAACTGACCGATTTGCACTCGATCCAGTCCTTGTGGCGGTCATCGTTGGACTAGCCCTTGATGCCATCAATGTACAGATAAACGTCGATTGCCATTGCATGCTCCTCTAGGTTGTTGGGGGGGTTAGTAGTTGGTCGACTGCGGCAGCTCCGCGACCAGACGGAGTGAAACGGACAATTCATCGAGCTGGAAGTGCGGGCGCAGGAACGACACGGCGCGGTACACGCCGGGCCGACCCGCCACTTCATGCACCTGCACCGACGCTTCGCGCAGCGGGAACTGCGCCTTCTGTTCCTGGCTGGCGTTATCGTCCAGCAGAACGTATTTCATCAGCCAGCGGTTGAGGAAATCTTCGACGTTGGACGCGGCGGCAAAGCTGCCCACTTTGTCGCGCATCATGGCCTTCATGTAATGGGCGATGCGCGAGACGGCAAAGATGTATTGCAGTTGCGACGACAGCACCGCGTTGGCGTTGGCCGCCTCGCTGTTGTACTTCTTCGCCTTCTGCGCCGACTGCGCGCCGAAGAAGGCGGCATAGGCGGTGTTCTTGCAGTGGACCAGCGAGATGAATCCCAGGTCGCTCAGTTCCTTCTCGCGACGGTCGGTGATGGCAACTTCGGTCGGACACTTGAGCGCGACTTCGCCTTCGCCGGTCTTGAAGGTATGGGTCGGCAGGTCGTCCACCAGGCCACCGCCCTCCACGCCGCGTATCGCCGCGCACCAACCGTAATCGCCGAAGGCCTTGGTCAGCTTGGCGCCGAAGGCATAGGCGGCGTTACACCACAGGTATTTCTGATGGTCGGTGCCGTCCACTTCCTCGACAAAGTTGAAGCCTTCGACCGTGGTGCCGTCGACCGGATTGAATGGCAGGCGACCGAGGAAGCGCGGCAGCGTCAGGCCGACGTAGCGCGAATCCTCTGACTCGCGGAAGGCCTTCCACTTGGCGTATTCCACCGTGTCGAACACTTTCGACAGGTCGCGCGGCTTGGCCAGGTCGCCATAGGTTTCCAGGCCAAACAGCTCGGGTGCGGCGGAAGCGATGAACGGCGCATGCGAAGCCGCCGCCACGTGCGACATCTGCTCGATGAAATACATGTCTTCCGGCTGGCGCGAGATTTCAAAGTCGCCCAGCAACGCGGCATATGGCGCGCCGCCGAAGGTGCCGAATTCTTCTTCATAGATTTTCTTGAACATCGTGCTCTGGTCGAATTCCAGCGCCGACTGGAAGTCCTTCACCAGCTCGCGCTTGGTGGCGTTGAGCATGCGAATCTTCAGTCCCTGGCCGGTGGCGGAGTTCTTCACCAGGTAGTGCAAACCGGTCCAGCTTTGCTCCAGCTTCTGGAACGCCGGCGCATGCATGATGGCGCTCAGCTGGGTGGAAATCAGCCGGTCCAGTTCCGCCACGCGCGCGTCCAGCGTCGCGGACAGGTTGTTGGAGACGACCACCGTCCCTTCCAGCACTTGATTAACCAACTCGGAGATGATGTCCTTCGCGCGCTCATGCTCCACGCTGGACTTGGCCACCTTGCTTTGTTCGACAATCTGGTCCAGCAGATTGTCGCCATCCAGTGCCGGCGCAGCTTCCTGCGCATGATTGAATTGTGCGGACATGGTCAGTTCCCCTTGGAGGTTTTGAGGCTGGCCAGCTTGTCGGTGTTGTTCAGTACATCGCTCACCAGGGCAGCTCATACAAGGCGCGCGTGCCGGAGACGATGCCCAGCTTGGATCCCTTGATGGTGTCGATCGCCTTCAGCATGCTCTCGCGGATGGCCTTGACCTCTGCGGCGGAAGGATCGGCGGACGGCTCCTGGCGGCCGATCGCCTCGCCCAGCTGGTCGGACTCGCGCTTGGCACGCCAGCGGCGCCACCACCACGCGGCGCCTGCCAGCGCCAGCATCACGGCGGTTGCCGCCAGCGCCCAGATCAGCGCCAGTTCCAGCACTTGCGCGCCGAGGTAGAACAGCGCCGCCACCGCCGTCAGGCCAATGATGGTGAGGTTGCGGCTATCGGTCAGGAAGCTCCAGATTCTGCGCATCATAACGAGTGTCCGGCGAAGACGGCGACGCCCAGGCGACAGGCGGACCGATCAATGGTGCCACCAACAAAGCGGGCATTTCTTGCGCCAGAACAATGGCGCTTACTTCTTCACCGTGCCGGGTGTGCGCAGTTCGGTGTGGCCGAAATCCATCATGGTCCAGCGGCCGCCCCAGGTCAGACCGGCGGCCTCGGCGGCGGCGCCGTAGAGCTGGTAGTCACGCATCGCCCACGGATCTTTTTCGGAAATGACCAGCTTGCCGTCGCGCAGGAAGGCGCAGTCGGCGGCCAGGCCGAACTGGTGGTAGCTCTGGAAGGCCTTGGCGTTGGTCACGCTGGGACCGACGGCGGCCAGCGCATTCTGCCGTTCCGGGCTACGGTAGCCTTCCAGAATCGCCATGTCGTAACCGTGCCGCTCTTTCATGATGCGGAACACCAGCAGCAGCCGCTGCGCGAACGCCGGATCGAGCAGTTGCCAGTTGCGGTTGGCGCTGTCGAGCATGGGACGCACCAGCGTCACCTCGGCCGTAGTGAACACCAGCGGCGGTGGCGGCTCGGGCGCGGTCAGCTGTTCGCCTTGCAGCAGGCCGGCGATCTGGTCGTTGATGGCGTGCGTGTCGCTGTCATAGCCGGACAGCATGCTCCGGCCGCTGAGCATCAGCGCCAGCAACGGCGGCACGGTCAGCAGCACCGAGGCGGCCAACAGCAGCTGCCACTTCATTCTGGTGAGTTGCGCCGTGCGGCGGAGTGCGGCGCCAGTCCCGCGTCCCCATGCAGCAGCCTGCTGCGCGCCCTGCCGCACGCCGCCGCGCAAATGCTGGCCGATGCGGCGGCCGACGGCGTCGATCGACTGCACCACCACCTCGCGTCCGGCGGGAAATAGCAACAGCCAGGCGCAAAAACACGTCACCACGAAGAACAACAGCATGGAAAAGAGAAACATGGTGCGCTCCATCAAAACGGGCCGATGCCACAGACCGGACACTGCATCGTAGGCCGTTCGCCGCACAGCGATGTCGGCCAGATCAAATGCGAGGGGGATATTGTGGAAACATCGAAACTGAAACCCGACCTGCTGGCCGCTTGTTCCAGCACGCGCCGTCCGGCGCAGGACAAGCGCATCCTGGCGCAGCTGGAACATGGCGTCAAAGCACCGGCACGCCCGGCAAGCACAACGGGCTGGAGCATTGATGGATGGACGATAGGATTGTTTGCGCTGCTGCTTTTGATGTGCAGCGTGGCCTGGTTGATGCACGACAAGCGGATTACGCCGGAGACCTTCCGCAGCACCGCAAGCCCCGCCGTCGAGCACAGCACCGCAACACCGGCCAGCCCGGCCTCCGCGCCGGACGGGGCGCCAGCCGCTGAAGAAGCCGCCGCCATCATCAATATGGCAACTGCGGCCCCGGAAAGTCCGTCAGCGGCCGCAGACCTGGTCGGCGCAACGGCTCAGACGCCGACCGCCGCCACCGCCGCAGTCGCCAATACAGCCGCCAGCCAGTCGGTGCGCGTGGCGGTCGCGCAGCACAGGCCTGCAGCGCCAGCGCGGCCAGTCCCATCGTCAGCAAGCGCAACGGCACAGGCCCAGCCGGCCGGCGACACCGACGTCACCCTGCTCACCGCGCTGGTCGCCCACGCAAACAAGCCAAGCACCGTCGCGCCCGAACGCAGCCGCGACGTCATCGAACGCCAGGAAGGCGATACCACTACCCAACTGCTGGCGCGCTGCAAGCAGTTGGGCCTGATCGAAGGCATGCTGTGCCGCTCACGCATCTGCTCCGGCCGCTGGGAAAGCGACGCCGCCTGCCGCGCGCCCAGCCACTAATCAACCGCGCTTTGGAATCTCCAGGCCCTTGGCCACAGCCGGGCGCGCCACGAAGGCGTCCAGCACGCGCTGCACATTGGTGAACTTGCTGAATTCGACCAGATCGCCGGCGCCGTAGAAGCCGACCAGGTTGCGTATCCAGGGGAAGATGGCGATATCGGCGATGGTATAGATATCGCCCATCAGCCACTGGCGGCCTTCCAGACGCTGTTCCAGCACGCCCAGCAGGCGCTTGGATTCATTGATGTAGCGGTCGCGCGGGCGCTTGTCCTCGTACTCCTTGCCGGCGAACTTGTGGAAGAAGCCCACCTGGCCGAACATCGGGCCCACGCCGCCCATCTGGAACATCAGCCACTGGATGGTTTCATAGCGGCCGGCCGCATCTTGCGGAATCAGCTGCCCGGTCTTGTCGGCGATGTACAGCAGAATCGCGCCGGATTCAAACAGCGCCAACGGCTTACCATCCGGGCCGTTCGGATCGAGGATGGCCGGAATCTTGTTGTTTGGATTCAGCGACAGGAATTCCGGCGACATCTGATCGTTGGTCTCAAAGCTGACCAGATGCGGCTCATACGCCAGGCCGGTTTCCTCCAGCGCGATCGACACCTTCACGCCGTTCGGCGTCGGCAGCGAGTACAGCTGAATGCGCTCAGGATGCTGGGCCGGCCATTTGCCGGTGATGGGGAATGCGGACAGATTTGCCATGGATACATGCTCTCAAAATAATTGGTCGGCCAATTATCCACGAAGCGCGCCAAACCTGCTGACGCCACCAACAATCGCGATGAATGCCCCGATCAGGTAGTCGGCGGCCCTTACCTTTAGGTACGTACTTATCAGCCCGCCATCCCTTGCTTTACACTACAAATTCCATTATTCAACAGAGGTGTATATGAGCAAGATTATTGTTGTCTATCATTCGGGCTACGGCCACACCAAGCGCGTT
This sequence comes from Duganella aquatilis, assembly GCF_009674565.1. GTDB lineage: Bacteria > Pseudomonadota > Gammaproteobacteria > Burkholderiales > Burkholderiaceae_D > Rugamonas > Rugamonas aquatilis. The sequence goes on from NZ_WKJL01000012.1 coordinate 46,590, forward strand.
GCGGAATACGTGGGCGAAGGCGCCGGCGGTGAATTGCTGGCCATCGATGCGGAAGGCAATCTGCCGGAAGGCGGCTGGGACAAACTGGCGGCGGCGGACGCCATCATCTTCGGCACGCCAACCTATATGGGCAGCCCGAGCTGGCAGTTCAAGAAGTTTGCCGATGCCAGTTCCAAGCCTTGGTTCGCGCGCGCCTGGCAAGACAAGGTCTTCGGCGGCTTTAGCAACAGCGCCAGCCTGAACGGCGACAAGCAGGTCTCGCTGATCGCCCTGCAAACCCTGGCCTCGCAACACGGCGGCATCTGGGTCAGCCTCGGCCTGCCGCCGGCGAACACCAAGGCAGCCCAGCGCACCGACGTGAACAACCTGGGCGGCTCGGTTGGCCTGCTGGTGCAATCGCCATCGGACGCCAGCGTCGACGAAATCCCGCAAGGCGACCTGGACACCGCCAAAGCCTACGGCAAGCGCGTCGCCGACATCGCCGCCCGCCTGGCGAAGTAATCGGCTGCAACGTAAAAAGGCCCGTGAATGCTCACGGGCCTTTTACTTTCTATCCGTCGCATATGACAATACGGTTTTTAACCAGATGAGCGTCACCATGCAACTACCGAGCTTCACCGATAAATTTTCGGACAACCTGTCCCTGCTGCCAGCAATGGACGCCGTCGCGGCAATCGAACTGGTCGACCAGTCCGGCATGCCCGTGGCCAAAATCGAAAACAAGCCAGGCCAGGCGGGATCGCTGCGCGTGTACGGCTGGCTGGCCGACACGCTCGGCGCCATCACTCCCGAGGCCGCGGAGCTCGGCCTGAAGATTTATGCCGAACACACGCAGGATGCCCGCGCCAATCCAGGCAAACACCCCAATATCGACCGTCTGTTCGACATTTGTTGATTTGCACCGCAAACTGACCACCAAGCCGCATAATTTGCATCGAAAATTGACCCACGTTTAGCACACAATCTTACTTATCTGAATGAGTAGGGGATCGGAGTGATTGACGTGGCATTACTAGGAATTATTAGGCGCTGGCACCTTCGCGACCAAGTCCCTCTGAGGGAAATTGCCAAGCGTCTTGGCATCTCAAGAAATACTGTCCGGAGCTACCTACGCTCGGAAACGACGGAGCCCGCCTATGCGGAGCGCCAATCGGCAAGCGCAATCGACCCATACGCCTTCCAGCTCTCAGGCTGCCTAAAGACCGAGGCGGCCAAATCCCGTAAGCAGCGGCGCAGCTTAAAACAGCTTCACGAGGACTTATCCGAATTGGGATTCAAAAGGTCTTACGACCGCGTGGCGGCGTTCGCCAGGCAATGGAGGGAGGGTCAAACCGAGTGGGTCAATTCGGCGCGCAAACGAACACACAAGGGGCTCACATTTGTAGTTGAAGTTGACGGGGACACATACCACCGAGAACTCCCGGCAGAGGCCGACAAACGGCTTATTCAATTGACCTACGAAGGCGCTGAGGTTCGTAGGATTCGTGCGGCGGAATTGAATTCAGATAAAGAAGCAGATGCAGTAGTCCATGACCTTATTCAATTTATGAGCAAACGCAAAGAGGCCAGATAATCCCCTCATGCACTGGCCCAGCGTAGCCGCCTGTGCCACGCACGACCGTCGTAGAGGTAGCCATCCCCTCCCCCCCCCCCAACGCTCCCACCAAAGTCCACTATGCGCAAACAGGCGACCTCCTAGCCCTCGCGGTCAGCGAGTCCGGCCGCAGCATGAGTTCGGTCGTCCTGCACTAGCTTCCCAGTCCTCCATCGACCGGCCAACAGAGTGCCCGCCTGTGCAGCGCGAGCCCAACCCAAGGGGGGACCTGATCCCCACACCAATGGCCTCACCTCGGGCCACTATGCGCAAATAAACGGGCCCTAAAACGCAAAAACCCAACCGGGTTAGGGCTGGGTTCTTGGCATGCTACTGTATTCTGGCTCCCCGACCTGGACTCGAACCAGGGACCTGCGGATTAACAGTCCGTCGCTCTACCGACTGAGCTATCAGGGAAAAGAGGCCGCATTATATACGGCCCTTTTTCAGCTGTCTAGGCTGATGCGGCGATTAATTAAAAGCCGCCGCGGAACTGCACGCCAAACTGACGTGGCTCGTTGACGAAGCCGGTCAGGTTGTTAAAGTCGATGGCGCCGATGACTTGCTGCTTGTCGGTGATGTTGCGCACGAAGCCAGCGACTTCATACTTGCCGCCATCCCAGTTGTAACCCGCGCGCAGGCCGCCTTCGGTCAGCGCCTTGCCGGTGAACTCCTTCGCTTCATACAGGAAGAAGTTGACCTTGCTGCGGTACGACCAGTCGGTCAGCACGAACAGGTTGCCGTTCGCCAGTGGCCAGTTGTAACGCGCGGTGGCGTTGAAGATCCACTTGGCCGCTTGCGGCAGCGGGTTGCCGTTGATCGACACCAGGCCGTTCGTACCGATCGGATCGGTGATCGTGCACTGTGCGCATTTCGCCACGTACAGGTTCGGATCTTCGATCTTGGTGAAGTTGTACGAACCGCTCAAGCTGGCTTTGAAGTCCGGGGTGATGAAACCTTCGATCTCGCCTTCCAGACCACGGCCCTTGGTCTTGGCCGCGTTGATCAGCTTGGTGACGTTGGAGTTACCACCGACCACGGTCAGCTGCTGGTTCTTGACTTCAAAGTCGAACACGCTCAGCGACGCGCGGGCGCGACGGTTGAACAGGTCGGCCTTGATGCCGGCTTCATACGAGGTGATGGTTTCGGCATCGGCCACGGTGATCGGTACCGACGACGAGGCCGCAGCGATCGATGGCGCGCGGAAGCCGGTCGCCACGCGGGCGTAGGCGCTGACGTCCTGGTTCAGCTTGTAGGTGCCGCTCAGATCCCAGTTCGCCTTGTTCTTGCTCTCGTCCACCGAGGTGGCGCCAACCTGGACCACATTGACTGCCGACACGGTGCGGAAGTCTTTCTGGTCGTGGGTGTAACGCAGGCCGCCGCGCACGGTGAAGTCGCTCGACACGTCATACGATACCGAGCCGAAGGCCGCGTAGGCTTCGTTGTTCTGATGGCTGGCCAGGTGCGAGGTCTGCAGCTGGGTGGTGCTGTCGAAGTTGTCGCTGTAGCCGTCGCCGCTTTCCTTGAAATAGTAGACGCCGGTCTGCCAGTTCAGCGGACCTGGGTTTTTCGACTCAACACGGAATTCCTGGGTGTACTGCTTCAGGCCGCTCAGTCCGCCACCGGTCTGCACCTGGAACGGGATGAAGCCTGGACCGGTCGGCGTGCCGCCGTCGATGTCGCCGCGGCTGTAGTAGTTGTCCACGCCTTCGTAACCGGTGATCGAGAACAGCTTGACCGAACCCAGATCCCAGGTCAGGCGAACGTTGGCGCCGTTGGTGCGCAGGTTCTGCATGTTCAGGCCGTTGGTGTTGATCTTGGTGAAGTCGTAGTCGTCGACCAGATCGTTGGTGCCCTTCTTGATGATGTTGGCGCGGAACAGACGGGCGCTGCCGTCGGTGGTGCGCGAGTGCACGTTGAACAGGGCGTTGAAGGTGGTGCTCGGCTTGTACAGGAACTGCACGCGCTCGGCGTGTTCGTTGTAGCCTTCCAGCGAATCGTTCTGCTTGGTGTAGGTGTTGTCGACGAAATCGTCGCGGTGCTGGCGCAGGGTCGACACGCGCATCGCCCATTCGCTCGACAGCGGAATGTTGGCGGCGGCTTCAACGCTGGAGGTCTTGTGGGTGGCCAGCGAAGCGCTGTAGTAGCCCTCGACCTTGTCCAGGTTCGGCTTGGCCGAATCAAACTTGACCACACCGGCCGGGGTGTTGCGGCCGAACAGCGTGCCTTGCGGGCCGCGCAGCACCTCGACGCCAGCGACGTCGAACACCGGGAAGCCTTTCAGGATGCCGTTTTCCTGCACCACGTCGTCATAGATCAACGACACAGGCTGCGAGGCGAAAGTCGAGAAGTCGGTGTTGCCGTAGCCGCGGATGTAGAAGCGCGGGAAGGTACGGCCGTTCGACGATTCCACGTTCAGCGAAGGCACTTTGCCTGCCAGGAAGCGGATGTCCTGGCCGCCGGACAGCAGCACGTCCAGTTTTTCATCTTTCAGCAGGGTGACGGAGACCGGCACGTCCTTGATGTTCTCAGCGCGGCGCTGGGCGGTCACGGTGACGGTTTCCAGCTGTGGCTGGGTTGCTGCGGCCTCGGTTTGCGCCATGGCGGAACCGATAGGCAATACGGCGCTCAGCGCCAGCAGGCGCTTGTGCATCTTCGACAGTTTGATCATTCAATTTCCCGATTTAAATGTAGTGCAAAGAGTTAGAAACAGTTGTCTCCTGCTTTCTCTTATTTTGGTCACTACCCGGTCATCTGTCGTGATCGTGGTAGCGCAAAGGCCTCTACGCCGTCGCGGTAGCTAGCAATATTGCACTGACTTTTTTGAAAGGCGATATTTTCTTTGATTGATACCATGTATTGCAAGCTGAATATATCTGAATCTCAATTAACTGTTAGAAATTCGGCTAAGCATATGCAAAGACTGAATATTCAGTGGTTTAGGCGTGTCCAGTCACCCACAGTGTGGTGAGGTTGATAAGCTTATGGGAGCGGCATCGGGCGCGCGTGTTGCGCAAAAGACGCACGGCCAGCAAAGGCTGGCCGTGGTGAAAATGTTACATGCCCAGCGATTTGAGCAGTTCGTCGGCGTCGGCGTCGGTGGCCGAGACGGCCGGCGCACTGCTGGCCTGGTGGGCGTCGCGCTGCTGTTCCAGCAAGGCGTCGGGATCGCTGATTTCGCTGGAGTCGAAATCGTGCAGGCGGATGAACTCGGTGCGGTCGATCGCCAGTTCCAGGTAGAAGATGTTGCTCTTCTCGGTGTAGAAGCTGACGCGGCGCATTTCCGGGCGGTCCAGGGGGGTGTCGACGCTGAGCACGATCTGCTTGTTCAGCACCAGCATTTTCGGCTGATTCTGGGTGATGTTGGTCTGCAACTCGCGGCGGATCTTGCCGGTGAAGTCGCCGACGATCTGGTTCATCAGCTCGCCGAGGATGTTGGACACCTCGTCCGAAGTGTGGGAGCCGGCCAGTTCCGACTTCGGCATGCCCATGTGCAGCATGTAGCGCTCGTAGATTTCCATCGCCGTGTCGGCCGCGAAGTTCAGCACCACCAGGCCGGTGAAGCCGCCGTCAAACAGCACGAAACAGCCGATGTCCGGCTTCAGGCCGACCTTGGTAATGCGCTGCACCATGCCGGAGTAGTTCACCTTGCTTTGCGTTGCCACGTTCAGCACCCGGGTCACCGAGTTGCACAGACTCGACAACAAGTCTTCCGTGCCGTAGACAATCGCTTCGTTTTCGCTGCTCATAATCTCTACCTCTGTTTACTTTTAAAAGATGCATCGACTGCTGCCCCAGAATACCGAGGTGCAAGATTCTCGTCCACTGAATCATGCATTTTTGTGAATTTGGCGTGCCAAAAAGCAAAAAGCCCAACCGGTGAAGGCTGGGCTTTTCAGTATTTTGGCTCCCCGACCTGGACTCGAACCAGGGACCTGCGGATTAACAGTCCGTCGCTCTACCGACTGAGCTATCAGGGAATTGAGGCCAGAATTATATCGGCCAGAATTCGATTTGCCTAGGGCTTTTTTAAAAAAGCTTAGCGCAGCGTCAGCGAACGGGAGCTCGCCGGCGCGGCGGCGCCCAGTTTGAACAGGCCGACGGCCTGCGCCAGGCGGTGCGCCTGGTCCTGCATGGAGTTGGCGGCGGCGGCAGCCTCTTCCACCAAGGCCGCATTTTGCTGCGTCATTTCATCCATCTGGCTGATGGCCTGGTTGACCTGCTCGATGCCGCTGCTCTGCTCCTGGCTGGCGACGCTGATCTCGCCCATGATATCGGTCACGCGGCGCACGCTCGACACCACGCCGTCCATGGTGGTGCCGGCCGAGTTGACCAGGCCGGTGCCGGTGTCGACCTTGGCCACCGCGTCGCCGATCAGTTCCTTGATTTCCTTGGCGGCGCCGGCCGAGCGTTGCGCCAGGTTGCGCACCTCGGAAGCCACCACCGCAAAGCCGCGGCCCTGCTCGCCTGCACGGGCGGCTTCCACGGCGGCATTCAGGGCCAGGATGTTGGTCTGGAAGGCGATGCCGTCGATGACGGCGATGATGTCGACGATCTTGCGCGCCGAGCTGTGGATGGAGCCCATGGTGTGCACCACTTCGCCCACTTCGGCGCCGCCCTTGCCGGCCACGTCCGACGCGGACACGGCCAGTTCGTTGGCCAGGCGCGCGCTGCCGGCGTTGCGGCGCACGGTCGCGGTCAGCGCTTCCATCGACGAGGCGGTTTCTTCCAGCGCGGCGGCCTGCTGCTCGGTACGGGCCGACAGGTCCAGGTTGCCGGCGGCGATCTGCGCCGAGGCGGTGGCGATGCTGTCGGTGCCGGTGCGCACTTCGCTGACGATGCGGATCAGGCGCTCGTTCATGTGGCGCAGCGCGGTCAGCAGGGCGCCGGTTTCATCACGGCTCTCGGCGCGGATATCGCCGCTCAGGTCGCCACTGGCGACACGCTCGGCCACCACCACGGCGGCGCTGATCGGACGGGTGATGCCCACCGTCAGCCACCAGGCGCACAGCGCGCCGAAGGCCAGCGCGGCCGTGGTCAGCACCACGATGATGCGGCTGCTGCCCAGGGTGTCGCCATCGATCACCTTGGCGGTCGCGTCGATGTGGTCGCGCTGCATGGTTACCAGGTTCTGCAGCAGGTCCTGGTAGACATTGGCGGACGGCGTGAATTCCTGGTCCAGGATGCGGGCTGCGCCTTCGGCGTCGCCGGCCGCCTTGGCCTTGACGGCGCCGTCGCGCGAGGCGCTGTACAGCTTGCGCTGCTGCAGGATTTTGTCGAACAGCGTTTTTTCCGCGCCATCCTCGATCAGCGGTTCGATCTGCTTCAGCAGTTCGGCGGCGCGCTTGACGGAAGCGGCGGCATCATCCTTGAAATACGGGCCCAGCGCCGGGTCGGTGCTCTTGACGATGGCGGCGGTGCGGCGGATCGATGCGTAGTTCAGTCCGTACCAGTCGGTAATCAGGCGTTCCTTGGTCAGCGGTGCGGCCATCATCGCCCGGGTGGACGAGGCCACACTGTCCAGGCGCAGGATACCCACCACGGCAATCAGAATCGTCATGGCCAGCGTTAGTCCGAACCCCAGGGTCAGCCGTTGTCCAATTTTTAAATTGGCGATCGAAAACATCTTTATGTCCTTTCAGTGAACGCCGGCAAGGGGTGGCGTTCGGTAAAAAAAAATTTGCTTTGGGAAATATTTATTCCTTTATTGTACAATAATTTCCCAATGGAATTTTTATTACTGTAGTTTTAGACTGGAACCAACCCCATGAAACGAACCCCCATCGTCGGCCTTCTGGCCGGCTTGATCGCCACCATCAACCTGTCGCACGCCGCGCCGGTGCCCGCCGACCTGCCGAAACAGCTGGAAACCATGTACCCGGCGGTCGAGTCCCTGTACATCGATCTACACCGCCATCCGGAACTGGCGTTCCAGGAAAAAGAGACCGCCGCCAAGCTGGCTGCGCGGGTCAAGGAGCTGGGTTATGAAGTGACCACCGGCGTCGGCGGCACCGGCCTGGTCGCGCTGCTGCGCAACGGCGACGGCCCGACCGTCATGCTGCGCACCGAAATCGACGCCCTGCCGGTGCAGGAAAAAACCGGCCTGTCCTTCGCCAGCACGGTCACCACCAAGAACGCCGCCGGCGTCGAGGTGCCGGTGATGCATGCCTGCGGCCACGACCTGCACATGTCGGCCTGGTACGGCACGGCCAAGCTGATGGCCGACAACCGCGCGCACTGGCGCGGCACGCTGATGCTGGTCGGCCAGCCGGCCGAAGAACCGCTGCAGGGCGCCCGCGCCATGCTGAAGGACGGCCTGTTCACCCGCTTCCCGAAACCGGACTACGCGCTGTCGATGCATGACGACGGCACGCTGCCAACCGGCCAGATCGGCTACCACGCCGGCTACTTCCGTGCCGCCGCCGACACCGTCGGCATCACCATCTACGGCCAGGGCGGCCACGGCGCGGCGCCGCACGACACCCGCGATCCGGTGGTGATGGCGGCGCGCGTCGTCATGGCCTTGCAGACGCTGGTTTCGCGCGAAAATAATCCGATGGACCCGGTGGTCATCACCGTCGGCAGCATTCACGGCGGCGCGCAGGCCAACGTGATTCCCGACCAGGTGCAGCTGCAACTGACGGTGCGCACCTTCCGCGACGCCGTGCGCAAGCGCGTGCTGGCCAGCATCGCCCGCGAAGTCAAAGGCGAGGCCATGGCGGCCGGCGCGCCGCGCGAGCCGCTGATCGAAATCACGCCCAGCACCGACGCGGTCTACAACGAGCCGGCGCTGACGGCGCGCATGACGGACGCGGTGCGCGCCGTGCTGGGCAAGGAAAACGTGGCGGAAATGCCGGCCAAGATGACGTCGGAAGATTTCGCCAGCTACGGCCAGGCCGGCGTGAAAGCGGTGCTGCTGCACATCGGCGCGGTCGACCCGGCCCGCCTGGAGCAGGCGCGCCAGCAAGGCGTCGCCCTGCCCGGCCCGCATTCGCCGCAATGGGCGCCGCAATACCAGCGCACCATCCGCGCAGCGATTTCGGCGGAAACCGCCGTGCTGTTCGACTTGCTGGGCAACGGTTCGTAATGACCCGACCTACGCCCTCGCTTTTACGCCGTTTTTTTTCGCCGGACAGCCACGCCGGTAAGAAACAGGCCGGCCAATAGCAGGGCGTAGGTTTCCGGCTCAGGCACAGCCGCCGCCGTCAGGATAATATTGTCCAGCGCGAACTGGCCTTGGTTGGTATTGAAGGCGGAGCAGCTTCCGGTTTTGCCATTGCAGAAGTAGCCGTAGAAAAACAGGTCGGTGACGTTTGCGTCAGTCAGCTTGCCGGTGCCGCCCAGATAGGTGCCGCCCGTCGCGCCGAGATTCATGAAGACGCCATTGCTGGTCAGCGGATAGTAGAAGGACGCATAGCTGCCATCGGCCCGGTCAGCCTCTACCGCCAGGTAAACGGTGCTGCCTGCGGGAGCATCCTGAACCGGAATGTAGGCCGCGGACACCCCGCCGAACACCACCGGCATTCCGCTTTGCAGCCCGACATGGGCGAGGCCGTCATTCACAACACTGAGAAAATTTGTGGTATTACCTTTAGGGCATGCGCCGTTCACGCAACTACCGGAGTCGAGGCCGGACGAAAGCGCGCCCACCAGTCCGCCACCATGGTTGAGGTCCTGCATATTGATAAAATAAGCGCCTTGGGTGACATAATCGCCGTCGGCCAACAGTGGTGCGAACGGCGCGCTCGCGAGGACTACGTTCTCAAAATCGATAACATAGGCATGGGCGGCGCCAGCAAATAACAACGCCGACACCACAGCAAGCGCGGATCGCAACAACTGTCTCATGAAATGCTCCTAAGTGAAGAGGGATGGTTTTATAAAAACTGAATGACATTTTTACAACCTCATCACTTAACCACAAAACGCGCAAATAAACGAGCAATAGAATGCAAAAAGCCCAACCGGTTAAGGTTGGGCTTTTCTGTATTCTGGCTCCCCGACCTGGACTCGAACCAGGGACCTGCGGATTAACAGTCCGTCGCTCTACCGACTGAGCTATCAGGGATTAGAGGCAACATTTTATACTGTTTCTTTCACATCAGCAAGATGCGATTTACTGCGGTATTTCGTGTTGCCTTTCGCATCAAGCTTTGCAGCGCAATGCGAAGAAACAAGAGTTTAGAGCACTTTGGCGATGGCGTCAATAACGATATCGATATTGCGCGAATTCAACGCCGCCACGCAGATGCGGCCGGTATCCACCGCGTAGATCGACTGCGCGCGCAGCTCTTCCACCTGCGCCTTGCTCAGGCCCGAGTACGAGAACATGCCGATCTGGTCGCGCACGAAGGCGAAATCGTGGCCCTTGGCTTGCAGCTTGGTCACGAAGGCTTCGCGCATTTCCTTGATGCGCACGCGCATGCCGGCCAGCTCGTCTTCCCACAGCTGGCGCAGCTCAGGCGTGGTCAGCACGGTGGCCACCACTTTGCCGCCGTGCACCGGCGGGTTCGAGTAGTTGGTGCGCACCACGCGCTTCAGTTGCGACATCAGACGTGCCGCTTCTTCGCCGGAGGCCGCCACCACGCTCAGCGCGCCGACGCGCTCGCCGTACAGCGAGAACGACTTCGAGAACGAGTTCGACACCAGCAGAGGGCCGCCGGCTTCGGCAAAGCGGCGCACCACGGCGCCGTCTTCGGCGATGCCCGCGCCGAAGCCCTGGTAAGCCATGTCCAGGAACGGCACCAGGCCGCCGGCGATGACCGCGGCGATCACCTCGGTCCACTGGGCCGAGGTCAGGTCGGCGCCGGTCGGGTTGTGGCAGCAGGCGTGCAGCAGCACGATCGAGCCGCGCGGCATGGCTTTCAGGTCGGCCAGCATGCCGGCGAAGTTGACACCGTGGGTGGCCGCGTCGAAGTAGGCGTAATTGTTGACTTTAAAACCAGCGCTCTCGAACAGCGCGCGGTGGTTTTCCCAGCTTGGGTCGCTGATGTAGACTTCCGCGTCCGGAGCGAAGCGCTTCAGGAAGTCGGCGCCGATCTTCAGGGCGCCGGTGCCGCCGATGGCTTGCACGGTGACTGCGCGCTTCTCTTGAATTACCGCGCTGTCGGCACCAAATACCAGCTCCTGCACTGCCTTGTCGTAGGCTGCCAGACCTTCGATCGGCAGGTAGGTGCGCGGCGCTGGCGCGGCGATCAGGATTTCCTCCGCTTTCTGTACGCACGATAGCAGCGGCACTTTACCGTTGTCGTCATAATAAACACCGACGCCCAGATTGATTTTCGCTGGATTCTGGTCGGCGTTAAAAGCTTCGGTAATACCCAGGATAGGGTCGCGTGGTGCCATGTCGATGGCGCTGAACAAGCTAGGATTCGTCATGATAAGATTGGATTCGATTGGAAGCGGTTCGCAGCAGAGATGTATAGACAGCGCCCTTAACATAACGTCTTCAGGCCGCTGGCAGGCCATTATTCTAACAAAGGTCTGAGCAAGATGGCTGATTTACCTGTAGCAGAAACCCCCAAGGCAACCGTGGTCACCTTCCCGGATTCGCCGTTCAAATTGCACCAGCCCTTCCCGCCCGCCGGCGACCAGCCGGTGGCGATCGACCAGCTGTGCGAGGGCATCGACGACGGCCTGTTCTTCCAGACGCTGCTCGGCGTGACCGGTTCCGGCAAGACCTACACCATGGCCAACGTGATCGCCCGCAAGGGCCGGCCGGCCATCGTGTTCGCGCCGAACAAGACGCTGGCGGCGCAGCTGTATTCCGAGTTCCGCGAATTCTTCCCCGAGAACGCGGTCGAGTACTTCGTCTCCTACTACGATTACTACCAGCCGGAAGCCTACGTGCCGCAGCGCGACCTGTTCATCGAAAAGGATTCGTCCATCAATGAGCACATCGAGCAGATGCGCCTGTCGTGCACCAAGTCGCTGATGGAACGGCGCGACGTGGTGATCGTGGCCACCGTGTCGGCCATCTACGGTATCGGTAATCCGAACGAATACCACCAGATGATCCTGACGCTGCGCCAGAAGGACCGCGTGTCGCAGCGCGACATCATCGCGCGCCTGATCCAGATGCAGTACAACCGCAATGAAGTGGACTTCGGCCGCGGCACCTTCCGCGTGCGCGGCGATACGCTGGACATCTTCCCGGCCGAGAATGCGGACCTGGCGGTGCGCCTGGAACTGTGGGACGACGAGCTGGAATCGATCCAGCTGTTCGATCCGCTGACCGGCCGCGTCAAGCAGAAGATCCCGCGCTTCACCGTCTATCCCGGCTCGCACTACGTGACGCCGCGCTCCACAGTGCTGCGCGCGATCGAGACCATCAAGCTGGAACTGCGCGAGCGGCTGGAGTTTTTCCGCAAGGAGAACAAGCTGATTGAAGAGCAGCGCCTGGAACAGCGCACCCGCTTCGACCTGGAGATGATGGCGGAAATCGGCTTCACCAAGGGCATCGAAAACTACTCGCGCCACCTGAGCGGCGCCATGCCGGGCGAACCGCCGCCGACGCTGGTGGACTACCTGCCGAAGGACGCGCTGATGTTCATGGACGAGTCGCACGTGCTGGTGGGCCAGTTGAGCGCCATGTACAACGGCGACCGTTCGCGCAAGACCAACCTGGTGGACTACGGCTTCCGCCTGCCGTCGGCGCTGGACAACCGTCCGCTGAAATTCGAGGAGTTCGAGGCCAAGATGCGGCAGACCATCTTCGTCTCCGCCACGCCGGCCGAATACGAGAAGACCCACGCCGACCAGGTGGTGGAACAGGTGGTGCGTCCGACCGGCCTGGTGGACCCGCTGGTGATCGTGCGCCCTGCCCTGTCGCAGGTGGACGACCTGATGTCCGAGATCACCGACCGCGTCGCCAAGAACGAGCGCGTGCTGGTGACCACGCTGACCAAGCGCATGTCCGAACAGCTGACCGAATACCTGAGCGATCACGGCGTCAAGGTGCGCTACCTGCATAGCGATATCGAAACCGTGGAGCGCGTCGAATTGCTGCGCGACCTGCGCATCGGCACCTTCGATGTGCTGGTCGGGATCAACCTGCTGCGCGAGGGCCTGGACTTGCCGGAGGTGTCGCTGGTGGCGATTCTGGACGCCGACAAGGAAGGCTTCCTGCGTTCCGACCGTTCACTGATCCAGACCATCGGCCGCGCCGCGCGTAACCTGAACGGCGTCGCCATTCTGTACGCGGACCGCATGACCGACTCGATGGAACGCGCGATCGGCGAAACCGAGCGCCGCCGCGCCAAGCAGATCGCCTTCAACGAAGCCAACGGCATCGTGCCGCGCGGCGTGAAGAAGATCATCAAGGACATGATCGACGGCGTTTACAGCGAACGCGAGGCGAAGGAAGACCTGGCGGTGGCGCAGGAGACGGCCAAGTACGAATCCATGAGCGAGAAGCAGATCAGCAAGGAGATCAAGCGCCTGGAGAAAGCCATGCTGGATCACGCCAAAAACCTGGAATTCGAAAAGGCCGCGCAAGTGCGCGACCAGCTCCACGTCCTCAAGCAGCAACTGTTCGGCGCACCGGGCGCCGACAATATCGCCTGACCCGCGTTGACGGTTACGGCGCCTTGACGAAGCTGCTCAAGGCGTCGATCAGTTGCGGAGCCACTGGCAGGTCCGGGCTGGCATAGGATTTCTGCTGCAGCGCTTCGTCGCTGCCGACGATTTTCAGCACGTGGTTCATGCCTTCGATGATGACCAGTTTGGCCTTCGGCGCGGCGGCCGACAATGCCTTGGCTTCGTCCTGCGATACCTGGATGTCCGCCGTGCCTTGCAGGATCAGCACCGGCATGTTCAGCGCCGCGATGGACTTGCGCGGGTCATGCTGGAAAGACGAGATCAGGTAGGGCTGCACCGACGGATGGTACAGCGACATCAATGGTGGCGGTACTTTGTCGACCGTCTTGCCGTCCTTGAGCGAAGCCAGAATGCGGTCGCTTTCGGCCATCAGCGGCGGCGGCAGCTTGTCTTTCAGTTGATCGTGCAGGATTTCGTCCAGCGTGTGGCCGGCGCCGGCGATCAGCACGCAGGCATCCGCCCGGCCCTGCGCGCACGCTTCGGACGCGATCTGCGCGCCTTCGCTATGTCCCGCCATCACCACGCGCGAGAAGCGCGGATCGGCGCGCAGCTTGTGCAGCCAGGCGGCGGCATCGCTGACGTAATCATCCAGCCGCAGATTCTCTTCCTTCCACACCGGCAGCGCGCTGGCGCCGATCGCGCGCTTGTCGTAGCGGATCGAGGCGATGCCGTGCCGCGCCAAGCCTTCGGCCACCATCTTCAGCGAATCGTTCGGGCCAGGCAGCATGGTGCTGTTGCCATCGCGGTCGGTCGGACCGGAGCCGGAGTGCAGCAGCACCACCGGCATCTTGCCGGTCACGCCGTCCGGCGTCAGCTCGGTGCCGTAAACCGTGCCGCCGCCCACATCCAGCGACACGGGACGCTGCGCAGCGGCAGCCGACAACGACACCATCAACAACGACAGCAATAATTTGAAGCGCATTCTTTTCTCCAGTTTTAATGAGGAAGACGTTTGTACATCAACAGCGAATAGCCGGCAGCCAGCGGCGCCCACGCCACCATCAGCACCAGCAGCAGCCAGTGCCCAGCGTCCAGCCACAGCGCCAGCAATCCAAGCAGGCCGCTGGCCACCATCAGCCGCGCCGCCAGCCTATGCGTCGCATACCAGACCGCTTCGCTGGCCAGCGTCCACGGCGTGCGGATGCCCATGAAGAAGTTGCGACGCACCTTGCCCATCGGATTACCGATCAACACCAGCAGGATAAACACGCCGGCCGGCACGGCGCGCTGCATCGCCACGCCGCCATGCACCACTTGCAGCAGCACCATCGCGTAGATATACGCCAGCATCACCACCAGCACTGTGCAGACGTAGTAATAGGTAGGCTCGAAGTCGGTGATTTCAAAACGGCGCGGCGAGATATGCGGCATCAGCGCGCCAAGCACGGCGACCAGCGCCATCATGCCAGGGCCCAGCAGCCAGAAGCTCGCGCGCGGACCATAGCCATTCACCTCGCCGGCCGCATTCCAGTGCACCGGCACGCGCTCCGGCAGCGACGGCCAGTAGTGCACGGTGGCCGCGCAGGCCATGGCGATCAGCAGCAGGCAAAGCACGGGATACCACTTCTTCATTTCGTCCTCCCTTGGTTGTCAGCGCCGGCCAGGTCCATCACCCAGGCCAGCACGTCTTGCAGCACCGTGGTGTTGAGGCCATACCAGATGGTCTGGCCGTCGCGCCGGCGCGTGATCAGGTCCGCCTCCGCCAGCACCGCGAAGTGGTGCGACATGGTCGGCTTGCTCATGTCGAAATGCTGCGCCAGATCGCCGGCCGTCATCTCGCCGCCGCGCAGCAGGCGCAGAATCTCGCGCCGCGCGGGATCGGCGATGGCTTTGAAGGCGCTGTTCGGAACATTCATTAGGCAAGCATCTAATTAGACATTGATCTAACTATAGGTCGTTTTAAAAGCCGGGTCAAGGCCCGGCTTCATGCATGAATCACGCCAGTGCCGTACCGTCGGCGTCGAAGACATGCCAGCGCTCCGACGCCACCTGCACCCGCGCCACCTGGCCATTCTGCCAAAGCGCCTCGGCATCGACCCGGGCGATGAACTGCGTCGTGCCGCCATCCGGCGTCAGGTAGACGTAGCTGGCATCGCCCAGCAGTTCGGCCGCCTGCACCACGACGTGGATGCCGCCGGCATCAGCCACCGGTTCCAGCGCCATGTGTTCGGCCCGCACACCCAGGGTGATGCTGGCGCCGGCCGCCAGCCCCGCGCGCGCGGTCACCTGCACCACGGCGCCGCCGGCCACCCGCACCGCCATCTTCCCTGCCGCCACCGCTTCCACTTGCCCGGTGATCAGGTTCATGGCCGGCGAACCGAGAAAGCCGGCGACAAACAGATTGGCCGGCTTCTGGTACAACTCCAGCGGCGCCCCCACCTGTTCCACCACGCCACCGCGCAGCACCACAATGCGGTCGGCCAGCGTCATCGCCTCAACCTGATCGTGGGTTACATAAATCATCGTGCTGCGCAGCGTGCGGTGCAGATTCTTCAACTCGATGCGCATCTGTACCCGCAAGGCTGCGTCCAGATTGGACAGCGGTTCATCGAACAGGAATACCTCGGGCTGGCGCACGATGGCGCGGCCGATCGCCACCCGCTGCCTCTGGCCGCCAGAGAGTTCTTTGGGCTTGCGCTGTAACAGCGGCTCAATGCGCAGGATGGCCGCCGCCTGCATGACTTTTGCGTTGATGGCCTCGGGCGTCAAACCCGCCAGCTTCAACGCAAAGCCCATGTTGTCGAACACCGTCATATGCGGATACAGCGCGTAACTCTGGAACACCATGGCGATGCCGCGCTGCGCGGGCGGTACATGCGTCATGTCCTTTCCGCCAATCAGCACCGCGCCTTCGTCGCTGGCCTCCAGACCGCAGATCGTACGCAGCAGCGTCGACTTGCCGCAGCCGGACGGTCCGACAAACACCACGAACTCGCCGTCAGCGATGCTCAGATCGATGCCGCGCAAGATCTGCTGCTGGCCGAAGCCTTTGCGGATGCCCTGAATCTCCAATCCTGCCATGCGTTTCCCCTTAGCCCAACAGCACTTCGATACGATGCAAGGCGCCGTCTCGCGCCAGCGGGATGCGCGCCGCGCCGGCCTGCAGCGCCAGCGCCGCGCCATCCAGCGTGACGCCAACCACCTGCCCCGCGCTGCCCTGCGGATTGCGCACCACAATCTCATAGCTGCCGCCGTTCGGCGCGTTATAGCGAATGCTGAACTCCGGCCAGTCGTCCGGCACACGCGGCGCCAGCACGATATGCTTGCCATCCTCGATACTGAAGCCGAGCACCGACTCCAGTCCGACGCGGAACATCCAGCCGGAAGATCCGGTGTACCACGTCCAGCCGCCACGCCCGACGTGCGGCGCTTCGCCGTAGACGTCCGCCGCGATCACATACGGCTCCACCTGATAGACCGCTACAGCGGCCGGATCGAGCGCATGGCTGACAGGGCTGATCATCTCCAGCAGCCGCGCGGCGCGGTCGCGGCGGCCCGCTTCGGCCATGGCGCGCACCGCCCAGCAGGCGGCATGCGTGTACTGGCCGCCATTCTCGCGCACGCCCGCGACGTAGCCCTTGATGTAGCCAGGATCATTGGGCGTGTTGACAAACGCGGGCGTCAGCAGCCGGATCAGGCCATCGTCTTCGGAGATCAGGCGCCGCTCCATCGCATCAAGCGCCTGGCTGGCGCGTTGCGCCGGCGCCGCGCCGGAGATCACGGCCCAGGCCTGGGCCAGCGCATCGATCTGGCATTCGTCGCTGTCCTTGGAGCCGATCACCGCGCCATTGTCGTAGAAGGCGCGGCGATACCAGTCGCCATCCCAGCCATCCGCGTTCAGCGCCTGGTCGAGATGATCGTGATAGGCGCGGTAGATGGCGATGCGGGTATGGTCGCCGCGCTGTTCGCAAATCGGCAGGAAGTCCTTGATGATGCGGGACAGGAAAAAGCCCATCCACACGCTTTCGCCGCGCCCTTCGCGGCCGACGCGGTTCATGCCGTCGTTCCAGTCGCCGGTGCCCATCAGCGGCAGGCCATGCGCGCCCTGCGTCAGCGAGCGATCCAGCGCACGGCAGCAATGTTCATAGATGTCGGCACTGGCGCCGGACAGCTCCGGCTTCAGATACACCTCGTCCTCGCCGTCCTCCAGCAGCCGCGCCTTCAGGAACGGTTCCACTTCATCGAGCACGCTGCGGTCGCCGGTAGTGTGGACGTAGAACGCGGTGATGTATGGCAGCCAAAGCAGGTCATCCGAGAAGCGTGTGCGCAGGCCCTGCTCCATCGGCGCGGTGTGCCACCAGTGCAGCACATCGCCTTCGACGAATTGATGGGCGGCGTGAATGCGGATCTGCTGGCGAGTCAGGTCCGGCCGCGCATAAATCATGGCGCTGGAATCCTGCAACTGGTCGCGGTAACCCAGCGCGCCGCCGGACTGGTAGAAGGCCGAACGGCCCCAGATGCGGCAACTCAGATTCTGATAGGCCAGCCACCCATTCAGCATCAGGTCCACCGCCTTCACGGGCGTGCTGACCTGCACCGAGCCGACAGTGCTGCGCCAGAATGCGGTAATCTCATCGTAAGCCTGCTGCACCGCGCCCGGCATCGCATAACGGCGCACCAGATCCAGCGCGGCCTGGCGCTCCACCGTTTCGCCCAGCAGGAACACGCATGCCAGCGTGGCGCCCGGCACCAGCTCCTGCACCACCTGCAAAGCCGCGCAGGGATCGAGTCCCGCGCCGCTGACACCATCAAGCCGGGGCGCGGCCAGCGCGGCCGGTTGCGCCGTGCTGCCATGCAGGCCGATAAACGCGGCGCGGTCGGCGCTGTGATGCACGGTGGCGCCATCGGCGGCCAGGGCGGCGGCGAAGGTTACGCCGTCGGCAAACACGCCGGCCAGCGGATTGGACGCCAGCAGCACGCCGGCCGGATCATGCTCGGTGACGACAAAGCGGCTGCTGTCGGCCGGCGTTCCGCCCAGCACCAGCCGCTGATACGAGAACAGCGACAGGCGGCGCGTTGCGGCACCGCGATTGGTCACCCGCACGCGCACCAGTTTGACCGGATCGTGGCGCGGCACGAACATGGTGGTTTCCTGTTCCAGTTCATGGCTGATGTGGCGGAAGCGCGTGTAACCAAAGCCGTGCGCCGCCTCGTAGCCGGCCGTCGCCGGCGCTGGCCCCGGCACCGGCGACCAGAATTCGCCGCTGTCCTCGTCGCGCAGATAGAGCGCCTCGCCATGCGGATCGCGCACCGGATCGTTGTACCACGGCGTGAGGCGATGCACGCGGCTGTTGCGGCTCCAGGTATATCCGGCGCCGCTGTCGCCGACCAGGAAGCCGAAGTGCTCGTTGGAGACGGCGTTGGTCCACGCCAGCGGCGGCCGGTGCAGGCCGCGTTGCGCGTCCCAGTCCATGCGGATCACATATTCATCGCCCGCGTCGGTGAAGCCGCCGTTGCCGTTAAAGAAGCGCAGCCTTACATCGCCGCCCACCGCGGCCGGGCCGGCGGCTTTCGCTGCATCCGATGCCGTTGGCGCAGACGACGCCGAACCATCGGACGCGTCCAGCGCCGGCAAGCCATCGCGCACCACCAGCAGCGCATTCAGTTCGATGTGCGCCAGATCCGCTGTCGCGAAATCGGCCGGGTCGCGTATGTACAAGCCGTCGTCGGTGGTCCAGGCGCCTTGAGCGCCCAACAGCAGCACGTTGAGCCGCACGCCCAGCGCAGCCCAGTAGCGGCGCGCGTGCAGCATCAGTTCAATATCCGGATCGCCGGGCCGCGTGGCCCACAACAGTACGTGAATCACCGGCAGGCCGTGGGCCGCCGCGCCGACCATGTCGGCGACATCGGTGCGTCCGGCGATCATGGCGCTGGCGACGGCGGCCGCAGCAGCCGGCATGCGCAGCATGGATTGGCCGTACAGCAGCGCGCCGGCCAGGCGCTGGCAGTACTCCGCCTGCGCCACGCTCAAGCCGATCTGCTGGCGCAGCGCTTCGCCGGCGGCGCGCGCGGCGGTCAGCAGCGGCAGCCCATCTCCTTGCGCAGCGCTGACCAGCGCCAACGCCTGCTCGCGGCTGGACGCCGCACCGAGCGCGAACACCACGCGCGCCTGCCCTCCCGGCGCCAGCGTGACGATGCGGCGCAGGCTGAACGCCGGATCCAGCACATTGCCGGCCGAGCCGGACAAGGCGCCGTCCATGCCGGCAGGCGCGCGCAAATCGCGGCCACGGCCGACAAAGCGCGTGCGGTCCGTTTCAAAGCCGGCGGCATCGCCACCGCTGGCGGCGTGCACCATCCACAATCCGGCCTCGCCCTCGCCGCGTGGGCGGCGGTGCGCCAGCAGCGCGTCACTGCCGGTATCGTGCTCGGTCTGCACGAACAGTTTTGAGAATGCCGGATGCCCAGCCTCCTCGGCCTGGCGGTTCAGCACCACTTCCAGATAGCTGGTGACTTCGATGCGGCGCGCGTGGTCCGACAGGTTACTCAGCAGGATGCTGCGTACTTCCACATCCCGCTGCGGATCGACCGCCGCTTCCAGGCGCGCCTCGATGCCATCAGCGGTGACGCTGATCCAGCAGCTGCCGGCATCGCCGCCGGCGTTGCGTTGCGTGCCATCCGCGCCGCAGGGCTGCGCGCCCAGCGACCAATAATGGCCGCTTTCCGCGTCACGCAGGTAGAAGAAGTAGCCTTCCGCATCTTCAATGCGGTCGCCGTTCCAGCGCGACAGCATGGTGTCGCCAACACGGCTGAAGCCCGTACCGGCGCCGGTCAGCAAGGTGGTGAAGCTGCCGTTCGACAGCAATTGCGCGTGGCGCATCAGTGGATTGGTCATGGTGGTTATACGGTTGGGTTCAAACAGGCGCCATTGCTGGCGACGATATCGGCATACAGGTAGGCACTGTCCTTCAGCGTCCGCTGCTGCGTTGCAAAGTTCACGTGGATGATGCCGAAGCGCTTGGAAAAGCCCAGCGACCATTCAAGGTTATCCAGCAGCGACCACACCATGTAGCCGCGTACATTGACGCCCTGCGCCAGCGCGTTGCTCAGGGCCTGCATGTTCTTGCGCAGGCAATCGACACGCAGCGGATCGTGCACACGGCCGTTCTCCGCATTCGGCGGATCGTAAAACGCCGAGCCGTTCTCCATGATGTACAGCGGTGTATCGCCGTAGCGCTGCTTGAAGCTGGTCAGCGTATCGGTCAGGCCCTGCGGGAAGACTTCCCAGCCGGTTTCGGTGTAGGTCGCCTGCGGCTGGCGAACCGGCGCCACCTTCAGCGGCCAGTTGGACGGCTCGTTGCGCACCACACTGCGGGTGTAGTAGTTGATGCCGACGAAGTCCAGCTTCTGGCCGATCAGCTCAAAGTCGGCGGCAGGCCATTCGGGCCAGGCGTCGCCGAACATCTGCTTCAGTTCCGGCGGATAGCTGCCGAGGAAGATCGGATCCAGATACTGGCGATTCATGTAGGCGTCGGCACGCCGTGTCGCATCCAGATCTTCCTGGAACTGGCTGGCCGGGTATTTCGGCTCGATGTTGACAACGATGCCGATCTGATGGCGGCCGATTTCGCGGTAGGCCTTGACCGCGCTGCCGTGCGCACGCATCAGGTTATGGCTGGCCAGCGCCGCCTCATGCAGGTTGCGGTGGCCCGGTGCCAGCGTGCCGTGCATGTAGCCGCCGTCCGTCACCACCCACGGTTCGTTCAGCGTGGCCCAGGATTTGACGCGGCCATCGAAGGCCTGGAACAGGATGCGTGCATAGTCGGTGAACCAGTCGGCGATGTCGGGATTGAGCCAGCCGCCGCGATCGTCCAGCGCCGCCGGCAGATCCCAATGGTACAAGGTCACCATCGGCTCGATGCCATGAGCCAGCAGCTCGTCAATCAGCTTGCCGTAGAAATCCAGGCCGGCCTGATTCACCGCGCCACGCCCTTGCGGCAGGATGCGGCTCCACGATACGCTGAAGCGGTAGGCTTTCAGCCCCAGCTTGGCCATCAGCGCCACATCGTCCTTGTAGCGCTTGTAGTGATCGCAGGCGATGTCACCGGTATCGCCGTCGCGCATATTGCCGGGCACCGCGCAGAAGCGCTGCCAGATGCTCGGTCCCGCGCCGTCGGCCAGCGGCGAGCCTTCGATCTGGTAGGCGGAGGTGGCGCTGCCCCACAGGAAGTCAGGCGGAAATTGAATGGTTTGGCTCATGGTGTCGATATCCCTGAAAGTTAAAGCGGTGCGCCGTCGATGTGCAGTACCGCTGGCAGACTGGTAATGGTGATCTGGCGTCCTTGCCACGCCACCGGCCGGCCATCGAGGCTTGCCGCGCCAGGAGCGGTCGGCCATGGCCAGGTGTAGGCCAAGCCGCCCGGCGGCATGTGCGGCATCGCCTCAATGCGCAGCGTGACGCTACCGCCCTGCTGCGCCAGCGTGTAGCTGAGCGGCCCGTATGGTGTGAGCAGGCCGTGCAGGCCGACGCCGTCGCCGGCCAGCCATGCGGTGGGCACGCCTTCGGCCAGCAGCAGCGCGTGATCGGCTTCGCGCTCGTAGGCAAAGGAGTCGAGGGTGGCGCGGATATAGTCGGACGAGATCCAGCCGTGCGGCATGTCGCCCAGGAAGCGTGACGCGCGCGCATCGCGGCCCACTACCTCGGCCCACTGGTTCCAGGCGCGTGGGCGCTGGTCGGCGTAGAAGTAGTCCAGCAGATCGGCCGCGCGCTCGCGCCAGCCCAGGCGGATGAAGGCGCTGACATTGCGCAGTTCATAGGGCGTGTAGTCTTCCCACGCTTTGCTGCCATCGCGGCGCGCGCGGAAGAAGTCCCAGTATTTTTCATAGGTGGCCTGCAGCATCGCCGGCGGCAGATGCTGCTGTTCGCCGCCCGGCGTCAGGGCGATGGTGGACGATGTCGGGTCGAAATCGCCCAGTTCAGCCGCGCCGGGCATATAGTCGATGCCATGTGCGCGCGTACTGGCCGCCAGCGATGCGTAGAGGTCGCCGCGGAATTCGTCGCGCTGCGCGTCCAGGCGCCGGGCCGCATCGCCGTGGCCAAGAATGGCGGCGATGTCGGCGGCATCCTTGTAGCCGCGCATGGCCCAGAAGTCGTCCCAGTAGGAATGCATGGGCTTTTCCGAGTAGCCTTCGTGGCTGATCGACGCTGGCATCAGGCCAAACAGGGACTCTCGGCCGGCGGCGCGGTTAGCCGCCGTGCGTTCCGATTGGCGCAGTGTTTCCATGTAGCTGGCGGCGGCTTCGACGCGCGGCCACACGGCAGCCAATGCCGCCTTGTCCTGCGTGTAGCGGTAGAGTTCAGCGGCGAGGAATATCAGTTCGCCGTGGCTGTCGTTTTCCGGCACCGGATCGGCGCCGCGCAGGTCCACGCAGCATGGCACCTTGCCGTTGTCGAACTGGTAAGGCGCGTACCAGCGCAGATAGCTGGCGGCTGTTTCGGCTTGCCCCAGGCGCAGCAGGGCTTCGGACATCATGGCGCCGTCGCGTATCCACGAGCGGCGATAGGAACGCGTTCCCGGCTGCAGTGCATGGCCTTCGCGCGTCATCAGGATGTGGGCGAGCGACGAACGCAAGGTGTCGGCCATGTGCTGCCCTGCTGGCGGCAGCGTCAGCGTGACGTGATTGAGTTTGGCGCGCCAGTCGGCTGCCACCTGCTCCTGCTGGACCGAGAGCCAGATGGCCGGATCGCCCTGTGGCGCCGGGCTGGCGGCCGCGCCGGCCATCGGCAATATGGCGCCCAGCACCACGCTGCCGTGCGGGGGCAAGGTGATGTCGTAACTGAGTGCGGCGGATGCCATGCCTGCATCGTCATGTACTTTCTGAGCGCGCCCGCCGCCCGGCGATGGCTGCGCGGCCGGCAGCAGACCCGCGTCGAACGACGCCAGCGTCACACCGGCCGGCTGCCGCAGCGGATAGACCTTGCCGCTGCCGTTGATCGTCAGCGCCTTGCCATCCCATTGCAGATCGTTGATCGCGCTGTAGCCGCCCGGCGTGTTGAGGAACTGGCGCGGCGCGTTGACCTGGAAGGGGCGCGCGGCCAGCACCAGCGTCAGTTTTTTCGTCGTCGCTTCCAGATTGCTCAACTCATAACGCGCCAGCAGTTGCGACGAAGCGGGCGATCCGGCGGCGGCAGCGGTGACGCTCAGCGTCCACGATGGATGCTGCCACGTCACCGTGGGCATCGGCAAATAGCCATCCTTGAGGCTTTGGCTGACCTGCACATCGGCCCAGCTGAACAGCCTTCCGCCATCGCGCACGAAAGGCTCCAGCGAGAAGCCGCCCTGCTTCGCTTCCAGCGCGCCGTCCTCGGAAATCAGCGCGCTATGATCGCCGCCGCCATCGACGCCGACCAGCGTCCAGTAAGGCTGCTCGCCGCTGAAGCCGCGCGGATACAGGCCGCGTGGCGCGGTGGCGGCTACCGCCGACAGGAACTGGTTCGGCGTCGCGCCGTAGTCCAGGTCTTTCAGCACCACCTCCGCCAGCGCATAGCCATTGGCTGGCCCGGCGTGCAGCGCCAGACGGATGTAGCGTGTTTCCGATTCCGGCAGGCGCAGCGGATCGTCGCCGCCATTGCCTGCGCTAACGCGACGCACCGTGCGCCAGTGCCGGGCGTCGTCGGAAAACTCAATGTCGTAGCGGTTCGCATGACGGCGTCCCTGCCAGTGGAGCACCAGGCCGCCGAATTCGCGCTGCGCGCCAAGATCGATGATGAGCTGCCGCTCTCCGCCGGCGCTGATCCATGCGCTGGCGGGCTTGCCATCCACCGCCAGTGCGGCGCCAGCGCCCGGCAATGCGGACGATGCGCGCGCCACCGGTTGCGGCCATGTCGCCGGCACTGGCGGCAATTCGCGGATCGTCAGCTGCCGCAGATAGACCGAACCTTTGCCGCCACCGCTGCCGGCGCTGACCACGAATTCCAGCTTGTCGGCGTGCGTCAGGTTGCGGTCCTTGGTCGGTCCCCAGGCAAAGGCAATCTGGCGCTTCTTGATGCGCACCAGTTGCCACTGCTTCGGGAACGCATAGTTCTGCTGCTGGAACCACCAGACGTTGTCGCCGCTGGCGTCGGTCAGCTTGAATTCGAAATGATTGACCGGCGCGTCCGCCCGCAAGTAGAACGATATCTCGTAATTGTCGGGCAGGTCCAGCGGCAGGCCGCGGCGCACGAAGGCGTAGCCTCCCCTGCCGGCGAAATCGAAATCCAGCCGCAGACCGCCATCGGCGGCGCTGGCGCGCGACTGCACGCCGTCGGAAGCCTGCGCCTGCCATGCGGCGACATTGGAGAAGTCGTCCAGCATGCGCGATGGCGCGGCCAGGGCGACGGCAGAGGTCAGCATCAGTGCCAGGAATATGCGCAACTGCTTCATCCCTTGACACTCCCCACCAGCAAGCCCTGGATGTAATAGCGTTGCAGGCCGAGGAACAGCAGCAGCACCGGCAGCACGGTCAACACAGAGCCGGCCATCATCAGCTCATTGTCCTGCACATGCTCGCGCGACAGCGACGCCAGCGCCACCGGCAGCGTGTAAAGCTCCTTGTCGGTCAACACGATCAGCGGCCACATGAAATCGTTCCACGTGCCGAGGAAGGTGAAGATCCCCAGCGTGACCAGAATGGGTGTCAGCAGCGGCAGCACAATGATGCGGAAGATCTGGAATTCGCTGGCGCCATCCATGCGCGCCGCTTCCAGCAAAGCGTCCGGTATCGTCAGCGCGTACTGGCGCACCAGGAAGATGCCGAAGATGCCCGCCATTGCCGGCACCAGCACGGCGCCGTAGTTGTTCACCAGCCCCATATATTTCAGCAGCAGGAACAGCGGCAACATCGCCACCTGGCTTGGAATCACCAGCGCGCCCAGCATCACCTTGAAGATCCGCTCGCGGCCCTGGAAGCGCAGCTTGGCGAACGCATAGCCGGCGCTGACGTTGAACAGCAGCGACAGCACCGTGGCCGCGCACGACAGCAGCACGCTGTTCAGCAGATACTGCCCAATGCCGGCATGGGTGAACAGCTCGCGGTAGTTGAACAGCGTTGGCGACTGCGGCAGCACCCGCAGCGGGAATCCGCTCGACTCGCCCGGCGCCATCAGCGACGCGGACAACATCCACAGCAGCGGGAACAGCGTCAGGAGACCTGCGCCCAGCATCAGGCCATTCAGCAGCAAGGCACGCGGCTTCATACCTCGCCTCCTTTCGCAAAGCGCAGCTGCAGCAGCGTGACGACAAACATGATCGCGAACAGCACGAAGGCCACCGCCGACGCCGCGCCCAGGTTCCACCACTTGAAGCCCTGCTCATACATGAAATACAGCACGCTGACCGTGCTTTGCACCGGACCGCCCTGCGTCATCACATACGGCTCGGCGAACAGCTGGAAGTAACCGGTCATGCTGAGGATGCTGACCATCAGCAGCGTCGGCCCGAGCATCGGCCAGGTCACAAAGCGGAACTGCTGCCAGGTGCCGGCGCCGTCCAGGCCAGCGGCCTCGTACAGATCCTCGGGAATGCTCTGCAGCCCGGCCAGGAAGATGATCATGTTGTAGCCGAAGTTCTTCCACACCGCGAACAGGATGATCGCCGGCATGGACCACTGCGGATCATTGAGCCAGTCGATCGCCGGCAGACCCAGTCCCTGCAAGCCGTAGTTGATCATGCCGTAGCGCGTGTGCAGCAGGTAGCGCCAGATCACAGCTACCGCCACCAGCGAGGTCACTACCGGTGCAAAGAACGCCGTGCGGAACAGGCCCTTGAACCACGTCAGCCGCGAATGCAGCAGCAGCGCGGCGCCCAGCGACGCCGCGATCGACAGCGGCACGCCAACCACCACGAAGTACAGCGTATTGCCGAGGGCCTGCCAGAACAGCGGCGTTTGCAGCAGCTCGATGTAGTTGCGTAGACCGACAAAGCGCAGGTTGCGCAAGTCGGACAGCGCGTAGATGTCGAAATCGGTCAGGCTCATGACCAGCGCGGCCAGCACCGGCAGGAAGAAGAACACGGTGATGACGAGAAGCGCCGGTGCGACGAAACACCAGGCGGCGCGTTGCGAATTCATCGCGCCTCCTTCCGCGCCAGCATCCAGCGGCGCTTTTCGAGGATGTGATCGGCCTTGGCGTCCAGCAGCGCGGCCGCCTGCGCGACGGTCAGCTCGCCGTGCGTGACGCGCTCGGCGACCAGCCGCATCTCGGTGGCGATCTGCTCCCACTCCGGCACCTTGGGCGTCGGCCGCACGCGTTCGAACTGCTGCGCGAAGGCGCGCGCATAGACGTCCTGCGCCAGCTTGGGCATGGTCCAGTTGCTGCGACGCGGCGGCAGGTCGCCGGTAAGTTCGTTGAAGCGCGCCATGACTTCGGTGCGCGACAGGTACTCGATCAACTGCCAGGCCTCGGTCTGGTGATGGGACGACGACGCCATCACCAGGCTGGAACCGCCGGCCACCGAGGCGGCCGGTCCCGCAGGACCCGGCAGGATGGCGGTCATCCACTTGTCCTGCTGCTCCGGCGGCAGGCGGCGTTTGAACTCGCCCATATTCCACGGGCCGGAAATATAAAACGACACATAGCCCATGCCGAATTCATGATAGACGTTGGTGATGCGGTTGAGCGGCGCCAGCTTCTGCGCATACATGTCGGCATACAGCTGCAGGCTGCGCTGGAAGCCGGCGCTGCGGAAATTGCCATAGCGGTCGCCGTCGCGCAGCAGCGGTTCGTTCTGCTGCAGCGCCAGCGCCAGCAGCGGTTCGAATTCATCGCTGGGCAGCAGGATGGCGTAGTTGTCCGGACCGACGATGCGTTTGATCGCGGTCATCGCCTTCATCCAGTCGGTCCAGGTTTGCGGCGGCGTCGCGAAGCCGGCGCGTTTCAGCATATCCTGGCGGTAGAACATCACGCGCGTATCGACGTACCACGGCAGCCCCCACAGCTTGCCGTCGACCATATTGGTATCCCAGATGCCGGGAAAATAATCGTCCTGTTTAACCACCGCCGATGCGGCGACGTGACGATCCAGCGGCGCCAGCGCGTTGAGCACTTCGAACTCCGGTATCCAGGTATTCCCAAGTTGGAAAACATCCGGCATCACTTCGCCGGCAAAGGCAGTCAGCAGCTTTTCGTGAGCGGCGGTCCACGGCAGCTGCTGGACTTCGACCCGCACGCCGGGATGCGTGCGTTCGAACTCCGGAATCAGCGCCGTCACCACTTCGCCCTCGCGGCCCATGGCCCAGAACTTCAGCACCACGCCCTGCTCCTGCCGCTGCGTGCAGGACGACAGCAGCGTGGCCAGCGACAGCAGCAATGCAATGGAAAAGCGTCGCGTCATTTTTCCAGCCAGCCGCCGGTAAAGCCGGCGCGTTGCAGTCCAAGGCGAATCGCCGGATGCTTGCGCATCACGCGCCATACCAGCTCGCTGCGATAGTTCTCCGTCATGGCGATGATCGGTCCCTGGTCGATGCCCAGGTAGTCCTTGTCCACCCAGCCTTTGCCCGCCACCACCTGTCCTTGCGACACCGGCAGGTTGTAGGTGAAGCTGGGATTGAAGGCGTCGTAGAAGCCGTATTCGCCGTAGATGAAGTCACCGTAGCGCTGCTTCATCTCCAGCACCGCCGGCACCACGATCTCCGGCGCGAACGGCAGCGAAGAGGCGGCGGCTGTCGGCGCCAGCGTGCAGTCGTCGTAGGTTTTCAGGCCGCCGATGCCGCGCGCCGAGTAGGTGCGGAACGGCAGTTGCGTGCCGTTGTACTCCAGCACCTGGTCGACCGGACCGTCGCTGGCGGTGATACCCCAGACGTTCAGGCCATACCCCTTGCAGCGCAGCGGATTGGCCACCGCGTAGGCTTGCTGGGCATAAGTGGCGCGGCGGCTGTTCTCGAAATAGTCGTAGCCACGTCCGCGCATGTACTCGTCGCGGATGCCACGGAAGTCGATCCACACATGGCTGTACTGGTGCACGAACAGCGACGGGAAGCCGAGATGTTCTTCGCCGCGCTTGCCCTCCAGGCTTTTGTCGTAGGTGCTGGTCCAGGCTTTCCACGCGTCCGGCTGCACCGCATGCGTCGGCGAGCCGAGGGCCAGCACGTAGATCAGCATCGCTTCGTTGTAGCCCTTCCAGTCGTAGCCGTGGAAGCCGGATTCCGGCTCCCATCCCAGCGCGATGGACGGTTTGCGCGTCTGCGCCCAGGTCCAGTCGACCCGCTCGTAGATCTCCTTGGCCAGCTTGCGGATTTCCTGTTCGCCGGCGTCGCTGCCGTCGAAGTAGGATTCGCAGAACAGCGCACCGGCCAGGAACAGCGCGGTATCGACGGTCGACAGTTCCACCTTGTCGTTGTAGCGCAAGCCGGTTTTCATGTCGAGGAAGTGGTAGAAGAAACCCTTGTAGCCGCTGGTGACCGTGCCCTTGTCCGGCCCCTGGGGCGCATTGCGGAAGAAGCGCAGCGTGGCCAGCACGCGGTCGCGCGCCTGCTGGCGCGTGATGTAGCCGCGTTCAACGCCGATCGGATAGGCGGTCAGGCCGAAGCCCACCGCCGCCACGCTGGAGAACGACGGCGTCGGATGGCGGTCCGGCACCAGGCCATTGGCGGGGTTGGTGGTCTCCCAGAAAAACCGGAAGGTGCGCTGTTCGATGTCGTCGAACACCGGCGGCAAGGAAGCATCGCGGGCCAACGCCTGGCCTGCGCCCAACAGCGCGCAGGAGGCCACCAGCAAATTGAGGACGGTACGGTTTCGCATAAGGGACTCAGAAAGCATAACGGGCGCTGAACTTCACGGTGCGCATCGGACCGCCGACGGAATTCGGCGTGCCCAGGTTCTTGTTGTCGCCGCCGAAGCGGTTCTGCGGATTGCCCGGACCACCGACCCAGCCGTCATAGCCGCCGTAGTTGATGCTGTTGAACAGATTGAGCACGTCGGCGCGCAGCGACACGCGGCCGAAGCGGAACACGACGTCCTTCGACAGGCCCACGTCCACCTGGTGGAAAGCGGCGCCGTCGCCCTTGGCCGACACGCACTGGTCGAAGCCCTTGGAGCAGTCGGTGATGCGGTATGGCAGGCCGGAGCCGAGCGTCAGCTTCCCGGACATCATCAGGCCCCACGGCAGCCAGCCGTCCGACACGCCGGCCACCACCAGCCGGTGACGTTCGACGTCGGTCGACGGATTCCACGCGCGCGCGAAGCGGCCGTAGGTCCAGTTGAAGATATCGTTGGTCCACTCCTTGTTGGTGGTCTCGCCGCGGCTGTAGGTATAGGTCGCGCCCAGGCTCCAGGTGGAGGCCTTGGTGTAAGGCTTGTCCGCCTTCAGGTAGACCGCATCGGTCTTGGCCTCGGTGATGAAGTCGCCCAGCACCAGCGTCGAGTAGCCCGGCACCGAACCCCACAGCGGATCGATCGGGCTTTGCTGCGCCCAGCCGCCCTGCGGATCGCGGTTGCCGCCGAACCAGTTGAACTGGTTGTGGCTGCGCGAGTTGGTGTAGCCCACCTCGCCGTTCCACACGCCCAGCGCCTGGCGCAGGCCAAGGCTGTACTGGTCGGTGTAGGCCATCTTGTGATCGTTCTTGATCATCCAGATCTCGCCGCCGGCCTGTGCATTTTTCTGCGTTTCGTCCAGCGCGTGGTTGGCGATGGTGCGGTCGTAGGCGCGGCCCCAGCCCGCGAACAGCACCGACGCGCGGTCGCCCTTGATATCGTAGGACATGCCGAGGCGCGGCGCCCAGGCGTTCTTGAACGGCTTGCGGCTGTTGCCGGTGCTGATGTAGTCGTTGATGTTGATGCCGCCCTTGGCCAGCGACTGCGCATAGGTCTGGCCGGCCGGCGCGCCGTCACGCGGATCCTGCTTGTTGAAGATGGCGACGCGGTCGGCTGGCGTGACATAGCTGTCGTTCAGCATATTGTCTTCGTAGTCGTAGCGCAGGCCGAGATTCAGCAGCAGCTTGTCGTTGACCTGCCAGTCGTCCTGGAAGTAGATGCCGTACTGGTTGTTGTCGAAGTCGACGCCGGCCGCCGGAATCGCCGGATCGGTGCGGATGATGCTGGCCAGGCCGGTGACGGTGTCGATCCGTTCGTACAACTGGTCCACCGCGCGCGCGGTGCCGGACAGGTTGTAGCTGATGTGCTTGACCTTGAAGCCGCCCTTCATCGTGTGGCCTTTCAGGCCGGTGTAGGTCAGGTCATCCTGGAACAGCTGGCCGCTCTGCTGGCGGAACTGGTTGTTCGGCGAGCCGCCGGTGATCAGCACGTCCACCACGTTGTTGTCGGTGTTGCTGGGTGAGACCTGGTAACGGATGTAGGGATTGACGGCGGTCGAATGCGGATTCCAGGTGTACTTCTCGTAGCCCAGCCGCGCTTCGTTCAGCCAGCCATTGCTGCTCCACTCGTGCTTGAAGTCGAAGCGGTCTTCGTCGTTGCTGCGGTTGAGCGTATTCTCCGCCACGCTGAGCTTCATGTCTTCGGGGATCAGGTCGGTCTCGCGGCGGATGCGCGCGGTGGCCTCGACCCGCTGTTCGTTGTTGATCTGCGCGTCGAGTTTCAGCAGGAACAGGTCTTCCTTGAACGACGACACGGTGGCGCCCTGCTGCGCCAGCAGCGACGGCACGATGCCGGCGTTCGGCAGCAGGTCGGTGCGCTGTGCGATCACCTGGCGCGGGCTGTCGATCTTCTTGCCCTCGTAGGCGAAGAAGTAGTGCGCCACGTCCTTCTTGATCGGGCCGCCGAGCGTGACGCCATACTGGTCCTGCGACGACGCCGGCCGCGCAATGCCCTGCTTCTCGGCGTCCTTCTGGAACGGATCGAGCGCGGTCAGGTTGGTGCCGGTGTGGTCCCAGAAGGCGTCGCCATGCAGCTCGTTGCCGCCGGACTTGGTGACGGCCGTGATGGCGGCGCTGGACACCTGGTCATACTCCGCCTTGTAGTTCTGCGAGATCACCTTGTACTCGGCCACCGCCGACTGCGGGAAGGGATTGCCTCGGCTCGAATCGATGCCTGACACGCCGCCGCGCAGGATGTTGTTCTTCTGGCTGACGCCGTCGATGAAGACGTTGACGTTGTCCTGGTTCTGCGCCCCGCTCTGCAGCTTGACGTTGCCGCTCTGGTCGACGTTGAAGCGCACGCCCGGCGCCAGGTCGGCGAACGACAGGAAGTTGCGCGTCACCTGCGGCAGCTTCTCGATCTGCTGGCGCGACACCGAGGTGCCGACTTCCGAGCCTGCCACATCGCGGCGCGTGGCCGAACCGGTGATCACCACCTGCGTCACGCCTTCCTGCAATTGCAGGTCGACCTGGCTGGTCTGGCCGACGCTGACCGTCACCAGTTCCGACGCCTGGTCGCCGACCTTGATCTGGTAGGTGCCCGGCGCCACACCGGTCAGCACATAGCTGCCGTCGGCATGGGTGACGGCGTTGTAGGCGTAGCCATTGAGCTGGTTGACCGCCACCACGGCGGTGCCGGCGGCGGCGGTGCTGCCGCGCGTGATCTGGCCCTGGATGGTGGCGCTGCTCAGTTGCGCGCTGGCGTAGGGCGTGGCCAGCAAGGCGGCCGCCAGGGCGGCGGCCATGACGGAAAGACGTAATGCGGGGCTGCGGTGTGTCGCTGTTTTCATGCTTGTCTCCTGATTTTTTTGTATGTATCTAGGTCATGAAGCTGTGGTGGTACAGACGTGCTTAAGGTGAACTGGACTCTCCCGTGGAGGCGCGCAGCACCAGCTCGGCGGCCAGCGTTTCGGTGCTGGCCGCGCCGCGCCCGGCATGGCCGATGGCCGACAGCAGGCGCTCCAGCGACTGCACGCCGAGATCGGCGATGGGGACGCGCACCGTGGTCAGCGCCGGGCTGACATAGCGCGCGATGGGAATATCATCGAAGCCGGCCAGCGCCATGTCGCGCGGCACCTGCACGCCGCCCTGGGTCAGGGTGAGCAGCGCGCCGATGGCCATCATGTCGTTGGCGGCAAACAGCGCGGCGGGACGCTGTTCAGCCGGCATCGCCAGCAGCGCACGGCCCACCGCTTCGCCGGACTGCTCCGAGAAGTCGCCGTCGAACACGCGCGGCTGCGCGCCGGGCGCCAGCCGCGCCAGCGCCGCGCGGTAGCCGCGCAGGCGTTCCTGCGCCTCGTAGTTGCCGGCCGGTCCAGCGACGAAGGCGATCTCGTGATAGCCGCATGCGACCAGGTGTGCCACCATGGCGTGGGCGGCGCTGTAGTTGTCGACCGACAGCGACGGATAATGGCCGTCGCCACCGGCGGTGTTCATCAGCACGATGGGCAGCTCGTCCGGCAGGTTGTCCGACAAGAAGGCGGCGTCGACGTGCGGCGACATCACCAGCAGGCCGTCGACGCGGCCGCGCATGGCGCGCAGGGCCAGCGCCGCCTCGTCGGCGTCGCCGTGCAGGCTGGAGACCATCAGGTGCAGGCCGCGCTGGCGTGCGGCGCCGTCGATGCCGCGGATCATTTCCGAGAAGAATTCGCCGTACAGGTCCGGCAGCAGCACGCCGATGGTGTTGGTGGTGCTGGTGGTCAGGCTGCGCGCGCCCACGTGCGGCATGTAGCGCATGCGCTTGACCACGTCCAGCACATGCTTGCGGGTGTCGTCGGTGATGCTGGCATGGCCGTTGAGCGCGCGCGACACCGACGCCACCGACACGCCGGCTGCCTGCGCCACATCCTTGATCGTCACTGCCATGTTCCGCCTTTTTGAAAATGTAACCGGTTACATTGATATCAAAAAATAAAACCGGCTATCCAGACAACGAATGTAACCGGTTACATCAATACCTAATAAAGTCTACTCGCAATTTCAGCGCGCACCAAAGCTTTTTTTACAAGATTGTGCATATCAGCTGGCGTCGCCACTTTGCAATGTCAGGTGGAGACTTCGCCTTCTTTGATTTCGAGCACGCCGGGTAGTTCGCCGAGGCGCTTGCTGACGGCGCTGAACTGCCCTTGCGTCAGGCGCGACAGCGTGATCTGGATTTCGTCGATATCGGGTGCGCCAGCCTTGTGGCGCATGACGAAAGTCTTGACGCGGGCGCTGCCAGGACCGAGGGCTTCGTGCAGCCTTGGCAACGACAGCGCATCGCGTTCGGTGAAGATAACGATCGCCCGCAGCTGGCGGCTGGCGATGAAGCGCCGCTCCAGCGGCTTGATGCCGGCCAGGATGATCAGAATGATGACGGTTGCCGCCACCGCCGGAATATACAGGCCGCCACCGACCGCAAGCCCGATGCCGGCCACCGACCAGACGCTGGCCGCCGTCGTCAGGCCGCGCACGATCTCGCCGCGCGCCATGATGGCGCCGGCGCCAAGGAAGCCGATGCCGGACACCACCTGCGCCGCCATCCGCGAAGGATCGAGTCCAACGCCCGGCGCCGTGACGTCGGCGAAACCGTAGGCCGACACGATCATGATCAGGGTCGAGCCGACACACACCAGCATGTGCGTGCGCAGCCCGGCAGCCCATGCCAGGCGCTCGCGCTCATAGCCGATAAAACTGCCCAGCAAAGCCGACAGCGCCAAACGGCCGATCATGTCCCATTGCGTTACCTGATGCATGCATACCTCCGCAAAAGCACCACTTTACAGCGATTTGACAAACTCGCGTATCCCGCCCAGCAGCATCTCGACCGACATCGCCGTCAAGATCAATCCCATCAGGCGCTCGAAGGCCGTCATCACTTGCGGGCCGAGGACTTTCTGCAGCTTCTCGGCACTGAGGAACACCGCCAGCCACACCACGCCCACCGCCGACAGCGCCGCCACGTGCACCAGCACCTCCCCCGTGCTCTCGCGCGAGAACAGCAGCACCGTGGCCAGCGCCGACGGCCCGGCCAGCGCCGGGATCGCCAGCGGCACGATGAAGGGCTCGGCGCCGTCGGTGCGGCCCAGCACGCCATCGGGATGCGGGAAGATCATGCGGATCGAGATCAGCAACAGGATCACGGCGCCGCCGATGCGCAGCGCCACTTCCGACAGGTGCAGCGCGCTCAAGAAATGGCGGCCGAAGAACATGAAGATCAGCAGCAGCACAAAGGCGATCGCGCATTCGCGGATGACGATGCGCGGCCGGCGCGCCACCGGCACCGGATTGAGCACGCTGGCAAACAGCGGCACGTTGCCGAACGGGTCGGTCACCAGCACCAGCAGGATGAAAGTCTGGAAGAAGTCCTGGGTCATAAGCTCTCGAAAGAAAAAAGGGAGCCGCAGCTCCCTTGTTACAACGGCTTAGGCGGCCGTTTCGCCTTTCTTGATCCACGCCGCCAGCTGGTGCGGACGCAGGCCGTCGTAGTCTTCGAACGGCTGGTGGATCCATGGGTTGTGCGGCAGTTCTTCCATCTGGTAGTCCGGACGGAAAGCCGAGCTGCCCTTGGTCCAGATCACCGCCGACTTGACTTCGGTCACGCCTTCGAAGTTGTCCTTCAGGTGCTGCATGACCTTGGTCAGGGTGACGCCGGAATCGGCCAGGTCGTCGACCAGCAGGATCTTGCCGCTCAGCGGGCCTTTGGTCATCGTCATGTACTTGGCGATGTCCAGGTCGCCCTGGGTGGTGCCCTTGTCTTCGCGGTACGAGCTGGTCGACAGGATCGCCAGCGGCACGTCGAAGATGCGCGAGAACACGTCGCCCGGACGCACGCCGCCGCGCGCCAGGCACAGCACCATGTCAAATTTCCAGCCCGACTCGTGCACCTTGAGCGCCAGGCGCTCGATCAGGCGGTGGTACTCGTCCCAGGAGACCCAGAGGTGTTTTTCGTTCGATTGTGGAGTGGTCATAAATTTCCTTGATTAGGCGAACGGATGACGCAGCACGATCGTTTCTTCACGATCCGGACCGGTCGATACCATGTCGATCGGCACGCCGACCAGTTCTTCGATGCGCTTGATGTAGTTGCGCGCGGCAACCGGCAGGGCTTCCATGGTCTTGGCGCCCACGGTGCTTTCCTTCCAGCCCGGCATTTCTTCGTACACCGGCACGCAGCGCGCGGCTTCCTCGGCGCCCGACGGGAAGATGTCGACCGCTTCGCCGTCGATGGTGTAGCCGGTGCACAGCTTCAGCGATTCCAGGCCGTCCAGCACGTCCAGCTTGGTCAGGCACATGCCGGTCACGCCGTTGATTTGCACCGAGCGGCGCAGCAGCGCGGCGTCGAACCAGCCGCAGCGGCGGGCGCGGCCCGTCACGGTGCCGAACTCGTGGCCCACTTGCGCCAGGTGGTGGCCCACGCCGGCGTCGGTTGGCAGTTCCGACGGGAACGGACCGGAACCCACGCGGGTGGTGTAGGCCTTGGTGATGCCCATGATGTAGTGCAGCATGTTCGGACCGACGCCGGTGCCGGCGGCGGCATTGCCGGCCACGCAGTTCGACGAGGTGACGAACGGATAGGTGCCGTGGTCGACGTCCAGCAGCGAGCCTTGCGCGCCTTCAAACAGCAGGTTGGCGCCGGCCTTGTGCGCCTTGTACAGCGCGCTCGACACGTCGGTGACCATCGGGCGCAGGCGCGGCACGTAGGCCAGCGCGTCGTCCAGGGTCTTCTGGTAGTCGACCTTCGGCGCCTTCAGATAGTTTTCCAGCACGAAGTTATGGTAGTCCAGGTTGGCTTCCAGCTTCTCGGCGAAACGCTTTTCGTTCAGCAGGTCGGCGATACGGATGGCGCGGCGGGCCACCTTGTCTTCGTAGGCCGGGCCGATGCCCTTGCCGGTGGTGCCGATCTTGGCGTCGCCGCGGGCGGCTTCGCGCGCGTGGTCCAGGGCAGCGTGGTACGGCAGGATCACCGGGGCGGCGTCCGACACTTTCAGGCGCGAGGCGACTTCGACGCCCACGGCTTCCAGCTTGTCGATTTCGCGCAGCACGTCCGGCACCGACACCACCACACCGTTGCCGATGTAGCAGGCCACGCCTGGGCGCATGATGCCCGACGGGATCAGTTGCAGCGCAGTTTTGACGCCGCCGATGACCAGCGTATGGCCGGCGTTGTGGCCGCCCTGGAAGCGCACCACACCCTGGGCGTGGTCGGTCAGCCAGTCGACGATTTTGCCTTTACCTTCATCGCCCCATTGGGTACCGATGACGACGACGTTTTTTGCGTTTTTGTTTGACATCACATTAACCTAAGTTTTTAAGAATCCAGTTACTACCATGCTCTTCGAGGACCAGCGCGCGATCGCACTCGAACTCGTCCAGTTCGTGGCTGTGACCCGGCATACTCTGGATCACCACTTCGCCGGACTTGCGCAGCTCGGCGATTTTTTCCTTCAATTCCGGCGCATTGCCCCACGGCGCGCGGATCGAATGCTTGCGTTCCGCAGTGGGCAACAGGCGCGCCAGTTCGCGCAGGTCGAGCGAGAAGCCGGTGGCGGGACGCGCCCGGCCGAAGGCCTCGCCTACGTGATCGTATCGGCCGCCGCGCGCCACCGCGTTCGGCAAGCCTGGCACATACAGCGCGAACATCGCGCCGCTTTCGTATTGGTAGCCGCGCAGGTCGGCCAGGTCGATGGCGACCTGGGCGCGGCCGATGGCCGACGCCGCCAGCGCGGCCAGTTCGGCCAGCGCCTTGGCGATGCCCGGCAGGTCCGGCAGCACTTCGCGCGCCTTGTTCAAGACGTCGATGTCGCCGTACAGGCTCGGCAGGGCCAGCAACGCATCGCGCACCAGCGGCGCGTAGTCGTGGGTCAGGGCCTGCAGGTCCGGCACGTCCTTGGCGCGCAGCGCCGCATACAGCTTGGCCTCGTCGCGCTTGGCGGCCGGGCAGTTTTCCAGCAGCGCGCGCAGCACGCCGACGTGGGTCAGGTCCAGCCGCACGGCGGTGAAGCCGGCCAGGGCCAGCGACGCCAGCGCCAGTTCCTGGATCTCGGCGTCGGCTTCGAGGCCGGCGTGGCCGTACATCTCGCAGCCGATCTGCAGCGGCTCGCGGGTGGCATGCAGGCCCGACGGACGGGTATGCAGCACGCTGCCGGCGTAGCACAGGCGGGTGACGGAGGCACGGTTCAGCAGGTGGGCGTCGATGCGGGCGACCTGGGTGGTCATGTCCGGACGCAGGCCCAGCATGCGGCCCGACAGCTGGTCGACCAGCTTGAAGGTGCGCAGATCGGTGTCGGCGCCGGCGCCGGTCAGCAGCGATTCCAGATACTCCAGCAGCGGCGGCATGACGAGCTCGTAGCCGTACAGGCGGAAATTATCCAGCATCAGGCGACGCAACTCTTCAATCTTGCGTGCTTCCGACGGCAAAACGTCGGCGATATTCTCGGGCAGCAGCCAATTTGGCATGGGACTATTTAATTAAGAAATGAACAATGGGGCGCGCAGGCCCACGGCCGCGAACTGGACAGCCGAACCTGATATTTTACGCGAAAATGCGCCTACGGAGGGGAAAAAGATGCGATCCGGGAAGCCAGCGCGGCTTCCCGGTGCAGGTACGGCCTTACTTTTTGGCCGGAGCCGGGGCGGCGCCGCCGGCGCCCGAGCCTTTGAAGTACTTGAAGAAGTCCGAGCTGGAATCCATCACCATCACGTCGCCATGGTTCTTGAAGGTGGCGCGGTAGGCCTCCAGGCTGCGGTAGAACTTGTAGAACTCCGGATTGCGGCCAAACGCATCGGCGTAGATGGCCGACGCCTTGGCGTCGCCCTCGCCGCGGATTTCCTCGGCGTCGCGGTAGGCTTCGGCCAGGATCACGGCGCGCTGGCGGTCGGCGTCGGCGCGGATCTTTTCAGATTCCGCCGAACCGGTCGAACGCAGCTCGTTGGCCACACGCATGCGCTCGGCCTTCATGCGGTCGTACACCGAGTTGTTGATCTGCTCGACGTATTCCACGCGCTTCAGGCGCACGTCGATGATCTCGACGCCGATCTGCGCGGCTTCCTGCACCACCTTGGCGCGGATGCCTTCCATCACCTTGCCGCGCTGGCCGGAGATCACTTCCGACACGGTGCGCTTGGTGATTTCCTCGTTCAGCGCCGCCTTGATGATCTGCGACATGCGGTCGCGCGCGCGGCTTTCGTCGCCGCCAAAGGTGACGTAGTACAGCTTCGGCTGCGCTTCGCCGCGGCCGATACGCCATTTGACGAAGCTGTCCACCAGGATGTTCATCTTCTCGGCGGTGATGAAGCGCTCGGCGTCCGGCGATTCGATGGTCATGATGCGGTTATCCAGCAGCAGCACGTTCTGGAACGGCGGCGGCAGCTTGAAGTGCAGGCCAGGCTCGCGGATGACTTCCTTGATCTGGCCCAGCGCGAAGACGATCGCGTACTTGCGCTGGTCGACCACGAACACGGTCGACGACAGCAGCATCAGCGCGATAAACGCCAGGACAACGGTACTAGCTATGCGATTCATTAACGGCTCTCCCGGTCACGTAAGGCTTCGCGCGAACGCGGATCGCGCTGGCGGTTCACTTCCACCGACGGCATCAGGTCGGACGGCAGCGTGGCGCTGGCGGCCGGCGGATTGGCCGCAGCCTGCGCCGCGGCGCGGGCCGCGGCGGCCTGTGCATCGGTGGCCGCCGCCTGGGCGATCAGCTTGTCGAGCGGCAGGTACAGCAGGTTGCTGCCGGACTTGGCGTCCACCATCACCTTGCTGGCGCTGGAGAAGATCTGCTGCATGGTGTCGAGGTACATGCGGTCGCGCGTCACGCCCGGCGCCTTCTGGTACTCGACCAGCACCTGCTTGAAGCGCGAGGCGTTACCGGTGGCGTTTTCCACCACCATCGAGCGATAGCCCTCGGCTTCCTGCATCAGGCGCGAAGCGTAGCCGTGCGCCTTCGGAATGACTTCATTGGCGTAGGCCTGGCCTTCGTTTTTCTGACGCTCGCGGTCCTGCCCTGCTTTCACCGCGTCGTCGAAGGCGATCTGCACCTGCTCCGGCGGCTGCACCGCCTGCAGCGTGACGCTGGACACCAGCACGCCCGAAGCGTAGCGGTCGAGGATCTGCTGCATCAGCTGCTGGGTTTCAAAGGCGACCTTGTCGCGGCCTTCATACAGCACGAAGTCCATCTTGTTCTTGCCGACGATTTCGCGGATCGAGGTTTCTGCCACCTGACGCACGGTGTCTTCCTCGTCGCGGTTGTTCATCAGCCACGCAACCGGATCCTTCAGCTTGAACTGCACGGCGAACTGGATGTCGATGATGTTTTCATCGTCGGTCAGCATCAGCGATTCGCGCGCCTGCTTGTTCTTGATATTGCCACGGTAGCCGATTTCCACCATGCGCATCTGCGACACCTTCACCGTCTCGTCGCTCTGGAACGGGTACGGCCAGCGCCAGTTGAAACCGGAGCCGGTGGTGTGGCTGACTTTACCGAAGGTGTAGACCACGCCGGTCTGGCCCTCCTGCACGATGAACGAACCGCTGGCGAGCCAGATCAGCGCGACCACCGCGCCGATGGCGCCGGCCGTGGCGCGCACGCCGCCGCTGATGTCGGGGCGATTGCCGCCGCCGTCGCCGCCGCTGTTGTTGTCGTTGTTATTGTTGTTGGGCGGGCGCTTCTGGCCGAACAAGCCGTTCAGGCGCTGATTGAAATCGCGCCACAGTTGCTCCATGTCCGGCGGGCCGCCGTCGCCCGGCTTCTTGCCTTCATTGGCTTGCGGCTTGTCGTCCTTCCCCCAGCGAGGGTCGTTCAGCGACAGCTTGATGCCAAGTCGTTTCATAAGTGAGGAGACACGCATTAGTGTGATCCAACGTCAGTGAGGGTGGGACTGCTCTCTACTTCTTCTAATTCTTGTTCTAGGTCCTGTTGAGACTCATAGGTCTCGTTCAGGCGCGCGCCCGGCGCCGCCTTGGCCCATTCGGTGATGGCCTCGCGCAGCAGATCGAGTCCCTCGCCGGTGCGGGCACTGAGGAAGACGCGAGAAATCTTATCATATTCATCTCGCTCAACCGATGGTTCGAGGTCGGCCGCGTCGATCTTGTTCCACACCAGAATCTGCGGAATGTGATCGGCGCCGATTTCCTTGAGCACCAGGTTGACCTGCTCGATCTGCTCCATGCGCACCGGCGACGCGGCGTCGACCACGTGCAGCAGCAGATCGGCGTGGATGGTCTCCTCCAGCGTGGCGCGGAACGCCGCCACCAGCTGGTGCGGCAGCTCGCGCACGAAACCGACGGTATCGGACAGCACCACGTTGCCGACCTCCTCGCCCATGTAGACGCGGCGCGAGGTCGTGTCCAGCGTGGCGAACAGCTGGTCGGCCGCATACACGCCGGCCTTGGTGACGGCGTTGAACAGCGTCGACTTGCCGGCATTGGTGTAGCCGACCAGCGAGATCGAGAAAGTCTGGGTACGGTTGCGCGAACGGCGTTGCGTCTCGTGCTGCTTGCGCAGCTTGGCCAGCCGCGCGCGCAGCGCCTTGACCCGCTCGCCGATCAGACGGCGGTCGGTCTCCAGCTGCGTTTCACCGGGACCGCGCAGGCCGATACCGCCCTTCTGGCGCTCAAGGTGAGTCCAGCCGCGGATCAGGCGCGTGGCCAGGTGCTGCAACTGCGCCAGCTCGACCTGCAGCTTGCCCTCGTGGCTCTTGGCACGCTGGGCGAAGATATCAAGAATCAGGCTGGTCCGGTCCAGCACGCGGATGTTCAGGCGCTTTTCCAGATTGCGTTGCTGCGCCGGCGACAGCGCGTGGTTGAAGATGACGATCTCGATGCGATCGGCCAGCACGGCCTGGCCGATTTCGTCGGCCTTGCCGCTGCCGACGAAATAAGCCGCGTCCGGGGAGGACCGCTTTGCCGTGATGGTCGTCACCGGTTCCGCACCTGCTGAACGGGCCAGCAGGTTCAGTTCCTCGACGCTGGCGGCAAAGTCGCCCTGACCAAAATCGATACCGACTAGAGCTGCGCGCATACGACGGTCAGGCTATGTGGGAAGAAGCGATGCTGCAAATGCTTATTCCGCTTCGTTTTCAATATTGAGGTTGACGGCGCGTGCCGGCACCACGGTGGAGATGGCGTGTTTGTACACCATCTGGGTCACGGTGTTACGCAGCAAGACGACGTATTGGTCGAACGATTCGATATGGCCTTGCAGCTTGATGCCGTTGACCAGATAGATCGATACAGGAACGTGTTCCTTGCGCAAGGCATTGAGGAATGGGTCTTGTAACAGTTGCCCTTTGTTGCTCATAACAGCTCCATTTTATGTTGTTGTGTTGGAAGTGGAGGCGAAACGCTTGATTTCAAGGTCGTGGCCCAGCGAAAACTCTTACAAAAGTCAAATAATTTTCGCTGAAACACCGCTCGCCACGTCAAAAGTGGTGCTTCTAAGCCACTGTACCTTGTTTTGGTTTTTTTTGCAGGCAGTTCCTGCAAAAAAACACGTTATTTTCCGGAAGTTTTTGCGAACGGATTCTTACCGGTGCGCAGCTCGATCCGCAATGGCGTGCCGACCAGGTTGAACGTCTCGCGGAAATGCTTTTCCAGATAGCGCTTGTAGGGCTCGGCCACCGCGTCCAGGGCGTTGCCGTGGATGACGATCACCGGCGGGTTCATGCCGCCCTGGTGCGCATAGCGCAGCTTCGGACGGATCGAGCCTTTGCGGCGCGGCTCCTGCTTTTCCACCGCTTCGATCAGCGCGCGGGTCAGCTTCGGCGTCGAGAGGTCGGCGAAGGCGGCGGCGTAGGCCTGGTCCAGCGACTTCATCAGCGGGCCGATGCCCTGCGCCTTCAGCGCCGAGATGAAGTGCATCTTGGCGAAGGACAGGAAGTCCAGCTTGCGGTCGATGTCGATCTTGATCTCGTCGCGCTCGTCGGTGCGCAGGCCGTCCCACTTGTTGACGGCGATGACCAGCGCGCGGCCGGTCTCTAGCACGAAGCCGGCGATGTGGGCGTCCTGCTCGGAGATGTCCTGCTGGGCGTCGAGCATCAGCACGACGACGTTGGCTTCCGAGATCGATTGCAGCGTCTTCACCACCGAAAACTTCTCGATGGCTTCGAACACCTTGCCGCGGCGGCGGATGCCGGCGGTGTCGATCAGCGTGTACTGCTTGCCGTCGCGTTCGAACGGAATCTCGATCGAGTCGCGGGTGGTGCCCGGCATGTCGAAGGCGATCACGCGCTCTTCGCCGACCAGGGTGTTGATCAGGGTCGACTTGCCGACGTTGGGACGGCCCACCAGGGCGATCTTGATGCCGCGGTCGGCCGGCTCCAGCTCTTCCGGATCTTCCGGACGCTTTTCGAACGCCGTGTCCAGCGCCAGCTCGACCAGGTCGTGCACGCCGTCGCCGTGGGCCGACGAGATGACCGCCGGTTCGCCCAGTCCCAGTTCATAGAAGTCCGCCACCACTGCGTTGTAGCGCATGCCCTCCGCCTTGTTCACGACCAGCAGCACCGGACGGCCGCTTTTACGCAGGAAGTCGGTGATGGTCTTGTCGTGCGGCGTCAGGCCCTGACGGCCGTCGACCAGGAAGATGACGACGTCAGCTTCGGCCACGGCCTGCTTGGTCTGCTTGGCCATCTGGTGGAGGATGCCTTCCTTGGCCACCGGCTCAAAGCCGCCGGTGTCGATAACGAGGAAGGGACGTTCGCCGACACGGCCCTCGCCATAGTGACGATCGCGCGTCAACCCAGGCAAGTCCGCCACCAGCGCATCGCGCGAGCGGGTCAGACGATTGAACAAGGTCGATTTCCCTACATTGGGTCGACCCACTAGTGCGATTACCGGCTTCATTTTATTACTCGACCGCGAGAGCGGTCACTGTCCCTGATTGGGTTTGGAAAATCAAATTCGTGCCAGCGATGACGGGATCAGCCTGGATAGGGCTGCCGTCGGTCGCCACACGACCAATAAATGCGCCATCTTCCCGCGACAGGAAGTGGATATAGCCCTGGTAGTCGCCCACCGCCACCGCGCGTCCATAGGACACGGGAGTGGACAGCACACGGTACAACAGTTTGTCGTTCTTCCAGGCGTTGGCGCCGTTTTCACGGCTATAGGCGGCCACGGCGCCATTCTCGTCCGAGACGAATACAAAACGCTGGTCCACGGCCACGCCCTTGTCGGACGAAGTGGCCTTGCTCCAGTGCGGTGCGCCGGTGGTGGCGTCAAAGCACGCCACGCGGCCCTGGTACGACACCGCGCACACATCTTTTTCGAAGATCACCGGGGTGCCGGCGATATCGGTCACGCGTTCCAGCTCGGTGGCGCCGCGCGGTTCGCCGACCACCACTTCAAAGCGGTTCAGGCCACCGGCCAGGGCCAGCGCCAGCAGCTTGCCGCCCGGCTGGGCGATGTAGGCGTTCGGGCCGCTGATCACCATGCCCGGCGCGTTGCGCAGGGTCAGGGCCGGCGTGGTGCGCGCCACGTTCCATTTCTTGTCGCCGGTCTTGGCGTCGTAGGCGGTGATCATGTTGTCGACGCTGCGCACGATGACCACGCCGCCGCCCGCTTCCGGCGACGACAGCACTTCGCTGGTGGCTTGCGCCTTCCACAGCTGCTTGCCGTTGATGTCGTAGGCCAGCACCTGGCCCTTGGCGCCGCCGACCACGACCACTTCACCGTCGGTGCCGACGCCGGCCGTCAGGTCGACGCCGGTCTTGGTGCGCCAGATTTCCTTGCCGGTGGCGGCATTCAGTCGCACCAGCGCGCCGCCGGCATCGGCCACGTAGACGCTGTCGCCCGCCGTCGCCGGCGTGAACACCGCGTTGCCGGCCTTGCCGGCCGAGTACTTCCACATCACCTTCGGCGTCAGCGATGGATTTTTCAGTTCCACCAGCGGCGCCGGCTGGTTCTTGGTATCTTTGGATCCGAACAAGGAACAACCGGCCAACATCGCAAACACGCTTGCTGCAACTACTTTTTCGGTAATACGCATAATTTATAAACCTTGATCGTTACGTGGTGCGGATGAGTTACGCAGCGCCTTTGTCGGCCGGCACGGTGCCGCCGATCGCTTCCAGTTTCATCTGGATCAGTTGACGGCCAGGATTCTTCTTGTCGGTCGCGTCCAGCGCTGCCTGGTAGGCGGTGCGGGCTTCGGCCAGTTTGTTCTGCGCGGCCAGGATGTCGCCCTTGCGGTCGGCGACAGCGCCGGCGAATTGCGCAGGCACGTCGCCTTCCAGCGCCTTCAGCGCTTCAGGGTAGGCTTTCTCGTCCAGC
This sequence comes from Duganella aquatilis, assembly GCF_009674565.1. Taxonomy (GTDB): domain Bacteria; phylum Pseudomonadota; class Gammaproteobacteria; order Burkholderiales; family Burkholderiaceae_D; genus Rugamonas; species Rugamonas aquatilis. The sequence continues at coordinate 90,815 of NZ_WKJL01000012.1, forward strand.
AGCACGCCGGCCAGGCGGATCTTGGCGACGGCCTTGAACTCGTCGGCGCCGTGGTCGGCCGCCCATTGCAGCTGGGCCTTGGCCGATTTCAGGTCGTTGGCTTCGAACGAGCTTTTGGCGGCGACCAGCGCGGCCATCGGCGCGTAGGCGGTGCTGCCGAATTTTGCTTCCATGTCGCCGGCGGCGCGCAGCACCTTGGCGTTGTCCTTGGCTTCCACCGCCGACTGCAGCTCTTCGTACAGCGCCGACGCCTGCGAGGCTTCGTTACGCTGGTGGTACTTCCAGTAAGTCCAGCCGGAGTACGACGCCAGCGCCGCGATCAGCACCCAGGTCGTGGCGTTGCCGTATTTGTCCCACCAAGCTTTGAGGGACGCGATTTGTTCTTGTTCTTCAAGATCGTATGCCATGGTATTCGTCTGCCGTTGTAGTTAAATGGGATGCTTAGTGGTTGCAGTGCTCGTCGTGCACGTGGTGATGATGGTCGCCGCTGTCGGTGATCTGGTCGACCACGAAGTTCACGACTTCGTCGAACGGCACCGTGGTTTGCTGCGGTTCGCCTTCGGCCGCGCGCATCGACTTGACGGCGGCGGTGTTGTTGGCGACTTCATCTTCGCCGATGATGACGGCGTAGGCGGCGCCGCTGCCGTCGGCCTTCTTCATCTGCGACTTGAAGCTGCCGGCGCCGGCTGCGGTGGCGCCGTGCATGACCACGTCCAGACCCGCATCGCGCAGGCGCTCGCCCAGCACGAAGGCTTGCAGCTGCGCCGCTTCGCCCTGGTGCACCAGGTAGACGTCGCACTGGTTAGGCGCCTCCGGTTCGCCGGCCGCCTTCAGCAGCTCCAGCAGACGCTCGATGCCCATGGCGAAACCGACGGCCGGCGTCGGCTTGCCGCCGAACGAGGCGATCAGCGGATCGTAACGGCCGCCGGCGCACACGGTGCCCTGCGAACCGAGCGAATCGGTGACCCATTCGAACACGGTGCGGTTGTAGTAATCCAGGCCGCGCACCAGGCGGGTGTTGATGGTGTACGGGATGTTGTTGTGATCGAGGATCTTGCGCACGCCGTTGAAGTGCGCCAGCGATTCCTCGCCCAGGTAGTCCAGCAGCTTCGGCGCGCCGTTGACCATCTCCTGCATCGCAGGATTCTTGGTGTCGAGGATGCGCAGCGGGTTGCTGTGCAGGCGGCGCTTGGCCTCGGCGTCGAGGATGTCCTCGTGCCTTTCCAGGTAGGCGATCAGGTCGACGCGGTGGCGCGCGCGCTCTTCGGCGTCGCCGATCGAGTTCAGCTCCAGGCGCACGTCGTCGACGATGCCCAGGTCATCCCACAGGCGGCGGCACATGATGATCATTTCCGCGTCCACGTCCGGGCCGCTGAAGCCGACCGCTTCGCAGCCGAACTGGTAGAACTGGCGGTAGCGGCCGCGCTGCGGACGCTCGTGGCGGAACATCGGACCGGTGTACCACAGGCGTTTCGGGCCTTCGTAGACCAGATTGTGTTCGATCACCGCGCGCACCGCGCCGGCCGTGCCTTCAGGACGCAGCGTCAGCTTGTCGCCGTTCATCGAGTCTTCGAAGGAGTACATCTCCTTCTCGACGATGTCGGTGACGGCGCCGATGGCGCGCGCGAACAGCGCGGTGTCTTCCAGGATCGGCGTGCGGATCTGCTGGAAGCCGTAGCTTTGCACCACCGACTGCGCGGTGTTCTCGAACAGCTGCCACAGATGCGAGTCCGCCGGCAGGATGTCGTTCATGCCTTTGACGGCGACGATTTTTTCAGTTTTGGACATGTTCTTTGCTGTAGTTCTTTTGGACGTAATTCAGTACGATTTCCTGGAATTCCTCGACGATGCGCTCGCCGCGCAGGGTGGCGAATTTGGCGCCGTCGACAAACACCGGCGCGGCCGGCGATTCGCCGGTGCCCGGCAGGCTGATGCCGATGTTGGCGTGCTTCGATTCGCCGGGGCCGTTGACGATGCAGCCCATCACGGCCACGTTCATCGCCTCCACGCCCGGATAGGTCTTTTTCCATTCCGGCATCTGGTCGCGCAGGAAGGTCTGGATGTTGTCGGCCAGCTCCTGGAAGGTGGTCGACGTGGTGCGGCCGCAGCCTGGGCACGCGATCACCATCGGCGTGAACTTGCGCAGGCCCATGGTCTGCAGGATCTCCTGCCCCACCACCACTTCCTTGGTGCGGTCGCCGCCCGGTTCCGGCGTCAGCGAAATGCGGATGGTGTCGCCGATGCCCTCTTGCAGCAGCACCGACAGCGCGGCGGTCGAGGCGACGATGCCCTTGCTGCCCATGCCCGCTTCGGTCAGGCCCAGGTGCAGCGGATAGTCGCAGCGCTTGGCCAGTTCGCGGTACACGGCGATCAGATCCTGCACGCCCGAGACCTTGCACGACAGGATGATCTTGTCGCGGCCCAGGCCCAGTTCTTCGGCGCGCACGGCGTTCTCGATGGCCGAGGTGATCAGCGCTTCGTACATCACCTGCTGCGCGGTCCACGGATTTGCGCGGCCGGCGTTTTCGTCCATGATGCGCGCCAGCAGCGCCTGATCCAGGCTGCCCCAGTTGACGCCGATGCGCACCGGCTTGTCGTAGCGCGCCGCCACTTCGATCATCTGCGCGAACTGCGTGTCGCGCTTGGCGCCCTTGCCGACGTTGCCCGGATTGATGCGGTACTTCGACAGCGCCTTGGCGCACTCCGGATAATCGTTCAGCAGCGTGTGGCCGTTATAGTGGAAGTCGCCGACCAGCGGCACGTCGACCTCCATCTTGTCCAGCTGTTCGCGGATGTACGGCACCGCTTCGGCGGCTTCCGGACGGTCCACGGTCAGGCGCACCAGTTCCGAACCGGCGCGCGCCAGGTCGCGGATCTGGATCGCGGTTTCGATCGCGTTGGCGGTGTCGGTGTTGGTCATCGACTGCACCACCACCGGGGCGTCGCCGCCCACCCAGATCTTGCGTTCGCCGTGCGAGATCAACACCCGGCGGCTGGCGCGGCGGTCGGTCGGTCCCGATGGAATAGCAGTTTGCGTCATGGCTGTTAACTCGTTCTTACTTGATCTTATTTGATATTCACGCGCGAAATCGTGCCGCCAGGGATGGTCGGCAGCGCCAGCGGCGCGCCGCCCAGCGTCGCTTCCACGCCGCCCGGCTTGCCGACGATCAGCAGCGCCGGATCCTTGATGTCGAAGGTCTCGGTGCTGCCGGCCTTCACCACGCGCGAAATCAGCGACGTGGTGCCCGGACGGCGGATCTCGACCCACGAATCCTCGTTCATCTTCAGTACCAGCTGATGGCCCACGCCGGCGGCGACAGGCGCCGCGGCTGGAGCCTGAGCTGGCGTCGGCGCGGCAACCGGCGCGGCGGCGACCGGCGCTGGTGCCGGCGCTGGCGCCGGCGTTGGCGCGGCGGCAGGCGGCGCGACAGCCGCGGTGGCCGGCGTTTCAGCGGCCGGTGCGGCTGCGGTCTGCTCGCCTTGCGGCGGCACCGAAACCAGCGGCACGTTCGGCGACTGCACGGTCGTTTCCTGATCCTGCTTGACCAGCGTGGTCTCGATCGGCGGCGTAACGTCGGCCGGCTTGGCCTCTTCCGGCGCGGCGTCCTTGCGCTGGAACAGCGAGGCCGGGATCATGCCGCTCTGGTAGGCATAGGCGCCGGCGGCGCCGACCACCACAACCACCGCCAGGCCCACCAGCCAGCCGGCCGGCGCCGATGAACGGCTGGTCATCGACGGGAAGCGCGATTCCGAGAACGAGGCCGACAAATCCTTGCGCGGCACCACCACCTCGGGGGCAGGCGGCGCGACCGCGTCGATCATCGCCACCAGCGGCGCCGCGTCCATCTTCAATACCTTGGCGTAGGCGCGCACAAAGCCGCGCGTGACCGCCATGTTGGGCAGCGCGGCGTAATCGCCGGCTTCCAATGCCTTCACCTGGCGCACGGCCAGCTTCAGTTGTTCCGCAATCTGTTCGACCGTCCAGCCCATGGCCTCGCGCTGGGCCGCCAGCAAGGCGCCTGGCGTCGCCTTGCCGGTACTGGTGCTGCCCTGCTCTTGCGGCGGTTCTGCCCACTCAGAATTCATTGGTACCCCTGTTTCACTCATCAAACGCCCCACGTTGATAAGCAGCATATTCGGCCGAGCCGGAGTGGTGGCGGCGCAATTGCGTCGCCCAGCCGGTCTCCGCATCCGTATCGCCCAGCTTATGCTGCACCTTAATCGCGAGCCACAGCACATCGGCCGTGAGACTCTCCATCTTTGCCACCTTGTTCAAACGGGTGATGAAGAAATTGGCGCGCACATAATCGCCTTTTTCAAAATATACCCGCGCCAGATTGGCGTTGGTGGCCGGCAGGTCAGGCGTCAACTGCAAGGCTTGCAGCAGATAACGCTCCGCGCTGGCGTAATCCTTGATCTTCAGGGCGCAGGAACCGGCGTTGTTCGCGGCGCTGGCCGGCGAACGGTAGCTGCGGTTGCCCAGGGCCGCATCAAACAGCGGCAACGCTTCTTTCACCCGGTTCTCCTGGCACAGGAAGGAACCGTAGTTGTTGGCCAGGTCCGGACTGGCCGGCGCCAGCTTGCGGGCGCGTACGAAGTTGTCTTCGGCCAGCGCGTTCTCGCCCATCTGCTGGTAAATCAGGCCGCGCATGCCGTAGGCGTCGGCATTGTTCGGATCGGCCGCCAGCGCCAGCTTGACCTCGTCCAGCGCCACCGGGTACTGGCCCTGCTGGAAGTAGCCGATCGCCAGCTGCATGCGGATCTCGACCTTGCGCTGCGCGGCGGTCTGGTCCGACGCGGTGGTCAGCTCGGCCTTGCCGCTGTTGCCTTTTTCCGGCCCCGACGAGGCGCAGCCGGCCAGCATCCCTGCCGCGCAGAGCGCGAGGAGACTGAGCCGGCTACGCTGCGCCAGGAAGGTCATCAGGAGTGGATCTCCACGATCTTGCCGAAGTTGGCGCCGAATTTTTGCTGGTACTCGGCCATTTTCTCCATGCGCTGCTGGACCTTGGTGCGGTCCTGCACTTCGCCGGCCAACTGGCCGCAGGCGGCGTCGATGTCGTCGCCGCGCGTCTTGCGGATGGTGGTGACGATGCCGGCGTCCAGCAGCACTTGCGAGAAGGCCTTGATGCGCGGATTCTTCGAGCGCAGCAGACCCGATTCCGGGAACGGGTTGAACGGAATCAGGTTGAATTTGCAGTTGACGCCGAACTCGGGGTGCTGCACCAGCGCCACCAGTTCGCGCGCGTGCTCGTCGCTGTCGTTGACGCCGTCGAGCATGCAGTACTCGAAGGTGATGAAGTCGCGCGGCGCAAATTCCAGGTAGCGCTTGCAGGCGGCCATCAGCTCCTTGAGCGGGTATTTCTTGTTCAGCGGGATCAGGCCGTTGCGCAGCTCGTCGTTGGAGGCGTGCAGCGAGACGGCCAGCGCCACCGGCACTTCCTGCGACAGCTTGTCGATCATCGGCACCACGCCCGAGGTGGACAGGGTCACGCGGCGGCGCGACAGGCCGTAGGCGTTATCGTCCAGCATCATCTTCAGCGCGGTGGCGGTCGGATCGAAGTTCAGCAGCGGCTCGCCCATGCCCATCATGACCACGTTGGTGATCTGGCGTTCGCCTTTCGGCCCCGGCTCGATGCCCTTGGTGCGGCGCAGTTCGAACTCCGCCATCCACAGCTGGCCGATGATCTCGCCGACGCTCAGGTTGCGGCTGAAGCCCTGCTTGCCGGTCGAGCAGAAGCGGCAGTTGACGGCGCAGCCGGCCTGGGTCGAGATGCACAGCGTGCCTCGGTTCTCTTCCGGGATGTACACGGTTTCGACCGCGTTGCCGTTGCCGACGTCGACCAGCCATTTGCGGGTGCCGTCGGTGGACGTGTGGTCGCTGATGATTTGCGGCGCCACGATGTGGGCGCGGGTTTTCAGTTTGTCGCGCAGCGATTTGGCCAGGTCGGTCATGCTGTCGAAATCCGACGCGCCGAATTGGTGGATCCAACGCTGCAGCTGTTTGGCGCGGAACGGCTTCTCCCCCAACTCGGCGCAATAAGCGATGAGCTGCGCGGGATCGAAGTCCAGCAAGTTGGTCAGGGGTGCGTTCACGGGCGTATTCATTTAAGGTTCAAAACAGTACAAAAAAGATACCGCTTCCGCGCGATACGCGGAAGCGGAATTACATCAAATTACTTACCGAAGAAGTAAGCGATTTCCACTGCAGCAGCTTCCACAGCGTCGGAGCCGTGAACAGCGTTGGCGTCGATCGAGTCGGCGAAGTCAGCACGGATGGTGCCTTTGTCAGCCTTCTTAGGATCGGTAGCGCCCATCAGTTCGCGGTTTTTCAGGACGGCGTTTTCGCCTTCCAGAGCCTGGATCATGACTGGACCCGAAACCATGAAGTCCACCAGATCTTTGAAGAAACCGCGCTCTTTGTGCGCAGCGTAGAAACCTTCAGCCTCTTCACGCGACAGCTGCTTCATTTGAGCAGCGACGATCTTCAGACCAGCGTTCTCGAAGCGGCTGTAGATTTGGCCGATCACGTTTTTTGCAACTGCGTCTGGTTTGATGATCGACAGGGTGCGTTCGATTGCCATTTGAAAAACTCCAATAAAAAGAAAGGTTTAAAACGAAATTGATAATCCAATCAACCTTTGATTTTACCATAGAACACCCCATATTCCGAGAACCGGTGGTAGATAAGCTTGCAATACAGCTATAAATTGCCCGTTTTTAGGGCGCAGAAACGGCAATGAAAGCAGTTTAAGCCCGATTTAAGTGCAATTAAGGCATGTTTTAAGACTTGGGCGATCCTGACGTGCTATGCTTTTATCAAAGCTGTAAACTTTCATCCTTTAATGGAGGCACTATGAACAATATGCAAAACACCTACGACCTGTCGGGTAGCCGCCAGGCGGTGCAGCACCGGGTGCTGCGCAACACCTACTGGCTGCTGGCCCTGTCGATGGTGCCGACCGTCTTCGGCGCCGTGCTGGGCGTGGCCCTGCACCTGCCGCTGCACGGCGGCCTGATGGCGCTGGCCTTCCTGGCAATCGCCTTCGGCTTCATCTGGGGTATCGAGAAGAACAAGGATTCCGGCGTCGGCGTCGCCCTGCTGCTGGGCTTCACCTTCTTCATGGGCCTGTGGCTGACGCCGCTGCTGTCGCGCATCCTCGGCTTCTCCAACGGCGGCTTCCTGATCATGACCGCGTTCGGCGGCACGGCGGCGGTGTTCGCGGTGCTGGCGTCGGTGGCCACCGTTTCCAAGCGTGATTTCTCGGGCATGGGCACCTGGCTGTTCGCCGGCGTGATCATTCTGCTGCTGGCTTCGGTGGCGAATATCTTCCTGCACATCCCGGCGCTGGCGATCGTGGTGTCGGTGGTGGCGATCGCCATCTTCTCGGCCTACATCCTGTATGACGTGCAGCAGATCATCAACGGCGGCGAGACCAATTACATCCGCGCCACGTTGAGCCTGTACCTGGACGTGTACAACATCTTCGCCAACCTGCTGTCGCTGCTGGGCATCTTCGGCGGCAACCGCGACTAAGTGCTGGATGCGTGTTTAGCGCGCAGCACTAAAAAAGCCGGCCTTCGCGCCGGCTTTTTTCATTCCCGCCAAGGGCGTGCTACAGTGGATTTCGGTTCAACTCTCCGATCATTCCCATGCGCCGATTTGCCCTGCTTTCACTTCTGCTGCTCGCCCCCTTCGCCTTGGCCCAGGTCGACCTGAACGTCGCCTCCTACAACCTCCGCTTCGACAATCCCAAGGATGGCCAGAACGTCTGGACCGCCCGCCGCGACGCCATGCGCGCGCTGGTGCGCTACCATGAGTTCGACCTGTGGGGCACGCAGGAAGGCCTGTCCAACCAGCTGGCCGATCTGGATGCGACGGGCGACTATGCCCACGTCGGCGTCGGTCGTGACGACGGCAAGGAGGCCGGCGAGCACTCGGCCATCTTCTACCGCCGCGAGCGTTTTACCCTGGAAGACCATGGCGACTTTTGGCTCAGCACCACGCCCGAGAAGCCGTCGATGGGCTGGGACGCGCGCTGCTGCAAGCGTCTCGCCACCTGGGCGCGCCTGCGCGACAAGCCGAGCGGCCGCGTGTTCGTGGTGCTGAACGCCCACTTCGATCATGAGGGCGACGTCGCGCGGCGCGAGTCGGCGCGTCTGCTATTGGCGCGCGGGCGGACGCTGGCCGGCGATCTGCCGCTGATCGTTACGGGCGATTTCAACAGCACGCCCGACAGCGAAGCCTATGCCACTGTCAGCGCCGGGCTGCGTGACGCCAGGACCATCAGCCAGACGCCGCCTTACGGACCGTCCGGCACCTTCAACGACTTCAACGTGAGCAAGCCGGCGCTGGAGCGGATCGACTACGTGTTCCTGAGCCCGCAATGGCAGGTGCTACGCTATGCGGTGCTCACCGACTCGGTCGACGCGCGCTATCCGTCCGACCACTTCCCGGTCGTCACACGCCTGCGCCTGCCTTAATTATCGTCATTCGCGGTGCTGGGCGTCGCTGGCGCCGCGGACCTGGAAGTTGGTGGTGGCGATGGGCTTGTCGTGGGCGTCGATCAGGGCCAGCTGATGGGGGCCGGGCGTGGGGCGCCAGGCGTAGCTGGTGTTGGCCTGGCCCAGCGCTTCGCCGTCCAGCTGCCAGTTCAGGCCCTGCCCGGCGCGAGCCTGGAAGAAGACGCGCTGGATGGCGTCCGGTATGTCGGGATCGATGGCGATGGTGCTGGCTTCGCCCGGATACAGGATCTTGGGCCCGCGGTGCTGGTCCTGGGCCAGCGCGATCACCGGGCTTTCGGTTCCGACGATGAACCACTCGCCGCGCGCCGCTTCCAGCGCCGGTTCGTAGGCGATCTGCTGCCGCACCACGCCGGCCGGCGGCTTCGGTGCGCGGCTCGGCTGGCCGCGATGCAGGTAGTCCATCACGTCGCGCCACACCGGCGCGGCGCCGCTGACGCCGGACACGTCCCACATCGATTGCCCGTCGAAGTTGCCGACCCAGACGCCCACCGTGTACCTGTCCGAATAGCCCACGCACCAGTTGTCGCGCATGTCCTTGCTGGTGCCGGTTTTAACGGCGGCCCAGAACGTGGTCGCCAGCTCGTTCTTCAAGCCGAAGGTGATGCTGCGCGCCGCGCGGTCGGCCAGGATGTCGCTGATGATGAAACTGGCGCGCGCATCGAGCACGCGATGCGGCGCACCAGCCGCTTGCTGCACCTGCGCCAGCGTCACCGCGCCATACATGCCGCCGTTGGCCAGCGTGCGATAGGCGTTGCTCAACTCCAGCAGCGAGACCTCGGCGGAACCCAGCGCCAGCGAATAGCCGTAGTATTCCGCCGGCTGCGTCAGGCTGCTCAGTCCCACGGCGCGCAAACGCTCATGGAAGCGCTCCATGCCGGACATGACCAGCGTGCGCACCGCCGGCACGTTGAGCGAACTGGCAAGGCTGGTGCGCACGCTGACATAGCCTTTGAAATTCTTGTCGTAATTCTGCGGGATGTACATGCCGGACGGCGTGGAGATATCGATCGCCGTGTCGTCCATCAGCGACGCCGCCGTCAGCTGTTTGCGCTCCAGCGCCAGCTCGTACAGGAACGGTTTCAGGGTGGAGCCGGCCTGCCGCAGCGCCGCCACGCCATCGACCTCGCCGCCGCCGGCATTGCCGACGTAGGCCAGAATCTCGCCGGTGGCGTTATCCAGCACCACCACCGCGCCATCGTTGACATTCCGCCCCTGCAGCGCCGCCAGCTGCTGGCGCAGCACACCCTGCGCATAACGCTGCAAGCCCGCATCCAGCGTACTGCGCACCGCCTGCCCGCTGCGCGTGAGCAGCTGCTGCGCCACCTGCGGCGCCGGCGGCAGGTTCGCCGCCAGTTGCGGACGTCCCATCGCAACGACGATGCGCAGCTGGATCTCGCTGCACGTCGACGGCAGGCGCAATTCCTGCGACAGCGCGCAGGCCCGCTGCGACACCACCTTCTGCCCCGCCGCCGGTCCACGCAACAGGCTGGCCAATATCACCGCCTCGCTCGCATCCAATCCGGACGGCGCCTTGGCGAACATGCCGCGCGCCGCCGCGCCCACGCCTTGCAGCTCGCCGCGATACGACACCATGTTGAGGTAAGCTTCCATGATCTGCTGCTTGGACCACTGCGCATCCAGTTCGCGCGCGGCCTTCACCTGATCCCACTTCTGGCCCCAGCTGCGGCCCTGGGCCGATGACTGCAAGGCCGGATCGAGCAGCGCCGCCAGTTGCATGGTGATGGTCGAGGCGCCGCGCGGCCGCGTGCGGAACAGGTTGTCCCACGCCGCCTTGGCCGCCGCATTCCAGTCCACGCCATCGTGCTGGTAGAAGCGCTGGTCTTCCGCCTGCAGCACCGCCGCAGGCAGCGCGGGCGAGATATCGTTCAGCGCCACCCAGGGTAAACGCCGCACCTGCATGTCGATGCGCAGCGACTGGATCGCCTCGCCGTGACGGTCCAGCAGTTCCGCATCCGACGAGCGATACGCCGCCCGCACCTCATCAAAGGTCGGAGCGGCGTGGACGGCGCCGGCCAGCGCCAGCGCAATGGTAAAAATGATAGTCTTCATTTGACTGTGATGGCAACATTCGGCCAGGCGCCGAACATCTCGGGACTGTACATCGCCTCGACCCGCGTCGGCGGCAGATTGAACTGGCCCGGATTATTCAGGCGCACCGTGTATTCGACACTCCACTTCCCTTTCGGTACGAACTGATAGAACGCGCGGAAGCCCTCAAAGGTGCGTTCCTGGAAGGCCGGCGTCGCCCAGCCCCTGGCGCGCTCGTCGCCGCTCATGAGCTGCGAATCGCCGCCCAGGCCGGAGCCGAGCACCGTGGCGCTGGCCGGAATCGGATCGTCAACCACCACCCAGGTCATGTCCGACTGCGCCTCCAGGTCCAGATGCACGCGGTAGACATCGCCGCGCGACCACACGCCTTTCACTTTCTGCTCCACCGGCGTGATGGTCTTGGCGACGTGATAGCCGCTCGACAGCGGCGCCTTGAGCGGCACAGCCGACAAGGCCTGCACCGTCGCCCACGGCTTGCCGGCCCCCGCGTGCTCCAGTGCCAGCTGGCCGCCGCCACCGCGTGGCCATGGCAGCATCACCGTGCCGCCAGCCGGATCGCCGCCAAAGGCGATGCTCTTGCTGGCGTTGGCCAGCGTGGCGCCGGCGGTACCATCCACTTTCTCTTTCTCGAACAGGCGCGAGAACTTGTCGATCGCCAGCACGCCCCAGGCATTGGCGACGGTCGTGCCCCAGCGGCCCTTTTGCTGGCGTCCCAGCGCGCCGCGCGCCAGGCGGCCGATGTCATCCTTCCACGCCGGATTGTCGGCCATGACCAGCAGCAGGCGGTTGGCGTTGCTGTCGACGGAGGACATCAGCCACCACCAGTCATCGGTACGCTCGGTGGAGAAGGTCATGGTGGTGCCTTGCAGATTCAGGCGCGAACGCAGGATCTGCTCCGCCTCCTTGATACGCTGCGCATGCTGCGGCAGCGCCTTCGAACGTTCCAGAATCTGATACCAGTCGATGACAGCGGACGTCGGCCACAGATTCGGCTGCACCGTGAACGATTCCAGATCGGCCGCCTGCACCGGCCGCGAACGCGACAAGGCTTCCAGCGCGGCGATCTTGCGCACCGCCAGATCGGTGGTCGGCAAGGCCGAGTAGCGCATCACCTTGCCCTGCACGAAAGCCAGCAGCCCGGACTCCATGCGGCCCTTCAGCGCATCCGGAATCTCGTAGCCCGCTTCGGCCGCCGCCGACAGCACATACGCCGTCAGGGTATCGCTGCCCTCGTACATCGGCGCGAAGTATTTGACCAGGCCATCCGCATCCAGATGCGCCGGCAAGGTGTCGATGGCCGCCTGCCACATTGCCCTGTCATGCAGCGCGATCGAACGCGAGGTCACCTGCTCGAAGCAGCGGTAGGGATACTTCTGCATATAGTCCTGCACGCCCGGCAGATCGCCGCCCAGCGCAGGGGTAAACTGCACCCGCACGCCGCCGCGTCCCGGCACCGCGTCCTCCGGCATCCTGACCTGCATCGACTGCTTGCGATCCAGTTGCAGCAAGGTCGCCTGCATCACCGTTACCGGCACCGCCGGCACCACCTTCTGCTTGATCTTGATGCGATCCGTCGACGCCGCGCCACCGCCCTCCACCGCCGCACTGACATCCCACGCCAGCGTGCTGACCGACAGTGGCACCTGCACATCCCAGCCTATCTCGCGCGCCTGCCCAGGTTCCAGCGCCACCGACTGCGGCGCCAGGGCCTTGCCGCCGGCATTGGCGGTCAGCGTGGCATTGACCGCCGCATCGGTGGTATTGCGCAGCGTGAAACTGGCGCGCAGGCGGTCGCCCTCGCGCACCAGCGCCGGCAGGCCGGAAAGCAGGATCAGATCCTGCGAGCTGCGCACCTCCGTGCGGCCGGTGCCGAACAGATCGGCCTGCGCGCTGGCGATGGCGACGATGCGGAACGCCGTCAGCGAATCGTTAATCGGCACCTGCACCGTGGCCTCGCCGTTGGCGTCCAGCGTCACGCGCGCCTTCCAGAACAGCAGCGTATCGAACAACTCACGCCCCGCGCCCTTGCCGCCGCCACCGCCGGCCGGCACCGCCTTGCGGCCGAAGTGACGCTTGCCGACCACCTGCATCTGCGCGGTGGATGTCGTCACTTGCAGGCTGCGCTGCGCCATCATCGCTTCCAGCAGATCCCAGCTGGTGTTCGGCATCAGCTCCAGCAGGCCGACATCCACCGCCGCCAGCGCCACTTCCGCGCCGGCCGGCGGCGCCGAGCCATCCGGCAGCGCGACCTTGACCGCCACCGTGGCCTTGTCGCGCACCTTGTACACCGGCTTGTCCGCCGTGACCTGCACCTTCAGTTCATTGGCCGACCAGCCGACCCGCAGCGGCGCGATGCCCAGCTTGTAGGCCGGCTTGCCCAGATCGACCAGCGCCGTCGGCTGCACGCTGTTCACGCGTCCGCGCACCACCAGCGCCGAGACGTAGACATTCGGTGCGTACTGCTTCTTGACCGGGATGGTGAATACCGGCTCGCTGCCGCTGAGCGGGCGGATATAGGTGTCGATCACGCCCTCCCGTTCCACGGTGATCAGCGCGGTGGCTTCCCGGAACGGCATGCGCACCTGGAAGCTGGCCGTCTCGCCTGGCTCGTAGCGTTTTTTCTCCGGCAGCACGTCGATGCGATCGTTGTCGGTGGCGGCGAACCACCAGTCGGCGCCGTCGGCCACCCAGGTTTCGCGGTTGGCGACGGCCACGCGCTGCTGCGCATCCTGTGTTTTCGCGCGCAGGATCAAATTGCCCGATGCCGGCGCCTTCACCTGGCAGATCAGCAGTCCCTTGTTGTCGGTCTTGCCTTCGCAGGCCGCGCCCAGCGCTTTCACCTCGCTGCTGTTCTCGTAGGCGTAGAAGCCGCCGATCAAGCGCCGGCGGTGCGAGTACGACAGGCGCTGGAAGAAGTCCACCGCCACCGGCGCATCGGCCACCGGCTTGCCTTCCAGGTCCAGCACTGCCACGGTGAACTTCAGCGCGTCCTTGCTCAGTACCCAGCCATCCGGCTGGATGCCGATCACATAGCCCGATGGCCACAGCGGAATGCGGGTGGCGGCGGACAGCGTTTCGCCGTTGGCGTCCTGGTAGGTCATCTCGGCCATCAGCTCGTGCGGCGTTTGCACGGTCGGCAGCTGATCGAGCGTGATGCGCGCGCCGCCGGCCTTGTCCAGCGTCAGGCTGCGGGTCTTGACGGCGGCCGGGCCGGCGACAGCGCCGTCCTCGCCTTCGCCTTCGCCGTCGTACATGCCTTCGTCGTCATCGAAGCTGCCTGCCGTGCGCTCGGCGCCGACCTTGACGTCGCCGTTGCTGAAGCTGAAGTCCGCGTAGTCGGCAAAGCTGATGCTCTTGTCCTGCACCACGGTGCGCAGCTGCACCGGCGCATCGCCCGCGCCGCCGCCGGACAGGTAGCTCAGTTGCACATCCAGATCCACCGCCGCAGCCTGGATCGCCGGCGTCTTCGGCCCTTGCAGCAGCGCCTTCATGGTCGGCACGCGGAACTGCTCGACGCGGAAACGCCCGGCGCTGCGGCCGCTCAGCATCAGCTCATACCAGCCCTGCTTGGCGTCGGCCGGAATGGTCCAGGTGCTTTCGGCCGAGCCGTTGGCGTTCCACTTCAGCGGCTGCTCGTACTGCTGGCCGCTGCCCTCGTGGATGATGTGCAGCGTGCCATCCTGTTCCTTGGTCGCCTGCACGATGCCCTGCTCGACGTGGCGGCGCAGGAAGTGCTTCATGTGCACCGTCTCGCCGGCGCGCAGCAGCGTGCGGTCGAATACCGTGGTGGCAATGACGTTGTCGGCGCCGCCCTCGCCGCTCGGCAGATTGAAACGCCAGGTCTCGATGCCGCGATCCCAGTCCGACAGGGTGAACGTCATGTCGTTGCCCAGCCGCGCGCTGATGAAGTAGCGGCCGTCCTTGGAACGGCGCGACACCGGCAGCTCCTTGCGGATGTGCGCCAGACCGCCGCCATCGGTGATGCCCTGCCACAGCACATTGCCGTCGTAGTCGCGCACCGCCACCTGCGCCTGCGGCACCGGCTTGCCCTTGTCCAGCGACGTCACCCACACCACCGACGATTCCGCGCCGTGCTTGAAGTGCGCCACCATATTGGTCACCAGCGCGGCGGTGCCGACATACGCCGTGCCGCGCCGCAGGCCAAGGCCGGCGCCCAGCCGGGGACTCGCCAGCTCCACCACGTAGAAGCCCGGCTTGCGCAGCGGGATGCCGACCACTTCAAACGCCTTGCCGCCGTTCGGCTTGGGCATGGCGAAGCGCTCCACCTTGCCGGCCCTGGCGTCCAGCAGCTGCTTGTACAGGTTATCGCCCCATAGTTCCTGCGGCTGCCAGCTGTAGCTGCTGCCCATGCGCTTGAGCCAGGCGATGACCTGCTGGTCCTGCTGATCGGCGGAGGCCTCGCCGTCGTTGACGCGCAGCGCGCCGCCATCGACCTTGCCGGCCGCCAGCCGCGCCTCCACATTGCGCACCGTGACCGGCAGCAGCTTGTCGCCCTTCGCCTCGATGATGCCGAAGCGCGCCGGGAACTTGACCAGCGGCGGTTGCGCATCGGTGCGGATCGCCATCGGGAAGCTGGCCTGGTTGACCAGCGTGCGGCCGGCGTCGTCCTTCAGGCCCGCCGGCAGCGACAGCGTCAGTTTCGTCTGTTCCGGGAACGGGCCGTTGATGTTCAGCCATTGCAGGTATTCGCTGTTTTCCTCTTCCTTGCTCAGCACCGGCTTGAACACCTTGCCGCCCGGCGCGGCGATTTTCACGGCCAGCGCGTCGGCGCGTTTGACCGGCGCCGAGAACTGCACGCGCATCGGCAGGAAGGGGATGCAGCCGCCGTCGGCGGACAATCTGTCGCAGCTGAAGCGCGCGTTGAAGTCGGGACGTGTCTTGTAGCTCAGCGTCTGATCCTGCGTGGTGGCGATGCCGCTGTCGGCCGCGATGCCGGCGCCCCACACCAGCGTCACCTGCGCCTCGGCCGGCAGCGCGCGCTGGCATTGCAGCACCACGATCGGCAGCTTGTCGAGCCGCTGGTTGTTCAGCTTTGCGGTGGCGCGCCACACCACGCCGCGCGCCTTGAAGTACAGCGACAGATAGCGCTCGGTGAAGGATTTGCGCAGGTCGAGCACGCGCTGGCGTTCCGCGCCTTGCAGCACGCGTACGCCGATTTTTTCGTTGATGCCTTCGGCCTGGCACCAGGCATGCGCGGCCACCGTCGCCTCGCTGGCCGGCGCGTCCAGGCCCAGCACGAAGATCTGCTGGTCGTCGATGGAACTGGCGCCTTCGCGCGGCGCGGCTTCCACCACCGCCGGGCCGCCGGTGTCGAAGGCGAAATGGCGTTCGCCGCTCAGCGGCTTGCCGGCGATGTCCTTGAGGTCGTCCTTGAGCGTGAAGCGGCAGGCCACGCCGGCCGGCAGGTCGCGCGCGAAGTCGTAGCTCCAGTTCTGGCCATCGATCCAGCGGCCCTTGCCCTCTTCCGGACAGTCGACGCTGAACGGGTCGCCAAGGCGCATATCGCCCAGCGGCACCATCTGGCCGCTGAAGCGCGCCGCCACCTGGCGCACGCCCTTGACGGTGCCCGACGGTGAAAAAGCGCTGACGGAAGTATCGGCCAGAACGGCCAGCGGCAGGCTGCACAAGGCAGCCAGCGCGATGATGCGGGACAGGAGGCGCATGCCAACTCCAGGCGCTGATTAACAATCAGCCCAGTGTTGCGCACGCCTCCTGCAAAGTCAATAATCTTAGAAGAAAAACATGAAAACCGGGGTCAGTGCCGACATTCGGACACAAGCACAGCCGTAGCGACTGCTACGGCTGTGCTTGTGTCCGAATGTCGGCACTGACCCCGGTTTGGGTTACGTCAGGTCGAACACCGCCATCGATTCGACGTGCGAGGTGTGCGGGAACATATTGACCACGCCAGCCTTGTCCAGCTTGTAACCGGCCAGGTTGACCAGCGCGTTGGCGTCGCGCGCCAGGGTCGACGGGCTGCACGAGACGTAGACGATGCGCGTCGGCAGCAGCTCCGGATTGGTGTTGCGCAGCTCGCCCAGCGCCAAAGCCAGCGCCATGGCGCCGTCGCGCGGCGGGTCGATCAGCATGCGGTCGAACTTGCCCAGCGCGACCAGGTCCGCCGCCGTCACTTCGAACAGGTTGCGGTTGTAGAAGGTGGTCTTGCCATCCAGGCCGTTGGCCTTGGCGTTGCTCAGCGAACGCTCGGTCAGCGTCTCGCTGCCTTCGATGCCGACCACTTCGCGCGCCAGCGTCGCCAGCGGCAGCGTGAAGTTGCCCAGGCCGCAGAACAGGTCGGCCACGCGGTCTTGCGGCTGCACGTCCAGCAGGCGCAGCGCCTTGTGCACCAGCACGCGGTTGATGTGGTGGTTGACCTGCGTGAAGTCGACCGGCTTGAACGGCATGCGCACGCCGAATTCCGGCAGCAGGTAGTGCAGCTGCGGCGCCAGCGGGTAGAACGGCGCGGCCGTTTCCGGGCCCTTGGTCTGCAGCCAGAACTGCACGCCGTACTGGTCGGCGAAGGCCTTGACCTTGGTTTCGTCGTCGGCCGTCATCGGCGCCATGATGCGCAGCACCATGGCGGTGACATCTTCGCCGATCGCCAGTTCGATCTGCGGAATCTGGTTGAACAGCGTCAGCGAGCCGATCAGCGCGCGCAGCGGCAGCAGCATGTCCGACACGTGCTTGGGCAGGATCTGGCAGCTCTTGATGTCGGCCACGAACACCGAACGCTTTTCCTTGAAGCCGACCAGCACCGTGCCCTTCTTCTCGACCCAGCGCACCGACAGGCGCGCGCGGTAGCGATAGCCCCAGGTCGGGCCGTACATCGGCCGCATGATGTTGTCGGCGTGGACCTTGCCGATGTGCCACAGGTTATCTTCCAGCACGCGCTGCTTGATCGCCACCTGCGCGGTCGCTTCCAGGTGCTGCATCGAGCAGCCACCGCAGTAGTCGAAGTGTTCGCACTTCGGCGCCACGCGCATCGACGATTCGCGGTGCAGCACGGTCATGCGCGCCGCTTCCCAGTTTTTCTTCTTCTTGAACGTCTCGAAGCTGACGCGCTCGCCCGGCAGCGCGCCTTCCACAAACACCACCTTGCCCGGCGAGCCGTCTTCATTCTCAATGTGGCCGACGCCGCGGGCGTCCATGTCGAGCGATTTGATGTCGATGGTATTTTCTTGCATAACGTTTAAGTTTGAATGACAAAAGATAGGCGCCGGCGGATGCGCCGGGGCCAATATGATAGCAGAATGGGAAGTGACTACAGCAGCGAATCGCGGACCACGCCGCGCGCGGCCATGGCGCGCTTGAGTTTGACCAGCGCTTCCTGCTGGATCTGGCGCACCCGCTCGCGCGTCACGCCCATCTCCTCGGCCAGGGTTTCCAGCGTGGCCGGGTCGTCGTTATCGAGGCCGAAGCGGCGCATGATGACGATGCGCTGCTTGTCCGGCAGCTTGGTCAGCCAGTCGCGCACCAGCACCGTCATTTCGTGGTGCTCGGCGCGGGCGTCGGGACTGTCGTCGCTGTCGCCGGGCAGCATGTCCATCAGCGACGACTGCGGGTCGTTGTCCAGCGGCGCATCGAGCGAGGTGGCGTGCTCGGACAGCGCCAGGATATCCTGCACCTCTTCCACCGGGCGGCCGACCAGTTCGGCGATGTCCTCGGCGGTGGCGTCCTTACCGTTGTGGTGCTGGGCTTCGAGGTGGTATTTGCCGCGCAGGATCTGGTTCAGCTCGCGCACCATGTGCACCGGCAGCCGCACCGTGCGCGCCTGGTTCATGATGGCGCGTTCGATGCTCTGGCGTATCCACCAGGTCGCATAGGTCGAGAAACGGAAGCCGCGCTCGGGCTCGAACTTGTCGATGGCGCGCATCAGGCCGATATTGCCTTCTTCGATCATGTCGAGCAGCACCACGCCGCGGTTGATGTAGTGCTTGGCGATCGACACCACCAGCCGCAGGTTGTGCTCGATCATGGTCTGGCGCGCGCTGAAGTCGCCGGCCTTGGCCAGCGTGGCGTAGTGGACTTCCTGCGGCGCCGTCAGCAGCGGCCGGGTGCCGATCTGGTTCAGGTAGTGCTGGGTGGTGTCGGTGGACAGTTCGGCGGCCAGCACTTTTTTCAGTTCGTCGACGCTTTCCAGCACCGCGCCGGTTTCCGGCGCGTCGCCTTCCTCGGCATCGTCGACCGCAGCCTCCTCGTCGCGAAAATCGTCCGGGAGCGAATCGTCATCCATCTGATCGTGCGGCGTCGAGGTCATGGCTTTACATGGCTCAGCTAGCGGTTAGGCAGGAAGCGCGACGGGTCCACCGGTTTGCCCTGCTGCCGGATTTCAAAGTGCAGCTTGACGGAGTCGGTATCGGAGTCGCCCATTTCCGCAATCATTTGTCCCTTGTTCACGCTCTGACCTTCCTTGACCAGGATGGTCCGGTTGTGCGCATAGGCGGACAACAAATTAGTACTGTGCTTCACAATAACGAGATTACCATAACCACGGATGCCGCTGCCGGCATACATCACTTTTCCTGCGCCGGCCGCCACGACTTGCTGGCCGGCCTTGCCGGCGATGTCGACGCCCTTGTTCTTGCCTTCGTCGAAGGTGGCCACCACCTTGCCTTCGGCCGGCCAGATCCAGCTGACGCTGGCGTCGTCGGCGGCCAGCGCCGGTGCGGCCGGCGCCACAGGCGGCGCCGAGGCGCGCGGGGCGGCCGCGGCGGCGGCCGGCGCAGGGGTTGACGACGATGCAACGGCCCCTTCCTTGCCATTGTCGCTACGTTGCAGCTCGGCCAGATTGGCTTCCGAATACGGCTTCTTGTCGCCCTTCGGCCCGGTTTTCTTGACCACCGGCGCCGGCGGCGGCGTCTTGTCGGACGGCGGCATGATGACGGCGGCGGTTTCCACGCCCGGGCCGTTTGGCGCGCTGTCCGGCGGCAGCACGCGCAGCACCTGGTCGACCTTGATGTCGTTCGGGTTGCTCAAGTTGTTCCAGGTCACCAGGTCGCGGTAGTTCTGGCCGTATTCCAGCGCGATGCGGATCAGGGTGTCGCCTTTTTTGACGGTGTACAGGCCGCGCTCGTCGCGGGCGATCTGCGCTGTTTCGCTTGGCGTGGCGGGTTTGACGGCGGGCGGAATCGTGCGGTCTACAACCGGGGCTTGATTAGGGGGGCTTTGGCAGGCGCTCAATAATACGAGCACAAAGCCCAGGGCGAGCAAATTGCTTTTATTCGTCATTCTCATTTTCATCTAGTGGTTCGGGCTAGACCACGCCCGGACGCAGGGGCACGAAGTGGCAATCTTCCAGCGTTTCGCTGGTCCATTCCGTCTTGCCGATGCGCGTAATCAGTTCCAAATGCTGGGTACGGACGCCTACCGGCGCGACCAGGCGGCCGCCGACGGCCAGCTGCTCCAGCAAGGCTTGCGGCACCTCCATTCCGGCCGCGGCCAGAATGATACCGTCAAACGGCGCCGCTTGCGGCAGGCCAAGCATACCATCTCCGTAATGCAGACGCAGGTTCGGCACGCGCAGGGGCCGCAGATTGGCCTTGGCCAGCTCGTGCAGCGGTTTGATGCGCTCGATCGAATACACCTCCTGCGCCACGCAGGACAGCACCGCCGCCTGGTAGCCGCAGCCGGTGCCGATCTCCAGCACGCGCTTCAGCTGGCCGCCGTTGCGCAGCACCTCGATCATGCGCGCCACGATGTAGGGCTGGGAAATGGTCTGGTGATGGCCGATCGGCAGCGAGGCGTCGACATAGGCTTGCGGCGCCAGGCCCTCGTCCATGAACAGATGGCGCGGCACGGTTTCCATCGCGCCCAGCACCAGCGGGTCCTTGACGCCCTGCTTGGCGATGCGCTGCACCATGGCGCGGCGCACCGCGTCCGACACCAGCGGATTCTGGCGCGGCGCCTGGGCCGGCGCCGGCTGCGCGCGCTCCATGGCGTAGCTGTGCGACTTGGACGGTGTGGCCACCGCGCGCGGCGCCGGATATTGGGGCGGCGCATGGCGCGCAGCGTTCTGGGTGGCGGTTTGCGGTGTCGCCACCGGCTTGAATACCGTTGCCTTCCTGGCCCCCTGGTCGACTACCGAGGACAGCGGCAAAGGGAAGGTACGGTTTTTTTCGTTCATGCCAAGGCCTTTGCCAATGCATTGAGTTGGGAGGTGTGCGTCAGGTCGATCTGCAGCGGGGTGATCGACGTGCGGCCGTTGGCGCAGGCGTGGAAGTCCGTGCCTTCGCCGGCGTCCTTGCAGGCGCCCGGCGGGCCGATCCAGTAGATATCCCGGCCGCGCGGGTCCTTGGCCTTGATCACCGGCTCGGACTGGTGGCGCCGGCCCAGGCGGGTGGCGACCACCTGATTAAGCTGATCATAAGGACGGTTGGGTATATTCACGTTCAGCAGATACGGCTGCGGCAACGCTTCATAGTAACGCTGGACAATGTCGCGCGCATGACGGGCGGCATCGTCGATATGCTCCCAGCCGTAAGCGCCCTGCGAGAAGGCGATGGCCGGGATGCCGAACAGATAGCCCTCAGTGGCGGCGGCCACGGTGCCGGAATACAGCGTGTCGTCCCCCATATTGGGACCATTGTTGATCCCGGAGACGACCAGGTCCGGCCGGTAATCGAGCAGCGCCGTCAGCGCCACGTGCACGCAATCGCTGGGCGTGCCGTTGACAAAATAAAAACCATTGCTCGCCTGCTGCACCGACAAAGGCCGGTCCAGCGACAGGGAGTTCGACGCGCCCGAGCGGTTGCTGTCCGGCGCCACCACCACGATCTCGGCGATGGGGGCAAGCGCGTTGGCCAGCGCATTGATGCCCGGCGCCAGATAGCCGTCGTCATTGCTAATCAGGATTCTCATTCAAAGGATTTTACCTGAAGCAATGGCCGCACTGCGCATGCCGGCCGCCCCCTTTGCGTATAAATTTTCGTCAACGCGGCGGGTTACGGCCGCCGTACAGATGCCCGTCGAGCGCCAGCAGTTCATCCGCCGCCCTTGACCAGGCGCTGCTGGCGGTGGCCTGCACGGGGCGCCGCAACGGCCGCACCAGCGCATCGCCGTAGTCGTCCATGGCGGCGTCCTGATGCAATTCCGGCACCAGCGGCGCTTCGTCGGTCGGCACGCCGAGTTGCAATTGAACATCAATCAGCTGCTCGCGCGCGCGGCGGGTATCCGGATGCTCCGGCCCCAGGCGGCGAAGATGGGCTTGCAGCACGGCGTCCAGCAGGCTGCGCGCCGCATCCAGTTCTTGCATTTGAAGCAAGGTATACGCCAGCGACGTCTTGCTGCGCAGCGTGTCGGCATGCTCGGCGCCAAGCAAGCGCCTGCGCGCCGCCAGCACCTGCTCCTGCACCGCGCGGGCATGCTGCAGGTCGCCCCGCTGCAACAGCAGCTCGGCGCGCGCCGCCTTGGCGCCCAGGGTTTGCAGGTGGTCGGGGCCGAACAGGCGGCTGTAGGTATCCAGCACATGGTCCTGCAACACCAGCGCTTCGGCCACCCGCCCTTGCAGCCCCAGCGTGGCGGCCAGGTTGGCGCGCGCCGTGAGCGTGTCGAAATGTTCCGTGCCCAGCATGCGCTCGCGCGCTTCGACGATGCATTCGTCGAGGAATTGCGCTTCGTCCAGCCGGCCCTGCTGGCGCAGCGCGCCGGCCAGATTGGTCTTGCTGGCCAGCGTGTCGGCATGGTCTTCGCCCAGGCTGCGCTGGCGCAGCGACAGGCTTTCCTCCAGCGCGGCCAGCGCCTGACGCAGCTTGCCTTCGCGCCAGTACAACTCGCCCAGCAGGTTGAGATCGTGCGCCAGCGGCTGCACGGCCGCGCGCGCCGCGCTGCCGCCCGCCTCCAAGGCGTGGCGCGCGGCGCCGATCGAACCCAGCAGCGCGATTTCGCCGCTGGACTGCCACGGAAAATAGCCCGGCGCCAGCCAGGCGAGGAAGGCTTCGAAGGTGCGCGTCATGGAAAAACGGTCGCCGCCCTGATCCAGCCGCACCGCCAGCTGCTCGCCGTAGGCCACCGAGCGGTTCTGCTGCAGCTGGACTTCATCGAAATAACTCTCCAGCGACACCTGCTGCAAGCCGTAGCACTCGCGTATCAGCTCCTCGAAGCCGGGCTGGTAGCCGGGAATGTGCTGGGCGGCGTCGCCGCGCCGCCACTGGGCGCGTTCGCCGCCGTCGCCGGTGTCCACGCGCGACGGCAAGGGATAGATCAGCAGCGGCCGCTGCTCGTCTTCGTGGCTGCGCCGGTAAGTGGTGGCGCGCGTGACCAGCGCCTGCAAGCCTTCCAGGCTCTGGCGGTTGGGCGTGAACATCAGCACCAGCTTGCGGGGCAGCAAGGTGGTGCAGACGCCGGCGCTGTCGGTGCGGCCTGTGCGCGAATCCACCAGCACGTAGCGGAAATGGCGCGACAGACGGTCGGCGAAGCAGCGGAACAGCGCCGGACAGGCATAAAACAGCTCCTCCCACTGCATCGAGGCCAGCCGGTCGGGATAGCTGTCGTCGAAGCGGCCGGCGCGCATCATGTACAACTGGCTGCTTTCGTCGACGCGGGTGACGTATTGTTCCCAGCCGACGGCGGCCAGCACCTCGTGCGCCAGCTCGTCGTCATCGATGCTCAGGCCGGTGCTGCGGCGGCGCAGCAGCTGCTCGCGGCAGGCCTCGAAGAATTCCAGCACGCCCGGCTTGTTCTCCTGCTGGTGCGCAAAATAATGGTGCAGCCCCGGCGCTTCCAGGTCCCAGTCGATCATCAGCACCGGCGCGGTGGCGTTTTGCTGCCGCGCCAGCAGCACCGCGATATTCGCCAGCGCCATGGTGCGGCCCGTACCGCCTTTGTAAGAATAGAAAGTGATGACTTCGCCGCCGGCGCTCAGCGGCGGTAGTGGCAGGGACGTGAGTTCCATGGCAACCCTTTAGCGTGGAAAATGTGGAGGAGGAATGGCACGCCATTCAGGCGGGATCTCCGGCAGGACGAAACGGCTGCAGTCGTGCCCCGGCGGCGTGCTTCGTTTTAGACAGTGGTAATGCTCGGCGATGCGGTGGACGATTTTTTCGATGTCCGGGATGAAATCTGGATTGGTTTTCAACTCCCCGCTGGCCAGCGTGTAGCGGGAAAAGTCCACGTACATGCCCAGCCCGGTGATTTGCGGCGGCAGGCCGACCGGGTGGCGGGTCATGATGACGGGGATGATCAAATGGCTGGGCAGCGTGTACCACTGCCGGCGTTCCATTTCGATAAGTTGCATTGCTGCAAACTCACGGCGGGTGTAGCCGTGCGCTTCGTATTTGGGTGTATAAATGACAATCATGCAAACGCTCTCGCACAAGGCGCGCGCGATCTTGCTATCGAGGTCGTCACCGCCCCCAAGTTGCTCACTATCAACAAACAATTCGTTCTCGTTGTCGAAGTGCGGTTCCAGATAGCATTTCAGGGCGTCCACCAGGTCGTCCTTGAACTTGCTCATATAAGTATGCTGGCCGTGTGCATAACTGAAAAAACAGCCGTGACGGATAGTCATGATATCCCCCCTACGTTTAACCAACTCTAACAATCCTTTCAGCAGACACTTTGAGCCAGAACAAACGCGCGGCAGGCCGAACTTTGCGCAAACGGCTGGCGCTTTCAGGTAAGATAAAAATATAACGAGCGTTCTTTTTTATAATCGAGGAGACCAGAATGAAAGCAGTCGTATGCCAGGCCTGGGGTGTGCCGGACACCCTGACGGTGCAAGAATTACCAGACCCGCAACCGGGTCCGGGGCAGGTGGTGATCGATGTGCAAGCCGCCGGCGTCAACTTTCCGGACGTGCTGATCGTGCAAGGAAAGTATCAATTCAAGCCGGAACTGCCGTTCGTGCCGGGCAGCGAAGTGGCCGGCGTGATCCGCTCGGTCGCTGACGATGTGACAACTTTCAAGGCCGGCGACAAGGTCATCGCCTTCACCCCAACCGGTGGCTTCGGACAACAATTATTGGCGCCTGCACAAGCCCTGATCCCGATGCCGCCCGGCATGAATTTCGAGATGGCAGCCGCCATCACCCTCACCTACGGCACCTCGTACCACGCGATTGTGGACCGGGCCAAGCTAGAAAATGGTGAGAACATGCTAATTCTTGGCGCGGCAGGGGGTGTCGGGCTGGCGGCGATCGAGATAGGCAAAGCCCTTGGCGCCCGCATTATTGCTTGCGCTTCGACCGATGAGAAGCTGGAAGTATGCCGCCAGCATGGCGCCGACGTGTTGATCAACTACAGCAAGGAAGATTTGCGCGAAGCGGTCAAGGCGGCGACCGGCGGCAAGGGACCGGACGTGATTTACGACCCGGTGGGCGGCGACTATGCGGAGCCGGCGTTCCGCTCGATCGCCTGGGGCGGACGCTACCTGGTGGTAGGTTTCGCCAACGGCGAGATTCCCAAACTGCCGCTCAACCTGACCTTGCTGAAAGGCGCCTCGCTGGTCGGCGTGTTCTGGGGCGAGTTCACCAAACGCAATCCCAAAGGCAATTTGAGCAATATGCGGCAACTCCTCCAATGGCTCCAGGAAGGCAAGATCAAGCCATTGATTTCGGGACGCTACAAACTGGAAGAAGCGGCGCAGGCGCTGAACGATATGGCAGCCCGCAAGGTCACCGGCAAGGTGGTGGTGGTGCCCCAATAAACCGGGGTCAGTTCTGCCAATCGCACACGAGCTCATGTACCAATGGCAGAACTGACCCCGGATTTTGATACCAGAAGTTACTGATCGGAATTCTTGTTTTTGAAGAATTCGATCACGACTTCCTGTTCGCGGGTGCGTTTGAAGGATGGCAGGCTTTGCCAGATCCGCTTGCCGTATGGCTTGGAAATCACGCGCGGATCGCACAGCATCAGCACGCCGCGGTCGCCTTCGTCGCGGATCAGGCGGCCGGCGCCCTGCTTCAGGTTGATGATCGCTTCCGGCAAAGTGTGATGCATGAAGCCGTTTTTGCCCTGTTTTTCCATCACTTCGATGCGCGCGGCCAGCACCGGATCGTCCGGCGGCGCGAACGGCAGCTTGTCGATAATCACCAGGGACAGCGCATCGCCGCGCACGTCGACGCCTTCCCAGAAGCTTTGCGAGCCGATCAGCACTCCATTGCCGGCCTTGCGGAACTGGTCCAGCAGCTCGGTGCGGCCCTTGTCGCCCTGCACGAACAGCGGATATGGCAGGCCGCGCTTCTCGAATTCGTCGCGCAAGCGCTCGGCGGCGCGCTTCACGGCGCGCAAAGTCGTGCACAAAAGGAAAGTTTTGCCGCCCGCCGCCTCGATCACCGGCAGCGCCAGGTCCAGCACGGCATCCGTGTAGCCGAAGGAATTCGGGTCCGGCAGGCCGGTCGGCACGTACAGCAAGCCCTGTGCCTCGTAGTTGAACGGACTCGGCCAGGTCATCGACGGTTCGTCGCTCAGGCCCATCTGCTCGGAGAAGTGGCTGAAGTCGTTCTTCACCGCCAGCGTCGCCGAGGTGAAGATCCAGCTGCGCGGCACGCCTTCGCGCTGGCCGTTGAAGATCGGCGCGATCGACAGCGGCGTCTTGT
This sequence comes from Duganella aquatilis, assembly GCF_009674565.1. Taxonomy (GTDB): domain Bacteria; phylum Pseudomonadota; class Gammaproteobacteria; order Burkholderiales; family Burkholderiaceae_D; genus Rugamonas; species Rugamonas aquatilis. Next base: position 116,964 of record NZ_WKJL01000012.1, read on the forward strand.
GCAGCTGCAGCGACGAGGCATAGGCCTCGACCCAGAACACCGCCTCCTCGCCCTTGGCGACCTTGGCTTTCGGATCGAATTTCCAGGCCGCCAGGCGGCCGACCAGCTCGACGCCGCGCTGGCGGCACTGCTCCAGCGTTTCGGCCCGTTCGGCCTGCTTTTCCAGCACGTCCATCATGCCGTCCAGCTCGTCCTTGAGCTTTTGCAGCGCCGGGAAGAAGTCGCTCGACGCCGCAATCTGCGGCAGCGACAGGCGCACGATGTCTTGCGGGAAGGTCAGGCGCAGGTCGCGCGCGGCCTTCTCCACCACGGTGACCACCTTGCCCCAGTCGGCGCCGTCGCGGGCATTCGACAGGCCTTCAGCCAGCACGTCGCGGCACAGCTCCAGCACCTGCGAGGTCGAGAAGGTGTCGCCGAAGAACAGGGTGGCGGTATCCGGCAGCTGGTGCGCCTCGTCGAAGATGATGGTGTTGGCGGACGGCAGCAGCTCGGCCACGCCGGAATCCTTCAGCGCCACGTCGGCAAAGAACAGGTGGTGGTTGACCACCACCACATCGGCCTGCTGCGCTTCCTTGCGCGCCTTCATGATGAAGCAGTCCTGGTAGTACTGGCACTCGGCGCCCATGCAGTTGTCGCGGGTCGAGGTCACCAGGTTCCAGATCAGCGCGTTTTCCGGCACGCGCGCCAGCTCGGCCTTGTCGCCGGTCTTGGTCATTTTCAGGAAACGCGAGATTTCGCGCAGGTGGCCGACGTCATCGCGCGAGGTCATGCGGCCGTTCTGCAAGGTGCGTTCCAGGTGGTAGTGGCACAGGTAGTTCGAGCGCCCTTTCAGCAGCGCCACCGACACCGGCGCCTGCAAGGCCGCGCGCACGGTCGGGATGTCGCGCAGGAACAGCTGGTCCTGCAAGTTCTTGGTCCCGGTCGAGACGATGGTCTTGCCGCCCCACAGCAGCGCCGGCACCAGGTAGGCGAAGGTCTTGCCCGTGCCGGTGCCGGCCTCGGCGATCAGGGTGGTCTGGTTGGCGATGGCGGAGGCGATCGCCTTGGCCATTTCGGTTTGCGAGCGGCGCGGGCGGAAATCGCCCACCGCCGGCCCGAGCGGACCGCCGGCGCCGAACAGGCGCTCGACCTCGGAATCGTATTTGCCGGGGGGCTGGGCGGGCGTGGCGCCGATCACGGCGGGAATGGCATCGGACGCCGCGGCGGCGGACTGTGGCAGAGGTTCGGTCAAAATAAACTAGCGTGTGGCGGGAATCGGCTTACGCCGGAACGTCCGGCACTAATTGCATTTTCAGCAGAGTGATATGGTCTTTCAGTTGCAGCTTGCGCTTCTTGAGGCGGCGCAATTGCAGTTGATCGTGGTGTCCGTCCAGCGTCAGCATGTCGATGACCGCGTCCAGATCACGGTGTTCGACGTCGAGTTCGATCAATCGACGCTGGATATCTTGTACATCAGTCATATTCTCGGCCAAATAGTTTCACTGGAACAACACGGATACTTCAAACGCATTGCAAACAAACTGCGACACGGTGCATAGTTTAATCTACGGCGCGTCGGACGCCAACAAATGATCTTATGAGCGCTTACAAAATAGAAGCCGGGACCGCCCAGCACATCGGAAACCGGCCGCAACAAAACGACCGCGTCGCCCTATTCACCGCCGCCAAGGCACCCGGCTATGTGCTGGCGGTGCTGGCCGACGGCAACCAAAGCCCCATCGCGCCCGACCAGGTGCTGCTCACCGCGAAACACCTGCTGGACGAATTCCGCGCCGGCGACACCCCCAACCTGCCGCGCCTGCAGGAACTGCTGCGCAGCATCGCCCAGGAGGCGCACGACGTCATCCGCATGAATCCCATCGCCGCCGTGGCCGAGCCGCACAGCGCGCTGGCGCTGCTGGTGCTGACGCCGCAGGCGCAGGCCGTGTGGGCGCATGTGGGCGACGCCCGCATCTACCATTTCAACGGCGAGCGCTGCGCCATGCGCACCAATGACGCCGCCTACGTCGACCATCTGATCCAGCACGACAAGCTGCCGCCGGAAGCGGCCGCGCGGCACCGCGGTTCGCGCCTGCTGAACAACGCGCTGGGCAACCGCATGAAAGATCCGTTCGTCACCGTCGGCGCCCAGGAAGGCTTGCAGCCGGGCGATGCGTTGATGCTGTGCTCGGATGGACTGTGGCAGTTGTTCCGTCCCGAAGAACTGGCGGCGGCGGTGGCGCGCAACACGCCGCGCCAGGCCGCCGAACGGCTGATCGCCAAGGCCGCCGAACGGGCCCAGGGCAAGGGGGACAACTGCTCGATGGCGATCATCAAACTGGTGGCGCCGCCGGCGCAGGCGCCCGCCTACACCGTCGAGAAGATGCGCCGCGCCGTGTAATTACTTGGCCGGCGCCTGCGGCTGGGCCGCAGCCTTTTTCTTTTCCGCTTCGGCGCGCTCGGCGGCCTGCTTGGCCTTGGCGTCGTTTTCCGCTTTCTTGCGCGCGACTTCGGCCTGGCGGCGCTCGGACTCGGCTTTCTTGCGTTCGAAGGCCTCGACATTGGCGGCGCGCTTGGCGGCGTTGGCGGCGTCCTCGCGCTCCTGGCGCTGGACCTTGGCGTCATGCTGCGCTTCGCGGTCGGCGACGCGCACGCCCGATGGCGGCTTCGCCTCCTCGTGCTCGGTCTTGGCCGGTTTCTGCGGCTGGGCGGCGCGCAGCTCGGCTTCGTCGGCATCCTTGCGGGCGCGTTCGGCCAGGTCGGCGTCGCGCCTGGCGACCGAATCGACACGCTTGAAGTGCTGGGCGTCGACTTCGCGCGCGCGCGCGTCGGCCAGCGCCACACGGCGCTTTTCCTTGGCCTTGTCCAGGCAGTTATTGACGAAGAACTTGGTCGAGCATTCGCGCTCGCTGGCGGCGTATTCGTCGTTGATGGCGGCGCGGTCCTGGGCCACCTTGACCAGCGCGGCGTCGGCCTGCTGCACCGTTTGAACGTTCTGGGCCTGGGCGGCGGTGAGAGCCGCCGCCAGCATGGCCGCTACTGTGATAATTGCTTTCATCTTCAGATCCTGTGACTTACGACAGCGATGCCGCTGCGGCGCGCTGTTCGCGGTCCATGTATTCGCGCGACTGCATCTCGACGATACGCGACACGGTGCGGTGGAATTCGTTGGCCATGGCGCCGTTGGTGTACAGCTCCTCCGGCGGCACCTCCGCCGACATCAGCAGCTTCACGCCCTGGTCGTAGAACACGTCGATCAGCCAGGTGAAACGGCGCGCCTCGGACGACATGGCCGCGGACATCATCGGTACCCCGGACAATATCACGGTATGGAAGCGGCTGGCGATTTCCAGGTAATCGTTCTGCGAGCGCGGGCCGCCGCACAGCGTATTGAAGTCGAACCAGATGATGGTGCCGGCGCGGCGCAGCGCGCGGATCTCGCGCGCCTCGATGCGGATCACCGGATCTTCATCGGCGGTTTCGGCCACGCTGGCGTAGGCGTCGCGCAGCGCCTTGTCGGTTTGTGCGTTGAGCGGCGTGTAGTAGGCCTCGACCTGCTCCAGCGCGCGGCCGCGGTAGTCGATGCCGGCGTCGATGTTCATCACGTCCATCTTCTCGTACAGCAGCGCGATGGTGGGCAGGATGCGATCGCGGTGCAGGCCGTCCGGATACAGCAGGTTCGGATCGTAGTTGGAGGTCATGATGAAGGATACGCCGTTGTCGAACAGCGCCTTCAGCAGGTTGTACATGATCATGGCGTCGGCCACGTCCGAGATGTGGAACTCGTCGAAGCAGATCAGCCGGTATTTCTTGGCGACGCGCTTGGCCACTTCGTCCAGCGGGTCGGCCACGCCGCGCAGCTCGTCCAGTTGACGGTGCACGTCGCGCATGAATTCGTGGAAGTGCAGGCGCGTCTTGCGCACCAGCGGCACCACCGAGTAGAAGCTGTCCATCAGGAAGGACTTGCCACGACCGACGCCGCCCCACATGTACACGCCCTTCGGCACGGCCGGGCGGTTGATCAGGCGCTTGAAGGTGCTGGAGCGCTGGCCCTTGTAGGCCAGCCACTCGTCGTAGCACTGCTGCAAACGGGTGATCGCGCGCTGCTGCGCCTCATCAGCCTTGTAGTCGCGCTGGGCCAGCGCGTGGTGGTAGTACTCTTCGACGTTCATGGTTTCAATCTGCGCAAATAAAAACGGCGGGCCATGCTGGCCCGCCCTGCTAGCTACTACAAATCCAGCTTAGAAGTTCAGCGTGCGCTTGTCGATCGCCAGTGCTGCCTCTTTGGTGGCTTCCGACAGCGATGGGTGAGCGTGGCAGATACGCGCGATGTCTTCAGCCGAAGCCTTGAACTCCATCGCTACCACTGCTTCCGAGATCAGCTCCGACGCCATAGGGCCGATGATGTGCACGCCCAGGATTTCGTCGGTGTTGGCGTCCGCCAGGAACTTGACCATGCCCGAGGTGTCGCCCAGCGCGCGTGCGCGGCCGTTCGCCAGGAATGGGAAGGTGCCGGCTTTGTACGCCACGCCTTCGGCCTTCAGGGTCTGCTCGGTTTTGCCGACCCAGGCGATTTCCGGCGAGGTGTAGATCACCCAAGGAATGGTGTTGAAGTTGGTGTGACCGTGCTGGCCGGCGATACGCTCGGCCACGGCAACGCCTTCTTCTTCCGCCTTGTGCGCCAGCATCGGGCCGCGTACCACGTCGCCGATCGCCCATACGCCTGGCAGGTTGGTTTTGCAGTCGCCGTCGACGGCCACGAAGCCGCGCTCGTCCAGCGCCAGGCCGACTTTGTCGGCGGCCAGGCCGTCGGTGTTCGGGGTGCGGCCGATCGAGACGATCAGCTTGTCGAACACGGCGGTGTTGGCTTCGCCCTTGGCGTTGTCGAATTCAACGGTAACGTTGTTGTCACCCTTGGTGACCTTGTTGATCTTGACGCCCAGGTTGATCTTCAGGCCCTGCTTGGTGAACAGCTTGTTGGCTTCCTTGGCGATCTGCTCGTCGACGGCGCCCAGGAAGGTCGGCAGACCTTCCAGCACGGTCACTTCAGCACCCAGACGACGCCATACCGAACCCATTTCCAGGCCGATGACGCCGGCGCCGATCACGCCCAGCTGCTTTGGCACGTCGCCGATGGTCAGCGCGCCGGTGTTCGACAGGATCAGTTTCTCGTCGAATTCCGCGCCTGGCAATGCACGGGCGTTGGAACCGGTGGCGACGATGACTTGCTTGGCGTTGATGGTCTCGTTGGCAGGCGCCGAGATCGTCAGCGGGTAGCCTTCAGCGGTGGCGGCGCCAGCGAACGAGGCGCGACCGTGGAAGAAGGTCACCTTGTTTTTCTTGAACAGGAACAGGATGCCGTCGTTGTTTTGCTTCACAACGGTGTCCTTGCGCTTGATCATTTGCGGCAGGTTCAGCGACAGGCCGGCGACGTCGATGCCGTGGTCCTTGAACGCGTGGCCGGCGTGCTCGTAGTGTTCCGACGATTGCAGCAGCGCTTTCGACGGGATGCAGCCGACGTTGGTGCAGGTGCCGCCTGGCGCCGGGCCGCCCTTTTCATTTTCCCACGCGTCCACGCAAGCAACCGAGAAACCCAGCTGTGCAGCGCGGATGGCGGCAATGTAACCGCCAGGACCGGCGCCGATAACTACTACGTCAAATTGTTTACTCATTTTTTAATTTCCAATCAATTCGTCTTCTGGAACGAAGATCCACAGCAGAATGTAGATGGCGAGACCGAAACCAAAGGTGCAGACGAACAGCACGAACAACAGGCGCCAGATCCACGACTCGACGCCGCTGACGCGGGCCAGGCCGCCGCAGACGCCGCCGAGCCAGCGGTCGGTGCGCGAGCGGCGCAGGCGCCACAGGTCGGCGCCGTCGCCGGGGACCGGACCATTGTTCAGCAGACGGGCCTTGGCGGCCGCGAACTCTTCGTCCGACAGCGCGCCCGCCTGGTGCAGCTCATGCAAACGTTTGATTTCTTCCGCAACGCTCATTCATGATCCTCTTGAGAATTCCCCCGGCCCGCACGGACCGGGGGTCGCGCGAGAATTACAGGTCCAGCAGCAGACGTGCAGGATCTTCCAGCGCTTCCTTCATGGCCACCAGGCCCAGCACGGCTTCGCGGCCGTCGATGATGCGGTGGTCGTAGGACATCGCCAGGTAGTTCATCGGACGAATAACGATCTGGCCGTTTTCCACCACGGCGCGGTCCTTGGTCGCGTGCACGCCCAGGATCGCCGATTGTGGCGGGTTGATGATCGGGGTCGACAGCATGGAGCCGAAGGTGCCGCCGTTCGAGATCGAGAAGGTGCCGCCGGTCAGGTCGTCCAGGGTCAGCTTGCCTTCCTTGGCTTTGGCGCCGAATTCGCCGATTTTCTTCTCGATTTCAGCGATCGACATCTGGTCGGCGTTGCGCAGGATAGGCACCACCAGGCCACGTGGCGAACCGACCGCGATACCGATGTCGAAGTAGCCGTGGTAGACGATGTCGTTGCCGTCAACCGAAGCGTTGATGATCGGGTATTTCTTCAGCGCGGCAACAGCGGCCTTGACGAAGAACGACATGAAGCCCAGCTTGACGCCGTGCTCTTTCTCGAACTTGTCTTTGTACTTGTTGCGCAGTTCCATGACCGGCGCCATGTTCACTTCATTGAACGTGGTCAGGATGGCGTTGGTCGATTGCGACTGGATCAGACGCTCGGCGATACGGGCGCGCAGGCGGCTCATCGGTACGCGCTCTTCCGGACGGTCGCCCAGGTTGGCGGCGGCTGGCGCCGAAACCTGTGCCAGGGCTGGCTTGGCGACTGGCGCGGCCAGTGGCGCAACGGCTGGTGCTTTGGCGCCGGCGGCCAGGGCGTCGCCCTTGGTCACGCGGCCGTCCTTGCCCGAACCGGCGACATCACCAGCGCTCAGGCCTTTTTCCGACAGGATCTTGGCGGCGGCAGGCATCGCCACGTCGCCTTTCGAACCACCGGTTGCGGCAGCTGGTGCGGCGGCTGGTGCAGCGGCGGCTGGAGCTGGCGCGGCAGCAGCGGCGGCAGGAGCGGCAACAGCGGCGCCACCTTCGGTATCGATGATTGCGATCACTTCGTCAGCCACCACGGTGCTGCCGTCGCCCTTGATGATTTCCACCAGGGTACCAGCGGCTGGTGCTGGCAGTTCCAGAACCACTTTGTCAGTTTCGATGTCGATCAGGTTTTCGTCGCGGGTGATGGTGTCGCCGACTTTTTTATGCCAGGTCAGCATGGTTGCTTCTGCGACCGATTCCGACAGCTGAGGAACTTTGACTTCGATTTTTGCCATTGTAAAACTCCGTATATTTTGTTTTTGCGGCGCCGCCCCGCGTAGCAGGACGGCGCTCCGTTCATTGTGTGATTACTTGGTGAGGATGAAGCCCTTCAGCTTCGAGAAGGCGGTTTCCAGCAGCTCTTTCTGTTGAGCGTAGTGCTTGTCGTAGTAACCGACGGCTGGCGATGCCGAGGCTGGACGGCCGGCGTACGCCAGACGTTGGCCAGCTTCCAGGCTCTCGAAGATGTTGTGCTGAATCTGGAACCATGGGCCCTGATTCTGCGGCTCGTCCTGCGCCCACACCACTTCGGCCAGTGCCGGGAACTTTTTCAGTTCGGCAGCGAAAGCCTTGTGCGGGAACGGATACAGCTGCTCGATACGCACGATGGCGGTATCGGTCTGGCCGCGGGTTTTGCGCGCGTTGACCAGGTCGTAGTAGACCTTGCCCGAGCAGGCGATCACGCGTTTGACTTTTTTGGCGTCGATTTTCTCGTCGACTTCACCGATCACGGTTTGGAACGCGCCTTTGGCCAGTTCCGACAGCGGCGAACCGGCGTCCTTGTTACGCAGCAGCGATTTCGGCGTCATGACCACCAGCGGCTTGCGGAACTGACGCACCATCTGACGACGCAGCACGTGGAAGATCTGCGACGCGGTGGTCGGCTGCACCACTTGCATGTTGTTGTCTGCGCACAGCTGCAGGAAACGCTCCGGACGTGCCGACGAGTGCTCCGGCCCCTGGCCTTCGTAGCCGTGCGGCAGCAGCATCACCAGGCCCGAGGCGCGGCCCCACTTCACTTCGCCGGAGCTGATGAATTGGTCGATCACAACCTGGGCGCCGTTGACGAAGTCGCCGAACTGGGCTTCCCAGATGGTCAGGGTGTTCGGTTCGGCGGTCGAGTAGCCGTATTCGAAGCCCAGTACCGCCTCTTCCGACAGCACCGAGTCGATCACGGTGAATGGCGCCTGGCCTTCCGCGATGTTTTGCAGCGGCACGTAGGTGCCGGCATCCCAACGCTCGCGGTTCTGATCGTGCAGCACGGCGTGACGGTGGGTGAAGGTGCCGCGGCCGGCATCCTGGCCGGTCAGGCGGATGGCGTAGCCCGACGATACCAGCGATGCGAAGCCCAGGTGTTCGCCCATGCCCCAGTCCAGGTTGATCTCGCCGCGGCCCATGGCGGCGCGGTCGCCCAGCACTTTTTCAACCAGCGAGTGCACCTTGAAGCCTTCCGGCACGGTGGTGATGCGCGCGGCCAGACGTTTCAGTTCGGTCAGCGGCACGGCGGTGTCGGCGGCGTCGGTCCATTTCTTGTTCAGGAACGGCAGCCAGTCGACCGCGTACTTGTTCTTGAAGTTGGAGATGACTGGATCGACGGTGTGCTTGCCGGCGTCCATGGCGTCGCGGTAAGCGGTTTGCATCTGTTCGCCGCCGTCGGCTGGAATCACGGTCTGCGCCACCAGCTTGTCCGCGTACAGCTTGCGGGTGCCTGGGTGCTGGCCGATTTTCTTGTACATCAGCGGCTGGGTCAGTGCTGGGGTGTCCTGCTCGTTGTGGCCCAGTTTGCGGAAGCAGATGATGTCGACCACGATGTCCTTGCCGAACTCGGTGCGGTAGTCCATCGCGATTTGCGATGCCAGCACGGTGGCTTCAGGATCGTCGGCGTTCACGTGCAGCACCGGTGCTTCGATCATCTTGACGACGTCCGAGCAGTAGATGGTCGAACGGGCGTCGCGTGGGTCGGAGGTGGTGAAACCGATCTGGTTGTTGATGACGATGTGCACCGTGCCGCCGGTGCCGTAGCCACGGGTCTGCGCCAGGTTCAGGGTTTCCATCACAACGCCCTGGCCGGCGAATGCCGCGTCGCCGTGCACCAGGATAGGCAGCACTTGCTTGCCGCCGTGGTCGCCGCGGCGATCCATACGGGCCTTGACCGAACCTTCAACCACCGGGTTGACGATTTCCAGGTGCGATGGGTTGAACGCCAGCGACAGGTGGACCGGACCGCCAACGGTCGAGATGTCCGACGAGAAGCCCTGGTGGTATTTGACGTCGCCAGCCGGCAGGTCGTCGCCGTGCTTGCCTTCGAATTCTTCGAACAGGTCTTTGGGCGCCTTGCCCAGGGTGTTGACCAGCACGTTCAGACGGCCGCGGTGGGCCATGCCGATAACGATCTCCTGCACGCCTTTTTCACCGGCGCGCTGGATGATTTCGTCGATCGAGGCGATGAAGGTTTCGCCGCCTTCCAGCGAGAAGCGCTTCTGGCCGACGTACTTGGTGTGGAGGTAGCGCTCCAGGCCTTCGGCAGCGGTCAGACGCTCCAGGATGTGTTTTTTCTTTTCCGGGGTGAAGTTCGCGGTCGAGCGGATCGACTCCAGGCGCTCCTGCAGCCAGCGTTTTTCGGCCGGATCGGAAATGTACATGTACTCTGCGCCGATCGAACGGGTGTAGGTGTCGCGCAGGAAGTTGATCAGGTCGCGAAGGGTCGCGGTCTCTGGACCAAAGTAGGTATTGCTGACGTTGAACACGGTGTCCATGTCGGCATCGGTGAAGCCGTAGAAGCTAGGCTCCAGCTCGGGAATGCTTGGACGCTCCTGGCGTTGCAGCGGGTCCAGATTGGCCCAGCGCGAACCCAGATAGCGGTAGGCGGCGATCAGCTGCGTGACGGCGACGCGCTTGCGGCCCATTTCGGCGTCGGCCGAGGCGGTAACGGTGCGGATCGGTCCGGCTTTCGCGCGTTCGGCGAAGGAGGCGATCACGGAGGCGTGGGCGACGTCCGGTTTGTTGGAACCATCGACGGCCGGCACATGTTGCATGGCGTCGAAGTAGGCGCGCCAGTTGTCTGGCACCGAGCCTGGGTTGTTCAGATACGCTTCGTACAGTTCTTCAACGTACGGGGCGTTCCCACCAAACAGGTAGGAGTTGGACGTATATTGTTGCATCATTCTTGCTCACCTTTCTTCGCGTTTCGCGAGGAATTAGCGGGTTAGTCTAACCTTCCGCGACACGGCCTGACCGGTTAGCGGATTGCACATCAAGTTGTGGGGGAAGGGCTTTTGTTCGGGTCTTACCTAAAACAGGTCCTTCAGCATAGCACCGGTATTGTATCCCAACAATGATTTGTGCGACAAAGTCTGGCTAAATCTTTCGCCGTTAATCTTAACTTAAGCCGCGCCGCTGCTTGCTTTGGAAGCGGGTTAGCAATATGTCCAGCATGGCGCGCAGCGCCGGCGGCAGGTGCTGGCGCGAGGTATAAATCCCGTAGATCCCCATACTTAAGGGAGTGTATCCAGGAAGCAACGCTATCAGCTTGCCGGCGGCGATCAGCGGCGCGGCGCTGTACAGCGGTTGCAGCGCGATGCCGCCGCCCTGCTCGGCCGCCTTCAGCAGGATGAAGTCCTCGTTGGCCGACAGATTGCCGCTGACCGGCACCGACAGGGCCGCGCCCTGGGCATCCGTGAATTGCCACAGGCTTTTGCCGAAATAGGTGTAGGTCAGGCAGTTATGGCCGGCCAAGTCCTGCGGCTGCCGCGGCGTGCCGTGCTGCTGCAGGTAGTCCGGCGCGGCGCAGACCACCGAGTCGCACACGCCCAGCTGGCGCGCGATCAGGTTCGGCTCCAGCGTGTTGGTGACGCGCAGCGCCAGGTCGATGCGCTCCTCGATCAGGTTGACGGTCCGGTTGCTCATCTGCAGATCGACCGCCGTGCGCGGGTAGCGCTGCAGGAATTCGCTGACCGCGTCCAGCAGTTCGGCCTGCGCCAGCGCCTGCGAGCAGGTGATGCGCAGCAGGCCCTTGGGCGTGTCGGCGTCGTCGCCAAGCGCCACCGCCATGTCGTCGGCCACCTCCAGCATTCGGCGGCAGCGTGCCAGCGTGACGTCGCCGGCGTCGGTCAGGCTCAGGCGCCGGGTGCTCCGGTGCAGCAGGCGGGCGCCGGCCCACTCCTCCATCTCGGCCAGATAGCGGGTGACCATGGCGCGCGACATGTCCAGCGCTTCGGCGGCGGCGATCATGCTGCCGCGTTCGGCAATGCTGACAAACACCCGCGCGGCGGTAATGCGATCCATTGATTCGTCCGATTTATGCAATTAACAAAGCCAGATTACCGTATTTTTCTATCGGATCGAGAAATTTAAGATGGCGTCATTCTTACTTATCTGGAGTGACCATGTTCAAACAAGCCTTGTTGACCGCCGCCCTGACCGCCTCGTTCGCCGCCCAGGCCGCGCCGCTCAAACTGGATGTCTTCAATCCCGGCGAAGCGGCCATCTTCCCGGTGGCGTCGGTGATCGTCAGCGGCGACAAGGACGCGGTGCTGATCGACGCCCAGTTCTCGCGCGGCGAGGCGCTCAAGCTGGCCGAGCGCATCCGCGCCAGCGGCAAGCACCTGACCACCGTCTACATCAGCCACGACGACCCGGACTACTACTTCGGCCTGGACGTGATCCACGCCGCCTTCCCGGACGCGAAGATCGTCGCCCAGCCGCAGGTGATCGCCGGCATCGAGCGCAAGAAAGCCGCCAAGATCGCCTACTGGGGCCCGATCCTGAAGGACAACGCGCCGCACGAAGTCATCGTGCCACAGCCGCTGAAAGGCAAGACCATCACGCTGGAAGGCCAGAAGCTGGACATCGACAAGGACTACGTCTGGGTGCCATCAATCAAGGCGGTGGTGGGCGGCGTGGCCGTGTTCAACGGCCTGCACGTATGGACCGCCGACTCGCAGACGCCGGCATCGCGCAAGCAATGGCTGTCGACGCTGGACCGCATCGCGGCGCTGAAGCCGGCCACCGTGGTTCCCGGACACTTCACGCCGGGCCTGCCGCTGACGCCGGAATCGGTGAACTACACCCGCGACTACCTGGTCAAGTTTGAAGCCGAAACCGCCAAGGCCGCCAACTCGGCCGCGCTGATCGCACGAATGAAAGAGCTCTATCCAAACGCCGGCCTGGAAAGCGCGCTGGACATCAGCGCCATGGTGGCCAAGGGTGAAATGAAGTGGTGATACAGGTGGCAATGTAAGCGTGGCCGCGGCGGCGAAGTGATACACTGCGCCGTCGTTCTCTACCGCTACATCCCATGCATACCCTGGAGCAGTTGCGCAGCGGCGCGCTGGCCGGCGCTCAGCGCCTGACCTTCCGCTGCGGCCTTACCGAATTCCCGCGTGAAATCTATACGCTGGCCGACAGCCTGGAAATCCTCGACCTTACCGGCAATGCGCTGTCGTCGCTGCCGGATGATCTGTACCGGCTGCACAAGCTGCGCATCATCTTCTGCTCGGACAATCAGTTCACCGAACTGCCGGCGGCGCTGGGCGCATGCCCGGCGCTGACCATGGTTGGCTTCAAGGCCAACCGCATCCGTCACGTGCCGGCCGCTTCGCTGCCTGCTGCGCTGCGCTGGCTGGTACTGACCGATAACGAGATCGAAGAACTGCCGGCCGCGCTGGGCGGGCGTCCGCAACTGCAAAAGCTGATGCTGGCCGGGAACCGCCTGCGCGCCCTACCCGCCTCCATGGCGCAGCTGCACAAGCTGGAACTGCTGCGCATCGCCAGCAACCAGCTGGGCGCGCTGCCGGACTGGCTGCCGTCGCTGCCGCGCCTGACCTGGCTGGCCTACGCCGGCAATCCATTCAGCGAGCAGCGCGAAGACGCGCTGGCCCACACGCCATCCACCGCGATAAGCTGGCCGGTTCTGGCGCTGCGCGACAAGCTCGGGGAAGGCGCCTCCGGCGTCATCTACCGCGCCGACTGGCAGCACGATGACGCAGCGACGCCGGTCGCCGTCAAACTGTTTAAAGGCGCCATGACCAGCGACGGCTCGCCGCTGAGCGAAATGGCGGCCTGCCTCGGCGCCGGCGCGCATCCGAACCTGATTCCGGTGCTCGGCCACGTCGAAGACCATCCCGAGGACGCTCACGGCCTGGTCATGTCGCTGATTCCGCCCGAATTCCACAACCTGGCCGGCCCACCCAGCCTGAACAGCTGCACCCGCGACATCTACGACGCCAGCAAACGCTTCGACCTGCCGACCGCGCTGTCGATCGCGCGCGGCATCGCCTCGGCCGCCGCGCAGCTGCACGGCCACGGCATCATGCATGGCGACCTCTACGGCCACAACATCCTGCACGACGATCACGGCCACACCCTGCTGGGCGACTTCGGCGCCGCCTCGTTCTACGATCCGGCCGGCCCGCAAGCCGTCGCGCTGCAAACGCTGGAAGTGCGCGCCTTCGGCAACCTGCTGGAAGAACTGCTGGACCGCTGCGACAACGCGCCGCCGGCATTGCGTCAATTGCAAGCCGCCTGCCAGCAAGGCGGCCCGCGCTTCGCCGCGATCAAAGAACAGCTAGACAATCCATTCTAGATATTTTATTCTACATCCATGAGTACCCCGAACCTGCCCAAACCGACCGCCGCCGAACTGGAGATGCTGCGCCTGCTGTTCGCGCTCGGCCCCGCCACGGCGCGGCAAGTGCACGAAGCGGCACTGGAAACGCGTCCCGACGCCAACTACGCCACCGTGCTGCGCGTACTGCAAATCATGCACACCAAGGGCCTGCTGAACCGCGACGAAAGTCAGCGCGCCCACGTCTACTCGCCGGTGCAGGAACAGGACTCGGTCCAGACCAACCTGCTGAAAGACCTGATCCAGAAAGCCTTCGCCGGTTCCGGCAAAGCCCTGGTCCTGGCCGCTCTGCGCGGCGGCCACGTCAGCAAAAAAGAACGCGAAGAAATCCAGGCCTTGCTGGATCAGGAAAAGTAATCCGGCGGCCGTTACAATGGCGCTCTTTCCACTGCGCGCCACATCATGAACAACCGCTTCAACTCCTGGCCTGAACAAGCCCATCCCGTCCTGGCCGTTATGCTGGCGGTCGCGATCTGCGCCGTGCCTGTCCTGCTGCCGCACTTCAGCCTCGGCGACCTGCCGGCCAATCTGTTTGCCTACGTGTTCTGCTGTGTGCTGGTGTACCCGATCGCCGCGCTGTTGCGCCATCGCATCACCAGCCTGCCAGCGATCTGGGGCGTCGCCGCGCTGTTTTTGCTGGCGGCGTGCTTTTATCACACCAATATCATCGCTGAAACCGCCAATAGCGCATGGCCGCAGCGGCGCGACGTCACGCTGGACAAGTTCCTGTACAACCTGCCGCAACTGACCTTGGGCGTGCTGGCCTGGTGGGCGCTGGTGCTAAGACCGGACCACCGCAACCGGAGAATGTGATAATCTTTTTCCAAGCCAACTTCATGTAGCGCCATGACGCACAAAGCCCGCACCAACCGCCGCCAGACCGTCAGCCATCCCGCCACATTGACGATGACCGACGAAACGCGCCATGAAGTCCATACGCTGGACCTGTCGCACGGCGGCATCAGCCTGCAGACGGAGAGCCAGATCCGGCTGGCGCAATACTGCGCGGTATCCTTCAAGGTGCAGCTGGGCGACACCGACCACAAGGTGCTGGCCATGGGCCAGGTGGTCTACAGTGATCCCGACGCCGAACTCGGCTTCAAGACCGGCGTCCAATTCCTCCGCATCGACGACGACAGCCGCGCCGTCTTCCATCAGCTTCTGCAGGAAAGCCAAGGCTAGCAAGTCACTGCCGCGCACCTATGAAGATCCTGGAATTTGTCGCACTCACCTTTTCACCCCAACTGCCGGACGGGCGGTACGTCTTTCGACCATGGGGCGCTCGTGGCCCGTGCTATTTGCTGTCGGCACAGCAGCGTGCTGCTCGCGCCTGGATTCAACTCGCGCTCTACGGCGCGGCCCTCGGCGGGCTCTGGTTCCTCCCTTTGATTGCTGACACCATGCAGGATCTGGTCATCTTCTGTGTGACCTTCATGCTGCTTAATTACGTTTTATTCTGGTTGTTTTCGTTAGGCCTGCCAACGACGGAAAAGCCGCCCCGTCCGACTCCAGAGCAACGGCGCACGGCGATGGCAGCAATTTCCCGCTCTGTTGGCCGTCCGGTACTCAGGGTACTCCTGGTCATTTCTTGCCTGTTCGTGTGCGCTGGCGGCGCCATGGCTTTCTTCCTGGATGAGTGGATTACTGGCCTGCTGTGTCTATTGTTCTTCGGCGCGTGTGCGGCGACTTTCCGATGGCAGCTTTCGCTCCTCTGATATTTTTCGTCGCGTTGACAGCATTGCCGCTTTCGACATGGTCCCAATTGAGATGCCGCATGTGATTCCCGAGATAGCTTCAACATACCTGGACGCTAGCAATAATGAGCTTGGTCGAGTTCCCAAATAAAGACGACAGTGCACCATGGCAGAGGTTGAAGATGATTCAGCAGACTCCTTGTTTGCTTCAGGTATCGCGTGTAGTTCCAGGTAGGCGCGGATGCGCCGGAGCATTAGTGCAGAAACCACGGCACGCACCTCCGTCGGGTCGTGCCCAAGATTGAGCATCAGCCGCGCATGCTGTGCCAGCAGCTTTTCATACGCGTGGATATTCTGTATTTCCGTACTTTCATTGCGTAGACGTTCTGACCTTCGGCGCTCCTCCAGCAGGATTAAATGCGATACTAAGTTGCTCACCCGGCCAGCGAATGAGCTCAACGCGCCTGCCGACGCGAGAAGTCTGCGGATCAGGAAAGACAGAATGTCCATCGTCAAACACGCTCATGCATCCTCACCCGGTTCGGCTGCTCATGTTGTTGAGCCTTCTTTACCAATTGCTCCAATGTCGGACATCCCAAGTCGTCATACAGACCGGGATCTTCAACTGGCTGACCTAGCTCCAACGCCAGCCGCTCAACAAGACGGGCAACCAGCAGTTCGGATTCGTCCAGCGTGAGGCCTGGAAGTCGGGGGATGCTGAATAGTGTGCCGTCTTCCATGCCCAGCGGAAGCTTGGCTGCGGCGTCTGACAGTTCTTTGATCTGCGCTGGCGTCAGGCCACAGCGCAAGAGCCTCGGCTCCATATGCGAAATGTCCATCACTTGCTCTCCATAACGGTTATGGATAAGGCTTGGACTGCCGGTCCGGCAGCAAGTTCCGGCAATGGACGAAAAAAAACGGGCCGAAGCCCGTTTTTTATTTGCTGCGCCTAAGCGTCGATTAACGCTTGTCCAGCGGTGGCACGTCGCGCACGGTGGCGCCGACGAACAGTTGGCGTGGACGGCCGATTTTTTGCTCCGGATCGGCGATCATTTCGTTCCACTGGGCGATCCAGCCGATGGTACGCGCCATCGCAAAGATGCCGGTGAACAGCGACACTGGAATGCCCAGCGCCGATTGCACGATGCCCGAGTAGAAGTCGACGTTCGGGTACAGCTTGCGCGAGACGAAGTATTCGTCGTTCAGTGCAATCTTTTCCAGTTCCATCGCCAGCTTGAACAGCGGGTCGTCTTGCAGACCCAGCTCGTTCAGCACTTCGTAGCAGGTTTCGCGCATCAGCTTCGCACGTGGGTCGAAGTTTTTGTAGACGCGGTGACCGAAGCCCATCAGCTTGACGCCGGAGTTCTTGTCTTTCACCTGGGCGATGAAGGCAGGAATGTTCTCGACAGTGCCGATTTCCTTCAGCATGTTCAGGGCCGCTTCGTTGGCGCCGCCGTGGGCAGGGCCCCACAGGCAGGCGATACCGGCAGCGATACAGGCGAACGGATTCGCGCCCGACGAACCGGCCAGACGCACGGTCGAGGTCGATGCATTTTGCTCGTGGTCCGCGTGCAGCAGCAGGATGCGGTCCAGTGCGCGCACCAGCACGTCGTTGACTTTGTACTCTTCGCATGGATTGCCGAACATCATGCGCATGAAGTTGGCCGAGTACGACAGGTCGTTGCGTGGGTACATGAACGGCTGGCCGATCGAGTACTTGTAGGCCATCGCCACCAGGGTTGGCATCTTGGCGATCAGGCGGATCGCGGAGATCTCGCGCTGTTCAGCGTCATTGATGTCCAGCGAATCGTGGTAGAACGAGGCCAGCGCGCCGACGGTGCCGACCAGCACCGACATCGGGTGCGCGTCGCGACGGAAACCGCGGAAGAAGAATTGCATCTGCTCGTGCACCATGGTGTGCTTGCCGACGGTCTCGACGAATTCTTTTTTCTGTTGCGCGTTCGGCAGTTCGCCGTTCAGCAGCAGGTAGCACGATTCCATGAAGTCGGCGTTGACGGCCAGCTGTTCGATCGGGTAGCCGCGGTACTGCAGCTCGCCCTTGTCGCCGTCGATGTAGGTGATCGACGAATTGCACGATGCGGTCGACATGAAGCCCGGGTCGTAGGTGAACTTGCCGGTCGCGCCGTACAGTTTACGGATGTCGACCACGTCTGGACCGACGGTGCCTTTGTAGATCGGGAATTCGACCGATGGGCTGCCATCGGAGAACGAGAGAGTGGCTTTGTTATCAGAGATATTCATGGACTCTTCCTTCTTGGAGAGATGATGCAAATAAAAGAAACTGGGTGTGTACTACGCCAGGCGCAATCGCTGCAACAACGCATGCACGTGCGGCAGGTCGGTCTCGCCTTCCGGCTCTTTACGGGCCAGTACCAGATCCATCAGGGCATTGTCCGACAAGTCGAGGAGCCGCGTGAATGCGTCCACTTCCTCGTCGGTCAATTCGGTTTCATGCGCATCCAGAAAACGGGTGAGGATGATGTCGTTTTCCAGCAGACCCCGGCGCGAGCGCCAGCGCAGGCGGGCACGGTTGGCTGGGTCGGACTGATGCGCGGAATGATTCGTTTCAATCATAGTTTTGCTACTTTACACAAAAACGGGCGGCGCTGTTGTCGCCGCCCGTGTGCGCGTTAAATTGCGCGGCGTACCATCAGCTCTTTGATTTTGCCGATCGCCTTGTTCGGGTTCAGACCCTTAGGGCAGACATCGACGCAGTTCATGATCGAGTGGCAACGGAACAGGCGGTACGGGTCTTCCAGGTTGTCCAGACGCGCGCCGGTGGCTTCGTCGCGCGAGTCGGCGATGAAGCGGTAGGCTTGCAGCAGGCCGGCAGGACCGACGAACTTGTCCGGATTCCACCAGAACGACGGGCACGAGGTCGAGCAGCACGCGCACAGGATGCACTCGTACAGGCCGTCGAGCTCTTCGCGTTCCGCCGGCGACTGCAGGCGTTCCTTTTCAGGACGGATCGAATCGTTGATCAGGTAAGGCTTGACCGAGTCGTACTGCTTGAAGAACTGGGTCATGTCGACGATCAGGTCGCGGATCACCGGCAGGCCTGGCAGCGGACGCAGCACGATAGGCTCGGTCAGCTCGTTCAGGTTGGTGGTGCAGGCCAGGCCGTTCTTGCCGTTGATGTTCATCGCGTCGGAACCGCACACGCCTTCGCGGCACGAGCGGCGCAGGGCCAGCGAGTCATCCACGTCCGACTTGATGCGCTGCAGCGCGTCCAGCAGCATCTTGTCGGTGTCTTTCAACTCGACAGTGACGTCCTGCATGTACGGTTTGGCGTCCTGGTCCGGATCGTAACGGTAAATTTTCAGTTTAAGAGTGCGTGCCATGTTATATAGCCTTAGAAAGTACGTGGTTTCGGTTTGAAGGTATCAACCGTCAGCGGCTTGGTCACGACTGCCTTGTAATCCAGGCGGTTGCCTTCCGAGAACCACAGCGTGTGCTTCATCCAGTTGTCGTCGTCGCGGTGCGGGTAATCGTCGTGGGCGTGGGCGCCGCGCGATTCCTTGCGGGCCGCCGCCGAGGTGATGGTGGCTTTCGCGGTTTCGATCAGGTTGTCCAGTTCCAGCGCTTCGACGCGGGCGGTGTTGAACACTTTCGACTTGTCCTTGAACGAGACGTGCTTGCGGCGCTCGTCCAGCTTCATGATCTCTTCGACGCCCTTGTTCAGCATCTCGTCGGTACGG
The DNA here is from genome assembly GCF_009674565.1 of Duganella aquatilis. Taxonomy (GTDB): domain Bacteria; phylum Pseudomonadota; class Gammaproteobacteria; order Burkholderiales; family Burkholderiaceae_D; genus Rugamonas; species Rugamonas aquatilis. The sequence continues at coordinate 136,053 of NZ_WKJL01000012.1, forward strand.
AACACGCCGCAGTATTTCTGCATCGTGGCGCGGATGTCGTTGGCGACGCCCTGCACTTTTTCGGTGCCGGTCGAGGTTTCCAGCTTGTTCAGGCGGTTCAGCGCGAAGTCAGCGGCATCCTTCGGCAGCGGTTTGTTTTCCTTCTGCTTCAGGTTCGACGCCACCACGTGGTTGCCGGCCGCGCGGCCGAACACCACCAGGTCCAGCAGCGAGTTGGTGCCCAGGCGGTTGGCGCCGTGCACCGACACGCAGGCGCATTCGCCGATCGCGTACAGGCCGTTGACGATCTTCTGCGAACCGTCGGCGCCCGGGGTGACGACCTGGCCGTGGATGTTGGTCGGAATACCGCCCATCTGGTAGTGAATCGTCGGCACGACCGGGATTGGTTCCTTGGTGGCGTCGACGTTGGCGAACTTGTGGCCGATTTCCAGAATCGACGGCAGGCGCTTCTCGATGGTGTCCTTGCCGATGTGGCGCAGGTCCAGCATCACGTGGTCCTTGTTCGGACCGCAGCCGCGGCCTTCCTTGATCTCCTGGTCCATCGAACGCGACACGAAGTCGCGCGGCGCCAGATCCTTCAGCGTCGGCGCATAGCGCTCCATGAAGCGTTCGCCTTCGGAGTTGATCAGGATACCGCCCTCGCCGCGCACGCCCTCGGTAATCAGGACGCCGGCGCCGGCCACGCCGGTCGGGTGGAACTGCCAGAACTCCATGTCCTGCAGCGGCAGGCCGGCGCGTGCCGCCATGCCCATGCCGTCGCCGGTGTTGATGAAGGCGTTGGTGGACGCGGCGAAGATACGGCCGGCGCCGCCGGTGGCGAAGATGGTGGTCTTGGCTTCCAGGATCATGGTTTCGCCGGTTTCCATTTCCAGCGCGACCACGCCGACCACGTCGCCTTCGGCGTCGCGGATCAGGTCCAGCGCCATCCATTCGACGAAGAAGTGGGTGCGGGCGCGAACGTTGCGCTGGTACAGCGTGTGCAGCAGGGCGTGGCCGGTACGGTCCGCCGCGGCGCAGGCGCGCTGCACGGCTTTTTCACCGAAGTTGGCGGTGTGGCCGCCGAACGGACGCTGGTAGATGGTGCCGTCCGGGTTGCGGTCGAACGGCATGCCGAAGTGTTCCAGCTCGTAGACGACCTTCGGTGCTTCGCGGCACATGAATTCGATCGCATCCTGGTCGCCCAGGTAGTCGCCGCCCTTGACGGTGTCGAACATGTGCCAGAACCAGTTGTCTTCGGCCATATTGCCCAGCGAGGCGCCGATGCCGCCCTGCGCCGCCACGGTGTGCGAGCGGGTCGGGAAGACTTTGGAGAGCACCGCGACGTTCAGGCCGGCTTCGGCCAGTTGCAGCGATGCGCGCATGCCGGAGCCGCCGGCGCCGACGATGACCGCGTCAAAGCGGCGGGTTGGAATTCCAGATTTAATAGCTGCCACGATTACACACTCCAGATAATTTGAATCGACCACACGGCGCAGCCGATCAGCCAGGCGACGGTGGCCATTTGCAGGGTGAGGCGGAGGCCAACGGGTTTCACGTAGTCCATCCAGACGTCACGCATGCCAACCCAGGCGTGGTAGAACAGGCCGATCAGCGTCACGGCGCTGACCAGTTTGAACCACTGCTGGGCGAACAGGCCGGCCCAGCCTTCATAGGTGAAGTTCTGACCGGTGAGGAAGGCGATCAGCAGGGTCGCGGTGTACAGCACCATCAGCACGGCGGTGACGCGTTGCGCCAGCCAGTCGCGCATGCCGTAGTGGGCGCCTACGACGCGGCGTTTAGGACCGATATTGTTGTTAGTGGCCATCTCAGAATACTCCAAACAGTTTCAGTGCGACCAGCGCGGTCAGGACCAGGCTGATGACCAGCACGGTGGCGGACGACTTGCGCGCCGAATCCTTGTCCAGGCCGATGTGCAGGTCCATCACCAGGTGGCGTACGCCGGCGCAGAAGTGGTGGAAGAAACCCCAGACCAGGGCCAGGATGATCAGCTTGACCAGCGGGTAGGTCACGAAACCTTCGTAATACGCGAAAGAGATCTCGGAACGCAGACTATTCTGCAAGAGATACAGCACGAACGGCAGCAGCACGAACATCAGGACACCGGAGATGCGGTGCAGGATGGACACGATGGCAGCCAGTGGCATGCGGTAGTTGGACAGTTCAGTAACATGAATGTTGGTGAACTTCGGCCGTTCTTTTTTAGGGGCTTCCCTTACGGCTTCTGACATAACAAGACCTCCTCAGGCTAAAACAAAAATTTGGTGAGACTGCGATTTTCGCCGATTCCACTCTAACAACCAATATCTATTGTTACATAGAATAAAAATAGTGGTCGGCAACACCAGCTGGCGGCTACTTTCTGTAGCTCAACGTATTATCAGCGCAACAATGCTACGGGCGTATGACGCGCGCCCTGTCTCCTTCAATTCAACTCGTTGTGGTAGTGATGGCGCTCGGTCAGGTACAGGCCGCGGCGCAGCTCGACCGGCTTGTCGCCATAGGTAAACGAGACCCGCTCCGACGCCAGCAGCGGCGTGTTGACGGCGATGTTCAGCAGCGCGGCGTCGCTCTCGGCGGCGCAGACGGCGCGGATTTTTTCGGTGGCACGGATCATGCGCGTGCCGAATTCGGATTCGAACAGGCCGTACATCGGCCCCTTGTATTCTTCCAGCCGCTCGGCGGTCAGACCTTTGAAGGCTATCCCCGGCAGCCACATCTCCTCCACAATGGTGGGCACGCCATCGAAATGCTGGACCCGCTTGATGAAGATGACGGCGTCGCCGGACTTCAGGTCGAGCAGGCGCGCCACGTCGGCCGGCGCGCGCATGCGCTTGACTTCGATGAACTGGCTGACGCCCGGATGCGGCACGCCCTCGTCGGGCATCAGGCGCAGGAAGCGGAACTGGGCGCGTTCTTCATGGTGGGTCGACACGAAAGTGCCCTTGCCCTGCTTGCGCATCACCAGGTTTTCGGCCGCCAGCTCGTCGATCGCCTTGCGCACGGTGCCCTGGCTGACCTTGAAGCGGTTGGCCAGTTCGACTTCGCTGGGGATCATTTCGCCCGGCTTCCATTCGCCGGACTGCAGGCTTTTGGTGATCAGGGCCTTGATTTGCTGGTACAGCGGGGAGAAGGTGGGAGACGAATTTGTCGACGCACCGGCCGCGCTGCCGGCGGAGGCGGCAGCGGGATTGTTATTCGAATTTGGCGGCACGGAACTCATAGGCCAAGATTTCACCACAAAAGACCAGTGCCGTCCAGAAAAACCATCAATAACTTATCTGTCTTATATAAGACATAAGATAGGATTGACAGATAGTGGCGACGCGCCTACACTCCCGAGCCAACGCTTACCGATACATGATTATAAGCGTTGAATTTTGCAGTATGATTACGTTTTCCCGGACCGGCCGCCGGTCCAGCTTCAAGAACGATTCACTTCCCACTTTGGAGATTCATCATGGCTAAAACCCCACTGCGTGTTGCTGTTACCGGCGCTGCCGGCCAAATCGGTTACGCTCTGCTGTTCCGCATCGCCAACGGCGACATGCTCGGCAAAGATCAACCAGTCATTCTGCAACTGCTGGAAATCGCCGACGAAAAAGCGCAAAAGGCCCTGAAGGGCGTCATGATGGAAATCGACGACTGCGCGTTCCCGCTGCTGGCCGAGATGACCGCCCACTCCGATCCGCTGACCGCGTTCAAGGATGTCGACTACGCCGTGCTGGTGGGCGCCCGTCCACGCGGCCCAGGCATGGAGCGTAAAGACCTGCTGGAAGCCAATGCCCAGATCTTCACCGCCCAAGGCAAGGCCCTGGACGCCGTCGCTTCGCGCAACGTCAAAGTACTGGTGGTCGGCAACCCAGCCAACACCAACGCCTACATCGCCATGAAATCGGCGCCATCGCTGCCGGCGAAGAACTTCACCGCCATGCTGCGCCTGGACCACAACCGCGCGCTGTCGCAAGTGGCTGCCAAAACCGGCACCGCCGTGAAAGACATCGAGAAGCTGACCGTGTGGGGCAACCACTCGCCGACCATGTACGCCGACTACCGCTTCGCTACCGTCAACGGCAAAAACGTCAAGGACCTGATCAACGACCAGGAATGGAACGCCAACGTGTTCCTGCCAACCGTGGGCAAACGCGGCGCCGCCATCATCGAAGCGCGCGGCCTGTCGTCGGCTGCCTCGGCCGCCAACGCCGCCATCGACCACGTGCACGACTGGCACCTGGGCACCGCCGGCAAGTGGACCACCATGGGCGTACCATCGGACGGTTCGTACGGCATCCCGGAAGGCATCATGTTCGGCTTCCCGGTCACCACCGAAAACGGCGAATACAAAATCGTTCAAGGCCTGGAAATCGACGCCTTCTCGCAAGAGCGCATCAACCTGACCCTGAAAGAACTGACCGAAGAGCGCGAAGGCGTCAAGCACCTGCTGCCGTAATCTTCGCTGCCGCACGTGGAACCGGTTAAACCACCGATCCGCCGCACCCGCCGCGCTGCCGAGAGCAGCGCGGCTCCCGTTCCTCCTGATTCTGTTTGCATGCATCCATCCGAGGTTTTATTCCAGGGTAATCGCCAGCCGCTGCTCCTGCCAGCGTGCGACCACTACGCCGGCTCCGAAAAGCTGATGCGTAAATCGATCGCCTTGCAACAAGAACTTGGCCCGCTGTTCGACATCACCCTCGATTGCGAAGACGGCGCCAGCGCCGGCAACGAACAGGCGCACGCGCGCCTGGTGGTCGAGCTGCTCAATTCCGACGCCAACCAGTTCAACCGCATCGGCGCCCGCGTGCACGACGTGCACAGCCCGTTCTTCGCCAGCGACGTCGAGATCATCTGCGCCGCCGCCCAGCGCCTGGCCTACCTGGTGCTGCCGAAGGTGAACAGCGTCGACGAGGTGGCGCGCGCCATCAAGCTGATCACCACCCACGCCGCCAAGGCCGGCCGCAAGGACCTGCCGGTGCACGTGCTGATCGAAACCCACGGCGCGCTGCGCGACGCCTACGCCATCGCCGCCCTGCCCCAGGTGCAGTGCCTGTCGTTCGGCATCATGGACTTCGTCTCGGCCCACTACGGTGCGATTCCCGGCGCTGCGATGCGCACGCCGGGCCAGTTCACGCACCCGCTGGTGACCCGCGCCAAGCTGGAAATCGCCGCCGCCTGCCACGCGCACGGCAAGGTGCCGTCGCACAACGTGACCACAGAAATCAAGGATACGGCGCTGGCCGCCAACGATGCCCAGCGCGCCGCCGCCGAATTCGGCTACACGCGCATGTGGAGCATCCACCCGAACCAGATCAAGCCGATCATCAAGACGTTTACGCCGCGCCTGTCCGAAGTGAGCGAGGCGGCCGCCATCCTGCACGAAGCCGCAGCCGTGCAATGGGGGCCGATCGCCCAGAATGGCCGCTTGCACGACCGCGCGAGCTACCGATATTATTGGACCGTTTTACAGCGCGCCAAACTGGCCGGCCTGAGTCTGCCGGAATCCGTGGCCCCGCTGTTCAACGGCTCCCCAACCGATCTCCCACAGGAAGCACACTGATGTCCATCTCCAAATTACTCATGGCCTGCAGCCTCGCGCTGGCCTCCCTGACCCTGGCCGCCGGCGCCCACGCCGAAGGCGATGTGCCAGCCAAGAAAACCGTGAAGAAGGCCGCCGCCAAAAGCACCAAGAAAGCCGCCAAGCCGGCCGAGCCGAAAGCGCCGAACGAGGAAGAGGACGAGCCGGTCGTCACCGACTCGGCCGTCACCGACTTCGACTGCGAACTGGGCAACAAGATCTCGATCTACCAGAACGCCGGCGACGACCAACACATCGCGCTGCGCTGGAAGAAGCGCCTGCACCGCCTGACCCGCGTCGGCACCACCACCGGCGCCAACCGCTTTGAAAACAAGATGTACGGCCTGATCTGGATCGGCATTCCGGCCAAGGGCATGCTGCTGGACTCCAAGCAGAACCGCCAGCTGGCCAACGAATGCCGCAACGCCGAGCAGCAAAAGCCGGTCACCACCGCCACCAGCGAACCGACCGGCGCCAAGATCTCGATTCAATAAACTGTTCCAAAACCAGCACCACGTTTCACTTTAATAATAGACGATACCCATCACGAAGGAGAGGTCATGTCACGCAACACTCTGAACACGCTTAAGGAATTCAACATTTCGGGCAAGAAGGCGAAGTTCTACTCGCTGCCTGCACTGGAAAAGAGCCTGGGCGCCAAAATCTCCCGCCTGCCGGTATCGATCCGCGTGGTGCTGGAATCCGTCCTGCGTAACGTCGACGGCAAGAAAGTCACCGAAGAACACGTCAAGCAGGTCGCCAGCTGGGCGCCAACCGCCGACCGCACCGACGAGATCCCGTTCGTCGTCGCCCGCGTGGTGCTGCAGGACTTCACCGGCGTGCCGCTGCTGGCCGACCTGGCCGCGATGCGCAACGTCGCCTACAAGATGGGCGTCAACGCCAAGAAGATCGAGCCGCTGGTGCCGGTCGACCTGGTGGTCGACCACTCGGTCACCATCGACCACTTCCGCGAGCCGAAAGCGCTGGACCTGAACATGAAGCTGGAATTCTCGCGCAACAACGAGCGCTACCAGTTCATGAAATGGGGCATGCAAGCCTTCGACACCTTCGGCGTGGTGCCGCCAGGCTTCGGCATCGTCCACCAGGTCAACCTGGAATATCTGGCGCGCGGCGTCCACAAGGACAGCAACGGCGTCTACTACCCTGACTCGCTGGTCGGCACCGACTCGCACACCACCATGATCAACGGCATCGGCGTGGTCGGCTGGGGCGTGGGCGGCATCGAGGCGGAAGCCGGCATGCTGGGCCAGCCAGTCTACTTCCTGACCCCGGACGTGATCGGCGTCAACCTGACCGGCGTGCTGCGCGAAGGCTGCACCGCGACCGACCTGGTGCTGACCATCACCGAAATGCTGCGTAAAGCCAAGGTCGTGGGCAAGTTCGTCGAGTTCTTCGGCGAAGGCACCGAGACCCTGTCGGTCACCGACCGCGCCACCATCGCCAACATGGCGCCGGAATACGGCGCCACCATGGGCTTCTTCCCGGTCGACGACGCCACCATCGAATACTTCGAAGGCACCGGCCGCACCAAGGCGGAAATCGACGCCTTTGCCGCCTACTTCAAGGCGCAAGGCATGTACGGCATCCCGAAAGCCGGCGACATCGACTTCACCCGCGTGCTGGAACTGGACCTGTCGACCGTGACCCCATCGCTGGCCGGTCCTAAGCGTCCACAGGACCGTATCGAAATCGGCAACGTGAAAAACAACTTCACCGAACTGTTCTCGAAACCGACCTCGGAAAACGGCTTCAACAAAAAGCCGGAAGACCTGAACCAGACCTACACCACCACCAACGGCGTGAACGTGAAAAACGGCGACGTGCTGATCGCTGCGATCACCTCGTGCACCAACACCTCGAACCCGAGCGTGCTGCTGGCCGCCGGCCTGCTGGCCAAGAAAGCCGTGGAAGCCGGCCTGACCGTCGCGCCGCACATCAAATCGTCGCTGGCGCCTGGCTCCCGCGTGGTCACCGAGTACCTGACCGCCGCCGGCCTGCTGCCTTACCTGGAGCAACTGGGCTTCGGCGTCACCGCTTACGGCTGCACCACCTGCATCGGTAACGCCGGCGACCTGACCCCGGAACTGAACGCCGCCATCACCTCGAACGACATCGTCGCTTCGGCCGTGCTGTCCGGTAACCGTAACTTCGAAGCGCGGATTCACCCGAACATCCGTTCCAACTTCCTGGCCTCGCCACCGCTGGTGGTGGCCTACGCCATCGCCGGCAACATGACCGTCGACCTGATGACCCAGCCAGTCGGCAAGGGCAAGAACGGCAAGGACGTGTACCTGGGCGACATCTGGCCGACCTCGAAAGAGATCGCCAAGCTGATGAAGTTCGCGATGAACTCGAAAGTGTTCAAATCGAACTACGCCGACGTCAAGGGCAATCCAGGCAAGCTGTGGGAACACGTGTCGACCACCGAAGGCCAGGTGTACAACTGGCCGGCGTCGACCTACATCGCCGAACCACCGTTCTTCGACGGCTTCGAGATGACCCCGAAAGAGACCAACCCGAACATCTCCGGCGCGCGCGCGCTGGGCGTGTTTGGCGACTCGATCACCACCGACCACATCTCGCCGGCCGGCTCGATCAAGGAAGACGGTCCAGCCGGTAAATGGCTGCTGGCCAACGGCGTGCTGAAAGCCGACTTCAACTCCTACGGCTCGCGCCGCGGCAACCACGAGATCATGATGCGCGGCACCTTCGCCAACGTGCGTATCAAGAACAAGATGATCCCGCCGAAAGCCGACGGTTCCGCAGTCGAAGGCGGCATCACCATTCACCAGCCATCGGGCGAACAGCTGTCGATCTACGACGCGGCCATGAAATACGTGGCGGCCGGCACCCCGACCATGGTGTTCGGCGGCGAAGAGTACGGCACCGGCTCGTCGCGTGACTGGGCTGCGAAAGGCACCCAGCTGCTGGGCGTGAAGGCTGTGATCGTGCGTTCGTTCGAACGTATCCACCGCTCGAACCTGGTGGGCATGGGCGTGCTGCCGCTGCAATTCATCGGCACCGACTCGGTCGAAACGCTGGGCATCACCGGCAAAGAGACCTACGACCTGAAAGGCCTGGACGGCGAAATCAAGCCGCAACAGCTGGCCACCCTGGTGATCCACCGTGCCGACGGCACCAGCCAGGAAGTGACCGTGCTGCTGCGTATCGATACCCCGATCGAAGTGGACTACTACAAGCACGGCGGCATCCTGCCGTTCGTTCTGCGTCAACTGCTGGCTGCTTGATCTCTAAGCGCTGAGTAAAAAAACGCCGGGTTCGCCCGGCGTTTTTTATTGGTTGCGTGGTTTGAGGATATCGCCCAGCAAGTCGGGCGAGCCGGGGATGCGCTCCAGGACGGGGAAGCGTTCGCCGTCGTGGTAGTCCAGCGTCATGGCGGCGCCGGCGACCGTCAGTGCGACCGGCGTTGTGGTGCGCTGCGCGTCGCGTATCGCCTGGCGCAGCGCGGCTGTGGTGTAGGCCACGCCATTGACCTGATCGATCTTCATGCCTGGCGCGAGGCCTGCGCGCCAGGCGGCGCTGTCTGGCAGCAGGTCGGCCACCACGCCGCCCTGCCCTACTTCCATGCCGAGCGAATACAGCAGCCCGGAGGCCTTGCGCGCGGAGGTGGGGCGGTACACCAGCCGGTAGCCGCCGCCCGTGACGCCGCCCAGCGGCGCGTCCGGCCCCAGCGCGTGCAGACGAGTTTGCAGGAAGCCGCGCCAGTCGTGCGGCGCCACGGTGTTCAGCGCTGCCACCAGATCGTCGAAGCTGTATGGCAGCACCTTGGCTGACGTATCGCCGCCGGCGCCGTGGAACAGCGCGACAAAGTCGTCCAGCGACTTGTGGCCGGCGGTCAGCTGGCGGATGGTGACGTCCACGTCCAGCCACACCAGCGCGCCTTCGCCATAGAAATCGAAGCCGTCGCGGCGCAGGCTGCCGTAGGCGCCGTCGCCCTTCTGCCACAAGGTCATCGCCATGGTCGCGGTGTCCTGCAGGTCGCGCCACGCACGGCCCGGTCGATGGCTGTAGCGTGCCGCGGTTTCGGCCAGCGAGGCCAGGTACTGCTCCCGCGTCCAGATTCCGGCGCGCGCGGTCAGCACGCCGCCCAGATAGTCAGTCAGCCCTTCGTATACCCACAAGCCGCTGGTGTCGACGGCCTGCTGGAAGTTGGGCGCGGTCAGCCCTGCCGGCCGCCGGTACTTGCCGTTCCAGCTGTGGACGAAATCGTGCGGCAGGAAATTGCCGTACAACGCGCGCATGTCGGCATCGACCATGAATTTCGCCGGGCGGCGGCTATCCAGCGACTCGTGATGATCGACCGCCAGCCCGCTGACCTTGTCCGACAGCGTCATGAGGAAACGGAAATCACCGTAATGCCGGCTGCGAAACAGATAGCCGGATTGCCCCACCAGCTGCCGCAATTGGCCGATCTGCGCATCGCTGACCGCCAGGTCTTCCGGAGTGTCTGCCACCATGTCCAGATAGTGATGCGGCGCAACTTCGACTTCGCGGAAATTGCGACCAGCAATCAGCGGTGAATCGACCAGCTGTTCCAGCGATACCGGCTTGAACACGCCATCCTCCTGCGGCAGCGAGGTGGCATAGCGCCAGCCCGCCGGCAGCGTCACGCCGGGCTTGACCATGATGGCGCCGGCCTGCGTCTGCGGACCGGTGTAGGGATACAGCAGCATGCTGTTCCAGCTCAGCGCCGCCAGATCGGCGCTGGCCACGCCGCCGCGCGCGCTACCACTGTCGGTGGTGATGAAGTCGGACTGGATGCGGATCGCGCTCACGCCTTGGGGCACTGTCAGGTGATAGAGGTAGGCATCGTAAGGATCGCGCGTCCACGGTATTGCCTGCCCGTCTCCGCTGATGGTCAGCCCGACATGGTTCTCCACCGGCCCCGGCGCATGCTCGCTGGGCAGCCACTGCGGATAGGCCAGCGTCAGCGGTCCCGGCGCGACGGGAATCAGCTCGACGGCGTGATACAGCTTGTGCGGCGCATCGCGCAGATCCACCATCATGGTAATGGCGGCCAAACCGACGGGATCGAACATATCGACTTTCCAAGAGTGAAGATCCGGGCAGCTTAGGCCGGCGCGTGAGCGGTGCATATCGAATATGTATAATGCATGCCATTAACAACGCTAATACCATCATGTCCAGGAACCTCGACGTCGGCCTGTTGCGCACCCTGATCGCGGTGGCCGACTGCGGCAGCATGACCATCGCCGCCAGCCGCCTGCACATGACGCAGGGCGCCGTCAGCCAGCGCATCAAGCGACTGGAAACAGCCACCAGCCTGCTGTTGATGGAACGCGACCAGCTCGGCGCGCGCCTAACGCCGGCCGGCGAGCGGCTGCTGGCCAGCGCGCGCCAACTGGTCGACCTCAATGACAACATCCTCGCCGCGCTGGATGTACCGGCGCTGTCGGGCCGCGTGCGGCTGGGCGTGCCGCACGACCTGGTGGGCACGCATCTGCCGCCGATGCTGCACGACTTCGCGCGACGCCATCCGGACGTCGATGTCACGCTGGTGCCCGGCTCCTCCTACGAGCTGCGGCGCGCGTGGGAAGCGCGCAAGGTCGATCTGGCGCTGGTCGAAGAGCCGGCCAGCGCCAGCAGCGACGGGCGGCTGTCGCTGGAACAGCCGGTGTGGGTGGGCGCGGCGGGAGGCCAGGCCTGGCGCCGGCGGCCGCTGCCGGTGTGCCTGGTATCGGACACCTGCGTGTTCCGCCAGCCGGTGGACGCCGCCCTGCGCCAGGCTGGCATCGCCGCGCGCACCGTGATCGACTACGCCAGCATGGAGGCCACCACCGCCACTGTCCAGGCGGATCTGGCGGTCAGCGCCTGGCTGGCGTCCACCGTGCCGGCCACACTGGACATCCTCGGCCCGGACAGCGGCCTGCCGCCGCTGCCGCCGTACGCCATCACGCTGCTGGCCGGCGACGCCCCCGCCACCCTGGCGATGACGGCCTGTCTGCGTGAGATGTATGCCAAGCGCGCGAATCAACTACAATAGGGTTCATAAGGGTTATGATCTGCCTGACTGATCCGTTTTTTTACTTTTACCTGAGACTCTTATTGCGCTATGCGTCGTCCATCTAAAGCTTCATCCCAAAAATTGTCTGCCGAGAGCCAGCGCCTCGCCACCTACGCCCAGGCTGTCGGGCAAGCGGCCAGCCGTATCGAAGAGCGGGCCTGGGAGCACTCTCTCGATGCGCAGCTCCAGAAACTGCTGAAAACCGGTCACCAGGAAACCATCGACGCCACCCTCAACGCGCTGTTCAAGGAAGATCTGAACGCCTACGACATCCTGATGGATGGTGTGGAAGCGGTGAGCGAGTCGAGCACCTTCACCATCGAGACGGCCGACGGCGTCAGCAAGTCGTTCGACGTGCTGCTGGTGGCCGCGCCCATCCTGGCCTGGACCCGCTTTGCGATCGCCTCCGGCCCGATCCCGTCCGACATCCTGCAGACGCTGTCGGCGCACTTCTCGGCCCACATGCTGGCCGACGGCACGCAGGTGGCGATCTCGCCGACGCTGTTCTCGATCGACCAGTTGCCGCGCAGCCACGCCGAGACCTACGGCAAAGTCCACAAGCTGGCGCAAGCCGCCGTCAAGGGCAGCCTGCTGAAGGCCGACACCAAGGTGCCGGAAACCGCGCCGTTCCTGGCCGATACGCGCTATCTGCTGGCGGCCGTGGTGGCGCCGACCGGCGCGCCGCTGTTCCGCTGGCAGATGCCGGAATTCCAGTCCAGCTTTGCCGCCGAACGCAGCGCCGCGCTGGAGCAATGGCGCGCGCAGGTCACGCCGACCGTCAACCGCCTGCTGCCGGGCTGCGGCGTCGAACTGCTGCTGCCGGAAGCCTATTACATGGCCTGCCGCGAGGCGGACAAGCTGATACGCCCGGTGTCGATCCGCGCCGCCGTGCACTATCTGACGCACACACTGGATGTGGAAGCGTCGGAACTGCGCGCGGTGATCGCCGGCTTCGGCGAGGAGAACGCCGACGGCCAGGTGGACGAGTACCGCGTCGCCTTCACGCAGCGTTCGTCGTCGGATGTGATCTACGGTGTAGTGTGGCCGCTGTACGGCCAGGAAGATGAGGAAGGCACGCCGCCGGAAGGGCCAAGCGCAGGCAACCTGCAGCAGAAGCCGATGACGCCGGTGGAAGACATCATCTCGCACCTGAACCAGGCGGGCGTCACGCAGATCAAGAAGCACAACGAGCGTTACGTGGTCGAGTTCTGCGACGACTGTGGCGCGCCGCTTTTCGCCGATCCGCAGGGCGAGCTGGCCCACGCCGAAATGCCCGAGGACGCACCAAGCGGCACCGAGCACTTCCATTAAAACAAAAGCCCCTCGCGGGGCTTTTTATTTGGACGCCGGCGGCGTCAGATAAATCACGATCGGCTGTGTGGTTTGCGCCGGCTGTATGGGCTGCGTCTGCGGTGCTTGCACGACAACCGGGGCCGACGGCTGTTGCGGCCTTGTTGCATTGTTTGCCGCAAAGTACAGCCCGCCAAAGCCGAGAAACATGCCGATCATCGACGCCACCATCCAGCGATAACCCTCCGCCGACATTTTGTGCATTTCGGCACGCAGAATCTCAATGTCGGCCTTCGTCGCTAGCGCCGGCACGATCGCGTCTATATGCGCCTTGAGCGCTGAAACCTCGCTGTCCATCCCTGTAGCTTAGGACAAAACGAACGGCCTACCAAGTGGAGAACGGCTTTTTAATCAAGTTCGAGTTGAGGTAGCGCAGATCGTCGGTGACTTCCTCGCCGATCCAGTCCGGCTTGTCGAACTGCTGGTCTTCCGACTGCAATTCAATCTCCGCCACCACCAGCCCGGCGTTCGCGCCGAGGAACTCATCCACTTCCCACACATTGCCGGCAAAAGTAATGCGGCGGCGATACTTCTCGATCAGCGGCTGCTCGCACAAACCATCGAGCAGCTGCACCGCGTCGGCGACAGGAATCTCGTACTCCCATTCGCCACGCGTGGCGCCTTTGTTGGCACCCTTGATCGTCATCACCGCCCGCTCGCCCTCGATGCGCACACGCACCACACGCTCCTTGTGCGACGACAGATAACCCTGGCGAAAAAACACCGGCTCGCCAAGGCTCATCCAGCCATCGCCGCGCAGCAGGAACTTGCGCTCGATCTCAACGCCCATGATCAGTAATCGTTCAGCGACAGCAGGATAGGCTGCAGGATCGCCGCGCCCAAGGCAGCGCTGCGCGCACCGTTCCAGCCCACGTGCGGATCAGGCAGATCGGCATTGTCCTTGAACGGCATTTCCAGCGTCAGCGCCAGGCAGCCGAAGTGGTGGCCGACGTACTTGGAGGCCAGCGTCAGCATGTCTTCCTTGTACTTGCTGGCCGCATAGCCTACCTTGTCCTGGAAGTCCGGCGAGGCATTCTTGTAGCGGTCGATGAAGGCCTGCTGCTTGGCGCGGCGCTCGTCGCTGAAGTTCTCCAGCATCTCGTTACCGGCCACGAAGTTGTACGGCAGCGCCTCGTCGCCGTGAATGTCGAAGAACATGTCGATGCCGGTTTCGTGCATCTTCTGCTTCACATACAGCACTTCCGGGCTGCGTTCGACCGAAGGCGTCATCCACTCGCGATTCAGGTTGGCGCCGGCCGCGTTGGTGCGCAGGTTGCCGCGCACCGAACCGTCCGGATTCATGTTCGGCACGATGTAGAACACGCAGCGCTGCAGCAGCTTGCGGGCGATCGGATTGGCGTCGTCCAGCAGCGAATCGATCAGGCCTTCGATGAACCACTCGGCCATCGACTCGCCCGGGTGCTGGCGCGCGATGAACCAGATTTTCTTTTCCGCTTCCGGCTTGCCGATGACGACCACGTTCATGTCGCGGCCATCGACCGTGCTGCCCAGGTCATGCACGCGGGCCAGCGGATGCTCGCCCACTTCGCCCAGCAGGCGCAGATGGCGCTCGAACGAATACGGCTCGAAGTAAGCGTAGTAGATGCTGTCGGTGTCCGGCGTATGGTCGATGGTCATGACCGCGCCATCGAAACGGGTCGGCACGCGGAACCAGTTTTCGCTGTCGTAGCTGGCCACCGCCTGGTAGTTCTCGTAACCCTTGGCGTAGGTGGCCTGGCCGGCGTTCAGGAAGCGCATGGTCAGCTTCTGGCCGCGCGCGCCCTGCACGCGGAAGTGGAACCATTGATGAATGTCGGCGTGCGAATCCTTGCGCAGATTCAGTTCGATGGTGGCGGCGCTGTCGGCGCGCAGCACTTCAATGGCGCCCGAATCGAAGTTCTGGCTGATTTTAATGGTCATGTTGATCCAATACTAAGTGAACGCGAATGCCCATTATTTTACCAGCATGCTCCCTTCGCGTTTATAGCGGGCGTGCCAAGACAAGGCCTTCTCCAGAACATGCGGGGTCTGGCCGCCACCGAGCAGCGCTTCCTCGAAATAGGCGCGCAGCTGCGGACGGTAGTCCGGGTGGGCGCAGTTCTCGATGATGCGCGGCGCGCGTTCGCGCGGCGCCAGGCCCCGCAGGTCGGCCAGGCCCCATTCCGTCACCAGCACATCGACGTCGTGCTCGGTGTGGTCGACGTGGGCCGCAAACGGCACCACGCTGGAAATCGCGCCGTCCTTGGCCACCGACTTGCTGACGAAGACCGACAGCTGGCCGTTGCGCGCGAAGTCGCCCGAGCCGCCGATGCCGTTCATCATGTGCGTGCCGCCGACGTGGGTCGAATTGACGTTGCCGTAGATGTCGAACTCCAGCGCCGTGTTCAGCGCGATGATGCCGAGGCGGCGCACGATCTCCGGATGGTTGCTGATCTCCTGCGGCCGCAGCACGATGCGTTCGCGGTACTGCTCGATATTGTCGAGGAATTTCTGGTGCATGGCCGCCGACAGCGTGATCGACGACGCCGACGCCATCGCCAGGTGGCCGGAATCGAGCAGCTCGATCGCGCTGTCCTGCAGCACCTCGGAGAACATGGTCATGTTGCGGAACGGCGAATCGACCAGCCCATGCAGCACCGCGTTGGCGATGGTGCCGATGCCGGCCTGCAGCGGCAGCAGCGAGGTATCCATGCGCCCTGCTTTCACCTCGCCTTCGAGGAAGGTGATGACGTGGCGCGCGATGGCGTCGGTCTCGTCGTCCGGCGGCAGCGCGTTGGACGGGCTGTCCGGGCTGTCGGTGATGACGATGGCGGCGATGCGGTCCGGGTGCAGGCGGATGGTCGGCTGGCCGATGCGCTGCGCTGGCGTCAGCAGGGGAATCGGCTCGCGATGCGGGCGCGCGGCCGGCACATAGATATCGTGGAAGCCTTCCAGCGCCAGCGGCGCGCTGAGGTTGATCTCGACGATCACCTTGTGGGCCTGCTGCACGAAACTGGCGCTGTTCCCGACCGACATGGTGGGAATGATGCCGCCATCTGCGGTAATCGCCACCGCCTCGATCACGGCGATATCGACCGCCTTCAGGTCGCCGGAGCGCAGCTGCTCGGCGGTCTCCGACAAATGCTGGTCGATGAACATCACCTCGCCGGAATTGATCTTGCGGCGCAGCGCGGCGTCGGCCTGGAACGGCATGCGGCGCGCCACCACGCCGGCGTTGGCCATCAGGCCGTCGCTCTCGTTGCCGAGCGAGGCGCCGGTCAGCAGGGTCAGTTGCAGCGGCGTGCCCTGGCGCGCGCGTTCCACCAGCGCGGCGGGCAGCGCCTTGGCGTCGCCGGCGCGGGTAAAGCCGCTCATGCCGACAGTCATGCCGTCCTTGAATAACAGGGCGGCCTGGTCGGCGCTCATCAGCTTGTTCATCAGTGCCGGACGGCGGATGCGGTCTTCATACATGGTCGTTCTCCTCATTCTTTTGTTTCAGTATAGAATCAGAAAAACTGTCATCCTATGAATTAAATTCCCATTTTCCATTCGTTTTTCTCATGATAAAAATTGAAATACTCTACAAATGTTTTTCCCTACTGTTGCTGACAGCCTTGCTGAACGGCTGCGCGCTGGTCTCCGGCAGCAAGGCAGTCCCCATCAGCGCCAACGACAGGGAACTGATCCAGCACGCCTTTGCAACGGTTCAATCCGACGTGCCGTTCATCCGCCATCCTGTCGACGGCCGTCCGGTGCATCAATTGATCATCGGCTTTGATGGCACCATGAACGACCGGGAAAGAATTCCCTCCGATGAAAAGCCGACCATCGTTGCCGACATGATGACCAGGCTGGGCGGACAATATTTTCCGGGGCCGGGAATGCAGAATCCGCATTACCGCAATCTGCTCGATGGCATGTTCGGTTATAGCAGCGCCGACATTGCGCAGCTGGCCAGCGAACAGGCCCTGGCCCAGTCCCGGCAATGGATGTCCTTGCATCCCGACGGAGAAATCCGCATTGTCGTGACGGGCTTCAGCCGTGGCGCGGCAATCGCCCGGCACTTCATGAACCTGCTCACGGCGGCGGCCGACCAGGACGCGCAACTGCGGCATAAGGTCTATTTCTACGCGATTCTTTTTGACACCGTTTCGACCGGCCAGCTCGACAAGCTGGATCTCACCCTGCCCACCTCGGTGGATTACATGGTGCACTTCGTCGCGCGCGACGAGTCGCGCTATCTGTTCAAACCGGTCATCGACGAAGAGCCCGACATCACGACCCGCGTGTATCACCTTGGCGGCCCCATCGCGCCACCGCGCGTCAACCGGATTGTGCTGCCAGGCTCGCATTCCGATGTCGGGCGCGCGTATGGCAAGGGGATCGGCATGCTGTATCAACAGCTCACCGAGCAGCTGCTGTATCAAATGGGACTGATACGCCAGAATTGCTGGGACGGCACCGACGAAGCCTTGCTCGCGGGGAAGCATGACTCGCGCGGCTTGCTGGAGCGGGTTACCGGTGTCGCGCCCCCCAATTCCAGCGGCTTCACGGAACGGCAAATGATTAGCAAGCAGTATCCCAATCCGTCCATGGAACGCAGCGGTGAAATCGACAGCAGGCTCATCGCGATGTCGCTCGCCAACGCCGAGCGCGGCGTCAATATGCAAAGCTATTCGCAGCAGCTGGTGCCGCTGAACCTGGTGGTGCGACGCGAAGGCGGCAAGCTGTCAGTGCTGGACTGGAACCAGCGGGAATATATCGACAGCGCGTCGTTCAGCTTCAGCGACAAGGACGGTGTGCGCCTGCTGCGCTATAACTTCCTGCCGCCCTACCAGGAAGGGGGCAGCACCCTGCTGCTGAACAGCCAGATCTGGGACCGGTTGCCGGAAAACCAGGCGGCAGTCCTGTCGTACAGCTTCCTGACGCACGAGGATGAAGAGGAGACCATCGTCTTCGTCAACGACGTCATCGTGGCATCGTTCCCGCAACACCGCGCGGGCGCAAGGCAGACGTCTCACGAACGCAGCTGCGGCGTCAACGCCAATGGCGAACTGCGGGGCAAAATGCGCTCCTTCATCATTGAGGCCGGCACCTTCAAGGTCAGGGAGCTGGACGAGTCAGGGATTTGACGCCGCATCGGCGGGCAGCTCGTGGATCGCGATGCCCTCGATGGGATCGATCGGCGCGTCCCACGGACGCAGCGCGATGAAGCGCTGCGTATCGTCATAGCCGGCCTGCCAGCGGGCGCGGATGCCGGCCGCGCTGAAGTCGATGTCCTTGGTATGGTCCTCGTTGCCGATGCGCGGCGCGCGCAGCGACACCACGTGCATGTCGGTGCCGCAGCCCCACGAGGCCAGTTCGCGTACCTCGGGCAAGGCGGCTTCCTTCGCCGACAGGTGCTTGCTCATCTCGCGGATCACGTGGCGCAGCCGGTGCAGCCGGCGCTGCTGCTCGATGTTGCTGGCGCGGCTGGCGTACTGGATCTCCTTGTGCTTGTCCAGCACATCGAGCACGCTTTCCGGCTCGCTGCCGTCCGGGTTCCACACCTGCACCGAGAAGATCACCGAACTGCGGCGCGGCTCGTCGTCGAGCACCGCTTCGATCGGCGTGTTGGAATAAATGCCGCCGTCCCAGTAAGGCTGGCCGTCGATGCGCACGGCGGGAAAGGCCGGCGGCAGCGCACCGGACGCCATCACGTGCTCGACGCACAGTTGCTCATCGCGGCTGTCGAAGTAACGCATCGCGCCGCTGCGCGCATTCACCGCGCCGACGGTCAGCCGCATCTGCTTGCGATTGAGATAGTCGAAATCGACCAGCGCCTCCAGCGTGCTGCGCAAGGGCGTGGTCTGGTAAAAGGAGGCATGCTCGACGCCCACCCGCGCCTCCGGGTTCCACCACGAAGACAGGTTCGGTTCGAAAAAGGCGGGAATGCCCTGCCCCACCGTGATGGCGTTGGCGATGGCGCGCGGCATGGTGGAAAAACCGAAGGAATTGCGCTCCATGCGGTGCCAGAATTCGCGCAGCCGGTCCAGCCGCTGCTCCGGCGGATTGCCGGCGATGATGGCGCCGTTGATGGCGCCGATGGAAGTGCCGATCACCCAATCCGGTTCGATGCCGGCTTCGTGCATGGCCTGGTACACGCCGAGCTGGTAGGCGCCCAAGGCGCCGCCGCCCTGCAGGACCAGGACAACCTGGCCCGGCAAGGCGGAGGAAGGCAAACTATCGGGCTTACGCTTCAAAACGATCTCCACGATGCACTGCAACATGGAGATTGTAAGCGATTTACGCCAGGTTCACGCCGCGTGCCTTCAATGCCGCGCGCACGCCTGCGCCGTAGGCCGGATCGGCCTGGTCGAAGTGGCCCAGCTGGCGCGCGATGATCTCGGCGCTGACCTGGCTCAAGGGACCGGCAAGGTTGTTGAACAGGTTTTGCTGCTCATCGGCCGGCATCAGGCGGAACAGATCACCTGCCTGGGTGTAGTCATCCTCGGTGCCGCGCGCATCGTAGCGGGCCGCCGCGCCTTGCAGCGCCAGCGCCGGTTCGCCATTGCCCAGGCCCTGCGGATTGCTGCCGCTGGCGTCGACCGGCTGGTAGTTCTGCGCCGCGCCGCCGTTGGCGATCGCCATGCCACCGTCGCGCTGCTGGTTGTGGAACGGGCAGCGCGGCGCGTTCACCGGCAGGTGCTGGTGGTTGGTGCCGACGCGGTACAGCTGCGCGTCGTGGTAGGCGAACAGGCGCGCCTGCAGCATCTTGTCCGGCGAGTAGCCCAGGCCCGGCACCACGTGCGATGGCGACAGCGCCGCCTGCTCCACTTCCGCGTGGTAGTTGACCGGATTGCGGTTCAGCTCCAGCACGCCCACCGGCAGGAACGGGAAGTCCTTGTGCGGCCAGACCTTGGTCAGATCGAACGGATTCCAGCCGGTGCGCGCTTCCCATGCGGCCAGCTCGGCCTCGGTGGCGACTTGCACCTTGACGTCCCAGCGCGGGAAGTCGCCGCTGGCGATGGCGTTGAACAGGTCGCGCTGCGAGTAGTCCGGATCGGTGCCGGCGATGCGCACGGCTTCGTCGGCGGACAGGTTCTTGATGCCCTGCTGCGTCAGGAAGTGCCACTTGACGTAGACACGTTCGCCGTCGACGTTAATCAGGCTGTAGGTGTGGCTGCCGAAGCCGTGCATGTGGCGGTAGCCGTCCGGCGTGCCGCGGCTGGAGAACAGCGTGGTGACCTGGTGCAGGCTTTCCGGCGTCTTGCTCCAGAAGTCGAACATCATGGTCGGCGATTTCAGGTTGGTCTGCGGGTCGCGCTTCTGCGTGTGGATGAAGTCCGGGAACTTGATGCCGTCCTTGAGGAAGAACACCGGCGTGTTGTTGCCGACCAGGTCCCAGTTGCCCTCTTCGGTGTAGAAGCGCACGGCGAAGCCGCGTGGATCGCGTTCGGTGTCGGCGCTGCCCTTTTCGCCGCCGACGGTGGAGAAGCGCAGGAAGGTCTCGGTCTGCTTGCCGACTTCGCTGAACAGCTTGGCCTTGGTGAATTGGGTGATGTCGTGGGTAACGGTGAAAGTGCCATATGCGCCCGAGCCTTTGGCGTGCACCACGCGCTCAGGGATACGTTCGCGGTTAAAGTGCTGCAGCTTCTCGATCAGGTGGAAGTCCTGCAGCAGCACCGGGCCGCGTGGGCCGGCGGTGACGGAGTTCTGGTTGTCGGCGACTGGAATGCCGGACGCGGTGGTGATAGGTGGCTGGCTCATACTATGGCTCCTCGTTGTTGATAGCGTGAAGCTATTCTAACCACGACGATCCATAAATAAAAACTATAAATATCTATAGCTTCGATAGATATTCGCAATACGGGGTAAGGCCGGTGATTCGCCAAGCATCCCTTCCCCCAAAACGAAAGGGTCTGTCCCCATGCGGGGACAGACCCTGGCCGCAGCGGTGTGCGGGTTCAGGCTTCCTTGATGCGCTTGGCGATGTGCGCCAGCGCGTCTTCCACCTGATCGATCAGGATCAGGCAAAGATCGCCTTCCTGCAAACGCGCCAGGGCGGTATCGATGGCCTTGAACTCGCCGTAGATTTCTTCGATATGCGAAGTACGCGGCGCGCCGGACAAGCCGGAGCGCAGCAACGCCACCACTTCACCATCCACGCGGCCACGCTGGCAGGCATCCTCGTACAACAGCACATCGTCAAACGCGCGGCCGAGGATTTCGGTCTGCTGCGTGATGTCCTGGTCGCGGCGGTCGCCGGCGCCCGAGATCACCACCACGCGGCGCTTGGCCGGCATGGTTTCCACCGCCTTCACCAGCGCCAGGATGGCGTCCGGATTATGGCCGTAGTCGGCGATCAGCGTCGCGCCCTTGTAGTCGAACACGTTGAAGCGGCCCGGCGCATTGTCGGAATCGTTGGCGAAGGTTTTCAGGCCCAGGCGGATCGCGTCCCAGCTGATGCCCACGCCCCACGCCGCCGCCACCGACGCCATCACGTTCTCAACCTGGAAGCCGATGGCGCCGTTGCGGGTGATCGGCACGGCCGACAGCGGAATGCGGTTCTGCTCACGGCCTTCGGCCGCGACGATATGGCCATCTTCCACGTACACGGTGCGGCAGCCCTGCGCCAGGTGCGTGGCGATGACAGGATGCGAGCGGTCGGCGCCGAAGAAGATCACCTTGCCGCGGCAATTGGCCGCCATGCCGGCGACGATAGGATCGACCGCGTTCAGCACCGCGAAGCCGCTCTCCGACACGTTCTGCACGATCACGCGCTTCAACACCGCCAGGTCTTCCACGGTGGTGATGTAGTTCAGGCCCAGGTGGTCGCCCATGCCGATGTTGGTCACCACCGCCACCTGGCAGCGGTCGAAGGCCAGGCCTTCGCGCAGGATGCCGCCGCGCGCGGTCTCGAACACCGCCGCGTCCACGTCCGGATGCAGCAGCACGTTGCGCGCGCTGCGCGGACCGCTGCAGTCGCCGCTGTCGGTCTGGCGGCCTTCGATGTAGACGCCGTCGGTGTTGGTCATGCCGGTGCGCAGGCCGCTGGCGGTTAGCAGGTGCGCGATCAGGCGCACGGTGGTGGTCTTGCCGTTGGTGCCGGTCACCGCCACCACCGGAATGCGGCCGTTCTCGCCCGGCGCAAACATGGTGTTGACGATGGCCTCGCCCACCGCGCGGCCTTTGCCGAACGAAGGCGCGATGTGCATGCGCAGGCCCGGCGCGGCGTTGACTTCCACCACGCCGCCGCGTTGATTCTCAATCGGTTCCAGCACGTTGTCGCAGACCACGTCCACGCCGCACAGATCGAGGCCGATCATCTGCGCCGCTTCCACCGCGCGCGCCGCCACTTCCGGATGCACGTCGTCGGTGACGTCGGTGGCGGTGCCGCCGGTCGACAGGTTGGCGTTGTTGCGCAGGATGACACGCTGGCCCTTGGCCGGCACCGAGTCCGCGTTCAGATCTTGCAGCGCCAGGCGCGCGATGGCGATGTCGTCGAAACGGATCTTGGTCAGCGAGGTCGAATGGCCCGAACCGCGGCGCGGATCGGCGTTGACGATGTCGACCAGTTCACGCACGGTGTGCGTGCCGTCGCCGATCACCAGCGGCGGATCGCGGCGCGCGGCTGCAATCAGCTTGTTGCCGATGACGAGCAGGCGGTAATCGTGGCCCGGCAGGTAGCGCTCGACCATGACGTCGTCGCGGAATTCCTTGGCGGTGCGGAAGGCCGCTTCCAGGTGCTCCTTGGTCATGATGTTGACCGTGACGCCCTTGCCCTGGTTGCCGTCCTTCGGCTTGACCACCACCGGCAGGCCGATTTCCTGCGCGGCCTTCCAGGCGTCGGCTTCGTCTTCCACCGAGCGGCCGATAGGCACCGGCACGCCGGCGGCGTGCAGCAGCTTCTTGGTCAGTTCCTTGTCCTGGGCGATGGTCTCGCCGATGGCGCCGGTGGTGTCCATTTCAGCGGCCTGGATGCGGCGCTGTTTCGAACCCCAGCCGAACATCACCATCGAGCCTTCGGTCAGGCGGCGGAACGGAATGTCGCGCACCACGGCGGCGTTGACGATGGCGCCGGTGCTTGGGCCCAGGCGCACGTCTTCGTCCAGGTCGCGCAATTCGGTCAGCGCGGCTTCCAGGTCGAAGGCGGTATCGGCCAGCACCGACACGATCAGCGCTTCGGCCAGTTCCACGGCGCGGCGGCCGACGGCTTCCTCGGTGTATTCCACCACGGTCTGGTAGATGCCCTGCTCCAGCGTGGCGTGGGTGCGGCTGAAGGTGACCGGGCAGCCGGCTTGCGCCTGCAGGCTCAGTGCCGCCACTTCCAGCACGCGCGCCAGCGGCACGGCGTCCGAGGTGCCGGTGGGATGCAGGGCGCCAACGGCAGGGAAGCGCGCATGCAGGCGCTGCTCGAAGTTCGGCAGCGTCGCGATCGATTGCTCTTCCGGCGGGCACGAGACGATGACTTCCACCGCAGTGTGGTGGCTCCAAAGGTTCGGGCCGCGAAGGGCGCGGGTGCGTATGACTTCCATAACTCTTCTTATTCTCTCAATGATGTATCAGTGGTGAACGCGTTTCGGCGACGCTTCCCAGGTACGCAGGCCGGCGCCGATCAGGTCCGGCGTCAGGCCCAGCGCCCAGCCGGCGGCAATCGCGGCCAGCACGGCTTCCGGCGGCACCAGCGGCGACAGCGGCAGCGTGCCCACTTCTTCGTGGCCGATCGCCATGACGATGTTGTTGCGGGCGCCGTCCTTGCGTTCGAACACCACGCGCTTGCCGTCCTGGCGGTGCGCGGCGATGGCGGCCAGGTGCTCGTCCACGCCATAGAAAATCACTTCGCCGTCGCACAGGTCGGCCATCTCCACCACTTGCGGATCGGCGGCGTTGAGCACCGCCGCGCCGCTTGGCAGCACCACGTCGACCTGGGTGCGCAGCACGTTATACAGCTTGTTGTCGCTGTCGATGTGGAACTCGCTCAGCGACGCGAAATCGCTGACATCGGTCACCACGCCGACCGTGCACTTGTCGTAGGCCAGGCCTTCGGACAGGATCATGCGCGCGTCGTTTTCAAACACACCGGCTTCGACGTTTTTGTTCAGCAGCAGGCGCTCGCCGGTTTCCCAGTCGCTGAAACCGTCGCGCGGCAGCAGGCGGCCGTTGACGAACAGGCCGTCGGCGCAGGTCAGGCCGGTTTTCTTGCCGCTGATTTGCAGCAGCCAGGCCACCAGGCGCGCGGTCATGGTCGTGCCGTGCTTGCCGGTGATGCCGACGATCGGCATGCGGCCGGTGGCGTCGCCGAACAGGTGGTCGACGATCGCTTCGCCAACGTTGCGCGGTTCGCCCACGGCCGGCTTCAGGTGCGCCAGCAAGCCAGGGCTGGCGTTGACTTCGATGATGGCGCCGCCCTGCTCTTCCAGCGGACGCGAAATGTCGGAGCACACCAGGTCGATGCCGGCGATGTCCAGGCCGACCACGCGCGCCGCCAGCGCAGCCATCGCGGCCACCTGCGGGTGCACCTTGTCGGTGACGTCGATGGCGACGTTGCCGTTCGGCTGGATCAGCACTTTCTGGCCTTCGGCCGGCACCGACGCGTGGGTCAGGTTCTGGCGCTTCAGTTCCAGCACGATCTCGCCCGATTCGTCCGGCTTGACCAGGCCCAGTGGGAATTCCTCGGTCTCGCCACGGCGCGGATCGGTGTTGATCTGGGTGTTGCAGAGTTCCAGCACGGTCGATTTGCCGTCGCCGGTGACCCACAGCGATTCGCCGGCGGCGGCAGCCACCACGCGGCGGCCCACCACCAGCAGGCGGTGTTCGTCGCCGACGATGAAGCGTTCGACGATCACGCTGCTGCTGTCGCCTTCCTTGGCGGCCAGTTCATACGCGGCGGCGACATCGGCTTCGGTGGACAGGTTGAGCGAGACGCCGCGGCCATGGTTGCCGTCGTATGGTTTCAGCACGACCGGCAGGCCGATGTCCTCGGCCGCTTCCCATGCCTCGGCGGCGCTGGTGACCAGCTGGCCTTCCGGCACCGGCACGCCGCAGGACGAGATCAGCGTCTTGGTCAGATCCTTGTCGCTGGCGATGCCTTCGGCGATGGCCGAGGTGTGCTCGGTTTCAGCGGTCCAGATGCGGCGCTGCGCGGCGCCGTGGCCCAGCTGCACCAGGTTGCCGTCGGTCAGGCGGATGAATGGAATCTTGCGCACGCCGGCGGCATCGACGATGTTGCCGGTGCTCGGGCCCAGGCACAGGCTCTCGACCAGGTCGGTCAGGCTGGCGACGGTGGCGGCCAGGTCGTACGGACGGTCTTCGATCATCGCCATCAGCAGGTCGCGGCCGGCGGCCAGCGCGGCGCGGCCGACTTCTTCCTGGCGGGTGCGGAAGGCCATCTTGTACAGGCCGGTGTTCTCGCCGATTTCGCGGGTCTTGCCGAAGCCGGTTTTCATGCCGGCCAGGTTTTGCAGTTCCAGGACCACGTGTTCCAGGATGTGGCCGGCATAAGTGCCGTCGCGCAGGCGCTCCAGGAAGCCGCCGTGCTCGCCCACGCCGCAACGGTGCACGATCAGGCCTGGCAGGATGGCTGTCAGGCGCTCATACAATCCGGGCAACAAATTCGATGGAAAGTTCTCCAGCTCGCCGATATCCAGCCACGCCTCGATGACCGGGCGATAGGTCCAGATGTTGGGTCCGCGCAAATGCGTGACGCGGAGAACTTCAATGTCTTTCTTCTTAGTCATGTATTGATTCTTGTAACTTTGTTATCGGCTGAGCCAGCCCGCGCCGTATTGTAAACCCTGTACCCTTGCCCTGCTGCTGTACGGTATACTTGCCGTCAACGCAAAACATTCTATTTTATTGTTCTCTGTCAAATGTTTAATCACTGACAGAATACCGTAAATAATCCGTAATATCAGCCTTTTCCCCTCCGGAGTACGCCGCACGATGACGACCGAACAACTTTCCACTCACTCCAGTACGGGTGATCTGCCTGAACGCTGGCGTTCTGAGATACAGGCACAACTTTCCCAAGGGGAAAACGTTGTAAGTGCCTTGGAGGTTGACCTGGATCAGCAACTTCGTTTTTCCAAGGGTGTAGTGCTGGTCACCACCGGCCGGGTGCTGGCGCGCGCGCCGGGCGCGGAAGGCTGGGAATCGTGGCCGTTCGCGCCCGATCTGACACTGAAACACCATGACCACGCCGGCGTCGGCCACCTGGAGTTAATCAATAAGCAAGGCCGCCTGGGCGCCTGGCGCTTCACGCTGGGCCAGAATCTGGCGGCGATCCGCCTGGTCGAGCAGTTCGACGCCCACCTCGACAGCCACGCCAGCGGCGAACCGGTGGTGGTCGACGATAAAAACGTCTGCCCCAGCTGCAAGGCGCCGATGGAGCCGGACCAGGAAGAATGCCCGGTCTGCACCAAGGTGGTCTACACGCCGCCGTCGACCTGGACGCTGTTCCGCCTGTGGCGCTTCGCCAAGCCGTACAAATGGCAGCTGGCGCTCGGCTTCACCTTCATGCTGCTGTCCACCGGCGCCCACCTGATTCCGCCCTACCTGACCATCCCGCTGATGGACAATGTGCTGATCCCGTACCAGAACGGCAAGGCGGTCGATCCGATGCTGGTGGTGCTGTACATGGCCGGCCTGGTGGGCGCCTCGATCCTGGCCTGGATTTTCGGCTGGGGCAAGACCTATGTGCTGGCGCTGGCATCGGAACGCATCGGCGCCGACCTGCGCACCACCACCTATGAGCATTTGCTGCAGCTGTCGCTGGAATACTTCAGCGGCAAGCGTACCGGCGACCTGATGTCGCGCATCGGTTCCGAGAGCGACCGCATCTGCGTGTTCCTGTCGCTGCACCTGCTGGACTTCCTGTCCGACTGCCTGATGATCATCATGACCGGCGTGATCCTGTTCAACCTCGATCCGTGGCTGGCCATCTGCACGCTGGCGCCGCTGCCGTTCATCGCCTGGATGATCCACCTGGTGCGCGACCGCCTGCGCACCGGCTTCGAAAAGATCGACCGCGTGTGGGGCGAAGTGACCAACGTGCTGGCCGATACCATTCCCGGCATCCGCGTGGTGAAGGCCTTTGCGCAGGAAGCGCGCGAGGCCAACCGCTTCCGCACCGCCAACAAGCACAATCTGGCCGTCAACGACAAGCTCAATAAAGTGTGGTCGCTGTTCTCGCCGACCGTGTCGTTCCTGACGGAGCTGGGGTTGCTGGTGATCTGGGTGTTCGGCATCTACCAGGTCTCCAAGGGCAATATCACGGTGGGTGTGCTGTCGTCGTTCGTGGCGTACGCCAGCCGCTTCTACGGCCGCCTGGATTCGATGAGCCGCATCGTGTCGGTGACGCAGAAATCGGCGTCGGCCGCCAAGCGTATCTTCGACATTCTCGACCACGTGTCGTCGGTGCCGGAGCCGGCCAACCCGGTCAAGCTGGAAAAGGTGGAAGGCAATATCACCTTGCGCGAAGTGGGCTTCCGCTACGGGAACCGCGCGGTCAATCGCGGCATCGACCTGGAGATCAAGGCCGGGCAGATGGTGGGCCTGGTGGGTCACTCGGGCTCCGGCAAATCGACGCTGGTCAACCTGATCTGCCGCTTCTACGATGTGGCGGAAGGCGCGATCATGCTCGATGGCGTCGACATCCGCTCGTTCGCGGTGTCGGACTATCGTCGCAACATCGGCCTGGTGCTGCAGGAACCGTTCCTGTTCTTCGGCACCATTGCCGAGAATCTGGCCTACGGCAAACCGGACGCGACGCGCGCGCAGATCATCGCCGCCGCGCGCGCCGCGCACGCGCACGAATTCATCCTGCGCCTGCCGCAGGGTTACGACTCGATGGTCGGTGAGCGCGGCCAGGGCCTGTCCGGCGGCGAGCGCCAGCGCATTTCGATTGCGCGCGCGCTGCTGATCGATCCGAAGATCCTGATCCTCGACGAAGCCACCGCCTCGGTCGACTCGGAAACCGAAAAAGAAATTCAGCGCGCGCTGGACAACCTGGTGCAGGGCCGCACCACCATCGCCATCGCCCACCGTCTGTCGACCTTGCAGAAGGCCGACCGCCTGGTGGTGCTGGATCGCGGCGTGGTGGTGGAAGACGGTCCGCACGATGAACTGATGGCGCGCGAAGGCGCCTACTACCGCCTGTACCAGGCGCAGGCCCGCAATGTGGACACGGACCTCGACGACAGCGCGAGCAAGGAATAAGACCCATGACGACGACATTTGAACTGATCCGCAATCCCTTCGGCCGTTTGGTGCTGACCACCACCGAGGGCGAGGTGCACGAAGGCGTTTCGCCGGTGCGCGCGTTTCCGGTGCAGGCGCCGGAGGACGGCATCTCGCTGCTCAACGGCGACGGCAAGGAGGTGGCGTGGATCGACCGAATCGCCGACCTGCCGCCGGCCATCGGCGCGCTGGTGAGCGAGGAATTGAGCGGGCGCGAATTCATGCCCGAGATCTCGCGCATCAACAGCGTGACCAGCTACGCCACGCCATGCACGTGGAACGTGGCGACCGATCGCGGCGACACCGAGTTCGTGCTGCGCGGCGAAGAAGACATCCGCCGCCTGACCATCGACACGCTGCTGATCTCCGACATCCACGGCATCCACTACCTGATCCGCGACCTGCGCGCGCTGGACAAGCACAGCAAGAAAATCATCGACCGCTTCCTGTAAGCGCGCCTCGCCGCGCCATCGGCCACCCGCCGATGGCGCCGCCTCCCCATCCTGATCCACCGCAAAGCAAGCCCAAAAAGCTCCCGCATGATGGAATCGTGCGCTCATTCTCGCGATGTTTGGCATCGCGAACTTTGCCATTCGTCCAGCTGAGAGGATCGCAGCTTTTCAGGCCGACGGAAGGAAATACGCAGCGCTGATCGCTAAAGCTGATCATCTCGATGCCGAAACCATCCAGCATTTGTTGCACGAAGCAAGGCAAAGCGACGCAGAAGAAATCGAACCACTGCGAGCTGTGGCATACAACGATGTCATGCTGGAAATCGACGAGCCGGAAGCGCTGATACCACTGACGCCCATGCAAAAGCTCATGGGCGTATTGGCCTGACTATCGTGATTATTTGAAGGCCTTCAGCAGCGCGTCGAACTTCACTTTCAGCGATTCGTCGTGCGCGGTGACGGGCGGTACTTCGCGCTGGACGTTCAGCAGCTGGTAAACCGCCATCTGCGCCGCGCGCACCGAGTATTCGACGGTGAACACCACATCCTCCGGCACTTCGACAAACTGGCTGACCATGGCCAGGTTGCGCGAGCCTGTCGGCACCGGCAACGGGCGGTCGCTGTGCTGGCGCGGCATGAACATGCTGGTGATGTAGGGCATGCGGCACGGGATGCAATTCGCGTTCGACATGACTGCCTCGTAGTCGAAATTCAGATGCCCGCACAACTCGCGCAGGATCTCCTCGCCCGTGCATTCGGCCATCGGCTTGGCGACAAAATTGCCGATGCGGTCCGGATGCAAGCCATAGCCCCAGAACACCTGCACACCCTCCGGCTGCCCGGCAAAGTGCGGCTGATGCGCCAGCACCACCGACATGAACCAGTTGGAGTCCTTGAACGTCACCAGCCCGCCGGTGCCGGCCACGTTGCCGGTGAAGCGTTCCATGCGATCAAAGAAGGCAGGATCTTTCAGCGTCACGGTGAACGACTCCCACCACGACTCCGGAATACTGCTGTTGAACGCCGCCGGATTGCCGAACTGCGGCCGGCCCTTGGCCAGCTTCTCCCACAAAGCCCAGCCCTGGCTGTCACGCTTGTCCAGCTTGGGCGGCGCGCCGTGCATGCTGCCAAAGCTGGACGCATCGGTCATCGAACCATTCTGGAAGAACACCAGATCCTGCGGCCCGACAGCGATCACCTGCGCCACACCCTCGCGCACGCAGTGGATGGCGGTGACGGTGGAGGCATCCTCGCTCAACGCCAGATCCTCAACCCTGCAATCGAAGACCACCTTTACCCCCTGCTGCTGCAACCAGTGCTGCAAAGGACGCACCAGCGAATCGTACTGGTTGTACACAGTGCGCTTGACGCCGGCCAGGGTTTCAATCCGCGAGAACTCCATCATGAAGCGGCGCAGGTAGCGTTTGAATTCCACCGCGCTATGCCACGGCTGGAATGCAAACGTGGTCGCCCACATATACCAGAATTTGGTCTCGAAGAATTCCGGCGACAGCCAGTCGGTGATGGCGCTGTCGTCGAGGTCCTTCTCGTCAGCCTCCTCCAGCTTCACCAGCTCGATGCGATCCTGCATGGAGAAGCCCATCGACGTCACATCGACCTTGAAGCGGTTGCGGTCCACCAGCCGCGCGCGCGAGTGCGACTTGTGCAGCTCATTGAAGGCGATGGTCTCGTCGTACACCGTGCGGCCAGGATGCTCCAGCGACGGAATGCTCTGGAACAGATCCCAGGTGCACTCGTAATTGTCAGTGGTGAGCATGCGGCCGCCGCGCAACGTGTAGCCGCTGTCCGGATTGCCGCCGCCATCGAGACTGCCGCCGGCCAGCGGCATCGCTTCGAAAATGGTGATGTCGCTGCCGGCCACGCCGCCGTCGCGGATCATGAACGCCGCTGCCGCCAACGAACCAATGCCGCCGCCGACCAGATACGCTTTAATGGGATGATTCATGGGACTCCTCGCAGTGGTATGTATGCAAAGAGTCTAGGCCGTCGCGGACCGCAGTTCCGTACGTTAAATCAAAAAAGCCGGGATTAGAAGCGCCTACCTAAAAGGCAACGCCACAGAACAAAAAAAGCTCCGCGAACGGAGCTTTTTTTGAGGCAGGCGACGCTTACTTCACCGTGTACATATTGGCGTACTTCACGCCAAAGTACAGGATGAACACATAGCACGCGGCCGGCACGAAGAACGACAATTGCAGGCTGATGGTATCGGCCAGCAGGCCTTGCGCGAACGGCACCAGTGCGCCGCCCACGATCGCCATGCACAGCACGCCCGAACCCTGGCCGGTCAGCGGACCCAGTTTGTTCAGCGCCATCGAGAAGATGGTCGGGAACATGATGGAGTTGAACAGGCCCACCGCAACGATCGACCACTTGGCCACATCGCCATGGCTGAAGATCGCCGTCAGCACCAGCAGGATCACCACCGACGCATTGAACGCCAGCGCCTTGCCCGGGCTGACCTTCTGCATCACGACGAAGCCAACGAAGCGGCCGATCATCGCGCCGAACCAGTAGTAGCCGACGTAGTGCGCCGCATCCGCCGCCGACAGGCCGGCCACGTGCGGTTCGCCGAGGAAGTTGATCAGGAAGCTGCCGATGCTGACTTCACCGCCCACGTACAGGAAGATCGCCACCGCGCCCAGCGCCAGGTGACGGTGCTTGAGCACATCCAGCAGACCGCCTTCGTCGGCGCCAGGTTCCGGCTCCGCGTCGACAATCTTCGGCAGACGCGCCAGCGCGAACAGGATCGCCAGCACCAGCAGTGCGCCGGCCAGCGCCAGGTAAGGCCCCTGCACGCTCGATGCCTGCGCCGCGTTGTAGGCTTTCAGCTGGTCCGGGCCAAGTTGCGCCAGGTCTGCCGCGCTCATCACGCCGCCGGCCAGGATCAGCATCCCGCCCAGGAACGGCGCCACGGTAGTGCCCAGCGAGTTGAAGGCCTGCGTCAGCGTCAGGCGGCTGGACGCGGTGCGCGCATCGCCCAGCACCGCCACGTAAGGATTGGCCGCCACCTGCAGGATGGTGATGCCGCCCGCCAGCACGAAGAAGGCGATCAGGAACAGCGTGTAGCCGCTGGTCGCCGCTGGATAGAACAGCGCGCAGCCGGCAGCCGCAATCGTCAGGCCGGCCACGGCGCCGTTCTGGTAGCCGATTTTCCTGATCAGCATACCCGCCGGCAGCGACACGATGAAGTACGCGCCGAAGAAGCAGAACTGCACCAGCATCGCCTGCACATAGGTCAGCGTGTACACCGCCTTCAGGTGAGGAATCAGCACGTCGTTCAGGGACGTCAGCAGACCCCACATGAAGAACAGGATGGTGACGATGACCAGCGGACCGGTATAACTTCCCGCCGCCTGCGACTGCCCGGATGCCGCCGGGGCAGTTTGCGAATAGTGTTCCATACTTTTACTTTCTCCTCGTTTTATTTGAAGTCGCCGCACGCCAGCGCATCCTTGTCCTTGGCGGCGCCGCCAACGATCTGGATGTTGGCGAACGTCGCGGCAAACGGCGCATCGGCGGCCACGCTGAACGGCGTGCTGAATACCGCCAGCGGCAAGCCCTTGGCGGCGAAACAGGACAGCGGAATCTTCACCGTCTGCTTGCCCTTGCCCGCCAGTTGCTGGAAGACAGAAGCCGCATCCAGTTCCACCGTTTCGATGCCGATCAGGACTTTGCCCTGCGGCGCAGCCGACACGATAGCATCAAATTGCAGCGCGCCGTCAGTACTCGCATAGGCCGGCAGCTTGATCGCCTTCTTCGCCTGCGCTTCCAGCTTGGCCGGGCCGCTCCAGGTCAGACGCTTGGCGTCCTGCTGGGTGTTGATCTGCGCGGTTTCCACTTTGACGGTCGGCAGGTTGAACACGGCGTTCAGATCCGCGCCCAGCGCCACACGCTGGCCGCCGCTGTTAACGTACAAGCCGTAGGTCGAACGGTCGGTCGGATTGTACACCGGCACCGCCAGCGATTTGCCGCAGCCGCCTTCCGGATAGCTGGTATCCAGCGCCGGCACGGTGGCCTTGCTGCGGTAGTTCAGGCCGTAGCCGTATTTGAACAGCGGATCGTAGTTGGCGTCGCCCACGTTCAGCGGCGACTGGCAGACCGACTTCGGCCACGAGAACGACAGCTTGCCGCGGAAGTCCGCATTCACCTTGCCGTTGGCCTTGCGGAACAGGACATCGGACACGCCCTTGCCCTCGGTGCCCGGCAGCCACGCGGCCACCACGCTGTCCGACAGGTTGATGATGTCGTTGGTGTACAGCGGAC
Organism: Duganella aquatilis; assembly: GCF_009674565.1. Lineage (GTDB taxonomy): Bacteria > Pseudomonadota > Gammaproteobacteria > Burkholderiales > Burkholderiaceae_D > Rugamonas > Rugamonas aquatilis. The sequence continues at coordinate 168,976 of NZ_WKJL01000012.1, forward strand.
GGCCGGTCACCAGCAGCGTCACCACCGGCTTGCCCTTGCCCGATACCGCCTGCAACACCGCCAGGTCTTCCGGATGGCGGCCCGACAGGCGCAGCGTGCCGGCCGGGCCGATGTCGCCATCGCCTTCGGCATACGGCGTTTCTCCGATCACTGCGATCACCGCATCGAACTTGCTGACATCGACGTCGGCCGCGTTCTCGCTGAAGGTGACGTTGGCATCGCCGGCGGCGTCCTTGATGCCGGCCAGGATAGTGTCGCTGTACGGATAATCGCTGTTCTTGTTGTCGGTGCCCTGCCAGGTCAGCGACCAGCCGCCCGACTGGTTGGCCATGTTGTCGGCGCTCTTGCCGACCACCAGGATCTTCTTGCCGCGCGCCAGCGGCAGCACGCCGCCGTTATTCTTCAGCAGCACCAGCGACTCGCCCACCGCCTGGCGCGCCAGCGCGCGGTCCTGCAGCACTTCCTGCTTGCCGGCGTAAATGTTCTGCGAAGGCTTCTTGTTGTCGAACAGCCCGGCACGCAGTTTCACGCGCAGGATGCGGGTCACGGCATCGTCGATGCGCGACATCGGAATCTCGCCCTTCTCCACCTGCGCGATGGTGTTGGCGATGAAGGTCTTCCACTTCTCCGGCACCATCACCATGTCGACGCCGGCGTTGATCGAAGCGGCGCAGCTGTCTTCCGCGCAGCCCGGCACTTCGGTGATCGCGTTCCAGTCGCTGACCACCAGGCCATCGAAGCCCATTTTCTCTTTCAGCGCCACGGTCAGCAGTTCACGGCTGCCATGCATCTTGCCGTGGTCGTTGCCGCCCTTGACATCGTTCCAGCTGTTGAAGGAAGCCATCACGGTCTGCACGCCGGCCTGCAACGCCGGGTAATAGCCCTGCGCGTGGATGTTGATCATCTCCGACATGGTGGACTGGTTGACGCCGCGGTCCTTGCCTTCCGCCGTGCCGCCGTCGCCAACGAAGTGCTTGGCGGTGGCCACCACGGTGTTGTCGGATTTCAGATCGCCCTGCAAGCCCTTGACGTACACGCCGGCATACGATTTGACGATGGCAGGATCTTCCGAGAAGCTCTCGTAGGTCCGTCCCCAGCGGTCATCGCGCACCACGGCCAGCGTCGGCGCAAACACCCAGTCGATGCCGGTGGCGCGCACCGCCTTGGCGACCGACCTGGCCATCTCGCCGACCAGTTTCGGATCGTTGGCGGCGCCGAGGCCGATGTTATGCGGGAACAGCGTGGCGCCGTACATATTCGAGTTGCCGTGCATGGCGTCGATGCCCCAGATGACCGGAATCTGCACCTTCATGTCGGTGCTCATCGAGGCGTCGTAGTAGGCGTCGGCCAGCTTGACCCAGTCGGCCGCGCTGGCGTGCTTGTTCCCTTCCGGCCAGCTGCCGCCGCCGTTCAGCACGGAGCCGATGTAGTATTTGCGGATGTCTTCCGGCGTGCTGAATTTGATTTCAGGTTGCGTCATCTGGCCGATCTTCTGCGCCAGCGTCATGCCCGCCACGATCTGCTTGATGCGCGCTTCCATCGCCTTGTCCTGCTTGACGGCGCTGGTGATGCGCGGCCAGTCGGCCAGCGGCTTGGCGGCCGGGGCGGCGATGACGTTGGCCCCCAAGGCCAAGGTGGCGGCCAGCACGGCACGGCGCAGGATGTGATTGGTCGTGGTCTTCATTACGTATTGTCTCCGTTGTGATTATGAGTTCTGGCCGCGCACGAAGGCGCTGTACCATTGGCCGCTTTGCTTGACGATGCGGCGCTGCGTCGGGTAGTCGATATAGGTCAGGCCGAAACGGCGCAGATAGCCTTCCGCCCATTCGAAGTTATCCAGCAGGCTCCAGGCGAAGTAGCCCTTGATCTTGCCGCCGGCGGCAATCGCGTCGCGCATCGCGGCCAGGTGGCGGATCAGGTAGTCGCGGCGTGCGGTGTCGGTCACCGTGCCGTCGGCATCGATGTGGTCATCGTAGGACGAGCCGTTTTCGGTCACGTACAGATCGCCGGTCGGATAGTCGCGCGCCACGCGTTCCAGCAGCGTGACCAGGCCTTCCGGCGACACTTCCCAACCGAAGTCGGTGCGCTGGCGGTCCTGCGGATGGATGATGCGGGTACGCAGCGGATACTCGTCCGGCGCGTCGACCACCACTTCCGGGAAGTAGTAGTTCACGCCCAGGAAATCGCACGGCGCGGCGATGGCTTCCATGTCGCCCTGTTCCACCACCGGCGCATCCTTGCCGACCAGCGCCAGCGCTTCCGCCGGATAGCCGCGGCCATACAGCACGTCCAGGAACCAGCGGTTGCGCAGCGCGTCGTGGCGCGACACCGCCGCCTGGTCGGCCGCGCTGTCGCTGCCGGCCTTGATCGGATGCAGGCTCAATGCGATGCCGATCTGCGCGCCCGGCACATTGGCGCGGATCAGCGGCACGGCGCGGCCGTGCGACACCAGTACGTTGTGGCAGATCTGCAGCGCCAGCGGCAGGCTCTTGTTGCCCGGTGCGTGCATGCCGTCCCAGTTGCCGTGCATGGCCGTGCACCATGGCTCGTTGTGCGTGATCCAGTGCTTGACGCGGCTACCCAGCAGTCTGGTGATGACGTCCACATATTGCAGGTAAGCGTCGATGGTGGCGCGGTTGTTCCAGCCGCCCTGGTCTTCCAGGTACTGCGGCAAGTCCCAGTGGTACAGCGTGCACCATGGTTGCAGGCCGCGCGCCAGCATGCCGTCCACCAGTTTCGAGTAGAACTCAAGGCCTTTCGGATTCGGCGCCGCGTCCACGCCGTTGAAGATGCGCGTCCACGCGATCGAGAAGCGGTAGGAGTTGAGGCCCATGGACTGGGCCAGGTCCAGATCCTCTTCCCAGCGGTGGTAATGGTCGCAGGCCACGGCGCCGGTGGAGCCGTCGCGGATCTTGCCCGGCGTGGCGCTGAAGGTGTCCCAGATCGATGGCACGCGGCCATCGGCATCGGCCGCGCCTTCAATCTGGTAAGCCGAGGTGGAGACGCCCCACAGGAAGTCGCTGGCGAAGTCGGTACGCTTAATCATGGTCATATTATTTTTTAGCGAAAGGAGTAGGTGGAACAGGAGCGTTCATCCACTTGATGGCGGTTTGCTGCGGTTGATACGGCACGCTGCCAAACAGGCGGAAAAGGTTTTCAATCTCGGCAAGCGAGGCCTGGTTGAAATCGAGTTTGGGAATCCTGGCGCCGGGCGCGTTGGTGACCAGACCCCAGGTGCCCTTGCCCTGACCGCCCTTGTTGGTCACCAGCTTGTAGGCCCAGGCGGTGCTGGCCCAGCCGTTGGCGACATAGGTGTCGTAGGTGACGCGGGTGACCTGGCCGCCGTTCTCGGCGCCCATGAAGGCCCACGGCTGGAACTCGCCGACGAAGAAGGCGGTATCGAGCGCATCGAGCTTGGTCTTCCATTTGCAAACGTTGTCACCTTTGCCCGTGCATTGCAGCCAGTCCTTGTGTACGGCCAGTCCCGGCTTGCCCCAGCCGAAGTGGCCCGGATACGGATGCATCTCGAAGGCGACGTTGCTCATGCCGTGCTCGGACGGTTTGCCGTAGGCGTCGATGCCCTTGCTGTGGCCGGGCAGGATGATGACGTGGTTCGGGTCCACCTCGCGGATCGCCTTGTACAGCGTGGCCATGACCAGCGCCAGGTTCTCCGGCGTGGTGCCCCATGGTTCGTTGAGGATGCTGTAGCCGGCCACCGCGCCGCGGTCCTTGTAGCGCGCGGCGATCTGCTGCCACAGCCAGATGGTGCGCTCCTGGTATTCCGGCGTGTCCCAGTATTTGTTGCGGCCGGCGCAGCCGCTATGGTGTTCCCAGCCCTGGCTGCCGACGGCGCCGTGCAGATCGAAGACCACATACACGCCGCGCTTCTCGGCCTGGTCGACGGCGTTGTCCAGGTACTTCCAGGCGTCGGCGCGCAGGTGGCGCGGATTCTTCTCGTCCTCCACCACGCTGTAGATGAACGGCAGGCGCACCAGGTTCAGATTCAGCTTGGGCAGCATGTCCCAGTCGCGCTCCTTGATCCAGTTGTCGCGGTACAGCGTGTACAGGCGCTGGCGCTCCTCGTAGCCGAAGCGCTGGTCCAGCACCGCCTCCAGCTTGCACTGGTCGTCGACGGCCTTGGTCTCCTGCCCCATCATCCAGAATTCCTGGATCAGGTAATTGCCCAGATTGACGCCGCGCAGCGCCGGCTGCTTGCCGTCGGCGGTCAGCCATTTGGCGCCTTCCGTGTGCAGCATGGGCAAGGCCGCCGTCTGCGCATGGGCCGCGCCGGCGAGCAGGAGCGCCGCTGTCGCGGCGATGCTGAGCAATCGTTTTACAGGCATGCTGCCTCCGTTGATGGAATCGTTTCCAATATACTGCAAAAAAAGAGCATGCGACCAGCGCCTGCTCCTTGTTTTTACTTCGTTTTACCGGTCACCGCCGCCAGCGAAGCCCGCTCGGCGACATGCAGCTGGTATTCGCGCGTCACGGGACGCTTCAATTCATAGCAGCGGTTCAGCAGAAAGTTCAGACCGTTCATGGTCATCTCGCTCCACGGAATGTGCACGCTGGTCAGCTGCGGCGCGGTGAATTCCGCGCTGTGCGTATCATCGTAGCTGAGCACCGACACCTGCTCCGGCACGCGCACGCCCCGCTTCTGGAACAGGGACAAGGCGCCTACCGCCATTTCATCATTGGCGCAAAACACCGCCGTAAACTCCGTGCCCGACGCCAGCAATTCCTCGGCGCGGGCAAAGCCGCCTTCCGGGGTGAACTCGCCGTCCGCCATCCACACCTTGCTGCTGTCGACACCCACCGCATCCAGCTCCGCCATGAATCCGGCGATCCGCTGCTGGTTGTCGGGCGCCGCCGCGCGGCCGGCGATCACGGCGATCTTGCGGTGGCCCAGTTCCAGCAAGGTGCGCGCCGCCAGCCGTCCGCCGGCCTCGTGGTCCACCGTGAAGCACTGGCTCTCCATGCCCGGCAAGTCCTGGTTGATCGCCACTACCCGCGACTGGAACGGCCCCAGCGCCGCAAAGTCCTCCGCCTCCATCGCCGTGCTCATGACGATCAGGCCGTCGCTGCCGCGCTCGATCAGAAAGTTCAAGCCGTCGATCGCCTGGTTGCGCGCATCGCCGTCGCCGACGCCGAAGGCCACCACCATGTTCAGCCCCGCCTCGCGTAAAGCCGTGTAAATCGCTTGCAGGATCGGCGTGTAGAACGTGCCGGCCAGGTAAGGGATGTACACGCCGATCATCTGCGACGAGCCCGACAGCAGCGAGCGCGCCGCGTGCGACGGCCGGAATTCCAGCTCCTCGATCGCCTTGCGCACCTTGTCCTGCGTCGACTGCGACACCGAGCCCTTGCCGCTGATAACGCGCGAAGCGGTGCCCAGTCCCACACCCGCCAGCCGGGCTACGTCTTTGATGGTTGCCACAAGTTCCCTTATCCGTTCAGTCTATGCGGCGGCAAGGATAACCCACACCCTCATACATGACAAGCAGGCTATGCCTATGATCAATCCTGCAACGCCGAGGCGATGCCCTTCTGCGCGCGCTCCACCGGCATGCGGGTATTCCAGTAGGTGGTCAGCACATCCTGCAGCGCACCGTTCTGGTCCGGAGTCAGAAACACTTCGATCATGCCGACCGCGCGCGACTTGTCTTTCAGGATCGCCATGCCAGCCTGCGCGCACACGTCCATGCTCGACGTGTCGACATTGCTGAGTATGGGCAGCGAACCCTTGATCTTGTTGAACTCCAGCTGCGCGCCCGGCGTCAGCATGGTGGTGGCCAGCAGTTTTTGCGCGCGCACCGCGTCCGGGTTGCTGGTTTTCGGGAACACGAAGGCGTCGCCCTGGATCAGGTACGGCACGTTGGCGCCGAGGCCGGGAATGCAGCCGAAGTCCTTGCCGGCGGTCTGGCGCGCGGCGGCGAATTCGCCCTTGGCCCAGTCGCCCATGATCTGCACGCCGGCCTTGCCGCTGATGAGCATGGCGGTGGCGTCGTTCCAGTTGCGGTTGGGCGAGCCGGCGTCCACATAGCCCTGCAGGCGCTTGAAGGCCAGCAGCACTTTCTTGAACGCCTCGGAATTGATCGCTTTCGGCGAGCGGTCGCGCAGCACTTGCAGGTACAGCTCCTTGCCGCCAACGTTGGCCAGCATGGCCTGGAACAGGATGTTTTCCTGCCACGGCTGGCCGCCGTGCGCCAGGCCGACCAGACCGGCGGCCTTCAGCTTGTCGAGCGCGGCGAACAGCTCATCCGGCGTGGCCGGTTCCTTGGCGATGCCGGCCTTCTTGAAGGCGGCCTTGGAATACCAGATCCAGGTCGACATGTGAATGTCCACCGGCACCGCGTAGAAATGGCCCTTGACCTTGATGACGTCCAGCACCGGCTGCGGCATCAGCTGGTCCCAGCGGTCGCGCGCGGCGATGTCGTCGACGTTGTTGAGCGAACCCTGGTCGATCAGGTCGCGGAACTGTTTGGTGGTGTTGAACTGGGCGGCGGTGGGCGGATTGCCGCCGACGATGCGGTTGATCGCCACCGCCTTGGCCTGGTCGGCGCCGGCAATCGCGGTGTCGCCCCAGACGCCGCCGGCGGCGCGGTAGGCGTCGGCGAACTTGCGCACGGCCGCCGACTCGCTGCTGGAAGTCCACCAGTGCATCACTTCCGCTTTCGGCGCGGCAGCCGCGGCAGCGTCGGATTTGCCGGCAGCGAAGGCCAGCACGGCCAGCAAGGCCCATGCGATGCGCGTCGCGCCCGTACTTTGCTTGTACATCCAGTCTCCGTCTATTTTTTTGTCATACCGAGATACTACCGCTTCCACCGGCAAAAAAGCCGGCGCCGTCCAGGGCGCCGGCAACTTCGCGGGGCGAAGAGACGATGGTGAGCGCCAAACGAAATTGGAAACGTTCCCAATTCTGCTTTGAATATAGCATCCAATGATTTTCAGTGTCAACGGAAAGTCGGCGGCTTGTGCCGCATCAATCGGGAACATTTCCTGATGGATAAAATCAAAGCGCCACCATTCTCGGGAGAAACCCATGCGCCGCAGCAGCCGGCCCCGCCAGCGGGGCGTGATCGCCGTCCTGTGCTGCGCCATGGTGCTGGGCATCCTGGCCATCGTCGGGCTGGCGCTGGACCTGGCCATGGTCTACAACCGCAAGGCCGAGTTGCAGGGACTGGCCGAAGCCACCGCCCTGGCCGCCGCACGCGAGCTGAACGGCACCAGCGCCGGCATCACCAGCGCCGCGACCGCCGCCGCCAACGCCGCGCTCGGCTTCCGCTATCAGTACAACCAGCAGGCCGTGGCCTGGAGCAGCGACGCGCTGCGCTTCGCCGCCGCCGCCAACACGCCGGACGAAGGCTGGACCGACGCGGCCGGCGCGCAGGCGGCGCCGGTCAGCATGCTGTACGCCAAGGTGGACACGCGCGCGCTGCCGGGCGATGCCGGCGTGGTCGCCACCATGTTCATGCTGCTGACGCCCAACGGGCCGCTCAGCGTCAGCACGGCGGCGCGCGCGGTGGCCGGCCGCGTGTCGACGCTGGTGACGCCGCTGGCGATCTGCGCCCAGTCGCCGGCGCCAGCAGCGGCGCGCGCCAACGTCGCCGGCAGCGGCATGTACGATGAACTGGTGGAATTCGGCTTCCGGCGCGGCGTCTCCTACGACCTGATGAACCTCAATCCGAACGGCGCCACGCCGGAAAACTTCGTCATCGATCCGCTGGCGCCGCCCGGCGTGGCCGGCACGGCGGCCCACTTCGCCAGCGACGTGGTGGGCCCCTTCGTCTGCGCCGGCCAGTTGCCGATGCCGACCGTGATGGGCGGACAGCTGACGCTGCAACGCGGCTTCCCGCTGGGCGCCTACGCAGCCCACCTGAACTCGCGCTTCGACGACTACGCCGGCCATGCCTGCACGGCGGAAGGCGCGCCGCCGGACAGCAACATCATGCCCTTCGATAAATCCACCATCGCGTGGATGGTGCCCGGCCCCGCCACCCAGGCTGCCGACAGCTGGCAGAGCGGCGGCAAGCTGTGGACGCGCGCCGACCCGCTGCCGGGCGACGCCAGCAACACCGCGCCGCTGTACGGAACGCTGTGGGCATACGCCCGCGCCGTCCCCTACGCGACCTACACGGCCCAGCCGGCCGAGCCGGCCGGCGGCTATGGCGGCTTCCAGACCACCGCATGGTCCAAGCTGTACGCGCCGGGGCCGCCGGCGGCCACCGGCTATCCGTCGACCTCGCTGACGCTCGCGCCTTACGCCCTCTCCAGCAGCAGCACCTTCCGCGCCCCCACCACACCCGAGCACCAGCCGGGGGTGGCCAAACGGCGCGTGCTCAACGTGGCGCTGCTGGACTGTCCGGTGGCCGCCGGCGCCATCACCAGCGCCAGCGTGCGCGGCGTGGGGCGCTTCTTCATGACCGTGCCGGCCACTGCCGCCAGCCTCAACGCGGAATTCGGCGGCGTCGCCCCGGCGGCGGCGTTGAGCGGCACGGTGGAGTTGCAGCGATGACGCCGGTGTGCAGCCATGCGGACGACTGAGCGTCAGCGCGGCGCCACCGCCGCCGAATTCGCCTTGTGCGCGGTGGTCTTCTTTACCGTGGTGTTCTTCATTATCGAACTGGCGCGCGCGCTGTACCTGCTGAACACGCTGCAGGAAACGACGCGCCGCGCGGCGGCCATGGCGGCCGTCAGCGACTTCAGCGATCCGGCGGTGATGAACCAGGTGCGGCAGGCGGCCGTGCTGCGCGACGGACCGGGCATGCTGCTGCTGGGCGCGCCGGTCACCGACGCCCATGTGCGCATCGACTACCTGTCGCTGCCGCGCACTGCCGGCGGCGTCATGACCATGACGCCGATGCCGGCGGCCAGCCTGCCGGCCTGTCCGGCGCGCGCGCGCATCCAGTGCGTCGCCAATCCGAACGGCGACAGCTGCATCCGTTTCGTGCGGGTGCGCATCTGCGCGCCCGACGCGGCCGACTGCAAAGCCGTCCTTTACCAGCCATTACTGCCCCTGACCGCCATCAACTTCCCGCTGCCGCCGGCGACCACCATCGCCAAAGCCGAATCGCTCGGCTTCCAGCCGGGGAGCACTTTATGTCCATGAAATTTGACGATGAAGATCGCCCGGCCTATGATCAGGCGATGGAAGCGCGTATACAAAAGATTGAGTCCGAACTGGCCACTCTCAAAATCGATGGGGCGGTGATCAAGTCCAACTATGCCACCAAGGCCGATATCGCCGAATTGAAGACGCTCATCGCCGAAGCCAAATCGTCCATCATCATCTGGGTAGTGAGTGCGATCTTCCTCGCCCAGGTGCTGCCATCTTTGCTGAAGCTGTTCCTTGCCAGCTAGCGCACCAGGGACCTTATTTATCGGCCAGCATGTCCGCAATGGCGTTGATCACCACCTGCGCCTGCGCCTTCGGAATGATGACGATGCTGTCGTCGTGCCCATCCATCCCCTGTTGCCGCAGCACGATTTCGCCGTTGCTGTTTGCGTAGATGGCCAGCGCGTCCACGCGCGGCAGCACCAGCGATTCCCTCGCCGACGTGCTGTTCCAATCCCAGTCCGCCATATCAATCCTTGGTTGTTGTTTGATACGGCATGATAGCCCAACAGCCGGCAGAATCAAAAATCGCCGGCGGCGGGCGCAAGGCTTAATCCAGCGGCGTGGCGGGTGCGTTTGCCGGCAGTGTCCACTTGCCGTTTTGAATGTGCGGTGAACTGCCTTCCAGCTCGCCGCCAAGATTAAAGCTGAACGTGTAGCGCATGTCCGGATTGCGCGCGGACAATCGTTCAAGCGCCTCAAAAATATGACGAATGTCGATCTCGTTCGAGCTGCCCAGCAGCGTGCGTTCCAAACGTCCGACCAACTCGGCGTTGACGCTGCGGCCGGCCCTGTCCGCCTCCGCCTTCAGCTTTTCAAAGAGCGAAAACGGCATTCGATATTGACTTCGGTGAATATCTCCCATGGCGATATCTTGGCACCAACACGATTTACTAGCTAGTGACTGAAAATATGAAATTAGTGACAGATTAGTTGAAATAAGAAAAAATTCCGTGCGGAACTTCACACAGAAATCAAAGGTGCCGCTGGCGTAATCGTCCACATGGCGTTCTGTTTTATTGCTTTAAGAAATCATCAAAATGGATGATGCCATTTTTGTCATGGCAAACTACAATCACATTGGATGTCATCTAAATAACACTTGATGTTATCCACCACGAGAGTAAGAAATCATGTCTATCAAATCACTTAGCACTGCGGTAGTCCTCGCTCTGTCATCCGCTGCATCCACAGTTCATGCGACAACGATTGATTTTGAAGGTTTCCCTACCCCCGAAGGAAATGGGGTGTTCGGCTATCTTGCATCCGCCTACGGCTTCACCTGGACAGGGCTATATGACGAGTATAGTGTCGTGGTCAGCCCGAATTACGCCCTTTACTTTGGTGGGACACCGGATCAATCCCACTCAGGGACCAACTACGCGTGGACCGGTGGGTCGGGCGAGTTTGTCATGGAAGCTGCTTCATTCACATTGAATAGCCTTTGGCTACGCACACCATGGGCTACCGGATCGCTTGACGTGAAGGGGTATAAGGATGGGGTTGAGATTTACTCATCAACCGTCGTCATCAGTGGCGCCTATCAGCAAAAGATCTTCGACTTCGTCGGTGTCGATAAGGTGACATTCTATGGAAACAACATCGGCAATCTGCTCTTCGACGATGTCGTGGTTAATGAGACCCCGGGGCTCCCTCCCCCTGTACCAGAACCCGAAACCTACGCCCTGCTGCTAGCCGGCCTGGGCCTGGTCGGCGCCTTCGTCCGACGTCGCACACGAGCGTAAGTAACGCCGCACGCAACACAGCCCTTCGGGGCTTTTTTTTCGCGCGTACGAATGGCTCTTCCCACCAGCGTCGCTCTCACAGCTTTCAACCTTGTTGTGGGAGATCGACATTTCAACGGTGCGGCAACCCTGGAATGCTACGCTTTGACGACGGCCGCCAAGCCGCCCATCAGCGTTCTCAAACCCAAGCTATCCGAGGGAAATATGAAAAACTTCATCCAGGTTCTTGTAGCGCTGGCGGCTATTCTCATGCTGCACGCGCCCGCGCACGCCTTGTCCGAGCTCAACAGCCCGATCGATCCGAAAGTCATTGTCACCGTTGGCGATTTGCAATGGGTGTGGTCGGGCCCGTGCGCCCCGGTAGAGCCCAGTTGCGGCACTTCGATGCAGCGCGATAACTTCACCATCCCGACCGCCGCGCAATGGCTGTCCAGTTTCGCCGATACGGCAACAGTTGTTGCCGCCTTCACCACCACGCCCTTTACCGGGATTTGCGCCTCACCATGGTTTAATACCGCGCTCGATCATTGCGACCTGATGGACCTGCAGATGGGATCTATCTGGAACGCCCCCTCCCCAATCGGAACATTCGAGACGCAGAATGCGGGCGCCGAAGCCTTCCTCGTCCGCGTGGTGCCGGAACCCGAGACCTATCTCATGCTCGTAGCGGGCCTAGGCCTGGTGGCCGCCATCGCGCGCCGTAAGCGATCGACATGATCGCCGGCACTCCAAAGCTTCCAAGTGTGTAGTTTTTAAAAATCTTTTGTAACAACGCCGCGCACGATTGACTTTCAACGGGTATAAAAATGTTTTTTTGCTATTATTTTTATGCCATCCGGCAAATATATTAGTTAATAAAATACACATCAAGGGGCAAGTATATGAAACTTAAGTGCACCATCGCTGCGCTTTTGGCAGCAACCGCGTTTAGCGCTACCGCCGCTAACCAAACCTTCAACGTCACGCCTGGCGTTGCATTGAATTTTAACGGACTGGGCCCGCTGCTTTCCAGCGCCGATCACTCGGACACGCTCACGTTTACTGGCCTCGCCGCAGGCACGTACTCTGTGTTTCTGTCGTACAGCAGCGTCAACGTCGACCTCACCAAGGCCAGCCTGAACGACGATACGCCGATCCTGCTTTTCCATACGCCTAGCGCAAGTCTCGGCACTTTCGCCGTCACCGACCAGTCGCCATTCACGCTGAAATTGTGGGGTGCGGTGACCGGAAATCCAATCGGCGCATCGTACAACGGCCAGATCGTGGTCACCGCAGTTCCTGAACCAGCAACCTACGGCATGCTGCTCGGCGGCCTGGGCCTGCTGGGTTATGCCGCTCGTCGTCGCAAAAATCAAGCCTGATCCCTGCATCTATCCATAGTTGGATGAAACAAGCTCGCGTTCCCTCGGTTCGCGGGCTTTATTTATTTCTGCCGGTCACGTTTCGCTTCGCATGAAACCATGAAAATATTTGATGCACTGGCGTCTTTGGCTCGGCTGGCCAGAACTTGACCGGCCTGACGTTTGCGCAATCCATCACCGCAAGTGTTGATCCTGCACTGTGGTCCACCACGTCTCCAGGACTTTCTATCTTGTCAGGCACCGGCCCTGCATTTACCGACACGGTTACCGTCAATGGCCATACCTTGACATTTACGGCGGTTTCCACCGACAGCAATGGCTATCAACTCATATTCAACCAATTGTCGCGGGGCTACGGCCTCACCGACGACGTGCAGAGCCCTTCATCCCGCACGCCAGCTTTGGTCAAGCCTTGACGCTGGGTTCAATCAACTCGATTTACGGGAGTAATGCCGTTTTCAGCGTAAGCGGTAGTCAACACGCTTATTTTTCCGCGCTAGGAACTGTTACCTCCCTGACAGTCAGCTCCTTCGATGTCCCTGCCCCTGTTCCCGAACCAGAAACCTACGCCATGTTGCTGGCCGGCATAGGCCTGGTCGGCTTCGCGGCAGGCCGGAAACGCACGACCGTTTGATCCACCGCCGGCGCCCATATGGCGCCGTTAGCAGCCCGCACCGGCCGCCGCTCGCTGTTTGGCATCTAACAGACGTGCAAACAAGCAAGCCATACAATCAAGGCATACAAGCTGAAAAGGTATCGCCATGGCTGCTGATGACCGAAGAACCCGGCCCAGCGAGGCGCTTGCCGTCGATAACGCCATCTGGCTGATGGGTAAGGAAGGCACGGCGTCTGCAATTCACTACCTGGGTGTCAAGGGCATATCACATGACGTCGCAGTGCGTGCGCTGAACAACCCGCTGCTGCGTCGTCGCCATCGCGAGCGCAGAAAAAGTCGGCGGCAGTAGTCCGCCCGCGCAAGAACAAGCCGCTCCATATGAGCGGAACGGCTTGCTGGATGCGGCTCTGGAATGAGGCGTCGAGCTGGCTGGGTTTGCACCTGTGCCGGTGTCCGCCCAATCCGCCAGCAGGCGTGGGTTGACTCAGACCTTGCGGCGGCGCTGGGCCACTGCTCCGATAGCTGCCAGCCCGGCGAACATCATGGCGTAACTGGATGGCTCTGGCACTGCTGCGGCCATGAAGTTCAGCTGCAGATCGTTGCCGGACACGCCAACGCTCCAGACTCCGCCCAGCAGCGCGTTGTTAAAGCCGGTGGTATCGAGCAGGAATTCGTTGGCCGCGTAGCCGCTGATGCCGGCGGTGGCGGTCGCCAGCGTGTAGCTGTAGTTGTGCTTCGCATCGAAATTGAAGACGTTGCCCGCGCTGTTATCCGCCATCAACGATTGCAGGCGGATGGTAATGGGATTGCTGCCGCTGCCCACCAGCGTCAGGGTGCCGTTCACCGATAGAAAATCGTAGCCTATGCCTGCCGCGCCGTTCGCATCGTTGAGTTGCCAGAGATAGGTACTGCCGTCGGCGAAGGTCGTGTCGCCGGCATTGAGCTGCCCCGGCGAATTACCCGGCGCAAGCGTGCCCTTCAGGTTCAACGTGCCGATGGTGCCGCTGCCGCTCAGTGTCGCGCCTTGGGCGACCGTGAACGCGCTGGAGCTGGCGCTGCCATTGATGCGCAGCTCGCCGGCATTCACCAGCGTTGCGCCCGTGTAGGTGTTGGTGCCGCTCAGAACCTGGACGCCGCTGCCCACCTTGGTCACATTGATCGCGCCTTGGATAGTGCCACTGTACTTGCTGGTGTCGTTATCGAAGTCCATGGTCAGCGTAGCAGGGGCAGTGCCGGAGTTCTTGATGGTGCCCGCGCCGTTGCCTGCCGATGCGACCTTGCCGAAAGTGGTGTTCAAGCCGCGCAGGTCCAGCGTACCACCACCTCCAGCGGAGTTGTCAAAGGTCAGCGTGCTCTTGCGGGTGGTGGCTTCGGCGGTGTAAATCTGGAGCTGGGCGTTCTTCTTGAGAATGATGTCGGCGCCAGTCACCGTACCGGCGTCACGCGCGACCAGGATACTGTTATCAGTGAAGGTCAGCTTGCCACTCGTCAATGTGCCTGTTTGAACGTTATTGATAAATCCGCCATCGCCTGCGTGGGTCAGCAGAACCATATTGCCGGCGAAAGTGATCGCGGTGTCCGGCGTAGCCACCTGGAGGTTATCGAGTTGGAGACTGTTGGCGGCCGAGGCGGAAGTAAAGGTATAACCGCTGCTGTTGACGGCCAGTCGCCGACCAAAACCTGCCGCACTAAGCGTTACGGTGCCTGGCGTGCCGCCGAAAGTTGCACCGCCATTGACGCCAAAGGTTCCCGCCCAGTTACCGCTTCCGCCGCCCCAGGTATAGGCATTCGTCATAGGATTCAGAACGTCTCCCGACGCCATATAGTAGGCGTAGGTGCCAGCAGTGGCCGGGGCGGTGTTTGAACCTTTGGCAATATTGGAAAAATTATTGAGGTTTGTCACCATATAGGAACTCAGACCACCCTGTCCATTATAGTTATTACCATAGCCGTCTTGGTATCCGTAGTTGGCATAAAGACCATTAGCGTACGCGCCAAATGCAGCCCACATACCTTGGTCGAGATACTTAAATACCGCATAGCTACGCATGCCATCCGACAAAAGTATCATTTGGAATGTGTCTGTATTGAGCACCTGCGTTTTAGTAATAGGGTCTAGATGGCTAGCACGATAATAGAGGCTGCCCGGAGGGCCCCAGTTTAAAGGGACATGGTCCCAAGTTATTATTTCTGCAACCGTTGGATTGAAGATCGAACCCAGACTTAGCTTTTTAATATCACTCCCCAGCGCTGACAACTGAGATGAGTCTGAAACAGTGCGGTACCAGACGTTGCCAGTGTTGCTGGTATCCAGATCCGCGAAATACGGTGCGATGATCGGAGGTAGCCCTGCAGTAGGGAAAAAGCTCGGCTGGTATTCAGTGCTATTCAAACCTCTGGTAAAAGAGACCGCGCCATTAGTGTTTACAAACAAGCTATCGTAATTATGGGAAAAAAACGCTGCCCGCAATGAGGAACCTGCGATACCTTGTCCACCCAAACTGACTTGAGCGAAACAATCGTCGCATGAAGTCAAGCGGCTATCGCCAGCGGCAGTTCCGTAGTTATAGAAAACCGCGCCGCCTTGCGCTGCGCCTGAAAAGGCCAGGGTGACCAGCAGTGATAGCTGAGTGAGGCGCGGTAGCGGCATAGTTGGACCTTTCCCTAGTATCAGTGGAAACAGACCACTGAAACCAAAACAATGATTGTTATTAATTAATCATTGTAATTCAACTGTCTGAGAAAGGATGTAGCGTAAACGTGCTACAAGCCGCCCACGTGGCAAGTTGCGCCTTGCTTTACCGCGAATCCCGCACACAAATCCGGGCACGGCGGGCTGAAAATGAAAAAGGCCAGCGTCATGGCTGGCCTAAGTCGTTGATTTTGTTGGTCGGGGCGAGAGGATTCGAACCTCCGACCCCATGCACCCCATGCATGTACGCTACCAGGCTGCGCTACGCCCCGACGAACAGCTAATTATAGCAGCGGCTTTAAGTATTTGTCATGTTTGCTTCACGCCGCTAAGATGACAGCATGCACGCCGCCGATCTCGAACACGCCGCCGCCCTCCTCCAACAAGCCGACCTGCTGATCGTCGCGGCGGGCGCCGGCATGGGTGTCGATTCGGGCTTGCCGGATTTTCGCGGCAACGACGGTTTCTGGAAAGCCTATCCGGCCCTCGGCCGCGCGCGCATGGAATTTACCAGCGTGGCGTCGCCCGCCACCTTCCACGACGATCCGGCGCTGGCCTGGGGCTTCTACGGCCACCGGCTCAATCTTTACCGCGACACCGTGCCGCACGCCGGCTTCGGCCTGCTGAAGCAATGGGGCGAGCGCATGGGGCACGGCTACGGCGTTTTCACCAGCAACGTCGACGGCCACTTCCAGAAAGCCGGCTTCGATCCGCAGCGCATCCTGGAGTGCCACGGCTCCATCCATCATCTGCAATGCCTGCAACCGTGCGGCGGCGAGATCTGGAGCGCCGACGGCTACACGCCGCAAGTCGATAACATCAACTGCCAGCTGCTCAACGCAGCGCCCACCTGCCCGCACTGCGGCGCACTGGCGCGGCCGAATATCCTGATGTTTGGCGACGGCGGCTGGAATGAAGGCCGCGCGGCGCGGCAGGAGGAAGGTCTGCGCCATCTGCTGCGCAAGGCAAGCAAACCGTTGGTGGTGGAACTGGGCGCCGGTGTGGCGATACCGTCGGTGCGCCATTTCGGCCAGAGCGTGATTCGCAACCACAACGGCCGCATGATCCGCATCAACCCGCGCGAGCCGCAGGTGGCCAGCCAGGCCGACATCGGCCTGGCTTCGGGCGCCCTCGCGGCGCTGGCCGCGATCGACACCCTGTTATAAACGATTTATACCAATTTCACGGTGATCGGCGACAGGCCGGCAACCTTGCCTTCGAGGACATTGCCGCGCACCACCGCGCCCACACCTTCCGGCGTGCCGCTGAAAATCAGGTCGCCCGGCGCCAGCGTGAAGTAGGTCGACAGGTTGGCGATGGTTTCGCTGATCGACCAGATCAGCTGCGAGATGTCGGCCGACTGCTTGGTCACGCCATCCACATCCAGCTGGATCGCGGCGTGGTTGATGTCGCCCGCTTCTTCCGCGCGGTGAATCAGGCCGATCGGCGCCGAGAAGTCGAACGCCTTGCCGATTTCCCATGGACGGCCGACGTCGCGCATCTTGAATTGCAGGTCGCGGCGCGTCATGTCGAAACCGACGGCGTAGCCGAAGATGTGCGAGGCCGCATCTTCCACCGAAATATCCGCGCCGCCCTTGCCGATGGCGACCACCAGTTCGCACTCGTAGTGCAGGTTGTTGGTCTGCGGCGGATACGGCAGTTCCAGCACGCGGTTCGGCGCGGCCGGCACCACGGCTTGGGCATCGCCCGGTTTGCAGAAGAAGAATGGCGGTTCGCGGGTCGGGTCGGAACCCATTTCGCGCGCGTGGCCTGCGTAATTGCGGCCGACGCAGTAGACGCGGCGCACAGGGAACAGGTCGGAAGTACCGGCGACCGGCAGGCCGACGATGTCATGGGCAGGAATTACGTAAGAAGTCATGATGCGCCTATTAGCAGGATAGAGACATCACGCATGGTACAACAGCCGCCGTCCGCGTGCAGCGGCCGGAAACATTAGGAGACAAATCAGGTCAGCAGCAAGGCCTTCATGGCGACGCGGTAGCCTTCCACAAGGGAGTTGCGGTCCAGCTGCGGGCGGTGCAAGGCACGGATCGGCAGGCCGTGGAACAGCGACACCATGGTGTCGATGCGGCCGTCCAGCAGCGCGTCGTCGACCGACAGGCCGCGCCGTTCGCGCTCGCGCTTGATGATCGGCCGGAACTCGGCCATCGCCGCCAGGTCGGTGGCGCGCATCGCCGCGGCGATCTTAGGATTGCGCGCGGCTTCGGCAAACATCTCCAGCGGCAGCTGGAAGTATTCCGGATCGAGGTTCTCGTCGATGTGGCGCGGCGCCTCGTCGATCATCGACTGCAGCGGATCTTCCTTGCTTCCCAGTTCGCGCAGCTGCGCCGTCACATGCTCCGCTTCCAGGTCGACGAAGGCCATGATGATGGCTTCCTTGCTGTCGAAGTAGTTGTAGATGTGGCCAGCGCTCATGCCCGCCTCTTTCGAGATCTCGGACATGCTGGCGCCATGGAAGCCACTGCGGGCAAAACACACGGCAGCCGCCTGCAATACCTGGTTGCGCCGACTCTGTGCCCGTTCCGGGTCTGTGCGTCGTTTAACGTGGGATTTCATGGGAGCGCTCTTGAAGTGATGAGAAAGTATAGCAGCGGACGCCGGCAAGGCGTCCGCTGCGCCGCATCAGCCCTGCGGCTGTTGCGCTTGCTGCTGTGACGGCAGCTCCGGCTGCCAGCCGCCGCCCAGCACCTTGTACAGGGTGACGGCGTTGCTGGTCTTGGCCAGGCGGGTGCTGATCAGGCCTTGCTGCGCCGTGTACAGCGCGCGCTGCGACACCAGCGCGTTCAGGTACGAGTCCGCGCCCTTGTTGTAGCGCGCCTCGTTGATGGTGTAGCTCTTCTGCGACGCCTCGACCAGCGCCTGCTGCGACGCCAGGCGTTCATCCAGCGTGCCGCGCGTGGCCAGTGCATCGGCCACTTCGCGGAACGCGGTCTGCACCGCCTTCTCGTACTGCGCCACCGAGATGTCGCGGTCGGCCTTGGCGATATTCAGGTTGGCGCGGTTGACGCCACCATCGAAGATCGGCAGGTTGATCGCCGGCGCAAAGCTCCACGTCGACGAACCGGCCTTGAACAGCCCGGACAAGGTGGTGCTGGCGCTGCCGCCGGACGCCGTCAGCGAAATGCTCGGGAAGAAGGCGGCACGCGCCACGCCGATGTTGGCGTTGGCGGCGCGCAGCGCGCGTTCCGCTTCCTGAACGTCAGGACGCGCTTGCAGCAGGTCCGACGGCAGGCCGGCCGGAATCGCGGCCAGTTGCGTCACTTCTTCCAGGTCACCGGTCGGCAGCAGTTCCGTCGGCACGGCGCTGCCGACCAGCAGCGTCAGCGCGTTCTGGTCCAGCGCCACCTGCGCGGTGTAGACCGCCGCGTCGTTGCGCGCGGTTTCCACGCTGGTCTGCGCGTCGTACATGTCGGTGCCGGCCACCACGCCCAGGGCAAAGCGCTTCTTGCTCAGGTCATAGCTGGTCTGCTGGCTTTTCAGCGTGTTCTGCGCCAGCTTGAGGCGCTGCTGATCGGCGATCAGCGTCAGGTAGGCGTTCGCCACTTCCGCCACCAGCGTGATCTGCTGCGTGCGGCGCGCTTCCTCGGTGCCGAGGTAGGTCTGCAGGCCGGCCTCGGACTGGTTACGCACCTTGCCGAAGAAGTCCAGCTCATACGAGGACATCACCAGCCCGCCGTTGTACTGGCGGTTGATGGCGGCTTCGCCGGTGCCGGTCATGTTCGACGGCGTGCGCGACGCGGTCTGACTGACGTTGGCCGACAGTTTCGGCAGCAGCGCCGCCGTGTCGATGTTGTACTGCGCCTTGGCCTTTTCGATATTCAGCACCGAGACGCGCAGGTCGCGATTGTTCACCAGCGCCAGCTCGATCACCTTGCGCAGCTTCTCGTCGGAGAAGTATTCGCGCCACTGGATCTGCGACACCGGCTTGGCGTCGGCCGCCGCTGCCGGCACGCCCTTGTAGGCGTCGCCGGCAGGCCAGGCCTGACCTACCGGTTGCGCCGGACGTTCGTACACCGGCGCCAGGCTGCAACCGGCCAGGGTGGTGGCCACTGCGGCCAGCACCGCCGTCGTGATTAAGGATTTTTTCATATTAATGCACCTCTACAGCGTTTGCCGGCGCCGCTGGCTTCTTCGGAGCGAAGT
This sequence comes from Duganella aquatilis, assembly GCF_009674565.1. GTDB lineage: Bacteria > Pseudomonadota > Gammaproteobacteria > Burkholderiales > Burkholderiaceae_D > Rugamonas > Rugamonas aquatilis. Next base: position 188,669 of record NZ_WKJL01000012.1, read on the forward strand.
AGCCGCGCACCAGCACAAAGAACAGCGGTACGAAGAAGATGCCGAGGAAGGTCGCCGTCATCATCCCGCCCAGCACCGCCACGCCGATCGCGTTCTGGCTGCCGGAACCGGCGCCGCTGCTGATCGCCAGCGGGAACACGCCCAGGCCGAAAGCAATGGAAGTCATCAGGATCGGACGCAGACGCAGCTTCACCGCGTGCAGGGTCGCCTTCTTCAGATCTTCGCCGGCGTCCTGCAGTTCCTTGGCGAATTCGACGATCAGAATCGCATTCTTCGCCGCCAGACCGATCACGGTCAGCAGGCCGACCTGGAAATAGACATCGTTCGACAGCTTGAACACAAAGGTCGCCAGCACCGTGCCGATCACACCCAGCGGCACCACCAGCAGCACCGAGAACGGCACCGACCAGCTTTCATACAGCGCGGCCAGGCACAGGAACACGATCAGGATCGAGATCGCATACAGCTGCGTGGTCTGCGAACCGGAATCGCGTTCCTCGGTCGACAGGCCGGTCCACTCGTAGCCGATACCCGGCGGCAGTTGCGCCGCCAGCTTCTCGACTTCCGCCATGGCGGTACCCGAGCTCTGGCCCGGCGCAGGCGCGCCGAGGATCTCGGTCGACGGCAGGCCGTTGTAGCGTTCCAGGCGTGGCGAGGCATACACCCACTTGCCGGTGCTGAAGGCCGAGAAAGGCACCATCTCGCCGCTGGCGTTACGCACGAACCACTTGCTCAGGTCTTCCGGCGTCATGCGCGCTTCGGCCGAGCCCTGGATGAACACTTTCTTCACGCGGCCGCGGTCGACGAAGTCGTTGACATAGGCGCTACCCCAGGCGTTGCTCAACACCTTGTTCACATCAGCCACGGTCAGCCCCAAGGCGATGGCCTTCTGCTGGTCGATGGTGACCTTGTACTGCGGCGTATCTTCCTGGCCGTTGGGACGTACGCCCACCAGCAGCTTGCTCTGCGAGGCCATGCCCAGCATCTGGTTACGCGCCGCCATCAGCGCTTCGTGGCCGACGCCGCCGATGTCCTGCAGCTGCAAGTCGAAGCCGCTGGCGTTACCCAGTTCCAGCACCGCAGGCGGAGCGAAGGCGAACACCATCGCGTCTTTGATTTGCGAGAACTTGCCCATCGCGCGGCCAACGATGGCGCTGACGCGATTCGCCGCACCCGGACGCTCGGACCAGTCCTTCATGCGGACGAAGGCGATGCCGCTGTTCTGGCCATTGCCGCTGAAGCTGAAGCCGGCCACCGCGAACACGGAAGCGACAGCATCCTTCTCTTCGGTCAGGAAGTGGTTCTCGACCTTTTCGATCACTTTCAGCGTGCGTTGCTGGGTGGCGCCGGTCGGCAGCTGGATCTGCGAGAACAGCACGCCCTGGTCTTCCTCCGGCAGGAAGGAAGTCGGCAGGCGCAGGAACACCAGCGCCAGCACGCCCAGCAGCACCACGTACAGCACCAGCGAACGGCCGCCGCGATTCAGGATCGAACCAACGATGCCCTGGTATTTATTGGTGCCGCGCTCGAAGGTGCGGTTGAACCAGCCGAAGAAACCCTTGTTGGTCAGGTGATGGCCTTTTTCCACCGGCTTCAGGATGGTCGCGCACAGCGCCGGCGTGAAGATCATCGCCACCAGCACCGACAGCACCATTGCCGACACGATGGTCACCGAGAACTGGCGGTAGATCACGCCGGTCGAGCCGCTGAAGAAGGCCATCGGCACGAACACCGCCGACAGCACCAGCGCGATACCGACCAGCGCACCGCTGATCTGGTCCATCGACTTGCGGGTCGCTTCCAGCGGCGACAAGCCCTCTTCGGTCATCACGCGTTCGACGTTTTCCACCACCACGATCGCGTCATCAACCAGCAGGCCGATCGCCAGCACCACCGCGAACATGGTCAGCGTGTTGATCGAGTAGCCCAGCGCCGACAGGATGGCGAAGGTCCCCAGCAGCACCACCGGCACCGCCATGGTCGGAATCAGCGTGGCGCGGAAGTTTTGCAGGAACAGGTACATCACCAGGAACACCAGCACCACGGCTTCCACCAGCGTCTTCACCACTTCTTCGATCGACAGCTTGACGAACGGGGTGGTGTCGAAGGCGACGACGGCTTTCAGGCCTTTCGGGAACTGCGCCTGCATGGTCTTGATCTTGGCCTTGACCGCGTTGGCGGTGTCCAGCGCGTTGGCGCCGGTAGCCAGCTTGATCGCCATGCCGGATGCGGCGTGGCCGTTGTAGCGCGCCAGGATGTTGTAGGTCTCGCTGCCCAGCTCCATGCGGGCGACGTCGCGCAGGTGCACGGTGGCGCCGCTGGCACTGGTCTTCAACAGGATGGCGCCGAACTGTTCGGCGGTCTGCAGGCGGCTTTGCGCCGTGACGGTGGCGTTCAGCTGCTGGCCGGCGACGGCCGGCAGGCCGCCCAGCTCACCGGCGGAGACTTCGGTATTCTGCGCCGTGATGGCGTCGCTCACATCGGCAGGCGTCAGCTGGTAGCTTTGCAGCTTGGCGGCGTCCAGCCAGATGCGCATGGCGTACTGCGAACCGAAGTTGGTCACGTCGCCCACGCCTTCCACCCGCGAGATCGGATCGATCACGTTGGCGGCCACGTAGTCGCCGATGTCGGCCTGCTTCATGGAGCCGTCTTCGGAAACGAAGCCGAGCACCATCAGGAAGTTCTTGGTGGCCTTGGCCACCACCAGGCCTTGCTGCTGCACCACGGCCGGCAGCAGCGGCATGGCCAGCTGCAGTTTGTTCTGCACCTGCACCTGTGCGATGTCAGGATTGGTGCCGCTGCGGAAGGTCAGCGTGATGCTGACGCCACCGGTCGAGTCGGACGACGACGACATGTAGCGCAGGCCGTCGATACCCTTCATCTTTTGCTCGATGATCTGGGTCACGGCATCCTGCACCGTCTTGGCCGACGCGCCTGGATAGGAACCGCTGATCGAAATCGACGGCGGGGCAATGCTTGGATATTGCGCGATCGGCAGGCCGAGAATCGAGATTATGCCGCCCAGCATAATCACGATCGCGACCACCCACGCAAAAATCGGGCGATCAATAAAGAAACGGGACATGTGCTAACTCCTTATTGCGCGCTCTTGGCGTTGGCTGGGACAGCACCGCCGACGGCAACGGCGGAAGGCGCGGCAACCGGCTTGGCGGCGTTGGCCGGCGCGCCCGGTTTGACTTTTTGCAGGCCTTCGACGATCAGCAGGTCGCCGTCGTTCAGGCCCGATTTGACCAGCCACTTGTCGCCCAGCGTGGCGCCGGTGACCAGCGTGCGCTGTTCGACCTTGCCTTCCTTGTTCAGCACCAGCGCGGTCGCTTCGCCCTTGGCGTTGCGGGTCACGCCCTGCTGCGGCACGGCGATGGCGTGTTCGTCGACGCCGGATTCGATCACGGCGCGCACGAACATGCCAGGCAGCAGATCATGCTTGGGATTCGGGAACAGCGCGCGCAGCGTGACGTTGCCGGTGCCCGGATCGACCGTCACGTCGGAGAACTGCAGCTTGCCGGCGATGGCGTACTTGGTGCCGTCCGACAGCACCAGCGTGACCTTGGCCTGGCTGCCGTCTTTTTTCAGGCCGCCGCTTTCCACTTCGCGCTTCAGGCGCAGCATGTCTTCGCTGGTCTGTGTGACGTCGACGTAGATCGGGTCCAGCTGCTGCACGGTGGTCAGCGCATTGGTCTGGCTGGCGGTCACCAGCGCGCCCGGGGTCACGGTCGAACGGCCGATGCGGCCGCTGATCGGCGCATCGACGTGGGTGTAGCCGACATTGATCTTGGCCTGTTCCAGCGCGGCGGCGGCCGATTCCACGTCGGCCTTGGCCTGCTCGTGGGCGGCGACGGCGTCGTCGTAATCCTGCTTGCTGACGCCTTCGATGGCGACCAGCTCCTTGTAGCGCTGCACTTTCGGCGCGGCGGTCAGCAGATTGGCCAAGGCCTTGGACAGCGCGGCCTTGGCCGAGTTGTACGACGCCTGGTAGGTGGCCGGGTCGATCTGGTACAGCGGCATGCCGGCCTTGACGTCGGCGCCCTCGACAAACAGGCGTTTCTGAATCAGGCCACTGACCTGCGGGCGCACTTCAGCCACTTGATAAGCGGCGGTGCGGCCCGGCAGTTCGGTGGTGATTTGCAGCGGCGCTTGCGCCACCTTGAAAACGCCCACTTCCGCCACCTGCTGCTGGTGAGGTGCTTCGGACGCGGACTTGGAGCAGCCGGCCATGACGGCCAGCGCGGAGACTACGGCTACGGCACCAGCGGTGCGCAGCATCGTTTTTTTGCAGAAAAAGGCTTCCATGTGATGAGCTTTCTGTATAAATATTAAGCACAACCTATAGAATGAACGATCATTCTAATTAAGTCAAGCAACATTCTTGTGCAGTGCGGCATGGTTACTATTTTTTTAAGCGTGACTTAAACCGATGAAATTCCGCGTGCACCATCCAAGTGCGGGGTTGCGATGCTACAATCAGTTAATTTCTTTTCGTTATCATTTAGTACGATCGTGCAGATTATTCCTCCAGCGTCCTCCCCTGCCCGTCCCCGGCTCACCACGCTGGTGACCGCCGGCGTCAGCGCCACGGTGCTGTTGACGGTGCTGTGCCTGCTGATCCTGGTGGACCATTTCGCCATCGATTACGCCCGCCAGGAGGCGCAGCAGCGCCTGCAGCAGCTGTCCTGGCAGATGCGCGACGCGCTGGACGGCGCGGTGCGCCAGGCCACCGGCAACGTCCAGCTGCTGACGGCGCTGCCCCAGGTGCGCGCGGCGCGCTCGCCGGCCGAGGTGCGCCAGGCGCTGGAAAGCCTGCAAAAAACCTTCCCCGACTATGCCTGGATCGGCCTGGCCAAGCCGGACGGCGCCGTGTACGCCGCCACCCAGGGCCTGCTCGAAGGCACCAGCGTCAGCAGCTATGACTGGTTCAAGGGCGGCAAGGACAAGCTGTACGCAGGCGACTTCCATCCGGTCGCGCCGCTGGGCAAGAAACTGCCGTCCGGCGCCGAGCCGTGGCGCTTTGTCGACGCCGCCGGGCCGGTGCTGGACGCCGACGGCAAGGAACAGGGCGTGCTGTGCGTGCACATGAGCTGGGGCTGGATGCGGCGCATGGCGCGCACCATCCTGGCGCCGGCCGAACAGCAGTATGCGGCCGAGATCTTCGTGGTGCGCGGCGACGGCACCGTCATGCTGGGCCCGAACGGCAGCGAAGAACAAAAGATCAGCAGCGACAGCCTGGCGCTGGCGCGCGGCGGCGCCTCCGGCGCGCTCAAGGAAAGCTGGGCCGACGGCCGCAGCTACCTGACCGGCTACGCCCGCAGCGGCCATCCCGACGATCCGGCCACGCTGAGCTGGGCCATCCTGGCGCGCCAGCCGGAGGAACAGGCGCTGTCCGGCGCCCGCGCGCTGGAGCGCCAGATCCTGCTGCTGGGCGCCATCCTCGGCGCGGCGATGGCGCTGGCGGCGGC
>NZ_WKJL01000013.1 GCF_009674565.1 Duganella aquatilis
CCAGCGCCGCGCTGCCGGAAGCCTATGCCAACCTCGCCCGCGTGGCGCCGCAGGCCGCCGACGCCAGCACGCGCAGCAGCGCCGCTGCCGCGCCGCTGGCCGCCAGCGTCAACGCCGCCTCGGCCGACGACGGCAAGAACACCCTGAACGCCGCCGCCACCTCGGTCAACAGCATCAACGTCAGCCAGAGCGCGGCGCCGGCCGTCGGCCAGGCCAGCGCCACCGTCAAGCTGGCCGGTTCGCCGGAGCAATGGCAGCAGCCGCTGCGCGAAGCGCTGGGCGACCGCCTGCAACTGCAGCTGCAGCGCAACAGCGACCAGGCCGTCATCCGCCTGGAACCGCCCAACATGGGCAGCATCGAGATCTCGATCCGCCACAGCGCCGGCGCGCTGCAGGTCAACCTGTCGGCCAGCAACAGCGAAGTGGTACGTCAGCTCAACACCATCGGCGACAGCGTGCGCCAGGACCTGTCGACCAAGCAGTTCACCGACGTCGCCGTCACCGTGTCGTCGTCGCGCGCCCAGGCGCAGGCCGACCAGGGCGGCCGTAACGGTCAGCAGCGCGACCAGAACGATGGCCGCTCGCCGGGCCGCGCCCTGTCCGAAGATGACAGCACCGCCACCTTTGCCATGACCGGGGAGTAATCTGCACAATGAAGAATATGAAAGTCATCATCGCCGTGGTACTGGCCGTCGTTGTGGGCGCCGCAGTGGCCGGCGGAGCAGTCTGGTATATGTCGAAAGGCGGTGACGAAGCAGCGGCCGACAGCAAGGACCCGAAGAAAAAGCCGGCCAAGAAGGAAGAGAAAAAGGAAAAGAAACCGGGCGAACCGCCCAAGTACCTGACGGTCGACAAGGTGGTGGTGATGCTCAAGCACCAGCCGGACGAAAGCGTCACGCATTATCTGTCGGCCGACCTGGTGGTCAGCACCGACGCCAAGCGTGAAAAGGAAACCAAGGAAAACCTGCCGATGCTGCGCAGCGTTGCCGTGAAAACCTTGTCCGGCCTGCCGATGGCCAGCGCGCGCGTGATGACGATCGACCAGTTCGCCGCGGAACTGAACAAGGCCTTCGACCACCAGTTCGAGGAAGAAGGCCGCGAGAAACCGTTTGACGAAGTCATGATTGGCAAGCTCATCATCGAGTAAGCCGCAGAGCATGAACACGAGTGGAGCGGGCATGGGATACGTAGAGGAATTTGCAGATACTTATGCCGAAGGTTACGGCGTGAACGGCGCCACGCCGTTCACGCACAGCGTGGCCGACGAGCAGAAGCATCTGCTGGCGTATGCGCCGCTGGTCAAGCGCATCGTCCGACAGCTCAATTCGCAGATCGCCGGCGCCATCGACCGCGACGACATGGAACAGATCGGCCTGATGGGCCTGCTGGAAGCGTTGCGTCGCTACGGCGAGCCGGACGCCGCCTTCGGCAGCTACGCCAGCCTGCGCATCCGCGGCGCCATCCTCGACGAGCTGCGGCGCCAGGACTGGCGGCCGCGCGCGGTGCGCCAGCAAAGCCACAAGCTGCGCGACGCCGTGCGCGCCCTCACCCGCAAGCTGGGCCATGAACCCAGCGAGCAGGAAATCATGAGCGGCCTGGCGCTGACGCCGGAAGCCTACCAGGCCTACCTGCTGGACGAGAACGCCGAGCTGATCGCCAGCTTCGACGAGATCCTGCAGGAGAGCATGAGCCACGACACCGCGCCCAGCCCGGAAGACCAGCTGGTGGTGCGGCGCAGCCTGGAACAGGCGCTGCGCGGCCTCGACGAGCGCGAACAGCGGGTGGTGCAGATGTATTACGAGTTCGAGCTGAGCTACAAGGAAATCGCCGCCGTGCTGGACCTGACCGACGCCCGCGTCTGTCAGCTCAACAAGGCGGCGCTGAACAAGATGAAGGCAGTACTGCAAAGCGCCTAGGCAGCGGCGCGGCGCATTCAGGGATTAGAAAAATGACGCGGAAAGGCGAATCATCATGCAGCAAATAGTCGGCATACTCATAGTTTTAGGCAGCGTCTTCGGCGGCTTCTTCATGATGGGCGGCGCCTTCCACCAGATCTGGCAGCCGATCGAGCTGATCGTGATTGCCGGTTCCGGCATGGGCGCGCTGGTGATCGGCAACCCTGGTCACGTGCTCAAGGAACTGGGCACGCAGATCAAGAAGATCATCACCAAGAAAAAATACGACTCGGAATTCCAGCGTCAGCTGCTGCTGCTGATGTACGAACTGCTGCAACTGGCGGCCGGCGGCCTGAAGGCGCTCGACGCCCACGTCGAGGCGCCGAAGGACAGCCCGCTGTTCCAGCGCTATCCGCGCGTGCTGGACGAGCCGAAACTGCTGGCCTTTATCGTCGACAACTTCCGCCTGATGGCGATGGGCAAGATCAACGCGCACGAGCTCGAAGGCGTGCTGGAGCAGGAACTGGAAGCCATCCACACCGAGCTGGAACAGCCGGCCAAGTCGCTCGGCAAGATCGGCGAGGCGATGCCGGGCTTCGGTATTCTGGCCGCCGTGCTGGGTATCGTGATCACCATGAACACCGTCAGCGAAGGCGCGACCTCGGGCGAGATCGCCGAGCACGTGGGCGCGGCCATGGTCGGCACCTTCATCGGTATTTTCTTCTGCTACGGCCTGATCGACCCGCTGTGCAACATGATGAAGCAGCTGGTCAATTCCGAGGCGGCCAACAAGGAAACCGTCAAGGTGGTGCTGGTGACCCACGTGGCCGGCAAACCGCCGCTGCTGGCAATCGACGCCGGCCGCCGCCTGGTGCAGCTGAACATCAAGCCGAGCTTCGCCCAGCTGGAACGCTGGATCAACGATCTGGAGGGCAACGACAGCGGTGCTTCGGATAACTCTGGTCGCGGAGGACGTGGTGCTAAAGCCGCATGACAAAGCGCATGACCAGACCATCGTCAAGCGCGGTGGCGGCAAGCACAAGCACGACGACCACGGCGGCGCCTGGAAGGTAGCGTTCGCCGACTTCTGTCTCGCGCTGATGTGCTTGTTCCTGGTGCTGTGGCTGATGGCGGCGCGCAACACCGAGTCGCTGGAGCAGATCCTGACCGAGGCCGACGGCGCCAAGACCGACCAGGGCAAGGGCGTCATGCCGGAGCAGGTCGGCGGCCCGCGCGGCAGCCTGATCGACCGTTTCCCGATGCCGCACACCGGCAGCAGCGAAACCGAGGGCAAGCAGAAGGCCCAGTCCGAGCAGACCGACACCCCGACCGAGCCGTCGTCCAAGGTCCGCTACGACAGTCCGGAAGACCTGGCCGCGCTATCCAAGGCGCTGACCAAGATGAGCGCCGACTACGGCCTGACCTCCAACCTGGAGGCGGTGATCACGCCCTACGGCCTGCGCGTGATGATGCACGACACCGACCGTCAGGGCATGTTCGTGCGCGGCAGCGCCGTGCCGACCGACAAGTTCCGCGCCCTGCTGCGCAAGATGGGGCCGCTGTTCCGCGAGATGGAAAACCAGATGCTGATCGTCGGCCACACCGATTCGCTGCAGTACGCCGACACCAGCTACGCCGCCTTCTCCAACTGGACGCTGTCGGCCAACCGCGCCATGTCGGCGCGCGCCCAGCTGCTGGCCGGCACCATGAATCCGGAATCGGTGCTGCAGGTGGTGGGCATGGCCGACCGCGCGCCGCTCGACACCAAGCGCGCCGACGCCGGCGTCAACCGCCGCATCGAACTGCTGATTCTGACCACCGCCCAGGCCAAGACCATCGCCGCCATGTTCGGTGTGCCGGAAAACAGCGCCGCCCTGATCCACGACGTCGACACCGCCCTGCCGGACGCGACCTTGCTGCAGAAGCTGCGCAGCCAGCTCAGCGGCCAGGGCGACACGCCGCTGCGTGATCCGCGCCGCAACAAATAAGACAGACGTATGGAAACCAAGCCAACAAGAGGCAGCCGCATGAGAATCCCGACATCGACCCCGGACGGCCTGGCCGTCCAGCGCGTGGCCGACAGCGCCCCGGTGGACGCCGCCGACGCCATCGCCCCGGCGCCGGCCCAGGCGCCGCTGCAATCGTCCGTGATGCAACCGGCGCTGGCCGCCATGCGCGACATGCCGGAAATCGACCAGGAAAAGATCGACATGCTGCGCGACGCGCTGGCCAAGGGCGAGCTGCCGTTCGACCCGGCCAAGCTGGCCGGCCTGATCCAGCGTTTCCACGGGAGCGAACCGTGAGTCATGTCAGCAATCCCGGCGCCATCGCCGCCATGCCGCGCCAGGACGCCATGCGCGCGCTGCTGGCCGGCATCGGCGCCGACCTGCAAGCCTACGCCGAGCTGCAAGTGCTGCTGCGCGACCAGTTCCGCGCCGCGCTGCGCCACAAGGCCAGCGAACTGGCCGCCGCCGCCGAGGCTATCGAGACGCAAGTTGACGCCATGCAGCAACGGCGCGCCGAGCGCGTGGCGCTGGTACAACGTTTAGTTGGTGAAACTGGCAATATGGCGCAAGCTTTTGCCTTGCTGAAAAGTACGGCGCGGGAGAAAATGGAAGCTGACTGGGCATCGCTGGAACAGGCGGTGATCGAGTGCAAGCGACTCAGCAAGCGCAACGGCGACTTGCTGGCCGAGCAATACACCATCATGCAGCGCGTGCTGCATGGCGAGGAGCAGATCTATGCGCCAGCTTAGTGGGATGAGCACTGCGATGCAAGCCACCGCACCCACTGCCGCCACCGTATCGAACATGACCGCCAGCCGCCCCACCGCGGCCATGGGCGGTTTTGCGCCTGCCGGCGCCTTCAACAGCGCCTTCGCGCAAGTCCAGAACGACGTGGCCGCCTACATCGCCAAGGGCGACGGCGGCTTCCACAGCGATGCCGCGCCTTCCTCGCAGGCGATGAGCCTGCAGGCGATGGCGCTGCGCAACCGCGCCACCGGCGCCATCGCCGACGATAGCGGCGGCGTCGACAGCGACACCCAGCAGCAATTCCTGGCCGCGATCCAGCCGTGGGCGCAGGAAACCGCCGACAAGCTGGGTGTGTCGCCGGAACTGGTGGCGGCCCACGCGGCGCTGGAATCGGGCTGGGGCCAGCAGCCGCTGAAGAACGGCGCCGCCAGCGCCAACAACCTGTTCGGCGTCAAGGCCGGCGCCGGCTGGCAGGGCGAGGTCGCTGTCGCCAGCACCACCGAATTCGAACATGGCGCGCTGCTCAAGAAGACCGAGCGCTTCCGCAGCTATCCCGACACCGCCAGCGCCTTCCGCGACTACGCCCAGCTGCTGACCAGCAACCCGCGCTACGCGTCCGCCCTCAACACCGGCAGCGATGCCCGCGCCTTCGCCAGCGGCCTGGCCAAGGCCGGCTATGCCACCGATCCGAATTATGCAGACAAGCTGAGCAAGGTAGCCGCGCAATTGCAGCGCGGCGGGCGCCTCAGCCCTACTCCGACGGAGAATTAGCCGTGACCGGCGCTGCGACAGGTTCCACCGTACCTGCGCCGGTCACCCGGGCGCGGATCACCGTGCCGTTGGCGTTGCGCACGCGCACCGTGTCGCCGCGCGCGCCGGCGTCCATCGCCTCGCCGCCCATGCTGACCTCGATTTCGTCGCGGCGCGCGACGATGCGCACCGGCTCGCCGCGCTTGATCAGGGTCGGCGCCGCCAGCAGCGTCTTGCGCACCACCTCGCCGGCGCGCAGCGCGCGCTTGGCGCTCATGCCGACCGCGTCCTGCGGATCGGCGACGGCGTCGGCGATGGCCGCGATATCGTGGCGCTCCAGCAACACATCTTCATCTGCCAGCACTTTTCCTGCTGGCAAGTCATTTGCCATCACGGCAATCCGCGCCGAGACCTGGGCGCGCACGATGAACTCGTACCGCCAGCCGCCGGCGCCGGCGCAGACAGCGATGAAGCGCATCCGGCTCGGCAGCCGCGTGTCGGCCGCCTGCACCGTCACGCCTTGGTTGCAGGCCGACAGCGCGCGCGTGCCCGGCACCACCGTGACCGTGAATTGCGGCTCGCTCAGGCCGGTCGCCGCAGCCCAGCGTTCCACATGCTGCTGCGCCGCCCGTTCGACCAGCGCCGGCACCTGTTCCGCCGCCACCGGCGCGCCGGCAGAAATTGCTGAAGAAAATGGAATGCAAACCAGCAACATCCCGGCCGAAACAGTTACAATAGATTTGTTGAACATGAGCAATACCTCTACTATGATGCCGGAAGCGGTCGCCCCAGCGGGGCTCGGCCGCCATTCTACATGGGACGTAGCGGTTGTCACTCATGCCGACGCGTTTTACCGCCATGTCACCACAGGGGAAGAAGATGGGCATTAACTTCAAAGATGCAGCGGGCGTCCACGCCGACGCGCTGGCCTTGCGCGCCGACCGTACGCGCATCCTGGCCGCCAATATCGCCAACGAAAACACGCCCGGTTTCCAGGCCCAGGACATGGACTTTGCCGCCACCCTGGCCAACGTCCAGGCCGAGGGCAACGGCGACATCGGCGACGGCGGCGACAGCGCGCTGATGTACCGCGTGCCCTACCACCCTACCCGTGACGGCAACACCGTCGAGATCGGCGTCGAGCAAGCCGCCTTCTCGCAGAACGCCACCGATTTCCAGACCAGCCTGACCTTCGCCAACATGAAGTTCAAGGGGCTGGCCAAGGCCATTGCTGGCCAGTAAGCCCGCAGCAACCCAGGAGCAGCGCATGTCGTTCAAGACTATTTCGGAGATTGCCGGATCGGCCATGGCGGCCCAGTCCGTGCGTCTCAACACCATCGCCAGTAACCTGGCCAATGCCGATTCGGTGGCCGGCACCGAAGCCGACACCTACCGCGCGCGCAAGCCGGTGTTTGCCGCCGTCATGGGCGACAGCCCGGACGGCATGGCCAGCGCCGGCGGCAAGGTGCAGGTGCTCGACGTGGTCGAGTCGGCCGAGCCGCTACGCCAGGTCTACGAGCCGGGCAACCCGATGGCGAATGCCGACGGCATGGTGTTCTACCCCAACGTCAACCAGGTGGCCGAGATGACCGACATGATGTCGGCCTCGCGCGCCTTCGAGACCAATGTTGAAGTTCTCGGCCGCATCCGCACGATGCAGCAATCCCTCCTTAAACTCGGTGAAGGCTAAGCCATGACTGTCAGTCTCCTCAACAACAGCAGTACCAGCAACTCGGCCTCGTCCGGCACCAGCATCACCGGCAACAGCGCCAGCCAGGCGTCGGACATGTTCACCAAATTGCTGGTGGCGCAGATCCAGAACCAGGACCCGCTGTCGCCGACCGATCCGGCCCAGTTCGTCCAGCAGCTGACCCAGCTGTCGCAGACCGAAACGCTGCAGAACCTGTCGAACCTGACCAGCGCCAACTCCAGCATCCTGCAGAGCATGCAGGTGCTGTCGCTGGGCGCGCAGGTCGGCTCCAACGTGATGGCCGAGACCACCACCGTCCAGCTGGACGGCACCACCAAGGTCAGCGGCCAGACCACGCTGGACGCCTCCAGCAGCGCCACCAGCGTGGTGCTGACCGGCAGCGACGGCGTCGAACACACGATCAACCTCGGCGTGCAGGCGCCGGGCACGGTGGCCTTCACCATCGATCCGGCCAAGCTGGGTCTGGCGGAAGGCACGTACACGATGAAGGTGGTTACCAGCACCTCCAGCAATCCGACCATCGACATCCAGGGCCGTCTGAACAGCGTGCGCCTGGGCGCCACCGGCAGCGTGGTGCTGAACGTCGCCAACATCGGCGAGACCAGCACCACCGCCATCACCGGTTTCAACGGTCCAGCGACCGCCTCTGCATCCGCCACCCAGTCTACTCTCTAAGGAAAATCCATCATGAGTTTCGATATCGCATTGTCTGGCATCCAGGCCATCAACGAATCGCTGGACGTCACCAGCCACAACATCGCCAACGCCGGCACCTATGGCTACAAGGCCAACCGCGCCAACTTCGCCACGCTGGTGGCGGGTAGCCAGCTGAACGGCGTGACGGTCGGTTCGACGACGCAGAACATCGGCCTGTCGGGCGGCATCCTGAACACCGGCCGCGCGCTGGACGCCTCGATCAGCGGCCGCGGCTTCTTCGTCACCCGCGCTGCCGACAATTCGCTGCAATACACCCGCGTCGGCATCTTCGACACCTCGCTGGACGGCTACCTGGTGGACGCCTCCGGCCGCCGCGTACAGGGCAAGACCATCACGCCGCCAGCCACCGAGCCAGGCGCCGAGGGCGATCTGAAGATTCCGGTGGGCGCGATTCCGGCGCAGATCACCAAGAGCGCCACCTACGTCGGCAACCTGTCGGCCGACTGGGCCGTCAAGACGCCGCCGGCGATGGGTACGGTCACGCCCAGCTCGCCGCCGGACGCAACCACCTACAACACCTTCAAGACCACCAATCTGTACGACAGCCTCGGCACCCAGCACGTGCTGACCCAGTATTTCACCATGACCGGCTCGACCGGCGGCGTCGCCACCGTCCGCGTCAGCTATGCGCTGGACGGCAATGGCCTTGATGGCGCCGAGAAAGACCTGACCTTCAACACCACCAACGGCCAGCTGAACCCCGACACCGATTCTGACAAGACGGTCAACACACTGGACATGGCTGCACTGCTCCCCGACACCACCGACGCGACCTTGTGGCCGAAATTCACCAACGGCGCCAACATGAACGCCACGGTGGTGGTCAACTACACCGGCACCACCTTCTTCTCCGGCGAAACCTCGGTTGCCTCCAACACCCCGGACGACGGCTATTCGGCCGGCAGCTTCTCCGGCGTGTCGCTGGGCAGCGACGGTTCGGTGATCGCCAAGTACACCAACGGCCAGACTCAGACCGTGGGCAAGGTCGTGCTGGCCTCGTTCGCAAATGAAGGCGGCCTGACCCAGGTCAGCGACACCAGTTGGGAAGCCTCGGCCGCCTCCGGCAACGCCAACACCGACCTGGTCGGCGTCGGCGTCAACGGCCAGATCAACGTGGCCACGCTGGAGCAGTCCAACGTCGACATCACCTCGGAGCTGGTCGGCCTGATGACCTCGCAGCGTAACTACCAGGCCAACTCGAAAGTCATCCAGACCGAGAGCACCATGCTGCAATCGCTGATGCAGGCGATCTAAGGACTAAGGGCAAGGACAAAGAATGGACGCGCTGATCTACACCGCCATGAGCGGGGCCGAACGGGCCCTGCGCGGGCAACAGGTGCACGCCAACAACCTGGCCAACATCGACACCGGCGGCTTCCGCGCCAATATGGAACTGTCGGCGGCGCAAGCCGTCAACGGCTACGGCTACGACGACCGCCACATGTCGCAGCTGCAGGCCAACAGCGTGTCGACCAAGCCGGGCGCCATGAAAAGCACCGGGCGCGAGCTCGATGTGGCCGTGGCCGGCGCCGGCTTCCTGACCGTGCAAACCGCCGCCGGCGGCGAAGCCTACACCCGCGCCGGCAACATGGTGCTCGATGAAAACGGCACGCTGCGCATCAACGGCAACGTGGTGCTGGGCGAAGGCGGCCCGATCACGCTGCCGGAGTACACCCGCATCGACATCGGCAACGACGGCACCATCTCGATCCAGGCGCCCGGCACCACCATCATGCAGACCATCGACAAGCTGCGCATGGTCAAGGCCGAAGGCTCGGAACTGACCAAGAACGAGGCCGGCCTGCTGGTCGCGCGCGACGGCGCGCCGCTGGCCACCGATCCAACCGTGGTGGTGCGTTCCGGCCACCTGGAAGGCAGCAACGTCTCGGCGGTCGAGGAAATGGTCGCCACCATGAGCCTGAACCGCACGTTTGAAGTCCAGATGAAATTGTTTACCGCCACCGATTCCATGACCCAGTCGGGCAACCGCCTGATCAGCGGCAGCTAAGCCGGACCACCACATACCACCAGGGAGAAATCATGAATCCAGCAATGTGGATCAGCAAAACCGGCGTCCAGGCGCAAGACCTGAAGCTGCAGACCATCGCCAACAATCTGGCCAATGCCAACACGGTCGGCTTCAAGCGCGACCGCGCCGTGTTCGAAGACCTGTTCTACTCGGTCGAAGCGCAGCCGGGCGCGCAGCGCGCCGACAACAACACGCTGGCGCCGTCCGGCGTGCAGCTGGGTAACGGCGTGCATCTGGTCGGCACCCAGAAGGTGTTCACCCAGGGCATCCTGCAAACCACCAGTCGCGACCTCGACATCTCGGTGATGGGCAACGGCTTCCTGTCGGTGCGCCAGCCGAACGGCGAAACCGCCTACACCCGCGCCGGCCAGCTGCAGGTCGACGCCAACGGCATCCTGGTCAACGCCGGCGGCCTGCCGCTGATCCCGCAGATCACCGTGCCGGCCAACGCCACCGCCATCACCATCGCCGAAGACGGCACCGTGTCGGCCAAGATCGCCGACAACGTCACGCCGCAGGTGCTGGGCCAGCTGACGCTTACCTCGTTCATCAACCCGACCGGCCTGCTGGCCCTGGGTGAGAACCTGTTTGCCGAAACGCCGTCGTCGGGCACGCCGACCGAAGGCCAGCCGGGCACCGCCCAGTGGGGCAAGATCAAGCAGGGCACGCTGGAAGGCTCGAACGTCCAGGTGGTCGAGGAGATGGTCGACATGATCGCCGCCCAGCGCACCTACGAGATGAACACCAAGGTACTGTCGGCAGCCGACAACATGCTGCAGTACCTGTCGGCGGCGGCACGCTGATGAAACCCGCACTGCGCGCACCGTCCTTCCTGTTGCTGGCCGCCCTGGCCCTGGCCGGTTGCGCCCAGCTGCAGCCGCCCGCGGTGCGTCCCGGCCCGGCCGACGAACCGCCGCCGGTGGCGCGCAACACCGGCCCGCGCGGCGTCTCGGGCGGCGTGTTCAGCACCGACGTCGGCCTATCGCTGACCTCGGACAGCCGCGCCTTCCGCATCGGCGACGTGGTCACCGTCAACCTGCTGGAAACCACCCAGGCCAGCAAGAAGGCCGGCACCAGCTATTCCAAGCAGTCGGCCGACAACATCAACGCCCCGAATTTGTTGGGCAAGACCTTCGGCAAGGCCGCGGTCGGCCTGGGCGCCTCCAACACCTTTGCCGGCGACGCCACCAGCACCCAGCAGAACGCCCTGACCGGCGCCATCACCGTGATCGTGCAGGAAGTGCTGCCGAACGGCCTGCTGCGCATTTCCGGCGAAAAAACCCTGACCCTGAACAACGGCGAGGAATTCGTGCGCCTGCGCGGCTACCTGCGCGCCGCCGATATCGACGCCGACAACCAGGTGTCGTCGCAACGCATCGCCAATGCCCGCATCGCCTATTCGGCGCAAGGCACGCTGGCCGAAACCCAGCAGCCGGGTTGGCTGTCGCGCTTCTTCAACGGCCCTTTGATGCCGTTCTGAGTTTTACTTGAAAGACGGGTGATCCCATGAATTTCCGCAAGCTTATCGCGCTGCCGCTGGCCCTGAGCCTGGCCCTGGGCGCCACCCTGCCGGCCCAGGCCGCGCAAGCGCTGCGCAACCTGGTCGCCATCGAGGGCGTGCGTGACAATCCGCTGGTCGGCTACGGCCTGGTGGTCGGCCTGAACGGCAGCGGCGACTCGACCCAGGTCAAGTTCTCCAGCCAGTCCGTGATCAATATGCTCAAGCAGTTCGGCGTCAAGGTGCCGGACGGCACCGACGCCAAGTCGAAAAACGTCGCCACCGTGATGGTGTCGGCGGTGTTCCCGCCCGGCTACCGCAAGGGCCAGAGCATCGACGTGGTGGTGTCCTCGATGGGCGACGCCAAGAGCCTGCGCGGCGGCGCCCTGCTGCTGACCCCGCTGCGCGCGGCCGACGGCGAAACCTATGCGCTGGCGCAAGGCAACGTGGTGGTGGGCGGCTTCAGCGCCCAGGGCAAGTCCGGCTCTTCGATCACCGTCAACACCCCGACCTCGGGCCGCATTCCGAGCGGCGCCAACATCGAGCGCGAGATCGGCACCGATTTCGCCAGCAAGCCGACGGTGCGCCTGTCGCTGCGCCATCCGCATTTTGAAACCGCGATCAACATCGTCAACTCGATCAACAAGCGCTTCGGCGACATCGCCACCGCCAGCGACGCCACCAGCGTCGACGTCGTGGCGCCGGGCAATCCGACCCAGCGCGTGGCCTTCATGGCCAAGCTGGAAGCGATGAGCGTCGACGTCGGCGAAGATGCGCCGAAAGTAGTGTTCAACTCGCGCACCGGCACCGTGGTGATCGCCGAAGGCCTGCGCGTGCGCGCCGCCGCCGTCACCCACGGCTCGCTGAAGGTGGTGATTTCCGAATCGACCAAGGTCAGCCAGCCGAACGCGCTGGCCGGCGGCAGCACCGTGTCGTCGCCGCAGTCGCAGGTCACGGCCGACCAGGGGCCGGCGCAGATGTTCAAATGGCCGGCCGGCGCCAAGCTGCAATCGATCATCGACGTGGTCAACAGCCTGGGCGCGACGCCGGACGATATCATGGCGATCCTGCAGGCGCTTGACCAGGCCGGCGCCATCGAAGGCGAACTGGTTGTCATTTAAGGATGGGCATGGACTTCACCAACAAAAGCTTCGATCCCTCGCGCCTGCTGGCCAACGGCACCGCCGGCCAGCTGAGCAGCACCGCCGTGGCGCCGGTCGCGGCGCAGGAAGGCGACACCGTCGATCCGGTCTACCGCGCCAAGGCCACCGAGGCGGCGGTCAAGTTTGAAAGCTTCTTCATCGGCCACATGCTGCACCAGATGCGCGACGGCACCCGCGCCCTGGCGGCCGACGACAGCCCGTCCAAGGACCGCATCAACCAGGACATGCTGGACATGGCCGACAACCTGGTGGCCGACCAGCTGGCCGGCAAGCGCGCCTTCGGCGTGGCCGACGCCATCCTGCGCCAGCTGCTGCCGCAGCAGCCGGCCCAGCCGGTGCCGGCGCAGGCGGCCCAGCCGGTGCCGGCGCAGGCGGCGGAAAAAGTTTCCGATTCGCAAATTTTAAGCGTTCCACTTAATCAGCAGCAATAAACGGTCGCCCAGTATTGATATCGGACCAGCGACCGCCAGCATTGCGCAGCGTTGCGCCGGACCTTCGGACTTCACCAGGAAAAGACCCGCTTCATGACCATCACTTACAACGCACTGTCGGGCGCCCTGGCCGCCCAGGCTGCACTGAACACCGTCAGCCAGAATCTCGCCAACCAGCAAACCAAGGGCTATACGCGCCAGGGCGTGCTGCTGCAGGCGACCGCGTCCGATCCGGGCCAGCTGTCCGCCGGCAACGGTGTACAAGTGGGTTCTTTGTTGCGTTTCAGCGATTCCTACCAGTTGCAGCAGATGTGGCGCGCCAACTCGGCGGTCGGCGTGCGCTCGCAAGTGCAGCCTTACCTGACCTCGCTGGAAACGGTGATGAGCGACGACAAGTCCAGCATCAGTTACGGCATCGACAATTTTTTCAAGGCCCTGAACGCGGCCAGCGTCGACCCGACCTCGACGCCGCTGCGCCAGCAGGTGATCACCACCGCCGACTCGATGTCGCAGCAGATCAATTCGATCTACAACCTGACCGCCAACCAGGCGATCTCGGTCCAGCAGCAGCAGGCCTCGATCCTGCCGTCGCTCAACGAGTCGCTGGCCGGCATCGCCGCGCTCAACAAGCAGATCGTGTCGACCACCGGCGCCGGCACCAACACCTCGGCGCTGATGGACAAGCGCGAACAGCTGATCGACAGCGTGGCGCAGCAGGTCGGCGTCGAAGTCGTGTACAACCCGAACGGCAGCGTCAACGTCTCGCTGAAGAGCGGCGAGCCGCTGGTGGTCAACGACACCGCCTCGAGCCTGTCTTACGTGAATGCCGGCAGCAGCGCCCCGGCAAGCTTGACGCTGAACTATTCCAACATCAAGTTCACGCTCGATGACAGCAAGGTCGGCGGCCAGCTCGGCGGCCTCGGCGACTTCCGCCAGAACACCCTGGCCCCGCTGCAGGCGTCGATCAAGCAGATCGCCGAGCAAATGGCGGACAAGATCAATACCGCGCTGATGGCTGGCTACAAGGGCAACGCCAATCCTGCCATCCCGGGCGACCAGGGCGATCCAGGCATTGCCTTGCTCGAATACAATCCGGCCAGCGCCACCGGCCTGCTGCAAGTCGCCACCGGCTTCAAGACGTCCGACCTGGCGTTTTCCAGCAATGGCCAGCCGGGCGACAGCGGCAACCTGCAGAACCTGGTGGCTGTCAAGGGCCAGAACATCCAGCTGACCTCGCTGAGCGGCGTGACCAGCGACGTGCAGCTGGGCGACGCCGACACCCAGATCGTCGGCGAGCTGGGCATCATCAGCCAGCAAAACCAGGCCCAGCTGGCCACCGCCACCACCATCCGCTCGCAGTCGGAAGACGACTGGAAATCGACCAGCGCGGTGAACTCCGACGAGGAAGGCATCAACCTGGTGGAATTCCAGAATATGTACCAGGCGAACATGAAGGTGATTGCGGTTGCCAACACCCTGTTCGACGCCACGTTGCAAATGTTCGGTTAAGGAGAGCCTGAATGCGTATCGCCACCAGCCAGTTCCAGGCAACCATGAACCGCGCCCTGCAGGATAATCAGAGCGCCATCGCGTCGCTGACCGCGCAGATCGCCAGCCAGAAGAAAATCCAGGTGCCGTCCGACGACCCGGTGACCTCGGTCCGCCTGTCGCGCCTGGCGCGCGAGGAAGCGATTGTCGGCCAGTACCGCGACAACATCTCCTCCATCAAGATCCGCCTGTCGTCCAACGAGACCTATCTGCAAAGCATGGTCAACGACATCACCCAGAGCCACGACCTGCTGGTGTGGGCGTCCGACGGCAGCAACACCGGTGACGACCTGAAGGCCATGGTCACCACCATGACGTCGCTGCGCGACAGCCTGATGTACAGCGCCAACCAGAAGGACCAGGAAGGCAACTACCTGTTCTCCGGCACCGCCACCGGCACGCCGGCGATCAGCTACGATCCGGCCGGCGTGCCCAAGTACACCTTCACCGGGAATACCGACCAGCAGCAATCGGTGGTCGGCAACGGCATCAACCAGACCATCAATGTCGACGTCAAGGGCCTGGACGATCTGCTGAATCAGATGGACGACACCATCACCGCGCTGTCGCAACCTGGCGTCTCGGCGGGCGACCCGGCGGTGAAGGCCGCGCTGACCGCCAATATGGATGGCGCCACCAACGCCCTGACCCTAATCTCCGGCAAGATCGCCAGTTTCGGCGGCGCGCAAAACGTCATGGACACGCTGGACGGCAACCATGCCAACGTCAGCCTGTCGAACCAGACCGCGATCCTCGACCTGGGTTCGCTGGACATGGGCGAGGCCACGATTGAAATGAACGGCTACAACCTGGCGTTGCAAGCGTCGTACAAGGCGTATTCGAAGATCAGCAATCTGTCGCTGTTCAACATTCTGTAATTTCGTTACTCTTTTAGCGTATGCAAATATCGTCCAGCGCCATCCCCCAGCCCATCGTTCCGGGCGCCAATGCCGGCAACGCGGCAGCGGTGGACGGCACCTCGCTCGGGCTGAACGGCGAAAACGCCGCCACCGCCACGCCGGTCACGCCGACGCCCACTTCGGCGGCGCCGCTGCGTCGCGGCCTGAGCAACTGGGACCAGCCGCTGCAGGGCGATATCTCCAGCGCCCAGCAGGCGCTCGACTTCCTGGAGCAGAGCGCCGCGCAATTACGCAACCTGAAAACCGATCTCAGCGCACGCCTGGCCAACCGCCAGCGCACCGACGGCACACTGGAGGCGCGCGTGCGCCAGTTCAGCAACAGCTGGCGCAGCCGCAGCAGCGCGTCCGGCGGCACGCTGGACGCCCAGCTGAACTTCAGCGCCAAGGGCAGCACCACCACCTTCACCGTACGCGGCATGAATTTCAGCAACCTGCGCAGCGGCGCCCGCGAAGTGCTGGCAATGTCGGTCGGCGGCGGCCAGAACGTGCGGTCGGTGGTGCTGGAGCCGGGCCTGAGCGACGAACAGATCACGCAGCGTTTCAATGAAGCGCTGGCGCCGACCGGCGTGCGGGCGCAAATCAGCGACGACGGCCAGCTGGAGTTTTCCACCAGCGAAGCCCAGTGGGCGCAGGTGCGCGACACCATCGCCGTACAGGGCGGCGGCATCCGCTTCGCTTCCGGCCAGCTGAACCGCGTCAAGGCCGAAGCCGAAGCGCCGCAGGTCGATCCGGACACCTGGCAGACCAATGACAGCGATGCGATCCGCGCCACCCTGACCCAGGTGCTGCAGGCGCTGTCGAAGGTGGAACAGTCGATCTCCTCGGTGCGCCAGGCGCTGGCCCAGGTCGCCGCCCGCGTGCAGAACGCCGCCCCGGCCACCACCAAGAGCGGCATGGACCAGGTGGCGCAAGCCTTTGTCACCACCACCAAACAGCCCGGCTACAAGTCGCTGCTGTCGCTGACGTCGGCACTGGCCGGCATCAGCCGCGAGCGCGTGCTCTCGCTGCTGAGTCTGCGTCAATGAAGTAAGGGCAGGCCGCGCTGCGCCAGCGCGGTCAGTTCCGCGGCCGGCAGTGCGCCGGCAAACACATATCCCTGGGCATAATCGCAGCCGGCCATCGCCAGCAGGCCGCTTTGCGCCGCCGTTTCCACGCCCTCCGCCACCACCCGCAGCCCCAGCCGGTGGGCCATGGCGATCAGCGCCTCGCACATCGCCAGGTCGCCGCTGTCGTTGGCCAGGTACTGAATGAAACTGTGGTCCAGCTTGAGCAGGTCGATGCCGAAATGCTTGAGGTGCGACAGCGACGAGTAGCCGGTGCCGAAGTTGTCCAGCGCCACCTGCAAGCCCATCTCGCGCAGGTCGCGCAGGCGCTCGGCGGCGCGCGCGGCGCCGTCCATCAGCACGTTCTCGGTGATCTCCAGCACGATGCTGCGCGGCGCCAGCCCCAGGCTGGCCGTGTGCCGCAGCCATTCGACGTACAGCGCGGTATCGCCGCGCAGCTGCGCCGCCGACTGGTTGATGCTGACCTGGAAGCCTTTGCCGAGCTCGTCCTGCCACTGCCGAGCCTGCTGTGCGGCCTGGCGGAACACCCAGTCGCCGATCTGCAGCATCATGCCGCCGGATTCGGCAAACGGCAGGAACTCGGCCGGCGCCAGCAGGCCGCGCTGCGGGTGGCGCCAGCGCAGCAAGGCTTCGGCGCGCTCGATCTTGCCGGTGCGCAGATTGACGATGGGCTGGTAGTGCAGCTCGAACTGCTGCAGCGGCAGCGCCGAGCGCAGGTCCAGCGTCACCTGCTGGCGCGCCTGTGCCGCCAGCTGCAAGTCCGGCGTGAAATAGCTGTAGCGGTTGCGGCCGCCCTGCTTGGCCGCATACATGGCCTGGTCGGCCACGTGCAGCAGCGCTTCCGGCGTGGCGGCGTCGGCCGGATACAGCGCGATGCCGATGCTGGCCGAAATCGACGGCTGCGCCACGCCCAGCGCAAACGGCCGGCTCAGCTGCGTCACGATGCCCTGGGCGATGCGGTCGACACAGCTCGCCTGCTCCAGCCCGGACAGGATGACGGTGAACTCGTCACCGCCCAGGCGCGCCACCGTGTCGGCGCCGCGCACGCACAGGCCGATGCGGCGCGCCGCCTCCACCAGCAGGCCGTCGCCATGGGCGTGGCCCAGCGTGTCGTTGACGTCCTTGAAGCCGTCCAGGTCGATGAACAGCAGCGCCAGCAGCTGGCCCTCGCGCTGCGCCTTCTTCAGTTCCTGGTTCAGGCGGTCGTGGAACATATGGCGGTTGGGCAGCGCCGTCAGCGCGTCGAAATTGGCTTGCTGCCAGACCAGTTCGGCCGAGGCGCGGCTGTCGGTGATGTCGCTGACCAGCGCCAGCGCGCCGCGGTACACGCCGTCGCCGTCGAAGATCGGATTGGTGACCAGCGTGGCCCACAGGTCGGCGCCGTCCTTGCGCAGGAACTTGAATTCATGGCGCTCGGCCAGGCCGCGCTGGCGGCGCGCGATATTGCGTTCGAGGATGGCGCGGCCCTCCTCGTCCATGAAGGCGATCAGCGGCTGGTCCAGCATCTCCTCGATGGCGTAGCCCAGCATGCGCGCCATCTTCGGGTTGACGAAGCTGGTGCGGGCGGCGGCGTCGATTTCCCAGATGCCCTCCTCGGCGTTGTGGACGATGCGGCGGAAGCGCTCTTCGCTGCGCTCCAGCGCCGCCAGCTTGCCCTCGGCCGGCTCCAGCACCACGCGCACGCCCTGGCCGCTGCTGTCGGCGCTGGCGCGCAGCGTCACCGGGAAGCCCTGCTGGTTGCGGCTGCGCAGCAGCTGCAGGTCGCACTGCTCGGGATCGGTGCTGTTGACGGCGCGCCGCAGCAAATGGTCGAAATCGTCGAGGAAGCGCGGCGCCACGAACTGGCGCAGCGTGGCCCGCTCCGGATTGGCCCGCGCCAGCCCCAGCAGGTCGGCGCCCACCACGTTCATCTGCAGGATGGTGGTGTCGAAGGCCAGCACAAAATAGCCGACCGGCGCCAGCAGGTAGATATCATTGAACCAGGATGGCTCGGCCAGGCTGGCGGCCCCGGTGGCAAAGGTCGCCATCGCGGCCGGTTCGGCAAACGCCGGCAGGCCGGGCATCTCAGCGTGCATAGTCTTATCCATACACCCCCTTCGTTGATGTCTTTAGACTAACATCACGGCACGGGGATGTCGAGCGTACCGCTTATCGGGAGCGGTGCGCGCGGTTCAAACGTTGTTCCGCGCGCCGTTGCAGCGCCTCGAACAGCAGGCTGAGCAGCCAATAGATGGCGGCGGCGGCCAGGTACAGCGGCAGCGGCTGGAAGGTGGTGGCGATCACTTCCTTGGTCGACAACATCAGCTCGGTCAGCGTGATGACCGACACCAGCGAGGTGTCCTTGATCAGGCTGATCAGCGTATTGCTCATGGCCGGCACCGCCACCCGCAGCGCCTGCGGCAGCACCACGTGGTACAGCGTGCTCCAGTAGCCCAGGCCCAGGCTGTAGCTGGCGTTCCACTGGCCCAGGCTGATCGAGGCGATGGCGCCGCGCAGACTTTCGGACAGGAAGGCGCCCGAGTTCAGACTCAGCGCCAGGATGCCCGCCGTCACCGGCGTGAACTCGATGCCGATGCTGGGCAGGCCGTAGTAGATGACGAACATCTGCACCAGCAGCGGCGTGCCGCGCATCAGGCTGACATACACATTGGCCGGCCACGCCAGCAGCCGGTAGGGCAGCATGCGCAGCACCGCCACCGGGAAGCCGATCAGCAGCCCGCCGACCATAGCGGCCAGCGCGAACAGCACCGTGTAGCCGGCGCCGCGCAGCATGATGGGCGCGGCTTCGCGCAGCAGGTCCAGCAACTCCATCGCTTACGGCGCCTTGCTGACGTCGGTGCCGAACCACTTCAGCGAAATGGCTTTCAGGCTGCCGTCGGCGGCGGCGTCGGCCAGCGCCTTGTTCAGCGCCTGCTTGAATTCAGGATTGCCCTTCTTGAACGGAATGCCCATGCGCTCGACCGCGCCGACCTGGGCGCCGGCCTTGATCGGCAGCTTGGAGATCTTCAGCAGGTAGGCCGACATCAGGCTGTCGTTGAGCGCCGCGTCGATGCGGCCGGAAGCCAAGTCCGACATGGTCTCCGGCGCCGCCGCATAGCTGCGGATCTCGATGCCCGGCACCGCCTTGGCCTGCTGCTCGTAGACGCTGCCCTGCCCGACGCCGAGCTTCTTGCCCTTGAGGTCGGCCAGCGATTTGTAGACGGCGGTCTCGTTGTTGCGCACGATCAGTTGCGGCATCGAATAAATGTACGGCGTGGAGAAATCGAACGCCTGCTCGCGCTTCGGATTGATGCCGACCTGCGACACGATCACATCGTATTTGTTCGAGGCCAGCCCGGCCAGGATGCTGGCCCACTCGCTGCTGACGAACTCCACCTTCAGGCCCAGCCTGCTGCCCAGCAGCTTGGCGACATCGACGTCGTAGCCGGCAAGTTCGCCGTTCTTCTCTTTATAGTTGAACGGCGGGTAAGTGCCTTCGAGCGCCACCTTGAGCGTGCCGCGCGCCTTGACGGTGGCCAGCAGGTCGGCCGCCGAGGCCGGGAGTGCGAGGCTGAGCACCGCCAGCGCCAGCATAAATTCACGTTTCAGCATGGAATTCCTTTAATGGCGGGCGCCTACCAGGCGCCCATACGACGACGCAGGCCAAAATTGTGGCCCACGACCAGGATGGAACTGGCGATCAAACCACTCAGGCCTATCATCAACTGCACCAGCTTATCATCCGGCAGCACCCACATGCGGCCCGGCGGCGCTTCCTGCACGCGCGCGGCGGCCATGATCAGCGGCGCGATCCATTCCGCCTCTTCCGTCAGGTCGAGCACGATGTGGCCGTCCTGCGTGGTCTGCAGATAGATCTCGCCGCCCTCGGCCAGCGTGAAGCAGACGCCGTAGCCGGTCTCGTGCTTGCCGATGTGCTGTTGCAGAGCCTGGTTGTGCTCCTCGATCCACAGCTCGACGTCGGCGGGCGTTTCCAGCCCGCTCCACGGCACCGGGCGGAAGCGTGGCGGCTCGTTATTGTCCTGCATAGTAATCCTGTTGACTGCCAAACCGCCAGTGTAGCCGATCCGGGGTCAACCCTTCCAGGTGCGTTGCAGGCCGGTGTCGGCGTGGATCCATCCGCCGCGCGGACCGGCGCGGTAATAGAAGCCGACGCCGCCCTGGCGGAAGCTCTTCACCAGCCCGCCCAGCACCTCGGAATTCAGGTTGGCGAGACGGATGTCGGCGGCGCGGCCCACCATGTGCAGCGACTGGCGCGCGGCCGGCACGCCGGCTTCGCGCAGCTTGGCGTTGGAGGCCGGCGTGCGGTAGCCCGACAGGATCTCCAGCGGCGAATCGATGCCGTAGCGCTGCACGAAGGCCTGCGTGCCCCACAGCGTTTCGAACAGCTTGGGATCGATGGTGCGGGTCTCGTTGCCGCCGTTGACGTCGCGCAGCAGGTGGCACAAGTCCTGGTAGGCCGATTCGATGATCTCGCCGTCCTTCCAGTAGAGCAGCTTGGCGCGCTCCTTGCTGGCCGGGCGTATCACTTCGATGGTGCGCGGACGCAGCCAGAACTCCAGGTCCAGCGCCTGGGCGTCGAAGATATCGGGAGGCGGTTCCGTGCCGCTCATGCCGATGCCGGACGGCGCCGGCTGATCGGCGGCGCGCGGCATCGGCGCCGCAGGTTTGACGACCGGCTTGGCGGAAGCGGTCGAAGAGGAGGTCGTGCTGCTATGCCGCACCGGCGTGCTGGAAGCACAACCGATCAACGGCACAGACAAAAA
The DNA here is from genome assembly GCF_009674565.1 of Duganella aquatilis. Lineage (GTDB taxonomy): Bacteria > Pseudomonadota > Gammaproteobacteria > Burkholderiales > Burkholderiaceae_D > Rugamonas > Rugamonas aquatilis. The sequence continues at coordinate 21,243 of NZ_WKJL01000013.1, forward strand.
ACTCGCAGCGGTCAGCCCGAACCCCTGCTGTAAGAAAGCTCTGCGCGATGCCATAGTCTATCCGTGAAAAGCAATATTGTTACTATAGCCTATGCCGAGGGAAACACAAACGCTCCTAACTTACGCTTAAGAAATGATTCAGCTGCATGAGTGATATAAATATTGCGTATCGGGAAGAAATTTTACTACAGAGTTATACAACCTACTAATGGCAGGCATTCCAACAATAAAGTATTCATATATTGTGCGCCGCAGTATAGTTCAGCCGTACCTGATGTGTTTTTCCATCGAACTAATTACCTGGAGCCTACCATGATCATCCGTTCTATCGCCGCCCTCGCCCTGATTTCCCTGTCGACCCTGTCGAACCAAGCCAGCGCCGCTACCGCCGCTGCCCCAACCCGCCTGGCCAACGCCGAGTGCGACGTGCCAGCCTACCGCAATTCGTGGCAAGACGACGAACTGCAAGGCAACGTCAAACTGGCCGTGCTGGTCGATGCCCAAGGCAATGTCAAGGACACCAAAGTGATTTCGTCGAGCGGCCACGTTGCCCTGGACCGCGCTTCGCTGCACGCCAGCACCGCTTGCAAATTCAAGCCAGCCACCAGCGGCGCCGAGCCAGTCTGGGCACAAGTGCAATACAACTGGGTTCTGAACTAATCCAGCATGCAGTTCATGCAGCGCGCCGCGCCGGTTCCCCCAGCAACACCGAGCGCGGTTCATCCAGCAAGTAGCCCTGCACGAGTAACAACACACCTGCGGCCGCGCCAAGTTCGCGCAAGGCCGTCAGGTGCTGCTCCGTTTCCACCCGCTTGAACACCACTGCCACCCTGGCGGCGGCACTGCGTTGCAACAACTCCGTTAATCCCTTCTGATCCTGCAATTCGCGCGCGTCCAGCTTGAACACGTCCGGCCGCAGCCGATCCAGCACAGCCAGGCCATCCCTTGCACTGTTCACATTGACCGCAAAGCGGAAGCCGTTGCGCCGGTAGTTGTCCGATACATAATTCAACAGCCAGCCCTGCTGCGGCGTCGCCGCCGGCAATTGCAGCACCACGCGCTCCACCGGCAACTCCAGCGCATCGAGAATGCGACGAAAGGCATGGCCATGGTTGCTGCTGACCGCGCTCAACAGCCGGTCGTGCACGTTCAGGTACAGGTCCGCCGCCGAGTCGCCGGCCTGGCGGAAGAAATTAATGGCATGCAGCATGCGGCACAGCCGGTCCAGCTCGATCGACTCGTCGTCGCTGGCGGCGTGGTCGAGCAGCTTCCATAGCGACAGGCCCAGATCCTGCGCCGACACGCTGCGCGCCAACCCTTCGTACGCCTGCACGGCCTGGCTGTCCAGCTGGCGGATCGGCTGGAACGCGCTGCTCATGGTGCAATTGAAAAACCGCCCTTGCGCCTTGCCCTCGTGATCGAGCCAGATGCTGGAAGCAGCGCCGGTGGCGTCGGATAGACGCGCCAGGTACTTTTGCAGGATGGGGAACGACATGGAACTCCTCTACGGGTACTGAGAATGTCGACAGCGTATGCCCGCGCCCGGGAAAGCAGAACGAATGCTTTCGCCTATGGATATGCCAAAACATTCCTTCCGCCCCGGCAGTGCGGCCGGTATCGTGAGGTCGTCGTTTAACTTAGCCGTTACCTTCATGTGCCAACTACTCGCGATGAGCAGCCATAAACCCGCTGCGGTGGATTTCTCCTTTGCCGGCTTTTCCGAGCGCGGCGGCCGTACCGGCGAACACAAGGACGGCTGGGGCATCGCCCTGCACACGCCCACCGGCTGCCGTCTGTACACCGATTACCTGCCGTCGATCCACTCGCCGCTGGCCGCGCAGTTCAAGCAAAGCCCGATCAAGGCGCGCAGCGTGGTGGCGCACATCCGCAAGGCCACCCAGGGCCGCGTATCGCTGGAAAACAGCCACCCGTTCACGCGCGAGCTGTGGGGCCAGACCTGGTCGTTCGCCCACAATGGCGACTTGAAGCTGTTCGATCCGAATCCCAGCGTGTACGCGCCGTGGGGCGACACCGACAGCGAGCGCGCCTTCTGCCACCTGCTGTCCGGCCTGGCGCTGCGCTTCGAGCGCCAGCCGCAGCGGCACCAGCTGTTTGCCGCGCTGGAAGCGCTGGCCGGCGAGATCGCCAGCTTCGGCACCTTCAATTTCATCCTGTCGAACGGCGACCTGCTGTTCGCCCATTGCAGCACCGACCTGCACGTGGTGGTGCGCGAATACCCGTTCTCGGTCGCCCACCTCATCGATTGCGACCTCAGCATCGACTTCCGGCGCCACAACCACCTGGACGACCGCATCGCTGTGATCGCCACGCAGCCGCTGACCTCCAACGAACACTGGACGCGGTTTGCGGCGGGCGAACTGAAGCTGTTCGCCGGCGGTGTGGAAGTGGGAGCTGCGCGGGAAGCGCGCGAGGAATGGGCGCTGGAAGTGGCCTACTAAACCGTATTGCAGTTGCAGAAACGCTTGCGCTTGGGCGCATTCGGGCAGGTGGCGTCTTCGTCCAGTTGCTTCCAGAACAACACCGTCTCGACACCGTACGGCGAGCGCACCTTGCCAGCGTCGGTGTAGCCGCGCTGGGCGAAGAACTGCTGGCCGGTGGCGGTGCTGTGCAATTGCAGCGCCTTCACGCCCCAGTCGCACGCCTGCTCCTCCATCCGCTTCAGCAACGCCTTGCCGGCGCCCTTGCCCTGCGCTTCCGGCAGCAGATAGCACAGCGCCAGCTTGCCGGCGCCGGTCAGCAATGCGACGCCGACAACCGTGCCTTCACTGACTGCGACCAGCGAAAAATTGGTGGGCGACGCAAACCAGTTGGCCACCATCTGCGGAGTTTTATTGCCTAGCCAGGCGTCAAGGATGGTGGGATCATTTTGATGATCCAGCTCACAGCATTCCTTGATCGAACGGCGCAATACAGTGCACGCTGCCTCCGCATCCGTCGAAGCAGCAATACGAATTTCAAGAGTCATGTACGCTCACAAACATTACTTTTAGTACTGGGAACGACTATACACTAAGCCGGGTAAGGCCGTCGGATGCTGCCAGACTAGAGGGTTGCTCCAGTTTTGCACACGAATGTTTTCAGCAATCCATATGCGTTTTATCCGTATCTTTTCGGGACGAAATTTTACACTACAGCGCACTGTACTGCGGCACCCAGGACACCAGTACTAATAAATAGTACTATACGTCATATGAAAGCCAAACACGCAAAGACGTTGCAGTTGCTTTTCTCCCGGCCCACACCTGCCGGCGTGAAGTGGCTTGATATTGTCGCGTTATTTGAAGCTTTGGGCGCCGAGATCATCGAAGCTGAAGGCTCGCGCGTTGCTGTCGTGCTGTTTGAGCAGGTGAAGGTTCTGCACCGCCCTCACCCATCTCCAGATATCGACAAGGGTGCAGTGGCATCCATTCGGAAGTGGCTTGAAGAAAACGGAGTAAAACCATGAACAACGTTATGAAAATCGACGGTCATCAGGCCGTTATTGTTTTTGATCCTGAAATTGAAATGTTCCGGGGGGAGTTCGTTGGACTCAACGGCGGGGCTGATTTTTACGCCCTCGACGTCGCCGGCCTGCAGCGGGAAGGCGCGCTTTCACTCGCTTTGTTCCTAAAAACCTGCGAAGAACAAGGCATCGAGCCGCTCAAGAACTTCTCCGGGAAATTCGTGCTCCGCGTCCCGCCCGCAATACATGAAGCTGCAGCGCTTGCCGCAGCAGCAAGCGGAAAGAGCTTGAATCAATGGATGACTGAGTTGCTTGAAACGTCGCTTCGCGCGGCACATGACAATTCTTATGCGCTTGCGGCCTGAGTTATATGAATATATTAAATGAGTATTAGGCAGCAAGCTTAAAAGCCGCATAATTGAGAATATCTCCATGGAAAAATACTTCTCGCGAAAGCTCATTATGACCACTCAAAATACGCGCCGTTTCGTTTTATCTTCCTTCCTGGCCGCCTCCGCCACGCTGTTTGGCCTGCCTGCCGCGCAAGCTGCCGATACCGTGCTGCTGAACGCCGCCTACGACGTTACCCGCGAACTGTTTAAAGAAGTCAATCCGGCCTTCACCGCCCAGTGGAAGAAAACCACCGGCGAGACCGTCGACGTCAACCAGTCGCACGGCGGCTCGTCCAAGCAGGCGCGCTCGGTGGCGGACGGCATGGAAGCCTCGATCGTGACCATGAATCAGGCCAACGACATCGACATCCTGGTCGAGCGCGGCGTGGTGGCGGCCGACTGGGCCAAGAAATTCCCGAACAACGCCTCGCCGTTCTACTCGACCATGGTGTTCCTGGTGCGCAAAGGCAATCCGAAACAGGTCAAGGACTGGGGCGACCTGGCCAAGCCGGGCGTGAAAGTCATCATCCCGCATCCCAAGACCTCGGGCAACGGCCGCTACACCTACCTGGCGGCCTGGGGTTCGGTGATCAAGAAAGGCGGCAATGAGGCGCAGGCGCGCGACCTGGTCGGCAAGATCTTCCACAACGTGCCGGTGCTGGACGCCGGCGGCCGCGGCGCCACCACCACCTTCACCCAGCGTGAAATCGGCGACGTGCTGGTCACCTTCGAAAACGAAGTGAACCTGGTGCGCGAGGAATTCGGCGACAAGTTCGACGTGGTCTACCCTTCGATCTCGATCCTGGCCGAATCGCCGGTGGCCGTGGTCGACAAGGTGGTCGACAAGCGCAACCTGCGCAAGCAGGCCACCGGCTACGTCAACTTCCTGTACAGCGAAGAAGGCCAGGAAATCATCGCCAAGCACTCGCTGCGTCCGCGCTCGGAAAAGGCCTTCAAGAAGTACAACGCCAACTTCCGCCAGGTCACCCTGTTCACCATCGACGACGTCTTCGGCGGCTGGAAAGCGGCGCAGAAGAAGCACTTTGACGACGGCGGCGAGTTCGACAAGATCTATCAGAAGTAACTGAGCAAATAAGATTATTCGGATAGATTCGTTTGCAAATGGCCGCCGGCCCCGTAATCTGGAAGCGTAGTAAATCAACCAGACAAAGGAAGCACGATGGCCATTTCTGAAATTAACGTACGCAATCAATTCCGGGGCAAGATCAAGGAAATCATCTTTGGCCCAGTCGTTTCGGAAGTCGATGTGGAAACCCAGCACGGCATCGTCACCTCGGTGATCACCTCGCGCTCCATCCAGGACCTGGACCTGAAAGTCGGCAGCGAAGTCATTGCCTTGGTGAAGTCGACCGAGGTCTCCATCGCCAAGATCGGCAACTGATCTCCCCGTCCCGGCTGCCGCCGCGGCCGGTAAAACGGAAAAAAGCCCTGAGTCCTCCCGTCTCAGGGCTTTTTTGCTTAAGGCGTCCTTAACGTATAAAAAAAATATAAGAATCCGGGACTTACATACAATAGACGAGAAGCAGCTTTAATGTTATTGTCTATCCTTAGAGAATATTGCCGTATAGCAGGATTTTTTACGTGCGCCGCGTCGCCCAGACGCGTCCGATAGACTCCCTATTCCCGAATACTTATATGCTCAAGAAAATTGTTGCTGTATTGCTGAGTTCGTTTACCGTGGCCGCATTCGCCGCCGTACCGCTCGGCTCGCAGTCGGTGCTGGTGGTTGAAGACGGCACCGGCAAAGTCCTGTTGGAAAAAAACGCCAACGCCCAGGTCCCGATCGCTTCGCTGACCAAGCTGATGACCGCCATGGTCGTGCTGGACGCCAAGCCGGACATGAACGAGAAAATTGAAATCGACCGCGCCGACGTCGACATGCTGAAGCACAGCGCCTCGCGCGTGCCGGTGGGCGCCGAACTGTCACGCAGCGATGTGCTGCAACTGGCGCTGATGTCGTCGGATAACCGTGCCGCCGCGTCGCTGGGCCGTACCTATCCGGGCGGCCTGCCGGCCTTCCGCATGGCGGTGCGCAGCAAGATCAAGGCGCTGGGCTTGACCCAGACCGTGATCGAGGAGCCGACCGGTTTGTCGCCGCACAATATGTCGACCGCGACTGATCTGGTGAAGATTGCGACGGCGGCGTCGGCGTATCCGGAGATTCGCCGGATTACCACCGACACCAAGGACATCATCAATATCAAGGGCCGCAAGGTCGAGTATCACAACACCAATCGCCTGGTTGGCGCCAAGGGTTGGGATGTGGGCCTGTCCAAGACTGGTTATACCGAAGAGGCGGGTCGTTGCCTGATCATGCGCTTCAAGTCGGGCGGCAAGGAGAATACGCTGGTGCTGCTGAACGCCAAGGCGAACTCGGCGCGGCAGATGGATGCGGTGAATATTCGTCGTTTCATTGCTGGCGCGGATGAGCCAAAAGTGATGAAGGCTTCCGTGACCACCAAGAAGAAGGCGGTTAAACGCAGCAAGCGTACGCGTCGCGCGATGTAATCTTTAAACCCGCACGGCCTGGTGGGGTCTGACCCCGTGCGGGGTCAGACCCCTAAGTGGTAACGCGGACGTCGTGGCAAAAGCGTGCGGGGTGGCCGCCTAATTTTCCAGTTGGCTGCGCAAGCCGCTAGCCCGCTGGGTCCGTTGGCCAATTGCATCCAGCAGCACCTGGCCGTTCGGGGTCAGCAAAGTGAAGTAATCCCGCGCCCGCGTAATGCCGGTGTAGATCAACTCCCGCGCCAGCATGCCGCCGCCGTCCTTCGGCAGCACCATGGCGGTGTGCGCAAACTCCGAACCCTGCGATTTGTGCACCGTCATCGCAAACGCCGTCTCGACATTCCTCAGCCTGGTCGCCAGCACGCTGCGCACCGCCTCCCCCTCCGCAAAGTACACCCGCAGCGCTCCCGGACGCGCCGGATCAGGCAAGGTCAAACCGATATCGCCGTTGAACACGCCAGTCGCGTAATCATTGCGCGTCACCATCACCGGGCGGCCGATATACCATTCGCCGCTACGCTTCAGCAGCCCAGCCTTCTGCAGGCGCTGTTCGATCGCCTCGTTCAGGCCCGACACGCCCCACTCGCCCTCGCGCACCGCGCACAAGATCCGGAAGCCTTCAAAACTCTTCAATACCGATTTCACCCATACCAGCTGATCCGCCTCGGCCGGCGCCTGTTTAATCAGCTGCAGATACGGCTGATAACCGCCCAAGGCCAGCTGCAGCAGATCCGCCGGCTGCGCCATATCGGTCCAGGCCACCTTGCCATCCAGTCCCTCGCGCAGCACATGGAGCGCCGCGGCGGCATCGCCGGCATTCACCGCCAGCGCCAGCGCGCCGATCGGGCCGCCGAAACGCCGGCTCTCGCGCAACATCACCGTCTGCTGCGCGATCGGTCCGCCATGGCCTTCAAAAGGCTCGGGAATGCGCTGGCCGGTCGCCGCCTGCACGTACGACAAGGTCTCCGGCAGATACTCGCCCGCCTCGGCGTTGTGGCACAAATCGCCCAGCACCGCGCCCGCCTCCACCGACGCCAGCTGATCCTTGTCGCCAAGCAGGATCAGCGTCGCCGTCTCCGGCAAGGCCGCCAGCAGCGCTGACATCATCTCCAGGTGTATCATCGACGCCTCATCGACAATCAGCACATCCACGTCCAGCTGATTGCCCGCATGATGCTGGAACGCCCGCGTATCCGGCCGCGCGCCGAGCAAGCTATGCAGCGTGCGCGCCGCGCCCATGCGGGCCGCCAGTTCGCGCAGCGGCAACTCGTCGCCGACCTTTTCCGCCAGCTCGTCCAGCGCCGTATCGATCGATTGCTTCAGCCGCGCCGCCGCCTTGCCGGTCGGCGCCGCCAGCGCCACGCGCAAGCCGGCCTGACGTTCTTCGCCGGCCGTCGCAAACAGCAACGCCAGCAGGCGCGCCACGGTATAAGTCTTGCCGGTGCCCGGACCGCCGGTGATGATGCCCAGCTTGCCGCGCATGGCGACCGCGCAGGCGATCTTCTGCCAGTCTACGCTGCCGCCGCGCGGCGCGTGCGGGAACAGGTTGTCCAGCCAGCGGCGGATGCCGGCGGTCTGCACGTCGGCGTCCGCCGCCAGCACGCCGCCCAGGGCGCGGCTGCGCACCGCCTGCGCCACGTGCGTTTCGTCCTGCCAGTAGCGGCGCAGATACAGCCGCTCGCCATCCAGCACCAGCGGCTGATGATGCTGGTCGCCGCCCACCGGCCACACCTGGACGCAGCGCGCCAGCAGGTCGCACCAGGCGTCCGTATCGGCCGGCCAGTCGCCGACCGATGCGCGCAGGCCGCGCCATTCTTCGCCGCTCCAGCCCAGCAGCGCGGCCGGATCGGCATTCAGCTCGTCGAGCATCAAACAGCTGTGGCCGCGCCCCTCCAGTTCGGACAGCAGCACGCAGGCCGCCATCAGTTGCGGCGAGCTGTCGCCCACCGACGCGATAAAGCGCGCAAACGCGCCGCTCAGGCGGCGCAGTTGGCCAGCCTCGGTCAGCGCATCGACCTGCTGGAAAAACTCAATACTCATTGTGTGCCTCGGTGTTCAACAGGCTGTCCAGGCCATCCAGCAGTGCCGCGTCGGGCGCGATCCAGTAGCAGCCGCGCGTCTGCGTATTGCCTATGCCGCGCAAGAACATGAAGATCGCGCCGCCCAGCTGCTCGGCCGGATCGTAAGCGTCGCCCAGGCGGCTTTGCAACAGCCGGTGCAAGGCCAGCATGTAGATCGCGCCCTGGATGTCGTAGCGGTGCTCGACCATCGCCGTGATCAGCGACGGCTCCTGGTAGCTGGCGTCGCCGCCGCCCAGTGCATTCGATTTGTAGTCCAGTATCCAGTAGCGGCCCTCGTGCTCGAACACAAGGTCGCAAAAGCCTTTCAGCATGCCGTGCAGCTCGCGCTCCGGCAGCGCCGGCCGCGTGGCGCCGCCCAGCAGATGCGTGGCGCACAGCTTGTCCAGCGCGCCGGTGGCCAGTCGGTCGCTCGGGAACCAGAACTCCATCTCCGGCAGCGGCGCGACGATGGCGCTCAACGGCGCATTCAAGTGCGGCAGCGGCGTGCTGGCGATCTCGCGCAACCACGCCAGCGTGTCGTCCAGGCGATTGCCCCAGCCGGCGCGCTCCACGCGGCGCGTCAGGCGCGATGCAAACGTCTCGTGGTCGACGATGGCAAAACCCTCCTGCCCCATCCACTCCAGCTGCTCATGCAGGAAGTTGCCCGGCACCGAGCCGCGCGGGAAGCGGTGCCACGGCGTGTCTTCCACGCGCGACGGCAAGGCCATGGCCGGCTGGTCGCCATCCTCCAGCAGCTTTTCCTGCAAGGCGTCGCGCGGCACCGGGCCGGCGGCGCTGATGGTGCCGGTCGGCCCCGTGCGCCGCGCCAGCGAGCTGAAACTGCCCACCGACCAGTCACGCTCAAACCGGCCGCTGTAATGCTGCGGCTCCAGCAAGGCCGGTCGATGCTCGACGCGGCTCAGGCGCGTGACCTGTTTGGCGTCCATCGCCAGCAGGTCGAGGCGGATGTCGCCGCAGTCCTGGCACGCGTGCTGCCAGCGCTCCATCATCAGGTCCGACGGCAGCGGCGCGCCGCCGGTCAGCAGGTAGCCGAGCGCGGATTCGTGCAGCGTGTTGTCGCCGGCCTTGCGCGCCGACAGCGCCGTCACGCCCAGCCACAGGAAGTGGCGCGCGCGCGTCAGCGCCACGTACATCAGCCGCAGGTCTTCCTGCAGGCGCGCGCGTTCCACCAGTTCCATCGCGGTGTCGGTCAGCGCCATGTCGATGCGGCGCACGCCGTCGTCGTCGCTGAATTCGAAGAAGCTGCGGTTGCGGCGTTCGACCTTGCGCGCGGTGACGGCAAACGGCAGGTACACCAGCGGATACTCCAGGCCTTTCGACTTGTGCACCGTGACCACCTTGACCAGCTCCGCGTCGCTTTCCAGGCGCAGCACGCGCTCGTCACCGCCACCCTCGCCGCCTTCGATCTGCTCGGCCAGCCAGCGTATCAGCGCCTGTTCGCCATCCAGCTGGCGGCTGGCCGATTGCAGCAATTCCGCCAGATGCAGCAGATTGGTCAGGCGCCGCTCGCCACCCACCTGTTGCAGCAAGGCGGCCGGCAGCTGCAATTCGTGGATGAAGCGGCGCAGCATGGCCAGCACGCCCTGCCGCTGCCAGATGATGTGCAGCGCCTTCAGTTGTTCGACGCGTTCTTCCCACGCCAGTTCGTCCGACGACAGGCGCGCCAGCTCGGCCAGCGGCAGGCCGGCGGTGCGGGTGGCGTAGGCGGCGCGCGCCAGTGCACCGTCCAGCGGATTGGCGACCGCCGACAGCCAGCGCAGCACGTCGGCCGCCTCCTCGCTGTCGGTCACCGAGTCCTTGTCCGACAGGTAGACGCTCGGCACGCCGCGCCGTTGCAGCGCGCGGCGGATGGCGGCGGCCTCCTTGCGGTCGCGCACCAGCACCGCGATATCCGCGGGCTTTAGCCGCTGCGGTCCGTCATCGCCGCCGACAAAGCCTGCGCGCTCATCATTCAGCTTGGCGACGATGTCCTCGGCGCAGTGGCTGGCGAAAAATTCGCGGTAGCCTTCGGCCTTCAGTTCCTGCGTGGCGCTGCACGCGATGACCAGCGCCGGCACGTCGCCGGCCGCGTCCACCATGTGTTCCTTGCGGCCCTTGGCGTCCACCGCCTCGAACGGCAGCGGATTCTCGCGCGACGCGGGATCGCGGAAGCGGAAGGCGCCGCGTGCGAAGCCCTCGCCGGCGGCGCGGCCTTCGGCGTGCAGGAACAGGTGGTTGACTGCATCCACCACCGGCTTGGTCGAGCGGTAGTTGGTGCCCAGCTGGTAATGGCGGCCGGCGGTGGCGCGCCGCGCGGACAGGTAGCTGTGGATGTCGGCGCCACGGAAACCATAGATCGACTGCTTCGGATCGCCGATCAGGAACAGGCCCGTTTCCGGATCGTTGTCGGCCACGCGATACAGCTCGTTGAAGATCTGGTACTGGTTCGGCGCCGTATCCTGGAATTCATCGACCAGCGCCACCGGGTACTGCTCGGTGATACGCTTGCGCAGCGCGGCGCCGTTTTCGCCTTGCAGCGCGGCGTTCAGGCGGTCCAGCATGTCGGCGAAGCCGAACTGGCGGCTGCGCTTTTTCAACTCGGCCATGCGATTGGCGACCGTGGCCGCCGCGTGGCGGTACAGCGCGTGCGACAGCGGCTCGATCTCGGCCAGCGCGCGCTTCAGCGGCTGCGTTTCATCGAAGTCGTCCGGCACCACGGTGCTGAAGTTCTTGGCGAAAGCGTCTTCCAGCCCTTCCGGCGTCAGGCGGTTCCAGGCCGTGTCCGAAATATCCGGCAGCACCTGGGCCGGATTCTGCGCCCACTCGCGCAAGCCGTTGAACCAGCTGACCAGCGAATCGGGTCGCATCTTGTTACCGTTGAAGCACTTGGGATCGGTGGCGCGGTGGCCGGCGATGAATTGCTCCATGCGGGTGGCGCGCTCGTACCAGCCGGCCTTCAGCTGTGCCAGTTGCTCCTGCTGCGCGCGCTGCACAGTAGCGATCAGGACGCCCAGCGATTCGCCGCCGGCGTCGCCGATGATGTCGGCGCGCCTGACCAGTTCGCGGATGGATTTCTTCAATGCGCCGACATCGCCCCAGCATGACAGCAGCGCTTCCAGCGACGCGGCGTTCAGCGGATACACCTGCTGGCGCCAGTAATCGTGCGCGGCGTCTTCGAACAGCGCCTGCTCGTCGCTGACCAGTTCTTCGTCGAACAGGCTGCCGCTGTCGAAGGCGTGCTCGCGCAGCATGCGCTGGCACCAGGCGTCGATGGTGAAGATGGCCGCTTCGTCCATCGTTTCGGCGGCCAGTTGCAGGCGGTGCGCGGCCTGCTGCTTCTGGCTGTAATCCGGATACGCGTCCAGGATCTCGTCCAGATAATCGTCGCGCTTCTGGCGCGGCTCGTCGGCGCGGAAGTAGGCCGCCGCTTCGACCAGCCGTTCGCGCACGCGGTTGGACAGTTCACGCGTGGCGGCGCGGGTGAAGGTCATCACCAGGATATCGGCCGGCAGCAGCGCGCGGCGGTAGGCGTGGTCGCCGCCGTGGCCCAGCACCAGCCGCACGTACAGCGCGGCGATGGTCCAGGTCTTGCCGGTGCCGGCGCTGGCCTCGATCAGGCGCGAGCCGTGCAGCGGAAAGGTCAGCGGTGCGAGTTGATTGGCGACGATGGTGGTCATGCTGCGTCCTCGCCTTCAATGCGGGCTACGGTGATAGATTGGTCCATCCAGTCGGCCAGCGGGCGATACAGGGCGTGCGAGACGTCGTGGAAATCCGGCTCGGCGCTGAGGGCCGCATAGTCCGGCCACATGCGCTTGAGGCACAGGTCTTCGCTTTCGCCGCCGATATCGAAGCCGCCGTCGTAGACCGCGCGCGCATCGCCTTCCTGCACCAGCGCCAGCGCCGTCTTGCAGGCGGTGGGCAGCGGACGGTTCATGCCATCGCGCCACAGGCACACCAGTTCGCGCAAGGCTTCCTGCGCCAGTTCCGGCGCCAGCGGCTGCATGGTGACGATGGCGTCGCGCGCCACCAGGTGGCCGGTGACCTGCATGCCGGTGGCCGAAACCGCCAGCTGGCGCAGCCACATCGCGATCAGCTTGTCGCCGCGCGGCTTGCCCTGCTTGTCCGCCACACGCGACGACATCTGTGCCAGCCACACGGTTTCGCTGCCGTTGCTGCGCAGCTGGTCGATCCAGTCGTCCAGCGGCACGCTGGCCAGCATCAGGTTCAGCGCCACTTTCGGCGCCGGCAGTTCGTAGTGCTGACGCAACGTCAGCCACGCGCAGCGCACCGGCACCAGCGCCTCCACCAGCTGATGCTGGTACTGCTGGCCGATCAGGCCAATCGGCAGCACGCCTTCGCGCGCCAGACGCTCGGCGCGCTGGGTCAGTTTGTCGTAGACCTGGTCGATTTCCTCCGGCGTTTCGGCGTCGTCGAGCATGGTGTCTTCCAGCAGATAGCGTTCCAGCGCGTTGAGCGAGAACGGCTCTTCGTCCTCGCCCACCAGCGCGGCCTCGCCGAACATCACGCCGAGCCGCTGGCGGAAGAAGAAGCGCACCGGCTGGCGCAGGAAGTTGTGCAGGCTGCCCAGCTTCAGGCGGAACTTGTCGTCGATGTCAAACGGCGGCAGTTCGATGGTGTCGCCGCTCCGCGTTTCCGCGCCGTGCGCTTCGCGCCATTCGCGCGCATAAGTCAGCAGGCCGCCATCTTCAAAATAGCGGCGGCTGAACGGCTGCAAGGCGTGTTCGGTGGTGCGCTGTTTCAGGTCCAGCCGCCAGCCGCTGACCAGGTAATCGCGCAGCTGCGACACCAGCACCGACGGCGGCTGTTCGCTGTTGTCCCGCACATTACGTCCGACCCAGCTGATATACAGTTTGTCGCGCGCGGCCAGCACGGCTTCCAGCATCAGGTAGCGGTCGTCGTCGCGGCGCGAGCGGTCGCCTGGACGGGCCATGCCCGGCTGCGCCAGCAGGTCGAAGTCGGCCTTCGGTGCGCGGCGCGGGAAATCGCCGTCGTTCATGCCAAGCAGGCAGACCACGCGGAACGGCACGGCGCGCATCGGCATCAGCGTGCAGAAGGTCACGCCACCGGAGACGAATTGGTGGTTCAGCGTCGGCTCGTCCATCAGTCCGAGCCAGGCTTCGCGCAGCACAGCCAGCGGCACGGCTTCTTCGTAGGCTGCGCCTTCGCAGGTGTCCAGCCATTTTTTCAGGGCGTCGTCCAGTTGGGCCAGCGTCAGGCGGTCGTTCTCTTCGTTGGCCTTGAAGAAGGTGGCCAGCAGTGCGCGCGCCTGCACGCCCCACTCGGCCGGCGAACGCGATTCGGCCAGCACGGCGCGCCAGTGCAGCAGCGCTTCCACCAGCTGCGCCAGCGAGCCGGCCAGCGCGGCATCCAGGCCGCCCACTTCGCCGTAAGGTTCGATGCCGGCGAAGCTGTCGCCGGCGCCGCTGGCATAGCCCAGCAGCATGCGGCGCACGCCGAAGATCCAGGCATTCTGCTCGCCGGCCGGGCCCAGGCCAAGGCCGCTGCGGTGCTGCTGGTCCAGCCCCCAGCGTACGCCCGAGCCTTCGATCCAGCGACCCAAGGTGGGCAGGTCGTCGTCGTGCAGGCCGAACCGGGCAGCCAGCGCCGGCACGTCCAGCAGGTCGCGCACTTCGCTCTGGCGGCAGCGCTGCTGCGGCAGGCGCAGCAGCCATTCCAGCGCCACCAGCAGCGGATTGACGCTGCGGTCGTTGACGTCGCCGATCTCGAACGGGATGTAGCGCGCATCGCTGCGGCGGTGCTGGGCGAATACGGCGTGGATCGCGGCCGAGAAGGTGTCGATGTCCGGCACCATCACCACCACGTCGCGCGGCCGCAGCGGACGGCCGCCGTGCTCCGCGTCGGCGAACATTTGCAGCAGCTGGTCGTGCAGCACTTCCACTTCGCGCTGCACGCTGTGGGTGACGTGGAATTCGATCGAACGGTCGCCCTCGTCCGGCGGAATGCCGGGGTGCTCGGCCAGCGGCAGCAGCTCGCGCACGGCGGCCTGCACCTGCGTCAGCAGCGTGTCGCCGTCGCCGTCGCTGAACAGGTCCACCCGCAGCGGCGCGACATCGTCCTCGTTGGCGGCGGCGCTGGCCTGCGCCGCCTCGTCGAATTCATCCAGCATGCGGACGAAGTCGCGGCCCTGCCGCCCCCAGCTGGCCAGCAGCGGATGGCTGTGCGCGTGCAGTTCTTCCAGCGGAATCTGGCCCAGGTCCTGGCCGTTGCGCAGCTGCTGGCGGCGGTGCGCGCTGCGCAGCAAATCGCGGCCTTCGATGATGTCGCCCCAGTAGTACTGGCAGGGATTCGGCACCGCCAGCAGCACCTGCGTGTGGCGCGCCAGCGAAGCCAGCGCCTGCAAGGTCTGGAACGGCAGCGCCGACACGCCAAAGATCACCACCCGGCGCGGCAAACGGCCCAGCGGCGTTTCGCCGGCGGCGCTGGCGCGCACGAATTCGGTGTGCACCGTGGCGCGGCCCAGGCCACGCTCATGCGGCTCGACGTCGGCGATGACGGCGCGCCACAACTGCCCCTGCCAGCGCCGGTCTTCCGGCAGCGGCGTGACGTCGCCGCGCGCGTTGCGCAGTTGGTCGCAGCCGGCGGCCCAGTCGTCCAGCCAGTCGGCGCGGTAGACCTGGTATTGGTCGAACAAGTCGGCCAGGCGTTCAGCCAGTTGCAGGCGGCGCTCCGCTTCGCCATCCGACAGAAAGTGTCGCAGCGGGGCGAAGACGGGATCGGCCAGCAGGGTCGGCAACAGGCGCATCAGGCGCCAGGTCAGCGGTCCCTTGTCGAAGGCGGAGATGGGCGGCACGCTGTCGCGTCCCAGCATGCCGCGGTAGGCGTCCCACAGGAAGCGCGCCGGCAGCGCCACGCGCGAGGCGGCGCAGATGCCGATTTCCTCGGCCAGCGCGATTTTCAGCCATTCGGCCACGCCGTTGGACTGCACCAGGAAGATTTCGGACTCCAGCGCCCCGAGCGGGTGGTTGCGCAGCCATTGGAAGACGGCGGCGCGCAACTGTTCCATCTGATTGCCGTGCAAAATCAGCAGGCCGGGGGTGATGCCAGAAGTCATAGAGCTCTTCAACGTTAGCGAGGCTCTATTATCGCTCTAGCCCGGATCGTATGCCAGCAGTTCCTGCTCGATATGGTGATCCAGCACCGTCAGCATGGCGCGCAGTTCCTGCACCAGGCGCTGGGCATTGGCCATGCCGGTGTCGTTGCGCACCTGTTCCAGCGCATAGCAGAGGTTCCCGAACTGCATGGCGCCGACCGCGCGCGCGGACGACTTGATGCGATGGCCCAGCTCCGCCAGGTGCGCCAGGTCTTCCATTGCCAGCGCCTCGTCGAGTTCCTGCAGGCCGTCGCGCGCGGAACTCAGGAACAGCAGCGCGTATTTGCGCATCTTGTCCGGCTTGCCGCCGAAGGTTTGCGCCAGCGCTTCCAGGTCGAACAGCTCGGCCGGCGTCTCGGCCGGTGCAACGGGAACCGCAACCGGAGCCACCGCCGGCGCGGACGGCGCCATCTGGCGCGGCACGAACACCGGCGACTGCGGCATCATGGTCACGCCCGCCGGCACCGAGAAATACGACGGCGGCGGTGGCGACGGCTTGCGCACGGCGGGGGCCGTCCGCGCCCGCTGGCCCATCCACCTGGCCAGCATGTTAAACAGCAGCTTGGGCGCGATCGGCTTGGTCAGGAATTCGTCCATGCCGGCGTCCAGGCAGCGCTGCTGGTCGTCGCGGCCGGCGTTGGCGGTCATGGCGATGATCAGCGTGGCCGACAGCTTGGGGTGCGCGCGGATCAGGCGCGTGGCCTCGTAGCCGTCCATCACCGGCATCTGCACATCCATCAGCACGCAGTCGAAGCGCTCCTTGAGCAGCAGGTCGATCGCCTCCTTGCCGTTGTTGGCCACGCAGACCGTGGCGCCGACGTCTTCCAGCAACTCCTGCCCCACCTGCTGGCTGAAGATATTGTCCTCGACCAGCAGCACCGAGGCGCCGCGTATGCTGTCCAGCACATCCGGCTGCACCGTTTCGCTGCTCGGCGCCAGGAAGTGCACGCCCTTGGCCAGCCGCGCCGTGAACCAGAAGGTGCTGCCCTGCCCCGGCGTGCTGTCGACGCCGACGCCGCCGCCCATCAGTTCCGCCAGCTGCTTGCTGATCACCAGTCCCAGGCCGGTGCCGCCGTAGCGCCGCGTGGTCGAGGTGTCCGCCTGGTGGAAGGACTGGAACAGCTGCGCCACCTGTTGTTCCGACATGCCGATGCCGTGGTCGATCACTTCGAAGCGCACCATGATGTGGCTGTCGCGCTCCTCCAGCGCCCGTGCGCGGACGATCACCTTGCCGTTCTCGGAAAACTTGATGGCGTTGCTGGTGAAGTTCAGCAGCACCTGCTCCAGCCGCAGCGGATCGCCGCGCAGCTGATACGACAGGCCCGGTCCGATTTCATACACCAGTTCCAGCCTGCGCTCATGCGCATTCTCGCCCAGCTGGCCGGAGATATTGGCCAGCAGCGAGTCGAGCGTGAAGTCGAGCACCTCCAGGTCCATCTTGCCGGCTTCGATCTTCGAAAAATCCAGGATATCGTTGATGATGCCCAGCAGGTGCTGGCCGGAGTGGTAAATCTTCTGCAGGTAATCGCGCTGCTTGGGATGCGTCACCGACTTCAGCGCCAGGTGCGCCATGCCGATGATGGAGTTCATCGGCGTGCGGATCTCGTGGCTCATATTGGACAGGAAGTCGCTCTTGGCCTGGTTGGCCGCATCCGCCTCGTCCTTCAGCTGGTGCAGCGCCGTGACGTCGGTCGACAGACCGATCACCGCCCAGTAGGAGCGCCCCAGCTCCACCGGCATCTTCACCGTCCACAGGTGCTGGAGCACGCCGTCGCGGCCGACAAACTGCGCCTCGCCCGAGTGTTTGACATTGCTGGCGAGGACAGGCTGGTCCAGCGCCCATTCGGCGTCCGCCTGGGCCGCCGGCATCACCTCCGAGTCGCGCTTGCCGATGATCTCCCGCACCGGCAGGCCGATGCACTCGGCCTTGCGCGCATTGACGTAGATATAGCGGCGGTCGTTATCCTTCATGTACACATGGGCGTCGACGTTGTTCAGCACCGTATCGAGCAGCACGCCCTGCTTGATGGCGCGGCGGCGCGATGCATACAGCACGAACACATAGCTGTACAACAGCAGCATGCCGGCAAAGCCGGTCAGCGCGGCCAGCGACGGGAAATACAGGTCGAAGCCGCTCAACAGCGCGTCCTTGCGCACGCGGAACTGCGCCTTCCACAAGCTGCCGTTGAAATCGATCGGCAGCGTGGCCTCCAGGTATTCGGCGCGCTGGCCCGCCGGCAGCGGCATTGGCGTCAACGCCCCGGTGTCGGAGTACAGCAGGCGGTCGGTATTCTCGATGACCAGGCGGCGCTGATCGGCGCTGGCGCTGCCGTCGGAATACAGGGTCAGATGCACGTCGCGCACGGTCATCTCGTCGACGGCGCCCTGCACCAGCCGGGGAATGCTGAAGCCCGCGCCCACCGTTCCCAGATAAGCGGCGCGGCGTTCGGCCACGGTGTCCAGCGGCAGGCCGCGGCGGTAGACCGGCAGCCGCACGCCCAGCCCGTAGTGCGGCGTCGGCAGCTGGAACAGAATCGGTTCGCCGGTGGCGCCCACCCGGCCGCTGTCGCGCGAGGCATCCAGCATGGCGGCGATGGCCGCGCTGGCGGCGATGTCGACGCCATGCCGTTGCCGCAGGATGATGTCCGGCTCCAGGTAAGTCAGCACGGCGTAGTACGGACGCCGTCCCGGCGGCGTGATGTCGAACTGCGGATAGCCCTCGGCGCGCACCGACGCCACGAACTGGTCGCGCTGCGCGTCGCTGATTCTCGGCGCCCAGGTCAATGCCTCGATCGCGGGAAAGTGGCGCGGCGTGTCGAGGCTGGCCACGTACTGGTGGAACTGGCTGCGCCTGATGTTGTCCGATGTCTGGAACAGCGCGGCCAGCGCGCGCGTCAGGTCCGCATAGGATTTGATGCGCGCGGAAATGCCGTACTGCGTGCTGCGCGCCAGGTTTTCAAACATTTGCGAGGCGTCCTCATCCACGGTGCGCGAGGCCGCGCCGTACAGCACCGCCCCCATGCAAGCGGCCAAGGCAAAACCGACGCCCCAGAACACCAGGCGCGCGCGTCGGTTTGCCGACCTTCTATCAGCGGATTTCAGCATGCACGATCACTTTAAAAGCGGAAATTATTTGCATCACAGCAGCATACTATCAATGCTGCGCACGAACCAGAGAAAGAATTGGTGAGAATTCAGCCGAGGTTGCTATCGAAAATGAAGGGAACCTTATGCCGCAAGGCGCACTCTAAGAGATGAGGCTGTCTCATGGAGGCGAACATGCGAAAAAATTTCATGTTGCCGATGGCGCTCGTTGCGATGATGCACATGCCGCATGCGGCCGAGGAAGAGCACGGTTTCGATGCCGTGCTGCAAACGCCATTCCACGGCATCAGCAACAGCGTGCGCACGGCAACCATGCAATTCTCCGCGCCCGACGTCGGGCCGCAAAAACTGCGCTGGCAGCTGGAACTTTTGCCCCGGCATGACGACACCGTGGTGCGCACCTGGCGCGGCAACCAGACGCTTGCCGGCGGCAAGGCGGCGGTCACGCTGCGCTGGCGGGCGAATGTTGCCACCGGCGTCTACCGCCTGCGCTTGCGCGCCAGCCTGGACGGCGGCAGCGAGACCGAACAGAGCTGGCCGGTGGCGGTGGACACGGCGGCGGCGCCGACCGTGTCCCGCCGCGCGTCCGCCGCCCCGCCCCCATACGACATCTACCTGGGCAATCTGCACAGCCAGACCAACCACAGCGACGGCGGTGGCGCGCTCGACCATTGCAGCGGCGCGCAGGAGCCGCAGTCCGGCGCCTTCGGCCCGAGCGACGCCTATACCTACGCCGGGCAGCACGGCCTCGACTTCCTGATGACCTCCGAACACAACCATATGTACGACGGCTCGGACGGCACCAACCAGCAGGCGGACGCCAACGCCGCCCGCGCCTTGTTCCAGGACGGCCTGCGCCAGGCGGCCAGCTGGCGCGACGCGCACCGCAGCTTCCTGGCGCTGTACGGCCAGGAATGGGGCGTCATCAACCACGGCGGCCACCTCAACATCCTCAACGCCGACGCCCTGCTCGGCTGGGAGCGCAACGCCCAGGGCGACCTGCTGGCCGATCAGGAGACGCCGAAGAACGACTACAACGCCCTCTACACGCTGATGCGCGAGCGCGGCTGGTTCGGCCAGTTCAACCATCCGCAGCACGACCAGTTCGCCATCAACGGCAGGCCGCTGGCGTGGACCGGCGATGGCGACGCCAGCATGCTGCTGTGCGAAGTGATGAACAGCAGCGCGTTTTCCAGCAAGACCGACGAAAGCGAAACGCGCCACAGCAACTTCGAAGCGGGCTGTAACAGCCTGCTGGAAGCCGGCTACCACCTGGCGTTCAGCAGCAACCAGGACAACCATTGCGCCAACTGGGGCGCGGCCTATTCGAACCGAACGGCCGTGCTGTTGCCCCGCAACACGCCGCTGACGCCGGCGTCCCTGCTGGAGGCGCTGCAAGCGCGCCGCGTCTACGCCACGATGGACAAGCACGCGCAACTGATCTTCACCGCCAACGGCCGCATGATGGGCGAGCGCATGCAAAATCGCGGCAGGCTGACGCTGCAGGCGCGGTACGTCAGCCACGGCGGCCGCAGCGTCGCTGCTGTCAGCATATTTCACGGCGTTCCCGGCCGCAATGGCCAGGTCGCCGCTCTGGGCAGCCAGTTGAAACGCACGCTGACGCCATTACCGGGCGAACATTTTTATTACGCCAGAGTCACGCAGGACGACGGCAAAATGCTGTGGAGCGCTCCGATTTGGGTAACACAATTATCACCATGAGATGCCGTCAATCGTGCGCTGTGGAAAATTTAATTCCGATAATATTTTTATTGCTAGAAAAGTTGAAATGACAGTTATTAAAACGATAAAATACAGGCTGAAACGACGGTGCCGCAACGCACAAAATTGCTTGACTCCGCCCATTACAAGAGTATCTTTTACCTTCCAAACCGCTACCGTCCTCAGCCGCCGTGCAGATCCCAAAAGTTCTTCTCGTCAATGACGACCAGGCCAGCCTGTATGCCCTGGAAAGCTTGCTGCTGGATGCGGCCGATCAGCATTTATATGAGCTGATCACCGCCGGCTCGGGCAAGGAAGCGCTGCGCCATGTGCTGCGCCACGAGTTCGCCGTGATCCTGTTGGACGTCAGCATGCCCGGCATGGACGGCTTTGAAACGGCCGAAGCGATCCACTCCCATCCGCGTTCGGCCGGCACGCCCATCATCTTCATCACCGCCCACTATGCGGATGAACTGAACCGCCTGAAGGCTTATCAGAAAGGCGCGGCCGACTACCTGTTCACGCCGGTGATTCCGCAGATCCTGCAGGCCAAGGTGGCGGTGTTTGTCGAGATCGCGGCCAAGAGCATGCAGCTGCGCATCAAAAGCGATGAACTGGCGCGCCTCAACCAGGACTTGCACGTGCAGCGCCTGCAAGACCTGGAACGCATCAACGCCGAGCTGGAACTGGAAATCAAGGAACGCAAACAGGCCGAACAGCGCGCCCACGAATTGTCCACGCGCGATGTGCTGACCAACCTGCTCAACCGCCGCGCGCTGATCCAGCAGCTGGAACACGCCGTCGCCAGCGCCGACCGCAGCGGCATCGGCTTCGCGCTGCTGTTCCTCGATCTGGACAAGTTCAAGCAGGTCAACGATCACTACGGCCATGAGGCTGGCGACGAGCTGCTGCGCCAGGTCGCGGCGCGGCTGATGGCGGCGGTGCGCGTGGCCGACATCGTCGCGCGCCTGGGCGGCGATGAATTCGTCGTGCTCATCGAAGGCAAATCCGCCTCAGCCAACGCCGCGCGCGTCGGCCGCAAGATCGAGATGGCGTGCGCGCTGCCGTTCGACATCGGCAGCAACCGCTTGAAGACCGCGGCCAGCATCGGCATCGCGCTATACCCGGAAGACGGCGCCAACGCCCAGGCGTTGATGAAGAACGCCGACACGGCGATGTACCACGCCAAGCAGCACACCGCGACGCCGGTGCAGTTCTTCCACGAAGAGCTGAACGTGCGCGAGCGCGAACGCGAACAATGGACGCTGGAACTGCGCAAGGCGCTGGCGATGGGGCAGCTGGAGTTACGCTACCAGCCGCAGGTCGACCTGCGCAGTGGCGATGTGGTGGCGGCCGAAGCGCTGCTGTACTGGCGCCATCCGCTGCGCGGCCTGATGGAAGCGGCGCAATTCCTGCCGCAGGTGCAGGAGCGAGCGCTGCTCGACCGCGTCGACGCCTGGGTGGCCACGCAAAGCTGCGCGCAGGCCTCGCTGTGGCAAAGCCTGAGCCGCAACGTGCAAGGCCCGCCGCTGTGCATCTGGATCAACCTCGCGACGCCGCAACTGCACGCGGACCTGCCGCAGGCGCTGCTGCCGGTGATGCGCAAGCACGGCCTGCCGCCGGGCAGCATCGGCATCGAACTCAATGAAAAGCTGCTGTTCGGTCCCACCGAGACACTGGCGCCGCTGCTGACGCAGCTGCAAAGCATCGGCGTGCGCGTCGCGCTCGACGATTTCGGCAGCGCGCGCTCGTCGCTGGCCGCCTGCAAGCGCTGGCAGCTCAACGCGCTGAAGATCGACAGCAGCTTCGTGCACGGCATCGGCAACGACGAAGGCGGCACCGACATCGTGGCGGCAGTGGTGCATCTGGCGAAAGCGCTGTCGATGCGCGTAATTGCGCTCGGCGTCGCCACCCGGCAGCAGCTGGAAGTGCTGCAGGAGCTGGGCTGCCACGCCTGCCAGGGCGATCTGTTTTATCCGCCGCTGCCGGCCGCCGGCCTGCTGGAACAAACAAGCGACACTCTTATCAACTCACCTTCCCTCCTAAGCAACGAGGAATAAGCTATGAATAATATGACCGACCTGGGCGAACAACTGGACGCAAAGGTGCTGCTCTCCACGCTGATGGCGCTGAAAAAAGGAGACTTTTCAGTGCGCATGCCATCCGACTGGATCGGCATGGCCGGCAAGATCGCCGACACACTGAACGACATCATCGACACCAAGGCGCGCATGGTGCGCGAAGTCACGGAGGTCAGCCGCGTGGTGGGCCGCGAGGGCCGGCTGACGCAGCGCGCCGAAATGACCAACACCACCGGCGGCTGGGCCACCATCATCAGCTCCGTCAACACGCTGATCGACGACCTGGTGCGGCCGACCTCCGAAATGGCGCGCGTGATCGGCGCCGTGGCGAAAGGCGACCTGTCGCAGACCATGTCGCTGGAGGTCGACGGCCATCCACTGAAAGGCCAGTACCTGCGCGCGGCGATGACCGCCAACACCATGGTGGAACAGCTGTCGTCGTTCTCCTCCGAGGTGACGCGCGTGGCGCGCGAGGTGGGTACGGAAGGTAAGCTGGGCGGCCAGGCGCAGGTGAAAGGCGTGGCCGGCACCTGGAAGGACTTGACCGACTCGGTGAACTCGATGGCGGGCAATCTGACCTCGCAGGTGCGTAACATCGCCGAGGTGACCACGGCGGTGGCCAACGGCGACTTGTCCAAGAAAATCACGGTGGACGTGCGCGGCGAGATTCTGCAACTGAAGGACACCATCAACGTGATGGTGGACCAGTTGCGTTCCTTCGCTTCCGAAGTGACGCGCGTGGCGCGCGAGGTGGGCACCGAAGGTAAGCTGGGCGGCCAGGCCTATGTGCCGGGCGTCGGCGGCACCTGGAAGGACTTGACCGATAACGTCAACTTCATGGCGTCCAACCTGACGGGCCAGGTGCGTAACATCGCGGCGGTCACGACGGCGGTGGCGAACGGCGACTTGTCGAAAAAGATCACGGTGGACGTGAAAGGCGAGATTCTGGAACTGAAAAACACCATCAACGTGATGGTGGACCAGTTGTCCTCCTTCGCTTCCGAGGTGACCCGCGTGGCGCGCGAGGTGGGTACGGAAGGCAAGCTTGGCGGCCAGGCGCAGGTGAAAGGCGTGGCCGGCACCTGGAAGGACTTGACCGACTCGGTGAACTCCATGGCCGGCAACTTGACGGGCCAGGTGCGTAACATCGCCGACGTGACCACCGCCGTGGCCAACGGCGACTTGTCCAAGAAGATCACGGTGGACGTGAAAGGCGAGATTCTGGAACTGAAGAACACCATCAACGTGATGGTGGACCAATTGAACTCCTTCGCTTCCGAGGTGACGCGCGTGGCGCGCGAGGTGGGCACCGAGGGCAAGCTGGGCGGCCAGGCCAACGTGCCGGGCGTGGCCGGCACCTGGAAGGACTTGACCGACGGCGTGAACTCGATGGCGGGTAACCTGACGGGCCAGGTGCGTAACATCGCCGACGTGACCACCGCCGTGGCCAACGGCGACTTGTCCAAGAAAATCACGGTGGACGTCAAGGGCGAAATTCTCGAACTGAAAAACACCATCAACGTGATGGTGGACCAGCTGTCCTCCTTCGCTTCCGAAGTGACGCGCGTGGCGCGCGAGGTGGGCACCGAAGGTAAGCTGGGCGGCCAGGCTTATGTGCCGGGCGTCGGCGGCACCTGGAAGGACTTGACCGACAACGTCAACTTCATGGCGTCCAACCTGACGGGCCAGGTGCGCAACATCGCAGCGGTGACGACGGCGGTGGCGCGCGGCGACTTGTCCAAGAAGATCACGGTGGACGTCAAGGGCGAGATCCTGGAACTGAAGGACACCATCAACGTGATGGTGGACCAGTTGTCCTCCTTTGCCTCGGAAGTGACCCGCGTGGCGCGCGAGGTCGGTACGGAAGGTAAGCTGGGCGGCCAGGCCAACGTGTCCGGCGTGGCCGGCACCTGGAAGGACTTGACCGAGAACGTCAATCAGCTGGCGGCCAACCTGACCAACCAGGTGCGCGCGATCGCGGAAGTGGCGACCGCCGTGACGCGCGGCGACTTGTCGCGTTCCATCCAGGTGGAAGCGCGCGGCGAGGTGTCCTACCTGAAGGACAACATCAATGAGATGATCCGCAACCTGAAAGACACCACGCTGAAGAACGCGCAGCAGGATTGGCTGAAGACCAACCTGGCGCGCTTCACCCGCCTGCTGCAGGGCCAGCGCGACTTGCAGGCCGTGACCAAGCTGATTCTGTCGGAGCTGGCGCCGCTGGTGTCGGCGCACCACGGCGTGTTCTACATGATGGATGCCGGCGACAGCGACGCGCGCCTGCGCATGATCGCCAGCTACGGCTACCGTTCCAGCCGCAAGCTACCGACCTCCTTCCTGCCGGGCGAAGGCCTGGTGGGCCAGTGCGCGCTGGAGAAGGTGCGCATCTGGCTGACCGACGTGCCGCGCGATTACATCGTGGTGTCGTCCGGCCTGGGCGCGGCGCCGCCGACCAATATCGTGGTGCTGCCTATCCTGTTCGAGCAGCAGGTCAAGGCGGTGATTGAAATCGCCTCGCTGGACCGCTTCACCGAAACCCACCTGTCCTTCCTCGACCAGTTGATGGAATCCATCGGCGTGGTGCTGAACACCATCGAGGCGAACAGCCGTACCGAATCGCTGCTGACGCAGTCGCAGTCGCTGGCCCAGGAACTGCAACAGACCAACCAGGAGCTGGCGGAAAAAGCGCGCCTGCTGTCCGAGCAGAACATCGAGGTGGAACGGAAGAACCGCGAGGTGGAGCAGGCCAAACTGGCGCTGGAAGAGAAGGCCACCCAGCTGGCGCTGTCGTCCAAGTACAAGTCCGAGTTCCTGGCGAATATGTCGCACGAGCTGCGCACGCCGCTGAACTCCCTGCTGATCCTGGCGCAGCAGCTGGGCGACAACCCGGACGGCAACCTGTCCGGCAAGCAGGTGGAATTCGCCAAGACCATCCACGGCTCCGGTTCCGACCTGCTGACGCTGATTAACGATATTCTGGACTTGTCGAAGATCGAATCCGGCACCGTCACGCTGGACGTGTCGGAGTACCGCTTCCAGAATCTGCGCAACTACGTCGACCGCACCTTCCGCCACATGGCCGAAGCCAAGCACCTCGGCTTCTCCGTGGAGCTGAAGGAAAGCCTGCCGACGGCGATGATGACCGATACCACGCGCCTGCAGCAGGTGCTGAAAAACCTGCTGTCCAACGCCTTCAAGTTCACCACCCACGGCCAGGTGTCGCTGTGTATCAGCCTGGTGAACAGCGGCTTCACCAGCGATCACCCCAACCTGCTGCATGCGGACGCGGTGCTGTCGTTCGCGGTGACCGACACCGGCGTCGGCATCGCCTCGGACAAGCTGCAGCTGATCTTCGAAGCGTTCCAGCAGGCCGACGGCTCCACCGCCCGCAAATACGGCGGCACCGGCCTGGGCTTGTCGATTTCGCGCGAGCTGGCGCGCCTGCTGGGCGGCGAGATCCGCGTGGAATCGGTGGTCGGCAGCGGTTCGACCTTCACCCTGTTCCTGCCGTATAACCGGGCGGGCTTCATCAACTACGACACCGGCCGCCAGCCGCAGGTACGCCTGCCGGCGCCGACGCCGCAGGTGGTGTACACGCCACCTGCGCAGGCCGAACTGGTGCTGGCGGACCACAACATCATCAGCGAACTGGATGCGGACCTCGACGAATACAGCGGCAGCGACGACCGCGGCCTGGTGGCGCCGGGCGATCCGTCGGTGCTGATCATCGAGGACGACGAGCGCTTCTCGCAGATCGTGCTGGGCTTCGCGCGCGAGAAGAATTTCAAGGGCATCGTCACCATGCAGGGCGACTCGGCACTGAGCCTGGCGCGCGACTACCTGCCGTCGGCGATCCTGCTCGACCTGGACCTGCCGGACATCGACGGCTTCACGGTGCTGGACCGACTGAAACGCGACCCGAGCACGCGCCACATTCCGGTGCACGTGATGTCCAGCCTGCGCGAACGCGAACGCGCGCTGCGCTTGGGCGCCATCTCCTACCTGAACAAACCGGTCAGCAAGGAGGCCCTGCAGGAAGAGTTCAGCCGCATCCAGAAGTTCCTGTTGGGAGGAAAACGCAGCCTGCTGGTGGTGGACGACGAACCGGCGCAGCGCGAGTCCATCATCTCGCTGATCGGCGACTCGGACATCCACATCATGGCGGTGGAAACCGGCCAGGCCGCGCTGGATGCGCTGCGCGAGCAGCACTTCGACTGCATGGTGCTGGACCTGACGCTGCCGGACATCAGCGGCTTCGACCTGCTGGACATCATCGGCAAGAACGAGGCGCTGCGCGACCTGCCGATCGTGATCAACACCGCCAAGGACTTGAACCGCAAGGAAGTGGCAAAGTTGAAGCGCTACGCCAAGACCATCGTCATCAAGGATGCGCGCTCGCCCGAGCGGCTGCTGGACGAGACGGCGCTGTTCCTGCACCGTTCGCAGGCCAGCCTGCCGGAAGCGCAGCGCAAGATGCTGGAGGAAATCCACGCGGCCGAAGGCGGCCTGGCGGGACGCAAGGTGCTGATCGTCGACGATGACTTGCGCAACATCTTCGCGCTGTCGTCGCTGCTGGAGCGGCAGCAGATGCAGGTGTCGTTCGCCGAGAATGGCCGCGACGGCATCGAGGTGCTGGAGCGCGATCCGACCATCGAGATCGTCCTGATGGACATCATGATGCCGGAGATGGACGGCTACGACACCATGCGCGCCATCCGCCGCATCCCGAAATTCAAGTCGCTGCCGATCATCACCCTGACAGCGAAGGCGATGAAGGGCGACCGCGATAAATGTATCGCCGCCGGCGCCTCGGACTACATCACCAAGCCGGTGGACGTGGCCCAGTTGCTGTCGCTGATGCGCGTGTGGCTGCACTGATGTCGTCCCTGATCGCCACCATCAAAGCGGCGCTGCGCGGCGTCGAGGACGCGCCGCCCGCCGTGACGCCCATGCCGACCGCAGCGCCGACAACCGGCGTGCCGGTGCTGGTCACCTCCGGCGGCACGGGGCGTCGCCATTCGCCGTCCACCGTCGAGGAGCTGGAACTGGAACTGCTGCTGGAAGCGCTGTTCCAGTGCCACGGCTACGATTTTCGCGGCTACGAGCGCGCGGTGATCAGCCGCAAGGTGCAGGCCCTGCGCTCGCAACTCGGCCTGCCGACCATCTCCGCGCTGCAATCGCGCATCCTGCATGACGAGCCAAGCTACACCGCCCTGCTGCGCGCGCTGTACGTGGAGCCGGCGCTGATGTTCGACAATGCGCTGGAAGTCTCGATGCTGCGCCTGTCGCTGGGCGTGTGCCTGCACGGCGCCGCGCTGCCGCGCGTGTGGCTGGCCGATTGCGCCGGCGCCCAGCAGGCGTGGACCCTGGCCATTCTGCTGGATCAGGAACAACTGGCCTCGCGCACCGAGGTCTACGCCACCGTCGCCAGCGACGCCATGCTGGCCGAAGCCCAGCATGCCAGCCTGCCGATGGCCAACCTGGGCGAGCTGCAAGCCAACTACGTGCGCAGCGGCGGCGTCGGCAAGCTGATTGATTATTTCGACGTCAACGAAGACGGCACGCACGCCGTGCTGAAGCCGCACCTGGCCAGCCGCATTACCTGGGCCCAGTACAACCTGGTCACCGATGCCTCGTTCAACGAGTTTCAGATGATACTCGGCCACCGCGCCCTGCCCGACTTCGGTCCGCAGCTGCGCCGGCGCGTGCTGCAGCTGTTCGACGACAGCCTGGCGCCGTTCGGCATGCTCGCGCTGGACCGCCAACTGGACGATCACGACGCCCTGTCACGCCACTACAAGCCGCTGCTGGCGCACCAGTCGTGGTACAAGCGCGTGGCCTAGTATACCGTTGAGGCGCTGGGCCGTTCGGCGATGCGGTCGCGCCAGGCCTGCAGGTGCGTGAAACCTTCCTGCCCCGGCCGGAAGCGCATCAGGCCACGGCCGAATTCCAGCGCGCAGAACGCGGTGATGTCGGCGATGGTGAAGCGCTGCCCGGCCACAAACGGCTGCGTCGCCAGGGTCTGATCCAGCCAGCGCGCCGCCTCGCGCATCTTTTCGCCCTGGGCTGCGCCGTATTCCGGGAACTGCGGCTGCTCCAGCGCCGCCAGTCCCGGATGCGTATGCCGCACGCAGTTGGCAATGCCATAGAACAGATGCAGCTCCACGCGCCGGTCGGTCATCTCGATGAAGGCCCGCTCGTCGAAGCCGTCGCCCATCAGGTTCGGCTCCGGCGCATGGCCCTCCAGCCACGAACAGATGGCGCGCGTTTCGCACAGCACGCGGCCATCATCCAGTTCCAGCGCCGGCACCCGGCCGAAGGGATTGAGCGCCAGGTATTCGGCGCTGCGGTGCTGCGCCGCGCCCAGATCGATCTGCACCTGTTCGATATCCGTCAGGCCCTTCTCGGCGATGAACATGGCGACCCGGCGCGGATTCGGCGCGCGCGCGGAAGTATAGAATTTCATCGCGACTGTCCTGTCTCCAGCATGGTGCGCACGGTGGTGGGATCGGTGCGCTCCACGCGCGGCGGCAGCATGATCCCGCGCTGCACCGCGGGACGCGCCGCAATCGCCGCGATCCAGCGCTGCAAGTGCGGCAGATCGTCCACCGTCACGCCGGACCAGTCGTGCGTGCGTACCCAGGCCCAGTTGGCGATATCGGCGATCGAATAGTCGCCGGCCAGGTATTCATGCGCGGCCAGGTGCGCATCCAGCACGCGGAACAGGCGCTTGCTTTCACCCTGGTAGCGGTCGATGGCCGGCTGGATCTTCTCCGGAAAGTAGCGGTGGAACACGTTGGCCTGCCCCATCATCGGGCCGACGCCGCCCATCTGGAACATCAGCCACTGCATCACCTGCGAGCGGCCCTTGAAGTCGGTTGGCATCAGTTCGCCGGTTTTCTCGGCCAGATACACGAGGATGGCGCCCGACTCGAACACGGCAAAGTTATCCTCCGAGCGGTCGACGATGGCCGGAATGCGGCCATTCGGATTAAGCGCCAGGAACCAGGGCAGTTTCTGCTCGCCGGCCGCCAGATCCAGGGCGTGCAGGGTATAGACCAGCTCCAGTTCCTCCAGGGCGATGGAGATTTTATGGCCGTTGGGCGTGGCGGCGGTGTACAAATCGATCATGTGTCTGTCCTCAAAATGCGCGTAGCAGGATCATAATCCTATTTGGGATTTGACAGCGCATCCGGTTCGCCGTAGATTGCTCGCTTGCCCAAAAGGCCCACATAACAAAGGAAAAGCATGCAACGCAGTTTGATTTCGCTCGCCGTCATGGCGCTGTTGGGTTTCTCCGCCGGCTCCCCTACCCTGGTTGCCGCCGCTCCTGCCGCCAAATCGGCGCAGGCCACCACCCAGCTTCCCCGCACCGCCGTCCCGACGCACTACGCCGTGTCGCTGACGCCGGATGCGGCCAACAGCAGTTTCAGCGCCAGCGTAACGATCGCGCTCGATATCAAACAAGCCACCAGCAGCCTGACCCTGAACGCCGCCGACCTGAAATTCAGCGCCGCCGCCATCAGCGCCGGTCCTGGCAAAGCCACGCAGGCCGCCAGCAAGATCGAGGTGGACGCGGACAAGCAGACCGCCACCTTCCAGTTCGCCGAACAGCTCAAGCCGGGCAGCTACCAGCTCAAGCTGGACTACACCGGCGTGATCGGCACCCAGGCTTCCGGCCTGTTCTCGCTCGACTACGACAACGGCGGCGCCAAGAAGCGCGCGCTGTACACCCAGTTCGAAAACTCCGATGCGCGCCGCATGATCCCGTCGTGGGACGAGCCGTTCTACAAGGCCACCTTCGCGCTGGAAGCCACCATCCCGGCCGGCCAGATGGCCGTCTCCAACATGCCGGTCGCCTCGACCACCAAGCTGGCCGACGGCCGCGAGCTGGTGCGCTTCGCCACCTCGCCGAAGATGTCGACCTACCTGCTGTTCTTCGGCCTGGGCGAGTTCGAACGCGCCACCGCCATGCAGGACGGCGTGGAGCTGGGCGTGGTCACGCAAAAAGGCGCGCTGGGCCAGGCGCAGTTTGCGCTGGACTCGTCGCGCGACGTGCTGAAGGAATACAACGACTACTTCGGCGTCAAATACCCGCTGCCGAAACTGGACAACATCGCCGCGCCTGGCCAGAGCCAGTTCTTCAGCGCGATGGAAAACTGGGGCGCGATCTTCACCTTCGAATACTCGATCCTGCTCGACCCGCGCGTCGCCACGCAGTCGAACAAGGAAACCTCGTTCCTGGTGGCCGCCCACGAAATGGCGCACCAATGGTTCGGCGACCTGGTCACCATGGCCTGGTGGGACGACCTGTGGCTCAACGAAGGCTTCGCCTCGTGGATGGAGTCGCGCACCACCACCCGCCTGCACCCTGAGTGGAAATGGGAGCTGCGCGCAGTCGGCACCCGCGAAGGCGCCATGGAGCGCGACGCGCTGGCCACCACCCACCCTATCGTGCAGCGCATCGCCACGGTGGAACAAGCCAGCCAGGCGTTCGACAGCATCACCTACAGCAAGGGCGAATCCGTGATCCGCATGCTGGAAAGCTACGTGGGCGAAGACGCATGGCGCGCCGGCGTGCGCAGCTACGTCGCCAAGCACGCCTACGGCAACACGGTGTCGGACGACCTGTGGCGCGAAGTGGAAAAAGCCGCGCACAAGCCGGTGACCGCGATTGCCCACGACTTCACGCTGCAGCCTGGCGTGCCGCTGATCCGCGTATCGGATGCGGTCTGCAAGAACGGCAAGACCACCATCCAGCTGACGCAGGGTGAATTCAGCAAGGACCAGGAAAACAAGAAGCCGCTGAGCTGGCGCGTGCCGGTCATCGCGCAGACCGTCGGCGGCGCCACCGTGCGCGCCGTGGTCAGCGGCGGCAAAGCCAGCATGACGCTGCCGGGCTGCGGCGCGGTGCTGGTCAACGCCGGCCAGAGCGGCTACTACCGCACGCTGTACACGCCGAAGTCGTTCGCCGCGCTGGCCGGCAGCTTCGCCACCATGCCGACCATCGACCAGCTTGGCCTGCTGTCGGACAGCTGGTCGCTGGGCATGGCCGGCCTGATGCCGGCATCGAGCTTCATGGACCTGGCCAACAATGCGCCGGCGGACGCCGCGCCGCAGGTCTGGCAGAAGATCGCCGGCGTGCTGGCCGGTCTGCACGACAGCTACGAAGGCAAGCCTGAGCAGCGCGCGGCGCTGGACCGCTTCACGCGCGCCCGCCTGGCGCCGGTGTTCGCCCGCATCGGCTGGACCGCCGCCAAGGACGAAGCGGCGCCGGTCGCCAACCTGCGCGAGACGCTGATCCGCGCGCTGGGCGCCGTGGGCGACGAGGCGGTGATCGCCGAAGCGCGCCGCCGCTACGCCGCCTCGGCCACCGACAAGAGCGCCATGCCGGCCGCGCTGCGCCGTCCTATCCTGGGCGTGATCGCATCGAACGCCGACGCCGCCACCTGGGAGCAGCTGCACGCCGCCGCCAAGGCCGAGCAATCGGCCATGATCAAGAGCGAGCTGTATGGCCTGCTGGGCGCTGCGGAAGACAAGGCGCTGGCGCAACGCGCGCTGGACCTGGCGTTGACCGATGAACCGGGCGCCACCACCGCGCCGTCGCTGATCGGCCGCGTGTCCGGCAGCCATCCGGACCTGGCGTTCGACTTCGCCGTCGCCAACCACGAGAAGGTCGACAAGATCGTCGACATCGCCTCGCGCAGCCGCTACTTCCCTGGCCTGGGCGGACGTTCGGCCGATCCGGCGATGATCGGCAAGCTGCAGGCCTACGCCAAGCAGTATCTGCCGGCCGACGCGCAAGGCGACACCAAGACCGCGATCGCCTCGATCGAGTATCGCATCAAGGTGCGCAGCAAGCGCCTGCCGGAGATTGACGCCTGGCTGAAGCAGCACGCCGGCTAAGCAAAAAAAACCAGCGCCATCGCGAGATGGTGCTGGTTACAAAAACGCTCGAAAGCGTGGGGATGTCCGGGTGTCCGCCGACTATGGTGTCGTCTGGATGGTATTTGTGCCGGGCTTGAACGGTCCGGCAACCGGGCGCTGGGCTTAACCTCGCGCTATGGGTGCTACTTTGCCACCGATCGCAAAGCGCAGGCTTAGAACTTCATTAAGGTGGGTGGTGCCGGTGTTTGAGGCCACCGGCCAGCCTGCTGAGCCATGCTTTGCGAACATCCGCGCCATCTTGGACCCGGAGTCGACTGGAGCACGCTGTCACCAGCGGGAGCGATAATAATTGGACAATATGACGGCCAAATGACGCACGCGAACTTTACATTTCCAGCAATTGCGGTTTTATGTGCGCTGAGCGCTTGTTCGCAATTGCCGCCGCCCGCGGCGCCGCAGAGCGCGCCCGCCGTCGCGGCGCCAGCGACCGCGGTGCCCCCGGCGCCATTGCCGGCCGACGCCGGCCCGCTGCTGCACATCGATTCCGCACACTCGCTGATCGCCGTCACCGTACGGCGCGGCGGCATCCTGGCGCGCCTCGGCCACGACCACGTGGTCGCCAGCCACGCCATCACCGGCACCGTTTCGCCGGCGCGCAATGTCGCAGATTTCCAGTTCCGCCTCGACCAGATGACAATCGATGAAGCAGACCTGCGCCAGATCGCCGGCCTGGAAAAGCAGCCCTCCGCCGACGCCATCGAAGGCACGCGCCACAATATGCTGACCAAGGTGCTGGACGCCGAGCGCTATCCGCTGGTGACCGTGCACGCGGAACGCATCGCCGCCGGCCAGCCGCTGCGCGTCGCCATCACGCTGCACGGCGTCACGCGCACGCTGGACATACCGGTGGAGCTGCATGAAGAAGATGGCGCCATCAACGTCAAAGGCACGGTCGTGCTGAAGCAAACCGATTTCGGCCTGACGCCGTTTTCCGTGATGGGCGGCGCCATGGCGGTGCTGGACCAGATGGAACTGCGCTTCGACCTGAGCGCCAGATAAAAAAAAGCCCGCAGCACTTCGAAAAGGCGCGGGCCAAAAATTTCAAATCGGGAGAGACTTGAAAGAGCAAAGACAGTATCTCAGCCGTGCGTGACGCCATGATGACATCGCGCGCTCCCGAAAAAGATTTTTAACGCGCGATGATCAGGCGCAGGCCGAGGCCGACGAAAATCGCGCCGGCCACGCGGTCCATCCATTTGCCGGCGCTGGGCGTACGGTTGATCCAGGCGCCGACCGCGCCGGAGAAATAACCCAGCAATCCAAACAGCAGCACCGCCTGCGCGGTGAACACCAGGCCCAGTTGCGCCGTCTGCCACGCCGCGTCGCCGCGCGACGTCACCACGAACTGCGGCAGGAACGACAGGAAGAAAAGCACCACCTTGGGATTGATCATATTGGCGAAGAGGCCCTTGGTGAACAGCCGGCGCAGACTTTCATCCGGCAAGCCGGCGCCTTCCACCCGCGCGCCGCCCCGGCTGCGCAAGGCGCCGAAGCCAAGCCAGATCAGATAAGCGCCGCCGACCAGCTTCAGCGCGCCGAACGCCAGCGGCGAAGCCTTGATCAGGGCGCCCACGCCCAGCGCCGCCAGCAGCGTGTGGCTCAGGCAGCCCAGCGCGCAGCCGAGGCCAAACATCATGCCCTGGCGGCGGCCGCGCGACATGCCGACGCTGAGCACCATCAGGTTGTCCGGTCCCGGCGAAATGGTGATCAGCAGCGCGGCGCTGAAAAAACCGATGAACTGTTCTGGCGAAATGAGCAAGATAATTTCCTGTTACGCAAAAACCGTCATCATACCAAAGCGTCAAGTTCTCGTTTAAAATGTAAGCACTATCTTCTCTGGACAGCGGGCGCACGGAATCCGAATGAGCAAAGCGAGCAAGATCCACAGCCTGACCGCGACCCTGCATCGCTATGCCCTGCTCCTGCTGCTGGCTGTCTGCGTCCACGCCGGCGCCGCGCCCATTTCGCTGACCAATGCCAGCATCGACCTGGCCAAGGCCGGCCGGCTGTACGCCGACAACGGCGAACCGTACCCGGTCAACGCCAGCGGCCTGCCGGCCCTGCTGGCGCAGCTCAAGCCCGCCCCCAAGGTCGACCTGCTGGGCGGCAGCTACTGGCTGTACGCCGAACTGCGCGTCGACAGCCGCCAGCCGAACTGGGTGATCGATCCGAACGACACGCTGATCGACATGGTCGACATCCAGGTCTACGGCGAAGACGGCGGCATCCGCCAGATGCTGACCGGCTACCGCCAGCCGCATTCCTACCTGCTCCATTACGGCAAGGACGTCGACCTGCAGCCGGGCCAGCGCTACCATGTGCTGATCCGCTTTTCGAGTCCCTACTACGCCCGCACGCCGGTATTCTCGGTGCTGCCGCGCGCCGACTACCAGCAGCTGGTGGCCAGCGAGAATGTGCTGATCATCGGCTCCGTCGGCGCGCTGCTGGCGCTCACCGTGTTCAACTTCTTCATCTACTCGATCACGCGCGACCGCTCCTCGCTGTACTACTCGCTGTATGTGCTGTGCTACGCGGTGGCCTGGGGCATGACCTTCCACATGTCGGCCGACCTGTTCGGATGGCACGACCTGCACTGGCACTACGTGCCCTTCTTCCTGCTGCCGGTACTGAGCACGCTGTTCTACACCAGCTTCCTGAAACTGAAGGAAACCGCGCCGCGCCTGTATGCGCTGAGCCGCATCAACATCGTGCTGCCGCTGCTGACCATGCCGGCCTGCTTCCTGGCGCTGAGCTATGCCCATACCATCGCCACCATCGTCATCACCATCTGGATGTCGATGGCGCTCACCAGCGGCATCATCGTCTGGCGGCGCGGCTACTATCCGGCGCGCTTCTTCGTGCTGGGCTTCGTGGCGCTGATGGTGCCGGGCCTGATCATCCTGCCGGCCAACGTCGGCCTGATCCCGGCGCTGGTCAGCAATGCGCAGCTGGCCACGCTGCTGGGCGGCACGCTGGACGGCGTGCTGCTGGCCTTTGCGCTGGCCGACCAGATCCGCCTGCTGCGCAACAACCTGGAGCAGCGCGTCAACGAGCGCACCGCCGAACTGACTGAGGCCAAGGAACACGCGGAAATCGTCAGCCGCCACCGCATCGACTTCCTGTCGGCGATGAGCCACGACATCCGCACGCCGCTGGCCGGCGTCATCGGCATGATCAAGTTCGCCATGCGCGATCAGTCGGTGCGCGGCAGGACCGAAGAGTATCTGCGCATCGGCCTGCAGAACAGCGAATCGCTGCTGGCCATCCTCAACGACATCCTCGATTTTTCCAAGATCGACGCCGGCCGGCTGTCGATTGAAACCGTGGACTTCGACCTGATCGCGCTGATCGACGACGCCGTCGGCATTCTGCAGCAGCAGGCCGACGCCAAGAGCCTGCTGCTGCGCTACGAACTGGCGCTGGACCTGCCGCGCTACGTGCGCGGCGACCCGACGCGCCTGCGGCAGATCCTGCTCAACCTGCTGGGCAACGCCATCAAGTTCACCGACCGCGGCGAAGTGCGGCTGGACGCCTCGGCCATGCAGGCGGCCGACGGCCACACCAGCGTCAGCTTCGACGTCAGCGACACCGGTCCCGGCATCCCGCCGGAAACGCTGCCGCGACTGTTCCAGAAGTTCGAACAGGCCGACCACTCGACCACGCGGCGCTACGGCGGCACCGGCCTCGGGCTGGCGATCTGCAAGGAACTGGTGGAGCTGATGGGCGGCTCGATCGCCGCCGAAAGCCGGGTCGGCGCCGGCTCCACCTTCAGCTTCACGCTGCCGCTGGAACTGGGCATGGCGCCGGCCATCGATCCGTCGACGCTGCCGCGCAAATCGCACCACGCCTATCGCCTGCGGGTGCTGTGCGCGGAGGATGTGCGCACCAACCAGATCATCGTCAGCACCCTGCTGGAAGGCATGGGGCACGACATCCGCATCGTGGAGAACGGCCTGCAGGCGCTGCATGCCTTGAGCAGCGCCGTCTACGACCTGGTGCTGATGGACGGCCGCATGCCGATGATGGATGGCGAGCAGGCCACGCGCCTGATCCGCGCCGGAGGTAACGAAGACTACCGCGTGCTCGATCCGGAGGTGCCGGTGATCGCGCTGACCGCCAACGCCAGCGACCACGATCGGGCGCGCTACCTGGCGGGCGGCATGGACGGCTTCCTCAGCAAGCCGGTGGACGAGCGGCTGCTGTACGACCAGGTGGAAAAAGTCATCGCCCAGCACCTGAGCCGCGGCCGGACGCTGCGCCCGACCGATGTCGAACACCTGGAATCGCTGGACCGGCAGTTCGGTGTGGCGCCGGCGCCGCAGGCAGGCGACGCGGCGACCGACACGGTGCAGATCATGCCGCTGGCCGGCCTGTCACACAAGCACATGCAGCGCATCACGCAAGCCTTCCTGGACGAGGCGCCGCGCCGGCTGGAGACGGCGCGCGCGGCGGTGGTCGCCGGCAACGCCGGCGCGGCAGCGGCGGCGATCCACGCGCTGAAAGGCAGCGCCGGCTACCTGAATTCGCCGCACCTGCATTCGCTGTGTCACGAAATGGAAGCCGCCGCCAGCGCCGGCGACCTGGTCGAAGTGATCGACATGCTGCCCGGCGTCGAAGCGGCGCTGGACAAGGCCTGCGCCGACCTGCGCAGCGCCTGAACCGGGGTCAGTGCCGACATTCGGACATTGGGTCGCGCGCGACCTAATGTCCGAATGTCGGCACTGACCCCGGTTCAGCAAAGTTTGGCGTTTTCCGCGACAATGGAGGGCTTCGTTCCCATGCATCGGAAATTCCATGAACATTCCTGATAGCGCGCTGGCTGCGCGCGACGGCCTGCCGCCCGATGCGCGGCGGATCGCCATGTTGTCGGTCGCCATCGGCGTCGGCATGTCCGCGCTGGACACCGCCATCGCCAACACCGCCCTCCCCGCCATCGCCGACCAGCTGCACACCACGCCCGCAGCCTCGGTATGGATCGTCAACGTTTATCAATTGGCCATGGTGGCCACGCTGCTGCCGTTCGCCGCCCTCGGTGAAGTGATCGGCTACCGGCGCGTGTGCCTGTTCGGCATCGCCATGTTCACCGCCGCCTCGCTGGCCTGCGCGCTGGCCTGGTCGCTGCCGTCGCTGGTAATCGCGCGGCTGTTCCAGGGCATCGGCGGCGCCGCCATGATGGGCGTGAACACCGCCATGGTGCGCGCCATCTTCCCGGCCAAGCTGCACGGCCACGGCTTCGGCCTCAATTCGCTGGTGGTGGCGGTCGGCTTCGCGGTCGGGCCCACCGCCGCGTCGCTGATCCTGGCCGTCGCCTCGTGGCCCTGGCTGTTCGCCATCAATGTGCCGCTGGGCGTGATTGCCGTGGCGCTGGGCCGCCGCGTGCTGCCGCACACGCACCGCGCCAGCCACAAGATCGACGCCCCCACCGCCATCCTCAACGTGTTTGCCTTCGGCCTGCTGATCCTGACCTTCGGCGACGCCGCCCACCAGGAAGGCTGGCGCAAGCTGCTGCCGGAAGTGATCGCCACGCTGATCTTCTTCGGCCTGCTGCTGCGCCGCCAGGCCGGCCACGCCGCGCCAATGCTGCCGGTGGACCTGTTCCGGCGCCCGCTGTTCACGCTGTCGGCGCTGACCGCCGTCTGCACCTTCGCCGCGCAAGGCCTGGCCTTCGTCTCGCTGCCGTTTTATTTCGAGACCACGCTGGGCCGCTCGCCGATCGAAACCGGCTTCCTGATGACGCCATGGGCGGCGCTGGTGGCGGTCATGGCGCCGATCGCCGGCCGCCTGAGCGACCGCTATCCTGCCGGCGCGCTGGGCGGCATCGGCACCGCGTTGCTGTCTTCCGGCCTGGTGGCGATGCTGATGCTGCCGCCGAATCCCACGGTGCTGGACATCGGCTGGCGCATGGCCTGGTGCGGCATCGGCTTCGGCTTCTTCCAGGCGCCGAACCTGAAAGCCATCATGGGCAGTGCGCCGCCGGCGCGCGCGGGCGGCGCCAGCGGCATCGTCGCCACCGCGCGGCTGATCGGCCAGGCCAGCGGCGCGGCGCTGGTGGCCTACTGCTTCACGCTATCGGCCACGCGCGGCACCTCGTATGCGCTGATCCTTGCGGCGGTGTTTGCGGGCGTCGCCTGCATCGCCAGCTTCTCGCGGCTGGTCGTGTCCAACGAACTGTGAGCCGCGTTTGCGCGGACGCTGCTACACTCTCCGGCAAACGATCAAGGAGACGTCAGCATGTCCAACCGCACGCTTAACCTGACCGACACACTGTACGACTACGTGCTGGCGCACTCGCTGCGCGAGCATCCGGCACAGACGGCGCTGCGCGCCGCCACCCGCGGCCACGAACGCGCCAGCATGCAGATCTCGCCGGAACAGGGCCAGTTCATGGCCTTGCTGGTCGAGCTGATGGGCGCACGCAATGCGATCGAGGTCGGCGTCTTCACCGGCTACAGCGCGCTGTCCGTGGCGCTGGCGCTGCCGCCCGAGGGCCGGCTGGTGGCCTGCGATATCAGCGACGAATACACCAGCGTCGCCAGACCGTTCTGGCAGCAGGCCGGAGTGGCCGACAAGATCGACCTGCGTCTGGCGCCAGCGCTGGAGACGCTGCAGTCGCTGCTGGCGGACGGCGAGGCCGGCCTGTACGACTTCGCCTTCATCGACGCCGACAAGGTCAGCTACGATGCCTACTACGAAAGCTGCCTGCAGCTGGTGCGTCCCGGCGGCCTGATCGTGCTGGATAACACGCTGCGCGAAGGCAAAGTCACCGCCCGCGCCGACAACGACGATACCGCCGCGCTGCAAGCGCTGAACATCAAGCTGCGCGAGGACCATCGCGTCGACATTTCCCTGCTGCCGATCAGCGATGGCGTGACACTGGCGCGCAAACGCTAGCGCTGCGCGCGGGCCACCGGCTATTTCGGCCGCGCAGGCTGGATGTCCTCGTCAGGTTTGCTCAACAGGCCGGCGCGCAGCTGCTGCACCGCCACCGCGACTGATCGCGCGACGTTGCGCACCTCCTGCTGGAACTTCTCGTCCTTGTCCAGCACCAGGTGGCTCTCGGCGTAGGATTCGTAATAGCCCACGTAGCGGTCCAGCGCCGACTGCTTGCCGGCGTCGATCAATCCCATCCAGTCCAGCCAGTCGGCCAGGCCACGGCGCAGACCTTCGATGCCGGCCACGTCGCCGTGCACCACCAGCCCATACGCGCGGCCCGACAGGTGCTTGGGATAGTCCCAGCCAGCCAGTTCCAGCTCCTTGGCCTCCGCCGCCTTCTTGCCGTGCGTGGTGGTCGGATCGGGATTGCCGCCGTCCGCGCAGACCAGCCGGTCGATCATCAGCTTCAGCACCGACGGCGCCTGATACCAGTAGGTCGGCGTCAAAATGATGACGCCGTGCGCGGCCACCCACTTTTCGTAGATCTCCGCCATCCAGTCGTTGGTCTGGCGCTCGCCGTGGTTCGGGTAGCAGCTGCACGGCCAGTGACACAGCGGCATAGCGGTGGAGACACAGCCCTTGCAGGGATGGATGTGCAGGTCGTAGCCGGACGTGAGCAGGCTCAGATCCAGCACGTCGGCCTCGATATCCGCTTCGGCCAGCGCTTCCCTGGCCCATAAGCTCATGCGGTAGGTCTTGGAGATCTCGCCGGGGCAGGAACCGTCGTTGCGCGCCGCGCCGATAATCAGCAGCACGCGCGAGCGGGTTTGCGGATCTTTCTGGCGCTGCTCGGCCGCCAGCAGACGATCGCGCGTCGCCTTCCATTCCACCGACAGATCGTAATCGGGGTCAGCAAACTCGCTGCCCGCTTTCTGCGTGACGGGCGACTTGCGGCTGTCCTGGTAATTATGCCAGGCGATCTCCTCCACCTGCGCCAGCGCCGCCTGCACCGGTTCGAAGTTCGGGTCCTTGAACGAGCGCATGAACTGCAATTTGAATTCCTGGCGCTCCAACTTCTCCGGCGCCTGGCCCTGCCTTACCTCTGGTTCCGCCATGTGACCTCCATTTGATAAGCCAGCTTGGCACGCACGCCGGCGCTGCTCCGTTCGCTCACGCACACTCCTACACGCCCACGGCGCGTACACCTACTGCGGTCATGGCCGAGGCGGCATAGCATGTACCTGCAATCTTTTCAAAGGAGACCATCATGAGCCAGTCCAACAAACCCGATCCACGCGGCTTCAAGCCGGGCGCCAATATGCCGCAGGACGGTTACAACCCGAAACAGCAGGGCATGTCGGAAAGCGGCAACCACGCCACCGGCCATCCGGGCAACGATACGCCGCCGGGCAACCTGCAGCACGATCCGAAGGAGCAGTCGGAACGCGCGCTGCGCCAGGATAACCACAACCGCGCCGACCAGCGCAACGAGCAAAGCGCGGCTGCCGCCGCCACCGCCGCCACCCACCGCGACAAGAACGCCGGCGCGCGCGGCGACGACTCCACCGATACCAATCGCGACCGCAAGCGCTGATCAAAAGTAAATTCCAGTTTACTGGACACGGATTTCCTGTAAAATGGAAATCCATGGACATCAATCTTCTCATCGCCCGCCGCGTGCGGGAACTGCGCGACGCCCACGGCCTGTCTCTCGATGCGCTGGCGTCGCGCAGTGGCGTCAGCCGCTCCAACATCTCCCTGATTGAACGTGGCGAAAGCAGCCCGACGGCCGCCGTGCTGGATAAACTCGCCAGCGCGCTGGGCGTGGCGCTGGCCGCGCTGTTTGAAGATAAAAACGCTGAAGCCGAGCCGTCGCCGGTCATGCGCGCAGCAGCGCAGCCGGTATGGACCGATCCCGGTTCCGGCTATTTGCGCCGCAGCCTGTCGCCGTCCGCGCCGTCGCCACTGCAACTGGTGGACGTGGTGTTCCCCGCCGGCCAGCGCGTCGCCTACGACAGCGTGCCGCACAACGCCGACATTCACCAGCAGATCTGGATGATCGAAGGCGCGATGGAAATTGGCGTCGGCGAGCAGCAATGGCGGCTGGAGGCCGGCGACACGCTGGCGATGCGCCTGGATCGCCATATCGTCTACCACAATCCGACCCGCAAGCAGGCACGCTATCTGGTCGCGCTGACCAGCCAACCAGCCAACAGGAGAAGCCAATGAATGCAAGCGCGCCAACGATCGCGGTCCGCCGCATCAACGCTGACGAAGCGCACACGCGCGCCGATGCGCTGGCCGAAGCACTGGCCGACGTCTTGCTCGATTGCGTGGAAGGCGGCGCGTCGGTCAGCTTCATGCTGCCGCTGCCGCGCGCGAAGGCGCTGGATTTCTGGCGCGGCGTGCTGCAAGGCGCGGCGCGCAAGGAACGCGTGCTGCTGGTGGCTGAAACGGCAGCAGGCCGCATCATCGGTACCGTCCAGCTGATCACCGCGCAGCCGGACAACCAGCCGCACCGCGCCGACGTCGCCAAGATGCTGGTCCACCGAGACGCCCGCCGCCGTGGCGTGGCCGCGCAGTTGATGGCTGCCGTCGACCAGGCCGCGCGTGAAGAAGGCAAGACCGTGCTGGTGCTGGACACCGTCACCGGCGGCGACGCCGAACGCCTGTACCAGCGCGCCGGCTGGCAGATGGTCGGCATGGTGCCGAATTTCGCACTGATGCCGGATGGCGCCTTGTGCGGCACCACTTTCTTCCACAAGCAGCTTTAAAAGTCGGTCTCGCCCTCGATCACCACCGGATAACCGCTGATCGCGCGCGAGGTCTGCATGCCGGCCATCACCGCCGCCTCCACGCATCCCGCGTTGATGCCGGTCTTGATCCAGTCGCCCGTCAGGAACAGGTTGGAGAAGCCCGATTGGTCGGTGCGCAGGCGGTATTTGGTGCTGTCCACCACCGACATCACATAGCGCTCGGACGGATCGACATTGGCGCGCCAGTACTGCGAGTCGAACCGCTGCACCCCGGTGGCCCCGCTGCCATCCACCAGCCACTGCCACGGGAACGCGCCTGCCGGTCCGGCCGCCGACCACAGGGAGGCGATCTCCTTGCTCAACTGGTGAATCGCGCCCTCCTTCGCCACCTGCGCCATCCGCTGCGGGAAACCGTGGTCGCTCACCGGCGGATAGCTCTCCACCGGCAGCGCGCTGCAGAAGTAGGACACGTTGCGCGGGTCCAGCGGCGCCGGCCAGTCCTCGCGCACCAGCAGCTGATCCATCGGCGCCCAGGTGTCGAACGGTTCGGTGAAGCCGCTGAGCACCGGCTGCTGCCCCTGCGGCTGATTGGCCCAGCCCATTTGCGCCAGATCCTTGTCCAGCCAGACCTGGTAGGCCTGCGTCGCCACTGTCTGCACCTTCTCGGAGGTGGCCAGCAGCGCCGGGCTTTGCGCCAGCAGCTGCGGGCACAACACCGGCAGGGAGCCGATCGAAATACCGAACACCACCTGATCGAAATCGACGCCGCGCTTCAGCGTCACCGCCGGCAGCTCCTTGCCGAAGGCGTCGCGGTACACTTGCGGCCAATCGGTCCAATGCGATTCCAGGTTGATGCCCTTCTCCTGCAACAGCGCGGCCTGCGCCGGATCGATCTGGCCGTACAGCGGCTCGCTCGGCCAGCAATCCAGGCCTTTCACCGGCACCAGCGGATCGTAAGCGACGCCGGCCAGCTGCACCTGCTGCGTCATGCGGATGCTGCCGATCTGCGCGCCGTCCGGCACCAGCTCCTCGACCTTGTGGAAGAACCGGAACTTGACGCCACGCTTCAACAGCGCCTGATACAGCGGCGTGAAGATGGTGTCGCCCATCCCGGCCTGCATCTTGAACATGATGCCGCCCCTGTAGGCCAGGCCGATACGCGCCATCGCGCGCAGCATGGTGCCGGCTTCCGCGTTCGGCTTGTCGAAGGCGCCGCCTTCATAGGCGAAGATCAGGTCATAGAAACCGCGCACCGGCGCCGACTGCACGCATAGCTGCTCGTCGCCGCCATGCTTGCGCAGCCAGTCGCGGAAGTCGATATTGTTGATCACATCGAAGCCGTGCCTGATCACGCCGTCCTCGAACACGCCCTTCATCACCGTGATGCCGAGATCGAGGCAGATGAACAGGCGGCGGATATCGTCCGCCACATCGCCATCGGCGTTG
Source organism: Duganella aquatilis (assembly GCF_009674565.1). Taxonomy (GTDB): domain Bacteria; phylum Pseudomonadota; class Gammaproteobacteria; order Burkholderiales; family Burkholderiaceae_D; genus Rugamonas; species Rugamonas aquatilis. The sequence goes on from NZ_WKJL01000013.1 coordinate 64,747, forward strand.
GCGATCAGCTTGCCGTAACGCGCATGCAGCTTGCCGCGCACGCCGGCCATGGCGCCGGCCAGCGCCAGATGCTGCCCTTCGCCGGCGTCTTCCGCCATGTTGAACACCATGCCGGACAAGGCGCCGGCCAGCAGCGACACGTCGTCCAGCAGCTCGTGCGCCGACGAGGTCACGCCTTCGGCCAGGTGATACAGCCAGTCCGGAATGACGCCGGTGTGGTGTGGATGCGGCGGCAGTTCCATCTCCCTGGTGAGATTATCCAGGCCGCGTATCCACTGTTCGATCCAGCCGACCATGGCCACCGCCATCTGCCACAGCGTGATCTTCTGATCGCCCTCGCCCGGTTCGCCCGGCAGCGTGGGGAACACGATGGACCAGTTGCGCCACTGGTCGCCGACGCTCTCGGACAAGGCCACGTAATCCTGCTGCTTGAAGGCGGCGCGCCAGGTGGCCAGCGGCGCACCGGGCGGACGCTCCAGGCTTGCGTAAGCCGCCTTGATCATCTTGAACGCATTCGAATAAAAGCCGAACCAGATGTGCAGGCCATGCTCCTCGATGCGCTGGCCGTATTGGGCATTGCGGCCGCTGGCGCCTTTGCCGCCCAGCCGCCAGCCTTGCTGGTAGACGGTGATGTCGTAGTTGTTCTGCCAGCCCGGCTGCTCGGTGAGGTAGTAGGCGGTGGTCATGGCGCTGACGCCGCCGCCCAGGATCGCGATCTTCTGCGGCGCGATCGACGAGTTGTCCACCAGTTCCTCGCCCGGTTGCGCGGTGAAGTCGAAGTTCAGGTAGTACGGCAGGATGGCCTGCTGCGCGCCGAGTTGCAGGCCCAGTGTCTCGTTGAGCGGGAAGCTGTCGAAGGCGTGCAGCACCGCCTCGTATTCGTAGCCCAGCACCTTGCCGCTGTGGATCTTCTCGATGGTGGCCGGCGCCGCGAGGATGGCCTGGTACACCGCCTTGATGCCCGCACTGTCCGGGAACTGCTTGAGAAAGATCTGATCGATGCGCGGATTGCGCAGCAGCGAAATGATGTCATCCCAACCGGCGACGTCCATGTTGAAGAAATCGGGAATCGACAGGAACAGCTCAATGGCCTGCTCGATCAAGTCCAGCAGGCTGCTGACTTCCCTGTCGGCGCCGCTCTGTCGCGTGGCGGTCACTTCCAGCAGCGGATGCATGGCGATCTTCGTCTCCGGCGAGAACGGATGAAAGCCCTTGGCCGACAATGCGCAGCGCTGCGCGTCGATCTCGTATTCGCACAGATACTTGGGATAGCCGAACAGTTCGCGGCCGTTAATCAGCGCCATCGCGTCGTCGACGAAGATGTGGGCCGGGTAGTAGTAAATGTGGGCCAGCTTGCCCTCGTCGTCCATGGCGCCGACCATGATCCAGGTGACGATATCGATCTCGGTGATCCAGCCCTTGGCGTGATCGACCGGCGCCGCCGAATCGGCGTGGTTCACCTGCGTGAAGGTGATCAGCACATACGGCGAAATCGCCTTGAACGTCATGCGCTGGCCGGCCACCGTGTTCAGCGTGCCGTCCAGCGTGGCCTGCAGTTTCGCCAGGTCGCCCTTGACGAAAAAGCCGTACATGTCGGAGTTTTTCAGCTGCAGCGGTGAATGCATCATCACCGAGCCGCCCTGGTAAATATACGAAGGTCTGGTCGCCATGGCATCAAAAGGGAAATTAAAACAATGCCATAAGTGTATTTCAAATTCGGCACAAGTTGCCAAAAATAAATGTACAGATGAGCGTGTAAAATGGCGTCATGGCCAGAGATCAACATGAACAACGCGCGTGGGTGCGCATGCCGTCCGGACGCCGCCTGGACCTGCTCGATCCCACACCTTTCGACTGGGACGACAGCGACCTCGCGCTGGGCCTGGCGCGCACCTACCGCTGGGGCGGACATTCGGCGTGGCCGCTGCCGCTGTCGGTGGCGCAGCACTCGCTGACGGTGATGCATGTGCGCGCCGCCGCGTGCACCGCCATGGGCCTGACGCTGCCGCCGGTGTCGGCGCTGCGCGAACTGCTGCATGACGCGGAAGAAGGCCTGCTCGGCTTCGACTGCATCTCGCCGCTCAAGCCTTTTCTAGGCGACGCCTTCAAGACCTTGTCGCAGAAACTGGAGGCCGCCGTCTTCCTGCGCTACGGCCTGCCCGGTTGGACGCCGAAGGAACACGCCGCCCACAAGCTGGCCGACCGCCTGGCCGCCGCCAGTGAAGCCGTCCACATCGCCGGCTGGTCCGCCAAAGAAGTGCAGCAAACGCTGAAGATCAGCGTGCCGCCGCTGCACGACGATCCGCTGCAAACAATCTACGGCGGCACCGCCTGGGAACCCTGGCCACCCGCCCTCGCCGCCGAACGCTTCCTTGCCGAACTGGAGCGGCTGAAGGCCTGCAGCGGCTGACGCGGCCGCTTATACCAATGTATAGCTATACGGCCCGGCCAAGGTTGACGAAAATGACTTCATCAACCTCACCTGGAGCCAGACCATGAATACCGCTTCCGTCGTCATCGCCGATGTTCACCCGCTGATCCGCGCCGGCATGGCCGCCCTGATCGAGTCCGATGGCAAGTTCAAGCTGCTGGGCCAGGCCTGCAACGGCAGCCAGGCGCTGGAGATGTGCGAACGCCTGCAGCCGGACCTGGTGTTGATGGACATGAACATGCCGGACTGCGACGGTGTCGAAGCCATCGGCCGCATCCGCGCTGGACGGCCCAACGCCAAGGTCATCGCCCTCAGCGGCCACGAAGGCGAGGAAGACGCCGACCGCAGCATGCGCGCCGGCGCCCACGCCTACATGCTGAAAAGCGCCGCGCTGGCCGACCTGATGACCTGCATCCACGCTGTTTTGCAAGGCAAGAAATTCATGATGCCTGAACTGGCCGTCAAGCTGGCCAGCCGCATCCACGCCAACCAGCTGACGCCGCGCGAGCGCGACATCCTGATCCACTTGGCCACCGGCATGAGCAACAAGGTCATCGCGCGCGCCGCCGGCATCGGCGTCGGCACGGTCAAGTTCCACGTCAAGAGCATCATGGCCAAGCTCAACGTCTGCACCCGCACCGAGGCCGCCATGGTGGCCGCCAAGCGCGGTCTGGTCCACCTGAACTGAGGCGCTGGACATGCCGGTTTTCCGTGATAAAATTGCCAATTTTTCCGGAAGCCAACATGATCGTCGGTATAGACCTTGGTACGACCAACAGTTTAATCGCCGTATGGGACAACGGCGCGCCACGCCTCCTGCCCAATAGCCTGGGCGACGTGTTGACGCCATCGTGCGTCAGCCTGGACGACGACGGCACCATCCTGGTGGGGCGCGCCGCCCGCGAGCGCTTGCAGACCCATCCCGACCGCACCGCCGCCGTGTTCAAGCGCTACATGGGCAGCGACAAGAGCATACAGCTCGGCAGCCGCCAGTTCCGTCCGGAAGAATTGTCGGCGCTGGTACTGCGATCGCTGAAAGAAGACGCCGAAGCGGCGCTGGGCCATCCGGTCACCGAAGCCATCATCACGGTGCCGGCCTATTTCTCCGACGCGCAGCGCAAGGCCACGCGCGCCGCTGGCCAGTTGGCCGGACTGAAGGTCGACAGGCTGTTGAACGAACCGACCGCCGCCGCGCTGGCGTATGGCATCCATTTGCGCGGCAGCGAGACCAAATTCCTGGTGTTCGATCTGGGCGGAGGCACCTTCGACGTCTCGGTGCTGGACCTGTTTGAAGGCGTGATGGAAGTGCGCGCCTCTGCCGGCGACAACACGCTGGGCGGCGAGGACTTTGTCCATGCGCTGGTCAACCATTTCTTCGCTCACCACACGCTGCCGCCGGCACTGCGCAGCGATGCGTATTTCATGCAGCGCCTGATCTTCCAGGCGGAAGCCGCCAAACGCGCGCTGAGCGACGCCGCCAACGCCACGCTGCGCATCCAGCATCAGCAGACCGAGTACGTGCTGGAACTGGATGAAGCGGTGCTGGAACGCGTCAGCGCCGGCCTGCTGCAACGGCTGCGCGATCCGGTCGAGCGCGCGCTACGCGACGCCGGTCTGCGCAGCGCCGAACTGGACAACGTAGTGCTGGCCGGCGGCGCCACCCGCATGCCGCTGGTGCGCAAGCTGGTGGCACGCATGTTCGGCCGCTTTCCTTCCTGCGAGATCAATCCTGACGAGGTGGTGGCGCTGGGCGCCGCCGTGCAGGCTGGCTTGAAGACGCGCGATGCGGCGCTGGACGAGGTGGTGATGACCGACGTCTCGCCCTACTCGCTGGGCATCGGCGTGGCGATGCAGCTGGGCGACGGCAGCTATTCCAGCGGCCACTTCGATCCCATCATCGAACGCAATACGCCGGTGCCGGTGAGCCGCGTCAAGCGCTACTACCCGGTCGCCGACAAGCAAAAGAACCTGGAACTGCACATCTACCAGGGCGAGGCGCGGCTGGCGAAAGACAATATCCGTCTCGGTACATTGAATTGCAAGTTGCCCGGCGCCAGCATTGAAGCCGGCAGCATCGACATCCGCTTCACCTACGACATCAACGGTTTGTTGCAAGTCGAGGCTACCATCGTTGCGACGCAGGAAAAACATACGCTGGTCATCGAAGACAATCCGGGCTTGCTGTCCGAAGCGGATATCGCGGCGCGCTTCGCTCTGCTGTCGGAACTGAAAATCCACCCACGCGACCGGCTCGAACACCGCACCTTGCTCGCGCGTGCCGAGCGCCTGTACCAGCAACTGCGCGGCCAGCAGCGTGACTGGCTGGGGGAACACATCCGCAGCTTCGAACAGGTGCTGGAGACGCAGGACAAGCGCCAGATCGATGCCGTCCGCCAGCAGTTCATCACCGCGCTGGACGATATCGAACACACCAGCTACACCCAACAGTAAGACCACATGAACGACACGCCATTCTTCATGGAGCATCTGGGCTTGCGTCCGGATGCTGACGAGCGCGCGATCCGCCGCGCCTATGCCACCCTGCTGAAAAAGATCGACCAGGAAGCCGATCCTGCCGCGTTCCAGTCATTGCGAGAGGCTTACGACAACGCACTGTTGTGGGTGCGCCACGACAATCAAACCGGGCACGAAGCAACGATCGCGGCGCCGGCGCCAACGCCAGCGGAGGACGATCCGTCTACGCTCGCCAGTGCAATGTTCGCCGAATTCCTTCAGCACATGCCAGCGCTGCCCGCTGATGACGACGCCCTGTGGCAGCAGGCGCTGCAACAAAGCCTGGACGATGAGCGCCTGATCGGCATCAGCACCCGCGAGCTGTTCGAGCATCACATCGCAGCTTTGCTGGCGGGCGGTTGGCAGCCCGGCCACGAAGCCTTGCTGGTCGCCGCTGTCAAGGTCTTCGGCTGGGGCGACGACCGCCGTCGCTTGCGCAGTCTGGGCGAGGCCGGCATGATGCTCGATGCCGCCATCGACGAACGCGCCACCTTCGACCTGCAAGCGGCCGACGTGCGCTACGACCAGCGCCAGCTGATCGCCCGCCTGCGCGACGACACTCCGCCGACTACCCGCCAGCTGATGGAGGGCTTGCCGCTGCTGGAGCAACTGATCGCCCGCTTCCCGACCTGGCTGGCCATGGTCGCCAGCGCCCCGCTTATCATGCAGTGGCGGGCGTCGCACGCCCAGTTATCGAAGTGGCGCAAGCTACCCTTCCGGGCCGAACGTGCCGCCAGCAAAGCGGTGAGGGGCCGCATAGGACTGCTGATCTGGGCTATCTTTATCGGCATGATGGTGTTGGGCAGCCTCTTCTCTCCCGGCGAAAAAGCCAAGCCGCAAGTGGCGGACACTGCGGCGGACTACGCCAGGCGCGGCGCGACAGCGCTGGATCAGCACAATCTGACCGACGCCATTGACAATCTGACGCGCTCCCTGCGGCTGTCCAAGGATGCCGACAACTACGGCCTGCGCGCCATCGCTTACGCCTGGAATGGGCAGCTGGAACTGGCGCAGCAGGATATCGACCAGTCGGCAGCGTTGAATAGCGCCAGCCCGATGTTGTTCCGCGCAAGAGGCACGCTGGCCGGCAAACGCAAACAGTACGCCGAAGCGGTCGATGCCTTTAGCCTATCGCTGCAACTGGACCCGAACCATGTATTCACACTGCTGCAGCGCAGCTTTGCCTACTTTGAGCTGCACAATTACCCTCAGGTGCTGGCCGATACCGGCCAGGTACTGAAGCTGGATCCCAGCATCGGTATGGCCTACTCGCTGCGCCTGGACGTGGCCTGGATGCAAAAGGACAAGGCGGCGGCCATGAAGGAAATAGAAAGGATGCTGGCCGCCCGTCCAGACAGCAGCTACGCCCACCATGTTGCGGCCTTCTCATACACGCAGTGGGGCATGCGTCCGGAGGCAATCGCGGTACTGACGCGCGGCATCGAACGCGCCCCAAGCGCCAATCTCTACCTGTACCGCGCCCAGTTGCGTCCGTCCGCAGAACTGGCGCAGCGACGCAGCGACCTGGCCAAGGCCCTGTCGCTTGAACCACAATCCTTCAGCATCGCGCGCGATAGTGCGGAACTGGAAATCGGCACCGCTCATTTCAGCGACGCACAGCCCATCCTCACCTCGGCCCTGAACAAGGCCGCCCTCAGCAAGAGTCAGCGAAGCACATTGCTGGGCCTGCGCGGCATTGCCTATACCCAAACCGGCGCCGCCGCGCTGGCCCAGAGCGACTACAACGCAGCCCGGGCGCTGGTCGACAACGAAACCGGCCTGAACAACCTGTGCTGGTTGCTGGCGACGCATGACACCTCGCTGGACCTGGCGCTGTCGCTGTGCGATGCTTCGCTGGCAAAAGCGCCCGATGACGCCGCAGCGCTCGACAGCCGTGGCATGGTGTTGCTGCGCATGGGACGCTACCAGGAGGCCATCGCCAGCTACGACGCGGCACTGGCGAAGCGCCCTGGCTACTATACCTCGCTGTACGGGCGTGGTCTGGCCAGGCACAAGCTGGGCGCACATGCCAACGGCAACGCCGATCTGAAAGCGGCACGCGCCATTGACGACGGCGTAGACGAGGAATTCAGGAATATGGGACTCAAAGCAGGCTAGGCTTATGCCAGAGGCAACACGGTGGGGAAAGGTCTAGACTCCGGGGCATTCTGATTGTTATTGGAGGCATTCCGTGTTCCTTTTCCCCCACCGCCTGCTGGCCGCCTTCCTGCTGGCCTGCGCCGGCCTTGCCCAAGCCGCAGCGCCGATGGCGACCACCCAGGCGCCCGGCTATTACCGCATCATGCTGGGCGACTTCCAGGTGACCGCGCTGTCCGACGGCACGCATCCGTTCCCGGTCGATACAGTGATGACCAATATCACGCCGCAGCAAGCCATCCAGGATCTGGCCGATGTCGACCTCAAGCTGCCGGTGCAGGGCTCGATCAACGCTTTCCTGATCAACACCGGCAACAAGCTGATCCTGATCGACAGCGGCGCCGGCGCGCTCTACGGCCCGTGCTGCGGCAAGCTGATGGCGCATCTGCGCGCCGCCGGCTACCAGCCCGAGCAAGTCGACGAGGTGCTGCTGACCCACCTGCACAAGGACCACGCGGGCGGCATCCTGCAGAACAACGCCGCCGCCTTTCCCAATGCCGTGCTGCGCCTGTCGCAGGCAGAAGCCGATTACTGGCTGATGCCGGCCAACAAGGCCAAGGCGCCGGAGTTCCTGTCGACCTTCTTCGACGCCGCGCAAGCCGCGGTGGCGCCGTACAAGGCGGCCGGCCGCTATCAGCCGTTCAAGGATTTCGGTCCGCTGGAGCCGGGCATCGATGCGCTGCCGGCGCCGGGACACACGCCCGGCCATGCCGCCTACCTGGTGCAAAGCAAGTCGCAGCAGCTGCTGATCTGGGGCGATATCGTCCACGTGGCCGGCATCCAGTTCCCGCATCCGGGCGCCACCCTCAAATACGACAGCAGCGAACCTGACGCCCAGGGCACCCGCGCCAAACTGCTGGAGCTGGTCACCGGCAAGCAACTGATGGTCGGCGCGGCGCACATCGCCTTCCCCGGCCTGGGCCACGTGCGCCGGCACAAGGGCGAATACGAATGGCTGCCGCTCAACTATGACGAGACACCGCCAACTCAGCGATAAGCCGGTGAGCGGCGACTAACCCTATCGGGTATGTCGCTTCTTGCAAATCTGCCGTATTTCGCCAAACCGCCCCATGCTGCATCATCTGTGCTGAAGTCAACCACTGGATATGCAGCATGGCAAGCATCAAGCCCACTCCCGACCTGCGACCTGCGCGTCTGAACGCACTCGGCGAATTTGCCGCCTCCATCGCGCATGAAGTCAAGCAGCCGCTGGCCGCCATCACGCTCAACGCGCGCGCCGGCCTGCAATGGCTGGACCAGCATCCGCCGCGCGTGGAGGAAGCGCGCGCCGCCCTGCGCATGGTGCTGGAAGCCAGCACGGCGGCAACCGCCATGGTGCGCAGCCTGCACGGCATGGCCTGCCAGGCCGCGCCCGAACGCAGCGTGTTCGTCGTCAACGACATGGTGCGCGACGTGTTGCAGCTGCTGCGCGCCGAGCTGCGCCTGCAATGCATCACCGTCACCGAAGACTACGGCCCGGACTACCAGCTGAACGCCGACCGGGTACAGCTGATGCAAGTCATCATGAACCTGATCCTGAACGCGATTGAAGCGTTGCGCGACATCCACGACCGGCCGCGCACGCTGTCCCTGCACACCGGGCTCGACGGCGACGCGCTGTGCATCCGCGTGGCCGACAACGGCGCCGGCATTCCGCCGGCGCTGGCCGAACGCATCTTCGATCCCCTGTTTTCCACCAAGCCGGGCGGCACCGGCATGGGCCTGGCCATCTGCCGCAGCATTGCCCAGGCCCACGGCGGCGGCCTCCGGAGCGACAACGCCCGGCCGCACGGCGCCGCTTTTCACCTCAGCTTCAAGGAGTACACCTTATGGACCCCATCTCGATCCTGATCGCGGACGATCATCCCCTGATCCTGGCCGGCTTGAGCGCGCTGATCAGCGCCATGCCGGAATTCCGCCTGGTGGCGCAGGCCACCGACGGCCAGCAGGCGGTCGACCTGTACCGCCAGCACCGCCCGGACGTGGCCATCATGGACCTCAGCATGCCGCGCCTGAACGGCGTCGAGGCCATCGAACAGATCCGCGCCTGGGACGCCAACGCCAGCATCGTCATCCTCACCACCTACCAGGGCGACGAAGACGTGTACCGCGGCCTGAGCGCCGGCGCCAAGGCCTATCTGCTGAAAGACGCCAATACCGGCCAGCTGGTCGATTGCCTGCGCACGGTGGCCAGCGGCCAGCAATTCCTGCCGGCCGAAGTGGCCAGCAAGCTGGCCGAACGCAAGGGCACCAGCCAGTTGTCGCGGCGCGAACTGGAAATCCTCGCCCACCTCGCCACCGGCAAGAGCAACAAGATGATCGCGCGCAGCGCCGACATCGAGGTCGGCACCGTGAAATTCCACGTCAACAATATTTTGGCCAAGCTCAACGTCGCAAGCCGCACCGAAGCCGCCACAGTGGCGGCCCGGCGCGGCTTGCTCAGCGTCTTCTAAGATTACTTGGCAGGAACGGCCGGCAGAATCTTGTGGACGCTGCTGGTGCGTTCCGGCGCCTTGTGCACCATGGTGTAGGCGTAGTCCACGCCCATGCCGTAGGCGCCCGAGTGTTCGCGCACGATGGCCATCACGGCGTCGTAGGTTTCACGGTGGGCCCAGTCGCGCTGCCATTCCAGCAGCACCTGCTGCCAGGTCACCGGCACCACGCCGGCCTGGATCATGCGCGCCATGGCCTGGTCGTGCGCTTCTTTCGAGGTGCCGCCGGAGGCGTCGGCCACCATGTAGATTTCGTAATCGCCTTCCAGCATCGCGCACAGGGCAAAGGTGGTGTTGCAGACTTCGGTCCACAGGCCGGCCACGATGACTTTCTTCTTGCCATTGGCTTTCAGTGCGTCGCGCACTTTCTGGTCGTCCCACGAGTTCATCGACGAACGTTCCAGAATGTCTTTTTCCGGGAACACGTCCAGCAGTTCGGGATAGGTGTGGCCGGAGAAGGCCTCGGTTTCCACGGTGGTGATGGTGGTTGGGATGTTGAAGACCTTGGCCGCCTTGGCCAGGCCGACGGTATTGTTTTTCAGCACCTGACGGTCGATCGACTGTACGCCGAAGGCCATTTGCGGCTGGTGATCGATGAAGATCAGCTGGCTGTTTTGCGGGGTCAGGACTTCTAGTTTAGGATTGCTCATGATGGGTTCCAAGTGGTGTAAAAAGGAACCTTCATCTTAGGGTTTGACAGCCACAAACGCCACTCACCTAAATATAGGCTTTGCACGGTTCCTGGCTCTGTTAAGCTGTGGATTACGATTCACTACGGACTTGCCATGAACGAACAACTTACCGCCCTGACGCGCGGCCTGCGCGACCTGCACAAGCAGCTGATCAACCTGGAAACCCAGTATTTCGGCGCGGTCGGCAGCCCGCTGGAGCACTTGCAGCTGATCACCAACCATCCGCATTTCGCCTGGCTGCAAAAACTGTCCGGCCTGATGACGCAGATCGACGAGCGGCTCGACGAAGAAGAGCCGGTCACGGTGGAGGAAGCCAAGGCCTTCCGCCAGTCGCTGGAAATGCTGATCGGCCCGTGCGAGGAAGGCGACCAGGAGTTCCGCGCCAAGTACAACGCGCTGCTGCACGACGGCCCGGAACTGGTGATGGCGCATGGTAACGTGCGCCGGCTGCTGACCGCTATCTGAATCCGCGCAACCAGCGTTTCCAGCGCGCCTGGCCGGCGTAGGCGCATGCGGCCGGCACCACCAGCCGCATGCAGGTGCCGCCGCTGGCGCGGTTTTCCAGCGTCGCCTGACTGCCGATGCGGCTGGCGCGTTCGAACAGGCCGGTCAGGCCCCAGCGCCCGGAACTGCCGTGGTGGGCGATCTGCGGATCGATGCCCTTACCGTCGTCCAGCACCTGTACGGTGAACTGGGCCTCGCCGTAGGCCAGCTCCACCTGCACCGACGCCGCATCCGCATGGCGGAAGGCGTTGATCAGCGCTTCGCGGGCGATGCTGTAAACCTCGCACGCCACCTGCTCGTCCAGCGGACGCGGCTTGCCCTGCGTGCGCAGGCTGAACACGGCGCGATGGCTCTCCTCCAGTACTTCGCCCACCAGCATCAGGCCGCGCGCCAGGTCGCCGTCGCCCATGGCGCCGGAACGCAGATCCTGCAATTCGTCGCGCCCCTCTTCCATCACCTTGTCCGCCATCCGCAGCACGCGTTCGATCTTGCCCCGCGCCGGCGAGTCGGCCGGCAGGCCGGTGAGCGCCGACTGGAAGCTCAAGGTCAGGCCGTGCACGCTTTGCAGGAAACTGTCGTGCAGCGCGCGGGCAATGCGCTCGCGCTCGGCCGTGCGGGTGGCCAGGCGCAGCGTCGCCTGGTTCAGCCACATGCGGTACAGCAGATACACCACGCCGGCCAGCAATGCGGTGCACAGCAGGTAGAACAGCGGCGTCTGCCTGAAGGTCGGCAGGATGCGCAGCGCGACCACGGCCTCCCGGTCGTTCCACTGGCCGAACTGGTTCACCGCCGCCACGCGGAAACGGTAATCGCCCGGTTCCAGGTTGGTGTAGGAAACGGCGCGGCGCGTGCCGGGATCCTGCCACTCCGCGTCCACGCCTTCCAGCTGGTAGCGGAAGCGCAGGCCTTCGGGCATGGTGTAGCTGAGCGCCGTGTATTCGATGCGCAACGAAGTAGTGCCGGGCGCCAGCAGCACCGGCTTGTCCAGCTCCAGGTAGCGCTTACCTTGCGCCACCAGCGTTTCGATCTTGACCTGCGGCGGATGCGGCAAGGGATAGGCGCGCGTGCTGTCGAGCCGGGCGATGCCGTTGGTGCCGGCAAACCACAGCTGTCCCTCGGCATCGGCCACCGCGCTTGGCACGTGGTTGGTGATGGAGGCAAAGCCCGGATAGCCGTCCAGCGCGCCGTACAGCGCATAGTTGATGGGAAGCTCCGGATGTTCCAGCGCAATCCGCCAGTCGACGGCGCGCACGTGCACCACACCCTTGCTGCCGTTGAACCAGCGATCGCCATTGGCCGAGATCGCCATGCCGGAGACGCGCGACAGCACATCCGGATCTTGCGCGTTGAGGCGGCGGAACTGCCCGCCCTGCAACACCACCACGCCGGCATTGCCGCCCACCACCACTTCCGGGCCGCTATGCACGAAGGTGATGGCGCCGATGTCGCCTTCCTCGTGCGGTGCATAGCGGGTGATGCGGCCCTGGTCGTAGTACAGCAGCGTGCCGTCGTTATAGCCGAACCACATGGCGCCCGGCGCCCCCGGCGCGGCAAACGCCACCACCGCCGGCAAGCCCAGTTCGGCCTGCGACATCCACTTGCCGCCCTGCCAGCGGAACAGTCCGCGCCGCGTAACGGACAGCCACAGCGCCTTGCCATCATCCACCATGCGCACGGCGTTGACGACGCCGTGCTCCTCCAGGCCGGGCGGATAGGCGATGCGTTCCACCGTCTTGCCATGGCGACGTTCGATGTCGTGCGGCCCGGCCCTGAGCAGGCCGCCGTCGGCGCTGTTGGCCAGCGCGCCGTATTCCGTTTCCACGCCGCGCTCCAGCAGCCTGGCCGAGCCGTCGGCGTTCAGCCGCCACAATTCATTGGTGGGTCTGGCCAGCACCAGCACCCGCCCCGCCTCGTCGTGGGCAAAGGTGAAGAAGCGCTCGCCGCCGGACAGCTTCACCGGGAACAGGCGGTTCTGGCGGAAGCGTTCGACGCCGGCCTGGGTGCCGATCCAGATGCTGCCATCGCGATCTTCAAACACCACGTTGCCGGTCAGGTTGCTGACCTGCCAGGGCTGGTCCAGCCGGCTGTCCGGCTTGCCGGTGGGCGTGAACACACCGCCGTGCTGGCGGCCGACGCCATCGGTGCGGCAGACGCCGGGGCAGTTGAGCGCCCAGTAATTGCCGTCGCGGTCGAACAGGCCGTCTTCCTGCCCTTCACCCAGCGCCATCCACTCCGGGCGCGGCAGCTGTTCCCCCGGCTGCTGGGCAGGCACAGGGGTCAGCCTGTCGTGCGAGTCGAGCCACAGCCGGCCGTCCGGCGATGCGCTCAGGTTGGTCGTGTCGTAACCACTGAGCACGGAACGGAAGCGCTGCCCGCCGTGCGCGAGCACCATCAGCTGCTCGCCCGCCGCCAGCCAGATTTGCCGGTACTGGTCGATCAGGATGTTGGACACCCGGCCGCGCGGCAACCCCATCGCGGCGCCGACATTGCGCCACGCGCCCTGCTTCAGCTGCAGCAAGCCGCCATTGGTGGCGGCCCACACCACGCCGTCGTCGTCAGCGATGACATTGATCACGCCAGGAATCAGGTCGGGGCCGACATGGGAGGGATAGTGCGTCAGATGGCCTTTACTCAACCGGCTGACGCCACCGAAGATGTAGCCGATCAGCAGGTCGCCGTTGCGCAGCGCCTTCAGTGCGGTGATCGGTTTGGCGGGCATGGCCTCCCCGGGCAGCGCCTCGAAGCGCTGGAAACGGAAGCCGTCAAAACGGTACAGGCCGGTGCTGCTGCCGATCCACAGCCAGCCGTCGGCGGTTTGCGCCATGGCGGCGATTTCCCCTGGCGCGCCGTCCTTGCCGGTCCAGATGTCGTGATGGTAGTCGCTGAGTGCAACCTTGCTATCCAGTGCCCAGGCGCGCGGCGCGATGCAGGCCAATACCAGCAACAACAGGATTATGCGGCGACTCACAGGGAGGGCAATCAGGTCATTAATCAAGCTGTATCATAGACTAAAAAGCAAAAATATAAAAACCTATCAATTAGATAGATACAATAAAATTTACCAATCATGTTGCAGGCGTTAATCTGGTCGCAAGTTCCACCGATTAAGAGAGCAACATCATGACTATCCAAGCCCGCCTCCAATCCCTGCCACTGCCTGTCAGCGCCATCGCCCTGCTGGCTGCCATCGTGCTGGGCAGCCTCGACTATCAGGCCGCCGGCTGGCTGCTGTTCGGCATCGGCGTGATTACCTGGGCACGTTTCGATTCCCGGCACTTGCTGAAAGCCGACCGCAACGGCCTTTCCCCGGCGCTTGCGCTGCTGGCCTACACCGCGGTGGCCGCCGACCAGGCCAACGCCGCCGTGACGTTTGCGCTGGCCTTGCATGCGCTGGTGGTATTCCTTATCCTGATCAGTCGTCATCTCTCCGAAGAGGGAGCGCAAGCAATTTCTCAGCAAAAAGGCATAAGCCAGCGTATTTAAAGTGGTTTTTTCAGATATCCACACCAACTGTGGATAAGGGTGTGAATAACCGCCACTTGACAGCCGAGAACGCCTTTAACGACGGGCTTTTCAACAAAATGCCTAATCCACAGGCATATTTTTTCCTTTGAAAAATCAATGACTTAGGAAATGTCAAAAGTCGGCGCACGGAGATTTTTCGTCATCTTGAAAAAATAATTTTTGTGCATAAGTGGGATGCAGGACACCGTTGTCGCGCAGCACTGGGAATCCTTTGACAAAAGTGCTGGCAAGGAATAGTGTCACTCTGGAGTTCGGCCAGTTCGACTTACGATGGGAATCTGCATGAATCAGAACGACGACGATACCGATTGGATGATAGAAGACGAGGCGCAGCCCGGCAACGAGACGCGCCAGGGCGGCGCCAGTGCAGCCCCGGCGCCGCCGCCATGGCGGGTGCTGATCGTTGACGATGATGTGGATGTCCACGTTGTCACCAAGTTCTCGCTCAGCAACGCCTGCTTCCAGGGCCGCCGGCTCAGTTTTCTGCATGCCTACAGCGGCGAGGAAGCGCTCAACGTGCTGCGCAACACCCCGGACATCGCCCTGGTGTTGCTGGACGTCATCATGGAAACCAGCGACGCCGGCCTGCACGTGGCGCGCCAGATCCGCGACAGCCTGCACAACAACCTGGTGCGCATCGTGCTGCGCACCGGCCAGCCGGGCCAGGCGCTGGAGCACAGCATCATCCTCGATTACGACATCAACGATTTCTGGTGCAAGACCGACCTCACCACGCGCAAGCTGTTCACCACGGTGATTTCCTCGCTGCGCGCCTATGCCGGGCTGGAGGAAGCGCATCGCCACAGCGTCGCCCTGCAAAGCGAGCTGGACCGGGCTCTGAAGCTGCTGGCCGCCGTCGACCAGCATGCCGTGGTTGCCACGCTGGATGCACGCGGCCACTTCGTCACCGTCAACGACAAGTTCTGCACCGTGTTCCAGTACAGCCGCGAGGAGCTGGAGGGCGCCGACGCGCGCCTGCTGCACGCCCCGCCCTATCCGCAGGACCAGCTGGCCGATGCGCTGCAGGCGCTGAAAGATGGCGAAGCATGGACCGACGTCATCACCACCTGGCGCCGCGACGGCCAGGAAGTCCGGCTGCGCATCACCGCCACCGGCGACGGCGGCGGCGCCATCATCGTCGGCAGCGTGTTGCAGGCGCTCAAGATTCCGCTTTAAGTTTCGCTTAAGTTACGGATCCATAAGCATTTTTCCGGATATCCACAAATCCTGTGCATAACTATGTGGATAGCACCCCATTGACAACGGATACAGCCTGTAACGGCGCGGTTTTCTACAAACTGCACATCCAACAGGCAAAACGAATACCCTTAAAAATCAATGACTTATATTCTCACGGATTGTCACGCAAAAAGTTTTCAAAAAAATTCTTGCCAACATGATTTGTGTATAAGTAAACCTGGGCGCGGTATATCAATGCGTGGTTTTTCGCCGCTGATCCGGGTGCAATAGCACGCGTTCGATCACCTTGGGATCGACGTTGTGCGATTTCAGGTATTCGATCGCACACACGGTATTAAAACTGGACTGCACCAGGATGCCGCGGTTGACGACGGCGCTCCATTCCTCGTTGTGGCGGGGCTGGAATAAGCTGACCGGCGGGGCCGATTCCAGGCTCTGGACTAGCGAGACGTTCATCATGATCCTTCGTGAAAGTGAGGGGCTGCCGCCCCGATCGTCGATGCGCTCAGGGAGTATGGCCGACGCTCCGACAAAGTCAATGTCAGCCTCCTATCATTCCGCAATTAAAACCTTCCGTTCTATAATGTGGCATGAACCCCGACCGCCCGCGCCCCCATTCCCTGCTCGATCTGTTCATCTCCTTCACCCTGCTTGCGCTGCAAGGCTTCGGCGGCGTGCTGGCCGTGGTGCAACGTGAGATGGTGGAACGCAAGAAATGGCTGACGCCGGAAGAGTTTCTGGAAGACTGGGCCGTCGCGCAGATCCTGCCCGGCCCCAACGTGGTGAATATCTCGCTGATGATCGGCGACCGCTACTTCGGCCTGCGCGGCGCGCTCTGCGCCCTGGCCGGCATGCTGTGCGTGCCGTTGCTGGTGGTGCTGGGACTGGCGCTGCTGTATGCGCAGTACGGCAATCATTCGGGCGTGGCCGGCGCGTTGCGCGGCATGGCGGCGGTGACGGCCGGACTGATCGCGGCCACCGGCGTCAAGCTGGGGGCGGCGCTGCGCAAGCATCCGCTGCCGGGGTGGCAGACCGGGCTGATTGTGCTGCTGTGCATGGTCTTCGGACTGGCGCTGCACCTGCCGCTGGGCTACACGCTGCTGATCCTGGGCGGCCTGAGCTTTGCACTCACCTGGCGCAAGCTGAAAGGCGCAACCGCATGAACGAGGCGCCGCTCCACATCGTGTTGACCTTTGCCGACTGGCTGGGCCTGTTCGGGCATTACCTGCTGCTGTCGCTGCTGTCGATCGGCGGCGCGATTTCGACATCGACCGAGATGCACCGCTACCTGGTGGTGGAGCATCATTGGCTGACGCAGGCGCAGTTCAATAATTCGATGGCGATCGCGCAGGCGGCGCCGGGGCCGAACGTGCTGTTCGTGGCGCTGATGGGCTGGAACGTGGGCTTGAATGCGGGCAGCTATGCGGCGGCGCTGGCGGGCGTGGCGGTGACCATGCTGGGGATTCTGATTCCCAGCACCACCCTGACCTATTTTGCTGCGCGCTGGGGGCATCAGAACCGCGACCTGGTGGGCGTGCGCGCTTTCAAGCAGGGCATGGCGCCGGTGGTGGTGGGGTTGATGGTGTCGGTTGGGCTGATACTGGCGGCGGCCGGCGGCGATGCGGCAAGCGATTGGCCGCTGTGGGTGATTTCGCTGGTGGCCGGGTTGCTGATCTGGCGGACGCGGATTCATCTGCTGTGGCTGCTGGCGGCGGGGGCTGTTATTGGCTGGTTTTTACCCCTCTAGCCGCCGGTGGCCGGGTTTTACTTGTTCTGATAACCGCCGTAGTATTTTACCGGGCTCCAGTCTGGCGCCACCCCGAGTTTCGATGGCGCGTACTGCGCATACTCCGGCGCGGCGTAGACGACTTTGCCGTTGACGATCGTCAGGCTGGATTCCAGGTTCTTGATCTTCTCCACATCCATCGTGAAGTAGTCCTGCGGCAGGATCACCAGGTCCGCATACTTGCCTTTGGTCAGCGTCCCTTTCAGCTTCTCTTCGCCGCTCATCCACGCACTGCCTTGCGTCATCAGCTTCAGCGCCTGATAGCGGCTCAACACGTCCTTGCGCTGCCAGATCGCCAGTCCGCCCGCTGTCTTGCCGCTCACCGCCCAGTAAATCGAGGGCCACGGTCCATAGCTCGATACGCGCGTGCCATCCGTGCCCAGGCCGACCGGAATCTTCATCTCCAGCATCTTCTTAATCGGCGGCATCTGGCGGGTCTGCGCGCCGTACTGCTTCCAGTACAGCTCGCCCTGGAAGTACATGCGGTTCTGCACCGCAATGCCGCCGCCCAGCGCCTTCACGCGCGCCAGCTGCTTGTCGCTGATGGTTTCGGCGTGGTCGAAGAACCAGCGCAAGCCGTTCAGCGGCGTGTCTTTATTGACTTTTTCGATCACCGCCAGGTCGCGGTCGATGCTCTCGTCATACGTGGCGTGGATGCGGAACGGCCAGCGGTTCTTGATCAGCAGGCGCAACACCGGCTCCAGCTCGCCTTCCATCTCGTGCGGCATGTCCGGACGCGGCTCCAGGAAGTTCTCGAAGTCGGCCGCGCTCCACACCAGGTTCTCGCCGCCGCCCTCGGTGTTGTAGCCGTTGGCGTAGAACAGGTGATCGTTCTTGTCGGGATGGGTTTGCGTCAGCCAGCGCTGGTAGTCTTCCAGTTCCTTGCCCGGCTTCTGCGCGAACAGGTAATAAGAAGTGCGGACCGTCAGCTTGCCGTTCCTGGCCAGCTCCAGGCTCACCGCGTAATCGTCCGGATAGGCCTGGCCGCCGCCGCCCGCGTCGATGGCGCTGGTCAGGCCGAGGCGGTTCAGTTCGGTATAGTACTGCTGCGTCGAGTTCAGCTGTTCGTAGCGCGGCAGGACATTGGTCTTGGCCAGCGTGCCGTACAAAATAGCCGCATTCGGCTTGGCGATCAGCATGCCGGTCGGCTTGCCGTCCGCGCCCAGCTCCACCACGCCATCCTTGAATTTGGTGTCGGCGTTGTAGCCCAGCGCGGCGATACCCTTCTGGTTCAGGTAACCCAGGCCGTACAGGTAGAGAATGAACACCGGTTTGTCCGGCACCGCCGCATTGATTTCTTCCAGCGTCGGCAGGCGCTTTTCTTCGAACTGGAATTCGTTCCAGCCGCCCACCACCTTGATCCAGGCGCCGTCCGGCGTGCGCGCGGCCTGCTCCTTGAGCATCTGCAGCGCTTTCTTCAGCGAGGTCACGCCATCCCAGCGCAGCTCGGCGTTGTAGTTCAGGCCTTCGCGGATGATGTGCAGGTGCGAGTCGTTCAGGCCGGGAATGACGGTCTTGCCGGCGGCGTCGATCACTTGCGTGGTGGAGGATTTGAGCTTGAGGATCTGGGCGTTGCTGCCCACCGCCTCGATCTTGCCATCCTTGATGGCCAGGGCTTGCGCGAAGGCGCCCTCTTTGCTCATGGTGGCGACCTTGCCATTGGTGATGATCAGGTCGGTTGCGTGCGCGGGAAGCGCGCAGGCGATTGCTGCCGCGAAGGCGAGCTGGGTCAATTTCATAACGACTCCTAAAAATAAAAAAACCGGCGCGATCCGAAGGATTCGCGCCGGCCGTGTCAGAGAATTGAGGCCAGCTCAGTTCTCCGGATTACTCTTTGATTGCTTCGATAGCGAAGCTCAGGGTCACTTCATCGCCAACGTTAGGAGCGTAAGCGCCTGCGTTGAATTCGGTACGCTTGATGGTGGCGGTGGCGTTGGCGCCGCAAGCCAGTTTCTTGGCCATTGGGTGTTCAGCGCACTTGAAGTTGGTGATGGTCAGGGTCACTGGCTTGGTCACGCCCTTGATGGTCAGGTTGCCTTCCACGGTCGATGGCACGTCGCCTTTGAAGTTGACCTTGGTCGACTTGTAGGTGATGGTCGGGAACTTGGCGGTGTCCAGGAATTGTTCGCCCTGGATGTGGCCGTCGAACAGTTTCGAACCGGTGTCCACCGATTTGGCATCGATCGTTGCTTCTACCGAACCGGTCTTGGCAGCGCGGTCCAGCGTTACCTTGGCGGTGGTGCTGTTGAAGCGGCTTTGCTGGTTGCTGAAACCGAAGTGGCTGTAACCAAAGCTGGAGAAGGTGTGGTTGACGTCGGAGACGAAGGTATCAGGGGCAGCGAAAGCGGACAGGGAAACGCCGGCGGCGATCAGCAGGGCAACAATTTTTTTCATTTAGAAACTCCTAATGTGGTGAACAAGATTGTTCGAGTGAGGACGATTATGCTCGCGACATCTAAAGTTGTAAAACGAAAAATTTACCGCTTTACTATCGATAAAATCGATCATATCAGCGTAGCGTTATCATAACGGAACGAAAGGCGAAGGGAATCTGCCGAAAGACTTAGACCGGTGAGTCGTTCCCGCCGCAGGCGGGAATCCATGCAGAGGAGATTACGCCGCGATCGCAGCGTCGGAGACAGGCGTTTGCTTCAAAATCCGGCCCAGCAGGCGCTGTTCCAGCGCGGCAAACGCCGCATTGCCCCGCGCGCGCGGACGCGGCAGGTCGACCTTCATGTCCAGCGTAATCCGGCCGTCCTCGATCAGCACCACGCGGTCGGCCAACGCCAGCGCCTCCTGCACATCGTGCGTGACCAATACCGCGGTGAAACCGCGCGCCAGCCACAGAGACTCGATCAGCTGCTGCATCTCGATGCGCGTCAACGCATCGAGCGCGCCGAGCGGTTCATCGAGCAGCAGCAGTTGCGGCTCATGCAGCAAGGCTCGCGCCAGGGCGACGCGCTGACGCTGGCCGCCGGACAGCTCGGCCGGCCAGTCATCGGCGCGCTCCGCCAGGCCGACGGTGGCCAGCGTGGCCGCCGCCGCATTCAGCGACCGTGGCAGGCCGAGCGCGACGTTGTCCAGCACCGTCTTCCACGGCAGCAGGCGCGCCTCCTGGAACATGATGCGGATGCTGGAGGCGATGCTGCCCGTACCGATCTTGATGCTGCCCTGGTCGGCTGTCTCCAGCCCGGCGATCGCGCGCAGCAGCGTGCTCTTGCCGCAGCCGCTGCGGCCGACGATGGCGACAAACTCGCCGGGACGCAGTTCCAGCTGCACGTCATGCAGCACTTGGCGCGTACCGAAGGATTTGCTGACGCTCTCCAGATTCAGCGCCACGCCCTGGCGGCGCGCCGGTGGCGCGGAAGTCCAGGTCGCGCTCTCGCGCGGCAATGCGCCCGTATCGAACAAAGCGGTAGAAATATGCATGGGATCTCCTTAACGGTAAGCCGGGTTCCAGCGCAGGAAGTGTTTTTCCAGCCCGCGCGACACCAGATCGGCCGCCTTGCCCAGCAAGGCGTACAGCAGAATCCCGACCAGCACCACATCGGTTTGCAGGAACTCGCGCGCATTCATGGTCATGTAGCCGATGCCGGCTTGCGCCGAAATCGTTTCCGCCACAATCAGCAGCACCCACACCAGGCCGAGCGAAAAGCGCACGCCGACCAGGATGGACGGCAGCGCCGCCGGCAGGATCACGTCGCGGTACAGCGGCCAGCCGGACAGGCCATAGCTGCGCGCCATCTCGATCAGGCCCTGATCCGCCGAGCGGATGCCGTGGAAGGTATTCAGGTACACCGGGAAGAACACGCCTACCGCCAGCAGGAACAGCTTGGCCGTTTCGTCGATGCCGAACCACAGGATCACCAGCGGTATCAGCGCCAGCGCCGGGATGTTGCGGACCATTTGCAGCGTGGTGTCGAGCAGCGTTTCCGCGCGGCGGAAGCTGCCGGTCAACAGCCCAAGCAGCAGGCCCAGACTGGCGCCGATGGCGAAGCCGGTGGTCGCGCGCCACAAGCTGGTACGCAGATGCACCCACAGCTCGCCCGACACCGCCAGCGTCCAGAAGGCTTTCGCCACCGCCCACGGCTCCGGCAGGATGCGGCTGGACAGCCAGCCCAGTTGCGACGATACCTGCCACACCGCGATCAGCAGCACCGGCAGTACCCACGGCGTCCATATGCTTTGCTTCTTCATCTACGCGGCCTTCTTCTTGGGCAGGATGTCGCTGGCCATGATCTCGCCGAACGGGCCGCTCAGCGATTGTTCGCCGTGGTCCCGCCCCTTGCCCAGCAGCGGGAACACCAGTTCCGCGAAGCGGTACGACTCTTCCAGGTGCGGATAGCCCGAGAAGATAAAGGTCTCGATACCCAGGTCGGCGTATTCCTTGATACGCGCAGCCACGGTTTCGGGGTCGCCCACCAGCGCGGTCCCGGCGCCACCACGCACCAGTCCCACGCCGGCCCAGAGGTTGGGCGATACTTCGAGCTTGTCGCGGCGTCCGCCGTGCAAAGCTGCCATGCGTTGCTGTCCTACCGAATCCATTTTGGCGAACGAGGCCTGCGCCTTGGCGATCACTTCGTCATCCAGATTGCTGATCAGTTCATCGGCGGCGCGCCATGCTTCCTCGTTGGTTTCGCGGACGATGACGTGCAGGCGGATGCCGAATTTGACGGTGCGGCCACGCTTGGCGGCGCGCGCGCGGATGTCGTCCAGCTTCTCGGCCACGGCGGCCGGCGGCTCGCCCCAGGTCAGGTAGACGTCCATCTGCTCGGCCGCCAGTTCGTGCGCCGGTTCCGACGAACCGCCGAAATACAGCGGCGGATGCGGTTTCTGCACCGGCGGATACAGCGTCTTGGCG
The DNA here is from genome assembly GCF_009674565.1 of Duganella aquatilis. Classification (GTDB taxonomy): domain Bacteria; phylum Pseudomonadota; class Gammaproteobacteria; order Burkholderiales; family Burkholderiaceae_D; genus Rugamonas; species Rugamonas aquatilis. Next base: position 86,909 of record NZ_WKJL01000013.1, read on the forward strand.
CCCTTCACCTTGATATGCTTGCCGTCGAAATCGTAGCCCTTGTCGCCGCCCTCGCCCGCCAGCGACGCGCGCCATACGCGGATGAATTCATCCGAGATTTCGTAGCGCTTGGCGTGATCGGCATACAGGCCGTCGGCTTCCAGCTCGCCCTGGTCGCCGCCGGTGACGACGTTGATCAGCAGGCGGCCATTGGACAGGCGGTCGAAGGTCGACGCCATGCGCACCGCCAGTCCCGGCGTGGTCAGGCCCGGACGGATCGCCACCAGGAACTTGAGGTTTTGCGTCACGTGGATCAGCGACGAGGCGACCACCCATGCGTCTTCGCAGGAACGGCCGGTCGGCAGCAGCACGCCGTCGTAGCCCAGCGTATCGGCGGCCACCGCCACCTGTTTCAGGTAGTTGCCGTCGATGGCGCGCGCGCCCTTGGAGGTGCCGAGGTAACGACTGTCGCCATGGGTCGGAATAAACCAGAACAGATTCAGGGACATCTTGACTTCCTTATTGCGCCGCCAGCTGTTTCGCCGGCAGGGTTGCATCCTTGACCGCGATCGGTTTCGGGATCAGTTTCAGATTCGAGAAAGCATCGGCGACCTTTTGCTGTTGGTCCAGCACGTCGGCGCTGATCGGCTTGACGCCGTAGCTGTAGCGCGAGGCGGCCAGCGCCACAATGTCCACATCCAGCCCGGTTTGCGTGGCCAGGATGGCGGCGACTTCTTTCGGATTCCTGGCGCCCCACTCGTCGATGCGGGCGATTTCTTCCAGCACGATGCGAACGATGTCGCTGTTCTTCTCGGCATACGGACGCGCAGCCAGGTAGAACTGGTGATTGGCCACCAGCCCTTTACCGTCAGCCAGCACGCGCGCGTTCAGCTGCTTTTCGGCGGCGGCCAGGAACGGATCCCAGATCGCCCAGGCATCCACGCTGCCGCGCTCGAACGCGGCGCGCGCGTCGGCCGGCGGCAGATAGACCACTTCGATATCCTTGTAGCCCAGGCCCGCCTTCTCCAGCGCCTTCACCAGCAGGTAATGGACGTTGGAGCCTTTGTTCAGCACCACCTTTTTGCCTTTTAAATCAGCGAGGCTGCGCAGCCTGGAATCCTTGTGTACGACGATGGCTTCGCTGCCCGGCGACGGCGGCTCGTTGCCAACATAAACCAGGTTGGCGCCGGCCGCCTGCGCAAAGATCGGCGGCGCTTCGCCGACCGTGCCGAAGTCCACGCTGCCGACGTTCAGGCCTTCCAGCAGTTGCGGGCCGGCCGGGAATTCCGTCCATTTCACGGTGACGTTGCGCGAGGCCAGGCGCTGTTCCAGCGTGCCGCGGCCTTTCAGCAGCGTCAGCGTGCCGTATTTCTGGTAGCCGATGCGGACTTCCTGTTTGGCCGCCGTCTGCGCCTGCGACTGGCCTGCGCCGGCCGCCATCACGCCGGCCGCAAACAGCAAGCCCAGGGTATGACGGCGCGAAGCGCGTTTCTGTTCGATACTCATAAAGACTCCTTAGCGCGCCAGGCGCACAGGCTGGGCCGGCGCCACAAACACGTCATCCTGCCGCAGGCGCGGTGCGTTCAGGCATGCCGACAACGCATCCACGCCGGCCTGCACGCGCCAGGCGATGGCCGGATCGACCGTCAGGCCGCTGACGTCGTTCCAAGTCAGCTGCTGCGACGTCGCATAAATACTGGTGAAGACCTGGCGCGCGTCCAGCGCGTGCAGCACCGGGCGCAGCGCATAGTCCAGCGCCAGCATGTGCGACTGGCTGCCGCCGGTGGCCAGCGGCAGCACCAGCTTGTCCTTCAGGCCGTCCTGCGGCAGCAGGTCGAGGAAGGCTTTCAGCAGGCCGGTGTAGGAAGCCTTGTAAATCGGTGTGGCGATCACGATGGCATCCGCGTCGGCGACGGCATCGACCGCGCGCTTCAGGGCCAGATCGGCAAAATCCGCATGCAGCAGGGCTTTTGCCGGCAGGTCGCGTACTTGCAGTTTGCTGTGGCGGTGGCCCAGCGCGGCCAGCTTGTCGCCGACGTGATCCAGCAAACGGCCAGTGCTCGATGGCGCCGCCGGACTGCCGCTGATGAGAAGGATGCTCATGGTCTGTCCCGTGATTTTGATGGTGGCGTTCAGCATAAATCTGCACCATTGAATTCAAAACGAATTGTTTTGCGCTTCGATATGCAAAATCCATTGCATGATTTTTCCGCATAAGGAAAGCCGGATTTCTTCGTGTACTGACTTTGGAACGCTCTTCATACTGGCAAGACCGATTCCTCTCTCAAGTGGACATACCATGTCTAATGCCTTACTCAAACCGTCGCACCATCCTGCGCACGATCCGCTACACGTCGCGGCCGAACTGGCGCAGCGACTGGCCGCCAGCGCCAATGCGCGCGACCAGGCAGGCGGCCACGCAGCACAGGAACGCGAGTGGATACGTGAATCCGGCCTGCTTACCTTATCCATCCCGGCTGCCTACGGCGGCCAGGGCGCGGACTGGCCGACGGTCTATCAAGTGATACGCATCCTGGCCCGCGCCGACAGCGCGCTGGCGCATATCTTCGGTTTCCACCATCTGCAACTGGCCGGCATACAGCTGTACGGCAGCGCGCAGCAGCAGCGCCGCTTCCTGACGCAGACGGTGGAGCAGAATCTTTTCTGGGGTAACGCCCTGAATCCGCTCGACAGGCGCACCCTCGCGATCGATGCCGACTATGGCTTCCAGCTGGATGGCGTGAAGAGTTTTTCGTCCGGCTCGGTGGGTTCGGACTGGCTGACCATCTCGGCCTGGCACGAGCCGTCGCAAAGCGCCCTGATCGGCGTGGTGCCGACGCGCCAGCATGGCGTGGCGGTGCAGGCGGACTGGGACGCCTTCGGCCAGAAGCAGACCGACAGCGGCAATGTGCACTTCAATCAGGTGTCGCTGCCGTTGACGCAGGTGCTGCAGGCGCCGGGCGTCCAGCCAACGGCGCAGGCTTCGCTGCGGTCGCAGGTGGCGCAGCTGATCATGGCGAACTTATATCTCGGTATCGGCGAAGGTGCGTTTGAAACTGCGCGCGCCTATATCGCACAGGAAGCGCGGCCCTGGTTCGCTTCCGGCGTGGAGAAGGCCGGCGCCGATCCGCTGGTTCAGCATCGCTTCGGCCAGTTGTGGCTCAAGCTGCGGCCTGCCGCCGTGCTGGCGGACCACGCAGCACAGGAGCTTGATCGCCTGTTCCGTCTCGGCGCGGCCGTCACGGCACAGCAGCGCGGCGAGCTGGCGGTGTCGGTGGCCGAAGCCAAGGTGCTGGCGCATACGGCCGGCGTGGATGTCAGCAGCGAGATCTTCGAGCTGACCGGCGCGCGCTCGACTTCCGCCAAATTCGGCTACGACCGCTTCTGGCGCAACGTGCGCGTGCATACCTTGCACGATCCGGTCGACTACAAAATCCGCGACCTCGGACGCTATGCGCTCGACGGCACGCTGCCCGAACCTACTGCTTATTCCTGATTTTTCAATGACTACTCCCCTGATTCGCATCGAGCATGCGAGCAAATCCTTCGGCGACTTTCATGCGGTGCGCGATGTGTCGCTGGATGTGGTCCAAGGCGATATCTTTGGCCTGATCGGCAAGAGCGGCGCCGGCAAGTCCACGCTGCTGCGGTTGATTAATCTGCTGGAACGGCCGGACCATGGTGCGATCACGGTTGATGGGCGCGAACTGACGTCGCTGTCCAAGCGCGATTTGCGCGACGCGCGCGCCAATATCGGCATGATCTTCCAGCAGTTTAATCTGCTGCAGAATGCGACCGTTTCCGATAACGTCGCCTTCCCGTTGCATATTCATGGCGGGCAAAGCAAGCAGCAGATCGCTGCGCGCGTCAGCGACTGCCTGGCGCTTGTCGGCCTGTCCGACAAGGCTGACAGCTATCCCGCGCAGCTGTCGGGCGGGCAGAAACAGCGCGTCGCCATCGCCCGCGCGCTGGCCAGCAAACCGGCGGTACTGCTGTGCGATGAGCCGACATCGGCGCTGGACGCCGAGACCACGCGCGCGCTGCTGGCGACGCTAAAGGACATCAATCACCGGCTGGACGTCACCATCGTCATCGTCAGCCATGAACTGGACGTGATCGGCACGATCTGCGACCACGTCGCCGTCATCGAAAACGGCGCCATCGCCGAACAGTTCGCGCTCGACGACGCCACCAGCCTCGCCGCCCCACGACACACCGCCCTGGGCCGCGAACTCGCCGCCGCCGTCGCCACCCGCGCGAGCGCGGCGAATGCCATCGCCGCCATCGCGCCACTGGAGACCGCCCATGTCTGAACTCCTGTCCTCGCTGGGCGCCTCGGCCAACGCCATCGTCGCCATGCTGCCTGAAATGTGGGAAGCCCTCGGCCAGACGCTGGTCATGCTCGGCATCGGCCTGTCCGCCGCGATCCTGATCGGCGGCCCGCTCGGCATCGTGCTGTTCCTGGTGGCCGACGGCCAATCGCTGCAAAACCGTCCTGCCGCGCTGGTGCTGGGCTGGCTGGTGAACACCGTCCGGTCATTCCCCTTCATCATCCTGCTGGTGGCGCTGGTGCCGTTCACGCGCGCCATCGCCGGCACCTCCATCGGCCCGCTGGCCGCCGCCGTGCCGCTGTCGTTCGCCGCCATTCCCTACTTCGCCCGCCTGGTAGAACAGAACCTGCGCGAAGTCCCGCGCGGCGTCATCGAAGCCGCCCACGCCATGGGTGCCTCGGAACTGCAAATCATCCTGCGCGTGCTGCTGGTGGAAGCCCGCTCCGGCCTGGTGCTGGCGCTGACCGTGCTGTCGATCAGCTTCCTGTCCTACTCCGCCGTGGCCGGCGTGGTGGGCGGCGGCGGCATCGGCGATCTCGCCATCCGCTACGGCTACTACCGCTTCGAAACCGACATCATGGTCGCCACCGTCGCCATCCTGATCCTCATGGTGCAGGTGATCCAGTTTGCCGGCAACCGCATCGCCAAAAAAATAGATAAACGCTAAAAGGAAGCACATGAACACTCGCCGCAACCTGCTGCTGGCCGCCGTCGCCGCCGCAATCAGCCTCTCCGCCTACGCCAAAGACCCGAAAGAAATCGTCATCGGCACCAGCTCCGGCCCGTATGCGGACCAGATCAAGTTCGGCATCAAGCCGATCCTGGAAAAACAGGGCTACAAAGTCAAGCTGGTGGAGTTCAACGACTACATCCAGCCCAACTACGCGCTGGCCGAAGGCTCGCTGGACGCCAACGTCTTCCAGCACATCGTCTACCTGACCAAGTTCTCGACCGACCATAAGCTGGCATTGTCGGAACTGATCAAGATTCCGACAGCGCCGATTGCGCTGTACAGCCAAAAACACAAGACGCTGAACGACGTCAAGGAAGGCACTACCATCGCCCTGCCGAACGACCCGACCAACCAGGCGCGCGCGCTGGTGCTGCTGGATCAACTGGGCTGGATCAAGCTGCGCGAAAAAACCGATCCGCTGAAGGCGTCGGAAAAGGACGTCGCCTCCAACATCAAGAAAATCAAGCTGCTGCCGCTGGAAGCCGCACAGCTGCCGCGTTCATTGCAGGACGCCGACTACGCCTTCGTCAACGGTAACTACGCGCTGGCATCGGGCCTGAAGCTGAAGGACGCGTTGATCACCGAAAAAATCTCGCCATCCTACGCCAACCTGGTCGCCGTGCGCACCGCCGACAAGGACAAGCAGTTCGCCAAGGACATCGCCGCAGCCTACCGCTCGCGCGAATTCCTCGCCGTGACCAACAAGTACTTCGCCGACTACGCCAAGACCGACTATCAGCTTGCGCTGGAAAAGTAATGCCGAAACTCATACGCTTCAACGCCTTTCAAATGAACACGGTGAGCCACCAGTCGCCCGGACTATGGACCCACCCGCGCGACAACAGCCACCGCTACAAAGACCCGGACCACTGGACCGAGCTGGCGCAGCTGCTGGAGCGCGGGCGCTTCGACGCCATCTTCCTGGCAGACGTGCTGGGCGTGTACGACGTGTTTGAAGGCAGCGCCGACGCGGCCATCAAACACGGCGTGCAAGTGCCGCTGAACGATCCGCTGGCGCTGGTGCCGCTGATGGCGCAGGCCACCAGACACCTCGGCTTCGGCGTGACATGCGCGCTGACGTATGAACATCCCTACACCTTCGCCCGTCGCATCTCCACGCTGGACCACCTGACGCGCGGCCGCATAGGCTGGAACATCGTCACCGGTTACCTGGACAGCGCGGCGCGCAACCTCGGGCTGAATCAGCAACTGAGCCACGACGAACGCTACGACCTCGCCGACGAATACATGGAAGTGGTCTACAAGCTGTGGGAGCAAAGCTGGGAAGACGGCGCGGTGGTCAACGACAAGCAGCGCGGCATCTATACCGATCCGGCGCGCATCCATCCGATCAACCATGAAGGCAAATACTACAAGGTGCCCGGCTTTCACCTGTGCGAACCCTCGCCGCAACGCACGCCGCTGCTGTACCAGGCCGGCACCTCGCCGCGCGGCACGGCATTCGCGGCGCAGCACGCGGAATGTACCTTCGTCAGCGGACCAAGCAAAAAAGTGGTGAAGAAGTATGCGGACGACCTGCGTGCCGCCGTGCGCGCCGCCGGCCGCGATGGCGACGACCTCAAAATCTACGCCCAGGCGTTGATCGTCACCGCGCCGACGGAAGCCGAGGCGCGCGCCAAGCATGAAGAATACAAGCGCCACATCGACATCGAAGCCGCACTGGCGCTGCTGTCCGGCTGGACCGGCGTCGACTTCAGCAAGTTCCCGCTGGACGCCACCATCGAATACATCGACTCCGACGCCGGCCGTTCGGCGCTGGCTTCCTTCAGCCAGGCCGACCCGGACCGCCGCTGGACCGTGCGCGAAGCGGCCCAGTTCATCGGCCTTGGCGGACGCGGACCGGTGCTGGTCGGCGATCCATCGCAGATCGCCAGCCAGCTCGAAGCGTGGCAGGACGACACCGGCATCGACGGTTTCAATCTCGCCTTCGCCGTGGCCCACGAAAGCATGCGCGACGTGGTGGAGCTGGTTGTGCCGGAACTCCAGCGGCGCGGCCGCTATCGCCAGGAGTACGACGCCGGCACTTTACGCGAGAAGCTGTTTCAGCGTTCCCAGCGACCGCGCGTCCATTCCCACTCGTTGTGATGCCAGGCCCAGTGGCCAGGCACCCAGTAGTGTGAAGGGCTAGGCGCGACCGTGATCTGTTCGACGATCACCGCAGGCATAGGCCGCGCCGGTCCTTGATACCAATAGCCCCGCTGCCATTGCCAGCCATGGTCGCGCCAGGCCCAATGGCCCTGGACCCAGGCATAGCCGGAAGCCGGCGACGGCGGTATCATCTCCTGGATCGGCGCCGGTGCGTAGCGCACGGTGGCTGGATGGTCGTGGACCACCACGCGTTCCTTGACGACGGTGGTGCAGCCGCTTAAAGCGATGGCAATAGCCGCCGCGATGATTATTTTATTTGTCATGTTCAGAGTCCTCGGTGTTGATGCGGCGATTGCCGCGCCAGCACCTATAACGCCTGAGTCGACGAATCCGATGTATAAGGCAGGTTTCCGGCGTAAGTAAATGTAATTTTTCGCCAGAGCGCGATCGACACCGCCACGGTCATGGCGCCGGTGATTACATCGACCACGTAATGGCCGCCGAACTTCGGCGTCGCCAGGATCATGCTGATGTTCACCAACAGCACCGGCCACGCGAGCCGGGTGCGCCAGAATGCGCAGGTGAACAGCACCGCCAGCACGGTGTGATAGGAAGGAATCGAGATCAGTCCTTGCAAAGCGGTTGGATCGACGGTGCGCAATGCGCCGGAACGCAGCGGTTCAAAGTCGCTCAGCCCCGACATATCCACCGCCAGCTGCGCAGCGTAGTATTTGCCGGCGCCGGCCGCCGGATAGAACCAGCTGCTGACATGGGTAATGATCATGCTGACGACCATGCCGCCGCAAAAGTCGGACAGCTGCTTGAATCGCCGCGTCAGCGACAGGTAGATCACCATCAGCGGGAACTGCACGATAAAGCTCTTGTAGCCGTACTTCAGCCACAGATCCGCCCATGGATGCTGCTGTATCCAGCGGCAGTAGGCCACCCAGTCGAATCCCAGTGCGATATCCCAGCGCGACAGCGTCGCATCCACCAGCGGCGCATCGGTGGTGACCAGAAAATAGCCAAGCGCCGCCGAAAAATTACTGAAGACGATGAGCGCGACGTAGGTCAGCAGCATGCTGCGCACGCGGGCGCTGCGCCAGCAGCGAGGGAATACCAGCGGCGTCAGGAACGACAGGACCACCGCAAGGAGAATCGCCGCCCGCTCGCCATCGCGCAAGGCCCAATGCGCATGGTAGCCCCAGGCCAGCATGAGGATCAGATAGATGGCGGATACCAGGGACAGCGCCCTCAGGCCACGATAGTCCGGCGCCGGCAGCATCATACGTGCGACATTCCCTCGGATGGTAAATTTACAATACCGGATTGTATGACAAATCTTCTCCGATATGCATAATCCCGCAGCGGCGTGCCGGCGCCGATGGCGAATTAGTCGTTGCGCATCTGCGCCTGCGACACATTGCTGCCCGGCGGGACGCTCTGCGTCAGCCACACATTGCCGCCGATGGTGGAACCGGCGCCGATGGTGATGCGGCCAAGGATGGTGGCGCCGGCGTAGATCACCACGTCGTCTTCCACGATCGGATGGCGCGGCACGCCTTTGATCAAGACGCCCTGCTCGTCCGCCGGAAAGCGCTTGGCGCCCAGCGTGACGTGCTGGTACAGCCGCACGCGCTGGCCGATGATGGCGGTCTCGCCGATCACCACGCCGGTGCCATGGTCGATGAAGAAGCTGGCGCCGATCTGCGCGCCGGGGTGGATATCGATCCCGGTCAGCGAATGGCCGATGTCGGAAATCAGCCGCGCCAGGAATGGCGAGCCAAGGCGATGCAGGCTGTGCGCCAGGCGGTAGTACAGAATCGCGATGGTGCCCGGATAGCACAGCATGATCTCGGCCACCGACGTCGCCGCCGGGTCGCCGGAAAACGCCGCCTGCACGTCGGACACCAGCAGGCCGCGCACCTGGGGCAGCTCCGCCGCGAACTGGCGCGTGATGTCGTGCGCCTGCCGGGTCAACGCTTCTTCGTCAGGGATCGCGTCCTCGGACGAGAACTGCAAACCGCGCCGCACCTGCTCGGCCAGGCGGCTCAAGGTGGTGGTCAGGGTATCGCCGACGAAGAAGTCGATGCTCTCGTCGGTCAGGTTGGGACGGCCGTAATGGGTGGGGAACAGCGCCGCCTGCAGGCCGTTGACGATAATGGTCAGCGCCTCGCGCGACGGCAGTTCGCGCACGCGGCCATGGTGGCGGATGTTGTGGGTGGCCTCGCGCGATACACGCAGCTGCTCGATCACGCTGGCCAGGTTCCAGTGTGAAGGCTTGACGGACGTGCCGTCGAAAGTATCTATAGTCATATTGTCTCGAATTCGAAAAGCACGGGCGCAGTCGCCCACCGTGCAGCATAACCACCCGATCCGCGCAGGCGAACGAATGATTTCAGCCTTTCTTATGCGGCATGCGCATATCGCGTAAAATGCCGGGTCCAACGAACAATACGCTATTCATGAATATTTTGCTGACGCTGCTGCTGGCCGGCCTGACGATGGTCGGTCCGCTCGCCATCGATACCTATCTGCCGTCCTTCCCCGCCATTACCGTGGCCTTTGGCGCCAGCCCGCTGCTGGTGCAGCAGACGCTATCGATGTTCCTGTTCTGCTTCGCGTTCATGATGCTGTTCTACGGCACGCTGTCCGATTCGTTCGGCCGCCGCCCGGTGATTCTGGTCTCGCTGGTGCTGTATATCGTGGCGTCGGTGGTGGCAGCGATGGCGCCGTCGATCGGCGTGCTGCTGGCCTGCCGCGTGGTGCAGGGCCTGGCCGCCGGCGCCGGTTCGGTGGTGGGCCGCGCGATCGTGCTGGATCGCTTCGATGGCGTCCAGGCGCAGAAGATCCTGTCGCACATCATGATGGTGTTCGGCCTGGCGCCTGCGATTGCGCCGGTGCTGGGCGGCTGGCTGCAGGTAAGCTTCGGCTGGCGCTCGATCTTCTGGTTCCTCAGTGCCTTCGGCGTGATCATGCTGGTGGCCGTCCTGCGCGCGCTGCCGGAAAGCCTGGCGGTGAAGGACCGCCATCCTTTCCATCTCGGCGCGATCGCCAAGAACTACTGGAAGGTGCTGTGTCACCACCACTTCCTGCTGCTGGCGGTAGCGGTCGGCATGTGCTTTGCGGGCGTGGCGCTGTACATCGGCTCCGCCGCCTACTTCGTGATGAATATCCTGCACCTGCCGGAAACCGCGTTTGCGTGGATGTTCGTGCCGCTGATCAGCGGCATGGTGGTGGGTTCGGCGCTGTCGGGCAAATTCGCGCACCGCTACCCGCGCAAGTCGCAGGTATGGATGGGCTTTGCGATCATGATCATCGCCGGCGTGATCAACGTCGGCTACAACCTGTTCTTCGTGGCGGCGGTGCCGTGGGCGGTGATGCCGCTGTTTATCTATTCCTTCGGCCTGGCGCTGGCCATGACGCCGCTGTCGATGATCGCGCTGGAGTACTTCCCGAATAACAGCGGGCTGGCGTCGTCGATGCAGTCGTTTATCCAGATGCTGCTGTTTGCGCTGGTGTCCGGCCTGGTGGCGCCGCTGCTGTTCGACAGCGCGCTGAATCTGGCCTGGGGCGTGCTCGCCAGCCTGGTGCTGAGCGTGATCGCCTGGCTGCTGGCGCAGACCGGCACGCCGGTCACGCACGACTGATCAGGGCCAGGGCGCGGGATTCAGGTCGATATACTGCGCCCCGCCCTGCTCCGGCTCACGCTCGGCAGGTGAGCCGCCGGGCGCCTGGGCGGGATTGCGCAGGCCCAGTATCTCCTTGCGGGCTTCGACAAAGTCCGCGCTCGACAGCGGATTGTCCTTGTCGGGCCAGTTTTCCACCGCCCACGCCTGCAATTGCTCGAAACGCTGCCACAATTCGCTGATAAAGCGGCGACGTTCATCTTCGTTATCCATACGACCTCCTTGCCTATTCCTAGCTGTTGCGCCAGTATGCCCCAAGCGCGGCGAGGGGTCGGTACGCAAGATAACTCACTAGCATGTAAAATGACGCATTAATCTGCCTTAAGCCAGAACCACGAATGCGTCTCACCTCTTTTACCGACTATTCACTGCGTACGCTGCTCTACCTGGCGGCCAATCGGGATCGCCTGGTCACCATCCAGGACATCGCCGATCTGCATGTGATTTCAAAAAACCACCTGATGAAGGTGGTTTATCAACTCGGCCTGTCCGGCCTGGTGGAGACGGTACGCGGCCGCAATGGCGGGCTGCGTCTGGGGAAGGAACCGAAGGACATCAACATCGGCGAGCTGGTACGCTCTACCGAGACCGATTTCTTCATGGCCGAATGCTTCGACCGCGCCACCGACACCTGTCCGCTGACGCCTGACTGCAAGCTGAAACACACGCTGAACGACGCCACCCGGGCCTTCCTCAACGTCCTCGATCAGCAGACGCTGGCCGACATGCTGCCGGGCGATCCAGTGCATTCGCAGAGCAAGCCGGTGCGCATCATCCGCAACTCAGTCAAATCGCACTAGGCGGCATCCTGCCGCAGCTGCGGCAGCGACGCCATTAAATCCGAGAAGCGCTGGCCCTGGATCATCACGTGTTCACGCAGTAGATGGGCGGCGCGGTCGCCGTCGCCGTCCAGGATGGCCTGCACCACGCCGTCATGCTCGTTGTAGGAATTGGCCAGCCGGTTGCGCACGCGCAGTTGCAGGCGGCGGTAGGGACGCAGGCGGCGGTATAGCGCGCGCGTCTGCTCGATCAGGAATTGATTGTGGCTGCCGGCGTAAATCGCCTCGTGGAAGATTTCGTTCTTATAGTAATACTCGTCCGGCTCCTGCGCATCAAGCGCCGCCTGGCAGGCCTGGTGCGCGACCAATAGCGACTTCTGCTCGTCCGGCGTCATGCGGCGCGCGGCCAGGCGGCCGCAGACCGCCTCCAATTCCGACATCACCTCGAACATCTCCACCAGCTGCTGCGGCCCCAACTCGGCAACGATGGCGCCGCGGCGCGGCCGTATCACCACCAATCCCATGGACGACAGCTGAATCAAGGTCTCGCGGATCGGCGTGCGCGACACGCCAAAGCGCGTCGCCAGCTCGGTTTCATCGAGATGCTGGCCGGGTTTGAGCTCGCCGACAGCAATCATTTCTTCGATTTGCTCGCGGAGAGTAGCGGAATGAGTTGTCATGCCTCCCATTATATCGCTTGACAACGTATGCGCAACCGCTATTCTTGTATACATAAAAAAGCACATTGCATATCGAATGCGATAACGATAATATTTCTTTACATCAACCCTTGGAGGACGTATGACCGCTATCACCCGCAGGTCCGTACTAGCAGCTTTGGCAGCCAGCCCTTTGTTGTTGCAACCAGCCTGGGCGCAAACCGCGCTCAAGCTGTCCCACCAGTTCCCCGGCGGCACCGTCACCGAAGGCGATTTCCGTGACCGCCTGTCCCGCATGTTCGCCGCCGAAGTAGAAAAGCGCTCCAAGGGCGCGCTGAAGTTCTCGATCTATCCCGGCTCTTCGCTGATGAAGACCAACGCCCAGTTTTCCGCCATGCGCAAGGGCGCGCTGGACCTGTCGCTGGTGCCGCTGTCGTACGCCGGCGGCGAAGTCCCGGAAGTGAACATCGGCCTGATGCCAGGCCTGGTCACCTCCTACGAACAGGCCTACGGCTGGAAGAACGCCGAAGTGGGCAAGGAACTGTCGCGCATCCTGTACGACAAGGGCATCGTGATGGTCAGCTGGATCTGGCAAGGCGGCGGCATGGCCTCGCGCGGCAAGCCGGTGGTCGATCCGGACGACGCCAAGGGCATGAAGATCCGCGGCGGTTCGCGCGAGATGGACATGATGCTGAAGGCCGCCGGCGCCGCCGTGGTCACCCTGCCGTCGAATGAAATCTACGCCGCCATGCAGACCGGCGCGATGGAAGGCGCACTGACCTCCTCCACGTCGCTGATCTCGTTCCGTCTTGAGGAAGTGTCGAAGGCGCTGACCACCGCGCGCGGCGGCTCCTACTGGTTCATGCTGGAACCGCTGATGATGTCGCGCACCGTGTTCGACAAGCTGCCGAAGGACCAGCAGCAGCTGATCCTGACCGTGGGCGCCGAACTGGAAGCCTTCGCGCTCAAATCGTCGAAGGAGGATGACCAGCAAGTGGCCGTGGTCTACCAGAAAGCCAACGCCAAGGTGGTCGACATGACGCCGGCCTCGCTGCAAAAATGGCAGGCCATCGCCCGCGCCACCGCCTGGAAGGACTTCAGCGAGAAGAACGCCAGCTGCGCCAACCTGCTGAAACTGGCGGAGAAAACGCTGTGAGCCACGGCGTAGACATCGCGCCGTCGCGCGGTCCTGCGCCGCCGGACAACGCCGTCATCGCGGCGCTGACGGCGGCGCTGGACAAGCTGAATCGCCTGCTGATGACGCTGTCCATGATTGCACTGGTGCTGACCGCGCTGGTGCTGACCTACTCGGTGGTGTCGCGCTACTTCTTCAGCGCGCCCACCGACTGGCAGGACGAGGCCTCGGTCTTCATGCTGGTCGGCGTCACCTTTTTCACCACCGCCTATGTGCAGTTCCATCGCGGCCATATCGGCATCGAAGCGGTGGCGGGCCTGCTGCCGCGCCGCGTGAATGCGGTGCGGCTGTTCGTGGTGGACCTGGCGTCGACGCTGTTCTGCGCCTTCTTCACCTGGAAATCGTGGATGCTGTTCCACGAAGCCTGGGTGGATGGACAGACCACCTCCTCCACCTTCGCGCCGCCGCTGTGGATTCCGTACTCGATGATGGCCGCCGGCATGACGCTGCTCACGCTGCAACTGCTGCTGCAAACGCTGGCCCGCATGACCAACAAACCTGACTCGGAGCGCGCAGCATGAGTGACCTGACCCTGGGCGCGCTGTACGGCGCCGTTACGCTGGTGGTGATGTTCTCCGGGATGCCGATCGCATTCGCGCTGGGCATCGTGGCCACCGGCTTTATGTACTTCTTCATGCCGCCGTCCTCGCTGGACACGGTCACGCAGAACGTCTACGAAGAGATGGCGTCGATCACGCTGCTGTCGATTCCCCTGTTTATCCTGAAGGGCGCGGCCATCGGCAAATCGCCGGCGGGACGCGACTTGTACTCCGCCATCCACACATGGATGCACAAAATCCCCGGTGGCCTCGGCATCGCCAACGTGTTTGCCTGCGCGCTGTTCGCGGCCATGGCAGGCTCCTCGCCCGCCACCTGCTCGGCCATCGGTTCGGCCGGCATTCCGGAAATGCGCAAGCGCGGCTACTCGCCGGGCTTCGCGGCCGGCATCATCGCGGCCGGCGGCACGCTGGGCATTTTGCTGCCGCCGTCGATTACCATGATCCTGTACGCGGTGGCCGCCGAGCAGTCGCTGGGCCGCCTGTTCCTGGCAGGGATCGGCCCCGGCATCCTGCTGGTGCTGCTGTTTGCCGGCTACGCCGTCTACCGCGCCCGCAAGGAATACCGCATGGCGCTGGAGATCTACGAAAAAGGCGGGCAGAAGTCGGCCTACCTGGAAGACGAGCATTTCACCTTGAAGCAAAAAGTGGAAATGCTGCCGCGCGTGCTGCCATTCATTGTGCTGCTGATCGGCGTGATGGTGGCGCTGTACGGCGGCTTCGCCACCCCGTCCGAAACCGCGGGCCTGGGCGCGCTGCTGGCGTTGGCGCTGCTGGCAGTGATCTACGGCGTGTGGAAGCCGAAAGACCTGTCGCCCATCCTCGGTTCGTCGATCAAGGAATCGACCATGCTGCTGCTGATCATCGGCATGTCGCTGCTGTATTCCTACGTGATGAGCTACCTGCACATCAGCCAGTCGGCCGCCGCGTGGGTGGTCAGCCTGCACCTGTCGAAATGGGTGCTGCTGGCGGTGATCCTGTTCATGGTGATCGTGTTCGGCTTCTTCCTGCCGCCCGTATCGATCATCCTGATGACGGCGCCGATCATCCTGCCGCCGCTGCGCGAAGCAGGTTTCGATCTGATCTGGTTCGGCATCGTCATGACGGTGGTGATGGAGATGGGCCTGATCCATCCGCCGGTGGGACTGAATATATTCGTCATCAAGAACATCGCGCCGGACATTCCTTTGAAGGATGTGATCTGGGGCGTGTTCCCCTTCCTGTTGCTGATGGTGCTGGCTGTGCTGCTGCTGTGCGTCTTCCCATCGATCGCAACCGGCCTGCCTGACATGATTATGGGAGCAAAATAAAATGTCCTGGAACACCTTGCAGCAAAATCGCGAAGCGCGATTGCAGCGCGCCCGTACGGCGTTGGGCAATGAACTGGACGGCAAAAGCCTGCCGTCCGCGCGCATCGCCGATCTGCTGCATGCGGTCATCGAATGCGGCGACCGCGTTTGCCTCGAAGGCAATAACCAGAAACAGGCCGATTTTCTCGGCCATGCGCTGGCCCATTTGAATCCGGAGCGCGTCAACGACCTGCACATGCTGCAGTCGGTGCTGGCGCTGCCGGAGCATCTGGACGTCTTCGAGCGTGGCGTCGCTTCGCGGCTGGACTTTTCGTTCTCCGGTCCGCAGGCGGCGCGCGTGGCACGGCTGGCGTCCGCCGGCAAGCTGAATATCGGCGCCATTCACACCTACCTGGAACTGTTCAGCCGCTACTTCATCGACCTGCCGCCGCGCGTGTGCCTGATCGCGGCGGAAGCGGCGGACCGCGACGGCAACCTGTACACCGGTCCGAATACCGAGGATACGCCAGCCATCGTGGAAGCGACGGCGTTCAAGCAAGGCATCGTCATCGTCCAGGTGAACAAGATCGTGGACAAGGTGCCGCGTGTGGACGTGCCGGGCGACTGGGTGGATTTCGTCGTGCAGTCGCCGCGTCCCTATTACATCGAGCCGCTGTTCACGCGCGACCCGGCGCAGATTTCGGAAATCCAGGTGCTGATGGCGATGATGGCCATCAAGGGCATCTACGCCGAATACGAGGTGCAGCGCCTGAACCACGGCATCGGTTTCGACACCGCCGCCATCGAACTGCTGCTGCCGACCTATGCGGAATCGCTTGGCCTGCGCGGCAAGATCGGCAAACACTGGGCGCTGAATCCGCACCCGGCGCTGATACCGGCGATTGAAGCGGGCTTCGTCACCTCCATCCATTCCTTCGGCTCGGAACTGGGCATGGAGGAATACATCCACGCGCGGCCGGACGTGTTTGCGATCGGACCGGACGGCACCATGCGCAGCAACCGCGCCATGTGCCAGGCTGCCGGCCACTATGCCTGCGACATGTTCATCGGCTCGACCTTGCAGATCGACTTGCAGGGCAATTCATCCACCGCGACGGCCGGCCGTATCTCAGGCTTCGGCGGCGCCTCCAACATGGGGGCCGACGCGCGCGGACGGCGTCACGCCAGTCCGGCGTGGCTGAAGGCCGGCGAGCAGGCGCGCGCAGGCCGCAACACCATCCCGCGCGGCCAGAAGCTGGTGGTGCAAATCGTCGAAACCTTCCGCGAACACATGCAGCCGGCCTTCGTGGAAAAGCTGGACGCGTGGGAACTGATGGAACAGGCCAGGATGGCCATCCCGCCGGTGATGATCTACGGCGACGACGTCACCCACATCCTGACCGAGGAGGGCATCGCCAACCTGCTGCTGTGCCGCACCGACGAGGAACGCGAGCAGGCGATACGCGGCGTGGCGGGCTACACGCCGGTGGGCCTGGGACGCGACGCGCGCATGGTGGAAAACCTGCGCGACCGCGGCATCATCACGCGGGCGGAAGATCTGGGCATCGACAAGCGCCAGGCCACGCGCGACCTGCTGGCCGCACGCAATATGAAAGACCTGGTGCGCGCATCGGGCGGTTTGTACAATCCGCCCAAGCGTTTCCGCAACTGGTAAAGGAGCACGAAGATGGAAACCTTGAACTATCGATTTGAAAACGGCACCCACCGCCTGAGCGCGCCGCCGGAAGTTGTGGGCGTGGTCGGCTCCGGCAATCTGGAAGTGCTGATCGAGCCGGCGGCGCTGGATGGCGCCTGCAGCATCGAGATCACCACCGCCGCTGTCGGTTTCGGTCCGATCTGGGAAGCGGTGATGCGCGACTTCCACGCGCGCTGGCTGCTGGCCGACACCCGCATCTCCATCAATGACATGGGCGCCACGCCGGCCGTCGTCAGCCTGCGCATGGACCAGGCGGTGCAGACCATGCTGGGAGACGCGCCATGAGCCGCCCTGTCAGCTATCAGGAAGCGACCGCGCGCGAACGCTTGCAGCATCTGTTCAACGCCGGCAGTTTCGAGGAATTCATTCCGCCGTCGGAGCGCGTGACCAGCCCTCACCTGGCGCAGCTGAACGCGCCGGTGGCGTTTGACGATGGCGTGGCCATCGGCCGCGCGTTGCTGGGCGGTGTGCCGGTGTACGTGGCGGCGCAGGAAGGCGCCTTCATGGGCGGCGCGGTCGGCGAGGTGCACGGCGCCAAGCTGGTTGGCCTGCTGCGCAAGGCGGTGGCCGACAAGGTGGCGGCCGTGGTGGTGCTGGTGGAATCGGGCGGCGTGCGCCTGCACGAAGCCAACGCCGGCTTGATCGCGGTGTCGGAAGTGATGCGCGCCCTGCTCGATGCGCGCGATGCCGGCGTGGCGGTGGTTGTGCTGGTGGGCGGCGCCAATGGCGCGTTCGGCGGCATGGGCATTGTGACGCGTTGCGCCAATGTGGTTGTCATGTCGGAAGAAGCGCGGCTGGCGATGTCCGGTCCCGAGGTGATCGAGACCGCCAACGGCGTTGAGGAATTCGATTCGCGCGACCGCGCGCTGGTGTGGCGCACAACGGGCGGCAAGCACCGCTATCTGCTGGGCGATTGCCAGCGCATCGTGGCCGACGACGTGGCGGCGTTCCGCGCGGCGGCGCAGGAAGCGGTCGGGGCGCTGGCGGATGGCGCGACCGGCTTGACGCTGGAGGCGCTGGAGGCCGAGCAGAAGATGCTGGAGGATCGCCTCCACAGCTTCGGCGCCCTGCACGATCCGATCGATATCTGGAGCGCGATGCAGATGGCGGATGCGGAGAATATTCCGATGCTGGATGTGGACAGCTTTATCGCGGCGGCGGCAGCGCACCGCAAGGGAGTCTGAGATGGACTGGAAAAAACTGGCCGATACGCTGTTCCCGCAAGGTCACACGATCGTCGAGAAAAATGAATTCCTGAGCGGCGACGCGCAGGTGGATGGCCAGCCGGTGGCGGTAATCGGCACCACCGGTCATACGCCGATCGGCGTGGAGATCGCCCTGGCGCAGGCGCAGGCGATCCTGCGCACGGTGCGCGAGTTCCCGGGCCGGCCAATCCTGATGCTGATCGATACGCAAGGCCAGCGCTTGCGCCATCGCGATGAGATGTTGGGCATCAACAGCTACATGGCCCACCTGGGCAAGTGCGTGGATCTGGCGCGCCGCAAGGGGCACAAGATTATCGGCCTGGTGTACGACCAGGCGCTGTCCGGCGGTTTTATCACCAGCGGCTTGATGGCGGATGCCTGCCATGCGCTTCCCGATGCGACCATCCGCGTGATGGGTTTGCCGGCGATGGCGCGCATCACCAAGGTGCCGGAAGAGGTGCTGACCGAGCTGGCGCAGAGTAATCCGGTGTTTGCGCCGGGGCCGGAGAATTATCTGCGCATGGGCGGATTGGAGTCGATCTGGAATGGCGATCTGGCGCAGCATTTGCGTGCCGCGCTGGCGCAACCGGTTGCGGGCGATCAGCGCAGCGCGCTGGGACTGCAGCGTGGCGGACGCCGCTGGGCGCAGCCGGTGATTGATGCGGTGCTGTCGGGCAGCCATGTTCAACGCGCATAAAGATTTCGAGCGGCATATGCTGGTGTGGCTGACCGCAGCTGGTTGGCACGCCGCGATTGCCGCTGCGCGCGATGAACACAGGACCGCGCTGGCGCTGTGGGAAAGTCAGGATTGGCCGGTCGTGGTGCGTCGGCTGGAGGCGGATGTGGAGGCGGATGAGATTTGTCTTGGCCTGCCGCTGCCGCCGCATGCGGAGACCGGCCACAAGGTTCGGATCGGGCTGCGCGCGCGCGTTGCGGATATCCGCAAGACCGCGCCTGCGGTGGCGTTGCGGTCGGCCGGCGAGCATTTCGCGGCGCTGTGCGACGAGGCCGGAGCGCTGCAATTGCGTGTATATGGCTCGCTGGCGATGCAGACCTTGACCGGCTTGCAGTACGTGTCGCCGGCTTCGGATGTGGATGTGCTGTTTCACCCTGCCAGCCGGGATCAGTTGGCGGCTGGCGTGGCGCTGCTGGCGCGGCACGGGGAGCGCCTGCCGCTGGATGGCGAGATTGTTTTCCCCGGCGGCGCGGCGGTGTCGTGGAAGGAGTGGCGGATGGCGATGGCGCATCCGGCCAAGGTGATGGTGAAGGAATTGCAGTCGGTGCGCCTGGCTGATACCGCGTCGCTGCTGGCGACGCTGGAGCCGGCATGATGCGCGCGGCGCAGACTGGCATGCCTGGCGTGGTCGGCGCGACCGGACGCGATAGGGTCTTGCGCGCTCCGTTGATACCGGCGATTCCGCTGGGCCGCGCGCAGAAGCAGGCATTTGCGCGCGAGGTCGCGCGGCTGGCGGTGCGCAGCTTGCACGCGGAGTTGTGCCTGTATCCGAAGCCGGGGCTGGTGTCGCCGGTGGACAGCGGCAGTCATGACGATATGGATGCGGGCACGTTCATGCGCAGCATGTTCGCGCTGCGCCACTACTTCAGAAAAATCTGTTTGGCAGGATTGAACGATGCGCCGTTTGCGCAGCTGAAGCAGCTGGGCATTGCGGCGGAGGCGACGATGCTGAAGGCGACGCGCGGCATCAACACGCATCGCGGCGCGATTTTCAGTCTCGGCCTGCTGTGCGCCACCGCCGGCCGCGCCCGCGCGCAAGGCACGCCGATGACGCCCGCCGCCCTCCGCGCCGCAATGCTGATCCGCTGGGGCGAAGAACTCGCCATGCACGCCGCGCCTGCCGCCAACGAAGCTGCACCGATTCCGCCATCGCGTACGCAGCTGCGCGACGGCAAGGCGAAGGCGGCGACAGTACCGGCGCAGGAGGTGGTGGCGGAGCCGCTGAGTAACGGTTTGCGTGTGGCGTCGCGGTATGCGGTGAGCGGCGCGCGGGAGGAAGGTGCGCTGGGATTGCCGTCGGTGTTCGAGGTCGGCGTCCCTGCCCTGCTGGCAGCGCGGGCGCGAGGCGCAACCGTCACCGAGGAGCGCGTCGATACGCTGTACACCTTGATGGCCCACATCAGCGACAGCAACGTCTATCACCGCGCCGGCCCGCAGGGCGCGCAAATCGTGCGCGATCATGCCGAATGTTTTCTTGCGCAGGGCGGCACCGCCCACGCCAACTGGCGCGAAGAAGCGGTGGCCAGCCATCACGTCTTCATGCGGCACCGGCTCTCGCCCGGCGGCGCGGCGGATCTGCTGGCGGCGTGCTGCCTGGTGCAGTCCATCGCAACATTGGACAACAAATGAGTCGCGCGCGACTCCTGCTGCTGTGTCCCGGCCAGGGCGATCAGCACCCTGAGATGTTCAACCTCGCGCGCACAAGTGGCGCGGCGAGCAGCCTGCTTGACCAACTCGATGTACGGACCGATGGCGACATTTTCGCCAACCGTAACGCCCAGCCGCTGATCGTGGCCGCCACGCTCGGCATGTGGGAAGCCGTCCGCGACTTCGCGCCGCCGCCCGCGCTGGTGGCCGGCTACAGCATCGGCGAACTGTCCGCGTATGGCGTCGCCGGCGCCATCGCGCCAGCACAGGGCATCGCCTTGGCCGCACAGCGCGCGCAATTGATGGACGCCTGCCAGCAGGCCGCACCGGGACAGGCGTTGTTGAGCATCACGGGCCTGACGTTGGCAAACGCGGGCGCGTTGGCAGCGGCCCACGGCTTTCACATCAGCATAGAAACGGGAGAAGACACCTGCATCGCCGGCGGCCCCGCCGCACAGGCGGAAGCATTACAGCTGGCGATTGAGGCAAGCGGCGCGCGCAGCCGCCGCCTGCCGGTGAAAGTCGCGTCGCACACAACCTACATGCAAGCCGCTGTCGCACCATTCGCGGATGCGCTGCGCGCCACACCATTCCGGCCGCTGCGGGCGCCGGTACTGGCCGGCGTGGACGCGGCGGCCGTCGAAGACCAACCGCGCGCCACCGACACCCTGTCGCGCCAGCTGGCCGAAAAAATCCGCTGGCTCGCCTGCATGGACGCCGCCGCCGAAGCCGGCATCACCGTGGCGCTGGAACTTGGTCCCGGCGCCGCCCTCTCCCGCATGCTGCAAAACCGCCATCCGCACATCGCCACCCGCTCGGTGGCCGACTTCCGCACACTGGACGGCATCCGCAAATGGCTGGACCGCGCCACCGAAGACTGATCAGCGGTTGTTCTGCGCCGCCCACGCCATGATGTTCGACGCATCCATCGCGCCCGGCTGCCGCGCCACCTCGCGTCCCCCCTTGAACAGGGCCAGCGTCGGAATGCTGCGGATCGCGTAGCGCGCCGCCAGATCCTGCGCCTGCTCGGTATCCACCTTCACCACGCGGAACTGCGGTTCCAGGCGCTGTGCGGCCTGCGCGTAGAACGGCGCCATCGTGCGGCACGGACCACACCACGGCGCCCAGAAATCCACCAGCACCGGAATGTCGCTGCGCTCGATATGCTTGAGGAAGCGCGCACTGCTCAAATCCACCGGCGCGCCGGTGAACAAGGCCTTCTGGCACTTGCCGCACACCGGCTCGGCCGCCAGCCTGGCGGCCGGCACGCGATTGACCGCATCGCAATGCGGACAGACTATATGCAGCGACTCCGGCTGCGCGTTGGTGGTACTCGTCATGTTCATCTCCAGACAGCTGACTACGAGCTGAGCATGATAATCCAAGGACGAAAAAAATGCCGCGCCGCGCGAATTTGCTTCGCGCGCGCGGCCAATCAGGGCTTACGCTGCTGCTGGGGGCGATCAGGTCTCTTTACGAGCGCCAGTCTGCTTGCTGCTCTGGGCGGCAGCTTGGGCGGCGGTTTGGGCCGGAGTGGCCTGCCCTTGAAGATTGCCGCTTTCGCGGCTTTCGGTGCCGTTCTGGCCGCTTTGCAGCGACTGCTCGCCGCGCATGTAGCGGGCGCCGTCGGTGCGGAACGGATCGGTGAATTTCTCCACTGCGTCCTGATGGCTGCGCAGCGTTTTTTCCGTTTCTTCCGAGGTGACGCGCGCTACTTCATCGGCCAGGGCCTTGGCGGTGCGGCTGGTTTCCTGAATGTGCTCTTCGGCGACTTTGGACAGGTCCACCTGGGTGTCGGCGGCGATGCGCGACAGGTGCTGCTGATACGAGCGCAGCTTTTCAGCGGTGGGCTGGGCGTGCGCGGCGGCGGCGGCCAGCGCTTCGGTGGCGCGGTGCGAGGTGATGACCTGCTGGCCGGTCTGGGTGGTTTCCTCCAGCAGGGTTTGCGCCAGTTGAATGTTCAAATCGCTGTACTGCTGAACGGTACGGAACAGGGACTTGGACATATCGTTAAAGAACGACAGTTGCGCCTCCATGTGGGTTTTAGCGGCGGGGGTGACAGTTTGGGAAAATGGGTACATAGATTTGCCTCGAAAGTAAGGTGCCTGGAAGTTGTCCACGCCACGGAATGCAGCGCGAACGTCAAGGCTACGTTAGCTCGATTTGCTACGTTTGATCTGCGTCAAACGTTACCTACTTCCCACCCTGGCGGCGCGATTCAATCAACAGCCCGCAGGTAAACAGGAATATGCCTGTCAGAAAATACCCCGTGACTGTCGGAAAAGTCGCCACGCCGTTGAAACCCACAGCATCCAGCACCGGCGCAGTCCGCGCCTGCGTCGCCACGTACATGCCGAACAGGAACAGCGCCAGGAAGGTGCGCGCGGTCCGGCTCAGGCTGCCCAGCAGGCCGGCCGCCGCCGACAGGGCCAGCACGCCGCACAGCAGCGCGGCCGCGCGCAACGGCGTGGTCGCCAGCCAGCGCACCAGCACCGGCGCGGTGAACAGCAGCGCCAGCAGCATGGCGGCCAGCCACTGTGCCGCGTAGGCGCGCTCGCGGCCGCCCGGCGTTGCCGCGTTCAGTGCGTCGACGTCGTACTGCATGTCGCGCACGCTGATCTCGCTGATCAGGATGCCCCAGATAGCGATGGCGGCGATGACCAGCGCCCCCAGCGCCGCGCTGTCGGCCACGCAGCCCCAGACGAGCAGCGCCAGCGCCGCCGCGACCGCCGCCGGATTCGTCACCAGCACCAGCGCCAGCAAGGCCAGCGCGCGGCCACCCACACCAGGGACGCGCGCCGACCATCCAAACAGCGGACGCGCCAGCCGCGCGCAAGGACGCAGCCAGCCGTTGAGCAGCGCCAACGGCGACCAGCCGCCACGCTGCGCACGCACCTTGACGCGGTCCGGCGAAAAGCGGTGGAACAGCGGTATCGCCAGCAGCAGCGGCAACAGCGCGCACACCGCGCTGCCGACGCGGGTCCAGATGATCTGCGTGGTCCACAATCCATCCGGCAGCAGCACCGCCGAGGTTGTGACATCGAAGGTGCCGCCGCCGACCACCAGGCCTTTTGACGGCAGCACCACCTGGATCGCCTCGATGACGGCGCCGATGCCGGAGAAATCCAGCAACAGCACCGGCGTCCACTGCTGATGCGCGATGGAGGCAGCCGCGCCGGCGGCCAGCTGCGCCATCCAGACGACGAAATACAGCACGTCGCCGCCCTTGCCCATCAGCGGCGGCCAGGCCTCGAACAGCAGCACCATGCTGGCGGTGAAGAACACCAGCGGCAGCAGCACCAGCGCATAGGTTTGCAGATAAATCCCGAGCTGGATCGGCCCTTCGCCGCGCAGCAGATGCAGCACCAGCATGGTGGCCAGGAAGATCAGCAGCAGTCCGCACAGGTAGGCGACATTGCCCAGCCAGCGGCCCAGCAGGAACACGCCGGAAGCCAGCGGCGTGGCGGCCAGCACGGCGCCGATGCCGCTGCGCATATCCTCGTTCATGCGGCCGCGCGCCAGATAGAAGCCGGCCAGGCCGAAGAACAATCCTGTCAGCGCCGCGCTGCCGATGGCCAGGCAACTGCTGGTGTAGGCCACGCGCGCGTCGTCGCTGACGATCATCGCCTGGCCCTGCTGCGGATCGCCGACCATCAGCCAGGTGAGCACGATCAGCGCCAGCACCGCCACCAGCGTGCCGACGCGCCGCATGCGCAGCCGCACTTCGGCCAGCAGCAGCGCCTTGAGCGCGTCGCCGAACAAGGGAGCAAAGGCCGGCGTCATACCACCAGTTCCGCGTGGTCGCGCAGCGCGTAGCGTTGCGTCATCAGGGCTTCCTCCAGCGTCGGCTCGGCCGGCGCCGCACCGGCCAGCGGCGATGAAGGATGGGCGATGCGCAGCGTGATGCCGTCCGCCTGGCGCTGCGCCTGCAGCACCTGCACCCTCGCGCGCAGCGCTTCGTAATCCTGCGGCGCCACCGTCACCGACCACACCTGGCTGCGCGCGCGCTGCACAAAGCTGTCCGGGGTATCGCAGGCCACCAGCCGGGCCTGCTTCATGATCGCCAGCCGGCCCGCCATGTTTTCAATATCGGAGACGATGTGGGTCGACACGATCACCAGCTTGCGCAAGCCGATCTCCGACAGCAGGTGGCGGAAGCGCAGCCGCTCTTCCGGGTCCAGACCGGCGGTCGGCTCGTCGACGATCAGCACATCCGGATCGTTGAGCAGCGCCTGGGCGATGCCGAGGCGGCGCTTCATGCCGCCCGAAAAACCGGCCGCCTGGCGGTGTGCGTGGTCGTGCAGGTTGACCACCTCCAGCAACCGCCGGATGCGGGCCGGATCGCGCACGCCTTTCAGCGCGGCGAAGTACTGCATGAATTCCAGTGCGCTCAAATTCGGATAGACGCCGAAGTCCTGCGGCAGGAAGCCAAGCCGCGCGCGCATGGCCTCCGGCTTTTTCACGATGTCCACGCCGTCGAACAGGATCTGGCCGCTGGTCGGCCTGGCGATGGTGGCGATCATCTGCATCAGCGTGGTCTTGCCGGCGCCGTTATGGCCGATCAGGCCCACCACCCCGGCCGGCAAATCCAGGCTGACATCGTCCACCGCGCGGACATTCTTCCCAAAGGTCTTGACGACATTCCGTAATTCGAGCATGGCACTCCTGAAATGAAAACGGGGCCGTTGCCGGCCCCGCAAGCTGGAGATTTATTCTACCTTGTTATTTAAACAGCGCCGAAGCTTTTTGCACCGTGATGGCTATCCCGATGGCGAGAGGAATACCTACCGCCAGCCAGCCGAAAGCCACCGCCACCGGACTGGTGACGCCGGTCGACGCCACCACCGAACCGGTGGCCGCGGCGGCATCGCGTTCGTGCGCCAGCTTCTTCTCGGCCGCCAGTTCGGCGTCGCTCATGAAGTGCTTGTCGGCCAGCGGACGCACCAGCAGATTGCACACCAGGCCGACCAACAGCAGGCCGGCCAGCACATACATGGTGATGTCGTAAGCCTGCGCCTTGGCGACGCCATGCTCGATCTGGTACTCGCGCACGCCGCTGATCAGCAGCGGTCCGAACACGCCGGCCGCCGACCATGCGGTCAACAGCCGGCCGTGGATCGCGCCCACCATCTGCGTGCCGAACAAGTCGGCCAGGTAGGCCGGCACGGTGGCAAAGCCGCCGCCGTACATCGACAGGATGATGCAGAAGAAGATCACGAACAGCGCCAGGTGGCCGGTATGCGCCATGGTCGGAATCGACGCATACAGCGCCAGACCCAGCACGAAGAAGATGCCGTAGGTGGCCTTGCGGCCCAGGAAGTCCGAGCACGAGGCCCAGAAGAAGCGGCCGCCGATATTGAACAGCGACAGCAGGCCGGTGAAGCCGGCCGCAATCGCGGCGATCTGCGCTTTCTGCGCCGTGTTCAGTTCATTGAAGGACAGCGGCAGGTTCAGCAACTGGCCGCCGAAGATTTCCTGCAGCAGCGGCGACGCCATGCCGAGAATGCCGATGCCGGCCGTCACGTTCAGGCACAACACCCACCACACCAGCCAGAATTGCGGAATGCCCCACACCTTGCTGGCGTGGACATGGCGGGTGGTGATCATCGCGTTGCCGTTGGCGGCGGGCGGCGTCCAGCCGGCCGGTTTCCAGCCGGTCGGCGGCACGCGGTAGGCCAGCGCGCCGGCCAGCATGAAGACCAGGTAGATGGCGGCCATCACCAGGAAGGTCTGCCACACGCCCACCGAATCCGGCGTGGCGAAATGCTTCATCAGCTTGTCGGCCAGCGGCGCGCCGATCACGGCGCCGCCGCCAAAGCCCATGATGGCCATGCCGGTCGCCATGCCGCGCCGGTCCGGGAACCACTTGATCAGGGTCGACACCGGCGAGATGTAGCCGAGGCCCAGGCCAATGCCGCCGATGACGCCGGAGCCCAGCCACATCAGCCAGATCTGGTGCTGGTACACGCCCAGCGCCGAAATCACCAGGCCGCCGCACCAGCACACGGCCGACACCACGCCGGCCTTGCGCGGACCGGCATGTTCCAGCCAGCCGCCGAACAGCCAGGCGGACAGGCCGAGGAAGACGAAGAACATGGTGTACATCCAGTTCAGCATCGAGATCTGCCAGTCGCAACTGGACGACAGTATGCGTTCCAGCAGGCCGATGTCCACCGGACAAGCCAGCGACTCCTTGATGCCCAGGGCTTTCGACAGCGGCAGCCAGAACACCGAAAAACCGTACGCCATGCCGATGCACAGGTGAATCGCCAGCGCCGCCGGCGGCACCAGCCAGCGGTTGAAGCCGGTGCCCGCGACCGTACGTTCCTTCTCCAGAAAATCAAACAAAGCCATGCACTTTTTCCCCGATTAGTGTTTCTTATGAACAATATGGGGCGCAAGGATAGCACAAATGCAATGCCTAAGGAACGCGTTTCAGGTCGTCCAGCGTGAACCAGAGTTCCTTGCGTTGTAACGGCGTTTCAGGCGTCAGCAAGGGGTTGGGAAGGTTGATCAGCACGCGCTTGTCGAGCCGTGCCTGGCGGATTTGCGCGCCGTAGTAGGTGTGAAACAGTCTTTCAAAACTGCCGTCGGCCAGCGCAGCTTCCAGGCCGCGCCGCAGCGCCTCGGCCAGCGCCGGATTGTTACGGTTGACGAAGAAGTAATCGGCGGTCGGATAGCGCAGCACCACGTAGGGATCCACCACCAGCTCGGGATGGTGGGCGGCTTCCGCCCAGACTTCATTGACCGAGCGCGGCGCCCAGTCGATGCGGCCGGCGTTCAGCATGCCGAACATGGTGCTGTAGACTGCGGCCGGCTGTACCGTCAGGCCGCTATGGCGCAGGATCTGCACGTCCGGCCAGTCCTGGCCCTGCCCTGCCGTGTAGGGCAGCAGGTCGTCCAGGCCGCGCACCGACTCCAGCAGCTGCTTGTGATCGGCGCGCAGCAGGGCGATGCGCCAGCCGATCAGGCCGCGCGTCAGCGGGATGCGCACCGGCAGCAGCCGGGTCTCGCGCTCGGCCGAGGTCATGGTGCCGACCACGTCGATGCGCCCCTTGCCCGATTGGAGTTCGACCAGGGCGCGGTTCTGCTGCATGCCGGTGGCGGAGGCCTCGGCGCGATATTGGCCGCCGGCCTTCTCCAGCGCCAGATGCAGCAAGGCGATACCGTAGTCGCCCTGCGCGCCGTCGCCTTCCACGCGGGGATAATGGACGACCACAGGGGCGGCGGCAGCCCATCCGCTCCAGCACAGCAGCAATATGATCCACAACGCACGCATGACAGTCACTTCTGGAAGGAATCTGTCTTGATGCTGCGCCTGCGGTCCGCCGCTGTCAAGCTGACAAGAATAATTGCAACATGGCTGCGCTTAAATTTTAATCAGCGCGTGCATTCCCGCGCAGAAACGTGTAAACTGACGTTTATTGCCGAAGGGAAATATCATGGCCATCGCCGCACTCAGCTCAGGAGTTACAGGTCTCAACGCCGCACAACGCGCGCTGGGGAACAGTGCGCACGCGATCGCCAACATCGGCACCCAGGGTTTCCAGCCGTCGCAGGCCAACTTCACCGAAAATGCTCCGGCCGGCACCGGCGTCTCGCTCTCTCTCCAGGCCCAGCAACTGCTGCAGGTGGCTGGCCCGACGCCCAGCGCCAGCGCCACCAACCTGGCGACCGAAACCACCAACTCGCTGGTTTACAAGGCGCAGTTCGACCTGTCGGCCAAGGTGGTCCAGGCCGCCGACCAGAATCTCGGCACGCTGATCGACATCAAGGCTTGATCGCCGGTGGCCGCATCGGCCACAATGCGCGGTAATGAATACCTTGAATACCGCGCAACTCCTCGCCGGCCTGCCCTCGCGCTTGTCCGCCATTCCCCGCCGCTGGGCTGAACGGACGCCGCACGCCAACGCGCTGCACGACGGCGCACGCCACTGGACCTATGCCGAACTGGCCGCCGCCATCGACGCCGCCGCCGCGCAACTGCGCGCATGGCAGCTGCGGCCCGGCGACCGCCTCGCCGTCATCGGCGAAAACTGCGTGGCGCAGGTGGTGCTCAGCTTTGCCGCCGCCGACCTGGATGCGTGGATCGTGCACCTCAACGGCCGCCTGTCGGCGCGCGAAGTGGACGTGGTGCTGGAACACAGCGGGGCGCGGCGCGCCATCTACCTGGCCATGCCCGCCTCGCCCGAAACCAGCGAACATGCGCGGCGCCACGCGGCGCAGGCGGTCGACACGCCGCTCGGCACGTGGATGCTGGGCGCGCTGAATGCGGACTGCGCGCCGGAGCCGGTGCAGGCGCCATCGCATGAACAGGTGGCGGCGCTGGTCTACACCACCGGCACCACCGGCCAGCCCAAAGGCGTGATGCTCACGCACCGCAACCTGCTGTTCATCGCCGCCGTATCGAGCACGCTGCGCGGCCTGACGCCGCAGGACCGCGCCTATGGCGTGCTGCCGATCACCCACGTCTACGGCCTGACCTCGGTGATGCTGGGTACTTTATATGCGGGCGCCTGCCTGTACCTGTGCCCGCGCTTCACGCCGGACGCCCTGCTCAAGGCGCTGCGCGACGACGGCCTGACCATCGTGCAGGGCGTGCCGGCGATGTATGCGCGCTTGCTGGAAAAGCTCGGCGGCGCCGGCACGCCGCTGCCGACGCGGCTGCGCTTTGCCTACGCCGGCGGCTCGCCGCTGCCGCCGTCGCTGAAGGCGCAGGTGGAGCAGCTACTCGGCCTGCCGCTGCACAACGGTTACGGCCTGACCGAGACCTCGCCCACCGTCAGCCAGACGCGCCTCGACCAGCCGCGCAGCGACACCTCGGTGGGCCACGCCATTCCCGGCGTCGAAGTGCGCGTGACCGCCGGCGCGGACGGCATCGGCGAACTGTGGGTACGCGGCCCGAATATCATGCGCGGCTACTACCGCGAACCGCGGCTGACGGCGTCCGTGCTGGATGCGGACGGCTGGCTCAATACCGGCGACATGGTGCGCCAGGATGCAGATGGCGCGCTGCACATCGTCGGCCGCACCAAGGAACTGATTATCCGCTCCGGCTTCAACGTCTATCCGCTGGAGGTGGAGACGGTGCTCAATGCGCATCCGGCGGTCACCCAATCGGCGGTGGTCGGCCGCGCGACGGCGGATGGCGACGAGGAAGTGGTGGCCTTCGTCGAGCCGGACCCGCGCCGGCAGCTCGACATCGAAGCACTGCAAAGCTATCTGGCCGAGCGCCTGGCGCCGTACAAGCGCCCGTCCGAAATCATCGCCATGGCCGTCCTGCCCGCTGCGGCCACCGGCAAAGTCCTCAAGAACCAGCTGCGCCAGATGGCATCAGCACCAGCTTGCGGCGATTGACGATATCGTCATAGGCGCCGCTTTTGCGCAGCCGTTCCAGCGCGCGGTTGAACCGCGCCAGCAGCTCGGTGTTGGCCGGATCGCGATTCGCCATCATCACGTTTTCGGAGCGGAAGTAAGGCGTGTCGAGACTGTGGAAGCTCCCGGCTTGCTGCGTGAACTGGGTGTGCGCGATGTAGTTGCCGACGTTTTCATCGACGATCACCAGGTCGAAGCGCGCCACCTGCAGTTTGCGGAAATTGATCTGGTCATTGTTCGCCATGTCCAGCTCAATGCCGGCATCCTTGAACAGGCTTTCATACCAGTAGCCCGCCACGCCGCCGATCCGGAACCGCCGCAGCTCGGACAAGTCCTTGTAGCCGGCAGGCCAGTTGCGGCTTCCATGATCGTAGTAAAAGAATTTGGCCCTGCGCGCATACAGCGTGTCCGACAGCAGATAGCGCTCCACCCGCTCCGGCGTGGGCACGAACGGCACCACCGCCCACACCTCATGCGCGTCCAGGGCCACCACACAGCGCTTCCATGGCATGAAGCGGAAGGTGAACCTGACATCCATGTCCTTGCCGATCAACTCGAACAATTCGGTCATGAAGCTTTGACGGGGATTGGCGCTGACGTACGGAGGATATTCATTGGTGGCCACCACCAGTTCCAGCGTGGCCGCCCAAGCGGTGGTGCACCACATAACCAGCCATGCTGCGATCAAGTGCCGCATCGATTCTCCTTGCGCCAGGACTGACATCACTTATACGCGAGATCGGCGTAAATGTCAGTGACGGATGCGTTCGGAGAAATCGATGTCCTTGTCGGCGGCGCGCGCCCGGGCGGTGATGTGGGCGTTTTGCCGCAGCGCATCGAAGCCGCCCTGTCCCTGCAGCGCGCCAAGATCGTACAGATAGCGGTCCAGGTAGCCGGAAGCCAGCAGCCGCCAGTTGAGCGGCAGGCCGGGCGTGATGCGGCGCGCCATCTGGTAAATGATGGTGGTGCAGTTGCCGGTCAGCGTGTTATAAAAGCGCGGCGTGGCCTTCAGCTGCTCGCCTTCGTCCAGGTACGCCAGGAACAGCGAGCGCATCATCTCCGGCGGCATCTTCAGGCGGTACAGCCACATGTCCTCGTCGCGCACATTGGTGCGCACGCGCAGGATGTCGCGTTCGTCGGCGGCGATCAGCACCGTTTCGTATTTCTTGAAGAAGCCCGCAAGGCCGTCGAAACTCTCGCCGCGCTCCTTGCGGATCTCGATCGAAAAGGTCAGGTAGCGGCCGTCGCTGAAGCCGAACGACACCAGCGTATGGGCGATGGCCGGCCCCATCCAGTAGGACATCGCCACATCGACCGAGCGCAGCTGGTTCAGATCGTACTGCCGCGGCTCCCAGCGCACCGTGTAATCGGTATCGCTGCGCCAGTCGAAGTTGCGCACCAGGTCCAGCGTGACGACGCCGCCGTCCACCTTGCCGGTGACCATGCGCGCCACATCGTCGGCCCACACGCGGTCGTGCGACGGCTTGATGGTGCTCCACCACGCCATCAGCGCGAGCAGCAGCACCAGCCACACGGCCGGCGCGGCATAGCTGCGGCGCCACAGGCACACCAGCGCCGCGACGCCCAGCACCAGCCAGGCGGCCAGCGCCAGCTTGCGGACGATATCGGCGGCCGGCAGCTGGAACCACAGTGCGCCTGTGCCCCACGCCGCCAGCGCAACCAGCAGCAGTGAGGCGATGAGCATGGCGGCGAAAACGAGGATACGTTTGGTCATGCCCTGATTATGGGGCCTAATCCTCCTTGTCGTCGATTCCGCTGGCGCACCCGATCTGGACGCAGATCAGTTTTACTGCAATACTCAGCACCACGCCGATGACGCCTATCAGTTCCAACATGGCAGGTTCCGTTAAAAAATTTAAAAGCGAAGAAGAGACGCTTCACTTTAACGGCCACGCCGGATTTGATCCAATATCAAAAACGGCGGCCAACTATCTCGAAACGGCATAACGGTGATTTCGCTCAAACAGTTCAAATATTTCATAGAAATCGTGGAGGCCGGCAGCTACTCGCGCGCCGCCGAAAAATTATTCATCGCGCAGTCGGCGCTGAGCCGGCAGATCAAGGAGCTGGAGGACGCGCTGCAAACGCCGCTGCTCACGCGCGACGCGCGCCAGTTCGAGCTGACGCCGGCCGGCCAGCTGTTCTTCGAACGCGGCAAGCGCATCCTGGAAGACATCGACGACACGCTGGTACAGGCGCGCCACGTCGGCCAGGGCGCGCAAGGCGTGATCCGCCTGCAGCATTCCAGCTCGGTGATCCTGACGCCGCGCATCAGCAACGCATTGGCGCACGCGCTGGCGCAGCATCCGGGCGTGACGCTGGACGTGTCGATGCTGCCGTCGGAAAACCAGACCATGGAAATCGAGGAGGGCCGGGTCGACATCGGCCTGCTGCGGCTGCCGACCTTGCGCCGTCATCCGCACATCCAGGTGCGCGAAATCGGCAGCGAGCCGCTGATGGTGGCGGTGGCGCGCGCCTCGCCGCTGGCGGCGCTGGACAATGTCGAACTGGCGGACCTGAGCGCGCAGGCCTTCATCTCGATACCGCACAAGGACCGGGGCGGCTTGAGCTACCTGGTGGCCAACCTGTGCCTGGAACAGGGCTTCTTCCCGAAGCCGGCGCGGGCCCTGTCGCGCAAGTCGTCGCAGCTGAACCTGATCGAAGCGGGCCTCGGCATCGCCATCGTCCCCGAATGCATGCGGCTGACCGCGCCAGCGGGCGTCCACTTCGTCCAGCTGTCACGCGGCCGGCTGCTGTCCAGCGTCGGCCTGGCCACGCGCCGCGAAGCGGACCCGCTGGTGGCCGCGTTTGCCGATACGCTGATCGCGCGGCTGGCTTAGACGCCAACGAAAAACAGCGGCCATTGGCCGCTGTCGTATTCATCCAGGACCGGGATCAGCTGTCCTTTTTCTGGCTTTGACGGCCTGCCTCGGCGTTCTGCTCGGACGTGCCAGCGCGGGTGCCGCCGGAGCCGCCGCTTTTGCTGCCGGCGGCGCTGTCACTATCACTGTCGCTATCATCCTTGCTGCCGCGTGAGCCAGCGGCGCCACTCTGCTGGTTGCCGTCATTCTTGTGACTCTGGCTGCCGGCGGCGCGCGCTTCTTCGGATGTGAATTCGTGAGCGTTGCCCGATGCGTGCGCGGCGCGGCCGCCTTGATTCGAGGTTGCCATGATATGTCTCCACAATTGACTGGCTGCTGATGCGCCAGGAAGCAGCCATCATGCCCTCCGCCGCCAGCGCCTCCTAGAGCGGGCTGGCTGTCGCAGCGTAGGATATTCCTTGCTTATTTCAACCGCAGGTAATCTGCTGTCGAGCCCGATGGTAGCGCGGAGCAAGCGCCTACAACACGTCGGCCCTGCATCCTACAGGTCACTATGGATGAGCGCCTAAGATGCATCCATGACAAGTCCTTTGTCATCGCGCGCAGCGCGTTCACTTATGGAGAACAGCATGAGCAAACCTACCCAAGCCGGTAAAAACGGCGGCAACAGCAGCGTGCAGGAAGCAAAGGGCTCGAAGTCGTCTTCAGCCGGCAATGCCAGCGGCAGCACCACCACGACTGGCGGCAAAGGCAATAGCCAGTCGACCACCAGCGGCAGCAAGTCCGGCAAGTCCAGCAGCAAGTCGAAATGACGCGCGCGGGGCGCGCCTTGCACGTCCCGCTGAATGCATCCCATTAACCGGGCGACTGATGACTCCGACGTATGGCAAACTATGGCCATGCGAGACACACAGGAATCAGCATGAGCGCCGGACCCGACGACCAAGATCAGCAAGCAAACAACCCGCAACGCCGCGCCAGCGACCATGGCGAGCGCCGCCAGGACCAGCGCCAGCACCGCGATACCGGCACGCCGCGCTATCTCGACCCCGGCGACACCGTGTTTAGCCTGTGGGGCCGGGTGATCATGGCGCGCTACCGGCGCATCGCGGCGGCCGCCACGCGGCACATCATCCAGCGGCCGCTGCACATCGGCGTTTCGGCGCGCATCTTCCACCCCGAACCGGGCGCGACCGGCCTGCGCAGCAAGAACCTGCAATACCTGGAAGAATCGATCGCGCAGTGGGTGATGTCGCGCGACGTGCTGGTGTTCATGATCCCCACCGTCAATACCGACGGCCTGCTCCATCCTTCCAACATCCGCCTGCGCGACTACGCCAAGCACCTGGACGGCCTGGTGCTGCAAGGCGGCGCCGACGTGTCGCCGCAGAGCTATTCCGAATTACCGACGCGCCCAGAATGGGGCGGCGACCGCGCGCGCGACATGTACGAGCTGGAACTGCTGCATGAATTTGTCGAAGCCGGCAAGCCGGTGCTGGGCATCTGTCGCGGCTGCCAGCTGATCAATGTGGCTTTCGGCGGCACGCTATACCAGGACATCGCCACCGACGTGCCGGAGTCGCTGGCCCACGTCAATGACGACTACGACCGCAACCGCCACGAAATCGCCTTCCCCGCCGGCTCGTCGCTGGCGCGCATGTTCAAGGGCAAGCCGACCGGGCTGGTCAACTCGATCCACCACCAGGCGGTGAAGACCTTGGGACGCGACATGTCGGTCGAGGCGCTGTCGGTGCCGGACAATATGATCGAAGCGATCCGCTACCGCAAGGCGCCGTTTGTCATGGGCCTGCAATGGCACCCGGAATTCCACCGCGCCGGCGGCGTCGAACTGCTGGATTGCACCGGCATCCTCGACAACTTCCTGCGCGTGGCGCGCGAAACACGGTTCTAAAGCATCGTTATCCGATGAGGTGATCGCCCACCTCGGTAAGGCGATCACCTTCAAGTCATCAGCGGCCGCGGAAGCGCTGGATGGCCGCATCCACCACGCCCTCGACACTGCCGCTGCTGTCGAACTGCTGGCGCAGATAGTGCGCGTCGCTGCCTTCGTGCGTGACTTGCATCAGATGCTGCAAGCCGGCCGTTGCTCCCAGCGCGGCGCCGTACGGTTCCATCTTGCGCAGCGTGGTCAGGATGTCTTCGCGCAGCGACAGGCTTTCGTAGGTCTTGGGATGCACCACCGTGCCATCCAGGCCGAAGCGGCAGGCCTGGAAGCGGTTGTAGTTGTAGACCAGGTAGTCGTCTTCCTCCGGCGCCGCTTCGCGCCGTTCCAGCAGATAGCTGCACAGCGATTGCAGGTACACCGCCAGCGCCGCCGCCCGCTCCACCGTCAGCGGCGTATCGCATACACGCAGTTCAATGGTGCCGAACTCCGGCTTGGGACGGATGTCCCAGTAGAAGTCCTTCATGCTCTTGATCACGCCGGTGTGTTCCATCTTGGCGAAATACTCGTGCTCGAAGGTATGCCAGCTTTGCGTGAACGGCGCGCGGCCGCTCATCGGGAAGGCAAACACGGAATTCAGCCGCGCCGAATTGAACAGCGTGTCGTTCCCCTGCACATACGGCGACGAGGACGACAGCGCGATGAAGTGCGGCACGTAGCGACTCAGCGCATGCAGCAGGAACAGCGCATCGTCGCCCGACGCGCAGCCGATGTGCACGTGCTGGCCGAAAATGGTGAACTGCTTGGCCAGGTAGCCGTACAGCTCCGACACCTCCTTGAAGCGCGGCTTGGAGAAGATGCGGCGGTCCGACCATTTCTGGAACGGGTGCGTGCCGCCGCCGCAGATGCCGATGTTGAGCTGTTCGCCCGCCTGCACCAGCGTATCGCGGATCACCTGCAGCTGCGCCAGCAACTCGGTGTGGTTGGTGTGCACATCGCTGTTAATCTCGATCATGCTCTCGGTGATTTCCGGCGTCACATTGCCGGGGAAAGGCTTGCGGCTCAACAGGTGCAGCAGGTCCGGGCTGGACGCCGTCAGGTCATAGTCCGACAGGCTGACCAGTTGCAGCTCCAGCTCCACGCCCATGGTGAGCGGTTTCGATGTTTGAAATTCTTCCAACGCCATTTATCGTTCCTCCTTGGCAGGGGTTTCGTTGGCCCAGATCAGCGCGCGTTGCGTGATGACCGGACCGATCACTTCGAGCAGCAAGGTCATGGCCGTCAACGCGGCCAGTTCGTCGACCAGCACGATCCCCATGTATTTAGTCTGTTCCAGCAGCAGCGTGACGAACACCGACATCGGCGACAGCGCGATCCCGGTCAGCAGGCCCTTGCGCCACGAAATGCCGCCCACGTGCGCGAACGCCGCCACGCTGAAGGTCTTGACCACGAAACGCGCCAGCAGCAGCACGGCGGCCAGGCCGGCGCCATCGACCACGCGCTCCCATTCCAGCGTCGACACGGCAAACACGAACAACAGCACGGTCAGCAGCTCGCCGATGCCGCCGAAGTTACGCTCGGTGCGGCTGAACGCCACGCGCTTGTGGCGCGCCGCCAGGCCGAAGGTCAGCGTTGCCAGCACCGGCGATACGTCGAACGCGCGCGATGCGGCCACCAGCAGGATCACGCCCAGCGCGAACGCCATGGTGCCGTCCTGCGCCAGCGCGCCGAGGCGGCGCAGCAGCGCCGGCACGATGAAGCCCATCACCACGCCCATCGCGGCCGACACCAGCAGCTCGATGCCGCTGTGCGATACCGCCTGCGTCAGGCTGCCGGAGGTCTGGAACACCCAGAAGCCCACCACCACCTTGAACACGAACAGCGCCACCACGCTGTTGATCGCCACCAGGTGCAGCACGCGCTCGGTGACCTGGCCGGAACTGTCTTCCTCGTTAATCACGCGCAGCACGCCGGCCGGCGAGGTGGACATGGCCAGTGAAGCCAGCAACAACGAGGTGAGCGGCGGCATGCCGGTGAGATGCGAGATCAGGTAGACCACGCCGAAGGTCGCCGCCGATTCCACCAGGCCGCTGACCGCAATCCAGGGATTAATCCGCAGCCAGTGCAGATTGATGCGATAACCAAATTCAAACAGGATCAGACCGAAGGCCATATTGGCCAGGATGGTCACATTGCTTGAAGCGCCGCTGCTGAGCGCATCAGGGAATGCCTGTGCCAGTAAAAATCCAACCAAACCGTAAACACTGATGCGCGGCAGGCGCGTCCAGCGATGCGCGAATTCTCCCGAGAGCCAAGCCACGGCAATCGCCAATGGCCAGCCCAGATCGGCCAAAATGACCTGAATATCCGGCATGTACTTCTCCTTTTTAACAATACTTGTACAATTCTGCGCTAAGACCGCCGCTTTCACTGTGCGCTGGGAAACATAAGGAAACAAATATGCTTGAAATTGTCAGTGAACACGCCTGCTTCGGCGGCGTTCAACGCTTTTACCGTCACGATGCACGCGAAATCGGCTTACCGATGCGTTTTTCGGTCTTCATTCCGCCGCAGGCTGCGCACGGACCGGTGCCGGCCCTGTTCTATCTCGCCGGTCTGACCTGCACCGAAGAGACCTTCATGATCAAGGCTGGCGCGCAACGTGTCGCCGCCGAGCTGGGCCTGATTCTGATCACGCCCGACACCAGTCCGCGCGGCGCCAATGTGGAAGGCGAAAGCGAGAGCTGGGATTTCGGCGTAGGCGCCGGCTTTTATCTCGATGCCACGGAAGCGAAGTGGTCCAAGCACTATCGCATGTACAGCTATATTCACGAGCTGCGTGAACTGGTTGAGAAAGAGTTGCCCGTCGATGCACAGCGCATCGGCATCTTCGGCCACTCGATGGGTGGCCATGGCGCGTTGACCATGGCACTGAAACGGCCGGATGTATTCAGCTCGGTGTCCGCCTTTGCGCCGATTGCCGCGCCTTCGCAATGCCCATGGGGCAAGAAGGCCTTCACCGGCTATCTCGGAGCGGACACGACCGCATGGGCGCAGTATGACGCCACCGCGCTGATGACGCAAGCCCATGCGCCCTTCCCGGCCGGCATCCTGATCGATCAGGGCCTGGGCGACAAGTTCCTGGCGGAGCAGCTGTATCCGGAAGCGTTCGAGGCCGCATGCGTGACCGCAGCGCAGCCGCTGACCTTGCGTCGGCATGCTGGCTACGATCACGGCTACTACTTCATCTCGACGTTCGTGGAAGACCATCTGCGCTTCCACGCGAGGAATCTCGCAGCTTGACGCTATAGCTTGATCTCCGTGCCCAGTTTCTGCAGGAACTGGGCGATCCACGCGGGATGCGCCGGCCACGCTGGCGCAGTAACGAAGATGCCGTCGGTGACCGCCTGGTCGACGGGAATGTCGGCATAGGTGGCGCCGGCCAGTTTCACTTCCGGCGCGCAGGCGGGATAGGCGGAGATGCGTTTGCCTTGTATCACTTCGGCGGCGGCCAGCAGTTGCGCGCCGTGGCACACGGCGGCGATCGGCTTGCTGGCGGCGGCGAACTGCTGCACCAGTTCGATCACGCGCGGATTCAGGCGCAGGTATTCCGGCGCACGGCCGCCGGCGATCATCAGGCCGTCGTAGTTGGCGACCTCGGCTTCGGCGAAGGACGCGTTCAGCTTGAACAGGTGGCCGGGTTTTTCGGTGTAGGTCTGGTCGCCTTCGAAATCGTGAATGGCGGTCTTGATGGTGTCGCCGGCTTGCTTGTCCGGGCACACGGCGTGCACCGTGTGGCCGACGGCCTGGAGTGCCTGGAATGGCACCATGGTCTCGTAGTCTTCCGCAAAATCACCGGTCAAAAACAGTATCTTCTTGGCTGCCACGGTAGTTCCTTTCCTGAAAGTGAATCGAACAAGGATCGCAACGCCATCGATACTACCGCGTTTACTTTCACCGCACATTTGCAGTTCATCAAAAAGGTGAGGCATGGAGTGCCGGTGACTGGGTGTTGATCCACATCGAAGTGCAAGCCCAGCGCGACAGCTCGTTGGCGCGGCGCGTACTCGACTATAACTACCGTATTTTCAAGGAATATGAAATGCCGGTGGCCAGCCTCGTCGTGCTGGCCGACGCCGATCCAGGCTGGCGTTCTCACGCTTTCCACAATCGGTTGCTGGGCACGGTGATGGGCATTTCCTTCGCCACCGCCAAGCTGCTGGACTATGCCGCAAAAAGTGATGCGTTAATGAATTCGCACAATCCGTTTGCCTGGATCACGCTGGCTCATTTACGCACGCAACAAAGCCGCCACGACCCGGATCAGCTCTACGCAGCGAAGTGGAAACTGACCAAACTACTGTATCAACATGGCTGGAGCAAAAAGCGCATAATCGTTTTGTTCAAAGTGATTAATTGGATGATGGTTTTGCCGGACCAGCATCAGCAACGCTACTGGCGGGCTGTCCTGAAGATGGAAAAGGAGCGAAAAATGGAATGGATCACTCCATTGGAACAGTCGTTCATGGACAAAGGATTGCAGAAGGGTCTCAAGAAGGGCCTGGAGCAAGGCCGTCGAGAAGGAGCAATGGCGCTGCTGGAACGACAGCTCGTCAGACGCTTCGGGCCACTGCCGCAAAGAATCCGGAACAAGCTGACCAAGGCCAATGAAGAACAACTAGGCGCCTGGGGCGATGCGCTGTCGGAGGCGGAGTCGCTCAAGCAGATTTTCAGCTCGCCCGTCGCCCGCGCATAAAAAAACCGCAGCGTCGCCGCTGCGGTTTTGATGAAGCGTTCGCACTCAGGCCGTCGCGGCAGCCTTGCCCAACACGCTGCGAATGGTGCCCGCCAGATCCTCAGCCGAGAACTTGGCGACATACGCATCCGCCCCCACACCCTTGACGTGATCCTCGTTGGTCTTGCCGGACAGCGAAGAATGTATCACCACAGGAATCTTGCCGAAGCGCGGATCCTGCTTGATCAGACGGGTCAGCGTAAAGCCATCCATCTCCGGCATTTCCAGATCAGTCAGCACCATGGCCACGCGATCGGTGATCGGCAGGCCTTCGGCCTTGGCGCCATCCGCGATCGACTGCAGACGGTCCCAGGCTTCCTTGCCCGACTTGGTCATGATGAAGTGCACGCCCATCGCTTCCAGACCTTTTTCGATCAGGTTGCGCGCAACAACGGAATCGTCGGCAGCCAGCACCACGGAACCCGGCTTCAGCAGCACTTTCGGGCCGATGGTTTCGGGATCGATATCGTCACGCTCTGGCGGCACCAGGTCGCGCAAGATGGTTTCCACGTCCAGCACCTGCGCCAGGCGGGTGTTCTGCGTGTCGCCATCGACG
Source organism: Duganella aquatilis (assembly GCF_009674565.1). Lineage (GTDB taxonomy): Bacteria > Pseudomonadota > Gammaproteobacteria > Burkholderiales > Burkholderiaceae_D > Rugamonas > Rugamonas aquatilis. The sequence goes on from NZ_WKJL01000013.1 coordinate 127,006, forward strand.
CGGGCGATACTGGTGACCTTGCCGCCGGCCGTACCTTCGGCGGTCAGCACCTGGCTCCAGTCCAGGCGCACGATTTCTTCCACCGACTCGACCGCGAACGCTTGCGTGGTACGCGCGAATTCAGTGACCAACATGATATTCAGACCGGTTTTTGGGGTCACACCGACGATGCCTGGCAAATCCAGCACCGTGATGATTTGTCCGCGCAGATTCACAACGCCCAACATGTGTGGCGGGGACCCGGCCACAGCAGTCACTTCAGGCATTGCGACGATTTCGCGGATTTTGAAGACGTTAATACCGAACAGCTCGGAATGTTCGCCATTGGCGTCGCCGCCGAGACGGAACAGGAGGAGTTCGAATTTGTTGGAGTTGGTTAAGTTACTACGCTCATCAACTTCCTGTTGAACAGATTTCATGGATTTCGTCTCCCTTCGGTGGTCCTATCCCAGTATAACGTTTTGCAACAGTCGAACGTCACATTTTGACTGTAAGAAGTTGTTTTGGAGAACGATAAACAACAAAAAAGGAAGCCCGCGGGCTTCCTTTGTGTTTGCTACTGATTTGCTACTGAATTCTGGAGCGGGAGAAGAGTCTCGAACTCTCGACCTCAACCTTGGCAAGGTTGCGCTCTACCAACTGAGCTACTCCCGCAGAAGGCATGCATTATGACAGAAAGATTTCCATTTCGCCAGTGCCATAGCTCAACTTTTTACCGGACAGGCGATAGTGTAAGCTACCCCTGTTCAGCTATAGCAATCTTGCAGGAAAAGGAAGGGAATGGATTCAATCGAAGTCGTACTGGTCATGCTGCTGGCGGTGGTCGCCAGCGCCTACATCCGCCGGGTGCTGCCCGGCTCCATCCCGCTGCCGCTGGTGCAGATCGGCCTGGGGGCGCTGATCGCCGCGCAATCGAGCCATGGCGTGGACCTGGAACCGGACTTGTTCTTCCTGGTGTTCCTGCCGCCGCTGCTGTTTCTCGACGGCTGGCGCATCCCCAAGAGCGGCCTGCTGCGCGACAAGGGCACGATACTGGAGCTGGCGTTCGGACTGGTGGTGTTCACCGTCATCGGCGCCGGCTACCTGATCCACTGGCTGATTCCAGCCATGCCGCTGCCCGTGGCGTTCGCGCTGGCGGCCATCGTCTCGCCGACCGATCCGATCGCGGTCAGCTCGATCGCCTCCAGCGCACCGATTCCCAAGCGGCTGATGCACATCCTGGAAGGCGAGTCTCTGCTGAACGACGCCTCCGGCCTGGTGTGCTTCCGCTTTGCGGTGGCGGCCGCGCTGACCGGCACCTTCTCGCTGCAAACCGCCGCCCTCACCTTCGCCTGGCTGGTGGCGGCCGGCATCGGCGCCGGCGTCGCCGTGACCATGCTGATCACCTGGCTGCAACGCTGGCTAACGCGCCATTTCGGCGAACCGCCCGGCTCGCCGATCCTGGTCAACCTGCTGATTCCGTTCGGCGCCTACCTGGTGGCCGAACGCCTGCACGCCTCCGGCATCCTGGCGGCGGTGGCGGCCGGCATCACCATGAGCTACGTGGAACTGAGCGGCCACGCCATGGCCAGCACCCGCATCCAGCGTTCGGCCGTGTGGGACACGGTGCAGTTCTCGCTGAACGGCGTGATGTTCGTGCTGCTCGGCGAACAGCTGCCGGACATCTTCCACTCTGCCGGTATGTCGCTGGAAGAAAGCGGCCATATCAACCGCTGGTGGCTGCTGGTGTACGCGCTGGCGATCACCGCCGGCCTGCTGGTGCTGCGCATGGCGTGGGTCTGGGCCTCGCTGCGCCTGACCGTCTTCAAGCAGAAGGTGCGACATCAGCCGCGCCACAAGATCAATCCGCGCCTGCTGCTGGCCACCACGCTGGCCGGCGCGCGCGGCACCATCACGCTGGCCGGCGTGCTGACGCTGCCGCTGATGCTGCCCGACGGCCGGCCATTCCCGGCGCGCGCACTGACGATTTTCCTGGCCTGCTCGGTGATCCTGATCTCGCTGCTGGTGGCCAGCATCGCCCTGCCTCGCCTGCTGGCCGGCATGACCTTCCCGGCCGAACCGGAAGAACAGCAGGAAGAAGATATCGCGCGCCGCGCGGCGGCCAACGCGGCCATCGCCGCCATCGAGAAGACCCAGGTGACGCTGATGGAGTCCGAAGCCTGCCTCGATCCGGAGGTGTATCCGCAGGCGGCGGCGCGCGTCATCGCTTTCTATGAGCACAAGCTGAAAGAGGTCGATCCGGACAGCGAGCACGCATGGCGCAAGACCGACTACGCCGAGAAGGAGCTGCGGCTGGCGGCGCTGGCGGCCGAGCGCCGCACGGTGTTCGACCTGGCGCGGCACGATCACATTTCCGACGAAATCTCGCGCAAGCTGGTACGCGAGATCGACCTGATGGAAGCGCGCTACCGCTAAGCCTATGCAAAGAACACGCACCGTCATTGCGATCGCCTGGGTTCTGTTCTGGATGCTGATGATCAGCACCGCGATCCAGGAATACCTGCGCGATCACGATCACGGCCTGTGGAAACCGATTCTGTGGGAAAGCTCGTCGGCGCTAACCGCCACCCTGCTGCTGCTGGCGCAACGGCGCTTCACGCGCAAGCACGACCACCTGCTGCATTCGCCGCTGCGCTGGTTCGCGCGCCAGCTGGTGTGGTTGCCGATCTACTGGGTGGCGTTCACGCCGCTGGCGTTCAGCATGCGACACCTTATCTATGCGCTGGCGGGCGACACCTACACGCACGGCGGCTGGGCCGAGATCTTCCTGTACGAAGACATCAAGATGACGGTGTTCTTCTTCGTCTTCTCGACCATCACCTTCGGCGTGCTGTCGTTCCACGCCATGCTGGACGAGAAGCTGCGCGTCGAGCGCGCCAACGTCGCGCTGCGCGAGGCGCAGCTGCTGCGATTGAGCCAGCAGATGCAGCCGCACTTCCTGTTCAACGCGCTGAACACGATATCGTCCCTGATGTACAGCGATGTGCAGCGCGCCGACGCCATGCTGATCCAGCTGTCCGACGTGCTGCGCGCGACGCTGGATGTCGGCGAGTGCCACCTGGTGCCGCTGGAAACCGAACTGCGCATCCTGCGCGGCTACGCGGCGCTGATGGCGGAGCGCTTCTCGGACCGCGTCAGCATCGCATGGCAAGTCGATGATGCCCTGCTGGCCTGCCCGGTGCCGGTGATGAGCATGCAGCCGCTGTTGGAAAACATCTTCAAGCACACCGTGGAAAAGCGCCGCCAGCCGGTAACCATCACCATCTCGGCCCAGCGCCAGCAGGACATGCTGGCGCTGCGGCTGGAAGACGACGCCGGCACGCTGCCCGCCACCTCCTCGTTCGACAGCGGCATCGGCGTGCGCAACCTGCGCGAGCGGCTGGCAGCTCTGTACGGCGAGCGCGCCGGCTTCGACCTGGTCCAGCTCTCGCCTGCCGGCGTGCGGGCGGAAGTGAGGCTGCCATGCGCATCCTGATTGTCGACGACGAGCGCCCGGCGCGCGACAAGCTGCGCCGCATGCTGGCGGCCGAACCGGACATCAGCGCCATCGAGGAAGCGCGCGACGGCGTGGAAGCGCTGGAGCGCCTGCCATCGTTCGCGCCGGATGTGCTGCTGCTCGACATACAGATGCCTGAGATCACCGGCCTGGATGTCGCAGCCTCGCTGCCGGCGCCAGCGCCATTGATCATCTTTGTCACCGCCTACGACGAATACGCGATCAAGGCCTTCGACGCCAACGCCATCGACTATCTGCTCAAGCCCTACGACCAGCTACGCCTGCAACGTGCCTTGCAGCGTGCACGCGAACGCCTGGCCGCCCCGCGCGCCGCCGCAGCGCCGCTGCCGTCCGTGACGCAGCTGCTGGTCCCGGAACGCAACGGCACGCGCATCGTCAAGGTCGAAGCGATCCAATGGATTGAAACCGCCGACAACTACGTCGTCCTGCACACCGCCGACGGCGAACCGCTGATGCGCCAGACGCTGGCTGGCCTGCTGGACAAACTTGGTCCGCGCTTCGTCCGCTGCCACCGCCGCGCGGCGGTGCAACTGAGCTGGATCGCCGGCATCACCAACCTCGAAAAAGGCGACGGCGAACTGCTGCTGCGCAGCGGCGCGCGCGTCCCACTCAGCCGGCAATACCGCGCCGAGGTCATCGCACACCTGGAAGGGCAACATGCATTTAACCGTCACTAGCTGCTGCTCCGAAGAAGCCCATGCCAGGCTGGTCGATTTTTCCAACTCGCTTCAAGACGCACTCAATCCGCTCATCGTCGACGAGTCTTACGGCAGCACGGAACGGCTGATGGTCGTGATCGTGGCGGTCAACGCTACGCGCGAGGAGAATCTAGCGTTCTGCAAGGGCTACAACAAGGCCGGCACCTACACGGCCCTGATCACCAAGGAGAAGGTCAAGTATTGCAGCCTGGCCGTGCCCTTCGGCTCCGACGACGTGGTGAACACGCCTGAAGGCATGCTGCGCCGCCAGTTGATCGATGAGATCATGCGCGTCATGGCGCATCCCGCGACGAGGATTCCGAAGGCGTTCGAATTCGCGCGGCTGGCGGAACGCCTGAAACTTCCGCTGGAACTATATGCGCGGGCCACTTACGGCCACCACAACCTGACCACCGGGCGCCTCCGGCTACGGCCGCCAGTCATCGATGACCAGAAGCGGATACTGGCCTACAGGCTCGCCAACCGCGAGCACCTCCAGCCGTGGGAGCCGGAACGCGACGCGTCCTACTACACGCTGGAAACCGTGGAGGCGCAGCTCACGCAAATCGAGCTGGATATGGAAGCAAAGTCGTCGCTGCACTGGCTGATACAGCCGCAGGACAGCGAGGACGTGCTGGGCATGTGCAGCTTCACCAACATCGTGCGCGGCGCCTTCCAGGCCTGCCATCTCGGCTTCTCGCTGGCCGGCACGCAGCAGGGCAAAGGCTATATGCACGAAGCGCTGACAGCGGCGATCGCGCACGTATTCGAGGTGCAAAAACTCCACCGCGTCATGGCGAACTACCAACCGGACAATCTCGCCAGCGAAAAACTGCTGCAGCGGCTGGGCTTCGAGCGCGAAGGCTACGCCAGGCAGTATCTGAACATCAATGGCGCCTGGGTCGACCACGTCCTGACATCCTTGATCAGTCCAGGCGCAGGCACATATGCACCTCATCATAAAACGTGACACCGACTCTCATGCATCGCGGCTCCAGGCCAAACGCCTGAAATCCCAGCGACTCGTAAAGATTTTTAGCGCGATGATTTTCGGCGTTCACTGACAGGTGGATTTGCAGCACGCCCATCTCGACAGCGTATTCCCTGATGCGCATGAACAGCTGCCGGGCAATGCCTTCCTTTCGCCACGCCGGGTGCACGAAGACGCCCCACACGCTCGCCTTGTGCGCGACCTGGGCCAGCGTCTCCCGCCGTAAGCCGGCAATGCCGACCAGTTCTACGCCATGGAACGCGCCAAACACCGCCTGGCTGGCAGTCTGCGCTATCCTGGCCCGCACCTCGTCCGGCGTGCGCGCTGCCTCTTCCTCGGCGGTAGGCCATATGGCGCCGGGGGAATCGGCAATCGCCGTCAGCCGCAGCGCCTTGAACGCCGCGCCATCATCCTCGCCCAGCGGCCGGATAAAAAATTCCCGTTTTGTCGTCACTTGTTTTTTTGCTGCTTGAAGTGGTTTTCCATCGAGGCGAACGAAGGCCGTTGAACCGCCGAGATGACTTTGCGGCCAAACTCCACCGCCAGCGCGTATCCATTAAGACTGGCTATCATGTGACTTTGACGCATTGATAGATCTTGGTCGACTCCTGCATGGACGTCGATTTCGTTATCCATCACGAATGGACATGCGCACCTCGGACGTATTTAGTTGCGAAGAATTTTACTTTATCACATGCAGATGAAAACGCCGGCGCAGTTTCTCCGGCTGGCCCCACGCCCCGCCCATTTCGCCCCATGGCGCTGGACGCCGCGTCGCCGTCTCCTTAACCTGATCACATCAAACAAGGAGCCGACAATGACCACGCAGCGCCACTACTTCCTCGACTGGATACGCATCTTTGCCTTCTTCGTCCTGATCTTCTACCACACCGGCATGTACTACGTGACCTGGGACTGGCATGTGAAAAGTCCCTATGCCAGCACCGCCATCGAACCGCTGATGATCCTGTCGTCGCCCTGGCGCCTCGGCCTGCTGTTCATGATTTCCGGCGTCGCCACCGCCTTCATGCTGAAGAAGATCCGCATCGGCGCCCTGCTCAAGCAGCGCAGCTGGCGGCTGCTGGTGCCGCTGATCTTCGGCATGTTCGTCATCGTGCCGCCGCAATCGTATTTTGAAGTGGTGGAAAAAGTCGCCTACCAGGGCGGCTACGGCGAATTCATGCGCCTCTACGTCAGCGGCTACCACGGCTTTTGCCGCGGCGACGACTGCCTCAGCATCCCGACCTGGAATCACCTGTGGTTTGTGGCCTACCTGTGGGTGTACACCATGATCGGCGGCTTGATCGTCTGGCTGCTGGGCGCACGCTTCCAGCGTATCGCCGACGCGCTGGGCAATCTGCTCACCGGCTGGCGCATCGTCGTGCTGCCGGTGATTGGTCTGGCGGCGGCGCGCTACCTGCTCGCCGACCAGTTCCCGGCGACACACGCGCTGACCAACGACTGGTACAACCACGCGCAATACTTCTACCTGTTCGCGCTGGGCGCCTTGCTGGCCATGCAGAACAATTTCTGGGCCCGCGTCGAGGCGCTGCGCTGGACCAGCCTCGCGCTGTGGCTGGCCAGCTGGGCGCTGATCGTCTGCTACTGGTCGATCCCTGAAGCGCTGGCCTCCTCGCCTGAAGTCACGCAGTGGAAGCCGCTGATGCGCGCCGTGTACAGCCTGTGCCAGTGGGTGCCGATTCTGACCGTATGCGGCTTCGGCCACCGCCACCTGAACTTCGACAGCGCCAAGCGCCGCTACCTGACCGAAGCCGTGTTCCCGGTCTACATCCTGCACCAGACATTGATCGTCGCCATGGCGCACTGGATGAAGCCCATCAAACTGGCGCCGGTCACCGAAGGCGTGTTCCTGATCGTGCTGACCTTCACCATCAGCCTGGGCGTGTTTGAACTGGTGCGCCGCATCGCCGTGCTGCGCCCCTTCTTTGGACTGGGCCGGATTACTTCACAAACGTCAGCGTATGCTGGGCAGGCCCCGGCAATAGCGGCGACTCCCGCCCGGTAAGCCAGTCGATGCGGCCGTCCAGGAAGTATGGCGATAGCGGATGGCCACTCTGCCCCCCCGGCATATTGAAGATGCCCTGTTCTTCATGGCCCGGCGACACGGTCAGCCGCTCGGACTGGCCGAAGGTCGGTCCGGCCACGCGCGGCATGTGCTGGTCGCCCGGCAGCATGTCCGGCGCCACCTTCAGGTATTTGCCCAGCAGCGGTATCGCCGACGCCATCGGATGGGCGCTGGCCGCCGTGTTGCGCTGGCCCCACGTGGCGGCCGACAGCGGCTGGCCGTCCTTGGTCAGGTCGGCGATCGCGCGGTCCAGCGCCGCCAGCTCCAGCGCCTGCCAGTCGGGATACTGCGACGGCAGCCAGCCGGCAGGCTGCTGGTCCAGCACGCGCGCCAGCACCACCGGCCAGCGCGCGCTGACCGCCGACATGCTGGACTTCGGATCGATCTTCGCCAGTTCCACATTGGCGCCGCCGTACAGGATGTCGTACAGCGCATATATGAAGCCGCGCGTGATGCGGTAGCCGACCGAATCCACACTGGCCTTGCCGGTCCAGCCATCCTTCAGCAAGGCCCGCGCCTCGGCGCGCCGCGCATTGCCGGCGATGGCCTTGGCATCCAGCGCACCCATGGCGCGCTCGCGCCATGCGGTCAGGAACAGGGCGCGGTCGTCGAGACCGATGGCGTAGACTTTCTTCACATCCGTCTTCGCCCCCAGCGAAGCCAGGCCGTCGCGCACCTGATGCGTGCGCGCGCCAAGGTCGTAGCCGCCGTCGCCGATCAGCGCCGCGCCCTCGCCCGCCAGCTGGCGGCTGTTGGCGGTGGCGAGATGGCCCTCGGCTGGATTGACCACTTTCGGATATTCTTCCGGCGCCAGCCAGCCTTGCCATCGGCCTGCCGCATCGTCCGCCGTCAATGGATATGTCGAGACGAGGCCGCGCGCCTCGCGGCGCGGCAGCGGGCCGGCCACGGTCCAGCCGATATTGCCCTTGTCATCGCCGGCGACAAAATTCTGCGCCGGGATGCCCAGCGTCGGCGCCAGCGCCAGCGCCTGCTCCAGGGTATCGGCCGATTCCAGCTTGCCGGCATTGAAGTTGACCGCGCCCGGCAGATGCGCGGTCCAGTGCACCGCGTAGCTGCGGCCATCGACATCGCGAATCGGACCAAGCGAGGTTTCACGCACCACCAGCCTGGCGGCTGGCGCACCTTTGACCAGGATGGTTTCCTCATGCGCCACCGGCGTTTCCCATCCGGCCTGGGTACGCACCTGGCCCGGCTTGGCGGGATCGCTGTCGAGCGCGATCAGGTCCAGGTAATCGCCATAGCTATTGGTGAAGCCCCAGGCCACATGGCCGTTGCTGCCCACCACCACGAACGGCGTGCCGGGCAGCGTGACGCCGACCATGCGCCGCTGTCCGCCCTTCCCGTCCGGGAACTGCAAGGCCGCGCGATACCAGATGGCCGGCAGTTGTATGCCCAGGTGCATATCGTCGGCCACGATGGCGGCGCCGGTGTCGCTGCGCGCGCCCGCCACCGCCCAGTTGTTGCTGCCGACGGTATTGAAGAATTCCGCCTGCGCCACCCTGGCCGGCGCCGGCGTGCCGGCGGCTTGCGGCTGGCCCCACCACGCTGGCGGTGCGGCTGGAATCACCACGTCGCCGGTGGCGACGCCTTGCGCGTCGAGCGGCGCATCCCACGGCGTGGCCTCGGGCGAGAGGAAGGCGCGCTGCTCTTCGGTGGCGTGTTCGCGGAACCAGCCGCGCGCCAGCTCGCGCGACTCCAGGTTGCCCTGCAAATCGAAGTACATGGCCCAGATCACCAGCAGCGTGTCGGCCGGCGACCAGGCGCGCGGCGGCAAACCGACCAGCGCATATTCGAACGGCTTGGCGCCGAGCGCATTCAGGCCGTCGTTGACGCCGGCGACGTAACGGTCCAGCAGTGCGCGGTCCGCGGCAGGCATGGTCTTGAGCGCCAGTTCGCCGCGCGCGCGGAAGCGGTGCATCCGGTGCGATTTATCGAGCGGCAGCGCGCGGTCGCCAAACAGTTCGGACAATTCGCCGGCAGCCACGCGGCGCAGCAAATCCATCTGGAAGAAGCGCTCCTGCGCATGCACGAAACCGGTGGCATAGGCGACGTCGCCGCGACTGCCGCCGCTGATGACCGGCACGCCATGCGCGTCGCGTGCGATGCTGGCCGTGGTTTCCAGGCCCGCCGCCTGGTGCAAGCCGTCCAGCTGTGCGAGGCTGCCGCGCAAATACAGCCAGCCGGCGGCGATCGCCAGCACCAATAATCCCACTGCGATAATCAGTACACGCCTGGACCACACCAACAGCCGGTTGTTACGCATAGCTCCCCCGTTGTTATAAGCACCACCTTGCCCATAGTGCCAGAGAGATCAGCCGAGGTCCAGTTCCCACGTTTCGTTGATCATGTCCTTGCCGAAGGCGTGCACCGCTTCTTCGGCCACCAGCCGGTAGCCCTTGCTCTGGTAGATATGGCGCGCTTCCTTCTGCTGGTCCGTGGTCCACAGGCGCATCTTGCGGTAGCCGGCCGCGCGCGCGAAGCGGTGGCATTCGTCCACCAGCCGCGAACCGAGGCCGTAGCCGCGTGCCTGCTCTTCCACCAGCAGCAGCCGCAGCTTGGCCACGCCCTCCTCGCCGCTGCGCGCCAGCGCGATCGAGCCGACCGGCTGGCCGTTCATTTCGGCGATCCAGCAGTGTTCCAGCGCCGGATCGAACTCGCGCTCGAAGTCGGCGCAGATCTGGCCGGCCAGCGCTTCAAAGCTGCGGTCCCAGCCCTGCTGCGTCGCATACAGCTCGCCGTGGCGGCGCGTGATCCACGCCATGTCGCCGGGACGGTGCCCGCGCAGCACGAACGGCTGGGCGTATTTGAGGCCGGCCTGCGCCTCCAGCAGCTCGCGGATGGTGCGCATCGCATCCAGCATGCGCAGCTGGTCCGCCTCGTCAAAGCGCGCCAGCATGTCGCCCACCTCGTCGCGCGAGCGGCGGTCCAGCGGCTCGTAGACGGCGCGGCCCTGCTGCGTCAGGTGCAGCAGCTTGGAGCGGCCATCGGTGGCCGATGGCACCTTGCTGACCAGGCCAGCGCTTTCAAACTTGGCGACGATGCGGCTCAGGTATCCGCGATCCAGCCCCAGGTCGCGGCACAGCGCGGAAGACGGCTGGTCGCCCTGGTGCGCCAGCTCGTACAGCACGCGCATCTCGGTCAGCGTGAATTCGCTGTGCAGCAGGCCTTCGCGCAGCACGCCGATCTGGCGCGTAAAGAATCGGTTGAAGGAACGGACCGCGGCAACGCGGTCGTTGAAAACAGGGGTGGGCATCGCGACTCCGGCAAATTGACACCTGCCGATTGTGCGATAATTTGCTGACTCAGTCAACAATGTGTCGCACCGTTGCACCAAGATGCGCCGCGCGCCGCCGATAATGTTAGAGTAAGGACAACACGACTACACGGCCACCGCCGTCTCCGCCATGTTAGCTGCGCCGATTCCGAGTTATGACCGTGAACGCCTCGCCGCCCTGCGCGAAATGCTGATCCTCGACACGCCGCCCGAAGAGCGCTTCGACAAGGTGGTGCAGTTCGCGGCGCACGAGTTCGACGTGCCGATCGCACTGATCTCGCTCATCGACGAGAACCGCCAGTGGTTCAAGGCACGCGTGGGTCTGGACGCCTGCGAGACCGGCCGCGACATCTCCTTCTGCGGCCATGCGATACTTCAGCCGGACATTTTCGTCATCCCCGATTCCCGCGCCGACCAGCGTTTTGCCGACAATCCGCTGGTCACCGGCGCGCCGCACGTCATCTTCTACGCCGGCGCGCCGTTGTCGATGCCGTCCGGCTTCGTCATCGGCACGCTCTGCCTGATCGACCACAAGCCGCGCAAGCTGGACGCCACCGAACTGGCGATCTTCGCGTCGCTGCGCGATTTGCTGGTGGAAGAACTGGCCAACCGCGAGGAGGCATCCGATGAATGAAGCGTCGAAGCATCTGAACATGCTGCTGGTGGAAGAGCAAACGCTGCTGCGCAAGACCGTCTCGATGACCGCGCGTTCGCTGGGCATCGGCACGGTGCACGAAGCGGCCACCATCCAGGCGGCCGAACGCATGCTGCGCGAGCGCGCATTCCAGGGCGCGGTGATCTCGATCGACTGCGGCGCGGGTCAAGGCTGTCAATACAACCTGGCCTTGCTGGACAAGGTTCGCAACGGCATGTCCGCCAGCGACGCGAAAATTCCGATCGCCGTCATGGTCGACCAGGCCACCACGGACCTGATGCGCGAACTGCGCGACCGCCAGGTCAGCCGCGTCATCCTCAAACCCTTACGCGCCAGGATCCTGCTGGAAGCGTTTGAGTCCTTCGGCGCAAAAAGATAGTCATCGCACAGAGCCGGTCCCCGGCGCGGCCTAGCATGGAAGCTTTCCAAGCCATGCCGAAGGAACCGCGATGAACGACATCCCCGATATGCAGGACTGCATCGACGCCTGCACCAACTGCCACCAGGCCTGCCTGCAAACGGCGCTGACGCACTGCCTGCAAATGGGCGGCAGGCACGTCGCGCCGGACCACTTCCGCCTGATGATGGACTGCGCCACCATCTGCGAAGCCTCCGCCAACCTGCAACTGAGCGGCTCTCCCTACAGCAGGCAGCTGTGCGCGCTGTGCGCGGAAATCTGTCACGCTTGCGCGCTCAGTTGCCTGGAACTGGATGGCATGGAGGAATGCGCCCGCGCCTGCGAGGCGTGCGAGCACACCTGCCGCGCCATGGCGGCTTGACTAGTAGATTTCCCGCGCCACTTCGCGCACGGATTTGAGCAGCAGCTGCGCCCCCGGCGAGAGAATGTGGCCGTCGACCATGATGATGCCGTAGGCGTCCATGCGGCATGGTAGTTCGATCGGCAGGATGTTCAACACGCCCTGCGCTTCGTAATACTGCGCCACCGCGATCGGCATCACGTTGAGCGCGTCGGTCTGCTGCAGCAGCGGTTTAATCAGCAGCACCGCCGTGGTGTCGACCACGTTCACCGGCACTTCCAGACCGGCGCGGCGGAACATCAGTTCGCAGCGCGCGCGCAGGATGCTGCCTTGCGGCGGCAGTACCCACGGCTGGCTGGCGATGTCGCGCAGTTGCAGGTTCTTTGCCTTCAGCAGCGGATGGCCGGCGCGCACCACCGCGCACGCCGGTTCATCGCCCAGTTCCTCGTAGCTCAGGCCCTCGGCGCTTTCGCGCTCCGGAATGCGGCCGATCATGAAGTCCAGCCGGCCGCGCTGCAACTGCTCCAGCAGCACGTTGGACTGTTCCATCTCGACGCCGATGCGCAGCTTGGGCGCCTGCTGCTTGGTACGCGTGATCGCCTGCGGCAGCAGCGCGATCCCCGGCGTCATGATGGTGCCGATGTCGACCTGCCCGCTCAAGCCGGCCTTGATGGCGACAATGTCTTCGTGCGCCGCGGAGAGACTGGTCAATGCCATGCGGGCGTGGCGTATCATGGTCTCGCCGTAGATGGTCGGCTCCATGCCGCGCGGCAGACGCTCGAACAACTGCACGCCCAGCATCTCCTCCAGGTCCTTCAGCTGCTTGGACGCGGCGGGCTGCGTCATGTGCAGCTCCTCGGAAGCGCGGTGGATATTGCGTTGTTCGTCCAGCGCGATCAGCAGCAGCAGCTGGCGCGTTTTCAGGCGCGCGCGCAGGAACCAGTTAGGGTTAGTATCCATGTTTTGATGATATCATGTTCGATATTGATTAATGGACAATATCGTTTATATCGATATCACTTGCAAGCAGCACTAGGGTTGGCCGCAGGGCCTTCCCTGGTCTGCTTGATGAACGGGATGGTGCCGTCGGCGTTGTAGGCAAACTCCTCGATCGCCACCGAACGACGGTACTCGCCGCCACCCGGCAGTTTGGCGTTGTGGTAGATGATGTAGTTCTTGCCATTGAACTCAATGATGGCCTGGTGGATGGTCTTGACCTTGACGTTCTTCGACATGATGACGCCCTGGTACTTCCACGGACCAGTGGCGCTTGGGCCGGTCATGTAGGCCGTCTCCTCCGGGAACTCGCGCGAGTAGGACAGGTAGTAGGTGCCGTTATGCTTGTGCAGGTAGGAAGCTTCGGTAAAGCGCTCCACCCCGACAGTGTGAATCGGGCCATCCAGCTCGATCATGTTCGGCTTCAGCTTCGCATACTTCAGCACCGAATTGCCCCAGTAGAGATAGGCCTGGCCGTCGTCATCCTGGAAAATCGCCGGATCGATGTCGTCCCAGGCGATTTTCGTTTCCAGCGTCATGTCGTTGGTGATGAGCGCCGAACCGCGCGCGTCGACAAACGGGCCTTCCGGCTTGTCGGAGACGGCAACGCCGATGGCGCGACCCGGAATGCTGGCGTGATCCACCGTCGCGTAGAAGTAGTATTTGCCATCGCGCTTGGTGATGTCGGCAGCCCACGCATCCACCTTGCCGATCGCCCATTTGAAGGCGGATGGCGCAATCGGCGAACCACGGTCGGTCCAGTTCTTCATGTCGCAGCTGCTGTACATGCGCCATTCCTTCATGACGTAGTCCTTGTCGGTTGGCGACGCCTGGTCGTGACCGACGTACAGATAGGCCACGCCGTTTTCCACGAACGCCGCCGGGTCGGCGGTGAACAGCTTCGGCAGGATGGGATTGGCGGCGTGCGCCGTGCAAGCCAGCAGGCTCGCCGCCGCGAACATCAAACTCTTTTTCAAGATACTCTCCACTGTTGTAGGTTTATTTTTTATTACCGCGCATCGTCATCACGCGCTGCACGACGCAGAAGACGAACAGCAGGCCGCCGATGACGATCTTGGTCCACCATGAACTGAGCGTGCCGTCGAACGCGATCAGCGTCTGGATGGAACCCAGCACCAGCACGCCGGTCAGCGCGCCCGCCACGTAGCCGTAGCCGCCGCTGAGCAGCGTGCCGCCGATGACCACGGCGGCAATCGCATCCAGCTCCGTGCCCTGCGCGTGCAGGCCGTAACCGGACAGCATGTAGAACGAGAACAGCACGCCGGCCAGCGCCGCGCAAAAACCGGAGAAGGCGTAGATCAGCACCTTGGTGCGCGCCACGCGCAACCCCATCATCAGCGCCGACTGCTCATTGCCGCCGACAGCGTAAATGGCGCGGCCAAACGGCGTGCAGTGCGCCACGTAGATGGCGGCCGCCAAGGTGGCCAGGGCAATCAGCGCGCCCGGCGACAGGAAGCAATCCCCGATCGGCAGCTGCGTTTGCGACATGGCGACGAAGAACGGGTCGTCGATGGTGATCGAGTTAATGCTGATCAGGTAGCACAGCCCGCGCGCCAGGAACATGCCGGCCAGCGTGACAATGAACGGCTGCAGCTTGAAATAATGGATCAACGCGCCCATGGCCGCACCGAACACCGTGCCCAGCACCAGCGCCACGGCGATCACCAGCAGCGGCGGCCAGTGCCAGGTTTGCAGCATCCAGGCACAGATCATGGTGGTCAGCGCCAGCACCGAGCCGACCGACAGGTCGATGCCGCCGGAAAGGATGACGAAGCTCATGCCGACCGCGATCACCAGCAGGAAGGCATTGTCGATCAACAGGTTGAACAACACCTGCACCGACAGGAAGCCCGGATACGCGGCGCCGCCGGCGCCCAGCAGGACCACCAGCAGGAACACCGTGATCAGCGACGTGAAGTATGGCGAAGACGTGAACTTCATTACGCATTACCTCGCACGCTGCGGCGCCACATGTTTTTAAACTCCGAGGACTGCGACACGCAAACCAGGAACACGACCACCGACTTGACCACCATGTTCACCTCCGGCGGCAGGCCGATGGAATAGATGGTGTAGGTCAGCGTTTGAATGATCAGCGCGCCGATCACGCTGCCGGCCAGGCTGAATTTACCGCCGGCCAGCGAGGTGCCGCCCAGCGTCACGGCCAGGATGGCGTCCAGCTCCAGCAGCAGGCCGGCGTTGTTGGCGTCCGCGCTCTTGATATTGGAAGTGATCATCAATCCCGCCACGCCTGCACACGCGCTGCAAAAAACATAGACGAAGAAGATCAGCACCGCGGTCTTCAAGCCGGCCAGCCGCGCCGCCACCGGATTGATGCCGACCGACTGGATGAACAGACCAAGCGCGGTCCGGCGCAGCAGCAGCGCGGTGACGATGAACACGGCGGCCACGATGTACAGCGAGAACGGCAAGCCAAACAGGTAGCCGCTGCCGAGGAAGAAGAACGGCTTGTAGTAGACCGTAATGATCTGGCCATCGGTGAACAGCTGCGCCAGTCCGCGCCCAGCCACCATCAGGATCAGCGTGGCGACGATCGGCTGCAGGCCAAGACCGGCCACCAGCGCGCCGTTCCATGCGCCGCACAGCAGCGCCGCCCCCAAGGCGGCAGCCAGCGCAAGCCACATCGGCGTGTTGGCGACATATTCAGGCACGCCGTTTTGCATGACCATGGTGCCGCCTATGAGCATCGCCGCGACCGTGCCGCTGATGGCCACCGTGGCGCCGACCGAAATGTCGATGCCGCGCGTGGCGATCACCAGCGTCATGCCGATGGCGGCGAGAATCAGCGGCGCGGCACGGTTGGCGATGTCGATCAAGCTGCCGTACAGGTGACCGTCCTTGATCTCCAGGTGGAAGAAGCCGGGAACCATGACCAGGTCGATCAGCAGCAGGATCGCCAATGCAGCCAGCGGACGGAATAAAGGGTGGTGCAACAACTTATGCATTCTCATCTCCAGCCGCGATCACGTGCAGCACGGTGGTTTCGTCCAGCGCGCCGCGCGGATACTCACCGCCAGCCTTGCGGTCGCGCATGACGACAACACGGTCGCTCACACGCAGCACTTCCGGCAGTTCGGACGAAATGAACAGGATGGACATGCCATTGCGGCACAGGGCCGACACGTAGTCCATGATCTCCTGCTTGGCGCGGACGTCGATGCCGCGCGTTGGCTCGTCCAGGATCAGCAGCTTCGGATCGGTCACCAGCCAGCGCGCCAGCAGCACCTTCTGCTGGTTGCCGCCGGAGAGCGAACCGATAGGTGTTTCAATGCTGGCGGTCTTGATGCCCAGCGCCTTCACGTATTCTTCCGCCAGCTGCTGCTGGCGTTTCAGGGGAATGGCGCGCATGATGCCCATGCGGGCCTGCAGCGCCAGGATCAGGTTTTCGCGCACCGACAGTTCGAGGATGGCGCCTTCGTGCTTGCGGTCCTCGGAGCAGAAACCGATGCCAGCGGCGATGGCGTCGCGCGGCGATGCGAAGCTTTGCTCCTTGCCGTCGATGGCGATCGTGCCGCCATCCGCCCTGTCCGCGCCGAACAGCAGGCGCGCGGCCTCCGTGCGGCCGGAACCCAGCAGGCCGGCAAGTCCCAGCAACTCGCCCTTGTGAATGTCCAGATCCATCGGCAGCAGCGCGCCCTTGCGGCTCAAACCGACCGCGCGCAGGAAGGATTGCCGGCGCGACGGCTCGGCCGCCACGGCAGCGGCAAGCGGCGCGGCAGCTTCGGTGGCGACCTGCGCACCGACCATCTTGTTGACCAGTTCCACGCGCGACAGGTCGGCAGCCAGGTACTCGCCTTCCCGCTCGCCGTTGCGCATCACCGTGATGCGATCGGAAATCGCATACGTCTGATCCAGGAAGTGCGTCACAAACAGAATCGCCATGCCCTGCTCGCGCAGACCGCGCAAAACGCTGAACAGCAGATCCACTTCCTTTTCATCGAGCGAGGATGTCGGCTCATCCAGTATCAGCACCTTGGCCGACACCAGCAGCGAGCGCGAAATGGCCACCATCTGCTGGATGGCCAGCGGATAGTGCGCCAGCGGCAGCGTCACATCGATCCGGATCTGCATCCGCTCCAGCAGCGCGGTCGCCTGCCTGGTCATGGTCGGCCAGTCGATGCGGCCAAGTTTGCGCGGATAACGGCCAATGAAGATGTTCTCCGCGACCGACAAGTTCGGGCACAGGTTCACTTCCTGATATACGGTGCTGATGCCATGGTTCTGCGCATCCAGCGTGGACTGCGGCTGTATCGCCTGGCCGGCCAGCAGGATCTGCCCATGGTCCGGCGCATACACGCCGGTCAGCACCTTGATCAGCGTGGACTTGCCGGCGCCGTTCTGGCCCATCAGCGTATGCACTTCACCGGGGAATAGATTGAGCGACACGCCATTCAAGGCCTGCACACCGGTGAAGGCCTTGCTGATGCCGCGCAGCTCCAGCACCGGGGCTGCGGGTGCGGAAGAAATCATCGTCATCGCATCAGTATTTACGGTTCGGGAATTCCTTGGCCGCGACTTCGGCCGGGAACACGCTTTCCTGCGTCACAACGCGCTTCGGCACCGCCTTGCCGGCGACGACATCCTTCGCGATCTGCATCAGCTGGGGGCCGAGCAGCGGATTGCATTCCACCGTCACGTTCAGCTTACCGGCGATCATGGCTTCGAACGCGCCCTTCACGCCGTCGATGGAAATGATGATGATGTCCTTGCCCGGCTTCAGTCCCGCTTCCTCGATCGCCTGGATCGCGCCGATGGCCATGTCGTCATTGTGCGCATACAGCACGTTGATCTTCTTGCCTTCGGCCTTGAGGAAGGCTTCCATCACCTCCTTGCCCTTGGCGCGGGTGAAGTCGCCGGTCTGCGAGCGGATTACCTTCAGCTTCGCATTGCCGGCGATGGCTTCTTCAAAGCCCTTCTTGCGGTCCAGTGCAGGCGCGGAACCCACGGTGCCTTGCAGTTCAACGATATTCAAAACGGCATCAGGCGTCTTCTTTTGACGCTCGACCAGCCAGTTGCCGGCGCGACGGCCTTCTTCCACGAAGTCCGAACCGAGGAAGCTGACGTACAGCGATGGATCGCTGACCTTGACGGCGCGGTCGGTCAGAATCACGGGAATTCTGGCGCGCTTGGCTTCCAGCAGCACCGTGTCCCAGCCCGATTCCACGACCGGCGAAAACGCGATTACGTCCACGCGCTGGGCGATGAAGGAGCGGATCGCCTTGACCTGGTTTTCCTGCTTTTGCTGGGCGTCCGCGAACTTGAGGGTCACGCCCTCCTTCTTCGCGGCGTCCTTGATCGATACAGTGTTCGCGGTGCGCCACTCGCTTTCGGCGCCCACTTGCGAGAAGCCGATCACCAGCGGCTTGGCGGCGAATGCGGCAGGCGCACCAAGGATGAAGGCGGCGGCAAGGCCGGTGGCCAGTACGGTTCTGCGATGGAAGGTCATGGCAATGTCTCCTGATCAGTTTTTATAGTGTTATTCGGATCAATACTATGAGAAACACAAATATCTATCCAATGATATTTTCACGTTCTGCAATATCATTTTTGGTATGTCAGCGCAGCAGGCGCAGGCCGTACAGGCCTCCGGCGACCGATCCATCGCGGGCGACAAACTTCACTACCAGCTTGCCAGTCGCTACGGCGCCGGGCGGTATGGCGTAATCGCGGGTGTACAGTTCCTGCGCGGCGCTGGCGTCGAGCCGGACTTCGGCCAGCAGCTTGTCGTTGATCAGGATATCGAAGCGGCGGCCGGCGTCGAGTTTTGAATATGTCAGCCGCAGGATGCGTGCTTCGCCTTTTTTGTCGGTCAGGTCGTAGCTGAACCAGCTGGTGGCGTGGCGCCAGTGCTTGCCCTTGTTGATGCCGGCGTCCGCGCCTTCGGCCTTGAAGAAGTGATCGGATTCCGGCTGCTGTTCGCCGGGCGCCACCTGGTCGATGGTCTGGGCGTCCAGCGCGAGACGCTCTTTTTCGTCCTGTGCGGCTTGCGCGCGGCGGCGCGCCAGGTCGCCCGGCGTGGAATACGGCCAGTAGACCACGTAGCGCGCATCGTGCACGCGGAAGAATGGCACGAAGGTGGTCGGGCCGGCGCCGGGCGACTGCACCAGTCCCGGCGCGGCGAAGGTCAGCGGCCGGCCCGGCACCGGCCGGAAGCGGCCGGCGAAGGCTGGGCTGTCGCTCACCAGCACCGGCGCCTGCTCCAGTGGGCATACCGGACCGCTGGCGATGTGCCCCATGCGCGAGTCGTCGGCCAGGTAGTTCAGCTGCTCGCCGGGGAATGGATTGGTTTTTGCCGCCAATACCATCGGGCCGTGCAGCACAGCGTAGTAAGCGGATTTGTCCGGCATCTGCTCCAGGCGTGTGGTCATCGGCAGGTAGACGACGACCTTGTCGCCGTCACGCCAGGGGCGGCGCACGTTGAGGTAGCGATCCGCGCCGATGGCGGCAGCCACCGGCTTGCCGTTGACGGTGATGCGCAACGCGCCCTGCGCCACCCACTCCGGATAGCGGATCTTCATTGTGAAGGTCTTGTTGCCTTTGACCGTGATGGTACTGCTGTCTTCATCCGGAAAGCGGTTGGACTGGCGGATTTGCACGCCCTGCTCTCGCCAGTCCAGCGTGGATGGGATGAACAGGTTGACGTACAAGCTGTCGCCGCGATGCGCGTAGATGAATTCTCCATACTTGGCGTGGCTTTCCAGGCCGGAGCCGACGCAGCACCACATGGCTTTCTGCGGCTGTGAATAGACGCGGTAGTGATTCGGCCGCATCGGCGTGAAGTAGACAAAGCCGCCGCTGCCCGGCCGCTGCGACGACAGGATATGGTTGTACAGCGCGCGCTCGTAGTAGTCGGCGTAACTGCCTTTGGCGTCGCCGGTGAACAGCAGCTCGGTGAGCTTGAGCATATTGTAGGTGTTGCAGGTCTCCGGCCCCTCGACCTCTTCGATCATCGATGAGAAGTCTTTGTCGTCGTGGAAGTGCTCCTTGACGCTGTTGCCGCCGATGGCGACCGTGCGGTGATCGTGGACGGTCTGCCAGAAGAACGCCACCGCCCGCTGCCAGTCGCGGCGCGACGTGACGTCGCCAATGCGCTTGAAGCCGATGACTTTCGGGATCTGCGTGTTGGCGTGCAGGCCGGTGAGCTGGTCCTTGCCGTCTTCCAGCGGCTGCAGGATGGCCTGGTGCGAAAAGCGGATAGCGAGGTCCATGTATTTCTGCTGGCCGGTCATTTGCGCGACATCGGCCAGAACTTCGTTCATGCCGCCGTGTTCCGCCCGCAGCATGGCTTGCATCTGTTCTTCGGTCAGGTGCGAGGTCAGGTCCAGCGTCCAGTCGCACAGGGCGATCAGCATGGCGCGCGCTTCCTGGTTGCCGGCGTAGGTGTAGGCATCGCGCAGGCCGGCGTAGGTCTTGTGCAGGTTGTACCAGGGGACCCACTTGCCGTTGACCGAGAAGTTGTCAGCCTGGAGTTTTCCCTGGGCG
This sequence comes from Duganella aquatilis, assembly GCF_009674565.1. Taxonomy (GTDB): domain Bacteria; phylum Pseudomonadota; class Gammaproteobacteria; order Burkholderiales; family Burkholderiaceae_D; genus Rugamonas; species Rugamonas aquatilis. The sequence goes on from NZ_WKJL01000013.1 coordinate 147,526, forward strand.
ATTTCGCGCCACGCGCTGGCGCCGCCGGGAACGCCGCCGATATAGCCGTCACCATTGGCTTGCTGGCAGCGCTTGAGTTCTGCAACGAAATAGTTCAGGCGCTTGAGGACTTCGCGGTCGCCGGTGGCGGCGCACATCAGGGCCAGCGCGGACAGATAGTGGCCGCCCATGTGGCCATCGAGGCCGCTGGACTCCCAGTTGCCGTAGGTTGGCTGCTTGAGCGGCAGGCCGGCTTCGCGCATGAATGGGGCCAGCAGGCGGTCGGCGTCCAGAGAGAGGATGTAGCGCAGGTCGGTCTGCTGGGCTTCCAGGAATGGGCTTGGGCCGAGACGCACGGCGTTCAGCGGGAACAGCGCGATCTGAGCGCTTTCGTGCGCGGCTGCACCGCCGCCCAGCGCAGCCGCGCGCGTGCCTTGCTGCGCGGCCAAGGTGGTTGCGCCATCGGCGAAAACTCCGTGCGACGCGACCGTGGCTGCCGCGCCGGCGGCCATCTTCAGCGCGCGGCGGCGCGAGGACTGGCCGGCCATTATTTCGCCGGCAGCTGGTTGCTGCGATACTTGTTCAGATCCGCCTGATCGACGCCTGGCCAGCCGGCGGCGTCAAACTTCATCTCCATGATCTTCAGCTTTTGCAGGTAATTGTCCGCCGTCTCGTAAGCATGCAGCACCAGATAATCCTTGCCGTCCATGGTATAGGCGCTGTTGTGCCCCAGCCCCTTCCAGTCCTTGTCGCCGGCGATCAGCAGCGAGCCACCGCCCTTCAGCATATCGACGCCGTTCTTGTCCACATAAGGCCCGGTCACCTCCTTCGAGCGGCCGACCATCACGTGATAGGTGCTGTCAGCCTTCCTGCAGCACAAGCCGAAAGATACGAACAGGTAGTAGTAATCGCCCTTCCTGAAGATGAACGGCGCCTCGATCTCGCCCGGCCCGGCCTTCTCGGTGGCTGCGGCCTCGCCGCTGGTGCGACTGGCGATGGCATGCCACTCCTGCGGCTCGGCCAGGCCGGTCCAGTCCTTGTTCAGCTTCACCAGCTTCAAACCGCTCCAGAAGGAGCCGAACGACATCCAGGCATTGCCCTTGCCGTCCTCGATCACATTCGGATCGATGGCGTTCCAGTCGTCGCGCACCGGCACCGACTGCAGCACCATGCCCTGGTCCTCCCAGCGATAATCCGGCGAGCGCGGATTCAGCGTTTTATTGACGGTGACGCCGATGCCGGACGTGTTCTTGCCAAAGCCCGATACGGAATAGTACAGATAGTATTTCCCGTCATGGAACTGCACGTCCGGCGCCCAGATATGGTCGTCAAACGTCGGCGCGGCCTTCTTCGCCCACGTCGGCTGGCCCTTGAACACGCGGCCCTCCGGCGTCCAGTTCTTCAGATCCTTGGAGCTGTAGAAGGTGATGCCCGGCCCCGTGCTGAACACGTAGTAGGTATCGCCTTCCTTGGCCATCACCGGATCGTGCACGCTTACTTCCTTGGCCGGACAAGCCATTGCGGCCAGCGCTAACGCTACCGTCGATAAAACATACTTCATTGTGTGCTCCGTTTAGTTGCCGGTCCGCGCGCCCCAGATGGACACGCCGTCCGCCGATTGCGCCGTCCACGTCACCACAAACGCACTGGCGTTGGTATTCCACTGACGCGACAGCACGCCAACGAAAGTCCCGGTGGCGCCAAGTGCAATGGTGATCTTGTTGCTGCCGTTATGCTTCCATGTACCGCTGGCCGTGCCGGACACCGTGCCATCCGCCGCCAGCATCACATTCTGCGACGCCTTGAGCGTGGTCGAGATGTCCTTGCCGTGGTTGATCATCTTGTACGTGCCCGCCGCATCGGCCGCTGTCACTTCCGCCGACAGCGCGGTCGAGTTCTTGCTCAGCGGCGCGTAGCGGAACGGCGACACCACCAGCCAGCCGTCGACATTGATGAACATCTCATGCACGCGGATCTGGTGCAGCTCACCGGTGCCGGGAAAGCGCGTGTGGAAGATCAGGAAGTACTGGCCGGTGGACGCTTCGTAATAGGCCGAATTGTGGCCCGGCGACACGTAGCCCAGCGGCGTTCCCGTCTCGCCGGCCGCCAGGGCGAACTGGTGATTGCCCATGATCTTCTGGCCGTATGGCGCGATCGATGCATCGTCAAACAGCGGCAGCGCGGGATTGGCCTTGACGTTGGCCATGTCGTTGCCCTTCGCATCCAGATACGGACCGTCCGGATTCAACGATCGCGAAACGCGCATGTTGTAAGCGCCGTTGGCATCCAATCCGCCAAAGGACGTGAACAGGTAGTAGTACTTCGACTGCGGGCTGTACATCACATACGCGCCTTCGATGCGCGCGTGGTTGCCGCCCATCAGATGCTTGCCGTAGCCTTGGCCCGGCTTCTGCAAACCCGTAGCGGCGTCCATTTCCAGGATGAAGATGCCGCCCGAGTAGGAGCCGTAAATCATCCACAGCTTGCCGTTCTGGTCGAAGAAGGTGTTCGGATCGACCACGTTCGGCATTGTCAGCGCATCGTAGATGGTGACGCCGTCTTCGCCCGGCAGGCCCCACATGCCCGACTTGAGCAGAATCTGCTTGTTGACGTACGGGCCTTCCACCTTGTCCGCCACGGCGACGCCGAGCGCCGAACGCGGGGAGTCGCCCTTGCAGGCGCAGTAGTAGTGATAGAACTTGCCATCCGCGAGTTTCACGACGTCCGGCGCCCACAGGTCGGTCACCTGCGCCCAGGCGAAGGTGTCGGCCAGCGCGGTGATCACGTTGTTGAACAGCGGGTTGGTCGCGGTGACGTTGTCGGCGATCTTGGTCCAGTTCATCAGGTCCGTCGACCTGGCGGTGGCAAGGTGCGAGCCGAATACGTAGAACGTGCCGTCCACCTTGATGACGGATGGATCGTGGACCGAAGCGTCGGCGAACGTGATGGCGGTTGGTGTCGGCGTCGGTGTTGTCGTCGGCGAAGTCATTGAAGTGGCTGCGGCCGTGCCGCCGCCTCCGCCGCCGCCGCAACCTGTCAACAGCAGCGCAACGCCGCCGACAACGACTCTGCGGCGTGTGATCAGGATATCGTCCACGCGCTTACTCCACCGCCACCACGATCACGGCCTTGGCCGGAATCCTGACGGTCAGCTTGCCATCGGCGCCAGCGGCGGCGCTGAACGGTGCAGGCTTGATCGCGTTCGGCGACTGGAAGGTGTTATGGGTGTCCATTGCCGAGGAAGTCAGCACGCTGCCCTTCACCGCCTTGATCGCCTGGCCTGGAATATTCAGCGCCACATCGGCATCCTTGTTCGGATTGGTGTTCACCAGCGCCAGATACAGCTTGCCATCCGTGCCGCGCGCAGCCGAAGCGCTAATCTCCGGCACCTTGAAGCCGCCCGCGCTATAGTCCGGATTATCCTTGAGCGTCACCGGCAGCGAAGTCGCGCCCTGGAACGGCACGTACATCTGGTAGGTATAGTAGGTAGGCGTCAGCAGCATCCTGTCCTTGTCGGTGATGATCATCGACTGCAGCACATTGACCATCTGCGCGATATTCGTCATGCGCACGCGTTCCGCGTGAGCGTGGAAGATGTTGAAGTTAAGCGCCGCAACCACCGCATCGCGCAGGGTATTCTGCTGGAACAGGAAGCCGGGATTGGTGCCCTTCTCCACGTCATACCAGGTGCCCCACTCGTCGACGAACAGGCCCAGTTTTTTCTCCGGGTCGTTCTTGTCCATGGCGGCGCTGTTCTTCTGGATATGGCTTTCCATGCGCAGCGTGTTGGCCAGGGTGGAGATCCATTCGTTTTCCTGGAAACCGGTGGAAGCCCCTTTCACTTCCCACTTGCCGGTCGGGATGGTGTAGTAGTGGAAGCTGATGCCGTCGGTCTGCTTCTTCAGCTCCTTGCTCAGGACTTCGGACCACGTCACATCATTGTCGTTGCCGCCGCTGGCGATGATCTTCGGACGATACTGCTTGGGCGCGCGCAGGAAGGTCTCCACCTGCTTGTACACGTCCGAGTAGTACTGCGGACTCATATTGCCGCCGCAGCCCCAGGCTTCGTTACCCACCGCGAAGTAAGCCACCTTGAACGGCTTGTCATGGCCATTCTTGCGGCGCATATTGGCCAGCGTGGACTTGCTGTCGGAGGTCATGTACTCGATCCACTCCGACATCTCCTGCGCGCTGCCGGTGCCAAGGTTGCCGTTGACGTAGGCATCCGCGCCCAGCATCTCGACCAGGTCAAAGAATTCGTGCGTGCCGACGGCGTTGGATTCATCCACGCCGCCCCAGTTGGTGTTGACGTTGACCGGACGCTTCTCGCGCGCGCCGATGCCGTCGCGCCAGTGGTATTCGTCGGCGAAGCAGCCGCCCGGCCAGCGTACCAGCGGCACGTGGATGTTCTTCAGCGCGCCGACCACGTCGTTACGCCAGCCCTTGGTGTTCGGGATCTTCGATTTCGGGCCAACCCACAGGCCTTCATAGATGCCGGTGCCCAGGTGTTCGGCGAACTGGCCGTAGACGTCCTTGTTGATGACGGCGCCCGGCCTGGCGGCGTCGATGGTCAGGCTGACCGCATCGGCCGCGAAAGCGCCGCCGGAAGCCAGCATGCACAGGGCGAGTACGCCGCGTTGGATTTGATTCATATCTCCGTCTCCTTGATTTTATAGTTGGATGACAAAGCCGCCATGCGGCTTGATGGTTACGACTACTTTTTTGCCGGCAGCGATGCTGCGCTGGCTGAAATCACGCCCGCCTTCGCCGTCGGTGATGACGACGCCTTGTTTTTTGCCGACAAAGGACAGGTCCAGCGCCAGCGTTTTATCGGCCGTGGTGGCGTTGATGCCGGCGATATACCAGGTGTCGCCGGCGCGGCGCGCGATCACGACGTATTTGCCGGGATAGCCGTCCACCAGCCGGCTGTCGTCCCAGCTGCGCGGCAGGTTTTGCAGGAACTGCTTGACGTAGGCCGGCGCCGTCGCCATGCCTTCCGGCGTATCGGCGAAGTGCTGGATGCCGGACAGGTACAGCACCGACGTGGCCAGTTCAAAGCCGTTGCGGCTGGCGCGCCTGATGTTGGGAATATCGCCGAACACCACCGGTGTGAAATCCATCGGGTCGAACAGGTTGCGCGTGAACGGCAGCATGGCGGCGTGGCTGGGCATCAGGTCCTGGTCCTTCTGTTCGAAGGTGGTGTACTCGAAGCCGCGTATCGCTTCCATCGTCATCAGGTTGGGCCAGGTGCGCGCCCAGCCGCGCGGCAGCGTGGAACCGTGGAAGTTGAGCAGCAGGCCGGCGTCCGCGGCGTCGCGCAGGATGTTGTTGTAGTAGGCGATCATCGACTGGCCATCGCCGGCAAAGAAGTCGATTTTCAGGCCTTTGATGCCGATGTCGCGCAGGCGCTGGAACTCCTTGATGCGCTGCTCGTGCGTGAGCAGTTGGCCCTTCGGTGAGTATTCGGTTTTGTTCCATGCACCGGACGAGTTGTACCAGAGGATGAGGCCAACGTTTTTCGTCGCCGCGTAGTCGGCCAGTTCCTTGATCTTGTCATAGCCGATGTTGCGGTCCCAGTTGACGTCAATCAGGGTGTAATCCCAATGCATGTCGGCGGCGTAGTCGATGAATTTCTTCTGTACGTCGTAGACGATGGAATCGTCTTTCAGGATGGCCCAGCTCCAGGAGGCATGCCCTGGCTTGACGCGCGAGGCGTCAAAGGCGACCGCCGGTGCGGCCAGGTCGGTGCCCAGCGTGGAGTTGGTGACGATTGCCAGCGAACCGAGGGCGATAACGCGCCACGGCGAGGTGAGCGTGCCTTCCACTTCCGCCATCAGGCCGCCATTGGTGTAGACCTCCGCGGACATGGGATTGCCGATGCTGTATTTGCCGCCGCTGGAGTCCTGCGCCAGGCGGGAGGCTTGCCAGGTGCCATCCATATTCGCTTCCGAGATGGCGATCCAGTTGGCGCCGGCCTTGAACAGTGCAGGAAAGACCCAGCCCGCCTCGGTCGGCGACCTGGTGCCGGCCGGGATCTCCATCTGGTAGTGCTCTTCGTAGGAGGGATTGGTGTCGCTCCAACCGGTTTGCGCGACGGACATCGGTTGCAGCCAGGCCTTGGCGCCGGCCGGCAACGCGAAGGTGGTGTGTTCCTGCACCAGCTTTTTCAGCGGCAGCGACGGCTCGGCGACCACGTAGCGGAAGGCGACGCCATCGTTCGATACGCGGAAGGTGATGTCGATCTTTTGCTGTCGGGCGTTTTGCAGCGACCAGGTTTGTTCGTTGGCGCGGTAGCTGATGTCCTTGCGTTTGCCGACGGCCATCTGGTAGTGGTCTTCCACCAGGTGTGGGGCGCTTGTGGCGGTCAGCGTCAGATCGTCGGTCAGGTTGGCGCCGGCGAGTTGTAGGCCAAGGTCGGAGGCCAGCAGCACAGGCTTGCCGTCGCGGGCGATGGCGTACTTTAACGCGCCGTCTGTTTCGCTGACGGTGACGGCGATGTGCTGATCCGGGCTGCGAAGCGCGGTGTTTTGCGGGGCGGCCTGCGCGATGGATGCGAGCGATGCGGCGGCGCAGGTCAGCGCCGTGACTACGGTTGTCTTCACCATGTTCCTACCATTTTTTCTATGGTTGCTATACCCCGCCGCATCGATGTGCGGTGTCTCCGGGGGCGAACGGTGCTACTGCAGGCGGTTTATACCCAGCCTGCGTCGACGATGAATTCCTGCGCGGTGCACATGGCGCCGTCGTCGGCGGCCAGGAACAGCACCATCGATGCGACGTGCTGCGGCATCAGTTTGTTTTGCAGGCACTGGTTGCGCTTGATGTCGTCTTCGCCGGCATCGTCCAGCCACAAATCGATCTGGCGCTGGGTCATCACCCAGCCTGGCGTGACGGTATTGACGCGGATGCCGTGCGCACCGAACTCACGCGCCAGGCCGCGTGTCAGGCCATGCGTCGCGGCCTTGGTGGTGGCGTAGGCTGGATAGCCGGCATTCTTGACGTGCCATGAGATCGAGCCAACGTTGATGATGGAGCCGGCGCCCTTCTTCTTCATGCCTTCCAACACCGCCTGGCAGGTAAAGAACATCGGCCGCTGGTTGACGGCGATGCACTTGTCCCAGAATTCCTGCGTGACGTCGGCGGTTTCGTGGCGCTGGTCGTTGGCGGCGTTGTTCACCAGGACGTCGAAGTCGCCGACAAGGCCAGATAGTTCGGTCATCGTGGCTTGCAACGCCGGGATGTCTGTGATGTCGCACTGGCGGAACAGCGGTTCGGGATAGCCGGCTTCCTTCACGCGGCGTATCAGCGCCAGGCTGGGATCGCGGGCGATATCGACGAAGGCGACTTGCGCGCCTTGCTCGGCGAACGAGATCACCATCGCTTCGCCGATGCCGGTGCCGCCGCCGGTGATGAATACGCGCTTGCCGCGCAGGCTGCCGAACTTGGCCAGTTGTGTCATACAGTCTCCGTTATGTACGTCTTTTTTATTTGCGGGTTAGCTCGCCATCGCGGCGCAGCCAGGTGGCCGAGCCGTTGTCGCGCAGGACTTCAGGCAGCAAGGCCTGCGACAGGTTCTGGTAGCTCACCGGACGCAGAAAGCGCGAAATCGCGCCCGTGCCGACCGACGTCGAGCGGCCGTCCGAAGTCGATGGGAACGGACCGCCGTGCACCATGGCGCTGCACACTTCCACGCCGGTCGGATAGCCGTTCGCCAGAATGCGGCCGACTTTACGCTCCAGCACCGGCAGCAGAGACTGCGCCGCTTCCAGGTCGCCCTCGTCCATTTGCAGCGTGGCGGTCAGCTGGCCTTCCAGCTTCTCCGCAACCTGGCGCAGTTCCGCCACGTCCTTGCACGCCACCACCAGTGAAGCCGGTCCAAAGATCTCTTCCTGCAGCGCATGCTGCGACAGGAACGATGCGGCGCTCGACACGAACAACGCCGGAGCCCCCTTGCCTTCCGCCTGCGGCGCCAGTGCCAGCGTCTTCACATCCGCATGCTCCGCCAGCTGGCTGACGCCGCGCGCGAAGTTGCCGGCGATCCCCGGCGACAGCATCGAGCAGGCCGCGCCGCCCACCAGCGCTTGCGACGCTGCCGCGGTGAAGCGGTCCAGATCAGGACCGGCGATCGCCAGCACCAGGCCAGGATTGGTGCACAGCTGGCCCACGCCCAAGGTCAGCGAGCCGGCGAAACCAGCGGCGATGTCTTCGGCGCGGTTTTTCAGCGCTTCCGGCAGCAGGAACACCGGATTGATCGAACTCATTTCGGCATACACCGGAATCGGTACCGGACGCGCGGCCGCAGCGGCCATCAACGCCATACCGCCGCCACGCGAGCCGGTGAAGCCGACCGCCTTGATGGCCGGATGACGCACCAGTTCAATACCCAGCTCATTGCCAACGCCGGTCAGCAGCGAGAACACGCCAGCCGGCAGGCCGCAGATCTCGACAGCTTTCACAACGGCGCGGCCGACCAGCTCCGAGGTGCCTGGATGCGCAAAGTGCGCCTTCAGCACCACCGGGCAGCCGGCGGCCAGTGCCGACGCGGTGTCGCCACCGGCCACAGAAAACGCCAACGGGAAGTTACTGGCCGCGAAAACAGCCACAGGGCCAAGGCCGATCATGCGCATCCGCAGGTCGGGACGCGGCGGCGTCCGGTCCGGCAGCGCTTTATCAAAGCGTACATCGTGCCACGAGCCTTCGCGCAGCAGGTTGGCAAACATTTTCAGCTGACCGACGGTGCGGCCACGCTCTCCCTCGATGCGGACGCGTGGCAGGCTGGTTTCCGCCATCACGCGCTCCACCAGCTCATCGCCCAGCTCCATGATCTGGTCGCCGATGGTTTCGAGGAAGTAGGCGCGCTTGTCGTCGCTCAGCGCACGGAAGGTATCGAACGCCTCATCGGCCAGGCGGCAGGCCAGGTCGATCTGCGATGCGTCCACGGTGCGGAACTCAGGCTCGATGACCTGGCCCAGCGCCGGATTGTAAGCACGGACGCCAGCGCCCGTGCCCTTGACGGCTTTGCCGCCGATCAGTGCATCACCGGTGATGTTCATAGTGTTTTCACTTTCGCGACGTCGGTTTTAAACACGGTCAGCTTGTTGCGCAGGGCCGGACCAAATTGCGGCGAGTCGATTTCAAAGGTTTCGCCAGGCTGCACGACAATGTTGTCGGCCACGCTCAGGGTGGCGGTGCCGAAGAAATGCACATGCACGTCGCCCGGACGCCTGAACAGCGGGTACTTGAAATGGTGATGTTCCAGGTTGGCGATGGTGTGCGACATATTCTGTTCGCCGCTGAAGAATGGCTTCTCCCAGCGCACCTTGCCTTCCTTGTCGTAAATGCGCGAGGTGCCTTCGATGCTGGCTGGCGCTTCGCCGACCAGCAGCGCCGGGCCCAGGCCGCAGACGCGCAGCTTGGAGTGCGCCAGATACAGGTAGTTCTGGCGTTCGGTCACGTGGTCCGAGAATTCGTTACCGATGGCGAAGCCGACGCGGTATGGCTGGCCGTCGTCGCCGATCACATACAGGCCGGCGACTTCCGGTTCTTCGCCGCCGTCCAGCGCGAAGTCCGGCATCGCCAGGTCCTGGCCGCTGGCGGCAACGATGGAGCCGTCGCCCTTGTAGAACCATTCCGGCTGCACGCCGGCGCTGCCGGCGGCTGGCTTGCCGCCTTCCACGCCCATGCGAAACATCTTCATGGAGTCGCTCAGGGATTCGACGTCGCCGCCGATTTTCTTGTGCATGGCGTCGCGAGTGTCGGCGCTGCCCAGGTGGGTCAGGCCGGTGCCGGTGACGTAGGTGTGAGCGTCGTCGGTGTGATCCAGCGGCGACAGCAGGCGACCGGCAGCAGCCACGGCGTCGAAGGCCGCGGTTTGCGCGCCGACCGATTTATCCACCAGCGCAGCCAGGCCGACCGATTTGCGGATCGCATCCTGGGCCAGCGCGTAGGTGGTGCTGTAGCCGTCGATGATGCGGATGGTGTTCTGTTCCAGCACGCCGACCTGGCGCGCGCCTTGTTCGTTCTTGAATTGTACGAGTAGCATGAAGAATCTCCGGATTAATGCGAGTGGCGTGGCACGGCGGAGCCGCGATTCCCGACCAGGAAGTCGAAGTCGCAGCCTTCGTCGGCCTGCAGCACGTGCTCGATGTACAGCTGCTGGTAGCCGGTCTTCGGCCCCGGCGCACTGCCCTGCACGCGGACCGCCTGGCGTGCCGCCATCTCTTCGTCCGAAATCTCCAGGTTCAGCAAACCGCCGGCGCAATCGAGCGTGATCCAGTCGCCGTCCTTGACGATGCCCAGCGGGCCGCCGGCCATGGCTTCCGGCGCCACGTGCAGCACCACGGTGCCGTAGGCCGTGCCCGACATGCGCGCATCCGAAATCCGCACCATGTCCTTGACGCCAGCCGCCAGCAGCTTGGGCGGCAGGCCCATATTGCCCACTTCCGCCATGCCCGGATAACCTTTCGGGCCGCAGTTCTTCATCACCAGCACCGAGTCCTTGTCCACCTCCAGATTCGGGTCCATGATGCGCGACTTGTAATGCTCGAAGTCCTCGAACACCACGGCCTTGCCGCGATGCTGCATCAGCTCCGGCGTGGCGGCCGATGGCTTCAGCACCGCGCCGCGCGGCGCCAGGTTGCCGCGCAAAATGCAGATGCCGCCGTCCTTGCGGATCGGATTGTCCAGCGTGCGGATGACTTCCTCGTCGCAGATCGGCGCATCGTGGCAGTTTTCCCAGATGGTCTTGCCGTTGACGGTCAGCGCATTCGGATGCGGCAGGATGTTACCGTCGCCCATGCGGCGGATCACCCCCGGCAGGCCGCCGGCGTAATAGAACTCTTCCATCAGGAAGCGGCCCGATGGCAGCAGGTCGACGATGGTCGGCGTGCCGCGTCCCACGCGGGTCCAGTCTTCCAGTTCCAGATCGACACCGATACGGCCGGCGATGGCCTTCAGGTGGATCACGGCGTTGGTCGAACCGCCGATGGCGGCGTTGACGCGGATCGCATTTTCAAAATTCTCCTTGGTCAGGATCTTCGACAACTTCAGATCCTGCTTCACCATTTCGACGATGCGGATGCCCGACATATGCGCCAGCACGTAGCGGCGCGCATCGACGGCGGGAATGGCGGCATTGTGTGGCAGCGAGGTGCCCAGCGATTCGGCCATGCAGGCCATGGTCGACGCGGTGCCCATGGTGTTGCAGGTGCCGGCGGAACGCGAGTGGCCCGCTTCGGCGCCGATGAAATCGTGCATCGAAATTTCGCCAGCCTTGACCTGCTCGTGCAGCTGCCAGACGGCGGTGCCGGAGCCGATGTTCTTGCCGTTCAGTTTACCGTTCAGCATCGGGCCGCCGGTGACGACGATGGTCGGAATGTCGACCGAGGCGGCGCCCATCAGCAGCGCCGGTGTGGTCTTGTCGCAGCCGACCAGCAGGACGACGCCGTCCATCGGATTGCCGCGTATGGATTCTTCGACGTCCATCGACGCCAGGTTACGGGTCAACATCGCGGTGGGACGCAGGTTCGATTCGCCGTTGGAGAAGACCGGGAATTCGACCGGGAAGCCGCCGGCTTCGTAGATGCCGCGCTTGACGTGTTCCGCCAGTTTGCGGAAGTGGGCGTTGCAGGGGGTCAGTTCAGACCAGGTGTTACAGATGCCGATGATCGGCTTGCCTTCGAATTCGTGATCAGGAATCCCCTGATTTTTCATCCAGCTGCGATACATGAAGCCGTTTTTGTCCTGGGTACCAAACCACTCGGCGGAGCGCAGCTTCACCTTTTTGTCATTCTCAGACATGCATTTCTCCTCAGTATTTTCCTGTGCGGGAGCCTGAATGTCACGCCCCCGCATCGATTAGGCATACTAAGATGTACTGAGATAACTTTCCAATAAAATGTTTATCGATATCGATACCAAAATCGATATACCTAGACCGTCGAGAAGCGGTAAGCCATCACCGTCGAATACTCCTCGTTCGGACGCAGGATCGCCGAGGGAAAGTCGGCGCGGTTCGGCGAATCCGGGAAGTGCTGCGGTTCGAGACAGAAACCGCTGCGATAGCCGTAGATGCGCCCTTTTCCGCTGATGCTATCATCGAGGAAGTTGCCGCTGTAGAACTGGATACCCGGCTCCTGCGACAGCACTTCCAGCACCCGGCCGGACGCGCGGTCGACCACGCGGGCCGCCACTTCCAGCGCTTTTTCAGCGGATTTATTCAGCACGAAGTTATGGTCGTAGCCCGAGCCGTAACCCAGTTGCTCATCCTTTTGGCCGATCCGTTCGCCGATGGTGTGCGGCGTGCGGAAGTCGAACGGCGTGCCTTCGACCGCCGCCGGCGCGCCCACCGGAATCAGGCCGCTGCCCACCGGCGTATAGGCGTCGCCGAAAATGGTCAGCTCGTGACCCAGGATATCGCCCTTGCCGGCCAGGTTGAAATAGGCGTGGTTGGTCAGGTTCATCGGCGTGGCCTTGTCGGCGACGGCGTGGAAAGCGATACGCAGTTCGTTATTGTCACGCAGTTCGTAGATGACGGTGATTTCGGCATTGCCAGGGTAGCCCTGATCGCCGTCCGGGCTGACGTAGCTCAGGATCAGGCCCACGGACTTGGGCGTGTTGAAGGTTTCGGCATCCCACAGTTTGCGGTGGAAGCCCTCGGCGCCGCCGTGCAGGTGATTGGCGCCGTCGTTCAGGTCCAGCTGAAAGGTCTCGCCGTCCAGCGTGAAGCGGCCGTTGGCGATGCGGTTGCCGTAGCGGCCGATCAGCGCGCCGAAGTAGTTCGATTCGCCCATATAGGCGGCGACGTTGTCGAAGCCGTGGCAGACGTCGGCCAGCACGCCGTCGCGGTCCGGCACGTGCAGTTCGGCGATCACGCCGCCAAGGTTGCTGATCTTCGCCACCATGCCGTTGGCGTTGGTCAGCGTGTAGAGCGTGGCTTCGCGGCCGTCCGCCAGTGCGCCAAAGGGGGATTCAGTAATCGTTGCTTGCATGTTGACTCTTTAATGACGCGGCGGCCGGCGGGAATATGCTTCCACGCCGGCCGCCGCCGATGTTCCATGGGACGGGAATGTCGTCAGGCGATCGACGGCTTTCCGAAAACAGGCATACCCTGCGCGTCCCACTTCAGCGGTTTGACGAAAGTGTGACGGTCCGGATTCCACAGCGGATCGCCGATAATCTCGGTATAGGTACGTGCATGATAAACCAACATCACCGTTTCGCCATCATCCGCCACGGTGAAACTATTGTGGCCGGGGCCGTAGATCTTGTGTTCGAAGTCGGTTTGCAGCACCGGTTCTTTCATCTTGGTCCACGACGCCGGGTCCAGCACATCGGCGTTTTCGTCGGCCCACAGCAGGCCCATGGCGTAGTTTTCGTCGGTGGCGCTGGCCGAGTAGCTGATGAAGATCTTGCCGTTCTTTTTCAGGACGGACGGGCCTTCGTTGACCCAGAAGCCGCGTATCTCCCAGTCGAACTCCGGCTTGCTCAGCATGACCGGCGGGCCGCCCAGTTGCCACGGCGTTTTCATCGGCGCGATGTAAATATTGGAATTGCCTTCGATCGCCACGTCCTTTTGCGCCCACACGTAGTACAGCTGGCCCTTGTGGCTGAAGGTGGTCGCATCCAGGCAGAAGGTGTCGATGCCGGTGTCGATCTGGCCCATGAACTCCCACTCGCCTTCCAGCGGATTGGCGTTGGTGTTACGGATCGCGTACATGCGGTGCTGGAACAGCTTGTACTTGATCTCGCGGCTCGGCGCGGCGGCGAAGTAGACATACCAGGCGCCGTCGTTGAAGTGCAGCTCCGGCGCCCAAACCAGCTCGCTGTACGCGCCGGTATCCGGCTTGTGCCAGACATCGACCTTTTCCGCATCCGCCAGGCCGGCGATGGTCCTGGCGCGGCGCAGCTCGATGCGGTCGTACTGCGGCACCGAAGCGGTGAAGTAGTAATAGCCATCGGTATGACGGTAGATATGAGGATCGGCGCGCTGCTCGATCAGCGGTGTGAGTACATTTTCCATTTCAGATTCCAAAAAATTAGACTGCCACATAAGCCTTGGTTCCCATCTGCGCCTTGACCTCGGTGTAGTACGCATCGTCGATACGGTACTTGAACATCAACAGTCCCATCACAGTATGGAAGAAGCCGGGAATCAAGGTCAGCATCAGCACGATGCCATGGAGCGCAAACGCGGTCTGCTCGTGATTCGGCTGGTATTCAAAATACGTCAGCAGCACGCCCACCAGCGCGCCGGCGATGCCCATGCCGGCCTTCTGGCAGACCGAGATGCCGCCGAAGGCGAAGCCGGAAACGCGCTGGCCGGTCTTGACGGTGCCGTAGTCGATGGCTTCGGCGATGGCCGACCAGAACACCGGCGCATGCAGGTCCACCACGAACGACAGCAGGAAGTACAGCACGAAGGCCAGCATGGTGTCGCCCGGCTTGACGAAGAAATACATCGCCGCGCTGATCACGCCGACGCCGATCTGGGTCCAGCGGAACAGCTTGACCTTGCTGTAGAACTTGGTGATCCAGGTCGAGGCGATCATCGACAGGATGGCCGCCGCGACGCCGGTCGACAGGAAGGCCGACACGGTGGCCGCATCGGCGCCGAGATAATACTTGGCGTAATAGATGGCGACCGAGCCGCGCACCACGTAGCCGATGGTGCCGGTGACACAGACGGCGCACAGGATCAGCCACTGGTCATTTTTCAGCAGCACCCTGATCTGCTCGGACAGCGACTGGCGCTGCACCTTGTGCACCACGCGCTCGGTGGTGGAGAAGAAGCAGAACAGGAACAGCACCACGCCCATCACCGCCATCACCGCCATCGCGGCCTGGTAGCCGGTGGCCGCGTTGCCGCCGCCCCAGCGTTCGGACAGCAGCGGCACGATCACCGTCACCATGAAGGCGCCGACCTTGGCGAAGAACAGGCGGTAGCCGTTGGCCGACAGGGTTTGCTGCGGATCGTTGGACAAGGCGCTGGGCAGCGAGATATACGACACGCCGACGCCGGAAGTCATCACCGTCATGATGATGTAGGTGGAATAGGCCCATACCAGCTTGGCGCTATAGCCCCAGTCCGGCGTGGAGAAGACGAAGAACACGCTCAGGCCATACGGCACGGCCAGGAACAGCAGCCATGGACGATAACGTCCCCAACGCGTCAGCACGCGGTCGGTGATCTGCCCCATCACCAGGTCGCTGGCGGCGCCGACGATCTTCACCAGCACGAACAGCAGCGCCAGGTCGGTGGTCTTCAGGCCGTAGATATCGGTGTAGAAGAAGGTAATGATCAGCATCATCGACGAGATCACCACGTTCAGCGCCATATCGCCAGCGCCAAAGCCGACCTTCTCCAGTACCGACATTTTTTGATTCGACATTGCTTACCTCTCAAAGCCAAGTCCCCGCGAGTGCGGGGACCAGGTAGTGTTAAACCAGCTTATCTTAGTTTTTCCAGCTCAGGGACAAGCCCACGGTGCGGTCATAACGGCGGGTATCGCGCGGGAAGACCACCGGGTCCGCCCAGTAATCCTGATACTTGAAGTTCAGCAGATTGGTGCCGGTCAGGTTGACCGACATATTCGGCGTGATCTTGTAGCTCAGCGAGCCATCCAGCGACGACATCGGCGCGGCGATCAGGTCCTTCCCTTTCAGGTTGGCCGGGTCCGGCGTATCGCCGTAGATCTGGGTGAACTTCGAACGCCAGTTGTACGCCAGGCGCGCCGACCAGCCCTCCTTCTCGTACAGTGCGACGATGTTGTAGGACAGCTTGGACATGCCGGCGAACGGCTTGTCCTCCAGGTTGGGATCGACCGACGACGTCACGCCGCCCTGGGTGAAAGTCACGTTGGCCTGCAGGCCGAAGCCGCTCAGCCATCCCGGCAGGCCGTCGTAGAACTGCTGGTACGCCAGTTCCGCGCCTTGCAGGTGGCCCTTGTCGGTGTTGAACGGACGGCTGGTGTTGTAAGTCACGCCCTGGTAGACCTCCTGCACCGACTTGTTCATGATGTAGCCGTCGAAGTTATGACGGAACAGCGTGGCGCTCATATAGCCGGTCGGTGCGAAGTACCATTCCAGCGAGCCGTCGAAGTTCTGACCGGTGAACGGCTTCAGTTCCGGATTGCCGCCGGAGGCCGTGGCCAGCGTGGTGGTGCCGTTCGAGTTGACGTAGGCGGTGGCCGGGTTCAGTTGGGCGAAGTCGGGACGGGTCAGAGTCTTGGCATAGGCCAGGCGCGCCAGCAGGTCCTTACGGATGCTCAGCTTAAAGTTCGCGCTTGGCAGCACGTCGGTGGCGGAACTGGTCTTCGACACCGGCACGTACACATCGCCGCCCGACGAGGTGACCTTGTTATTGGCCAGCACATCGACATCGGTCTTGGTGATGCGCACACCGAACGCGCCATCGACCGGGTAGGCGCCGAGATCAAAACCGATCTTGGCCTTGCCGTAGAAGGCGTAGTTCTTTTCCTTGTCTTCGAAGAAGGATGCCTGGTCGATCGCCTTCGGCGCCGTGGTTCCCGTCACAGCCTGGCGGACGATCGAGGTATTGTTGACCAGGAAGCTGGCGCATGGCGTCGCCCAGCTGGGCGTGCCGTAGTTGACCGACATCGTTTGCGTGGTGCAGGACAGGCCCGGAATGCTGGCCATTGTCACGCCAGGCAGCGCGCCGACGCTGCCTTCGAGCGACTTGATCGACTCGGCGCTGCGGTCGTTGAAGCGCACGCCGGCGCTGAACTCCTTGAACAGGCCCTCGTTTTCCGGCGTGTAGGTGGCGTCGGCACGCCAGTCGGTCGAGGCGCCGCGATCGCGGCCATAGCGGTCGAAGAACTGGAACAGATAGATCTTGCTTGGATCGGTGATGCCGGCGCCCTGATACTGGGCGAAGGCGCCGCCATCGACATTGGTCTTGATGTAGACCTTGTCGGCATTGGTGTTGGTATCCAGGATGGGATTGACCCAGTCATACTTGCTGGTGGTGCGGGCAATCTCCGTGCTGGTGCGCAGGCCAGGCGTGACGCGCCATTTGGCGCCGACGGCGTACTGCTGGGCGGTGCTGGTCGAGGCGCGGCCCTGGGTCGACAGAATGGTAAAGGTATTGGTCGAATTGATCGTGTCGGTCTGGTTGGTGCCCGGGATGGTGGTGACCTTGATCTGATCAGGGCTGGTGGCCCACGGCAGGCCGACGAAGAAGTCGGTTTCGTCGGCGCCCTTGAACTGCGAGTGCAGGCCCTCGGCATACACTTCCAGGTCGGCGTTCGGCTTCCATTGCAGGGCGAAGTTCTCGGCGGTGCGCTTGCGCTGGCCGTAGATGTCCTGGATGCCGACCAGGTCCGGCCCGGTCAGATTGGGCACGGCGGGCGAGGTGGCGGTGTCCTTCTTGATCGGGAAGGTCTCGAAGCCGCGCTCCTCGTGGAAACGGTCCTTGACATACGAAACGCCGAACAGCGCGCCCACTTCGCCGATGTCGGTCTTCCAGCGGTTCGAGATCATGCCCGACACTTCAGGGTCGGTGGCCTTAGCCTTGTCCTTGTTCTTGGCGCCGACCTGGGCGCTCATCTGCAGGCCCTTGAAATCGAACGGGCGGTTGGTGCGGACATCGATCACGCCGGCAATGCCGCCCTCGACCAGGTCGGCGCTCTGCGATTTGTAGACGTCGGCGCGCTGCAGCATGGTCGATGGAATGTCGGCCAGCTGGATGTAGCGGCCGGTGGTGGTGAACATCTCGCGGCCGTTGATCAGGGTGGCGATGCCGGGCAAGCCGCGAATCAGCACGGTATTGGCTTCTCCGGCGTCGCGGCGGACCTGGATGCCGCTGACGCGGGCCAGCGTTTCGGCCACGTTGGTATCCGGGAATTTGCCGATGTCATCAGCGACGATGGAGTCGATGACGTTGTCGGCCTCCTGCTTGATTTTCTGGGCGCTTTGCGCGGCGCGGCGCACGCCGGTCACGGTCACGGTGGCGTCCGGCGCCAGCTCGGCGGCGTCAGTGGGTGGCGCTACCTGCGCAAGCACTTCGAAACTGCTCAACAGGCCTGCGGCAGCCAGGACGGCGACGCCGGATTTAAGGACGAGACGATGCTTTGCCTGGGACATGGAAGTCCCGGATATAGTGTGTTTCATATGTCTCCAGTGTTATCTGTTTTATGAGAGCGCTGCGTGATAGCAGGTCGTCTGGAGCAAATCTTAGGTGCTGGCGAAAAAACTAACCAATCAATTTTTGACGGTTTTAGATATCGAAAAAGATATCGTCAGCCTGTAGAAATCAGTGGAAACCGTTTTACTGCCCTACAGGCTTGCCATAAAACCAATTAGGCAATGCGCAATTATGTCGTCAGTACACAACAGCGCATAGCCGATGGGGCCGTAGCGCCTATTGGAAAGCAACTTCCGTAAAACTGCGCAGCTTGCGGGAATGCAGCTTGTCGACCCCCAGCGCCCGCAGCAGTTCCACCGCGCGAATGCCGATGCGCAGGTGCTGGTCCACACGGTCGCGGTAAAACTGGTTGGCCATGCCGGGCAGCTTGATCTCGCCGTGCATGGGCTTGTCGCTCACGCACAACAAGGTGCCGTAGGGAACGCGGAAACGGAAACCGTTGGCGGCAATGGTGGCGCTTTCCATATCCAGCGCGATCGCCCTGCTCTGGCTGAAACGGCGCTCCGGCGTGCGCTGCGGCATCAATTCCCAGTTGCGGTTATCGGTGCTGGCGACAGTGCCGGTGCGCATCACGCGCTTCAGGTCGTGGCCGGTGAGCTGCGTGACTTCCGCCACGGCGGCCTCGATCGCCACCTGCACCTCGGCCAGCGGCGGAATCGGCACCCACAGCGGCAGGTCTTCATCCAGCACGTGATCCTCGCGCACGTAGCCGTGCGCCAGCACGTAGTCGCCCAGTTCCTGCGTGTTGCGCAGGCCGGCGCAGTGGCCCAGCATCAGCCAGGCGTGCGGACGCAGCACCGCGATGTGGTCGGTGATGGTCTTGGCGTTGGCCGGGCCGACGCCGATGTTGACCATCGAGATGCCGGCGCCGTCGGCGCGAATCAGGTGATAGCCCGGCATCTGCGGCAGGCGTGGCAGGGGCGAACCGTGGGCATCGCCCGGTTCCACCGCCTGCCCCACGCGGCGCATCACCAGGTTGCCCGGTTCGACAAAGGCGATGTAGTCGTTGCCAGGTTCGCCGGCCGGACTGGCCATCAGCTCATGTCCCAGCTTGATGAATTCGTCGATATAGAACTGGTAGTTGGTGAACAGGACAAACTTCTGGAAATGCTCGCACGAGGTGCCGGTGTAGTGGCGCAGGCGTTGCAGCGAATAGTCGACGCGCGGCGCGGTGAACAGCGACAGCGGCTGTGCCTCCCCCATCGGCGGCTCGTGGGTGCCGTTGGCGATGCCGTCGTCCATGGCGGCCAGGTTGGGCAGGTCGAACACGTCGCGCATCAGCAATCGGCGTTCGGCGGTCAGGCTGCCTTCGATGTGCTCATGTTCCGCGAACGAGAAGTGGATCGGAATCGGCTGCGCGCTGACGCCCACTTCCAGCTTGACGTGGTGGTTGCCGTGATTCTTCAGCAGCAGCTTGAATTGCTGGAGGTAGTAGCGGGCGAACAGGTCCGGCCGCGTCAGCGTGGTTTCGTAGGTGCCGGGACCAGCGACAAAACCGAAGGCCAGGCGCGAATCGGCGCGGGCCACGGTGTCCGTATGTACGCGAACGAACGGATAGCAGGCGCGCACGTGCTCGCCGACGTTTTCGCCTGCCACAAAACGCTTCATGGCGTCGCGCAGGAAGGCGATGTTGGCGTCATAAATGGCCAGCACCTGGTCGTAGGCGGCCTGGGCGTCGTCAAACTGCATGGGGGCGATGAATGGACGGGTGGTAGACATGCGACTCCTTCAGTTTTGGCTGGTATTTCCTATTGTAAAGGCTGTAAGCAGAACTTGCATTCTCCCTCTATGGCAACCATCTGGCGTACCGTACAATGGCACCCTGACACCAATCAAAGCACCCGCATGAATCAACCAGTAACACCGCACATCGCAGACGTTCTTTTTGGCCCGCAGCAGGAGAGTTTGCTGCGCGAGGAAATCCTCGCCGATCTGCTGGAAACCAGCGCCGCGCGCGCGCCCGGACAGATCGCGCTGATTTTCGGCGAACGCTCGCTGACTTACAGCGAACTGAATGCGCAGGCCGACCTGGTCGCGGCGCGCCTGATCGCGGCCGGCGTGCAGCCGGGGCAGATCGTCGGACTGTGGCTGCCGCGCGGGATCGAGCTGCTGGTGCTGCAAGCCGGTATCGCCAAGGCGGGTGCGGCCTGGCTGCCGGTGGACGAAGATACGCCGGTCGAGCGCCTGCAGGTGTGCCTGGACGATGCGTCCGGCGCCGGCGTGCTGACCAGCGCCGCGTTTGCGCCGCGCCTGTCCGCGCTGAGCGGTTTCGATCGTCCCATCTGGACTGCGGAAGTGGTGCTGGCCGCTCCCGCCGCCAGCGAGGTGCTGGCGCGGCGCGGCGCAGTGTCGCCGGACGTGCCGGCCTATGTCATCTACACCTCCGGCTCGACCGGCAAGCCGAAAGGCATTCTGATCACCCAGCGCAGCATCTGCCACTTCCTGCGCAGCGAGAACGAGGTGCTCGGCGTGCAGGCCGGCGACAAGGTGTACCAGGGCTTTTCGGTGGCCTTCGACATGTCGTTCGAGGAGATCTGGATTTCGTACCTGGTCGGCGCCACGCTGTGGATCGGGCCCAAGGAGATCAGCGGCGATCCGGAAACGCTGCCGCGCATGCTGGAGCAGAACCACGTCACCGTACTGCATGCGGTGCCGACGCTGCTCGCGCTGTTCAACCAGGAAGTGCCCAGCCTGCGCCTGATTAACCTCGGCGGCGAGGCCTGCCCGGAATCGCTGGTGCAGCGCTGGTCGCGCGAAGGCCGGCAGATGTTCAACACCTACGGCCCGACCGAAGCCACCGTGTCCGCCAGCCTGGCGCGTTTGCAGCCGGGCTATCCGGTCACCATCGGCCGCCCGCTGCCCAACTACGGCCTGCTGGTCATCGATGCCAACACCGAGCCTGCCGCGCCGGCCGGCCCGGTCCTGCGCCTGCTGCCGCACGGCGAAGTCGGCGAGCTATGCATCACCGGCCCGGGCCTGGCCGCCGGCTATCTCGGCCGCCCGGACCTGACGGCCGAAAAGTTCCTGCCCAATCCCTGGTCCGCCGGTCCGCACGACGCGCGCCTGTACCGCACCGGCGACCTGGCCCGCATCGGTCCTGACGGCGAAGTCACCTGCCTTGGCCGCGCCGACGACCAGGTCAAGATCCGCGGCTTCCGCGTGGAGCTGGGTGAAATCGAAGCCCTGCTCGCCCAGCAGCCCGGCGTCGGCACCGTCGCCGTCCTGCTGCGCAAGGACGACGGCATCGACCAGCTGGTGGCCTACCTGGTCGCCGACGCTGGCGTCACGCTGGACAACCGCGCCCTGCGCGCCGCCCTGACCGAAAAGCTGCCGCCCTACATGGTCCCCGGCCGCTACGAAATGCTGGACGCCATGCCGCGCCTGACCTCCGGCAAAATCGACCGCAAGACGTTGAAAGCCACGCCGCTCAGCGCACCGCCGGCCGGCAGCGCCGAAGATTCCGACCTGCCCGAAACGCCGGCCGAAGCCGCTCTGTTCGCGGCACTGGCCGCGCTGTTCCCCGGCCAGCCCATCCTGCGCCAGGCCGACTTCTTCACCGACCTTGGCGGCCACTCCTTCTTCGCCGCGCGCCTGGCCTCCTCGCTGCGCGCCGATCCGCGCTACGCCCACATCACCGTGCGCGACATCTACCAGCAGCGCCAGATCGGCAAGATCGCGCAAGTGCTGGGCGAAGCGCAGGCCTCCGCCATCGAAGAACAGGACTGGACGCCGCCGTCCCGGCTCAAACGCTGGATCTGCGGCGCCGCGCAGGCGGCCGCCATGCCGCCGCTGGTCACGCTGCGCATGGCGCAGTGGCTGGCGCCGTTCTTCACCTACCACTTCTTCACCGGCGATCCCGGAGACTCGGTGTCGCGCGCGATCGCCGCCTCGGTCGGCGTGTTCCTGCTGGCGACCATCGGCGAATTCGCCATCGCCATCCTCGGCAAATGGCTGATCGCCGGCCGCCTGAAGGCCGGCGTCTATCCGTTGTGGGGCCTGACCTACTACCGCTGGTGGCTGGCCGACCGCCTGGTCGAATCGGCGCCCGCCTACCTGTTGAGCGGCTCATCGCTCAACGCCTGGTGGCTGCGCGCGCTCGGCGCCAAGGTCGGCAAGGAAGTCATCATCGGCTCGATGACGCTGCGCGCGCCGGACCTGCTGGACATCGGCGACCAGGTCAGCATCGGCAACGCCGTCAACTTTGAAAACGCCCGCGTCGAGCGCGGCCAGCTGCACCTGGGCCAGATCACGCTGGGACAGGACGCCTGTATCAGCTCCTTCGCCATCATGGAAGGCAATACCCGCGTTGAAGCGCTGGGCCACCTGGAAGGCCAGTCCGCGCTGAGCGACGGCGGCGTGGTGCCGGCGGGCCGCATCTGGGCCGGTTCGCCGGCGCGCGACATGGGCGCCTTCGACACCAGCCGCCTGCCGCCGCGCCCTCCGGTCACCGCCATGCGCCGCGCCGCCGAAGCGCTGTTCTTCATGCTCGGCATCCTGGGCGTGGTCACCCTGTTCTTCATGCCGGTGTTCCCGAGCTTCGTGCTGATTGACTGGTTCGACGAGGCCGGCTGGCTGCCGTGGATACAGGGCGACGACGTGCGCATCCAGCTGCTGCGCTACTTCCTGCTGGCCTTCCCGGCCAGCACGGTGCTGATCGTGCTGACGGCGCTGGTGTCGGCCGGCATCCGCTGGAGCGCGCTGCCGCGTTTGAAACCGGGCCAGTTTCCGATCCACGGCAACACCTACTGCGCCAAGTGGCTGGTGAGCCAGATCCAGGAATCGAGCCTGAACGTCCTGCACGGCATTTACGCGACCGTGTTCGCGCCGTACTGGTATCGCCTGCTGGGCGCCAAGGTCGGCAAGGACGCCGAAATCTCCACCGCGCTGGGCGTGGTGCCGGACATGCTGACGCTGGGCGACGAAACCTTCATCGCCGATGCGGTGATGCTGGGCGACGAGGAAATCGACGGCGGCTGGATGGTGATGAAACCCACCGTGATCTCGCACCGCAGCTTCGTCGGCAACGGCGCCTACATCCCGGACGGCACCGTGCTGCCGGAGCATGTGCTGATCGGCGTGCATTCGCGCGCGCCGGACAACGCGCAGATGAACAGCGGCGACACCTGGCTCGGCTCCCCGCCGATCAACCTGCCGGCGCGCGAGCAGACCAGCGGTTATCCCGAATGGCTGACGTTCCATCCATCGCCGCTGCGCCGCCTGGGGCGCGGCTTGATCGAGGCGTTCCGCATCGTCGCGCCGCATGCGCTGGTAATCGCGGTGGGCTACACGCTGGTGCTGGCCGTGATGCCGGCCGCCGGCGCCGGCCGCTGGGGCGAAGTGATCTGGGACCTGACGCTGGCGGGCCTGGTGTACGGCGTGGGCAACTACGTGTTCGTGGTGCTGCTCAAGTGGCTGCTGATCGGCCGCTATCGCAAGCAATCGGAGCCGATGTGGACGCCGTTCGTGTGGCTGTCGGAAGGCGTGACCAATCTGTACGAAGGCATCGCCGTGCCGAACTTCATGCGCTACCTGCGCGGCACGCCGTGGCTGCCGATGGCGTTCAACCTGCTCGGCGCGCGCATCGGCAAGGGTGTGTACATGGACACCACCGACATCACGGAATTCGATTGCGTGCAGATCGGCGACCATAGCGAGCTGAATGCCCTCACCTGCCCGCAGACCCACCTGTTCGAGGACCGCGTGATGAAGATCGACCACGTTGTTATCGGCGAGCGTGTCTACATGGGGCCGCGCGCGGCGGTGCTGTACAGCGCTGCCGTCGGCGACAACGCCCGTCTTGGCCCGCTCACGCTGGTGATGAAGGGCGAGCACATACCAGCCAACGGCAACTGGGCCGGCTGCCCGGCCGCGCCAGCGCGCAAATGAACACGCTGGCCGTCCAGGCCTGGCCCGGCCCGACGCCGGCGCCGCAGGACGGCCTGTTTGCAATCCTGATCGACACATCCAGCGCGCCAGCAGCGCGCGCCAGCGATGCAGGCGCCCGGCGCGACGCGGCCCGCCGCCAGATCCGCCTCGCGGCGCGCGAAGCGCTGGCCGCCTTGCTCCGCCTGCCCATCGGCGATATCGCCATCATCTCCGCGCCCGGCATGCAGCCGCGCATCCAGCTGGCCGGCGCGGAAAGCCGCATCGGTTGTTCCTTTACCTACGACGACCATTACGCACTGGCTGCCATCAACCTGCGAGGCCCGGTCGGCGTGGACATGATGCGCATCCAGGACATCCCCGACTGGCAAGCCGTCGCCCGCGACTACCTTGGCCCCGCCGCAGCCGCCGCACTGCAATCCGCCGCCGACCGTCCAAGCGCATTCACCAAAGCGTGGACACGCCGCGAAGCCGCGCTAAAATACCACGCACAACAACTCAGCGAATGGCAAGCCGACCTGCCCGGCCGCGCCATATCGCTGATCCTGCCGGCGGCCGAGCTGACCGGGCATATCCATATTGGAGACAACAACGCATGAGATGCATCGCACTGATCCTCGCAGCCTGCGCAGCAAGCGCCAACGCCGCCGACTGCGGCCCGGACAAGCTGGGCACCGAACGCACCATCATCCTCAAGCGCGAAGGCGCACAATACGGCGCCCAGCAGCACACCGCGCTGCCGCTGAAAAAGGGCGAAGTCGTCCTGACCTTCGACGACGGTCCATCCGCGGAAAACACGCCGCTGGTGCTGAAAGCCCTGGCCGACCAATGCGCCAGGGCCACCTTCTTCATGCTGGGCCAGGGACTGCGCAAGGATCCCGAACTGGCGCGCGAGACGGTGCGCGAAGGCCACTCGGCCGGCATCCATAGCGACACCCACCCGCACATGGCCGCGCTCACGCCGGCCCAGCAACTGGACGACCTGGCGCAGAGCCGCGCGGCCTACAAGGCCACCTTCGGCGCCGAAACGCCGGCCTACCGTTTCCCCTACCTTGAAGAGACGCCGACGCTGCTCGACGCCCTCAAGCGCGACAACATCACCGTCGCCTCGATCGACATGGGCATCAACGACTGGATACCGGAAGACACCAACGAAGTCCTCGCCGGCCGCCTGACCGCAAGCCTGGACAAAACCGGCGGCGGCATCATCCTGATGCACGATGCGAACGGCCCCACCGCCAAAGCCATGCCAACGCTGCTCAAGGTATTGAAGGACAAAGGCTACAAAATCGTCCACCTGGAATGGGAGGCCGCGAAATGAGCAAGAAATGGCAGGAAGAATTCGATGCCCTGCGCTCCATCATCGACAGCAGCGGCCTGAAAGAAGAAGTCAAATGGGGCCAGCCCTGCTTCACGCTGGATGGCCGCAATATCGTGCTGATACACGGCTTCAAGGAATACTGCGCGCTGCTGTTCTTCAAAGGCGCGCTGATGAAAGATCCGAAGCACCTGCTGATCCAGCAAACCGAAAACGTCCAGGCCGCGCGCCAGATCCGCTTTACCGGCCTGGCGGAAATCGAACACCAGGAAAAGACGCTGAAAGCTTACATCAAGGACGCCATCGCACTCGAACAATCCGGCGCCAAGGTTGAAAAGAAAACCACCGCCGAATTCCCCTTTCCCGAGGAACTGGAGCGCAAGATGGACGACCTGCCCGCCCTGCGCACCGCCTTCGAATCGCTGACGCCCGGCCGTCAGCGCGCCTACCTGCTGCACTTCTCCAGCGCCAAGCAGGCAAAGACCCGCGAATCCCGCATCGAAAAAGTCGTCCAGCGCATCCTTGACGGCAAGGGGCTGGACGACTGACTCAGAACGTCACCCACTCCTCGACTTCCTTTGCACCGCCACGAACCGGCGGCACCAGCGCGAGCGCTGGCCGTCGGGCGGCTGGCGCAGCGGGAGCCTGCGGTGCGCGTGGCGCGGCTTTCGCCGGCCGCACCGGCGGCAACGACTGCGATGACGATGGCGATGACGACGAAGCGGCATCGAGCTTGAACACATTCACCACCTCGTTCAGCTTCACCGTCTGATCCTGCAAAGCCTTGGCGGCGGCGGCGGCTTCCTCGACCAGCGCGGCGTTCTGCTGCGTCGCGCTGTCCATCGCCACCACCGCCTCATTCACCTGCCCGATGCCGGCCAGTTGCTCATTGCTGGCGGAGCTGATCTCGGCCACGATGTCGTGCACACGGTTGATGCCGACCACGACTTCGCTCATGGTCGCTCCGGCCTCGCCCACCAGCCGGCTGCCCGCCGCCACCTTGCTCACCGAATCGTCGATCAGCAGCTTGATCTCCTTGGCGGCGGTCGCCGAACGATGCGCCAGGTTGCGCACCTCGGTGGCGACCACCGCAAAGCCGCGTCCCTGCTCGCCGGCGCGCGCAGCTTCCACGGCCGCGTTCAGCGCCAGGATATTGGTCTGGAACGCGATACTGTCGATGGTGCCGATAATGCTGGCGATCTCCCGCGACGAGGCGTTGATGCCGCTCATGGTCTCCACCACCTGCGACACCACCTCGCCGCCCTTGATGGCCAGCGCGGACGCCGACTGCGCCAGCTGATTCGCCTGGCGGGCGTTGTCGTTGCTATGCTTGACGGTCGAATACAGCTCTTCCATCGACGCCGCCGTTTCTTCCAGCGAGCTGGCCTGCGACTCGGTACGCGTCGACAAATCCATATTGCCTTCCGCGATTTCGGCCGTGGCGCTGGTGATGGTTTCCGTCCCCTGGCGCACCTGGCCGACGATGCGCACCAGGCCATCGTTCATGTTCTTCAGCGCTTGCAGCAGCTTGCCGATTTCGTCCCTGGAGGTGACTTCGATGTGCATGCGCAGATCGCCCGCCGCCACCGTTTCCGCAATCGTGCCGGCTTCCCGCAGCGACTTGACCAGGCGGCGCGTGGTCAGCAGGCCTTGCGCCGCCACCACCAGAATCACCAGCAAGGCGATGGACATGGCTTCCCAGCGGGCGCGCGCCAGCAGGCTGGTGGCCTCGTCGGCGCTGCGGCTGGCGATATCGACGTTGTACTGATTATGGGACTGCAGCGCCGCCACCAGGTCGACCACGACCTGGCGGTTGGCCAGCAGCTCGGCGGCCGCTTCATCTTCCTTGGCCTGCAAGGCCAGCCCGAGGATCTTGTCGCTGAGCGCCTTGTAGGCGTCAACCGCCCGAAGGTCCGCCTGCAGCTGCTGGCGATCCTTGTCGTCGGTGACGTATTGCTTTTCGTAGCGATGCAACTCGTCCATGGCCTTGCGGTAGCTTGCCTCGCGCTCCTTCTTCAGGGCCTCGCGAGCGTCCGGGTCGCGCACCGACACCACTTGCCAGGTCGCTGCGCGCATATTGCCGAAGTCCGTGATGACTTTATTGAGCGAGAGAATACTGGGCACCACATTGACGCTGACATAGTCGGCGGCGGTGAATACCCGCTGCATCTGGAAAGCGGCGAGCAGCGCCAATCCCACCAATCCGGCAAAGGCGGAAAAGATCAGGATATACATGCGTTGAGCGATAGTCATTTATGCCACCTCTGCGTCAAGAACAATATCTTCGCTCAGCGTCAGCCGGGCGACATCCAGCAACACCAGCAGGCGATTCTCGGACGAGCCGATGCCCGAGATGTAAGCGGCGGCCTGCGTCGCGGCGATTTCCGGCGGCGGCCGGATATCGGCCGGCGTCAGTGTCACCACATCCAGCACACTGTCGACGACCATGCCGACCACGCGCGCGTTGTGGTTGATCACGATCACCGAGGTGAACTGGTCGTAAATCGGCGTGCCGGTGCCCAGCTTGATGCGCAGGTCGATGACCGGCACGATCACGCCGCGCAGATTAATGACGCCCTTGACGTAGTCCGGGAGATTGAGCAACTGCGTTACGCGCTCATAGCTGCGCAGTTCCTGGATGTTGGTCAGGCTCAGTCCATATTGTTCGCTGCCCAGGGTGAAGGTCAGAAATTCATCCGCGAGCGTGCTGGGAGTTGCTGCATCAGTGATGGTAGATAACGTAGTCATGTTGTCATCCTTTGTAATGGAAAACTGGGATAACAATCAGGATAAAACCGCCGGCAGGCCGCGTACGGGCACAGTTCACGAGAAATGCGGTGAGCACAGCGCACACGCCAGGTGTGCGCCGAAGTCTAGCGACACGCAGATCAACGATATGATCAAGATCGTCTGACCGGTATCAGTTCCATTTTCTGCAGGCGGATGTGTGGATGGCTGTCCAGCGCTTCCCACTGCGGCAGGAAGGTGAAGCCCAGCTTCCGGTAAAACGCCGCCGCGCGCCGGTTATCAGGATCGACGTCGAGCAGGAGGCGCGGGTATGCGTGCGTCGTGGCGTGCTGTTTTACCGCTTCGACCAGGCGGCTGGCCGTCGGCGTGCCGCGCAGTGCCGGCGTCACCCACATGGCGATCAGCTCCAGTTCCCGCGCCGCATTGGGCACATGGGCGACGATGCCGACCGCCGTACCGCCATCGAACGCCAGCAGATAGCGCGCCGGCCCGCGCCCCGCCGCGCGGTCGCGCCATGCCTGGTCGGTGTAGGCGGCCGCGCTGGCGTGGCTGACGCCGAAGGCCAGCGGCGCATCCAGCAAGGCGGCCAGCCGTACCCGTTTCAGTTCGGGCCAGTCCTCTTCGGTGGCATATCGGATTTCGATCACGGCGTATCGGGCCTGAACAGCGGCCCGCTCACCGGAAGGCCTCGATCGCCACCCTGGCGACTTCGCCATGGATTTCGGGCCGCAGCTTGTCGTCCTTGCCCGGCTGCGTCAGGTACACGGCCAGCACGATTGGCGCCCGCCCCGGCGGCCAGATGACGGCGATGTCGTTGACGCTGCCGTAGTCGCCGGCGCCGGTCTTGTCCGCGACCGTCCAGCCGGCCGGCACGCCGGCGCGGATGCGGGTCGCGCCGGTGGTGTTCCCGACCATCCATTCCTTCAGCAGGCGGCGCTGCGGCGCCGGCAGCGCTTCGCCCAGCACCAGCTTGTGCAGCGAACGCGCCATGGACAGCGGCGTGGTGGTGTCGCGCGCATCGCCGGGGATGGCCGAGTTCAGCTCCGTCTCCCAGCGCTCCAGGCGGAATTCATTGTCGCCGATGGAGCGCGCATAGGCCGTGACGGCCACCGGGCCGCCGATCTGCTTCATCAGCAGATTGGCCGCCGCGTTGTCGCTGTATTGCAGCGTCGCCTCGCACAGCTCGGCCACCGCCATGCCTTCCGCCACGTGCTTGCTGGTGACCGGCGAGTTCGGCACCAGATCGCTCTTCTCATACTGGATGCGCTTTTTCAGCAGCGCCGGATCGCGCGCCAGGATCGCGGCCGCCGCCATCATCTTGAAGGTGCTGCACATCGGGAAGCGCTCGTCGGCGCGGTAGGTCAGCTGCCGCCCATCCGCCGTGTTCAGCGCCGCCACGCCCAGCCGGCCGCCGGATTCCTTTTCCAGCCGCGCCAGCAACCCGGCCGGCGACATGGGCGTGGTGGTCGGCGCCTGATCCAGCAGATCGGCGGCGCGCGCCAGCGGCGTGCATGCCAGCGCCAGCAGCAGCGCACGGCGGGTTGTGAAATCGCTCATCGGCCCACGAATAAGAGTTGAGTAAAAATAAACATATCACACCTGTAGCAAAAAAGCCAAGCCTCAATTGCGCGCACGCCGATTGGCGGCGGCGGTAAACTCCTTCGCATGGCTACTCAGGTTCTCATCGTCGGCGCCGGTCCCACCGGCTTGGTGCTTGCCATTTCACTGGCAAGGCGCGGCGTTGCGGTCCGCATCATCGACAAGAACAGCGGGCCGGGCCAGGCCTCGCGCGCCATGGCCGTGCATGCGCGCACGCTGGAGTTCTACCGCCAGGTGGGCTTTGCCGATGCGGTACTCAGCCAGGGCATCAAGATCGACGCCATCCACCTGCGCGAGCACGGCGAGGACATCGCCGCGCTGCCGCTCGACGACATCGGCGCCGGCATCAGTCCCTATCCCTTCGTGCTGGCCTTCCCGCAGGACGACCACGAACGCTTCCTGGTCGCCCAACTGCAGGCGGAGGGCGTGGCAGTGGAATGGAACACCGAGCTGGAATCCTTCACGCAGGACGAATGGGGCGTGCGCGCGGTGCTGGAACAGGACGGCGACCGCGTCGCCTGCAGCAGCGTCTATCTGTGCGGCTGCGACGGCGCCCGCAGCCGCGTGCGCGAATCGCTGCGGCTGACCTTCAGCGGCGGCACCTACGACCACCTCTACTACGTGGCCGACGTGCAGACCGCCGGGCCGCCGAACCCGGACCTGCTGGCCCACCTCGGCGCCAACACCTTTGCGCTGATGCTGCCGGTGCGCTCGCGCGGCATGCAGCGCCTGATCGGCATCATGCCGCCGGGCGTGCCGCCGGAGCCGGACTTCGAATCCGTGCGGCCGGTGCTGGAGCCGCTGCTGGGCATCAAGGTGGAACAGGTGAACTGGTTCTCCACCTACCGCGTGCACCACCGCGTGGCGGCGCGCTTCCGCGTCGAGCGCTGCTTCATCGCCGGCGACGCCGCCCACATCCACAGCCCGGCCGGCGGTCAGGGCATGAACACCGGCATCGGCGACGCCATCAACCTCGCCTGGAAACTGGCCCACGTGCTGCAAGGCCGCGCCGACGCCAAACTGCTGGACACCTACGAGGCCGAACGCATCGTCTTCGCGCGCAAGCTGGTGGCCACCACCGACCGCGCCTTCCAGCTGATCGTGTCGCAGGGCGCGGGCGGACAACTGCTGCGCAGCTGGCTGCTGCCGCACGTGTTCCCGGTGCTGAGCGGCTTTGCCGCCGCGCGCCGCACCCTGTTCAAGACCCTGTCGCAGGTGCTGATCCATTATCCCGACAGTCCGCTCAGCGGTGGCCGCGCCGGCGACGTCATCGGCGGCGACCGGCTACCGTGGGTGCCGGATAATTTCGCACCGCTGCAAACGCTGGACTGGCAGCTGCACGTCTACGGCCAGACCGCTCCCCTGCTGGCCGCCGCCGCACAGGCGCTGCGCCTGCCGCTGCACGCCTGGCCGTGGAGCGACGCCGCCGCCCACGCCGGCCTGCTGGAGAACGCGGCCTACCTGGTGCGACCCGATATGCACGTGGCGCTGGCCCTGCCGCGCCAGGAGGTGGACGTGCTGCAGGAACTGGCCGCGCGCTTCGCGCTGCGATTCGCCGGCGATAGCTAAAAGCCATTGACATGCCGCCGGAGGGCAAGCTAAGGTCAGCGTCGCGCTGATTCTTTACCTTACCCAATCAAAGGATGCCATGAGTCTTCAAAACCCTTCCCGCCGCGACCTGCTGCTGGCCGCCCTTTCCGCCACCGCCGTCAATGCCGTTCCTGGTTTCGCCTGGGCCGCCGCCTCGCCGGCCGACGCCAGCTTCGCCAAGCTGCTGGACGATATCGCGGATGAAGTGCTGCGCCTGTCGCCGACCGGCGCCACCGGCCTTGGCCTCGACAAGGACGCGCGCGCCGCGCTGAAGTCGCAGCTGGAAGACATCTCCGCCGCCGGCGACGAAGCCTGGGCCAAGGAAGTGAAGTCGATTCAAACCCGCCTGCGCGGCGTCAACCGCGCGAGCCTGAGCGCCGATGCGCAAACCCGCTACGACACCGTGGCCTACGCCGCCGAATCCGGCGTGCAGGGCCTGCGCTTCCCGTTCGGCGGCGCCGCCAGCGGCTTCAATGGCGGCACCGCGCCCTTCCCTGTCACGCAGCAGGACGGCGCGCTGACCCGCATTCCGGAATTCCTCGATTCGCAGCACCAGATCGCCAACGCGGCCGACGCCGAAGCCTACCTGGCCCGTCTGGCCGCCATGGCCAGGATGCTGGACCAGGAAACCGCCCGCATCGCCGAGCAGTCGGCCAAGGGCATCGCGCCGCCGGACTTCATCTGCAAGACCGCGCTGGGCCAGTTGCAGGACTTCCGCAAGACCGCGCCGGCCGAGCAAAAGCTGGTGACCTCGATCACCGAGCGCACGCAAAAGCAGAACATCGCCGGCGACTGGCACGCGCGCGCGCTGAAACTGGTGGAAGGTTCGGTCTACCCGGCGCTGGAACGCCAGATCGCCACCTTCAGCCAGGCCGCCGCCAAGGCCACCAATGTCGCCGGCGTGCACCGCCTGCCGGACGGCGCGGCCTATTATGAATGGGCGCTGCGCCTGGGCACCTCGACCACCCACGGCGCCAGGGAAATCCACGCCATCGGCCTGGAACAGAACAAGCAGCTGCAGGCGCGCATCGACGCCATCCTGAAAAAGCAAGGCATCACGCAGGGCAGCGTCGGCCAGCGCTTGCTCGGCCTGTCGAAAGACCCGAGCCGCTTCTACGCCGACGACGACAAGGGCCGCGAACAGCTGATCGCCTACTGCAACGAGCGCGTGGCGGCGGTGCGCAAGCTGATGCCGCAGATCTCGCACCTGGACCTGAAAGTGCCGCTGCAGATCAAGCGCGTGCCGGTCGATATCGAAGCCGGCGCGCCGCTGGGCTATATGAACTTCGCTTCGCTGGACGGCTCGCGCCCGGCCATCTATTACATCAACCTGAAGTCGACCACGCTGTGGCCGAAGTCGGAAATCTCGACGCTGACCGCGCACGAAGGCATTCCGGGCCACGCCTGGCAAGGCGCCTACCTGGCCGAGCACCATGACGAGCTGCCGCTGATCTCCTCGCTGATCGGCTTCAACGCCTTTGTCGAAGGCTGGGCGCTGTATGCGGAACAGTTGGTCGACGAATTCGGCCTGTATGCCAACGATCCGTTCAGCCAGATCGGCTACCTGCAGGCGCAGCAGTTCCGCGCCTGCCGCTTGGTGGTGGACACCGGCATGCACGCGATGAAGTGGACGCGCGAACAGGCGATCCGCTTCCTGGTCGAGAACACCGGCCGCGGCCAGCAGGCCATGACCAGCGAGATCGACCGCTACACGGTATCGCCGGGCCAGGCCTGCGGCTACAAGATGGGCCACAACGAAATCCTGCGCCAGCGCGACCGCGCCAAGCAGGCGCTGGGCGGCAAATTCGACCTGGCCGGCTTCAACGACGCGCTGGTGCAAAGCTGCGGCGTGCCGCTGACAGTGCTGCCGACGGTGATCGATCGCTACATCGGCGCACAACGCGCTAAACAACAGAAGGCATAAAAAGTCGTTTATAGGGCCATGGTTTTCTTGTAAGCTTGTTATTCAAATCATGAAAACCATCGCCATCATCGGCGGCGGCGTCACCGGCGTGACGACCGCCTATGCCCTCGCCAAGCGCGGCTTCGCCGTCACCCTGCTGGAGCGTCATCGCTATGCGGCGATGGAAACCTCGTATGCCAACGGCGGCCAGCTGTCCGCCTCCAACGCCGAGGTGTGGAACCACCGCGCCACCATAGTCAAGGCGCTGCAGTGGATGCTGCGCAGCGATGCGCCGCTGCTGGTGCATCCGCATCCCACCTGGCACAAGCTGTCCTGGTTCGCCGAATTCGTCTCGGCCATGCCCAACTACCACCGCAACACCATCGCCCTCGCGCGCATGGCGGTGGCGGCGCGCGACCACCTGTTCCAGTGGGCCGACGACGAAGGCATCGAATTCGACCTGCAACGGCGCGGCATCCTGCACATCCACCGCGACCGCGCGGAGTTCGAGCACGCGGTGACCGTCACCAAACTGCTGGAACGCGGCGGCGTGCCGCGCCGCGCCGTCACGCCGGACGAGATGCGCGCGATCGAGCCGGCGCTGCAAGGCGCCTGCTACGGCGGCCATTACACCCAGAGCGACAGCAGCGGCGACATCCACAAATTCACCACCGGCCTGGCGCTGGCCGCCCAGCGTCACGGCGCGCAGCTGCGCTACCAGCAGCAGGTGGTGCAGCTGAACGCCGGCGCGGGGGGCGTCGACGTCACCGTGCTGCAAGGCGACAGCGCCGACACCAGCCGCTACGACGCGGTGGTGGTATGCGCCGGCGCCGCCAGCCGCGATCTCGCCGCGCAACTGGGCGACAGCGTCAACGTCTATCCGGTCAAAGGCTATTCGGTCACCGTGCACCTGGAAGACGCGGCCAGCCGCGCCGCCGCGCCCACCGTCAGCCTGGTGGACGACACGGTCAAGCTGGTGTGCAGCCGCCTGGGCGCGGACCGGCTGCGGGTGGCCGGCACCGCCGAATTCCACGGCCATAACCGCGACATCCGCGCCGACCGCATCGCGCCGTTGACTGACTGGGTGCAATACAACTTCCCGGAGGTCAGCACGCGCAGCATCACGCCATGGGCCGGACTGCGGCCGATGATGCCGGATCTGCTGCCGCGCGTCGGTCCCGGAAAGGCGCCGGGCGTGTTTTACAACACCGGCCACGGCCACCTGGGCTGGACTTTATCGGCCGCCACGGCGGACATGGTGGCCAGCGCCATCTCTTCCTCTTGGGAGGCTGTGCGGCAACGCACCGCCAGCCCCTTGAAAATGGCGTAAACTGCCATCATCTTAGGCCTGTCTTCACTAGGAGGTATGACATGACGGCGAAATCCATTGCACGTATTACTTTGCTGGCCGGCGCCCTGGCGCTGGCCGCCCCCGTATTTGCCGCCGAACCGACCATCCAGGAGGTGTACGCGGCAGCCAACGCCGGCAAGTTCGCCGAGGCGCAATCCATGATGGACCAGGTGCTGGCGGCGCATCCGAAGAGCGCCAACGCACACTTCGTGGAGGCCGAACTGCTGGCAAAACAAGGCAAGTTCGCCGCCGCGCAAACCTCGCTGGCCAAGGCGGAAGAGCTGGCGCCCGGCCTGCCCAAGGTCAAGCCTGAAGCCGTGACCAAGCTGCGCGCGCTGCTGGCGGAAGGCCAGAAAGCCGACTATACGCAGAAACGCAGCAGCAATAACAGCGGCGGCGCCGCCAACTACGGCAGCGGCGGCTATGCCAACGCGCCGCAGAGCAGCGGCATCGGCTTCGGCGGCATCCTGATCATCGGCCTGGGCCTGGCGGGTTTTATCTGGCTGGCGACGCGCTTCATGCAGCGCCGCCAGCAGCAGGGAGCTGCTAACGACGGCTACAATCCGGCAGGCTACAACCCTGGCGCGGCGCCGGGCTACCCTCCGGGCGGCTATCCGCAACAAGGCGGCTACCCGCAACCGGGTTATGGCCAGCCTGGCTACGGCCAGCCGCAGCAGCCTGGCATGGGTTCGCGCATCATGGGCGGCCTGGCGACCGGCGCCGCGGTGGGTGCGGGTATCGTGGCCGGCGAAGCGATCGCGCGCCAGTTCACCGGTGGTCATGATTCGGGCAGCGCCAACGCCGCGCCGCGCAACGACATCGTCTACGACGATCCGGCCGCGCGCGACGACCTGCTGCGCCGCGACGACATGGGCGGCAACGACTTTGGCGTCAGCGGCGGCTGGGACGACGGCGGTTCCGGCGGCGGCGACAGCGGCGGCGGTGGCGGCGACTGGGATTAATCCCCTGTCGCTACACCGATAGCATCACCTCACGGGGCGCGGCGTTCGCCCGCCCCGGCTGCCTCCATCGCCAGGTCCCAATACGGCGGACTGCCGAAATACTCCTTCATATGACGTATCAACAGCTGTGCCTTGGCCTGGTTCGAGCGCCCCGGCATGTGCACCGCGTGGATCGCCGATTCGCCCGGATCGCGGCGCGGCTCGATCGCACCGCGTTCGATCGGGTCCATCGGAAACACCGGCACCAGCTGGCCGGCCACGATGGCGTCGCTGGTCAGCCAGTTGGCCAGGTGGACGATGCCGGCGCCGCCGATGGCCGCATGCAGCAGCGAATCGGTGTCGTCGCAGCGCAGCTTGCCCCTGACCGCCAGCGGCTGGCCGCCGTTGACGCCGTCGAAACGCCACCAGCCGCGCGGCGGCAGGCGTCCGCTCACGGTCAGGCATTGATGGTCGAGCAGGTCCTCCGGCGTTTTCGGCCAGCCGTGCCGCGCCAGATAGGCCGGGCTGGCGGCCACCACGCGGTTCTGTCCGGCAATCCGCGTTGCCACCAGGTCGCTGGCTTTCAGCACGCCGGCGCGCACCGCCACGTCCACGCGCTGCGCCGCCAGGTCCACCACGTCGTCGCTGACGTGCAGGTCGACTTCGATCAGCGGGTAGCGCTGCAGAAAGGCAGCGACGGCCGGCGCCACGTGCAGGCGGCCGAACGCGGCCGGCGCGGTCACCGTCAGCAGGCCGCGCGGTTCGCTGTCCAGCTCCTGCACCGCGCTCTTGCCCTCGGCCAGCTCGGCCAGGATGTTGCGGGCGCGGGGCAAAAAGCGTTCGCCCGCATCGGTTACAATCACCTGCCGTGAGCTGCGCAACAGCAGCCGCGCGCCAAGCTCTTCTTCCAGCGCATCGATCTTGCGGGACACCGACGATACCGCCATTTCCAGATGCGCAGCGGCCTTGGACAGGCTACCCAGCTCGACGACGGTGACAAAGCATTGCAATGCATCGATCATGTCTTCTCCATGTTTGCGAATTTCGCAAAGACAATTTGCCTTTTTTCATATTGTGCCATTTTTTGCAAAGATGCATACTTCGTTCATCTCTGAATCTTTAAGGACGCAAACCATGAAATTCACTCCTGTCTTCGCAGCACTGGCCTTTGCCGCCGCCCCTGTCTTCGCCGCCGCGCCGCTGGCCGGCACCAACGCCCCCGGCTTCCAGCGCGTCATGCTGGGCGACTTTGAAGTGACCGCCATCAGCGACGGCACCGTCGACCTGCCGATCGACAAGCTGCTGCACGAGCCGGCCGCCACCACCACCAAGGCGCTGGCCCGCAATTTCCAGTCGGTGCCGACCGAAACCTCGGTCAACGGCTTCCTGATCAACACCGGCGGCAAGCTGATCCTGGTGGACGCCGGCGCCGGCAGCCTGTTCGGCCCGACGCTGGGCAAGCTGGTGGCCAATATCAAGGCGTCCGGCTATCAGCCTGAGCAGATCGATGAAATCTACCTGACCCACCTGCACCCGGACCACGTGGGCGGCCTGGCTGCCAACAGCCAGCTGGTGTTCCCGAACGCCGTGGTGCGCGCCGACAAGCACGACACCGACTTCTGGCTGAGCCAGTCCAACCTGGACAAAGCCCCTGCCGACAGCAAGGGCTTCTTCCAGGGCGCGATGGCCTCGCTGTCGCCGTACGCCGCCGCCCAGCACCTGAAGCCGTTCAGCGGCGACACCGAACTGGCGCCGGGCGTGCACGCCACCGCCAGCTACGGCCACACGCCGGGCCACACCATCTACACCTTCGAAAGCAAGGGCAAGAAACTGGTGCTGGTTGGCGACCTGATCCACGTAGCCGCCGTGCAGCTGGAACATCCTGAAGTGACCATCGGCTTCGACAGCGACGCCAAGTCGGCCGCCGCCTCGCGCGCCAAGGTATTCCAGGCCTTGTCCAAGGAAGGCGCGCTGGTCGGTGCAGCCCACCTGTCCTTCCCTGGCCTGGGCCACCTGCGCGTCGACGGCAAGGGCTACGACTGGCTGCCGGTCAGCTACAGCCAGTTGCGATAATAGTTCGCATCTCGTCAGCAGCGCGTCAGTAAATTCTGTAAAATTAGTGTCATGGACATGCGTAACACACCTCACTCTATTTCCGTGCTCGTCGTCGACGATCACCCGCTTCTGCGCGCCGGTTTGGGTGAGGCCATTTCCAGTCAGAGCGATATGCGCGTGGTGGGCGAGGCGTGCAACGGCCGCGAGGCGGTGGACGCCTACACCCAGCTGCGGCCCGACGTCACCATCATGGACATCGCCATGCCGGAGCTGGACGGGGTGGCGGCGCTGCATGAAATCCGCCGCGAGCATAACAATGCCCGCGTCGTCATGCTCACCACCTACAAGGGCGACGCGCAGATCCTGCGCGCGGTCCAGGGCGGCGCCGCCGGTTTCCTGCTGAAGAGTACCCTGCGCAAGGATTTGCTCGACACGGTGCGCGGCGTCCACCTGGGACAGCGCCGCATTCCGCCGGAGATCGCGATGGAGCTGGCCCAGCACATGGGCCAGGGTCCGTTAAGCTCGCGGGAAATGGAAGTGCTGAATCATGCGGCGAGCGGGCATTCCAATCGCCGCATCGCGGAGCGCCTGTCGATTTCCGAGGAAACCGTCAAGGCCCACATGAAGAATGTGCTGGCCAAGCTGGCCGCGAACGATCGCACCCATGCGGTGACGATCGCCCTCAAGCGCGGCATTATTACGATCTAGTCCTTGGCCACGGCGGCCAGCCACACCAGCATCACGCACGGCAGCAACAGGCCGTGGAAACCGAAGGTCACAAACGCCACGCCGCCGCTCATGCAGCCGGCGGCGAACGCCAGCACCGGCCAGGTCAGCTTCTTGCAGCGGCCGATGGCTTCCGGATCGCCGCGCAGCGAATCCACCAGTTCGATCACCAGCCCGGTCACATTGCCCGTCATCACCGTGGTGGCCGATGTCTTGCCCAGCAGCAGCTTGCCATAGGCATTCTGGATCGCCATCGCGCCGGCGCACAGCGAACCGGTCAGCAAAGTCAGCGGCGCCGACGCTTCCACCACCGGCGCCGCCTGCCAGGCGCAGATCACCGTCGCCGCCATCATCGCCAGCTGGAACAGGAAGCTGTTGCGCAGCGTTTTGCCGCCGCTGCGGTCCCAGTGCACCGTCGCCAGCCGTGTCAGGGCGACAAACAGGATAAACACCGGGAACACCAGCAGCTTGATGAAGATGCTTTGCGACGGCTCGATCAGCGCGCGGCCGATCAGCACGAAGTTGCCTGTCACGTGGGCCGTGAACAGGCCGAACAGGCCGACAAAGCCCAGCGTGTCGACGTAGCCGGCCAAAAAGCCCAGCGCTGCGCCTTGTTTGATATCACCGCGTTCCATTACTACCTTTCTGAAGATCGAGCCAGGCCACCAGCAGGAAAGCGCCGGTCAGCCCGAGGTGCTCGAAGAAACTATTGGCCGCCATGAAGCGTTCCTGGCCGCCCATTTCCCAGAAGCGGTTGGCGACAAAGGTGGCCATCAGCGTGAACACGCCGAGGAAGCCCGCGCCCAGCCAGCGGTAATAGCCGGTCAGGATGGCAACCGAGGCGCCCAGCTCCAGCGCGATCACCAGCGCGGCCAGCGGCCCCGCCGGCGACAGGCCGAAATGCTGCATCTCGCCGATGGCCGAGCCGAAGTCGGTCAGCTTGTTGATGCCGCCCTGCAGATACGCGGCGCACAGCAGCAACAGGCAGACCCAGCGCACCCACGGCACGCGCACTAGACCGCCCAGCATGCGCATCCCAGGGCACCCCAGAAGCTCTTGAGGTCGGAGACCGGCGCCTTGCTGCCCCACGAGCTGGCGTGCTGGTGGCCGTGCACATTGCAGTTGTTGGCGCAGCCGCAGGCGGCGGCCTGTTGCGCGCGTTCACGCTTCTGCTGCAGCTGGCGCTGTTCCAGTTCCTTCAGCGCGGCGCGGCTGGTGCCCTGCTTCTCGCCCCAGCCGGCGTAGCCGCCGAAACGGCGCACCGGCGACCAGTCCGGCATGGCCGGCGGCGGCGGCGTGTCGTGGCTGGCGAAGGCGCCGGCCGCATACACGATCTTGCCGCCAACGATGGTCAGGTCCGAACTCATGTCCCAGATCTCGCTTTCGGCGCAGGCATAGAAGTCCTTGTCCGGCACGATCAGGTCGGCCAGCTGGCCTACTTCGATGCGGCCCTTCTTGCCTTCCTCGTTGGAGAACCAGGTGGTGTTCTCGGTCCACATGCGCAGCGCCGCCTCGCGGTCCAGGCAATTGGCGCGCGGGTACAGCTGGGCGCCGCTGACGGTTTTACCGGTGATCATCCAGGCCAGCGACACCCACGGGTTGTAGGAGGCGACGCGGGTGGCGTCGGTGCCGGCCGAGGTTTTGACGCCGGCGTCGATGATCTTCCTGATCGGCGGCGTGGCTTCGGCGGCGCCGTGGCCGTAACGCTCGATGAAGTATTCACCCTGATACGCCATGCGGTGCTGCACGGCGATGCCGCCGCCCAGCGCGGCGATACGGTCGATCGACTGGTCCGAAACGGTTTCGGCGTGGTCGAAGAACCAGTTCAGGCCTTCCAGCGGGATGTCCTGGTTGACGCGCTCGAACACATCCAGCGCGCGGCTGATGGTTTCGTCGTAGGTCGCGTGCATGCGCCATGGCCAGCGGTTCTGCGCCAGCACGCGCACCACGCCTTCCAGGTCGTCTTCCATATTGTCCGGCATGTCGGGACGCGGCTGGCGGAAGTCCTCGAAGTCGGCCGCCGAGAAGGTCAGCATCTCGCCGGCGCCGTTGTGGCGGAAGTAGTCGTCGCCTTGCTGGTACTTGACGCTCTGCGTCCAGTTCAGGAAGTCTTCCTTCTCCTGCTTGGGCTTTTGCGTGAACAGGTTGTAGGCCAGGCGCACGGTCAGCTGCTTTTCGTCCGACAGCTGCTGGATGACCTGGTAGTCTTCCGGATAGTTCTGGAAGCCGCCGCCGGCGTCGATCACGCCGGTGACGCCCAGGCGGTTCAGCTCGCGCATGAAGTGGCGGGTCGAGTTGACCTGGTATTCCAGCGGCAGTTTCGGGCCCTTGGCCAGCGTCGAATACAGGATGGCCGCATTCGGCTTGGCCAGCAGCAGGCCGTTCGGATTGCCGCTGGCGTCGCGCAGGATCTGGCCGCCCGGCGGTTCCGGCGTGTCCTTGGTGTAGCCGACGGCGCGCAGCGCGGCGCCGTTCAGCAGGGCGCGGTCGTACAGGTGCAGGATGAACACCGGCGTGTCCGGCGCCACCGCGTTCAGTTCCTCGATGGTCGGCAGGCGCTTCTCGGCGAACTGGTGTTCGGTGAAGCCGCCCACCACGCGCACCCACTGCGGCGCCGGCGTGATCGCCACTTGCGCCTTCAGCATGGCCATGGCGTCGGCCAGCGAGCGCACGCCGTCCCAGCGCAGCTCCAGGTTGAAATTCAGGCCGCCGCGGATGATGTGGCAGTGGTTGTCGATCAGGCCGGGCAGCACGCGCTTGCCGTGCAGATCGATGATTTGGGTGTTGGGTCCGGCCAGCGCCATGATCTCGTTGGCGCGGCCGACGTGGGTGAACTTGCCGTCCTTGATGGCGA
Organism: Duganella aquatilis; assembly: GCF_009674565.1. Classification (GTDB taxonomy): domain Bacteria; phylum Pseudomonadota; class Gammaproteobacteria; order Burkholderiales; family Burkholderiaceae_D; genus Rugamonas; species Rugamonas aquatilis. Next base: position 188,636 of record NZ_WKJL01000013.1, read on the forward strand.
CGGCTTCAGCGTGCGGGTTGCTGCGGTCCAGCGTGGTGAACAGGCCGCGGTGCAGGATCAGATCGGGTGTTGGGGATGCTTGCGACATTAAGAGCTCCTGGTTTCATCGGACTTCTGCGCGGATGGCAGCTGGCCGAAACAATGCGGCTTGACGTGGTCTTCGATCCACGACACTTTCGGCGCTTCCTTCTGCCACACCTGGCGCAGCAGCGGCGGCAGCTGTTCGCCGACCAGGATGCCCAGCAGGCCGACCAGCGCGATCACCGGCGGCGCCGGCGAACGCACGTTGAGGAAACCATATATGAGGCCGACCAGCAGGCCGACCGCCAACGATACGATATACATTTTCATGATTGAGCGACACTCCGGGTAAGTAAATCGTGGGCACAGTGTAGTGCCCCGTTCTCACTCTGGCATCACCGGTATTGATCGAACGATCCCCCCTCCTTTGGGGGAGCCTGGCTTGCGCATGAATAGGTGCTAGAATATTCCGATTCCCCATCCCATCCGGATCATGACGACTGCACGTGCTTCCCTGCTCCTGCATGCCGCCGTTGCCGCTTTGTCCGGCCTGCTCTGGTGCGCCTCGCCCATGGCGCTGGCCCAGCAACCGACGCCGCGCCTGCTCGAACAATTCACCCACACCGCCTGGGGCGCGCTCGACAACGCTCCGGTCGACATCCTGAACGTCGCGCAGACCAGCGACGGCTGGCTGTGGCTGGCCGCCGGCACCGGCTTGTACCGCTTCGACGGCAAGCGCTACGAGCGGGTCGACAATGTCGAAGGCCACCCGCTGCTGTCGTCCAGCGTGCGCACGCTGTATGCGCCGCCGGAAGGCGGCCTGTGGGTCGGCTACCGCGTCGGCGGCGGCATCAGCCACTTCCAGCGCGGCCAGGCGCGCCACTTCGCCGCCGGCCAGGGCTTGCCGGCGGGCGCCGTCACCAGCATCGCGCGCGGCCCCGACGGCGTGCTGTGGG
>NZ_WKJL01000014.1 GCF_009674565.1 Duganella aquatilis
GCCAGCGCGGCGGCCGCCATCAGCGCCGCCGGCAGCGGCGTGAGCGCCAGCGCCAACGGCGGCACCTTGACGCTGACCGCCGCCGACGGCCGCGATATCGTGCTGACCGAATCGTCGGCAGGCGCGCTGGCGTCGCTGGGATTGACGCCGGGCGCCAACAAGGGCACGCTGACCGTCACCGAGGCGCCGCGTCCGGGCAGCCACAGCTTGCGGATCGGCGGCGCCAATCCCGCCAAGGCCGGGCTGACCGCCGGTTCGACGGCGGCGGTGGTGATCGGGCCGCCGGACATGCAATTACAGGACGTCTATTCGCCGGGCGAGCCGCCCATGGACTTGTCCACCCACAGCGGCGCCAGCGACGCGCTGGATTACCTCGACGGCAAGCTGGCTGAGGTGGACGGCATCCGCGCCCAGCTGGGCGCGGTCAGCAACCGGCTGACGGCGGCCGCCAGCAACGCCGACAACACGGCGGACAATCTGTCGGCGGCGCGCTCGCGCATCATGGACACCGACTACGCCAACGAAACAGCGCAGCTGACGCGCAGCGATGTGCTGAGCCAGGCCGGCGCGGCGATCGTGGCCCAGGCCAACGCGCTGCCGAAACAGGTGCTGCAGCTGTTGCGCTAGGCCGGCCGTCACGCCGCGGGCGCGGACACGCGGCCGACGTGGCCGACGTGGCCGACGTGGTAGCGGTCCATCGCCGCGCCATCCGGCAGCGCGCCGCCGGCCGCCGTGTCGCGCCACAGCGCCAGCCGCGTGATGGTCCACGTCACCGGCTCGAAGCCGATCACCACCGCCAGCGCGCCTTGCGCCAGCGCCTGCCGCGCATATGCCTGTTCCTGTTCGCGCAGTTCGGCCAGCGCCGCATACGGCGCAATCGCCGCGCTGCTGCGCGTCGCCAGACGCGCCGAGCGCACCTCGCGACCCACCGTCGCATGCCAGGGCGTCCAGGTCTTCACCGACGGCCAGCCGAAAGCGCGCGCCACGCCGGCGAACGCCGGGCTGTTGAGGAAGCCATGCATGGCCTCCTCATCGCGCCACAGGTAGAACGGCGCATAGGTCTTGGCCGGCGTTTCCGCGTGCAGGTAGGCCTTGAACACCAGGCCCGGCAAGTCGTCCAGCAGTGGTCCCTTGGCGGCGATGCGTTCGCGCACCACCGCCATGTCGTAGTCGGCCGGCAGCACGAAGCCGTACTGCATGGCGATCATGGCTGCGGCGCCAGCAGCGAGGCGGCGGGCAGGCCGCTGCCGAACGACCATTCATCGCCCTGGGCGGTGGAGACGACCACCATCACGTCCTCCGGCCGCACACCCGGCGACTCGGCCAGCCCGGCCACCAGCCGGCGGTAGAAAGCCTGCTTGACCTCGGTGCTGCGCGGCTTGCCGGTGGTGATCGCGATCAGCACGAAATCGTCCGAACGCGGGCCGCCGCCGTAGGAGCGGTCGAATAGCATTTCATGCGGCTCGTGCTGGTGGATGAGCTGGAAGCGGTCATTCTTCGGCACGTTGAAGGCTTCCTCCATTGCGCGTTGCAGGCTGTCGGCCAGCGCACGCAGATACTCGGGCGACTTGCCTTTCAGCAGAGAGATACGGCTCATGGGCATGATGCTGCTCCTTTCGTGATTGACAGGACCAAGATACAGGGCTAATTTGATCCTGAAAATCAGGAATATTTTGATAAACAGTTCAATAAAATGGGATGATTATGCGGCGCATCACCTTTGACCTCGACGTGCTGCGCACCTTCGTCACCGGCGTCGACATGGGCAGCTTCGCGCGGGCAGCCGATAAGCTGGGCCGCTCCACCTCGGCCGTCAGCGCGCAGCTGAAAAAGCTGGAGGACCAGCTTGGCACGCCGGTGCTACGTAAAGAAGGGCGCGGCATGGTCACCACGGCGGCCGGCGAATCGCTGCTCGGCTATGCGCGCCGGCTGCTGGAACTCAACGATGAAGCGGCCACCGCCGTGCGCGGCGCCGACCTGGCGGGCAGCGTGCGGCTCGGCATCCAGCAGGACTTCGGCGAGCACGTGCTGACCGAAGTGCTGGGCCGCTTCGTGCGTGTGCATCCGCGCGTGCGCATCGAGGCGCGCGCGGCGCGCAATACCGAACTGATGGAGCTGCTGAACAGCGGCCGCCTGGACCTGGCGCTGGCGTGGGAGGGCGGCGCGGCGACGCCACACGCGGTGGACGTGGGCCGCCTGGCCATGCGCTGGATCGGCGCCGCCGACGACGCGCGCCTGGCCCCGGCGCTGGCCCATGCCGGCGTGCGGGAACCGCTGCCGTTGGTGGTGATGGATGCGCCCTGCGTGATGCGCAGCGCCGCCACCCACGCGCTGGACCAGGCCGGCATACCGTGGCGCATCGCCTTCACCAGTCCCGGCCTGTCCGGCGTGTGGGCGGCGGTGGCGGCGGGGCTGGGCGTGACGGTGCGCACCGCCGTGGGCTTGCCGCCGTCGTTGCGCCTGCTGGAGACGGCGGCGTTGCCGCCGCTGCCCGACATCGGCCTGCGCCTGTACCGCGCCGAGGCGGCACTGCATCCGCCGGCCCAGCGGCTGCATGACATCGTGCTGCAGGCGCTGGACCTGGCGGCGGCGTAGCTAGCGCAATTGCGCCAGCGCTGCGGCGACGCGGTCCATGACCTCGTCCCAATCGCCGTCGCGGCGCTGGCGGAACAGCCGCATGGAGGGATACCATGGGCTGTCTTCCCGCTCCAGCATCCAGCGCCAGTCTGGCGCGAACGGCAGCAGCAGCCACACCGGCTTGCCCATGGCCCCGGCCAGATGGGCGATGGCGGTATCGATGCAGATCACCAGGTCCAGTTGCGCCACCAGCGCGGCCGTCTCGGCGAAGTCGGTCTGCGCATCGGCATGGCTGCGCAGCGCCGGCGTGCGTGCCAGCAGCAGCCGCTCCGCCGCGCGTAGGTCGCGCTGCAACGAAATAAACTCATGGTCAGGCGTCAGCAGGCGGCACAGTTGCGCCAGCGGTATCGAGCGCTGGCGGTCGTTGTCGTGTTTCGGATTGCCGGCCCAGGCCAGGCCGACGCGCGGCCGTGCGCGCGCGCCGAGCCGCGCCTGCCATTGCGCGCTGCGGGCGGCGTCGGCCTGCACGTAGGGGGCGTCGGCCGCAAGGTTGCCGCGCATGGCGCCGAGGGCCAACGGCAAACTCAGCATGGGGATATGGCAGTCGTATGCCGGCAGCGGCGTCGTGTCGGCCTGCACCTCGGCGTGGCGCGAGCCGGCCAGCAGCGGCAACAGCGCCGGCTGCACCCGCAGGATCACGCGCGCGCCGTGCGCCGCCAGCTGCGGCAGGTAGCGCGCCATGTGCAGGGTGTCGCCGAAGCCCTGTTCGGCGTCCACCAGCAGCGTCTGACCGGCCAGCGGGGTGTCGCCCAGCCAGCGCGGTTGCGCGGCGTGCCGGCTCTGGAAGGCCGGCTTGCGGCAGCGCCATTCGTACTGTGGCAGGCCCTGCTGGAAATCGCCCGCCAGCAGGCGGCACAGGCTTTGCGCGAAGTGCGCATCGATCATGTCCGGCTGCAGCGCCAGCGCGGCGTCGTAGCTGCGCAGCGCTTCGCCGAGGCGATTTTGCAGCTGCAGCGCGTTGCCCTGGTTGTACCAGGCCAGCGCCGAATCGGGCTGCAGCTGCAGCGCGCGCTCCAGGCACAGCAGCGCCTCGTCGCCGCGTCGCAGCTCGACCAGCGCATAGCCCATGTTATTCCATGCGGTGGCGTTGTCGCGGTTGAGGCGCAGCGCGTGTTCCAGCAAAGGCAGCGCTTCCTGCGGCCGCTTGAGATCGGCCGACAGCAGCGCGGCGGCATTTTCCAGCGCCAGTTGATGGTCGGGCGCCAGCGCCAGCGCCTGCTGGATCGCCAGCAGCGCTTCCTCGTGACGGCCCAGCTTTTGCAACACCGCCGACAGGTGCACCTGCGCCAGCGCGTCCTGCGGCTGGATGGCGATGGCCTGCCGGATCAGCTTGTGCGCGGACGGCAGGTTGCCGGTCTGGAGCGAATACACGCCCAGCATGTGCAGCGCGTCGAAGTGCTGCGGCTCGGCGCGGATGATCTGCAGGTACAGCGCGGCGGCGGCGTCGAGCTCGCCGCGCGCATGCAGCGCGATGGCCTGCGCCAGCATGTCGTTGGACGCCGTCATTTTGCCTTGATGCGCAGGCCGGCCAGTTGCGCCACGCCCGACAGGGTGGTCTGCGCCGCGTTCAGGCCCAGCAGGAAGTCCTTGTCGGAATAGGTGTCATAGTTGTCGGTCGGCTGGTGCCAGTTGGGATTCCAGCCGGCGCCGATCTGCTGGCCGCGCTCGTTCTCGCGCAGCGAGATCGACGGCACCAGATTCATGAACGGCGTCGAATCCGTGTTGGTCATGTGGAAGCCGACGGCGGCCGGGTAGTTGGTGGCGTACTTGTCGTTGGCGGCGCGGAAGGCCCAGGCCAGCCTGGCCGATCCCTCGGCCTGCGTCGACACCGACTGGTACTCGATGTTGACGTCGGCCTCCAGCCGCTGCTCGGGCGGCGATACGTAGACGGTCTTGCCGCTGGCGTCCTGCTGCGGAATCGGCATGCCATGGTCGTACATCATCATGTCGTGCTGGATCATGCCCAGCCACTTCGGCTCCGGATACTTGCCCGAGCCTTTAGGCGCTTCGACGCCCTGCAAATCCTTGCGCTGTTCGACATAGGCGGCCGCGCCGTTCAGGCCGGTTTCCTCGTTGTTCCACAGGATGAAGCGGATCGAACGGTCGGTCTCCACGCCCGGCATGCTGAAGATGCGCGCCAGCTCCATCACCAGCGCGGTGCCGGAGCCGTCGTCGTTGGCCGCTTCGCCGAAGCCGATGCCGTCCATGTGGGCGCTGACGATATACATCTCTTCCGGATGGGTCTGGCCGACCTTGGTGCAGTAGACGTTTTCGCGCAGCGAGGTGCCGACCGGGGTTTGTTCCGCATTCAGTGCGCGCAGGCGCTGGTCCGGCTGGCGCATCGGGTCGGTATTGACGCCGGTGGGGATGCGGTTGCCGAACAGCGTGCTGCCGCCCTGGCCTGGCGGGCCGCCGGCGCCGCCGCTTGGCAAGCCGGCCGCGCGGCGCGGCGCCGGCGTGCCGGGCGCCGGCTGGGTGAACTGGTATTGCAGGCGTTCCGTATTGGTGCAGCCGTAGGACTTCAGCTGCGCCTCGATCCAGTCGAGGGCGTCGCGGTTGCGTTGCGTGCCCTGGCGGCGGTCGCCGAATTTGGTCAGGCTCTTGATGGTGGCCTTGTATTTTTCCAGTTCCAGCTGCTTGACCAGCACGGCGATCGGATCGGTGGGCGCCGCTTCCTGGGCGAAGGCCAGCGGGGCAGCAAAAGCCAGCGCCAGGCTCAAACATGCAACTACTTTCATGGAGCATCCTTTATGGTCTGAAGTGCCCGGACATTGTGCAGGATTTACAGAAATTTTGTGAAGTAAATCTGTGTAAGCAGGGCAACACACTACGATACAAAACCGCATCTGCCAGCAATTTTTCAGACAAACACAATTGGGATGATGGCTTAACACCACGACCCCGTGTTTCCCATGAAAATCGCTCTCCCTTCCGTCAAGACCAGCGGGTCGCGCCTTATGCGCAGCAGCATGTATTTGCTGGGCATCTTCCTGTTCTGCTTCAGCTACTGGCTGCACCGTTCGTTCGGCAAGCCGGATATCGAACAGATCACCTACCACATGAATTTCGGCGTCGAGCTGATGAACACGGTGGACCCGGCGGTCACGCACCGCTTCTTCCGCTGGTGCGTGCTGGCGCCCTTGGTCCTGTTTGCGCTGCTGTGCTACATGGAGCGGCGCGGACGCGGCGTGGTCGCGCGGCGCTCGCAGCGCTGCCGCGCCATCCTGTCGCGCGTGAACAAATGGTTCCCGCTGTTGCTGGTGTTCAGCGCCACCATGTTCTGGATGTGCGACGTGTCCGCGTTCAAATACCTGACCTCGGACTTCGGCCCGGACTACTTCGCCGCCAACTACGTGCCGCCGCGCTCGGTGCCGCTGGTGGCGCAGAAGCCGAAGAACCTGATCCTGATTTACGTGGAAAGCCTGGAGCAGGGCTACGCCGAGCGCAAGGTGTTCGGCCACGATCTGCTGGCGCCGCTGACCGACCTGCACGGCGCCAGTTTTTCCAGCTATGAACAGGTGCCGGGCACCGGCTGGACCATCGCCGCCGTCGTCGCAACGCAGTGCGGCGTGCCGCTGGAGCGCGTGACGCTGTTCGATCCGAACACCCAGGGGCAGGTGATCAACAACTTCCTGAAGAACGCAGTCTGCCTGCCGGACCTGCTGGCCGAGCAGGGCTATCGCAACGTCTTCATGGGCGGCGCCTCGACCAGCTTCGCCGGCAAGGACAAGTTCCTCAACCAGCATCACTACCACGAAGTGTACGGCCGCGAGGAATGGATCAAGAGCGGCGTGCCGGAAAGCGCGATGAACGGCTGGGGCCTGTATGACGGCGACCTGTTCAGCCGCGCCAAGACCAAGCTGCGCGACTTGTCGGCCAGCAAGCAGAAATTCAACCTGACGCTGCTGACGGTCGATACGCACGAACCGGAAGGCCACCTGTCAGCCAGCTGCGCGCGGCGCGGCTTTGCCGGCTTCGATGGCGTGATCTCGTGCACGGCGGCGGAGGTGGCGGATTTTGTACGCTACGCCAAGGACAACGGCTACCTGGAAGACACCAACATCGTCATCCTCGGCGACCACCTGTCGCGCAAGAATCCGCTGACCGAGAAACTGGAAGCGCTGCCCGAACGCACGATCTTCAACAGCTTCATCTCGGCCGATGCGCCGGCGCCGAACCGCCAGCAGCTGCTGCACTTCGACCTGATGCCGACCATCCTGGAATTCACCGGTTTCTCGCTGGCGGAGGGCCGCATGGGGCTGGGCTACAGCGGCTTCAATGCGCATCCGCTGCAGCCGCCCAAGGACCGCTTCACCGACATGGACAAAAGCCTGATGAACCACTCGGACCAGTACATGGCCTTGTGGTCGGATGCCGAATCGGATCACTAGCGCCGCCCGGCCGCGCAAGTTGTCAAGCTTGCGCAAAGCCGCGTAGAATGCACGCAACGCGGGTGTAGTTCAATGGTAGAACGGCAGCTTCCCAAGCTTCATACGAGGGTTCGATTCCCTTCACCCGCTCCACTTCATCTTATTGGAACCTGCTTTTTATTCTAGGGTCGGTTGGCAACAGCACTTGTCTGTAATCCCCATCGTAGAAGCAGATCAGTTCATCTGGCCGGACTTGCTCCGGTCGCATCCATACATATAGGCCCTGCGTGTGCACCACGACACAGTCCTCACAGTCTGCTGGAATGCGTTGACTGGTTAAATAGTCTTCCAGGTCATGCATGAAGCGATCGTTGTTCATGAGGGCTCCCGTTGGTAGAGGATATTAAACTTGGCCGCGATCCGCGCCATGATCCTGTGACTGATTTCCCAAGTCCCGTATCGTGGATCTAAGCGGCCGGCTCTGATCTCATGTGTTACGTCCGCTTTCGCTTGCGGTTCAGCGCGTTTTGTTCCCACAGGATGGCTGGCCGGCTAGGCCAGCCATTTTTAAATCGCATGAAGTGCCGCCAGTCTGGGCTTACTGCGCGTAATTCGACCAGTTTGCATTCACTGCCCAGTACAATATCTCCAGCAGAGAATGAGTGTCCGCTGGGATGATTGTGACTGAACAGGGTGCCGTTCACTCTCTGAAGTTCGACTAAGGTAAAACCGACACTTGATTGTAGTCCTTGTTTTGCCAGGATTATCGCGCCTTTGGCATCGAAGAATGCCCCATGTTCAATTTGTTCATGTCGCACCTGATTTCCCCAGGCTAGGGCCGCAAGTTGCGCAGGAGTCACTCCGCTCGGTGGGCAACGTGGTGTCGCTTTGCTAGTCTGTATTGCTTAACCTTTGCCCGGCGCAGCCTTTACCAGGTTGTTGCGCAGTTTGACGACGGCTTTTTGCAGGACCGGGAATTCTTCGGCGGTCAGGCCGGTGGCGTCGCGCAGGTTCATGTGCAGGGCGCTTTCGCGCAGGGCGCGGCCTTCGGCGGTCAGGCCGACGCGAACCACGCGCTCGTCGGCGGCGTCGCGGGCGCGGTGGACGTAGCCCATTGCTTCCAGCTTTTTCAGGATCGGCGTCAGCGTGTTCGATTCCAGGAACAGCTTCTCCCCCAGGCCGCTCACGGTCTGGTTGTCTTCTTCCCATAAGGCGATGATGGCGATGTACTGCGTGTACGTCAGCCCCAGCTTGTCCAGGATCGGTTTGTACGCCTTGCCGTAGGCCAGGTTGGCTGAATAAACCGCAAAGCACAGAAAGTCGGCCAGCTGCGGGGTGGTCGGTTTGCCCATGGTGCACCTCCTTGTCGATGCGTTGATTATACATCGGATGCGATTTAATCGAAATTGCTTGACATGGCGGATTTTGCTGTTAATATGCAACGCATGCGCTTCTATCGGATGCGATTTAAATTAACCAACGCAAAGGAATTCATCATGAGCAAAGTTCTGTACACCGGCAAAACCCACACCACCGGCGGCCGTGAAGGCGCGGCGCGCAGCAGCGACGGCCGTCTGGATATCCAGTTGTCCTCGCCAGGCAGCGTCGGCCAGGGCACCAATCCCGAGCAGCTGTTTGCCGCCGGCTGGTCGGCCTGCTTCATCGGCGCCATGGGCCTGGTGGCCGGCACGCTGAAAGTGACGCTGCCTGCCGACCTGGCGGTCGACGCCGAAGTCGATCTGAACAACGACGACAGCGGCTACTTCCTGGCTGCACGCCTGAACGTCAGCCTGCCCGGCGTGGACAGCGTCACCGCCCGCGCCATCGTCGACGGCGCCCACCAGGCCTGCCCGTACTCCAAGCTCTCGCGCGGCAATATCGACGTGCAGATCAACCTGGTCTGAGGAAAAGGGAGCGCATCATGAGCAACGATGTCCACCAAGGTTCCTGTCACTGCGGCGCGGTGAAGTTTGAAGTGCGCAGCGTGCTGACGCCGGCCGCGCGCTGCAACTGCAGCCTGTGCCGCCGCAAGGGCGCGCTGATGTCGCCGCTGTTCCCGGCCGCCGGTCTGACGATCATCCAGGGCGAGGATGCGCTCACCCTCTACCAGTTCAACACCCGCGTCGCCAGACACTACTTCTGCAAGCACTGCGGGATTTATCCCTTCCATCAAACGCGCAAAGATCCCTTGCTGTGGCGCGTGAACATCGGCTGCCTCGATGGCGTCGATCCGTATTCTTTCGACGCCGGCGTCAATGATGGCGCCAGCCTTTCCACCGTTATCCTGGAGGACGCATAATGAAAACCGCTTACCGCAACATCGTCGCCGCCACCGCCTTCGCTGTCGCCGCGCTGGCCGGCCAGGCCCGGGCCGCAGAACCGGCCACCTTCGCCACCATCAGGCAGATCAACGCCGGCGAGCTGAATGTCGGCTATGTCGACGAAGGCCCGGCCAACGGCCCGGTGGTGATCCTGCTGCACGGCTGGCCATACGATATAAACAGTTTCGTCGAAGTCGTGCCGAAGCTGACCGCGCAAGGCTACCGCGTCATCGTGCCACACCTGCGCGGCTACGGCACCACGCGCTTCCTCGATCCACAGGCGGTGCGCAACGGCGAGCCGGCGGCGCTGGCGGTGGACGTCATCGCGCTGATGGATGCGCTGAAGATCGACAAGGCGACGCTGGCCGGCTACGACTGGGGCGCGCGCACCGCCGACATCGTCGCCGCCCTGTGGCCGCAGCGCGTGAAGTCGCTGGTTTCGGTCAGCGGTTACCTGATCGGCAGCCAGGAGGCGAGCAGGCAGCCATTGCCGCCGGCGGCGGAACTGCAGTGGTGGTATCAGTTCTACTTCGCCACCGAGCGTGGCCGCATCGGCTACGAACAGAATCACCGCGAGTTCGCGAAATTGATCTGGAAGCTGGCGTCGCCGCAGTGGCAGTTCGATGACGCCACCTATGCGCGCAGCGCGGTCTCGCTGGAGAACCCGGACCACGCCGCAGTCACGGTATCCAACTATCGCTGGCGTCTGGGATTGGAGAAAGGGGAGGCGAAGTACGCGGCACTGGAAGCGAAGCTGGCCACGTCTCCGAACATCAGCGTGCCGACCATCACCATGGAAGGCGATGCGAACGGCGCGCCGCATCCGGAACCGGCCGCTTACGCGAAACGCTTCACCGGCAAATACAGGCACGAACTGATTACCGGTGGCGTCGGCCACAACCTGCCGCAGGAGGCCCCGCAGGCCTTTGCGCAGGCGGTGATCGACGCCGACAAGCTTTAACGCACGAACAGGGCGATCAGGATGACGATCGGCAGGGGGATGCCCAGCAACAGCAGTAAGATCGAACGCATATTGTTCTCCTTGTTTTAAATGGTGCGTTGAACGACCAGCACGCGGGCGTGATCGCGGTTACGGCCGCCGGCGATGGCGGAGATGGCGGCGATGAAGGCGCCCAGCAGCAGGGCGACGAACATCCACAGCGCCGAGTGGGCGGCGGTCTTGCGGGCTTCCTCGGCGGCGGCCATGGCTTTGGCCTTGGCTTCGTTGGCCGCTTGCGTGGCCTGTGCGTAGATCAGGTCGACGCGCTGTTCGGCTTCGGCCTGGGTCATGCCGGTGCGCTTGGCAACCAGCTGCGCCAGGTAGACGCGGTCTTCGCCGCTGATTTTGCCCGAGGCCAGGTCGGTCAGCAGGATGCGGTTGATTTCGTTGCGCTGCGCTTCGGTGGCGACGTCGCCGTTCGGCGAACGCAGCACCATGTCGGCGAAGTAGGTGTTGCCGCGGCCACCGGCATTGGCGGCTGCGGCGCCGGCGGCAGGGGCGGCGGCGGTCGCCACGGCGGCACCGGTGTCGATGGCGCCGCTCAGTGCGGCGCGCGCGCCGCCGGCCAGCACGGCCACGGTCACCAGGGTTGCCACGGCCCAGGCCAGCAGGCCGTGCGCGGTGTCGCGGAAGTAGACTTCATCGCCATGGATGCTGGCCCACTTGACGCGCAGGCGGCCGGCCATGTAGCCGCCGATGCCGGAAGCGGCCAGCTGCATGAAGGCGATCCACGCGATGCTGGCGGCGCCCAGCGGCGTGCTGTTGTACTGGTAGGGCGAGACCGACGACAGGCCCAGGCCCATGCCCAGGATCAGCAGGATGAAGGACAGCGCGGCGGCAGCGGCGGCGCCGGCCAGGATGGCGCCCCAGGAGACCCCGGAGGCGTTGCCGTCGCCGGTTGCCGTAGTGGCGACAGCGACACCGGCGTTGAGAGGTTGTGTTTGCATGGTAGCTCCTTATTGTTGGTGAAGCCATCATGCGCTGCGCCCAGCCAGTGGTATGTTCGTGCTCCAACATATGCGCCATCTTGGTGCGGATTGACTATACTGTGGGCCTCATCCATGGAAGGCGATCGCGCATGAATCAAGTCGGCCCGCAGCAGCGTTTATCTACCCGTCTCGCCTTTCTGGCCGCCGGCCTGGCCATGGCGGCCTGGGCGCCGCTGGTGCCGTTCGCCAAGGCGCGGCTGGCGCTGGGCGAAGCGGAACTGGGCCTGCTGCTGTTGTGCCTGGGCGGCGGTTCGCTGGTGGCGATGCCGGTCACCGGCGTGCTGACCTCGCGCTATGGCTGCCGCCTGGTGGTGCTGATCTCCGGCGCCTTCACCTGTTTGTTCGTGCCGTTTCTGGCGTATGCGCCGACGCCGCTGCTGCTGGGCGCGACGCTGTTTGCGGTCGGCGCCTCGATCGGCACGCTGGATGTGGCGATGAATGTGCAGGCGGTGATCGTCGAGCGCGAGAGCGGCGGTTCGCTGATGTCCGGCTTCCACGGCCTGTTCAGCGTCGGCGGCTTTATCGGCGCGGGGCTGATGGCGCTGATGCTGTGGGCCGGCATGACGCCGACCGCGTCCGCCGCCGTCATCTCGGCGCTGGTGGCTGTGTCGCTGATCCTGAGCGCGCCGTACCTGCTGCGCGAGCCGGATGCGGCCGAGCGCGATGCGCCGCTGTTCGTGGTGCCGCATGGCGCGGTGATCTTCATCGGCGCGCTGTGCTTCTTGTCCTTCCTGGCCGAAGGCGCGATCCTCGACTGGAGCGCGCTGCTGTTGACCACCGAGCAGGGGCTGGACGCCAGCCGGGGCGGCCTCGGTTACGCCGCCTTTGCCATCGCCATGACGCTGGGCCGCCTGACCGGCGACCGCGTGGTGCGCGCGCTGGGCGGCAAGCGCGTGCTGCTGGTGGGCGGCTTGTGCGGCGCGGCCGGTTTCTTCCTGTCGGTGCTGGCGCCGTCCGCGCCGCTGGCGCTGGTGGGCTTTGTGCTGATCGGCCTGGGCGCGTCGAACGTGGTGCCTATCCTGTTCACGGCGGCCGGCAACCAGAGCGCGATGCCGGCCAGCCTGGCGATCGGCGCGGTGACCACGCTGGGATATGTCGGCATTCTGGCCGGACCGGCGATGATCGGCTTTGTGGCGCATGCTTCCAGCCTCAATCTGGCCTTCGGCGGCCTCGGTTGCTTCATGCTGCTGATCGCCGCCAGCGCCCGGCTGGGCGCGACGACCAAACCGGCCTAGGCGATCTTGCGTTCGCCGCGCTTGAGCAGATGCTCCACCATGGCGCGGTGGTCGGGCAGGTCGGCCAGCGCGCGCTGCGACACCTGCGCGATCGTGGCGAACTCCTTGCGCGCCTCTTCCATGCGCGGCAGCGTGCGGGCGTTGGCATACAACGCCGTCGGATACTCCATCCCGTACAACACATACTGCCAGCTCGATGGCGGATACATCTCGTAATCGACCACGAAGTCCATGCGGTGCGGCGCGCGCTTGCGCCACATGGCCAGCTTGTCCCGCAGCGTATCCGGAATGCTGGCGGGGTCCGCGTTGTCGATCCAGAAGGCGTTGTCCCTGCGCTGCGTCAGGCAATAGTGCAGCTTGACGAAATCGACGATGCGCTCGTAGCGCGCCTTCATCATCTCGTTGTACACCTTGGCCACCGGTTCGAAGTCGCCGTCGTGCGGGAACAGGTAGCTGACCAGGTAGGCCGCCGTTTCAATCAGCCCGATGCCCGACGATTCCAGCGGCTCCAGGAAGCCGCCCGACAAGCCCACCGCCACGCAGTTCTTCACCCAGTGCTGCTCGCGGTAGCCGACGTTGAGCTTGAGCTGGCGCGGATTCAGTCCCTCGGCCGGCTTGCCGATGTAGCCGCGCAGGATTTCCTCGGCGCGCGTGTCGTCGGTGTGGCGGCTGGAATAGACGTAGCCGATGCCGCGCCGCTGGTGCAGGCCGATGTCCCAGGTCCATCCCGCCTCGTGCGCGGTGGCGATGGTGTAGGAGGCGATCGGCGCGTCCGGCCGTTCATGGGGCACCTGCATGGCCAGCGCGCGGTCGACGAACAGCACGTCGTTGATGTTGCGGAAGCTGGTGCCCAGCGCCTCGCCGATCAGCGCCGCGCGGAAGCCGGTGCAGTCGATGTACAGGTCGGCCGTCAGCACGCCCGCTTCCCTGGTGTGCACCGCGCCGATGGCGCCGTCGTCATCCAGCGCCACCCGCTCCACCGTGGCCTGCACATGCTGCACGCCCAGCGATTGCGCATGGGTGCAGAGCAGGGCGGCGAACTTGCCGGCGTCGAAGTGGTAGGCGTAGTTCAGCGGTCCGGTGAAATCGGGATCGCCCGGACGCTTCGGCGCGCGTGAGGCGTCGGCCACGGTTTTCTGCATGGTCGCGGCGGCGGCAAACGCCACGCCGGGGCCGGCCGCGCCTTGCAGCCAGTAGGGCAGCAGTTCCGGGCCGCCGGGGCGCTGGCTCGGCAGGCTGAATGGATGGAAGTAGTGGTCGGCGCCCTCGGCGCCCGGTTCGCGCACCCAGTGGTTGAAGCGGATGCCCTGCTTGAAGGTGCCGTTGCATTCGCGGATGAAGCGCGCCTCGTCGATGCCGATGGTGGCCAGGGTGCCGCGGATCGAGGGGAAAGTGCCCTCGCCAACGCCGATGATGCCGATTTCCCTGGATTCCACCAGGGTGATGCGGACGCTGTCGGCGTCCGCGCCGGCGCCCAGTTGTTTGGCTAAAAAACAGGCAGTCAGCCACCCGGCGGTGCCGCCGCCGACGATCAAGACCTGTTTGACGCCATTTTTTGGTAACGTTTTCATCGCGATTCTGTCTCCTGTGTCACTGGGCAAGTCAGCACTGTCACTCTGGCGCATGGCCGACTGCGCGAGTGATACAACGCTGCTACAATTTTTAAATTGACATCTACAACCGGGATTATGTACCATGAAATCGATTTCACAAATACAGAAAACGATTTCAGAAAAATTGAAATCGATTTCAAACAACTTGAAATCGTTTTCCACGATAAATGGTAGCACCGCCACTCCCCCTGGCGATCGCTCCGCAAAAGGAGACTTATGAACTTGCACGTACCGCAATCCGGGAAGCGTCTGCTCACCCCTATTTCGCTCGCCATTCTCGCCCTGATGGCCGGCGCCACCACCGTTTATGCCGCCGAAGCCGCCGATGCGCAAGCCGCCCAGGCCGCGCCGGCAGCCGAGCAGGCCGCCGCACCCGCCGACAACGGCAAGATCACCGAAGTGTTCGTGACCGCGACCAAGCGCACCACCTCGCTGCAAAAAACCCCGGTTGCGGTGACCGCGCTGAATTCCGCCGCGCTGGACGACAATCACGTCCAGACCATCCAGGACGTCGTCAACCTGGTGCCGGGCTTCTCGGCCACCGGCCAGGGCGACCACGGCGTCATCACCATGACCATGCGCGGCATCGGCAACGACTCCGCCAAGACCGAATACGCCGACCCGGAAGTGGCGTCGTTCGTGGACGGCGTCTACTCGCCGCGTCCGGAAGGCGCGACCGCGCTGCTGTTCGACCTGGACGCGATTGAAGTGCTGCGCGGCCCGCAAGGCACGCTGTGGGGCCGTAACTCCACCGTCGGCGCGGTCAACATGCAGACCGTGAAGCCGGAAATCGGCAGCAACGCCGGCAACTTCGAGCTGGGCTACGGCAACTACGCCCGCATCGGCGCGCGCGGCGCGATGAACATCCCGATCAACAGCACGATGGCGATGCGCGTCTCGGTGGTGCACGAGCAGCACGACGGCTACGTCGACTTCCAGGCGCCGGAGATCCCATCGCTGGCGGCGCAGCAGGCTGCCGCCGCACCGGTGATCGCTGCCTGGAACACGGCGCACCCGACCAATCCGATCGCCTTCCAGCCGATCAACCCGAACAACTACGTGCGCATGGGTAAGAAGTACAGCGCCCAGGACCAGAGCGCGGCGCGCCTGAGCTTCCTGTGGCAGCCGTCGGCTGACCTGAAGTGGAACATCTCGTACGAGCACTACATCGACCGCGGCACCCCGAGCATCAACCTGCTGCAACAGCAGCGCCCAGGCCAGGACTTCTGGTCGGCGCTGGTGGATACCGCGCCAAGCGTGGACCGCGAATCGAACTCGGTGCGCAGCCGCGTCGACTGGCAGATCAATCCGGACATCGCCATGGCCTACATCGCCGGCTATTCGCGCTTCAACGGTTCGTCGACCTTCGACCAGGACGGCGGCGCCAACCCGGCCACCAGCTTCACCACCGCCACCAGCAGCGCCAGCGCCGGCTATCAGGCCAACAACACCGTCGGTTCGAAATACAAGAACTACAGCCATGAGCTGGAATTCATGTCGACCGGCAAACGTGAAGTCGATTGGCTGCTGGGCCTGTACTACGCCAACGAAGACAACAGCATCCGCTTCGACATCCCGATCATGAACGGCACCGAGCAGGGCACCGTCAGCTGGCAGGGTTCCTTCATCCAGCCGAAGGAAACCGTCGATTCGACCGCCGCCTTCGGCCAGGCCACCTGGAACATCGCCGACGCATGGCACCTGACCGGCGGCTTCCGCTACACCTCCGACAAGCGCAAGAACATTGGCGGCACCAACAATGGCTGGAGCGACCTGAGCGCGCCGCAAGTGCCGGTGAATCCTTCGATGAATCCGCTGGCGCCGGGCAACGGCTTCACCACCTACCAGAACAACGACGGCGTCTACAAGGACCACAAGCTGACCGGCCTGGGCCGCGTCAGCTACGACATCGACAAGAACAATATGGTGTTCGCGTCGGTATCGACCGGCTACAAGTCCGGCGGCCTGCAGGACGGCGGCCGTCCTTACGGTTCGGAGACCCTGACCAACTACGAAGTCGGCTCCAAGTCGACCTTCCTGGGCGGCAAAGTCCGCATGAACAACTCGGCGTATTACGAGAAGTTCAAGGGCTTCCAGTTCAGCGCGCCGGTCACCAATCCTGACGGCACCCGCGGCCTGGCCACCAACAACGCCGAAGGCGCCAATGTCTGGGGCCTGGAAACCGAGATCGCCGCCAAGATCACGCCGGACGACCGCGTGCAGTTCACCGCCGCCTACACCCACGCCAAGCTGAAGAAACTGATCGGCGGCAGTAACGACTACGTGCTGCCGGCCTGCTCGATCCCTGGCATCAGCACCTGCCTGGACGTGACCGGCAACGACATGCCGCACGCGCCGAAATTCGCCATGCAGCTGCAGTACCAGCACAGCTTCGAGCTGGCCGATGGCACGCTGATCCCGCGCATCAGCACCCACTACGAAACCGCCAGCTGGCTGAGCGTGTTCAACCTGGGTGAGCCGGATCGTCAGAAAGCCTACAACCGTACCGATATCGGTTTGCGTTACGACGCGGCCGCCAAGTGGTACTTCGACGCCTTCGTCCGCAACGTCGAAGACGGCAAGATCAAGACCAGCGCCATGAACGCCAACGGTCCGTGGCAGGCGCAGTACCTGCCGCCGCGTACCTTCGGCATCAACGTGGGCCGCTCGTTCTAAGCACCGAGTTTTTCATGTAGTCCAGTGTTGTCTGTGGTTTTACAACCCCTCGCGCCTTCACCGGCCGAGGGGTTTTTTTGTGCGAGACCCGCACATCGCTGCGGCCAGGGTCTGACCCCGTACGGGGTCAGACCCTTTCGGTCGGGGTTATACTTTGGGACTGTATTGTTGACGCCGAGGTGTTGATGCCTGTCCTGAGTGTTTTGCTTGCCGCTGCCCTGGTGGCCGCACCCCCTTGTGTGGAGCCGTCGCCCGATCCGTCCAATACTTACGATGCCCCGCATACTTATGACAAGCTGGTGCGCGACTATCCCGCCATCCGCATCGCCGGCGACGCGCTGCCGGCCGGCGTGCGCAAGAGCGCCGACCAGACCTACGCGCAGTACGGCGCGCGCTGCCTCAAGCTGGATCTGTACCGCCCCGCCGGCGACCGGCTGCCGGTGGTGGTGTTCGTGCACGGCGGCGGCTGGAAGGCCGGCTTCCGCTCGGAATTCGTGCCGATGGCGCTGCGCCTCACGCAGCACGGCTACGCGGCGGTGACGGTCAGCTATCGCCTGTCCGGCGAGGCGCGCTATCCGGCGGCGGTGCAGGATGTGCTGGCGGCCGTGCGCTGGGTGCGCGCGCATGCGGCGGAATTCGGGCTGGACCCGAACCGCATCGCGCTGGCGGGCGGCTCGGCCGGCGGCCAGATCGCCAGCCTGGCCGGCGTCACGGCCGGCGATGACGTCAAGGCCATCGTCAATATCGACGGCCTGTCCGACTTCACCAGCGAACTGGCGCTCAAGTACGAGGACGATCCGAAGAAGAATCCCTCGTCGGCCGGCGCCTGGTTCGGCGGCCGCTATGCCGAGACGGCGGCGCTGTGGCGCGAAGCGTCGCCGATCCGCCATGTGCGCGCCGGCATGCCGCCCATCCTGTTCATCGGCAGCGCGCAGCCGCGCTTCTCGGCCGGCCGCGAGGAGATGATGGCGAAGATGGCCGCCGTCGGCGTCGCCAGCGACAAGGTGGTCCTGCCGGATACGCCGCACTCATTCTGGCTGTTCGATCCATGGCTGCAGCCGACGGTCGATGCCACCGTGGCATTCCTGCATCGGCACTTGCCTTAGCTCGTGCTAGTATCCAGCCATATGCGAAAGACGATCTTTCTTCTGCTGGCGCTGGCGTCGGCGCCGGTCCATGCGGCCGAGCGGCTGGCGGTGGGTACGACCTTCAGCCACATCTTCGAGCAGGGCGCGGACGGCCAGTGGCACGGACTGGGCGTGGACGTGCTGCGCACGCTGGCCGCGCGCGCCGGCGACTCGGTGCGCTTCAAGCTCTATCCCTGGCCGCGCGCGCTGGCGATGGTGGAACGGGCCCAGGCCGACATCCTGGTCGGCCCGTATAAATCGCCGGAGCGTCTCAAGCTGTTCGCCTTCATGGATCATCCGTTTTACCGCGACCGCATGGTGTTCTACGCGCGCAGCGACAGCAACCCGCCATGGCAGGGCGACCTGGCCGCGCTGAAGAACCGCCGCATCGCCGCCGTGCGCGGCTGGCACTATGGCGCGCAGTTCGACCAGGTCCGCCCGCTGCTGGACATCAGCGAAGTGCCGCAACTGGAAAACGGCGTACAGATGCTGGCGCTCGGCCGCGTCGACCTGCTGGCTACCAATCAGCGCAACAGCACGGAACTGATCGGCGGCCTGCACCTGGAGCGCGCGCTGACGGTGCTGTGCCCCGACATCACGCAGCTGGACGGCTACCTGGCCTTCCCGCGCAGCCCTAAATTCTCCGCCGTCCGCGCGCGCTATAACGCACTGTTCACCGAAATGGTTCGTTCCGGTGAACTGGCGCGGCTCGGCGCCCGCAACGGCGTGCTGGTGCCTTCGGGCGACGCCAGCGCCCGGCCGTCCGGCGCCTGCACCGATAAACGTGATAAACCATGATGACGAAACACTTCCTTAACCTGGCCATCTGCGCGGCGCTGGCGCTGGGCGCGGCGCCGGCGATGGCGCAGCAGGCCGCCGCGAAGTTCGCGCCGATACCCATCAGTTCCATCTTCCGCCCGCTGCAGGCCAACGGCACCGCCGACGACGCGCTGGCCAGCGGCCGCGTGGTGCAAGGCGTGTACGGCCCGGCCGCCCACGCCAGCAAGCATTGGCGCATCGCCTTCCTGTTCCCGCACACCAAGGATCCATATTGGAGCGGCTGCGCCTATGGCGTCATCAGCGAGGCGAAGCGGCTGGGCGTGGCGGTCGATATCCTGCCGGCCGCCGGCTACGACGACCTGCATGGCCAGTTGCAAAAAATCGAAGAGGCCATCGCCGCCAAATATGACGCCATCGTGATCTCGCCGATCAGCATGACGGCCACCAACAGCGCCATCGCCAAGGCGCGGGCGGCGGGCATCCAGGTGCTGGAGCTGGCCAACGACAGCCGCAGCGATGACCTCAACCTGAAGGTGACCACGTCGCTGCGCAGCATGGGCGCGGAGGCGATGCGCTGGGCGATCCGCGACGCGCAGCAGCGCGGCCTGAAGACCATCAACATCGCCTTGCTGCCCGGTCCCATGGGCGCCGGCTGGGTCAAGGGCGAAGTGGACGGCGCGCGCATCGCGGCGCAGGAGGCGCCGATTGAAGTCAACATTCTCGATATCCGCTACGGCGACAGCGAGCGCGGGCTGCAAACGCAGCTGACCGGGCGCATTCTCGCCAGGCATGGCGCGCGGCTCGACTACATCCTTGGCTGCACCGGCTGCGCGCCGGCGGCGCTGGCGCCCATCAAGACGGCGAAACTGGACGACAAGATCCGCGTGGTGGCGTTCGACTTGACCAGCGAAATCGCGCAGCTGATACGCGCGAAGGAAATCTATGCGGCGGCCGACACCAAGGGCGTGAGCCAGGCGCGCGTGGCCATCAATGCCGCCGTCAATCTGCTGGAAGGGCGCGTCAAGGAGCAGCCGCACACCATCCTGGTCAGGGTCGGCATGCTGGATCAGCAGAACCTCGCTAACTATCCTTTTGATACCTCGATTGCACCGGAAGGTTACCGGGTGCAGTTGTCCTACGACCCGTCGAAAGAATAAGTGTACCGAACGCCCACGCGGCGGCGTCTTGCGTTAATCTATATGGATTCCCAATCAGGAGGCCATCATGATACCGGAGCGCGACAGGCGACAGGCAAGGCCGCAAACGTCGGACACCACGGGCTGGCATTCGTATGATTTCATCGTGCGGCAGGCGTTGCAGGTGCAGCGCGACATCGGCACCCCCGGTGCGTTGGAGTTGCTGCAAAACATGGGTCTGAATCCGCAAGTGATCGCCCGCGTGCTGTCGCCCGAGCGCCGCGTGCGCGAGGAAGACCTGCGCTCACTGACCGGCGACGCCTAGGCTGGCCTTCAGTTCCTGTACGTAGCGTGCGCTGGCAGGCAGTTGCGCGCCACAGGCCAGCGTCAGCTGGTAACGGCCGTCTCCCACCACCGCCAGGCGCCGGACCTGGTCGCGGCGCACGATGGCGGTGCGGTGCACCCGCAGGAATTCTTCCGGCCGCAGCAGCTGTTCCACGCGGCTCAGCGGCACCCGGTGCAGCACCGTGCGCGCCGCCAGATGCAACTCCACGTAATTTCCCGCCGCCTGCAGCCACAGCACGTCGCGCACGAGGATCTGCTCTATGTATCCGACCGAACGCACGCTGAAGCTGTCCATGTACTGTGTATGGCTGGCGGTGGCGTAGCCGTGCAGCGCGGCGCGGTATGCTTCGCCGTGGCGCGAGGCCAGCATGGCGTTGGCGCGGTCGATGGCCTGCGCCAGCCGGCGGTCGTCGATGGGCTTGAGCAGGTAGTCCAGCGCGTGCACTTCGAACGCGTCCACCGCGTGGGTGTTGTAGGCAGTGACGAAGATGATCAGCGGCGGCTGCGGCAGGCGGCTCAGTTCACGCGCCAGTTCCAGTCCGCTTTCGCGCGGCATCTGGATATCGAGGAACACCACGTCGGCCGGCGATTGCGCCAGCGCGCCGCGGGCGGCGGCGGCGCTGTCGCATTCGGCCAGCAGCCGCCAGCCCGGAACGGCTTGCAGCGCCAGGCGCAGGTTGGCGCGGCCCGGTGCTTCGTCGTCGACGATGAGGTAGGCGGTCAATCCCACTCTCCCAGCGGCAGGCGGATTTCCGCGTAAAAGCGGTCGCCGCGCTTTTCGGCGTGCAGCGAGGCGGCCGGATCTAACATCAGCAGCCGCTCGCGCGTGTTCTTCAGCCCAAGGCCGGTGCCGGGATTGGGCGGCGCCTGCGCACTCAGGGGATTGGAAACGGTGATCAGCAGTTCGGACGCCAGACGCGTGACGTGGACGCGGATATCGCTGCGGCCATCGTGGCAATCGAGGTCGTGGCGCAGCGCGTTTTCGATCAGCGGTTGCAGCAGCAGCGGCGGGCACGGAACTTCGTGCAGCCCGGTGTCGTCGCAGTCGATCTGGATCTGCAAACGCAGGCCGTAGCGCAGGCGTTGCAGGTCGGTGTAGTCGTGGACGAATTGCAGTTCTTCGCCGAGGCGCACGGCGTCGCGCAGGCTGGCCGACAGGGCGTAGCGCAGCAGGTCGCTCAGGCGGCTGATGCCTTGCAGCGACACGGCCTTGTCGCCGTCGCGCACCAGCGCGCTGATGGCGTTCAGTGCGTTGAAGATGAAGTGCGGCTCCAGCTGCGCGCGCAGCGCCAGCATGCGTTGCTGCTCCAGTGCCAGCGACAGTTCCAGGTTCTGCGTGTGCGTGCGCTGCAAGGCCTGTTCGCGTGCGCGCGCCAGGCGCCAGTTGCCGATGGCGACAATGATGGCATAGGTGGCGCCGGTGACGAACCAGCTGAAACGGCGCATCCGCAGGCGCGTCTGGTAGATGCTTTGCAGGTTGGGGCCGTCGCCGTTGTGGACCCAGTCCACGTACAGCCATTGCAGCGGCTGGAACAGCACCATCACCACGATGAAGAAGCCGGCCACGTTGCGCCACGGTTCGAACAGCGTCGGCCGGCGCAGCAGCGCCAGGCACAGGATGGAACTGAGCAGCATCATTGGCACGTAGTCGATGCACCATTGCTGCCATAGCCGCAGGAAGCTGGACGCGTTGGCCGCGCCGTAAGCGCCGGCCGCGCTGATCGTTGCCCAGGCCAGCGCGTTCAGCGCCACCGTTTGCAGCGCGGCGGTCCATCGCGGACGCGGCGCGGCCCATGGCGCGGCGCGCGCCGTTTCGAGGTTGGCGTTGGACGGGGTGCTCATCGGCGCGAGTATAGCAGGGGCGATTCGCGCCTCCGCCGGGCTGCGTCACATGGAACCGGGATTTCGTCCCACGCGTTCCGCAACGGCGGGCGGCGACGGCAGAATCGCGTTTTCACATGCATGAAGGAAGACGATGAGGATACACGGACTGGATACCCTGCGCGCCGCAGCCATTGTGTTGGTGCTGATGTACCACTACGGCGTGGTGGCCGGCGGCAGCGATTTCGGCGCGGCAGGGCGCATTGGCTGGGCGGGCGTGGACCTGTTCTTCGTGCTGAGCGGCTACCTGATCGGCAATCAGATCCTGTCGCAGCGCATGCCGCTGTCGACCTTCTTCGGCCGCCGCCTGCTGCGCACGCTGCCCAACTATTACGTGGTGCTGGCGGTGTACTTCCTGTTTCCGGCGGCGCTGGGCGGCAGCGCCACCGCGCCGCTGTGGCGCTTCCTGACCTTCACGCAGAACTTCGGCCTGGAATACGGCCAGACCTTCACGCATGCGTGGTCGCTGTGCATCGAGGAGCAGTTCTACCTGGTGCTGCCGCTGGCGGTTCTGCTGCTGCGCCGTCCGCGCTGGGGATGGCTGGCGATGGCGCTGGCCGTGGCGTGCGCGGTGACCTTCCGTGCGCTGGCGTGGTCCAAGGGGCTGCAGCCGTTTTCGCAGGAGGTGTACTACGCCAGCTTTGCGCGCTTCGACGAGCTGCTGCCCGGCGTGGCGATTGCGATGCTGAAGAATTTCCACCGGCCGCTGTACGACCGCATTCTGCGGCACGGCAATCTGCTGCTTGCGGCGGGACTGGTGTTGTGCGGCGTGCTGCTGGCGCGCTTCTACGATGAGTCGTTTGTGATGACGGCGTTCGGCTTTACGCTGCTGGCGTTGAGTTTCGCCTTGCTGCTGCTGGCGGCGCTGAGCCCTGCCTCGCTGCTGGCGCGTGTGCGGGTGCCGGGTGCGGAGAGCCTGGCCTTGTGGTCGTACGCGGTCTACCTGGCGCACAAGCCGCTGTTCAAGATCGTCGGCGAGGCGATGCCGCTGGACCGTCATGCGGCGCCGGGCATCGCGCTGGTGATGCTGGCCGGCGTCGGCGGCGGATGGCTGCTGTACCAGCTGGTCGAGCAGCCCTTCATGCGCCTGCGCGCGGCCTGGTTTCCCGTTACTCCTTATGGTGGAACGGTGCGAACCACGTGACCAGGAACGATGGAATGGTGGCCGCCATCACCAGCCAGAAGTAGTGTACATAGCCCAGCGCCTGCTGCAGGTGGCCGCTGATCACGCCGGTCACCATCATGCACAGGCCCATCAGGCCGGTGCCGAAGGCGTAGTGGGTGGTGGTGTATTTGCCTGGCGCCAGTTGCTGCATCAGGTAGATCATGAAGCCCACCGAGCCGAAGCCGTAGAAGAACTTCTCGACCGCCACGCCGGCGGAAATGATCAGCAGGTTATCCGGCTGGTACATGCTCATCAGCAGGAAGGTGACGTTCGGGATGTTGACAGCGCAGCACAGCGTGAACAGGGTTTTCTGCAGGCCGCGGCGGGCCACGAAGATCCCGCCCAGCAGGGAGCCCAGCAGCACGGCGATCAGGCCGTAGGTGCCGTAGATCAGGCCCAGCATCTCGTTCGACAGACCGAGGCCGCCCTGCGTCACCGGATCGACCATGAAGAACGGTCCGATCTTTTCCAGCAGGCCGATACTGAAGCGGAAGATGAAGGCGAAGCCCACCATCAGCCACACGTCGCGCTTCTGGAAGAAGGTGGCGAAGGAGTCCTTGAGGATGTAGGCCGCTTCGGCCACCGACGATGGCGCGTTTTCCGCCTTGGCGCCGTCGGGCATCACGCGCATATGCCACAGCGCGGTGACGATGGTGATGCCGGCGACGATGAAGAAGATGATGCGCCACGAATCGATCCACTCCGGACCGAAGGTGCCGGCCTGGTGGTGGAAGTAGTGGGTGTGCAGCCAGCCGCTCAGGTACACCATGCCACCCGAGGCGACGATGGGGCCGACGTTCCAGCTGAGGCTCTGGATGCCGCAGAACAGCGACTGGGTCTTGGTGTCGAGCGAGGTGACGTAGACGCCGTCGGAGGCGATGTCCTGCGTCGCGCCGACCAGCGACAGTATGCCGAACAGGAACACCATGATGACCATGTAATCCGGCAGCGACATGGCCAGCGCCACGGCCGCAAAGCCGATGCCGACGATCAGCTGCGCGCACAGCACGAAGAACTTCTTGGTGCGGTACATTTCAACGAAGGGCGCGAACAGCGGCTTGATGGTGTAGGCCAGGATCAGGTAGCTGGCGTATTGCGCGGCCTGGCCGTTGTCCATGCCGAGGTTCTTGAACATGATCGACGTCACGCTGGTGAGCATCATGTAGGTCAGGGCCATGGCGAAGTAACCGCTCGGCACCCACAGCATCGGCGTGCCGCGCGCGAACATGGCGCGGAACAGCGATGGGGGGGCGGCGGTTGGCGCCGTGTCCGGTGCGGCGGCCTGCGGCTCTTTCGGCAGGGCGGAAGGTGCGGTACTCATAGTGTCGTCCTCGTTGTTCTCGGTGGAGTGTAGCACTGGCTCTTCGGCCATTCTTCAAAACGGGAACCGCCGGCCCGAAGGCCGGCGGCGGTACTACGGTTGTGTTGCTCAGGCGGCGTGCGCGCTCTTTTGCGGACGCTGTTGGATCAGGTAGTCGCGATACCACAGCGCGCTGTGCTTCGGCGTGCGCTGCTGGGTTTCGTAGTCGACGTGGACGATGCCGAAACGCTTGGCGTAGCCCGAGTTCCATTCAAAGTTGTCCAGCAGGCTCCACAGGAAGTAGCCCTGGATGTTCACGCCCTGCAGGCGGGCGTCGTTCAGCGCCTTCAGGTGGCGCTTGACGAAATCGATGCGCGCTTCGTCCGGGACTTCGCCGTTGACGATGGTGTCCGGATTGGCCATGCCGTTTTCGGTGATGTAGATCGGCGGCAGTTCGTAGTCGGCGTGCAGCTTGAGCAGCAGTTCGGTCAGGCCGTCCGGGAAGATTTCCCAGCCCATGTCGGTCTTGCCCAGTTTGCACTCCGGCTGGCGCGGCGGCGTTTCGGTCGAGCAGAAGGCGCGGAAGTAGTAGTTCACGCCGAGGAAGTCGATCTTCTGGTGAGCGATTTCCAGGTCGTCGTCCTGCACCACCGGCGCGTTGTCGCCGTGGACCTTGAGCGCCAGTGCCGGGTATTTGCCCTTGAAGATAGGATCCATGAACCATTCGACCGAGCGCGAATATTCGAATTCGGCGGCGGCCTTGTCGGCGGCGCTGTCGGTGGCCGGATCGGCGGTCCACTGGTTCAGCACAATGCCCAGCTGGGCCGTGCTGCCGACCTTGCGCATGGCGCTCATCGCCAGGCCGTGCGACAGCACCAGGTGGTGCGAGACCTGGATCGACTGTTTCAGGTCCGCCACGCCCGGCGCGAACTGCGCGTTGCCGTAGCCCAGATTGGCGGTGCACCACGGTTCATTGTGCGTTGCAATCGTTTTCACGCGATTGCCGAAGCGGCGCGCCACTTCCGCCGCGTATTCGGCGAAGTGGTAGGCGGTGTCGCGGTTCAGCCAGCCGCCTTCGTCCTGCAGGCCTTGCGGCAGGTCCCAGTGGTACAGCGTGATGTGGGCGGCGATGTTTTTGCTTTCCAGTTCCTTCAGCAGGCGGTCGTAGAAATCCCAGCCGGCTTCGTTCCACGCGCCTTTGCCTTGCGGCTGCACGCGCGCCCAGGCCATCGAGAAGCGGTAGGCGTCCACGCCCAGGCTGGCCATGATGGCCACGTCTTCCGGGTAGCGGTGGTAGTGGTCGCAGGCGACGTCGCCGTTGGTGCCGTCGATGACTTTGCCGGGCGTGTGGCTGAAGGTGTCCCAGATCGATGGGCCCTTGCCGTCGGCGGTGGCGCCGCCTTCAATCTGGAATGCACTGGTGGCAACGCCCCAGGTAAACGAGGGTGGGAATTGCGTGAAATCGGTCATTGTCTTTATCGTTTTAATGGATTAACAGGGGCGGAAGGGAGGACATAGCTACGTTTGAAAACGATTTCACGCCTCATGTGATGATTAGACCTCAACTGCCTGTGAGTGTCAATCGATTTGAAAAAGCGCGCCGGCAAGCCTGATATAATGCCGCCTCAAATAAATTAACGCCGATTCCACTCATGTCTTCCGATACGCCTAAAGACGGCCAAGCACGGCCGATGCTGTACGACCCGACCGAACACCGCATTCGCAGCTTCGTCACCCGCGCGGGACGCCTGTCGACCGCGCAGGCGCGCTCGCTGGAAGAGCTGGGTCCGAAGTTCCTGATCGAGTACAGCAAGGCGCCGCTGGACTATGAACAGACCTTCGGCCGCAAGGCGCCGGTGGTGCTGGAAATCGGCTTCGGCATGGGCGGCACCACGGCGCACATCGCCGGCGTGATGCCGGAGAAGGATTTCATCGGCGTGGAAGTGCATACGCCGGGTGTGGGCAGTCTGCTGAAGCTGATCGGCGAGCAGGCGCTGACCAATCTGAAGGCGATCCAGCACGATGCGGTGGAAGTGCTGAACCACATGATTCCGGATGGCTCGCTGCATGGCGTGCATATCTACTTCCCGGACCCGTGGCACAAGGCGCGCCACAACAAGCGCCGTCTGATCCAGTCGCCGTTCGTCAAGCACCTGGTGCAGAAGCTGGAAGTGGGCGGTTACCTCCATCTGGCCACCGACTGGGAAGACTACGCGGTGCAGATGCTGGAAGTGCTGAGCGCGGAAGAGGGCTTGCAGAATACCGCCGAAGGCTACGCGCCGCAGCCGGCCTATCGTCCGCTGACCAAGTTTGAAAACCGCGGCCTGAAGCTGGGCCATGGCGTGTGGGATCTGGTCTTCACCAAGAAGTAGTTGGCGCTTACCCCAGAGGTTGGGGTCTGACCCCGTACGGGGTCAGACCCCTGTGCGCCGCAGTGCGGGGCTGAACGGTTTCCGCGTGCCTCCCAGAAAAGCAAAACCGAAGCCGCCTCTTGGGGTGTTATTTGCGCAGTACCCCGTTCAGGCGCTTCATCGTCTCATCCGGCGTCGCCATGGTGCACCACAGGCGGCGGTCGTCGTAGATCACTTCCGAGAATTTTCCCATACGTTCACGCCCCGGCAGGTCAACCCAGGCCAGCATGCAGGCCGGCTGCTCGTTCGCCTTCAGCAGCACCAGCTGGCGCTTGGCCGGGGTGTTGCGCAACTCATACGGAATGTTGGCCGCCTTCAGCGCGGCAGTCACCTTGGTGATGGCGTCGCCCTGCGGCATGCCTTGCTTCGTGTAGTGATGTGGCTCGCGGTCGTTGTAATGCACGATCAGCGGCGGCTCGGCAGCCGCCGCAGTGAGCGAGATCAGCGCGGCCGCGAGCATCTTCATTTTTCCAGCGGCTCCACGTCCAGCACCACCACATACGACAGGCGCTTGCCCTGCCACAGCGCGCCGCCGCGTACCTGCGCGTCGACGGTGCTCAACTGGCCGGCGGCTTCCTTCTTGCGCAGCAGTTCGCGGAACTTGACGGACGCCTTCTGCGACAGATAGCCCACCATGCGGCCTTCAATGAAGACGGCGACCGCCTCGTTCTCGTAGGCGTTGCGGTCATCCGGCATCAGCGTCGCCACGTAGGGTGCGGCGGCGGCGTTGTCGCCATGCCCGCCGGCCAGCGCGCGCAGCGTCGGCTGGTAGCGCGACTCGTTCATCACCTCCACCATGAAGCGGCCGCCGTCGGACCAGTGCAGCGCCGGCGCGCTGTCCGGCAGCGTCGGCTCATACGGCACGCCGGACGGCAGCGGCAAGGCCTTCGGCTTGTTCGGATTAGACTTGATGATGGCATAGACCACCGCCGCCGTGACGACGATGATCAGCAGGGAAATGAGGGGCTGCATGGCGTGCTTAGTTAAACAAAGGCCGCCATCTTACCGCATGCCCTTGGACTGATAGACGATTTTGCCGCCCACCACCGTTTGCAGCACCTTGATGTTGGCGATGTCCTCGGCCGGTATGGTGAAGAAGTTGCGGTCCAAAACAATCATGTCGGCCAGCTTGCCCACTTCCAGCGAGCCGGTTTGCGTTTCCTGGCGCAGCGTGTAGGCGGCGTTCAGCGTGATGGCGCGCAGCACCTCGGCGCGCGGCATGCCCGGTTGCGCGGTCAGGCGGCCGGCGTACTCCTTGCCGGCGTCCGGCGCGGCGGTGCGGGTCACGCCGACCTTCAACGCAAACCATTCATCCAGTGGATCGACCGGCCAGTCGCTGCCATAGGCGATGCGCGCGCCGGCGTTGAGCAGCAAGGCCTGCGGTTCGACGGTGGCGTAGCGCTGCGGTCCCATGTAGTCCTTCAACGCGCCCAGTGTGTCGGGCGCCGGTTTACCCCACTGGAAGGACAGCACCGGCGTCACATCCAGCCTGGCGAAGCGCGGATAGTCGGCGGGATCGACGATTTCGTCGTGCGCCAGCGCCGGGCGTACGCGCTTGCCTTCCGGCGTGGCGCGCAGGGCTTCGATGGCGTCCAGCGATTCGCGCACGGCGCGGTCGCCGTCGACGTGGATGTGCGGATCGATGTGCGCGCGCGCCAGTTCCTTGAGCGTGGTGCGCAAGGCATCCTGCGAGAAGTAGCTGGCCGGGCCGGTGCTGGCGCCAGGCTGCCAGTCCGGTTTCTCCGGCGTGCCCTTGTTGACAAGGTAGGGTTCCAGCATGGCGCCGGTGAAGGCGGGCGCCGAGATCACGCCATCCATGAACAGCTTGGCGTGCCGCACCTGCATCGATGGCGCCACCCTGGTCGGTCCCTGGTCGAACTGCTTCTGCTGCTTGAGCAGTTCCGCCACCGCGCTTTGCGGCGTCGCGCCTTTATCGAGGTCGATCAGCACCGCGAAGTGCGCGCGCGCCGTCAGCTTGCCCTGCTTTTGCAGGTCGGTGAAGGCGGTCATGGTTTCCGGATCGGTGTAGGCGTCGAGGAAGCTGGTGATGCCTTGCTGGCGCATCGCCGCCAATGCGGCCTTGGAGGCGGCCAGGTTCTCGGCCACCGTCAGCGGCGGCAGCAGGTTCATCGCCATGTCCTGCGCGGCGTCTTCCAGCAGGCCGGTGGCGTTGCCCTTGTCGTCGCGGGTGATCTTGCCGCCGGCGGGATCGGGCGTGTCGCGTTCCACCTTCGCTACCTTGACGCCTTTGGAGTTCAGCAGCGACGAGTGGCCGAAGGACGAACGGACGATGATCGGCCGGTCGGTCTTGAGCACGTCCAGCATGCCGGCGGTGGTTTCCACGCCGTCCGGCAGCATCCCCTGCTGGAACCAGTTGACCACCACCAGCCAGCGGTCGGCGCCGGATTTTTTGTCGCGGTCGATGCAGGCCTGGATGCGCGACTGGAACTGCGGCATCGTCAGCGATTCATAATTCAGGCTGCAGTTGAGCAGGCGGCTGCCGCCCGATTGCGGATGCATGTGGCCGTCGATCAGGCCGGGCATCAGCATGCGGCCCTGCAGGTCGATCACCTCGGTCTTCTTGCCGGTGAGGGCCTTGGCGCCGTCGTTGTCGCCGACGTAGACGATGCGGCCGCCGCGCACTGCCAGCGCCTGCTGCACGCTGTCCCTGGCGTCCACCGTGTAGACGTAGCCGTTGCGATAGACCGTGTCGGCCGGTTTGTCGGCAGCGTGTGCGGCCGACAGCATCAGGGTGAATGCTACAAAACTGCCGATTCTGGTCATGCGACTCTCCAAGATACCAAGATACAAACGATTACAAATTTTCAGCGCGCTTTTACTTTCCTTGCGGTATTGTCTGGCGTCTTGATATTTTGCCACCTTACAAGGATAAACGCGCCATGAAATTGAAGTCGTCTCTGATCGCCGCCTGTGTTGTTTTGTCGACGCTTACCGCTTGCGGCGGCGGAGGCGGTTCCGGCTCCGGTTCCAACGGCAGCGTCACCACGCCTGCCGATAACCCGAGCAGCTTCAGCCAGACTGACAGCGTGGTGGGCACGGGCACGCTGGCCAACGCCACCAATATCGTCGGCATCCGCTACTCTGCCTGGCTGTACAGCGCTTCCGCGGCGGACCACAAGGGCGCCAAGATCGACAACAACCTGACCAGCGCGACGCCGTACGTGTTCACGCTGGGTTCCGGCGTGGTGCTGAAGGGTTTGGACCAGGGCGTGACCGGCATGAAGATCGGCGGCCAGCGTACGCTGATCATTCCAGCCAGCCTGGCGCTGGGCTCGACCGGTTCGACCACGGTGCCGCCTAACTCGGGCATGGTGTTCGATGTGCAGCTGACGGACGTGCAGGCGCTGGCCGAAGCACCGGCCTTCGGCGTTGCCGATACCGTGGTCGGCACCGGCGCCACTGCCACCACCGGCGCCACCGCCAACGTCAAATACAGCGCTTACCTGTACAGCAGCGTCGCCACTGACCACAAGGGCATCTTGGTCGACACCAACACCACCGCGACCACCAACTTCTCGTTCAAGCTGGGTAGCGGCCAGGTGATTTCCGGCTTCGACCAGGGCGTGACCGGCATGAAGGTGGGCGGCAAGCGCAATGTGACCATGCCGTCGACGCTGGCCTATGGTTCGACCGGTTCCGGCGCCATCCCTGGCAACTCGGGCATGGTCTTCACTATCGAGCTGATCTCGGTGCAGTAAGGCGCAACGGCGGCAGGAACGCCAGCAGGTTGCCCGCCAGGACCAGCGCCAGGCCCGCCAGGGCCGGCGCTGTCCAGTGATAGCCTTCGTAGACGGTCGAAATAGTCAGCGCCACGATGGGGAACAGTACCGTGGAATAGGCCGCGCGGTCCGGACCGATACGGCCTACCAGCATCAAATACGCGGTGAAGCCGATCACCGAACCCGGTATCGCCAGGTACAGCAGGGCGCCCAGGTAGCGCGGCGCCGGATCGAGCGCGAACGGCATGCCCAGCGCCAGCGCGGCCACGCCCAGCGTGGTGGAGCCGATCAGCATGGCCCAGGTATTGGTCAGCCACGGCGTCAGACCCAGGCCCATGCCCTGCATGCGGCTCGACAGCAGATTCCCACATGAGAAGCACAAGGTACCGCCCAGCGTCAGCGCCAGGCCCCACAGCGTATGGCTGTCGTGCCAGTGGCCGGCCATCTGCGGCGCGAACAGCAGCACGATGCCGCCCAGGCCGAACAGCGCGCCGACCATCACCTGCGGCTTGATCGGTTTGCCGAGGAAGAGGCGGCCGTTGATGGCATTCCACAGCGGCGCGGTGGAGAACACCACGGCTTCGAGGCCGCTGGTGATCCACTGGCTGGCGTAGTAAAAGCACAGGAAGTTCACGCAGAACAGCGCGATGCCCTGGGCGAACAGGTAGGGCCAGGCTTTGCGCGGCGGCCACCATGGCTTGCGCGAGATCAGCAGGAAGGCCAACAGCACGGCGGCGGCGATCCAGAAGCGGTAAGCGATCGACACGGGCGCGGGAACCACGCCCAGTTGAAAGCTGATGGCGATCCAGGTGGTGCCCCAGATCAGAACGGTGAGGAGGTAGAGGAAGATATTCATGCCGCCAGCATGCCGTCCGCGCGGCGCGGCGACTTGTCTGAAATTGCGCATATCGCGGCGGCGGCCGGCAGCGCGGCAGGCGCCGTGCTAGACTTTATCCATGTCTTCCCGCGCCCACAACCTGCCTGCCACGCTGCTGTCCTCCTTGCCGGACGGGGAGTTGTCGCATTCCGTCTTCAAGACCATGTCGGAGACCGATGCACAGCTGGAGCGCTTCGCCTGGCTGGGCGACGAGCTGGCGGTGGCCATCTGGCGGCGCGACACGCCGGTGGCGGAAACCAGCTACAACCGGCCGGGCCACCATACCTTGTCCTATTATCTTGACGGCGGTCACCGCACCGAGCGCTCCGAACTGCCCGGCCTGTACGGCGCGCCGAAACGCCTGTGCACCTTGCCGGATTGGCACGAGTCCAGCTGGACGGTGCGCGGCGCCATGCACTTCATGCACGTTTACTTTTTGCCCGAGCATTTCACGCGCCGCGCCGTGGTGGAGCTGGACCGCGAGCCGCGCGAGCTGACGCTGTCCGACCGCACCTACTTTGAACATGAGCGCATCGGCCACCTGTGCGCGTCGCTGGCCGGCATGTCGTGGGAAGGCGCGGACGCGCAGCTGCGGGCCAACGAGATCACGCACGACGCGCTGAGTCATCTGCTGCACGCGCAGTCGGTGCCGCAGCATCAGGGCCGGGTGCGCGGCGGCCTGGCGCCGGCGGTGCGGCGCAAGCTGGCCGATTACATCGAAGCGCATCTGGCGCGCGGCATCACGCTGGGCATGCTGGCGGAGCTGGCGTGTTTGTCGGAGTACCACCTGGTGCGGATGTTCAAGGTATCGTTCGGCATGCCGCCCTCGGCGTGGATCGCCGCGCGCCGCATCGAACGCGCACGCACGCTGCTGAAAACCAGCGACCAGCCCTTGCAGAAAATCGCCGACGCCTGCGGCTACGCGGACCTGAGCCACTTCAGCCACCGCTTCCGCGACGCCGTCGGCGCCCCGCCAAGCCGCTACCGCAGCATCGTGGCTGCCTAGTCTTACAAAGATCCTGCGGCCGATCAAATCCATCATCTCAGCAATGAGCGATAAACATGGAAATCACGCGGCTTTCTTTGTGCGGCAAGGGATGAATGGCTTTTACGTCATGGACCAATGGAAGGGGGCCAACAAATTGCACATCTCTGAGCGCTTCCTGGCGTCACGCGGGAAAAGTAAAGATGGAACGTTTAAGAATCCCAGCAATAACGCCGATGCCTTCTTCGTCATTGAGCACTGATCATGAAGAAAACACCGTGTTATATCTTGGCCGGCATTGGGCTTTTGTCGCAGGCGCGCGCCGGGGAGCTGATGCAGCTCTCCTGTCCAGAGATTGTGCGGGCGGAGTCGATGCAAGTTGTGCCGCCTGAGGGATGGGCCGCCCAGGCGTCGGGAGACTTTCGACTGAGTTCTGCTGGCTTCAATAACGGCCCCCGGAGAAACGGGCCGATCTTAAACCGTGGTCCGTTAGCGTCAAGGGTAGAAAATCAGTTGAAACCTGGCGTTTTGAAGCCGATGAATTTTCCAATGACGGACTGTGGCTGGTTTGCGGCTATGGCGGTGCTGCGGGGCAGGTCACGTTGGCTAAACAAATGCTGTCGGCCTATTCGGCTTGCTCAATCACTTACTCGCCAAGCAGCAAGGCTGGCGCGCGCAGCGTTGCCATTGCTTGCCGCTGACTATTCCAGCTCGCTGATCAGGTTGACGATTTCGTCGCCGTAGGAGGCGAGTTTTTTCTCGCCGACGCCGGAGATGCCGCGCAGGTCGTCCAGCGCCGTCGGGCGGGCCTTGGCGATTTCACGCAGCGTGGCGTCGTTGAAGATGATGTAGGCGGCGACATTGTGTTCGCGCGCCGTGCCCATGCGCCAGGAGCGCAGGCGGTCGAAGATGCGCTGCTCCTCGCCCGACAGATCGCTTTCCACATAACCCTTGGCGGCACGGCTCGGCTTGGC
Source organism: Duganella aquatilis (assembly GCF_009674565.1). Taxonomy (GTDB): domain Bacteria; phylum Pseudomonadota; class Gammaproteobacteria; order Burkholderiales; family Burkholderiaceae_D; genus Rugamonas; species Rugamonas aquatilis. The sequence continues at coordinate 33,563 of NZ_WKJL01000014.1, forward strand.
CTTGACCGGTTTCTGGTACTGGCGCAGCTGCACCTTCTGGCCGCCCTTGAGCACCGGACGCGCGGCGTCGGTCAGTTTCAGCGAGCTGTATTGTTCATGGTCGACCGTCAGCAGGCCGAGCGCGATCACCTGGCGCAGGATGGCGCGCCATTCCTGTTCGCTGCGGTCGGCGCCGATGCCGAACACCGACAGGGAATCGTGGTGCCAGGTCTTGATCCGTTCCGTCTCCTGCCCGCGCAGCACGTCGATCACGTGGCCGGCGGCGAAGCGCTGGTCGACGCGGTACACGGTCGACAGAATCTTCTGCACCGGCACCGTGCCGTCGAAGGACACCGGCGGAATCAGACAGGTATCGCAATTGCCGCACGGGCCGGCCTGCTCGCCGAAGTAGTCCAGCAGGCGCACGCGCCGGCAGCTCAGGGTCTCGCACAGGCCCAGCATCGCATCGAGCTTGTTGCCCAAGACGCGCTTGAAGGTTTCGTCGGCCTCGGATTCGTCGATCATCCGCCGTTGCAGCACCACGTCCTGCAGGCCGTAGGCCATCCAGGCGTCGGCCGGGCCGCCGTCACGACCGGCGCGGCCAGTCTCCTGGTAGTAGCCTTCGATACTTTTCGGCAGATCCAGGTGGCAGACGAAGCGTACGTCCGGCTTGTCGATGCCCATGCCGAAGGCGATGGTGGCGCACATGACGATGTTTTCTTCGCGCAGGAACCTGGCCTGGTTGGCCGCGCGCTTGGCGTGATCCATGCCTGCGTGGTAGGCCAGCGCGCGCACGCCGTTCTCGTTGAGGAATTCGGCGGTCTCCTCGACCTTCTTGCGCGACAGGCAGTAGACGATGCCGCAGTCGCCGCCATGTTCGGCGGTGATGAAGTCCAGCAGCTGCTTGCGGCCATTGCCCTTTTCCACGATCGAATAGCGGATGTTGGGACGGTCGAAGGAGGAGACGAATTGCGCCGCGTCTTCCAGTTGCAAACGGTGGACGATTTCGGCGCGGGTCTGCGGATCGGCGGTGGCGGTCAGCGCGATGCGCGGCACGTTGGGGAACTGCTCGTGCAGGATCGACAGCTTGATGTACTCGGGCCGGAAGTCATGGCCCCATTGCGACACGCAGTGCGCCTCGTCGATGGCGAACAGCGCGATGTTCGAGTTCTGGAACAGGTTCAGGCAGCGTTCCGTCATCAAGCGCTCGGGCGCGACGTAGACCAGGTCGATCTCGCCGGTGCGCACCAGGCGCTCGATGCGGCTGGCCTCTTCGTAGGTCTGGGTGGAATTCAGGAAGGCCGCGCGCACGCCGACTTCCTCCAGCGCGTCGACCTGGTCCTGCATCAGCGCGATCAGCGGCGACACCACCACGCCGACGCCGTCGCGCAGCAGCGCCGGGATCTGGTAGCACAGCGACTTGCCGCCGCCGGTGGGCATCAGGACCAGCGCGTCCCCGCCGCCGGCGACATGGCCGACAATCTCCCCCTGCTGTCCGCGGAAGGCCGGATAGCCAAACACAGTTTGCAGCAAATGGAGTGCGCGTTCGTTGTTGTCCTGATGAATCATGATACTGCTACTGCTTTACGGAAAAGTGTTATTCGGCCCAGACGATGGCGCCAGTATACGCGGTCACGAGCACCAGCAGGCCAAAAGCGATGCGATACCACGCAAATACCGTAAAGGTGTGCGAGCTGATATAGCGCAGCAGCCAGCGCACGCACAGGAAAGCCGAGATGAACGCCGACACGGTGCCGATGGTAAACAGCGGCAGGTCGGCGGCCGACAGCAGCGCGCGTTCCTTGTACAGCGAGTAGATGGTGGCGCCCATCAGGGTCGGAATCGCCAGGAAGAACGAGAACTCGGTGGCGACCTGGCGCGACAGGCCGAAGATCATGCTGCCCATGATGGTGGCGCCGGAGCGGCTGGTGCCGGGAATCAGGGCGAAGGCCTGGGCGATGCCGATTTTCAGCGCGTCCAGCGGCTTGAGGTCGTCGACCGAGGTGATGCGGGCCGACGACGGCCGGTCCTTGGCGCGCTTTTCCACCCACAGGATGACGAAGCCGCCGATGATGAAGGCCAGCGCCACCGGCACCGGCGCGAACAGCACGCGCTTGATGGCCTTGTCGAACAGCACGCCGAGCACGGCGGCCGGGATGAAGGCGATCACCACATTGGTGGCGAAGCGTTGCTGGCGCGGATCACCGAGGCCGGTCAGCACGGCGATGATGCGGGCGCGGAACTCCCAGATCACGGCCAGCATGGCGCCGGCCTGGATGACGATCTCGAACACTTTCATTTTTTCTTCCATGCCGTGGAAACCCAGCAGGTGCTCAGTCAGGATCAGGTGACCTGTGGAGGAAATCGGCAAAAACTCCGTAAAACCTTCAACCAGGCCCATGATGAGGGCTTTCAGCGCGAGTACGATGTCCATGAATTAAGTATTTACACGTGGAAGATTGAGAAAAAGGAACGGCAAGCAGGGTGCCGGGGTCGAAGCTTACCATGCCGGACACACAATTTTGCCAATGTGACGCAAGCGTAATCGAGCCTTCCTTAAGGCTGAATGAAAAAAAGCCCCCGCAGCAAGCTGCGAGGGCCAAATAGCGACCGCTGGAGCGGAGTCGCGAGGGAGATGCTCCTCAAACCGGGGTCAGTTCTGCCATTGGTACATGAGCTCGTGTGCGATTGGCAGAACTGACCCCGGATATTTAGAAGGTGACGTCGAGGCGGGCGCCGAAGTAGCGTTGGAAGTCGCGCGGCGGCATCCATTCGGTGGTGTTGACCGCCACCGGCGTGTTCGGCGCTTTCGGGCTCCAGGTGCCGTTGGCGATGGCGTTGTTCAGGCCCGTCGCGTAGCGCTTGTCGAACAGGTTGTTGACCAGGAAGCTGACCTTGTAGCGGTCCTGCTTGTCCTTGACGCCGAAACTCAGGTTGGTGATGCTGTAGGCGCCCTGGATGGTGCCCGGATCCTGGTTCAGCGAGAACTGCGTGCGGCTCTGGTAGCGCGTCGAACCGGCGATGAAGCCGTTGAAGCTGTACGACGGCAGCATCAGGTCATATTGGCCGCCCAGGTTGATCTTGACCTTGGGCGCATTCGGCAAGGTCTTGCCGGCCAGGTTCTGCACGAAGGTGTTGTTGAACTTGGGATTCTGCGCGCAGCCCGGTCCCGGCACGCCGGCGGTGCCGGCAGCATTGATGACGTTGTAGCACGGGCCGTTCTCGAACGACTGGATCGTGGCTTCCGTATAAGCGAAGCTGCCGTTCAGCTGCAGTTCGCGCGTCACGCGGACGTTGCCTTCGACTTCCAGACCCTGGGTGCGCAGGCCGCCGATGCTGTTCAGGCCGGTGCGGAAGGTGCCGTCGTCGTCAAAGAAGCTCGACGATTGCTGGAAGTGCTTGAAGTTCGTCCGGAACAGCGCCACGCTGAACATCGCGCGGTTGTCCCACAGGCTTTGCTTCCAGCCCAGCTCGTAGCTCTTGGCGGTTTCCGGCGCCACGGCAGGCAGGGCGGCGGTGGCGGCGGTGAAGCCGGAGGTCAGGTCGTAGGCCTTGCCCTTGTGGCCGGTCGACGCCATCGCGTACACCATGCCGTCCTTGCTCAGGCGGTGTTCCAGGCCCAGCTTGTAGGTGCTGCTCTTGTCGGTGTCGGACTTGGTGTAGAACTCGGTCGTCGCGTGCACCTGCGGCGGCACCGTGTAGCGGCGGAAATTGTAGCCGGTGTCTTCGTCGTTGTAGCGGGCGCCGAGGATCAGGCTGGTGTCCGGACGGAAGTCCCACGAGCCCTGGCCGTAGATGGCCTTGCTGGTGTTCCAGGCGTCGGCGCCATAGGCGGTGCCGTAGGCCTGGATCAGCGGCGCCTTGGTCAGCTCGCGCGTCAGGTCGTTCTTGCCGTACCACAGACCGGCCACGTAGCGCACCGCACCCTTGTCCGGCGAGGTCAGGCGGAATTCCTGGGTGGTCGATTTGACGTCGAAGAAGCCGTACTGGTACAGGCCGCCGTGCATGCCGGTCGGCTGGCCGTTCGGCAGCAGCAGGAACGGCAGGATATCGACGTCGGTGTTGTCGTTGTCCTGGTAGTCGTCCATATGGTACTTGCTGTACGACGAGATCGAGCTCAGCGTGTGGCCGGCCAGCGGGCTCTTGTCGTCGAAGGCCCAGTCCAGCTTGACGCCGGTGCCGACGTCGTGGAACTTGCCGCCGGTCGGGTAGTCGTTGCGCACGTCGCGGTTGTCCGGGCTGATGGTGATGCCGGACAGCACCACCGACGGCGGCAGCTGCGGCGCATTGCGGTACAGTGCGCCCGGCGACATCGAGGTGAAGGCGGTCGAGCAGCAGAATTTTTCGGTGCGGTTGTAGTGCGGCGTCAGCGTCAGGGTCAGTTCCTCCAGCGGTTGCCATTCGAGCTTGCCGCTGATGTTGTCGCCCTTGCTGCCGTTGAGCTTTTTGCCGGTGGTCAGGTTGTTGAGCGTGCCATCGAAGTTGGTCTTGCTGGCGGCCAGGCGCACGCGCAAGGTGTCGGACACCGAACCGCCGGTGCTGACGCCGACGCGCCATTCGTCGTCATTGGTGACGTAGGTGGTGGCGTTGGTCTTCCACGGTCCGCCGATCGGCTTGGTGGTGATGTTGATCGCACCGGCAATCGAGCTCTTGCCGAACAGCGTGCTTTGCGGACCTTTCAGTACCTCGATGCGGCCGACGTCGGCCAGGTCCTTGAAGGCGCCGGCCTGCATGCCCAGCGGCACGTCGTCGACGATGACCGCCACGTCGGCCTCGACGCCGATGCCCAGCGAGAAGGTGCCGATGCCGCGCATATTGATGCTGAAGTTGCCCGGCTGGGTGCCGTAGGACAGCGTCAGCGCCGGCGACAGCGACGGAATGTCTTCCAGGTCGCGCACGTTGGCGCGTTGCAGGACGGCGTCGTTCAGCACAGTGATGGATGCGGGCACGTCCTGCAGATTCTGCGCGCGCTTGTTGGCGGTGACGATGACGGATTCGAGCTTGCCGTTGTCCGCTTCCTGCGCGACCGCAGCGCCGCCCAGCAGCGTGAGTGCAACAGCGGCCGTGATGAGCCGCAGTTTTGGTTGGTGCGAGTGCATGTGGTATCTCCTATAGTTTTTGATTTTGGTACTTCAACTAGATTGTGGTAGCGCTTCCATTGCGGGGTTGAAAAAATCCGCCGGCGTCTGGTGGACGGCCGGCGGGGCGGTTACTGCGTGGTGACGTTGAGCGGCGCTTTCAGCTTTTGCGCGTAGCTGCGGACATAGGCATCCCAGGCGGCGGCGTCGGCAAAGTCGCCGCTCTTGCTCCAGCCGGCGCCGAAGTAGTAGACGAAGGGATTGCCCGGCTGCGCCTGGCCGGCGGTGAACTGCTGCTTGTCGATCAGCGCCGTGCCGCTGACGCCGGCCGGCAGCACCACGCCGCAGCCGATGCTGCCGTCGTCGCCGTGCGGCGGCTGCCAGTAGGCGGACCAGCCTTCCGCCGGCTGCGTGACGTAGTGGCCGTCGCCGTCGCGCTGGACGATGCCGACGCCGACCGTCAGTGGCTGCGTGGTTTTGAAGCGGGTCTCGACGCGCGTCATGTTGGAGCCGGCGTCGATCGAGAAGCGCTTCACCTCGGAAACCTTGCTGCCGTTGCCGGCATCCCAGTCGCCGTAGGTCAGTTCGAACACGGAGCGCAGCGGGCCGTCGGCCAGCACCTTCCAGCGCTTGAAGTTGGACGAGTTATGCAGCTTGCCGTCGACGATGATGGAGGTGCCGCCGCAGCCGCGGCTCTGGCCCACGTCATAGAAGTCCAGGCCTTCGCCGATGTCGTGGTGATACTCGCCGCGCTTGTACCATTTGTCGACCACCGGCGTGCGCACCTTCTTGACCCACACGTCCACGCCGCTGCTGATCAGGTGTTCCTTCGGATCGTTGATGATGGCGGGGCCGTACACACGGTGCGCGGTGCGGTCGCTCTCCCAGGCGAAATCGTCCAGGCGTTCCGGCACGAAGCGCGCATGCGTCTTGACGTCGGCCGGCGGCACGACGGCCAGGCGCTCGGCCGGCAGCACCAGGTAGCGCCGCGTTTCGCCGGCCGCCAGGTTGACCGGGAACACGATCTGCTTGCCGATCACCTGCGAGTTGAGAATGGCCGAGGTGGCGGCGTCCATCACCACCGGCTTGCTGATGCCTTTGCCGATGGTGGCTTCGGCCAGCTCGTCGCCGCGCACGCCGCCGGTCGGATTGGCCACGCTGACCGTTTGCGGTTTGGTCTTTTCCAGCACCGCCATGCGATACACCTCGCTGCCGGCCAGCAGGAAGCCGCCGACGCCATAGACTTCGGTCAGATTGTCATCGAAGACTTTCGGCGCCAGGCCGATAGGCTGCACGTGCGTCAGCTTGCCGTCCGGCTGGACGTTGGCCACCAGCGCGGTCCACGCCTTCTGCACCGCGGGTTTGAAGGACCTGGCGTCCAGCAGTCCCTGGTTGACGCCCCAGGCGAAGGCGTAGGCGTACAGCGCCGAGCCGCTCGACTCCTTCATCGGATAGGTGTCGGGATCGAGCAGGCTGGCGCGCCACAGGCCGTCCGGCTGCTGCAGCGTGAGCAGCTTGGCCGCCATGTCCTTGTACTGCTGCACGAAGCGCGCGCGTTCCGGATGATTCTCCGGCAGGTATTGCAGCACGCGTACCAGACCGCCCATCACCCAGCCGTTGCCGCGTCCCCAGTAGACCTTCTTGCCGTTGGCTTCGCGCTTGTCGAAGTAGTTGGAGTCGCGGAAGTACAGGTGTTCTTCCTTGTCGTACAGGTAGTCGGAGGTCACCCACCATTCGCTGATGGCGAAGTCCAGGTAGCGCTGGTCGCCGGTGATGGCCCACAGACGCAGCCAGGCCGGCGGCGCCATGTACAGCGCGTCGCACCACGACCAGCGGTCCTGGTTGCCCTTGACGGTGAATTCCAGCGTGCCGTTGCGGCGGTTGGCCAGGATGTCGTCGAAGCTGGCGCGCATCGGCGCGATCATCTTCGGATCGTGCGTTTGCAGATACAGCTCGGCGTAGGTCTGGCCGACGATATGGTCGTCCGCGTGGTAGTGGTTCGGGCCGAGGTTCCAGTTGTTCTTTTCACCCATGGCGATCATCGCATCGCGGTATTTGCTGCTGCCGGAGATGTTCGCCAGCGCCATGATGCCGTTGTAGCCCACCGCCTGCGTCCAGTCGTCCGGGCGGTGCTTGCTGGGATTGGCCAGCTGCCAGTCGGCCACGCGCTCCATGGTGGACAGCACGGCCTTGGGATTGATGGCGGCCGACGGCGCAGCCGCCTGCACGGCGGGCGTGTCGGCGGCATGGGCGGGAATGGCGTGGCACATGGCCGCCACGGCGGCCAGTACTGCAATACGCAGATGCGATGAGGTCATGCGGTTTGTCTCCGTGATGGCTATGTATTTTTTTATTTGTAGATCGGGCCGGCCGTCACGAACGGCCCGCCCTGGTAAATCGTTGGCGCATCGCCGGCAGCCGGGTAGTCGGCGCTGTCGGGGAAGTTGTTTGCGTAGTCGGCGGAGCTGTGCTGCGGCACGTAGCCCAGGTGCGAGGCGTGCTTGTTGTCCCACCATTTGACGGCGTTGTCCGAGGTGCCGAAGGTGATGGTGTGACCGACGCGCGGCGTGAACAGCGAGCAGCGGATCAGTTCCACCAGGTCGTCGTAGGCCAGGTAGGTGACCATCATGCGCGGATTCTTCGGTTCCGGGAACGAGGAGCCGATGCGCAGGCACACGGTTTCGGTGCCGAAGCGGTCGTAGTAGTAGCGCGACAGCGCTTCGCCGAAGGCTTTCGACACGCCGTAGAAACCGTCCGGGCGCAGCGGCATGCTGGCGTCCACCAGGTCGGTGGTCTTGTAGTAGCCCACCACGTGGCTGGAGCTGGCGTAGATCACGCGCCTGACGCCGCACTTGTGGATCGCCTCGTACAGGTGGTGCAGGCCGAGGATGTTGGCGTTCATGATCGGTTCGAACTTGTCTTCCACCGAAATGCCGCCGAAGTGCAGCACGGCGTCCACGCCTTCCATCATGGCCATGACCTTGTCGCGGTCGGCCAGGTCGCCGATAACGATTTCCTCGCCTTTGCGCGCGGGGCCCAGATCCTTGACGTCATTCAGGCGGACGACATCCGCCCAGGCCTTGGCGCTCTCGCGCAGTATGGTTCCCAGGCCGCCGCCGGCGCCGGTCAGCAGGATGCGTTTGAAAGGTTTTGCGCTTGAAGTAGTGGTCATGTTTTTGGTCTGTGTTTGGCTTGTTGGTTAAACGTTTAATCGCAAGTATAACCATTTTCGTTCTGAGGTCAATCTAATCGTTTAACTTCGTTGCATCAGTCCACGCTTTACCTCGGCAAAAAAATCACATACCATCCGTAAAACGTTTTCCATAAAAATTGAGACACCAAATGACATCCTTGAATTCCACCGCGCTGGCGGTGCTGCTGGCCTTCGCTCCCGCCTCCGCCGTTATCGCCCAGATTCCCGCCCAGGTCACCCCCGCCAACTACGTGCCGCCGCTGGCGACCACGCCGATGAACCGCATCGTGCAGGACAACGCATACAAGCAGCTGGACTACTTCTTCAAGAAGCTGGCGACGGAAAAAGAGGGCATCGTCATGGACGGCACCTCGCCGTTCAAGAGCGGCGACAAATTCCTGCCGGGGAAAGTGGCGGCGGGCCTGGGCCATGTGCTGCTCAACACGCCGAAGGACGATCCGACGCTGGAGCAGAAGCTGAAGGATTACCGCGACATCGCCGACATGACGGTCGGCATGGACAACCACACCTGGGGCATCTACTACTACATCGGCACGCTGGTGAAGCTGAAGCAGGCCGGCCTGCTGGAACGCGCCGTCAGCCCGGCCACGCTGGAGAAGCTGCGCAAGCAGCTGGACTGGCGCACCTTCGTCACACCGCAGTGGGATCTGATCTCGCTGCCGACCAATTACTACGGCGTCGCCTTCAGCATCGCGCGCCTGCGCATGCTGATGGGCTGGGAGGACGACAGCGCCGGCAAGGTACTGCTGGAGAAAATGCTCACGCATTACAAGACCTACTCCGGCAAGTTCGGCTTCTCCGACGAGACCGACGGCGAAGGTCGCTTCGACCGTTACAGCATTCTGCTGATCGCCGAGATCTGCGAGCGCTTCCTGGAAACCGGCCTGCAGCCGACCGACGAACTGAAAGGCCTGCTGCGCAAGGCGGCCGATATCGCGCTGAACGTCTCCAACACCGCCGGTGATGGCTTCAGCTTCGGCCGCAGCCTGGGACCGTATGGCGAGACGGCGTTGGTGGAAATCCTGTCGGTGTCAGCCTACCTCAACGTGCTGACGCCGGAAGAGAAGCAGTACGCCTACGCCTTCTCGTCGCGCGTGGCGGCGCGCTACATGGACTTCTGGTACGACCCGTCCATGCATTCGCTGGACATGTGGGGCAAGGGCCGCCGCACCGATACCTATCGCGGCAAGCACCGCATCCTCGGCGAGAACTTCTCGCTGCTGCACCAGCTGCTGTCCACCAACGAGATGTGGAACGAGGCCGGCTTCAAGGACGTGCAGCCGAAGGCCGATCTGCAGGCGTGGCTGGACAAGACACGTCCGCAGTTCAGCGTGACCACCTTCGCGCAGGGCGAATACGACCGCGCGCTGGCGATTTTCCGCGACGGCAAACACGTGGTCAGCCTGAACATGATCAACGGTGGCATCAGCCAGCATGACAACAGCCCTTACTATCCGCTGCCGTTCGCGCAGGGCATCGTGTCTGGCGTGTCGGACAGCGGCAGCGCGCATCCGCAGCTGCTGCCGAAGTTCACCATGGCCGACGGCTCGCAGCTGATAGCCGCCGCCTGGCTGAAGGATATCAAGACCGCCAAGGATGGTGAACGCTACACCATCACCTACCGCCAGGATGAACTGGACAAGCTGGGCAAGCGCTCACCGGTGAAGGACGCGCGCATCAAGCTGCACACCACCTACAAGCTGGAACACGGCATGATGACCCGTACCGATGTCTATACGCCGGTGGGCACGCAGGAAGTCGAGAAGATTTCACTGGAATTCGCGTCGTTCTCGGATCAGGCTACTATTCAGGGTAATACCGTCACGTTCGCGCAAGGCGATGTGAAGGAATACAGTGTCAGCGGCTTGCAGCAATGCCAGTCCGCGCCGACCAATGGCAGCAAGGACTTCATGGCGCCATACGGCGCGATGAAAACGCTGGTGACCTGCAGCACCGGCAAGCTGACCTTGAAGGAGCCGCTGACGATCAAGTGGAGCATCAAGTATCAATAAAGGAGTGGTATGCCGCATCTGAAAATCGAATACACCGCCAACCTGGATGCGCATGCGGACATCGGCGAATTGTGCAAGACGCTGTCGCACACGCTGGTCACGTTGAAAGACGCGGCTGGCGCGCTGGTGTTTCCGTTGTACGGCACGCGCGTGCTGGCCTATCCGGCCGCGCAGTACGCGGTGGCGGACGGCGAGCAGGGACGGGCGTTCGTCTATCTCAATATGCGGATCACGCCGGGACGCAGTCCGGAGCTGGTGCAGGTGATCGGTGACACCTTGCTGGCGGCGGCGCGCGACTACCTGGCGCCGGTGCTGGACAAGCTGCCGCTCAGGCTCACGCTGCACATCGACGCCACGCCGCCCGGCTACGAAGGCAAGTTCACCAACTAAAAAAACTTCAGGAGACATGAATGCATAAAGTGTGGAAGCTGCTGCTGTTATCAAGCTGTCTTGCCGTCGGCCTTACCGCCGGCGCGCAGGACGACCAGGCGCCGGGACAGGCGCAGGCCAACAAGGGCTCCGGCACGCGCGCCGAACTGGCCAAGCAGCCGCCCACGCTGCAGAACATCTACGGCCGCCAGCACGTGCTGCTGGACGGACGCTGGAACTACATCATCGATCCTTACGAGACCGGTTTCTATAACTATCGCCGCCAGCCGTTCGACCAGTCGCCGAGCGGCGCCGGTGGTTTCTATGACGACCGCAAACCGAAGGACAAGGACGATGCGGTCGAATATGACTTCGACAGTTCGCCGACGCTGGCGGTGCCGGGTGACTGGAACTCACAGAACGCCAAGCTGGAATTCTACGAAGGCACGTTGTGGATGCGCCAGAAGTTCGTCGCCGCGCCGAAGGAGGGTAAGCGCTACTTCCTGTACTTTGGCGCCGTCAATTACGAGGCGCACGTCTACCTGAACGGCAAGAAGATCGGCAGCCACAAGGGCGGCTTCACGCCGTTCCAGTTCGAGGTGACGGGCAAGCTGCTGAAAGGCCAGAACGCCGTCGTCGTCAAGGCCGACAACACGCGCCATCAGGACGATATCCCGACCGTGAACACCGACTGGTGGAACTACGGCGGCATCACGCGCGACGTGCTGCTGGCTGAAACGCCGGACACCTATATCGAGGACTACCAGATCCAGTTGGCCAAGGGCGACATGGGCCGCATCGAAGGCTATGTGCAGCTGGCCGGCGCCAGGCGCGCGCAGGACGTGAGCATTTCCATCGCGGAGCTGGGCATCAAGACCAGCGTGCGCACCGACGCCAATGGCCGCGCCGCCGTCAGCATCGCGCTGTCGAAGAACAAGGTGCGCTACTGGTCGCCGGAAGATCCGAAGCTGTACACGGTGTCCATCGCCGGCGCCACCGACAAGCTGGATGACCGCATCGGCCTGCGCACCATCGAAACGCGCGGCCACGATATTCTGTTGAACGGTAAATCGGTGTTCCTGCGCGGGATCTCACTGCACGATGAAAATCCGCTGATCCCGGGCCGCCTGCGCGGCGAGGGCGATATGCGCATGATGCTGCAATGGGCCAAGGACATGGACTGCAACTACGTCCGCCTGGCGCACTATCCGCACAGCGAGGAGATGATCAAGCTGGCCGACGAAATGGGCTTGCTGGTGTGGGCCGAGGTGCCGGTGTACTGGACCATCTCGTGGGAGAAGCCGGAAGTCTACGCCAACGCTTCTCAACAGCTGACCGACCTTGTTGTGCGCGACAAGAACCGCGCCAGCGTCATCATCTGGTCCATCGGTAACGAGACGCCGGTCAGCCCGGTGCGCACGGAATTCATGGGCAAGCTGGCCGATACCGTGCGCTCGCTGGACCGCACCCGCCTGGTGGGCGCGGCGCTGGAAGTGCACCGCAGCGGCGACGTGGTGACGGTGGAAGATCCGCTGGCCGAGAAGATCGACCTGGCCAGCTTTAACCAGTACGCCGGCTGGTACTGGTCCAACAACAAGGAGATGCTGAAGTTCTCCTTCAAGGTCAATTACAACAAGCCGGTGATCGTGACCGAGTTTGGCGCCGATGCGCTGGGTGGCTACCACGCCGACAGCGACACCAAGTGGAGCGAGGAATACCAGGACCAGCTGTACAAGAACACCTTCAAGCTGCTGGATGCGATTCCCGGCCTGCGCGGCATGACGCCGTGGGTGTTGACGGACTTCCGCTCGCCGCGCCGTCCGCATCCTTACTACCAGGACTACTGGAACCGCAAGGGCCTGATCTCGGAGACCGGCAAGAAGAAGCAAGCCTTCTACACGCTGAAGTCCTACTACGAACAAAAACAACAACAGTACAAATGAAGACATTACACATTGCTGCCGCCATCAGTGCGGCCCTGGCGCTGTCCGCCAACGCGCAGGATGCGCAGATCGATCGCAAGGTCGCGGACCTGATGAAACAGATGACGGTGACCGAAAAAGTCGGCCAGCTGCACCAATTGTCGGGCCGCCAGTTCACCGGCCCGACCAGCAGCGAGTACGCGGCCAAGCTGGCCGATATTCGCGCCGGCAAGGTCGGCTCGATGCTGAACGTGATCGGCGTGGCCGACACGCGCGAGATCCAGGCGCTGGCGCTGCAATCGCGCCTGAAGATCCCGCTGCTGTTCAGCCTTGACGTCATCCATGGCTACAAGACCGTGTTCCCGGTACCGCTGGGCGAAGCCGCTTCGTGGGACATGGACGCGATCGAGCTGTCCGCGCACATCGCCGCCAGGGAAGCCGCTGCCGCCGGCATTCACTGGACCTTTGCGCCGATGGTCGACATCGCGCGCGATCCGCGCTGGGGCCGCGTGATGGAAGGCGCCGGCGAAGATACCTACCTCGGTTCGCAGATCGCCACCGCGCGCGTACACGGCTTCCAGGGCAGGAAACTGGGCGCCACCGATTCGGTGATGGCGACCGCCAAGCACTTCGCCGCCTACGGCGCCGCGATTGCGGGCCGCGACTACAACGCGGTCGACATGAGCACGCAGCAGCTGTATGAAGTGTATCTGCCGCCGTTCAAGGCCGCCGCCGATGCCGGCGCCGCGACTTTCATGAACTCCTTCAACACGCTGAACGGCGTGCCGGCCACCGGCAACAGCATGCTTCAGCGCGATATCCTGAAGGGCGCCTGGAAGTACAAGGGCTTCGTGGTCAGCGACTGGGGTTCGGTGCGCGAGATGGTGCCGCACGGGTATGCGGCCGATTTGTCCGACGCCGCCGTGAAAGCCATCAACGCCGGCAGCGACATGGACATGGAAGGCTACGCTTACAGCCAGCATCTGGAAGCCGCCGTCAAAGCCGGCAAGGTGAAGATGGCGACGCTGGACGACGCCGTGCGCCGCGTGCTGACCAAGAAATTCGAACTGGGACTGTTCGACGATCCTTACCGCTATTCCGACGCCGCGCGCGAAAAGGCGGTGCTGGGCGACGCCTCGCACCGCGCCGCGACGCTGGACGTGGCGCAGAAATCCATCGTGCTGCTGAAAAACGAAGGCAAGTTGTTACCGCTGTCGCGCGACGCCAAGCGCATTGCGGTGATCGGCCCGCTGGCCGACGCGCAGCGCGACCTCGAAGGCGGCTGGGTGGTGCAGGGTGAACGCGCCAAGGTAGTCAGCATCCTCGAAGGCATGCGCGGCCACGCCGGCAAGGCGGAGATCAGCTACGCCCAGGCCTGCGCGCCCGGCTGCGCCTCGGCCGAAGGCTTTGCGGCCGCCGTCGCCACCGCGTCGCAATCGGACGTCATCGTGCTGGCCATCGGCGAAACCTGGGACATGAGCGGCGAAGCCAAGTCGCGCACCGACATCTCGCTGCCGGGCCAGCAGGAAGCGCTGTTCAAGGCGCTGAAGGCCACCGGCAAGCCGGTCGTGGTGGTGATGCTGGCCGGCCGTCCGCTGGTGTTCAACACCATCGCCGACCAGGCGGACGCCATCGTCTATGCCTGGTTCCCCGGCAGCGAAGGCGGGAATGCCGTCGCCAACGTGCTGTTCGGCGACTACAACCCGTCCGGCAAGCTGCCGATCACTTTCCCGCGCAGCGTGGGACAGATTCCGCTGTCGTACGCGCAGTACAGCACCGGGCGTCCGGTCACGGATGAAAAGAACGTGGTCTACAAATCGGCCTACATCGATTCCGTCAACACGCCGCGCTATGCCTTCGGCCATGGCCTGAGCTACACCGACTTCAAATACACCGGCCTGACGTTGAGCAGCCCGGCCATGTCGGGCACGCAGAAGGTGACGCTGTCGTTCGACCTGGCCAACAGCGGCAAGGTGGAGGGCACGGAGATTGTGCAGCTTTATCTGCGCGACATGGTGTCGTCGGTGGTGCGGCCGCTGAAGGAACTGAAGGGTTTCCGGAAGGTGCATTTGAAGCCGGGCGAAACGCAGCGCGTCAGTTTCACCATCGACCGCGACACGCTGTCCTTCTTCGACAGCCAGTTGAAGTGGGGCGCGGAAGCGGGCGAGTTCAAACTGATGGTCGGCAGCGCGTCCGACGACATCCGCCTGGAAAGCACGCTGACGCTGCGCTAGCGCAGCTTGAGGATGGCGGACAGTTCGCCGTTCTTCTCCAGCGCATTGATCGCGGCGTCGACTTCCTCGACCGTGATCCTGCTCTTGCGGGAGACGGCGCACTTGGTCTTCACTTCGGAGATCGTCAGCGTGTGATAGCCCGGCGGCAGCATGCCGTCGTTGAGGTGCTGGGCGATGACGCTGCGCGGCGTGAGCAGGTAGTCGAAGCGGCCGGCCGTCCACTTTTTCAGCGACAGCGTGCTGGTTGGCGCATCGTCGCGGATAAAGTCCTTGCCCAGGGCCTTCTCCATCGTCGGATAGCGGAAACCCAGCACCGTGCCGATGCGCTTGCCGCGCAACTCTTCCATCGATTCCGGCGCTTTCACATGCTGTAGCGTCAGCAGCACTTCCACCACCGGGATAAAGGCGCGCGTCCAATTGACGTCGCCGGGCGTCCACTCGGGCAGATAGCTGCACAGCACATCGCCATCACCGCTTTCCAGCGCCGCCATGATGCGCGTGCGCGGCAGGGACACGAACTGCACCTTGCGGCCCAACTGGCGCGCCAGCGCGGCGCCCATCTTTTGCTGGAAGGGGTTGGGCTTCTGCTGATCGGGGCCGAGCATGGCGTCGATTTTTTCGACGTAGCGCAGCGGCGCCTTCTCGGCGGCGTGCGCTGGCGCCGCGGCCAGCAGCATGGCGAACATCAGTGGCGTGGATTTCATTGGAGGCCTTTCTGCATCTCGGCTACTTCCTCCTGCAGCCAGGCGCGGAAGTGGGTGATCTTGCTCATGCCGCGCTTGTCGCGGGCGACGATGACGCGGTAGCCGCGTTCATATGGCGCGCTTTCGCAATCTACCATCTTCAGCGCGCCGCTGCGCAGATCGTCGCTGGCAATGGCGTGCGACACCAATGCGATGCCTTGTCCCGCCAGCGCCGACTGTACCATCACCGCAAAATTGGTGAAGCTGCGCGAGAAGTTGTAATTGCCCTTCAGCGCATTGTTCTGCCGCAGCAGCGCGATCCAGGTGTCGGTGGTGAATTCGTGCAGCAGCGGATAGCGTTCCAGGTCGGCCAGGGTGATCTCGGTTTCGCCGGGCAGCACCAGCGACGGACTGTAGACGGCTACCAGGCGGTCGTGAAACAGCAGGTCCGGATCGGTACGCACCACGTCGTAAGTACGCAGCGCGATATCGGTGCTGCCGTCTTCCATGTTGGCGATGGTGTCGCTGGAATCGATACGGATATCCAGATCCGGATGCAGCTTGGTGAAACGGGCGATGCGCGGCACCAGCCATTTGATCGCCAGCGAGTGGGTGGTCGACAGGCGCAGGATTTTTTCCTCGTCGCCGCCTTGCAGCGCGGCGACCTTGGTATTCAGGTCGCCCAGCATGCGGCGCACGGTGGCCGAGAATTCCTGGCCTTTTTCGGTGAGCGAAATGTGGCGCGGGTGGCGCGAGAACAGATCGAAGCCAAGCGCCTCCTCCAGCTGCTTGACCTGCAGGCTGATCGCCGCCGGCGTCTTGTGCAGTTCCTGGGCGGCCAGCTTGAAACTGCCCCAGCGCGCCGCGCAGTCGAAATCGAGCAGCCCGGAAAGGGAGCGTAGCGGTTTGGTCATGACTAAGATTTTCTTATGTGAACGGCGAAAATAACTCGTTTGATAACGGTTTAATGCCAGTGCAGAATATACCTCATACGCAGTGAAAATTCCATGAACAAGTTTTTCTTGCAGGAGGTGATATGTCTTATATCGATTTGAGGCGCTGCTTCAGGCGCGAACTGGTCCGGTTGCTGTCGCAAATGATGCTGCGCCGCTGAGATTTCTCTTGTATAGTGGAAAATCAATCTTTCCACCGACAGAGAGCAATTTGATGAGTAAGCACACCGTCGTGCGCTGCAGTGTTGAGCGGCACGCCAGCGCCATTCTGGAGATCTTTAACGACGCCATCCTGAACTCCACCGCGCTGTACGAATACAAGCCGCGCACGCTGGAAGTGATGACCACCTGGTTCGAGACCAAGCGCAACGGCGGTTTCCCGGTGATCGGCATTGAAGATGAAAACGGCGTGCTGATCGGCTTCGGCAGCTATGGCACCTTCCGTGCCTTCCCGGCGTTCAAGTACACGGTCGAGCATTCGGTGTACATCCACCAGGACCATCGCGGCAAGGGCGTGGGCAAGGTGCTGATGCAGGAACTGATCGCCGCCGCGCGCGCAGCCAATCTGCACGCCATGATGGGCGGCATCGACGCCGCGAACGCCGGCAGCATCAAGCTGCATGAAGGCCTCGGCTTCAAGCACGTCGGCACGCTGCCGCAAGTCGGCTTCAAATTCGGCAACTGGCTGGACCTGGCTTTCTACCAGCTGATCCTGGATACGCCGGAACAGCCGGTTGACGGCTAGTCACCTTCGTCGTCAATGCCTGCTTTGATATCGTTTGCGTCATGAGAATTTCCGTGCTCGCTTTGGACGGCCTGTTTGACACCGGGCTCGCCGTCATACTTGATGCGTTTTCGCTGGCGAACAAATTTGCCGTCTCGAAAATGAATGGAATGGAACACCGTATTTCGACGTGACGATTGTTGGCGTACGCAGAAAAGTACGGTCCGGACGAGGAATGCCCATACCCGTACAGCCGATCACGGCGGATCTAAAACCGGACTGGGTGATCATTCCCGCCCTTAGTACCAGTACGCCGGAGGTATTGCTCCCGGCGTTAGAGCGGCCGGATGTAAAAAAGGCGAAGCAGCAAATCGTCGCATGGCATGCCGATGGTGCATTGATCGCCGCATCGTGCATCGGCACCTTCCTGCTGGCGGAAACCGGGCTGCTTGACCACAAGGAAGCAACCACGACCTGGTGGCTCAGTCCTTTATTCCGGCAGCGCTATCCGCAGGTGCTGCTCGACGAGTCCCGCATGCTGGTGCCAACGGATGTGGGCGTTACAGCGGGAGCGGCGATGGGGCACCTTGATCTGGTTCTCTGGCTGATACGCAAGGCCAGCCCGGAGCTGGCCAGGCTGGTTTCCCGCTACCTGCTGGCGGATATTCGTTCATCGCAGGCAGCCTACATCATCCCCAATCATCTGGCCCAGGCGGATCCGTTGATTTTGCGCTTTGAACGATGGGCGCGGGACAACCTCAAGACCGGTTTTTCGCTGCAGGATGCTGCCGGCGCGCTGGCGACCAGCCCCCGCTCGCTGCAACGCCGTTGCCAGGACGTGCTTGGCAAATCGCCGCTGGCTTACTTTCAGGATCTGCGCGTGGAACATGCGCAATCGCTGCTTCACGGCAGCGGACTGGATCTCGAAGCCATCGCGGCCGAAGTCGGCTACGCCGATGGCGCCACGTTGCGCACGCTCTTGCGGGAGCGCCTGGGACGCGGCGTGCGCGAGCTGCGGGCCGATCTTCGCTAGCGCTGGCTTGCACGATACTGTGCACCGCTGCGATCTTGCGGTCGGCGCATGCTGAAACTATCAGCGCTGCGGCCACCAGCACCGCAGCGACCCAGCCCAGCTTTTCGCCACCGAGGGTATGGATGGTTGTCGCACCGATGATGCCGGCGGCGGTCGTACCAAGAAATACGGCGGAACTGTTAAGGCCGAGTACGATCGGTGCAATCTGAGCAGCAATCCCAACAATACGATGCTGTTGAGGCACGCTGCTGCCCCACCCGCATGCGCCCCACAGCAGCACTGCGGGAACGGCCAGCCAAAGATGGGCGCTGGTCCACGGCAGCAGGAGAAAGTCGGCAAGCACGGCAACGAACATCGTGATCAGCACCTTGCGCGAGCCGATGGCATCGATCAGTCGGCCGGCGAACAAGTTGCTGGCGGTTCCAGCGATTCCCCACACCACCAGCAATCCGGCCAGCACGGCGGGACTGCCGCCGATCGCACGTTCAAACACCACGGCGAAATAGGTGTAGACCGTGAAAGCAGCCGTGAAAAAGAGAAATGTCGTGGATAGCGCCAGGCCGATCCGCGCGTCGGCCAGGGGCGCGAGGCGTTGACGTAGCGTCACCGCTGGCGGCATCGGGATATGCGCGAGCCAGGTCGTGACGCCCAGCCCGGATGCCGCGGCAAGGACGGCGACAAACACCATAGACCAGTGCCAGTCGCCCAAGCCGCCTATGAGTGTGCCGATGGGGGCGCCAAGTGCGGTGGAAACGGTCATCCCGGTCGCCACTACGGATAGTGCGTAGCCTCTGCGCTCCGGCGCGACCAGCAATGCGGCGGACCCCGCCGCCGTTGGGAAGAAAATGGCAGCCCCCAGTCCGGCAAGCGCCCTGGTCGCCAGGGCGAGCTCGAAGTTGGGGGCGATCGCCGTGCCGAGATTGGCAAGCAGGAAGATGGCCAGGCCCGTTAATAGCAGCTGCTTGCGTGGCACTTGTGCGGCGATCGCCGCGATCACCGGCGCCAGCAGCGCGGTGGTGATGGCATACACGGTTGTCATCTGCCCTGCGGCACCCATGCTGACATGGAAGTCGCGGGCGATTTCCGGCAGCAGGCCGGCGACAACAAAACTGTCGGTTCCGAGCGCAAACATGCCAAGGGCGAGAACTAAAAGACGTCGATCCATTGGAGAGCTTTCTTGATGGTGCAGAGGTAAATTTTGAGCACCGTCAGCCGCGTGGACATCCCTGGGCTGACGGCCGGTGAGGTTCTTATTTACCCTGAATTAACAGGCCGAGAGGGGCGAGCGGGCCGACAGGAATGAACTCGTACTGCGCAAAGCCGGCAGCGACAATCGGCATAAGATCGATGACGCTTTTCGCCTGCTCGGTCGAATCGACGTTCATGAGGAAAACCGGACCTGGCTTATCTTGCCGGAACCAGAACTGTTCGATGACGCCATCGAGATACATCTGCAGGGTGTGCGGCACTTCCTTGGGCATGATCTCTGCGCGCTGTTGGTCGGAAACAGGTTTTACGATGGCGCCGATTGCTAACACTTTCATGGTGTTCTCCTTTGAAGAAGCATTGAATGGGGAGCTAACTATAGCTACCGCAAAGGAAAACAACTATCGTCGTAAACGCCAACTTTGGCATCATTCACGCCAATATGAGGAGGGTGGAATCTTACCCGCGACTAGCGCTGATTGTGTGGCGCGGTGGCCTGTTCCAGCTCGCCCAGCCAGTGGATGGCGTGCTCGCGGCTGTCGCCGCACATGTCGGCGGCGGGTTGCAGGCCGGCGCAGAAGGCGGGGCGGGAGGGCTGACCGAAGATCAGGCAGCGGTTGTCGTCCGCCAGCTGCACGCAGCGCACACCCGCCGGTTTGCCTTGCGGCATACCGGGGATGGGGCTGGTGATGGAGGGAGCCGTGCAGCAGGCGCCGCAATTCGGCCGGCACTCCAGGGCGGTCTTATTTTGCATAGGGCCGCTATTTTACGCCGTTTTGCGCGGCGCCTCGATCATCACCACTTCGGTGTCTTCCAGCGCGTGCAGTGCCATCTGCGTTTCGCCGATGATGGCGGCGCCGTCGCGCACCGCCAGTTCCGTGCCGTTGAGCTGCAGCCGGCCATCCACCGCCACCAGATAAGCGTCGCCGTTCATGGTATGCGTGATGCGGTCGCCAGCGCGCAGTTTGGCCACCAGCAGGCGGGCGTCGGCCTTCAGCGGCAGCGCACCATGCTGCTGCTGGTCGTCGGCGTAGCCGCTGGCCAGCACGGTCAGCTTGCCGCTGCGGTCGGCCTGCGGGAAGCGCCGGGTTTGCCATGACGGCGTGCCGCCGGTTTCCCTTGGCTTGAGCCAGATCTGGTACACCAGGGTCGGCTCGGTTTCGTTGTTGTGCTCCGCGTGGACGATGCCGTCGCCGGCGCTCATCACCTGCACGTCGCCGGCCACCACGCGGCTCTGGTTGTGCAGGCTGTCCGCATGGGTGACGGCGCCGCGCCGCACGTAGGTGATGATTTCGACGTCGCGGTGCGCGTGCATCGGGAAGCCCGAATCCGGCGCGAATTCGTCGTCGTTCCACACGTGCAGCGGACCGACCGGACCGTATTCCAGTTTACCCATGCCGGCGAAGCGGAAGTGCAGCCGGGCCTTGAGCCAGCCGGCGTCGCGGCCGGCCAGCGTTGCGTAGGGACGGAGCGCGATCATGGCTTACACCTGCGCCTGGCCGCCGTCGACAAACAGCTCGGCGCCGTTGACGAAGCTGGCGTCATCCGATGCCAGGAAGGTGACGGCGCTGGCGATTTCGCCCGCTTCGCCGACGCGGCCCATCGGCACCTGGGTTGCCAGGTAGTCCAGCAGGCCTTGCTGCTGGGCGGCGTCCGGGCCGGCCAGGTCCACCAGGCCGGGCGTGCGCACCGGACCGGGGACGATGGTGTTGACGCGCACGCCGCGGTCTTTCAGGTCGAGGATCCAGTTGCGGGCGAAGGAGCGCACGGCGGCTTTGGACGCGGCGTAGACGCTGAAGGCCGGCGTGCCCATGGTGGCGGCGGTGGAGCCGGTCAGGATCACCGACGCGCCTTGCGACAGCAGCGGGATGGCTTTCTGCACCGTGAACAGCAGGGCCTTGACGTTGCGGTCGAAGGTGTCGTGATAGTGCTCTTCGGTGATGGCGCCCAGCGGCAGCATGGTGCCGCCGCCGGCGTTGGCGAACAGGACGTCCAGGCGGCCGTGGCGCTGCGCGATGGTGGCGTACAGGCGGTCCAGGTCGGCCATGCTGGTCGAATCGATGCGCAGGCCGGTGGCGCCGTGGCCGATGGCTTCGGCGGCGGCTTGCAGTTCCGCTTCGCGGCGGCCGGTGATGATGACGGTGGCGCCTTCTTCGGCGAAGCGTTGGGCGGTGGCGAAGCCGATGCCAGTGGTGCCGCCGGTAACCAGTGCGATTTTGTTTGCGAGTTTCATGATGTCGTTTCCTTGTCGTGGTTGAGAAGTGCTGCTCGATGTAGACATGGTACGCAGGGACCGGATGTTTTAAAATAGAAGCAATCGCAAACTATCGTTGCAAATATGTCGATATCAAAAATTCCAGATTTCGAAGGGCTGGCGATGTTCGCCAAGGTGGCCGAGGAGCGTTCGTTCGCGGCGGCGGCGCGCGCCATGGGGGTGTCGGTGGCGACGGTGTCGCGCGGCGTCAGCCGGCTGGAGGAGCGCCTGGGCGCGCGCCTGCTGAACCGCAGTTCGCGCCAGCTGGCGCTGACCGAGTTCGGCATCACCGTGGCGGAAAGCGCCAGCCGCATGTACCGTGACGCCGAGGCCACCGAAAGCGCGGCGCGCGAGATGTCGCTGCAGCCGCGCGGCCTGATCAAGTTTGCGGCGCCGATGTCCTTCGGCCTGCGCTGGGTGGCGCCACTGCTGCCGGCATTCTTCGCGCGCTATCCGGAGGTGTCGGTGGACCTGCACCTGTCCGATGCGTCGGTCGACCTGGTCGGCGAGGGCTTCGACGCCGCGCTGCGGATCGCCGTGCTGCCCGATTCGGCGCTGGTGGCGCGCAAGCTGTGTTCCGTGTCGCAGGTGCTGCTGGCGGCGCCGTCCTACCTGGCCAGGCACGGCGCGCCGGCGCATCCGTCGGAACTCGGCGCGCACGCCTGCCTGGCCTACGCTTACCGCGCGCGCAGCGCGGCCTGGCGCTTTACCGGGGCAAACGGCGAGGAAGTCAGCATCACGCCCAACGGCCCGCTACGGGTGAACAATGCGGATGCGCTGGTGCCGGCGGTGCTGGCCGGCCTGGCCATCTGCGAACTGCCGGAATTCATGGCGGCCGAGTATGTGCGCAGCGGCCAGCTGCAGCCGCTATTGCCGGAGTGGGCGATGGCCACCGGCGGCGTGTACTTCGTGCGGCCGTCGGCGCGCGCCAAGCCGGCCAAGGTGGAGGCGCTGGCTACCTTCCTCGCCGAACACCTGTCGGACCCGGCGTGGCAACTGGCGGGCCGCCGCTAGCGCCATCCAGGATCAGCCAGTCGGCCACCATTTGCGCCACCCATTCGCCGGCGTCCAGCGGCAGGTCGTGGCCGGCGTTCGGATGCACGGCATGATCCGCCTGCCAGGCGCTGGCCAAATTGGCGGAGCAGCGCGGATCGACCAGTTGATCGCCGACGCTGCTCAACACCAGCAGCGGCACCCGCGGCCGCAACGGCGGCGCGCGGAAGCGGGCGGCGGACCACAGCTGGCGCAGCGCGTTGTGGCGCGTCACCGGGCATTCGCGCTGATAGCCCAGCCAGCGTTTCAGCAGGCCTTCGCGTTCGGTCGCGTCGCCTTCGCGGCTGGTCAGGCGCAGGATCAGGCGCTCCTGGTTTTCCACGCCGCCTTGCCACAGCTGCTTCAGGATCGACGGATAGTTCTGCCAGCGCAGCCGCTGGTGAAAGCGGCTGTAGGGCCGCATGCTGGTGTTGATCAGCACACAGCGCGCGATCTCCTGCGGATAGCGGCTGGCCCATTCCACCGCCACCATGCCGCCCAGCGACAGCGCCAGCAGGGAGTAGGGCGCCGGCACGCCGCGCGCGCGCAGTTCGGCGCGGCAGAATTCCACCGTCTCGGCCACCGTGGTGGCGCTGGGCAGCGCGTGGTGCCGGCCGTTGCCCGGCAGGTCGGGCGTGACGATGACGGCGTCCGCCAGCGCTTCCGACAGCTGGCCGGGGAAGCGTCCCCAGTGGCGCTGCTCGCGCATCAGGCCGCGCAGCAAAACCCAGGTGTTCATGTGTGATACCACTGCGTCAGCGCGCGGCGGTGCTGGACGGTGCGCGCCATGCCTTCGGGCAGCCAGCGTCCGTGGCTGTTGGCGGCGCGCATCAGGAAATCGAACAGCACCAGGTGGCGCCGCAGCACGCGCTGCAAACGGTGGCGCGCGGTCGGATTGAACATGGCGATGCGGTCGAAGATCTGGCGCGGATTTTTCTTCACCCACAACCACGATCCCATCTCCAAAGTCAGCGGCAGGAACACGCGGTCGCTGTGGCTGGTGCCGTTCAGGTACAGGTAGTCCCACAGGTCGCCGTGGGTGCGGTACTGGCGGCTCTGCGGTTCGAACACATAGTTGTGGTTGGGGTAGCTCTGGCTGAACAGCTGTTCCAGCGCGCCGATGTCGGCCAGGTGCGGAATCGGCGTGGCGGTGTGCGCATGCGGGAACCAGACACGGTCGCGCAGGCCGAAGCCGGAGTGGCAATCGAGCGCCATGCTGAACTGGCGCGTCAGCAGTTCGCGTTCGACGAATGCGCACACGGCCTGGCTTTCCGGCTCCATCGGCGCGCCCTCGGCGCCGCGATACCACGGCAGGTGATGGCTGAAGCGCTGCCCGCCCAACATGAACGGCACTTTCTCGACAGCGCTCAGCGGCGCGTTGCGCATCAGGTCCACGCCTTGCGGATTGCAGCGCGTGGCCTGCCACATGCCGCCCGGATTCACCAGCGGCATGAACACCAGCCGCATCGATTCCAGTTGCTGGTGCAGCGTGCTGTCCCAGCGCAGCCGCGCCAGCAGGCTTTCGAGAAAGGACAGCACCACCTGGGTGCCGATGCGTTCCAGTCCGTGGATGCCGCCGAAGAAGCCGAGCGCCGGCACGTCCGGACTCGGATTGCCCAGCGCGATGGTGTAGACCGGGAACTGGCGGCCGTCCATCGCCACCGTGCACGAGGTGCCGACTTCAAGATGCTTCCCGCCTTCGTCGATCAGACGTTTCAGGGTGATCAGCTCGGGCAGGTTCTTCTCAGGCATACGGGACGGCACAGAAAGATATGACCGACAGTGTAGCCGATATTGTCAGCGTTTCGTCGCCAGTTCCAGCAGTGTTTCGCGGAAGGTGGCGACCAGCGGCCGCAGGTTGACGCGGTGCCACGCCGCCCACAACGGCGCGCGGTAGCTGAACCATGGCAGCTCGCGCAGCACCACGCCGGGCGGCGCCTGATGGCGCAGGCCTTGCTGCACCAGCGCCACGCCGAGGCCGGCCGCCACCAGGCCGAGCGCGGTGGTCGGCTCGCTGGCTTCCATCTTGATCTGCGGCGTGAAGCCGGAGCGCACGCAGGTGGCGACGAAGTTGTGGTGATGCTCGCCGGTTTCGTGGTGGCGCACGGCGATCCATTCCTGGCCCGCCAGATCGGCCGGCGTGACTTCCTTCAGCGCCGCCAGCGGATGGCCTTCGGGCATGGCCAAAATCATCGGATCGCTGAGCACCTGCATGCTCTCCAGGTCCGGATCGTCGGGCGCCGTCGCATCGCACACCAGCGCGATGTCCAGGCTGCGCTGGCGCAGGCCTTCCAGCTGTTCGGAGGTGTGCAGGCTGTACAGCGCAACGTGCACGTTCGGCCGCGTCGCGCGCAGCGTGCGCAGGCCGGCCGGCAGCACGCCGGCGTGCATGGCGTTCTCGATGTAGCCGACGCACAGGCCGCCTTCGTCGCCGCGCCCGAGGCGCTTGGCCAGCCCCTCCAGCCGCGAGGCGTGGGTGAGGAAGGCCTGGGTCTCGGCCAGGAAGGTGCGGCCGTCACGCGTCAGGCGGATGCGCTGCTGGCTGCGCTCGAACAGCGTCAGGCCCAGCTTTTCCTCCAGCTGGGCGATCTGCCGGCTCAGCGGCGATTGCGAGATGTGCAGCTTCTCGGCGGCACGGCCGACGTGCTCCTCTTCGGCCACGGTAACGAAGTATTGAAGTTGACGGATATCCAGCATGATCAGACCTTGAATGACTTAAGTTGTGCAAATTATGTCTTGGACAGTCTTATCTCGTCAATCTAAACTTGCCCTCAGTTGTTCATTTACCTCTACGAAAGGAATCAAAATGAGTATCCGTAATAAACTGAAAAGCAAACTGGGTTTTGGCGCCGCACCTCTGGGCAATATGTTCCGCAACATCCCTGAAGCCGAAGCACTGGCCACCGTCGACGCCGCCTGGGCACAGGGCGTGCGCTACTTCGATACCGCACCGCTGTACGGCGCCGGCCTGTCCGAGCTGCGCATCGGCGAGGCGCTGTCCAAGTACAAGCGCGACGAGTACATCCTCAGCACCAAGGTGGGCCGCGTGATCCTCGACGAGATCGAAGATCCGGCAGCGCGCCAGCTGGGCGAAAAAGGCGGCGTGTTCCAGTTTGGTCGTCCTAACAAGGTTGTCAACGACTACACCGCCGACGGCACCCTGCGTTCGATCGAGGACAGCCTGAAACGCCTGAAAACCGATCACCTGGACATCGTCTTCATCCACGACGTGGCGCAGGACTTCTACGGCGACAACTGGCTGCAGCACTTCGAAACCGCCCGCACCGGCGCCTTCCGCGCCCTGGACCGTCTGCGCGACGAAGGCGTGATCAAGGGCTGGGGCCTAGGCGTCAACCGTGTCGAACCGGTGGAACTGATGCTGGAACTGGACGAGCCGAAACCGGACGTCACCCTGCTGGCCGGCCGCTACACGCTGCTGGACCATGAACGCTCGCTGCAACGCCTGATGCCAGCCGCCTTGAAGCAAGGCATGGACGTGGTGGTCGGCGGCCCATACAGCTCGGGCATCCTGGCTGGCGGCGCCCACTTCGAATACCAGAAGGCTTCGCCGGAAATCATCGCCAAGGTTGAACGCATCAAGGCGATCGCCCAGCGTCACGGCGTCAGCGTCAAGGCGGCTGCGCTGCACTTCGCCCTGGCCAACCCTGCGGTGGCGGCAGTGATTCCTGGCGCCAGCCGTCCGGAACGCATCGCCGAAGACCACGCGGCGCTGAACGAAAAAGTGCCTGCCGCTTTCTGGCAGGAGATGCGTGAACAGAAGCTGGTGGCTGCCGACGCGCCACTGCCAGGCGATAAGGAGTAATACCATGGCCAGCACCATTGCAAGCATTACGCTTCCCGTGAGTGCGGGCCGTGTATGGGAACTGATCGGCGGCTTCAACGCGCTGCCGAACTGGCTCCCATACATTCCGCAAAGCGAATTGAGTCAGGGTGGCCGCATCCGCACCCTGGCCAATCCTTCGGGGGAAGCCATCGTCGAACGGCTGGAAGTGTTCAACGACGAGGAACGTTACTACAGCTATTCGATCCTGAAGGCGCCGTTCCCGGTGAAGAACTACTACTCCACGCTGCGCGTGAAGTCGGCGGGCGAAACCACCTCGCTGGTCGAATGGGCCGGCAGCTTTACGCCGGTCGGCGTCAGCGACGACGAAGCCATCAAACTGTTCAACGGTATTTATACCGACGGTTTGCAGGCATTGAAGGAAAAGATCATGCGGGTGCCCGATCTGGGCATCGGCACCTTCAGGCTGCAGGGCGATGTGGTGATCGATTCGGTGCGCAATGGCCTGGATGCCGGCTACCGCGTCATCGACACCGCGCAGATCTACGGTAACGAAGCCGAAGTCGGCGCCGCGATCGCCGCCAGCGGCGTGCCGCGTTCGGAGCTGTTCATCACCACCAAGATCTGGATCTCGAACCTGGCGCGCGACAAGCTGATCCCGAGCCTGAAGGAGAGCCTGGCCAAGCTGCGCACCGACTATGTCGACCTGACGCTGATCCACTGGCCGTCGCCGGGCGGCGAGGTGCCGGTGAAGGAATTCATGGCGGCGCTGGCGGAAGCCAGGGAGCAAGGTCTGACGCGCCAGATCGGCGTGTCCAACTTCACGGTGGAGCTGATGCAGCAGGCGATCGATGCGGTGGGCGCGGAAGCGATCACCACCAACCAGATCGAGTTGCATCCGTATCTGCAAAACCGCAAGGTGGCGGAGTTCGCGCGCAAGCATGGCATCCATGTCACGTCCTACATGACGCTGGCCTACGGCAAAGTGCTGGGCGATCCGGTGATCCAGAAAATCGCCGAACGCCACAACGCCACGCCGGCACAGGTGGCGCTGGCCTGGGCGATCAAGCTTGGCTACGCGGTGATTCCATCGTCGACCAAGCGCGCCAACCTGGACAGCAACCTGAAGGCGCTGGACCTGCGCTTGAGCGACGACGACATGGCGCAGATCGCCGCGCTGGACCGCAACGAGCGCCTGACCAGCCCGCAAGGCCTAGCGCCGGCCTGGGACTAAGTCTTCTCCCTGGCCTTGCACACCAGCGCGACCTGCTCCCGCAGCCAGCGCTGGGCTGGATGTGCATCATTACGCCGGTGCCAATGCAGGACGAACGGCACCGGCGTCAGTGCGATTTCCCCGGGCAGCGACAGCAGCGCAAGGCTGTCGCGCAGCCCGCTGGTTTTGATCACCCCCGTCATCATCGTCGCCAGCAGGTCGCTGTTGGCAATGATGGAGGGCGCCGCGTAAAACTGCGGCAGCATGATGGCGACGTCGCGCTTGCGTCCCAGCTTTGCCAGCTGCGTATCGACCAGGCCGACGCCATCGCCCTCCGGCGACACCAGCAGGTGGCGGTACGCCAGGAAGGCATCCAGCGTCATTTTCCTTTTCGTCAGCGGATGGTTTTTGCGCGCGATGCAGACGAAGTTTTCCTCGAACAGCGGCATGGTGGGAATGCGCGGCGTCTTGCTGGCGGGGACGCTGATGGCGGCGTCGGCCTCGCCGGCGTCCAGCAGTGCCAGCGCGTCTTCGCGCGCCGTATAGGCCTTGATGCGCAGCGTGACGCCCGGCGCCTGCTGCGCCAGCCGCTGCTGCAAGGCCGGCAGTACCTTGAAAGCGGGATGTTCCGATAACGCCAGTGTGAAGCGCATGACGGCGCGCGACGGATCGAAGGCCTGCGTAAAGTCCAGCGTGCTGCGGATGCTGGCCAGCGCTTCGCCCAGCGGCCCGGCAAGTTCTACCGCGCGCGGCGTCGGCTGCAGGCCGGCGACGCTGCGCACGAACAGTTCATCCTTCAGCAGCAGGCGCAGGCGCGACAAGGCCGCGCTCATGGCGGGCTGGGTGCGGCCGATGCGCACGCCGGCGCGCGTGACGTTACGCTCGCACATCAGCGCGTCGAAGGCCACCAGCAGATTGAGGTCGATTCCGTGTAAATCCATGGCATGGATAATACTGCATATCCATTATCGATTGGACGATGGTGTGGCGCATCGCTAAAGTGAGCAGGTCACTCACTCAACGGAAACCTCATCATGACCATGCAAGACAACGGCCTGACCACGGCCCAGCAGCAAGCCATTGAACATCTCTACCGCGCTTTCAACGAACAGAATACCGATCTGCTTGAACTGGCGGTGGTGCAGGACTGGCAGGACATTCCGCTCGGCCCCGGCCAGCAGCCCGGCCGCGAAGGCATGAAACCGATCATCGCCATGTTTGCCGCCGCCTTCCCGGATGTGAAGATCACGGTGCAGGACATGTTTGGCCACAATGGCCGCGCGGCGGTGCGGGCGCTGATCACCGGCACGCATCGCGGCGAGTTCTTCGGCATCGCCGCCACCGGCAAGCCGATCGCGATCGCCATCCACGAATTCCACGCGCTGACCGCGGACCGCATCACCCACACCTGGCACCTGGAAGACTGGTTCGGCATGCTGCACCAAGTGGGCGCCTGGCCGCAGGCGTGAAGCTGGAATAGTGAACGCTCACTGCCCGTTCGGTTGCCCAATTGGAGGTACGGTAAAAAACCAATGTGATACTGTGGTTTCACGGGATTGCGGTCCGCGAAAGGATGCCGAATGGATATGCAGATTATGGTCGTCACCTCGGTGGCGACCGAGCGCGCCCACCTGGAGCAGTTACTTGGCACCATGCCCGGCCATGAAGATACGATCACCCTGCGCTTTTGCGCGCGGCTGGACGAGCTGCTGAATGACGTCGGGACCGTGCCCGACCTGATCCTGCTCAATCCCCGTCTGGAAGGCGGTTCGCGGCGTGACGCCTGGCGCGCCCTGGCGATGCGCTATGGCGGCGTGCCGCTGGTGATGCTGGCGCTCGACGGTCCGCCAGCGTTGACCACCCGCGCCAGCGGCTTCGGCGCGGTCAGCTACGTGATTACCACCGACACCTCGCGCGAACTGCTGCGCCAGATCCTGCATGCGATGATCGTGGCGACGCGCCACCTGCACCTGCGCGCCGGCGTGCCCAGCGAGGGCGACGTGGTGCTGGATGCGATCGCCGACGCCGTCATCAGCACCGATGCGCGCGGCCGCGTCCGCTACGCCAACCCCGCCGCCTGCCGTCTGCTGTGCGCCGACCAGGGAGAAATGCTGGGCCAGCCCATTAATGAACTGATGCGCCTGCACGACGCCAAGAACCAGACCGGCATCGAGCATCCGGTGCTGCAGGTGCTGGCGACCGGCGGCGTGGTGCGGCTGGCCGCCGGCTGCACCATGGTGCGGCCGCATGCGCCGAATGTGATGATCGAAGACGCCACCTCGCCGATCCGCGACGCCAGCGGCGCGGTCAGCGGCGTGGTGATGGTGTTCCACGACGTCACCAGCGCGCACGAACTGCAGGTGCGGGTCGACCACCTGGCCTGGCACGATTTCCTGACCGGCCTGCCCAACCGCTTTGCCGCCCAGCGCCACCTGGATCAGATCCTGGTCGAGGCCGGCGCGCGCGAGGTGCCGCTGGCCGTCATGTACCTGGACCTGGACAAATTCAAGCAGGTCAACGATACGCTGGGCCATGCCGCCGGCGACGCGCTGCTGGTGTCGGTCGCGGCGCGGCTGCGCGGCTGCTTCCGCCTGATCGACCTGGTCGGCCGCCAGGGCGGCGATGAATTCGTGGTGCTGATGGCGCCCGGCACCGGCCGCGCCGACGCCGCCCAGGCGGCCGAGCGCATCCGCGCCGCCATCGTCCAGCCGCACCAGCTGGACGACCAGGAGGTGCACATCGGCTGCAGCATCGGCATCGCGCTGTACCCCGAGCATGGCCGCAGCGGCGATGAACTGCTGCGCCACGCTGATACCGCCCTGCACAGCGCCAAGAACGCGGGCCGCAATGTCTGCCGTTTCTTCAACCAGGACCTGTTGACCAGCATGGTCGAGCGGCGCCAGATGGAAGAGGCGCTGCGCCACGCCCTGGACAATATGGAGTTCGAGTTGCACTACCAGCCCAAGGTGCGCCTGGACGATGGCGCCTTGAGCGGCTGCGAAGCGCTGCTGCGCTGGCACCACCCGCAATGGGGCTGGGTTCATCCGAGCCGGTTCATCCTGTGCGCCGAGGAGTCGGGCACGATCGTCGCGCTGGGACGCTGGGTGCTGCGCCAGGCGCTGATGCAGGCGCGCCAGTGGGACATGGCCGGCCAGAGTCCCGGCGCCATCGCCGTCAATGTCTCGGCGCTGGAGCTGGCCCATCCCGGCTTCGCCGACCATGTCGAGGAGCAGCTCGACGCGGTGGGCCTGGCGCCGGCCCGCCTGCAGCTGGAGCTGACCGAGTCGGCGCTGATGAGCGACATGCGCGGCGCCGCCAGCGTGCTGCAGCGCCTGAAGAACCTGGGCCTGACGCTGGCCATCGACGATTTCGGCACCGGCTATTCCAGCCTCAGTTACCTGGCCGACCTGCCGATCGACCTGATCAAGGTCGACCGCAGTTTTGTGCATGGCATCGACCATGCGCCGCCGCGCCGCCAGACCTTGCTGCGCGCGGTGCTGGCGCTGGCCGACAACCTGCAACTGGCGGCGGTGGCCGAAGGCATCGAAACGCCGCAGGAGGCGGACTTCCTGAACGATGCCGGCTGCCCGCTGGGCCAGGGGTTTTATTACAGCTGCGCGGTTGAGGCCAGCGCCTTCCGGCAGCAATTCCTGCGCCCCATCCGGGCGTGATCAGGGCGTGATCACGGCCACCGCGCCGCCGGACGGCGCCAGCTTCAGCGTCAGGGTCTGCGTGGCCGTGACCTTGCTGTCGCTGGCCGACAGGCGGCTGGCGTCGTCGCCGTCCTGCAGCAGGTGGGCGTGGTAGGCGCCCTTGCCGAGGAAGGACAGCGGCACTTTCAGCGTGCGTCCGGACTCGTTGGTCATGGCGCCGATATACCAGGCCTCGCCCTTGCGCCGGGCCGAGACGATGTACTCGCCGATATCGCCCGCGACGATGCGCGTCTCGTCCCATGAGGTCGGCACGGCCTGGATGAATTCCGCGCCGTCGGCCCATTTGCCGTCGGCGCCCTTGTAGGCGGCGGGGCTGTCGGACACCATCTGGAACGGGCTGTCGTAGACCACGTACATGGCGACGGCCTGGCCGCGCGTGGTCATCACCATCGGCTCGTGGTTGCGCTGCACGAAAGTGGAGGGCGTGGCGTTGTGGAAGCCGCCCGGCGTGTAGTCCATCGGCCCCAGGATCATGCGCGTGAACGGCAGCGTGACGTTGTGGGTGGCGGTGATGCGCGCGCTCCACTTGTTGTTCTCCGCGCCGAGCACGCCTTCCTGCGTGATGTAGTTCGGCCAGGTGCGGTTCAGGCCATTCGGCGGATAGGCGCCGTGCAGGTCCACCATCAGATGGTGGGCGGCGGCCTTGCTCAGCACCTTGTGATACCAGTCCACCATTTCCTGGTCGTTGCGGTTCATGAAGTCGACCTTGACGCCCTTGATGCCCCAGTCTTCATACTGCGCAAAGGCGGCGTCCATCTGGTTGTCCAGCTGCTGCCACTGCACCCACAGCCACACGCCCACGCCTTGCGACCTGGCGTAGCGGAGCAGGTCCGGCATGTCCATCGCCGGCTTGGCGCGGGTGACGTCGGCCTGCGGATTCGGTTCGACGTCGCTGCCCACCGACCAGCCCTCGTCGATCAGGATGTCGTCCAGCTTCATCTCCTTGGAAAAATCGATGAAGGCTTTGTAGGTGGCGGTGTTGACGCCGGCGTTGGGCACGTTCACGGCCCAATCGTTCCACCAGTCCCAGGACGTCTTGGCGGGCTTGATCCAGCTGGTGTCCTGGATTTGCGACGGCGTCGCCAGCGTCGGGATCAGCGACGACGCGGCCAGGTCGCCCGGCGCGTCGCCCAGCATCACCACGCGCCATGGCGTCTGGAAGCCCTGTCCCTTCAGCTGCACGCTGGCGGAAACGGTCTTGCGGAAGCGGTAGTCGCGGCTGTTGTCGAAGCGCGGCGGCAGCGTGACCATCACGCCCAGGCCGGCGTCGCCGCGGCCGGAGAGGTAGAAGCCGGGATAGTCCTTGACGTCCGATTCGGCGATGGCGAAGGTGGTGGAACCGGCGCCGGTCTTGCACACCAGCGGCGCGATGAAGTTGTGGAAGTTGCGGATCTTCGACGCCTTGGTCAGGTCGTATTCGGCCTCGAAGCTGGTGTCGAAGCGGCCCATGTTGGCGCCCCAGCAGTCGTAGTCCCTGGCGAAGTTGAACTGCGTGGCCTCGTTCATCACCTTGAACGCCGACAGGCCGGCCTGCTCCGGCACCGCGTAGCGGAAGGCCACGCCGTTGTCGTAGGCGCGCACCAGCAGGTGGAACTGCGGCGCCTTGCCGTTGGCGGCGAAGGCGATGTCGGACTGCTGGTAGTGATCCGGCGCGCTGCGCGCCTTGCCCAGCACGATCTCGTAGGTGTCCTTGACGGTGGTCTCGGCGTGGCCGCGCAGCCTGGCGCCGGCGGCGAGGGCGCCGATGTCCAGGTTAAGGCCCAGCGGCGACGGTTCGATGATGCGCTTGCCGTCGCGGCTGACGGTGTAGCTGAATTTGTCGCTGTCGATGCTGATGGCGTTGCGGCCGTCGGGCGACTTGACGGTCACGATGTCGGCCCACGCGGGCGCGGCGAAGGCGATGGCCAGCAGGCTGGCGGCGCGGATATGGTCTGCCATGGGGATTGTCTCCTGTCGTTTTCCCCCATTCTGCAATCAGCACGCCCGCACCGCAATTGCGAAATTCACCAAGATCAGCCATGTTTATTCACCCGCCGCGTGACAGCGCGTGTGGTACGCTGCGTACCAACGTTTTAAAGGAGGAGTGTGGCTGTGGATCGTCGTCAATGTATCGCGCTTGCCGGGGCGGCTGCGCTGAGCCGTGTGGTGCCCGCCTGGGCGGCGGACGTGGGATCGCGTTATGACGCGGCGCTGGCCGGTCATCCGGATTTCGTCGGCACGGTGGCGGTGGGGCTGGGACCGGAGGTGTGGTACACCAATGCGATCGGCCTGGCCAATCCGCAGACCAATACGCCGATGGGAGTGAACACCCGCTTCGAGACCGGCTCGGTGTCGAAGTGGATCGCCGCCATGGTGGTGATGAAACTGGTCGATCTGGGCAAGCTGGCGCTGGACCAGCCGATCACGCGCTACCTGCCGGACTACCGCGCCGACACCGGCGCCCGCCTGACGCTGCGCCATCTGATGAGCCATTCGAGCGGGGTGCCGAACGAGGTGCTGGAGGCGCGCAAGAACCATCCGGAAATGCGCGCGACGCCGCTGGAGCAGATGGAAGCGGTGCGCCGCTACGCCAGCGGCGCGCTGCGCTTCGAACCCGGCAGCGACTGGGACTATTCGCATTCCAACTGGCTGATCGTCAAGGCCATCGTCGAACAGGTCAGCGGCCAGTCGTACCGCGAGTGCGTGACGGCGTGGTTGATCGAGCCGCTCCAGCTCCGCAACAGCGGCATCTTCAGCGGCGAATCGGACAAGGTGCCCGGCATGGCGCTGGCCTACACGCCGTCGGCACAGACGCCGCCGTGGACGCGCAATGTCAGCCCGGTGCCGGACTACATGGCGATGGCCGGCGGTTTTTACAGCAGCGCGCCCGACATGCTGTTCCTGATGCAGGGCGTGCTGGGCGGCGCCATCCTGACGCCCGAGTCGCGCGCCACGCTGCTACGCGTGGTCCGTCCGGACCAGCACTACGCGCTGGGCGGCCGCACGCAGCGCGCCAGCATCGCCGGCCAGGTGCGCGAGGCGGCCTGGGAGGACGGCTCCAACGGCGGTTTCCGCCTGGTGGCGCGGCGCGTGCTGGCGGAGGACGTCATGGTGGTGGTGTTCAACAACAGCAGCTACGACCATCAGAAACTCGGCCTGCTGGCCAGTTCGCTAATGGAGGCGGCGTATGCCGGCCTGAACCCGATGCGCTACCGCAAAGCGCCGGGGGCCTAGGGTTCGCGTCTGGACCTGCCGTCTCGTCCGTGTGATGGCGGGGCGGCGCCCGGCATGTCAGATAGCCATGCGCTTGTCATCGCTGCTTCGTGCCGCCAGGTTTGAAGCTGCCATTGCCAATCCATAGCGCTCGCCCCATTCTTTCAGGGCGAGCAGCACCGGCCGCAGCGTTTGTCCTTTTTCGTTGAGGCTATATTCCACGCGGGGCGGCACCTCCGGGAAAACCTCCCTGTGAAGAAGCCCCGCATCCTCAAGCTCCCGCAGCTGCTTGGTCAGCATGCGTTGGGTGATATTGCCCATCTGCCTTTGCAGTTCGCCGAACCGCATCGGCCCGTCGATGAGGTGGAACAGAATCATCCCTTTCCACTTTCCCCCGATCAGTTCCAGCGTTGACTCTACCGGACAAGCTGTACCTGAATAGCAGTCGAAGCGTGCCCTTTTCATCGTATCTTTCCTGTGCCTATCTACCCAAAATGTGCGTACTTGTGAGCGCGCTGGCGTGCCTTTACCATCATGGTGCCTGCGCCGCGGGGCGCCCAAGTTCACGAGGAATATAACATGAGCAATACCAGTACCATGAAGGCGATCGGCTTTGATCGTTCGCTGCCGATTCAAGCGTCCAACAGCCTGTTTATGTTCGACGCAGCTTATCCGGAAGCTGCTCCGTACGACCTGATCGTTAAAGTGAGTGCGGCGTCCGTCAATCCGGTCGATGCGAAAGTGCGCGTGCGCGCGGCAGCGGACGGTTCGCTGGAAACGCCACGGGTGCTTGGCTATGACGCGGTGGGCACCGTGGTGGAAGTCGGCGCATCGGTGACGGGCTTTGAAGTTGGCAGCAGGGTTTATTACGCGGGAGAGATTAATCGTGCCGGCTCCAACGCGCGTTACCAGGCGGTGGACTCGCGCCTGGTCGGCAAGGCGCCGGTCACGCTCGGCGATGCAGAGGCGGCGGCATTGCCGCTGACCGCACTTACCGGCTGGGAAGCGCTCTTCGATCGTTTGCGCATCGGTCCGGATGATGCGGACAAAACGCTGTTGGTCATCGGTGGCGCCGGCGGCGTCGGATCGATAACGATTCAGCTCGCGAAGCAATTAACCAGGCTGCGGGTTATTGCGACCGCGTCTCGGCCCGAATCGGCGGCCTGGTGCCGCTCGATGGGCGCCGATCACATCGCCGACCATGTCGACCTGGTAAAGTCGGTCAGGGCGCTGGGCATCGAGACCGTGGATTACATTCTGAATGCCGCCGATACCATCGTCCACTGGGACGCGATGGCGGAGCTGATTGCTCCCCAGGGGACGATCTGTTCCATTGTCGAGTTTGATGGCGGCGTGGACCTGACCAAGCTGCAGGGCAAATCCGCCGGCTTTGTGTGGGAACTGATGTTCACCCGCTCGCTATTTAAGACGGCCGATATCGCGAAGCAGGCAGACATCCTCGATCAGGTCTCCAGACTGGCCGACCAAGGCAAGCTCCGCTCCACATTGATGAAAACACTCGCTGGCTTTACTGTTGAGTCTTTCAAGATGGCCCATCAGGAGATCGAATCGGGCAAGACAATCGGGAAAATCTCTATTACTTACTAAGCAGATATCCCTGCGGCCCGGTGCGCAAGGCGCATTGGATCAAGACTTTATCAGGTCGTTTGCCGAGCTTGCTTGACTGAGCGTCACCTTGCGCTTATATTAATGACTTACAAGTAAGTTACGCTCAACATACCGATGCAAGCCCCTCAAGATACCAAGCCCCGCTGGGAGCGGCGCAAGGATGCGCGGCCGCAGGAGTTGCTGGCGGCGGCGCTGGAGCAGTTCGTCGAACGCGGCTATGCCGCCACCCGCCTGGAGGACGTGGCCAAGCGCGCCGGTGTCTCCAAGGGCACCCTGTACCTGTATTTCGCGAATAAGGAAGAGCTGTTCAAGGCCGTGGTGCGCGACAACATCGTCGCCACCATCGGCGAGGCCGAACAGGACGCCGCCACCTTCGACGGCCCCAGCGCCGAGCTGCTGGGCGCGCTGCTGATGAAGTGGTGGCAGGAGATCTGCGCCACGCCGCTGGGCGGCATCACCAAGCTGATGCTCGCGGAAGGCAACAACTTCCCCGAACTTGCGCAGTTTTACAACGATGAAGTGGTGGCGCGCGGCAGCAGCCTGTTCACCCGCGTGCTGACGCGCGGCATCGCGCGCGGCGAATTCCGCCCGGTCGATCCGGTCGTCATGACCCAGGTGCTGATCGCCCCGGTGATCATGCTGATGATGTGGACCCACGCCTTCATGCCCACCTGCGGCATGCCGCAGATCCCGCCGCAGGAGTTCATGGACGTCTTTATCGCCACCACCTTGCGCGGCCTGCAGGCCGATACGCCGTGAAGCGCGCCGCCATTTTTCCATCCAGCTTGCCATTTTGGTAGGTTCACCCCCCGGAAATTGCATCCTGTCGCAATTTCCCGCGATTACGCCGTCTAATCGTTAATATGTGCCTCGATGCCAGTTCAACGATAAAATGACGGATTATTTAATCCCGACATGAGTCATAAGATGAATATCGAACAAGCCCGCTTCAACATGATCGAACAGCAAATCCGTCCTTGGGACGTCCTGGACCCGGAAGTCCTGGAGCTGCTGCACGTAGTCAAACGCGAGAATTTCGTGCCTGCCGCGCATAAAGCGCTGGCGTTTGCCGACATCGAAATCCCGCTGCCGGGCGGCGAAGCGATGCTGGCGCCGAAGATCGAAGCCCGTCTGCTGCAGGACCTGGGCCTGAAGAAACACGAGTCGGTGCTGGAAATCGGCACCGGCGCCGGCTACCTGACCGCGCTGCTGGCGCACAAGGCGCGCCAGGTGACCACGGTGGAAGTGTCGCCGGAACTGAAGGCGCTGGCCGACAAGAACTTGGCCGACAACGGCGTCACCAACGTCACAACCGAACTGGGCAATGGCGCCCAGGGCTGGACCAGCGGCGCGCCGTTCGACGTGATCGTGGTGGGCGGTTCGCTGCCGGTGCTGCCGGAAGCGCTGTTGCAACAATTGAAAGTGGGCGGCCGTCTGGCGGTCATCATCGGCCAGGCGCCGGCGATGAAAGCGCAGCTGATCACCCGTACCGGCGAAGCCGGCTACGACACCCGCACGCTGTTCGAGACCAACGTCAAGGCGCTGGCATCGGCAGTCGAGCCGTCGAAGTTCCAGTTCTAAGGCGCCGGCATGCGGCAGATTACTGCACTGGAGCTGGCCGACTGGCTGGCGGACGAAGCACGGCCCAGCCCGATGTTGCTGGACGTGCGCGAGAACTGGGAATTTGAAACCTGCCGCATCGACGGCGCGGTGCAGATTCCCATGAATACCATACCGGCGCGCATCGACGACCTGGATGAGGATGCGGAGATCGTCTGCATCTGCCACCACGGTGCGCGCAGTATGCAGGTGGCCGCCTTCCTGGAGCGTAACGGCTTCGGCAAGATGGTCAACCTGACCGGCGGCATCCACGCCTGGGCGCTGCAAGTCGATAGCACGATGGCCAAGTATTAAGCGGGCCCGCGCTGTCGGCGGCGCGGGGCCGAGGTAGCAGTGTTTTTGATTTGTTTAACTTTTTTTGATGACTCCAACGGAGATTGCAATGCAGAGACCCCTTATCGCCGTGCTGATCGCCAGCGCCTTCCTGACGCTCAACGCACAGGCGGCCGACCTGATCCAGGTGTACCAGCAAGCACTGGCCAATGACGCGACTTACGCCAGCGCCCGCTCGTCGCTGGCCGCCGGTCAGGAACGCATCACCCAGGGCCGCGCGGGTCTGCTGCCAAGCATCAGCGCCAGCGGGACGAATCTGCGCAACAACGGTGAATTCATTCCCTTCAACGAAGGCGTGCTGGACGTCGTCAACGGCGAACTGGTGCTGCCGAAGCGCCAGAACGTGGACAACCACACCAACACCTACACCGTCTCGCTGAGCCAGCCGCTGTTCAACTGGAGCCTGTGGCAGGGCTATCAGCAGAGCAAGCTGGCCCAGGCCGTGGCCGAGGCCACCTTCGCCCAGGCCCGCCAGGACCTGATCACCCGCGTGGCGCAAGCGTATTTCGACGTGCTGACGGCGCAGGACAACCTGACCTCGACCCAGGCGCAGAAAGTGGCCACCACCGAACAGCTGGCATCCGCCAAGCGCAACTTTGAAGTCGGCACCCAGACCATCACCGACACCCACGAGGCGCAGGCGGCCTACGATCTGGTGGTGGCGCAGGAATTCGCCGCCATCAACGATCTGGACAACAAGCGCACCGCGCTGCAGGTCATCGTCGGCAAGGCGCCGGGCGAACTGGCGCCGCTGCGCACCGGCGTGACCATCGAGCCGCCATCGCCGGCCGCAGTCGATCCGTGGGTGGGCTCGGCGGAAGGCCAGAACTTCGCCGTGATCTCGGCCCAGTTGCAGCTGGAAATCGCCAAGCGCGAAATCGCCCGCAACCGCGGCAACCACATGCCGACGCTGAACCTGACGGCGGCTGCCCAGCACACCAACCAGACCGCCTACGGCGCCAACAACAACAAGGCGATCGGCGTGACCTGGACGGTGCCGATCTTCAGCGGTTTCGCCGTCACCAGCCAGGTGCGCGAGTCGATCGCGCTGGAAGACAAGGCCCGCAACGATCTGGAAGCCACCCGCCGCAATGCGTCGCAGACCGCGCGCCAGGCCTTCCTCGGCATGACCAGCGGCCTGGCCCAGGTCAAGGCGCTGGAAGCGGCGGAAGTGTCGAGCAAGTCCTCGCTCGATTCGAACAAGCTGGGCTACCAGGTCGGCGTGCGTATCAATATCGACGTGCTGAATGCGCAGAAGCTGCTGTACTCGACCCAGAAGGATCTGTCGAAAGCCCGCTACGACACCATCATGAACGGCCTGCGCCTGAAATCGGCGGCCGGCACGCTGAAGGAAGAGGATCTGGCGCCAGTCAACGCGCTGTTGGCTCACTAATTCAAACATTAAACGCCGGCTGATGCCGGCGTTTTTTTGTCCTGATTATTAGTGAAAACTGCATAGTCATAGCAAGTTTCATGGATTTATTCGATTCGTGTGAGGGCGGATACTCGCTTCATCCCATCACATACCGAAGGAGCAAGACCATGAAACAAGTAGCCATCATCACCGGCGCATCCCGTGGCATCGGCGCCGCCATCGCCCAACGCCTGGCCAGGGACGGCTTCGCGGTGGTCGTCAACTATGCCGGCAATGTCGTCGAGGCCGACAAGGTGGTCGGCGCCATCAGCGCCGCCGGCGGCACCGCCCTCGCGCTGCAGGCCGACGTGGCCGACGCCGCCGCCGTGCGCGGCCTGTTCGACCAGACCATCGCCCAGCTGGGCCGGGTGGACGTGCTGGTGAATAACGCCGGCATCATGCCGTCCAACCTGCCGCAGCTGTCGGCCACCGACGACGACACCTTCGACCGCCTGGTCGCGGTCAACCTCAAAGGCAGCTTCAACACCATGCGCGAGGCGTCGACGCGGCTGGAGCACGGCGGCCGCATCATCAACTTCTCGTCCAGCCTGGTCGGCACGCTGATGCCGGGCTATTCGGCGTATGTCGCCACCAAGGCCGGCGTCGAAGGCATGACCATGATCCTGGCCAGGGAGCTGCGCGGCAAGAACATCACCGTCAACGCCGTCGCCCCCGGCCCGACCGCCACCGCGCTGTTCCTCGATGGCAAGACGCCGGAGCTGATCGAGCGCCTGGCCAAGATGCCGCCGCTGGAGCGCCTGGGCACGCCGGAAGACATCGCCAACGCCGTGTCCTTCCTGGCCGGCCCGGACGGCGGCTGGATCAACGGCCAGACGCTGCGCGCCAACGGCGGCATGGTGTAAGGAGAACGGTCATGAGCAAATCGATTGTTCTGGTCACCGGCGCCGGCACCGGCATCGGCCACCTGTCGGTCAAGGCGCTGGCGCTGGCCGGCCACACGGTGTACGCCTCGATGCGCGACATCGGCGGCCGCAATGCCGCCAGGGTGCGCGAACTGCGCGACTGGGCCTTCGCCAACGGCGCCGACGTGCGGGCGGTGGAGCTGGATGTGCTGTCGCAGGCGTCCGCCGACGCGGCGGTGCAGACCATCGTCGCCGAGCGCGGCCGGCTGGATGTGGTGGTGCATAACGCCGGTCACCTGGTGATCGGCCCGACCGAGGCCTTTACGCCGGAGGAAATCAGCAAGGTGTTCGACACCAATTTCCTCGGCACGCAACGGGTCAACAAGGCGGTGCTGCCGGTGATGCGGCGGCAGCAGCAGGGGCTGGTGCTGTGGGTCAGCAGCACCACCGCGCGCGGCGGCTTCCCGCCGTTCCTCGGCCCGTATGCGGCGGCCAAGGCGGCCATGGATTCGATCGCGGTGACGATGGCCTACGAGCTGGCGCGCTTCAATATCGAAACCTCGATCGTGGTGCCGGGCGCGTTCACGGCAGGCACCGACCACTTCGCCAACGCCGGCCACCCGGCCGACGCCGCGACCAGCGCCGCCTATGACGCCCGCTATCAGGGATTGATGGATCAGGTCGGCGCGCGGCTGACCGAGTTGATGCCGCCGGATGCCGATCCGGCGGCGGTGGCGGCCGACATCGCCTACATCGTCGGCCTGCCGCACGGCTCGCGGCCGTTCCGCTCGATCACCGACTTTGTCGATG
Source organism: Duganella aquatilis (assembly GCF_009674565.1). Lineage (GTDB taxonomy): Bacteria > Pseudomonadota > Gammaproteobacteria > Burkholderiales > Burkholderiaceae_D > Rugamonas > Rugamonas aquatilis. The sequence continues at coordinate 74,845 of NZ_WKJL01000014.1, forward strand.
ACGGCGCCACGGCGGTGACCGAAGTGGCCGAGCGGGTGCGCGAGGAGTTTGCCGAACGCATCGGCATCGCCGACCTGCTCAAGCCCAGCCTGGCTTAAAGGCCGCCGCCCTGGCCGTCGAAGCTGCGTTCGATCAGTTCGATCTTGTAGCCGTCCGGGTCGGTGACGAAGGCGATCACCGTGGTGCCGCCCTTGACCGGGCCCGGCTCGCGGGTCACCGTGCCGCCGTTGGCTTTCACGGCAGCGGCGGCGCTATAGATGTCTTCCGCCGAAATCGCGATGTGGCCGTAGGCGGTGCCCATGTCGTAGCTGGTGGTGCCGTAGTTGTAGGTCAGCTCCAGCTCGGCGTGGTCAGGATTCGAGCCGTAGCCCAGGAAGGCCAGCGAGTACTGGTACTCCGGGTTGTCGCTGGTGCGCAGCAGCTTCATGCCCAGCACTTTGGTGTAGAAATCGATGGAACGCTGCAGGTCGCCGACCCGCAGCATGGTGTGCAAAATGCGCATGGTAAATCCTTGTAGATGAAAGCCAAACAAGGATTTTATCAGCGGCTGGCGGTTTTCGCCGAAGCCGGCGCCACGCGCCAGATGATGTTGCCGACGTCGTCCGCCACCAGCAGCGCGCCTTGCTTGTCCACCGCCACGCCGACCGGACGGCCGCGCGCCTTGCCGTTGCTGTCGAGGAAGCCGGCCAGGAAGTCTTGCGGTGGGCCGGATGGCTTGCCGTTGGCGAACGGGATGAACACCACCTTGTAGCCGCTGTGCGGCTTGCGGTTCCACGAACCGTGCTGGCCGATGAACACGCCGCCCTGGTACTGTTGCGGGAACAGCGCGCCTTCATAGAACGCCAGGCCCAGCGAGGCGGTGTGCGCGCCCAGCGCATAGTCCGGCACCAGCGCCTTGGCCACCAGCTCCGGCTTTTGCGGCGACACGCGCTTGTCCACATGCTGGCCATAGTAGCTGTACGGCCAGCCGTAGAAGCCGCCTTCCTTCACCGAGGTCATGTAGTCCGGCACCAGGTCGTTGCCCAGCTCGTCGCGCTCGTTGACGGTGGTCCACAGCGTCTTGGTCTGCGGCTCCCAGCCCATGCCGTTGGCGTTGCGCAGGCCGGTGGCGTACAGCTTCGATTTGCTGGTGGCGATGTCCAGCTGCCAGATGGCGGCGCGGCCGGTTTCTTCCTCCATGCCGTTTTCCGCCACATTGCTGTTGGAGCCGACCGTGACGTACAGGAACTTGCCGTCCGGGCTGGCGGTGATGTTCTTGGTCCAGTGGTGGTTGCGTGTGCCGGCCGGCAGGTCCATCACCTTGACGCCGGCGGCCGCGATGCTGGTGGCGCCGTCCTGGTAGGGGAAGCGCAGCACGGCGTCGGTATCGGCCACGTACAGATCCTTGCCCACCAAAACCATGCCGAACGGCGAGTTCAGGCCCTTGAGGAAGACGTTGCGGCTTTGCGCCACGCCGTTGGCGTCCAGTCCGCGCAGCAGCGTGATGCGGTTGGCCGATTCCGACACCGCGCCGGCTTTCTTCTGCACCTGCTTCATCACCATGCCCTTGACGCCCTTGCTGTCTTCCGGCTTGGGCGGGGCGTTGGTTTCGGCCACCAGCACGTCGCCGTTCGGCAGCGTGTAGACCCAGCGTGGATGGTCGAGCCCGCTGGCATAGGCGCTGACGCCGAAGCCGGCCACCGGCACCGGCTTCTGCTGCGCCGCCCAGGGCTCGGCCGGCGCGATGTTCACGGTGGGCACCAGCGAGCGCTGCGGCTCCGGCAACTGCGGATTGGGGCCGAAGCCGACCGGGTAGGACTGGGCGGCGGCAAAGTGCGGCGCGAAGGCGGCGGCGACAAGAAGGGCGAGGGCGGTGTGCTGGCGCATGGATGGCAACTCCTGGTGATCAGTCGCGCTTGGTGTGCGCCTGTGGTTGGGCTTCGGCGCCGGCGCGCGGTTTCTGTACGCCGGGCTGGTTGTGGCGGTCGGTGTCGACCATGCCGCTGTCGACGTCCTTGGCGGCTTGCTGGATGATGCTGCGCGGCTTGCTGTCGGCCTCGGGCGCTTCGTCGCGCTCGTGCGGCATGCGCTTGACGCCGTCGTTCTTCACCTTGGCGTCGGTATTGACGTGCTGGTCTTTCATGGCGGTCTCCGTGGCGTTGGGTTGAGGCCATCTTAGCAAGTTGGTTTTCCGTCAGTCGCCACATTGAATTTCGACAACAGTGGGCGGAAGTCGTTTATCATTTAGACCATCTTTCATGATCGGGAATCTTGCATGAGCACTGCCGCCACGCCTGAAAACTGCGCCAACTGCGAAGCGCCGCTGGGCGGCCACTACTGCGCCAACTGCGGCCAGGAGGCGATCCTGCACCACGCCAGCACGCGCGAGTTCCTGCACGAGTTCATCGGCCACTATGTGGCGCTGGAGGGCAAGCTGTGGGGATCGCTGGTACGGCTGCTGTTCCGCCCGGGCCTGCTGACCAACGAATACATCCGCGGCCGCCGCGTGCGCTTCGTGCAGCCGCTGCGGCTGTACCTGTCGTTCAGCGTGCTGTTCTTCGCGCTGCTGAAGTTCACCGGCGGCGCCGACGTCCACGTCGGCAGCAACGACGAGGACGACGCGCAGGTGGCCCAGGTGGTGGCGCCGGCGCGCAAGATGGCCGAAAGCGCCGCCGAGCAGCAGACCAAGATGGCGCCGCCGCTGGACGCGGAAGGCGTGCGCAGCAAGCTGGCGGCCGAGGCGGCGATCGCCGACATGGTCAAGGAAGTCGGTCCGAGCAAGAACAAGGCCCAGTCCGAAAAGCCGAAAGTGATCCAGGACGACCATGGCGACAAGCCCAACGACCGCGATGAATTCTTCGACGACAAGCTGCGCGACTGGCCGACGCTGCGCCACCAGTGGCACGCGTTCAGCGAACTGCCGGGCGACCAGCAGTGGAAAGCCGTGCAGAACGGCTTGTATCACTACGCGCCGTACGCGATCTTCTGCCTGATGCCGGTGTTCGCGATGATCCTCAAGGTGCTGTACCTGGGCTCGGGCCGGCGCTTCGGCGAGCACGTGCTGTTTGCGCTGCACACCAACGCCTTCGCCTTCTTCATCTTCTCGGTGATGCTGCTGGTGCATTTCACGCTCGCCCGGTTTGTGCTGTGGTGCTGGCTGATCGGCTATCTGCCGTGGGCGATGCGGCGCGTGTACCACAGCAGCCGCGCCGGCACCTTCGCCCGCTGGACGGTGCTGATGCTGTTCTACCTGATGGCGCTGCTGTTCGCGCTGCTGATCGCCGGCGGCATGGGCATCATGACGGTGGGGCATTGAACCGCACTGGGCGGCTTGCATTAAATACTGTTTAAATGTACAGTGGCGACGCTGGAGGCCGATAGCAGAAGCCGGCGATATGGGTTACCCTGCTGCGTGTTCCTGCCCCTAGCTTAAAGCCGAGACTTTTATGACCGCCACGCACGCTGTTTTCCACACCATCGCACTGGTCGTGCGCCAGAATACCGACGGCATCGCCGAATCGGTGCGCAGCATGGTCGATTTCCTGCAGCAGGGCGGTCACGAGGTGGTGTTTGAAGAACAGACCGCCGCCCACCTCGGCCTGCAGTTCGACGACATCCGCGTGATGGACGCGGCCGGCATTGGCGCCGACTGCGACGCCGCCATCGTCATGGGCGGCGACGGCACCATGCTGGGCATCGCGCGCCAGCTGGCGCCGTTCGACGTGCCGCTGATCGGCATCAACCAGGGCCGCCTGGGCTTCATGACCGACATCCCCCTGGAAGGCATGTTCGACGTGCTGGCGCGCATCCTGAGCGGCAGCTACAAGGCCGAGCGCCGCACCCTGCTGGAAGGGCGCGTGATGCGCGCCGGCGCCTCCATCCACGTCGGCATGGCCGTCAACGATGTGGTGGTGATGCGCGGCACCGGCGCCGGCATGGCCGAGCTGCGGGTGGAGGTCGACGGCCACTTCATGTACAACCAGCGTTCCGATGGCCTGATCATTGCGACGCCGACCGGTTCCACCGCCTACGCGCTGTCGGCCGGCGGGCCGCTGCTGCACCCGTCGCTGGGCGGCATCGTGCTGGTGCCGATCGCGCCGCACGCGCTGTCGAACCGGCCGATCGTGCTGCCGGAATCGAGCGAGATCATCGTCGAAATCGTGCGCGGGCGCGACATCAGCGTCAACTTCGATATGCAAACCTTCGCCAGCCTGCAGTCGCAGGACCGGATCGTGATCCAGCGCTCGCCGCATGCGATCACTTTCCTGCATCCGGAAGGCTGGAGCTACTACAACACCCTGCGCGAAAAGCTGCACTGGAACGAGTATCCGTCCGGTGAGGGCAAACTCAATTAACCACTCTACAGGTCTCCATGCTGCGTACCCTGTCCATCCGTGATTTCGTCATCGTCGAGTCGATCGAACTGGAATTTTCCGCCGGCTTTACCGTGTTCACCGGCGAGACCGGGGCCGGCAAATCGATCCTGATCGATGCGCTGACGCTGGCGCTGGGCGGCCGCGGCGACGCCAGCGTGGTGCGCGAAGGCGCGCCCAAGGCCGACATCACGGCCGACTTCGCGGTCAGCGAGCCGGCGCGCGACTGGCTGGTGGCGCATGAATTCGCGGTGGAGGAGGGCGGCGCGCTGCTGCGTCGCGTGATCGACAACGCTGGTCGCAGCAAGGCCTACATCAACGGCGTGGCGGCGACGGCGGCGCAGCTGCGCGAGCTGGGCGACCTGCTGGTCGACATCCACGGCCAGCATGCGCACCAGTCGCTGATGAAGACCGAGGCCCAGCGCGTGCTGCTGGACGGCCAGTCCGGCGCCGAGGCGCAGGCGCGTTCGGTGGCGACGGCCTACAAGGCGTGGCGCGCGCTGGCCAAGCAGCTGGAGGAATTCGAGAGCAATGCGGCCAACGTGCTGTATGAGCGCGAGCGGCTGGAGTGGCAGGTGAATGAACTGGAAAAGCTGGCGGTCAAGCCGGGCGAGTGGGCGGAGGTCAGCAATGAGCAAAGCCGTTTGTCGCACGCGGCCAGCCTGATGGAAGGCGCGCAGGAGGCGCTGGCGGTGATTTCTGAGGCCGAGGATCATCCCATCCTGTCGCAGCTGTCGTCGCTGAACCAGAAGCTGGGCAAGCTGGCGGACATCGACAGCGGCCTGCAGGCGATCGTCGACCTGATCGAGCCGGCGCGCATCCAGCTGCAGGAAGCGGTGTATGCGCTGAACGATTACCTGGACCGCGTGGATCTCGATCCGTCGCGCCTGCGCACGGTGGAGGCGCGCATGGACGCGATCCACTCGGCGGCGCGCAAGTTCCGCGTGCCGGAAGAGCAGCTGCCGGAGGAACATGCGCGGCTGGCCGAGCGCCTGTCGCAGATCGCCGTCGCCAGCGACATGGACGGCCTGCGCAAGCAGGAGGAAAAGCTGAAGGCGGCCTACATGGCGGAGGCGCAGCGGCTGTCGGCCACGCGGGTGACGGCGGCGGCGCAGCTGGGCGAGGCGGTCACCAGGGCGATGCAGGAACTGAATATGACCGGCGGCCGCTTCGAGGTCGCGCTGCATGCCGGCGAGCCGGCGGCGTATGGCCTGGAGCAGGTGGAGTTCCTGGTGGCCGGTCACGCCGGCGTGGCGGCGCGGCCGCTGGCCAAGGTGGCGTCGGGCGGCGAGCTGGCGCGGATTTCGCTGGCGATTTCGGTGATCACGTCGAATGCGACCACAGTGCCGACCTTGATCTTCGATGAAGTGGACAGCGGCATCGGCGGCGGCGTGGCGGAAGTGGTGGGACGCCTGCTGCGCCGCCTGGGCCAGGGGCGGCAGGTGCTGTGCGTGACGCACTTGCCGCAGGTGGCCAGCCAGGCCGGCCAGCACTTCCAGGTGGCCAAGGGCACGCTGGACAACGGCAAGACCGCTTCGCGCATCGACGTGCTGGACGCCAAATCGCGGGTGGAAGAAATCGCCCGCATGCTGGGCGGCCTGGAAATCACCGCCACCACCCGCAAGCACGCCCGCGAGCTGCTGGCCTCTTGATATAGCTCAGGCCAGCGCAGGCTAAACGCGCTAAGATTGATCATTGGCCTTTACAAGGAGGCAGTGATGGATCTGGAACTCAGAGTGGACCGGCTGGAAGCTTTTGCTGAAGACGCGAAGGTACGGCTGGTCCGCATCGAGACGCGCCTTGACGCAATGGAAGCGCACATGGCGACCAAGGCCGACCTTGCTGGGCTGGAAACCCGGCTCATCAAGTGGTTTATTGTCACCGCGTTCGCGATTACCACGGTCATGAGCGGGGTCGCCGTCGCCGTTGCCAAGCTTATACATTAACGGCGGCGCTCATGGACCTGGACGTGCTTGAAGCGACGATTTTAAAATGGTTCATCGCGACAGCCGTCACATTGACCGGCCTGGCTTTCGCTGTGGGCTGGTATGTCCATTAAAATAGTAAGATAGTGGCTTACGGTACAACCTAAGCCATTCATGACCTTTCTAAAAGAACCGCCGCACAAGCACGGCACCCTCGGCCGCAGCGCCATCGTCCTGGTGAACCTGGGCACGCCCGATGAGCCGACCCGTTCCGCCGTCCGCCGCTACCTGAAGGAATTCCTGTCCGACCCGCGCGTGGTCGAGATTCCCAAGGCCGTCTGGTGGTTCATCCTCAACCTGATCATCCTGCCGTTCCGCTCCGGCCAGTCGGCCAAGAAATACGAAACCATCTGGACCCGCGAAGGTTCGCCGCTGCGCACCCACACCGCCGCCCAGGCGCTGTACCTGCGCGGCGCCCTCGGCGAGCGCGGCCACCAGGACTTGACCGTCGCCATGGCCATGCGCTACGGTTCGCCGTCGCTGCCGGAGGTGCTGACCAAGCTGAAAGCCGACGGCGCCGAGCGCATCCTGGTACTGCCCGCCTATCCGCAATATTCCGGCACCACCACCGGCTCGATCTACGACGCCGTGTTCCAGCACTACGGCAAGGTGCGCAACATCCCGGAGATGCGCTTCATCCGCAACTACCACGACCACGACGGTTATATCCACGCGCTCAAGCAGTCGGTGCTGGCCCACTGGGAACAGCACGGCCGGCCGGAAAAGCTGGTGATGAGTTTCCACGGCGTGCCGAAGCGCACGCTGATGCTGGGCGATCCCTATCACTGCGAATGCCTGAAAACCGCGCGCCTGCTGGCCGCCGCGCTGAAGCTGACGCTGGAACAGTACGTGGTCACCTTCCAGTCGCGTTTCGGCAAGGCCGAGTGGCTGCAGCCGTACACGGCGCCCACCGTGGCCCAGCTGGCACGCGACGGCGTCAAGCGGCTGGACGTGATCTGCCCCGGCTTCATCAGCGACTGCCTGGAGACGCTGGAAGAAATCTCGATGGAAGTGCGGCATGACTTCGAATCCAACGGTGGCAAGGAATTTCACTACATCCCCTGCCTGAACGAATCGCCGGCCTGGATCGCCGCGCTGGCCGAAATCGCCGAGCAGCACATCATCGGCTGGCCGACGCAGATGGCGCCGGCCGAACGCGAGCTGCTGAAAAAAGAAGCAGAAGCCGCCCGCGCCAGCGCGCTGGAACGCGGCGCCGCCGACTGAAAAGCAACATTACCCGCCTCACCACACCGTCACCCGACAATCAGCACTTGCGGGTGACGAGTGCCAGCCTGTTAAAATAGCCGCCTGATGCAGGATTCCGTTGTTGAAATGGCAGGTGAAATAACCCTTGAAAACGTAGGTTATCGCCCCATTTGCTGCCACAGCGGTAACAACGGTAATGTCAAACAAATACGATTGTAGGAGTCTCTAGATGCAAGATCAGGAAAACCAAGCCGTACCACCTAATCCAGAGGCGGCAGCAGCCGCTGCGTCGGCCCAACCATCGACCCCGGAAGCTGGCCTGTCCTCGCTGGAACAGCAGCTGGCCGACACCGAAGCCAAGCTGGCCGAAATGCATGACGCGTTCATGCGTGCCAAGGCGGACGGTGAAAACATCCGTCGCCGCGCCCAGGAAGATGTCTCCAAGGCCCACAAGTTCGCGGTAGAAAGCTTTGCCGAGGCGCTGGTGCCGGTCAAAGACAGCCTGGAAATGGCGCTGAAAGTCGAAGCGCCAACGCTGGAATCGCTGAAGGAAGGCGTTGAAATGACGCTCAAGCAACTGTCCGCAGCCTTCGAGCGCAACCGCCTGATCGCCATCGAACCGGCGCAGGGCGAGAAGCTGGACCCGAACAAGCACCAGGCCGTTGCCGTGGTGCCTGCCGACCAGGAAGCCAATACGGTTGTTTCCGTGCTGCAAAAAGGTTACATGATCGCGGACCGCCTGCTGCGTCCGGCCATCGTCACCGCAGCGCAAGCCAAATAAATATCAAGCTCTTGAAAATATAGAGCTTTTCCACATATTAGTACCATCTGAACTCTAGCAAATAAGGAAGAAAATCATGGGTAGAATTATCGGTATCGATCTGGGAACCACGAATTCCTGCGTTTCCGTCATGGAAAATGGTCAGCCAAAGGTAATCGAAAACGCCGAAGGCGCACGTACGACGCCATCGATCATTGCTTACCAAGAAGATGGTGAAATCCTGGTCGGAGCACCGGCCAAACGCCAGGCTGTGACCAACCCGAAAAACACGCTGTTCGCTGTCAAGCGCCTGATCGGTCGTAAATTCGACGAGAAGGAAGTGCAGAAGGACATCGGCCTGATGCCTTACTCGATCACCAAAGCCGACAACGGCGATGCATGGATCGGCGTACGCGACAAGAAACTGGCGCCGCCACAAATCTCGGCGGAAGTGCTGCGCAAGATGAAGAAAACCGCGGAAGATTACCTGGGTGAAGAAGTCACCGAGGCCGTCATCACCGTACCGGCGTACTTCAACGACTCGCAGCGTCAGGCCACCAAGGACGCCGGCCGTATCGCTGGCCTGGACGTCAAACGCATCATCAACGAACCGACCGCAGCCGCGCTGGCTTTCGGCCTGGACAAGACCGAAAAGGGTGACCGCAAGATCGCCGTGTACGACTTGGGCGGCGGTACCTTCGACGTGTCGATCATTGAAATCGCCGACGTGGATGGCGAGAAGCAGTTCGAAGTGCTGTCGACCAACGGCGACACCTTCCTGGGCGGCGAAGACTTCGACCAGCGCATCATCGATTACATCATCGAAGAGTTCAAGAAGATCAACGGCCTGGACCTGAAAAAAGATCCGATCGCCCTGCAGCGCATCAAGGCTTCGGCCGAGCGCGCGAAGATCGAATTGTCGTCGTCGCAGCAGACCGAAATCAACGAGCCGTACATCGCCATGGCGAACGGCGCGCCGGTCCACCTGACGCTGAAAATGACCCGCGCCAAGCTGGAATCGCTGGTGGAAGAGCTGATCAACGCCACCATCGAGCCATGCAAAACCGCGATCAAGGACGCTGGCGTCAAAGTGTCGGACATCGATGACATCATCCTGGTCGGCGGCATGACCCGTATGCCAAAGGTGCAGGAAAAGGTCAAAGAGTTCTTCGGCAAGGATCCACGCAAGGACGTGAATCCGGACGAAGCGGTGGCGGTTGGCGCGGCGATCCAAGGTTCGGTGCTGTCGGGCGAACGCAAGGACTTGCTGCTGCTGGACGTGACGCCGCTGTCGCTGGGTATCGAAACCCTGGGCGGCGTGATGACCAAGATGATCCACAAGAACACCACGATTCCGACCAAGTTCTCGCAAGTGTTCTCGACCGCCGACGACAACCAGCCTGCGGTGACCATCAAGGTCTACCAGGGTGAGCGCGAAATCGCGGCCGGCAATAAGGGCCTGGGCGAATTCAACCTGGAAGGCATCCCGCCGGCAGCACGCGGCACGCCACAGATCGAAGTGACCTTCGACATCGACGCCAACGGCATTCTGCACGTCGGCGCGAAAGACAAGGCCACCGGCAAAGAGAACAAGATCACGATCAAGGCCAACTCCGGTCTGACCGAAGCGGAAATCCAGAAAATGGTGAAAGACGCTGAAGTCAACGCTGAAGAAGACAAGAAAGTGAAGGAACTGGCTGAGTCGCGCAACCAGGCCGACGCACTGGTGCACTCGACCCGCAAGTCGCTGACCGAATACGGCGACAAGCTGGAAGCCGGCGAGAAAGAGAAGATCGAAGCTGCGATCACCGACCTGGAAGCCTCGATCAAATCGGGCGACAAGGCCGAAATCGACGCCAAGGTGGCTTCGCTGTCGACCGCTTCGCAGAAGCTGGGCGAGAAGATGTACGCCGACATGCAGGCGCAGCAAGCGGCCGGCGGTGCGGAAGGTGCGGCGCCAGGCGCAGGCGCCGAGCAGGCCAAGCCACAGGACGACGTGGTGGACGCCGACTTCAAAGAAGTCAAAGACAGCAAGTAATCACGTCATTCCCGCTCAGGCGGGAATGGCCAGCCGAGTCGTGTGGCCGTGTCAAACGGCGCCGGCTCGGCTTTTTCGCATAAATCAGTACAGAATATAAGCAAGGTCCCGACAATATGGCAAAGCGTGATTTCTACGAGATACTCGGTGTCGCAAAGAGCGCATCGGAAGACGAGATCAAGAAGGCCTATCGCAAACTGGCTATGAAGTACCATCCGGACCGCAATCCGGACAGCAAAGACGCGGAAGAGAAATTCAAGGAAGTCAAAGAAGCCTACGAAATGCTGACCAATCCGGAGAAGCGCGAAGCGTATGACCGTTACGGTCACGCCGGCGTCGATCCGAATGCGGGCGGCGGCGGCTTCGGCGGCGGCGCCGGCGGTTTCGGCGACGCCTTTGGCGACATCTTCGGCGACATCTTCGGCGGCGGCCGCGGCCGCAGCCAGGGCCCGCAGGTGTACCGCGGCGCCGATCTGCGCTACAACCTGGAAATCACGCTGGAACAGGCGGCGCACGGCTTCGACACCACCATCCGCGTGCCGTCGTGGGACAAGTGCGACACCTGCCACGGCACCGGCGCCAAGCCGGGCACCTCGCCGGTGACCTGCTCGACCTGCGCCGGCCACGGCCAGGTGCGCATGCAGCAGGGCTTCTTCAGCATCCAGCAGACCTGCCCGAAATGCCACGGCACCGGCAAGATCATTCCCGAGCCATGCGCCGCGTGCTCGGGCCAGGGCCGCATCAAGCGCAACAAGACGCTGGAAGTGAAGATCCCGGTCGGCATCGACAACGGCATGCGCATCCGCTCGTCCGGCAACGGCGAACCGGGTACCAATGGCGGACCGTCGGGCGACTTGTACGTGGAAATCCACATCAAGCCGCACAGCGTGTTCCAGCGCGAAGGCGACGACCTGCACTGCGAAATGCCGATCTCCTTCGCCAAGGCGGCGCTGGGCGGCGAAATCGAAGTGCCGACGCTCTCTGGTAAAGTATCGTTTACGATCCCGGAAGGCACCCAGTCGGGCAAGACCTTCCGCCTGAAAGGCAAGGGCATCAAGGGCGTGCGTTCCGGTTTCGCGGGCGACCTGTTCTGCCACGTGGCGGTCGAGACGCCGGTCAAGCTGACCGACAAGCAGAAAGACCTGCTGCGCGAGTTCGAGAAGTCGACCACCGAGGGCGGCAACAAGCACAGCCCGCAGACGAAAACCTGGCGTGACAAGGTCAAGGACTTCTTTGAGTAACTTGTCGGTCACACGCAGTTGGTAATATCGGACCGCCGCGCTGCCATGTTGGGCAGACCGGCGGTCTTCTTATGTACGAGAGGAGCATCATGGAAAGTCTGAAAAACAGCACGTCCCCCCTGCGTGGCCTGCTTGAGAACAACCGTCGCTGGGCGGAATCGGAAGTCGAGCGCGACCCCGAATTCTTCAGCCGGCTGGCGAATCAGGCCGCACCGGAATACCTGTGGATCGGTTGCTCGGACAGCCGGGTGCCGGCGAACGAGCTGCTGGGCCTGTTGCCGGGCGACGTATTCGTGCACCGGAATATCGCCAACGTGGTGGTGCACTCGGACCTGAACTGCCTGTCGGTACTGCAGTTCGCGATTGATGTGCTGAAGGTCAAGCACGTGATCATCGTCGGCCACTATGGCTGCAAGGGCGTGCACGCCGCCATGACCGGCACCCGCGTCGGCCTGGTCGACAACTGGCTGCGCCATGTGCACGACGTGCACCAGAAGCACGAACGCTACATGGGCACCGTGATCAACGAGCAGAAGCGCTCGGAGCGCCTGGTGGAACTGAACGTGGTGGAGCAGGTGTCCAACGTCTGCGCCACCACCATCGTGCAGGATGCCTGGCTGCGCGGCCAGGAGCTGACGGTGCACGGCTGGGTCTACGGCATCAACGACGGCAAGCTGCAGGACATGGGCATCGCCGTCAACGCGCTGGATCAGTTGGCGCCGGCGGTTGCGAAGCGTCTCAGCATCTACGAATGAGATGGCAGCTGGCTGACAGCATCGAGGCGCACGCCTGGCGCGACTGCTTTGCAGCCGCGCCGGCAGCACTGGGCTGTACGGTGCAGCAGGTGCCGGACACGGACGCGCCGCTGCTGATCTGCCGCACGCTGCCGGCCCCGATGTTCAACCGGGTGATCGGCGCCAGCCACGACGCCAGCCTGCCGTGGATCAAGCATGCTTACCGCAGCGCGGGCATGGATGCGTTCTGGCTGCATGGCTGGGTCGCGGCGGACGCCGAGCCGCCGGCCGACCACCCTGCGTGGCTCAAATTCCTTTACGACCTGGATCAGCCCTTGCCGGCCACCCGGCAGGACTCGCCACTGAGCGTGCGCCTGGCGCGGCCGGACGAAGCGGCGCTGGCCGGCGACGTCATGCACCGCGGCTTCGGCCTGCCGGAGGCGATTACGCAGTGGCTGGGTTCCCTGGCCGGCCGTGACGGCTGGCGGATCTATTTTGCCTGCACGCCGGACGGTTCGCCGGTAGCGGTCGGCGCGCTGTTCATCGAAAACGGCACGGCGTGGCTGGGCATGGGCTGCACGGCGCCGGAAGCACGCGCACAAGGTGCGCAGACACTGCTGCTGGCGGCGCGCCTGGCCGAGGCACGCCGCACCGGTTGCACCGTCGCGGCAGTGGAGGCGGGCATGCCGCGCAACGGCGAGAACAATCCTTCCATGAACAACATCCTGCGCGCCGGCTTCCAGTTGCAGGGTGTGCGCGTCAACTACGCTACAGAATCCAAATAACGATATCGGATAAGCTTCGTTTTCTTAATAAGCACGGCGGCATAGACTGTATGGCACATATTTCTCAAGGTGTGCGCCATGGCTGCCGTGCTGCAGGATTCCATTCAGGTTGAGTTGTTTGATGCGCCGCTGGGCGCCGAGATTCTGGGGCTGGACCTGAACCGTCCGCTGCCGCAGCGGGATTTCCAGCGCATCCACAAGGCGCACCTGGATCACCACCTGCTTGTGTTCCGCGACCAGCGCATCACGCCGCAGCAGCAGGTCGATTTCAGCCGCCGTTTCGGGCCGCTGCAAATCCACGTGCTGCGCAATTTTCAGCTGCCTTCCAATCCGGAGGTGCTGATCATCTCCAACATCATTGAAGACGGCAAGCCGATCGGCCTGGGCGACGCCGGCCACTTCTGGCATTCCGATTTGTCGTATGTCGAAAAACCGAGCCTCGGCTCCATGCTGCACGCGCAGGAACTGCCGGCGCAAGGCGGCGATACGCTGTTCGCCAATATGCACCTGGCGTGGGACACCCTGCCGGCCGCGCTGCGCAGCGCCGTGCAGGGCGCGCGCGCCGAACACAGTTATCTGACGCAGTACGAAGAGCTGCGCCGCCGCAGTCCGTTCCGCCCGGCGCTGACGCAGGCACAGATCGACGAGGTCAGGCCGGTGGTGCATCCGGTGGTGCGCACGCACCCTGAGACCGGCCGCAAGGCGCTGTTCGTCAGCGAGCATTTCACCACCCGCATCGTCGGCATGCCCGAAGACGAAAGCCGCGCGCTGCTGGCCGAGCTGTTCGAGCACAGCGTGCTGCCGGAGCATGTGTACCGCCACCGCTGGGCGCCGCATGACATGGTGTTCTGGGATAACCGCTCGCTGATGCATCTGGCGGCCGGCACGCCGGAGCATCTGCGCCGCAAGCTGTATCGCACCACCATCGAAGGCGACGTGCCTTTCTAATCCTTGAGGAATTCCATGTTCAAACTGACCGCCGCCGCCCTGGCCCTGAGCTTCGCCTTGACCGCGCCCGCGCAGGCGGAAGGCCGCATCCGCATCGCCGAGCAGTTCGGCGTGGTCTACCTGCTGCTGAACGTGGCGCAGGACCAGCAGCTGATTGAAAAGCAGGGCAAGAAGCTCGGCGTCGAAATCACCGTGGAGCGCTTGCAGCTGTCCGGCGGCTCGGCGGTGAACGATGCGCTGCTGTCGGGCGCCATCGATATCGCCGGCGCCGGCGTCGGCCCGCTGCTGACCATCTGGGACCGTACCAACGGCCGGCAGAACGTCAAGGGCGTGGCGTCGCTGGGCAGCTTCCCTTACTACCTGGTGAGCACCAATCCCAAAGTGAAGTCGATCGCCGACCTGACCGAGAAGGACCGCATCGCGCTGCCGGCGGTGACGGTGTCGGTGCAGTCGCGCATCCTGCAGTACGCGGCGGCCAAGCAGTGGGGCGAGAAGGAGTTTGCGCGCCTGGATAAATTCACGCAGACCTTGCCGCATCCGGATGCGACGGCGGCCGTCATCGCCGGCGGTACGGAGATCAATGGCCACTTCGGCAATCCGCCGTTCCAGGAGCAGGAACTGGCCGGCAATCCGCATGCGCACATCGTGCTGAATTCCTACGATGTGCTGGGCGGCCCGAGTTCGGCCACCGTGCTGTATGCGACCGAGAAGTTCCGCAACGAGAATCCGAAAACCTACCGCGCCTTCACCGCCGCGCTGGCGGAAGCGGCCCAGTACGTGGCGAAGAATCCGGAAGGTGCGGCCGATACCTATCTGCGCATCAGCAAGAGCAAGGTGGATCGCGAGCTGCTGCTGAAGATCATCAGGAACCCGCAAGTGAATTTCAGCGTGGCGCCGCAGAACACCTATAGCCTGGCGCAGTTCCTGTATCGCGTCGGCGCGATCAAGAAGCAGCCGGCCAGCTGGCGCGATTACTTCTTTGAAGATCCTGTGATTGCGAACGGATCATGAGCCTGCAGATCGTCAGCCCCACCGGCGGCATCCAGCCGCTGCTGCGCGCCGATAGCGTCAGCCTCGAATACGGCGGCACGCGCGCCACGCACGACGTCAGCTTCGACGTGTATCGCGGCGACCGTTTCGTGCTGCTCGGGCCTTCGGGCTGCGGCAAGTCGTCGCTGCTGAAGGCGGCGGCGGGATTCATCAAGCCGGCGGCGGGCAGCATCTCGCTCAACGGCGCGCCGGTGCGCGGACCGGGACCGGACCGCATCGTGGTGTTCCAGGAGTTCGACCAGTTGCCGCCGTGGAAGACGGTGAAGGAGAACGTGATGTTCCCGCTGCTGATGGCCAAGCGCGTCAGCCGTCACGAAGCGTCCGAGCGGGCCATGCACTGGATCGCCAAGGTGGGCCTGGCCGGCTTTGAGGATGCCCACCCGCACACGTTGTCCGGCGGCATGAAGCAGCGCGTGGCGATTGCGCGCGCGCTGGCGATGCAGCCGGAGGTGCTGCTGATGGACGAGCCGTTCGCCGCGCTCGATGCGCTCACGCGGCGCAAGATGCAGGAGGAGCTGGGACGCTTGTGGGAAGAGCTGCGCTTTACGCTGCTGTTCGTCACGCATTCGATCGAAGAGGCGCTGGTGGTGGGCAACCGCATCCTGCTGCTGTCGCCGCATCCGGGGCAGGTGAGGGCGGAGTTGAACAGCCATCAGTTCGACCTGGCCAGCGCCGGCAGCACCGAGTTCCAGGCCGCCACGCAGCGCATTCACAGCTTGCTGTTCGGCGAAGCGGGCGACCAGAATGCCGCGCATGTCGCCGAGCCGCGCGACCGGAGCAGCGCACCATGAGCCTCGTCCTCGATCCGCCCATCCGCCAGGAGCGCGAATACACCGTCGCGCCGCCCACGCTGCGCGCCGCCGATCCGCTGCCGCCGCTGGCGCGCCGCGCATGGCAGCAAAGCTGGCTGCGCAAGACCGTCATCCTGATCCTGCTGGCGGCAGTGTGGGAAGCCGTCGCCCGCTGGCAGGCCAACGACCTGCTGCTGCCCAGCTTCCTGCAAACCGCCCGCGCCTTCATCGACGGCGTGGCCAGCGGCGAATTGCCGGCCCGCGTGCGCATCTCGCTGGCCGTGCTGTTGCAAGGTTACGTGGCCGGCATCATCGCCGCCTTCGCGCTGACCGCGCTGGCCGCCTCCACCCGCATCGGCCGCGACCTGCTGGAAACGCTGACCGCCATGTTCAACCCGCTGCCCGCCATCGCCCTGCTGCCGCTGGCGCTGCTGTGGTTCGGCCTGGGACGCGGCAGCCTGCTGTTCGTCATCGTCCACGCGGTGCTGTGGCCGCTGGCGCTGGGCGCCTACGCCGGCTTCCAGTCGGTGCCGGACACGCTGCGCATGGCCGGCCGCAACTATGGCCTGAGCGGCCTGCGGCTGGTGCTGCACATCCTGGTGCCGGCGGCGCTGCCTTCCATCCTGTCCGGCCTGAAAATCGGCTGGGCCTTCGCCTGGCGCACGCTGATCGCGGCCGAGCTGGTGTTCGGCACCACCGGCGGCCTGGGCGGCCTGGGCTGGTACATCTTCCAGAACCGCAACGAGCTGTACACCGACAAAGTTTTCGCCGGGCTGGCCGCCGTCATCGTCATCGGCCTGCTGGTGGAAAACGTGGTATTCCGTCCACTGGAAACGTTAACCGTGCGGCGCTGGGGCATGCAACGCTAGGATGAGGTCTGGCAGAATCCGGCATTTGTGCCGTAGAATCTGCAAATGCACATCCAAACTACTGGTTTGATTCTTGCTTATCATAGCGGCATCAACCACTTCCTCCTGCGGCCCGGCCATGCGTAACTTGCGTATTGTCGTCATCAATACCGTCATCCATGACGAGACTGACGAAGCGTTGCACGCTCAGGCCGAGCGTGCACGCGTGCTGCGCATTGGCCTGCTGGAGGCGGGCTACGACATCATCGCCTCGCTGCCGCCGGATATGTATCTGCCCGAACGCATCGGCCAGCTGCAGCCCGACATGATCATCGTCGACGCCGAGTCGGATGCGCGCGACGTGCTGGAACACGTGGTCATCGCCACCCGCGACGAACGCCGCCCCATCGTCATGTTCACCGAAGACCAGGACCCGGAAAGCATGGAAGCCGCCGTCGAAGCGGGCGTATCGGCCTACATCGTGGCCGGCTTGCAGAGCGAACGCATCAAGCCGGTGCTGCAGGTGGCGCTGGCGCAGTTCAAGCGCGAGCAGAAGCTGCTGGACGAGCTGTCCGACACCAAGAGCAAGCTGGCCGAGCGCAAGGTCATCGAAAAGGCCAAGGGCCTGCTGATGGAGCGCCAGCGCTTCACCGAAGAGCAGGCCTATCAAAAACTGCGCTCCATGGCCATGAGCAAGAACCTCAAGCTGTCCGAAGTCGCCCAGCGCATCCTCGACGTCGAAGACCTGCTGGGCTGAAAACGCCCCACCAAAATGATGCACCGCGCAATTGCGGTGCATTTTTTTTGCGCAAACCGCGCGTTTTCCCTCTGTAGCACTGCTGGCACAAACATTGCATAGCTGTAAGCAAGCGCAATGATGCGCGGATGCGCCTCGCCAACGGCGGTGAGGCCCACCAGACAATGACGTCTACCAATCATGAATTCGTTCGTGAGGGTAGGCGTTTTTTTTGGCCCATAGTTATTGACGACTACAAAGGGATAGCCATGAAATACAAGCAGCTGAAAGCGAAGATCACCTTGCCACCTGGCGACGCGGACGTTAATGTCAAGCGCAGGAAAATCATTCATGGTGCAGGTTTAATCGCAGGAGGAAGCATGTTGGGATTGGCAACGGGGGGAGTGTGGGCAGCAGGCTCGGACAAGCCGGAGAAGGAAGAAATCAAGATCGGCTTCATTCCGCTGACCGACTGTGCCTCCGTGGTGATGGCGTCGGTGCTGGGCTTCGACAAGAAATACGGCGTCAAATTCGTGCTGAGCAAAGAAGCCTCCTGGGCCGGCGTGCGCGACAAGCTGGCCAATGGCGACCTGGATGCGGCCCATGTGCTGTATGGCCTGCTTTACGGCGTGCAGATGGGCATCGGCGGCCAGAAGAAGGACATGGCGGTGCTGATGAGCCTCAATAACAATGGCCAGGCCATCACGCTGTCGAAGAAAATCGCCGACAAGGGCGGCGTCGACGGCCCGTCGCTGGCGAAGCTGATGCAAACCGATAAACGCGAATACACCTTCGCGCAGACCTTCCCGACCGGCACCCACGCGATGTGGCTGTACTACTGGATGGCCGCCAACGGCATCAATCCGATGAAGGACGCCAAGGTCATCACCGTGCCGCCGCCGCAGATGGTGGCCAATATGCGCGTCGGGAATATGGATGGCTTCTGCGTGGGCGAACCGTGGGGCCACCGCGCCATCATGGACGGCGTCGGCATCACCGCCACCACCACGCAGGACATCTGGAAGGACCATCCGGAGAAGGTGCTCGGCTCGACGCTGGAATTCGCGAAAAAATATCCGAACACCTGCCGCGCAATGATGGCGGCGATTCTGGATGCCGGCAAATGGATCGACTCCTCGCTGGCCAACAAGAACAAGATGGCCGAGACGATTGCCGACAAATCCTACGTCAACACCAGCAAGGACGCGATCGACCAGCGCATCATGGGCCGCTACCAGAATGGCCTGGGCAAGACCTGGGACGATCCGAACCACATGAAGTTCTACAACGACGGCGCGGTCAACTTCCCCTACCTGTCGGACGGCATGTGGTTCATGACGCAGCACCGCCGCTGGGGCCTGCTGAAGGATGACCCGGATTATCTGGCGGTGGCCACTTCGGTCAACCAGATCGCCCTGTACAAGGATGCGGCGGCCATGACCAAGACGCCGGTGCCGGCAAGCCCTCTGCGCACCTCGAAGCTGATGGACGGTTCCGTATGGGACGGCAAGAACCCGAAAGCCTACGCCGCCTCGTTCAAGATCAAAGCCTGATAACCGGAGGACGCCATGAACGCCTTGCTCGAACCCGATAGCGCGAAACCGGCGGCTGCGGCCATCGACGCTTCCGCTCCGACGCGCCGTCCACGCCGGCCGCTGGCCGCCAACGGCACGGCGCGTGCGCGCCAGCAGGTCTCCGCCACCGCCATGAAGATCGTCGCGCCGCTGGTGGGCGCCGCGCTGCTGGTGCTGGTGTGGCAGCTCATCACCGTCAACAACAGCTCCTTCCCGACGCCGATGGTCACGCTGGCGGAGGCGGTCAAGCTGTTCTCCGATCCGTTCTACCGCAACAGCCCGAACGACCAGGGCATCGGCTGGAATCTGCTGGCGTCCTTGCAGCGCGTAGGCATGGGCTTCGGCATGGCGGCGCTGGTCGGCATTCCGCTGGGCTTCGTGATCGGCCGCGTCAAGTTCGTCAACAACATGTTCGGACCGATCATCAGTTTGCTGAAACCAGTGTCGCCGCTGGCGTGGCTGCCGATTGGACTGCTGGTGTTCAAGTCCGCCAATCCGGCTGCGATCTGGTCGATCTTCATCTGCTCGATCTGGCCGATGATCATCAACACCGCCGTTGGCGTGCAGCGCGTGCCGCAGGATTACATGAACGTGGCGCGCGTGCTGAATCTGTCGGAGTGGAAGATCCTGACCAAGATCCTGCTGCCATCGGCGCTGCCTTACATCCTGACCGGCGTGCGCCTGTCGATCGGCACCGCATGGCTGGTGATCGTCGCGGCCGAGATGCTGACCGGCGGCGTGGGCATCGGCTTCTGGCTGTGGGACGAGTGGAACAACCTGAATGTCCCGCACATCATCATCGCGATTGTGTCGATAGGCCTGGTGGGGTTGCTGCTGGAGCAGGCGCTGATGGCGCTGGCCCGCGCCTTCACCTACGAACAAGTATCCAACTGAGGAACGCCATCATGGACGAATCCAAATTCATCGACATCGAAGGCGTGGAGATGGTCTTCCACACCAAGAAGGGTGTGTTCCACGCGCTGCGCGAAATCGACCTGACGGTGCGCAAGGGCGAATTCATCACGCTGATCGGCCACTCGGGTTGCGGCAAATCGACCTTGCTGAACCTGATCGCCGGCCTGCTGCAACCGAGCGACGGCGTGCTGTTGTGCGCCAACCGCGAAATCGCCGGACCATCGCCGGAGCGTTCGGTGGTGTTCCAGAACCACTCGCTGCTGCCGTGGCTGACCTGCTACGAAAACATTCACCTCGGCGTGGAGCGCGTGTTCGGCAAGACGGAATCGAAGGCGCAGCTGCGGGAGCGCACCATGGCCGCGCTGGCGCTGGTGGGCCTGACGCCGGCAGAGACCAAGCGTCCGCACGAAATTTCGGGCGGCATGAAGCAGCGCGTCGGCATCGCCCGCGCGCTGGCGATGGAGCCGAAAGTACTGCTGATGGATGAACCCTTCGGCGCGCTCGATGCGCTGACGCGCGCGCACTTGCAGGACGAGCTGCTGAAGATCGTCGCCGCCACCAAATCCACCGTGGTGATGGTGACGCACGACGTGGACGAAGCGGTGCTGCTGTCCGACCGCATCGTGATGATGACCAACGGCCCGGCCGCCACCATCGGCGAAATCGTCGAGGTGCAGCTGGACCGCCCGCGCGACCGCGTGGCGCTGGCAGCGGATGCCAAGTACATGGCATACCGCACGGCGGTGCTGGAATTCCTGTACCGCAAACAGGCGCATCCCGCGAAGGAAGCCGCCTGATAAAACCGGGGTCAGTTCTGCCAATCGCACACAAGCCCTACCGTAGCGACCTGCTACGGTAGGGCTTGTGTGCGATTGGCAGAACTGACCCCGGATATGCTTCAGAGCGAACTGTGCATCATAAGCGTGCAAACGTGCACCGCAACATCGCACCGCACCAACGTGTCATTCCGCCATCACACCGCGTTTTTACGTCGTTTCCCTCTGTAGCCGCGCGTTTGAGAGCTTGGCACGGCTCTTGCACTACAAAGGCAAGAGGTCAACGGCGATCTCCCTGAAGTACATGAATACATAGCTGGTCCAAAGACGGACTGGCAGGACAACGGCGTCCGCCCAACCCGGTCTTTGAGGCCCGGTTGCGCGGACGCCTTTTTGTTTTCTGAACGGGATAAACAATGGCCAGCAAAGCTACCAGCATCAAGCTCTTTTCGATTTCAACGCCACAGATGCGGGCGTTCCATTTGACCTGGATGGCGTTCTTCGTCTGCTTCTTCGCATGGTTCGCCTGCGCGCCGCTGATGCCGGTGATTAAAGGCGAATTCGGACTGACCGTCGCGCAGATCGCCAACATCAATATCGCAGCCGTCGCCGTCACCATTCTCGTGCGGCTGGTGGTCGGCCCGCTGTGCGACCATTTCGGCCCGCGCAAAGCCTATACCGGCCTGCTGCTGCTGGGCTCCATTCCAGTGATCGGCGTCGCCTTCGCGCAGAGCTACGAGAGCTTTCTGTTCTTCCGCCTCGCCATCGGTGCGGCCGGCGCCAGCTTCGTCATCACGCAGTACCACACGTCGGTGATGTTCGCGCCGAAGGTGGTGGGCACCGCCAACGCGGCCGCCGCAGGCTGGGGCAATGCCGGTGGCGGCGTCGCGCAAGCCGCCATGCCGCTGCTGATGACCGCCATGGTGATGCTGGGTGTGAGCGAGGGCTTCGGCTGGCGCGCCGCGCTGCTCGTGCCGGGCGTTCTGATGATCGTCATGGCCTTTGTCTACTACCGCTACACGCAGGATTGCCCGCAGGGGAACTTCAGCGAGCTGCGCGCCGCCGGCATTACGATTGAAGGTGGAAAGAAAGGTGGCTGGGATTCGTTCAAGCTGGCCGCCGCCAATTACCGCGTATGGCTGCTGTTCATCACCTACGGCGCCTGCTTCGGCATCGAGATCTTCATCCACAACATCGCTGCGGTCTACTACGTCGACCACTTCAAACTGACGCTGGCGCAGGCCGGCATGGCGGCGGGCAGCTTCGGCCTGCTGGCCTTGTTCGCCCGCGCGCTGGGTGGCTGGGTATCGGACAAATTCGCTGCTGGCGGCAACCTGAATAACCGCGTCACGCTGCTGTTCGTGCTGATGCTGGGCGAAGGCGCCGGCCTGCAGATGTTCGCCCACGCAGGCAATGCCATGCTGGCCATCGCTGCCATGCTGTTCTTCGGTTTGTTCACTCACATGGCTTGCGGCGCGACCTACGCCGTGGTGCCGTTCATCGACAAGCGCGCCTTGGGTGGCGTGGCCGGCATCATCGGCGCTGGCGGTAACGTCGGTGCTGTCGCTGCGGGCTTCCTGATGAAAGGCATGGGCGATGTGCAGCAGACACTGAGCATCCTCGGCATCCTGGTCGCCATCTCCGCGCTGTGCGCACTGGCTGCGCGCTTCAGCGGCAGCACCGTAGACAACGCAGTCGCTACCGCTTAAAGGAACAGACCATGAAAATTATCGTTATCGGCCACGGCATGGTGGGCCACAAATTCCTCGAAAGCCTGGCCAACAGCGGCGCCGCCAATCTGCAGGTGACGGTGCTGTGCGAAGAGCCGCGTCCCGCTTACGACCGCGTGCACCTGTCCGAATTCTTCTCCGGTAAAAAGGCGGAAGACCTGTCGCTGGTGAAGCCCGGCTTCTTCGATCGTGACGACATGGTGCTGCGCCTGAACACCCGCGCCACCGCCATCGACACGCAAGCGAAGAAGGTTACCATCGCTGACGGCAATGTGCTGGACTACGACAAGCTGGTGATCGCCACCGGTTCCTATCCATTCGTGCCGTCGCTGCCGGGCAAGGAGCGCAAGGATTGCTTCGTCTACCGCACCATCGAAGACCTGGAAGCGATGCTCGAATGCGGCAACCGTTCGAAGACCGGCGTAGTGATCGGCGGCGGCCTGCTGGGTCTCGAATGCGCCAAGGCGCTGCGCGACATGAAGCTGGAAACCCACGTGGTGGAGTTCTCGCCGCGCCTGATGGCGGTGCAGGTGGATGATGGCGGCGGCCGTGTGCTGCGCCGTAAAATCGAAGAGCTGGGCGTCACCGTCCACACCGGGAAGAACACCACCGCCATCGTCGACGGCGTCGATGGCAAGGAAGGTGCACGACAGCGCCTGGAGTTCGCCGACGGCGGCCACCTGGACGCGGACATGATCGTGTTCTCGGCCGGCATCCGTCCACGCGACATGCTGGCGCGCGAAGCCGGCCTGACCATCGGCCCGCGCGGCGGCATCGAGATCAATAACAACTGCGTGACCTCCGATCCGGACGTCTACGCCATCGGCGAATGCGCGCTGTGGGGCGGCTTGATCTTCGGCCTGGTGGCGCCGGGCTATGAAATGGCGCGTGTCGCCGTCAAGCACATGCTGGGCGAAGCGGCGGAATTCTCCGGCGCCGACATGAGCACCAAGCTGAAACTGATGGGCGTGGACGTGGCTTCCATCGGCGACCCGCACGGCAAGGCCGAGGGCAGCCACTCCTACCAGTTCATCGACGAACGCAAGCAGATCTACAAGAAGATCGTGGTGTCCGACTGCGGCAAGTACCTGCTGGGCGGCGTGATGGTGGGCGACGCCAGCGAATACGGCACGCTGCTGCAAATGATGCTGAACAAAATCGAGTTGCCGGAATCGCCTGAATTCCTGATCCTGCCGCAGTCCGACGGCGCGGCCAAGCCGGCGCTGGGCGTGGATGCGCTGCCGGACACCGCGCAGATCTGCTCCTGCAACGACATCTCCAAAGGCGCGTTGTGCGCCGCTGTGGCGAATGGCGCCACCACTGTCGCGGCGTTGAAAAGCTGCACCGGCGCCGGCACCGCATGCGGCGGCTGCGTGCCGCTGGTCACGCAAGTGATGAAAGCCGAGATGAAGAAGCAGGGCATGGAAGTGAACAACCATGTCTGCGAACATTTCGCCTACTCGCGCCAGGAGCTGTTCCACCTGATCAAAGTTGGCCAGCTCAAAACCTTCAACGACCTGCTGCACAAGCACGGCAAGGGCCTGGGTTGCGATGTCTGCAAGCCGCTGGCGGCCAGCATCCTGGCCACCGTCTACAACGACTTCGTGCTGAAGAAGGAGCACGCCAGTCTGCAGGACACGAACGACTACTTCCTCGGCAATATCCAGAAGGACGGCACCTACTCGGTCGTGCCGCGCATGCCGGCCGGCGAAGTGACGGCCGATGGCCTGATCGCTGTCGGCATGGTGGCCAAGAAGTACGGCCTGTACACCAAGATCACCGGCGGCGCGCGCGTTGACCTGTTTGGCGCACGCGTCGAGCAGTTGCCGCTGATCTGGGAAGAGTTGATCGCCGCCGGCTTCGAGTCCGGCCACGCTTACGGCAAGTCGCTGCGCACGGTGAAATCCTGCGTCGGCTCGACCTGGTGCCGCTACGGTGTCGATGATTCCATCGGCCTGGCGATTGAACTGGAAAACCGCTACAAGGGCCTGCGCACGCCGCACAAGATCAAGTTCGGCGTCTCCGGCTGTACCCGCGAGTGCGCGGAAGCACAGGGCAAGGACGTGGGCATCATCGCCACCGAAAAAGGCTGGAACCTCTACGTAGCCGGCAACGGCGGCATGAAGCCGCGCCACGCCGAGCTGCTGGCGACGGAGCTGGACAAGGCAACGCTGATCAAGTACATCGACCGCTTCCTGATGTTTTACAGCCGTACCGGCGATCGCCTGCAACGCACCAGCACCTGGCGCGAAAACCTGGAAGGCGGCCTGGATTACCTGAAGCAGGTGGTGGTGCAGGACAAGCTGGGCATCGGCGCCGAGCTGGAAGCGGATATGCAGCACGTCGTCAACACCTATGCCTGCGAGTGGAAGGAGGCTGTCGAGAATCCTGAAACGCGCAAGCGCTTCCGCCACTTCGTCAACAGCGACAAGGGTGACGAGAACGTGCTGTTCATGCAGGAGCGCGGCCAGATTCGTCCGGCCACCGTGGAAGAGCGCAAGCGCGTGATCCCTATCGCAGTCGTTTGAGGAGAAGATGATGCATCGCGATATTCAAACTGCTCACTGGATCGCCGTCTGCGACCTGGCTGACATCGTTCCCAACACCGGTGTGTGCGCGCTGCTGAATGACGCGCAGGTAGCCGTGTTCCACGTTGACGACGGCAGCGCGCGCGTGTTCGCCATCGATAACTACGATCCGAATTCCGACGCATCGGTGCTGTCGCGCGGCCTGGTTGGTTCGCTGGGCGAACGCATCGTCGTCGCCTCGCCGATCTACAAGCAGCACTTCGACCTGCAAACCGGCGAGTGTCTGGAAGCGCCGGAGCATTCGGTCGGCACGTACCCCGCCCGCATCGACGGCGGCAAAGTCTGGGTCGGCCTGTGAAACCCGCGCTGGTCGTCATTGGCAACGGTATGGCCGGCATGCGTACGGTGGAAGAACTGTACAAGCTGGCGCCGGACATGTACGACATCACCGTGTTCGGCGCCGAGCCGCACGGTAACTACAACCGCATCCTGCTGTCGCCGGTACTGGCGGGCGAAAAGAGCATGGAAGACATCATGCTCAACACGCGCGAGTGGTATGTGCAGCATGGGATCACGCTGCACGCTGGCGATCCGGTGGAACATATCGACCGCCGCAAGCGAATCGTGCGCGCAAAGTCAGGGCTGGAAGTGCGCTACGACCGTCTGCTGATTGCGACCGGTTCCAAGCCGTTTATCATTCCTGTGCCGGGCCATCAACTGAGTGGCGTGCTGGCGTTCCGCGACATTCAGGATGTGGAGCAGATGCTGGCCATGGCGCGCGATCATCACCACGCGGTGGTGATCGGCGGCGGCCTGCTGGGCCTGGAGGCGGCAAATGGCTTGCAGCGCCAGGGGATGTCCGTGACCGTGGTGCACGTGACCGATGCGCTGATGAATCAGCAGCTCGACAAGCCTGCCGCGCTGCTGCTGCAAAAAGCACTGGAAGCCAAGGGCCTCAAATTCATGATGGGTGCGCAGACCGAGGCGATCCTCGGCGACGACCGCGTGACCGGCGTGCGCTTCAAGGATGGCGTCGAGATCCCTGCGGATCTGGTGGTGATGACCGCTGGCGTGCGCCCGAATATCGAACTGGCCAAGTCGGCTGGCCTGCACTGCGAACGCGCCATCGTGGTGGACGATACGCTGCAAACCTACGATCCGCGCATTTACGCGGTGGGCGAGTGCGTGCAGCACCGCAGCGCCACGTTCGGCCTGGTGGCGCCGATCTGGGATCAGGCACGCGTCTGCGGCGCGCACCTGGCCGGCGCCGGCGTGCGCCGCTATGTGCAGCAAACCTCTCCAACGCGCTTGAAGGTCACCGGCGTCGACCTGTACTCGGTGGGCGACTTCATCGGCGGCGAGGGCAGCGAAGACCTGGTGCTGCGCGATGCGCGCCGTGGCGTCTACAAGCGGCTGGTGATCAGGAATGGCCGCGTCACCGGCGCCGTGTTGTATGGCGATGTGAAGGATGGTCCGTGGTACTTCGGCTTGATCCAGAACCGCACCGATATTTCGCCGATCCGGCAAACCCTGTTATTTGGCGAAGCGATGTCCGCGCGCGCCGCCTGAAGGAATATCTTGAACCTGTCCACCGACCATCTGGCTGTCCGTACCACCTGTGCCTACTGCGGCGTGGGCTGCGGCGTGCAGGCCACGCCACTGGCCGATGGCGCGATCGCCATCGCCGGCGACAAACTGCATCCGGCGAACAAGGGGCGCCTGTGCGTCAAAGGCTCCGCGCTGGGAGAAACCGTGGGACTGGAAGGCCGCTTGCTATACCCGCAGCTGCGCGAGGCCGATGGCTTGCGCCGCGTATCGTGGGAAGAAGCGCTCGACAAAGTCGCCACCGGCTGGCGCGCCATCATCGACGAACATGGCCCGGATGCGGTGGCGCTGTATGTTTCCGGCCAGTTGCTGACGGAGGACTACTACGTCGCCAATAAGCTGATGAAAGGCTACATCGGCAGCGCCAACATCGACACCAACTCGCGCCTGTGCATGTCGTCCGCTGTGGCGGGCTACAAGCGCGCATTTGGCGAAGATCTGGTGCCGGTCTGCTACGACGACCTGGAACTGGCCGACATGGTGGTGCTGGTCGGCTCCAATACCGCGTGGTGTCATCCTATCCTGTTCCAGCGCATTTTGAAGGCCAAGGAAGCGCGTCCGGAAATGAAGCTGGTGGTCGTCGATCCGCGCCGCACCGCCACCTGCGAACTGGCCGACCTGCACCTGCCGGTCAAAGCCGGCACTGACGTGTGGCTGTTCAATGGCTTGCTCAGCTACCTGTCGCGCATTGGCGCTGTCGATCCTGGCTTTATCGAGCAGCACACCAATGGTTTCGATGCCGCGCTGGGCGTCGCCAACGCTGACTGCGCCGATCCGGCCGTGGTGGCGAAAATCTGCCGTATCGAGTTGCCGGTGCTGCTGGAATTCTACGAACTGTTTGCCGCCACGCGCAAGACCATCACCGCGTATTCGATGGGCGTCAATCAGTCGTCGGCAGGCACCGACAAGGCCAACGCCATCATCAACTGCCACCTGATCGGCGGCCGCATCGGCCAGCCGGGCATGGGACCGTTCTCCATCACCGGCCAGCCGAACGCCATGGGCGGGCGCGAAGTGGGCGGCCTGGCCAATATGCTGGCCGCGCACATGGACCTGGAACGCGCCGAACACCGCGACGTGGTGCAGACCTTCTGGGACTCGCCGTCCATGGCCGACAAGGGCGGCCTGAAAGCAGTGGACCTGTTCCAGGCCATCGAAGAAGGCAAGGTCAAGTCGGTATGGGTCATTGCTACCAATCCAGTAGTCAGCCTGCCGGATGCGGACCAGGCGCGTCGCGCGCTGGACAAATGCGAACTGGTGATCTCGTCCGACATCATGCAGAACACCGACACCACCGCCTACGCCGACGTTCTGCTGCCGGCGCTCGGCTGGGGCGAGAAGGACGGCACGGTCACCAATTCCGAGCGCCGTATCTCGCGCCAGCGCGCCTTCCTGTCGGCGCCGGGAGAAGCGCTGCCGGACTGGAAGATCCTGTCGCTGTTCGCGCAGCGCATGGGCTATAGCGGTTTCGATTTCTGTGGCCAGCACGGCGTGTTTGACGAGCATGCGCGCCTGAGCGGCTTCCGCAACGCCGTCGGTGATGTGCCGCGCGCCTTCGATATGTCTGGCCTCGCTGGCCTCAAGCAGCGCGAATACGACGATCTGGAGCCCATCCAGTGGCCGGTACGCCGCGACGCGGCCGGCAAGTTGAGGGTGGAGGAGCGCCTGTTCGGCGACAACGTCTACGCCCATGCCGACGGCAAGGCACGCTTCATCGCCACCGCACCGCGCACGCCGCTGCATGCCGTCAGCGAAGACTATCCGCTGTCGCTCAACACCGGCCGCGTGCGCGACCAGTGGCACACCATGACGCGTACGGGAAAATCCGCCACGCTGGCCGACCACATCGCCGAATCCTTCGTCGACATGCATCCGCAGGACGCGCTGTTGAGCGGTGTGAAGGAAGGCGAACTGGCGCGCATCACGTCCGCATGGGGAGCGATGGTGGCGCGCGTGCAGCACGGCGGCGGCATCCCGCGCGGCAGCGTGTTCGTGCCGATCCACTGGAACGGCCAGAGCGCGTCCGACGCGCGCGTGGGCGCGGTGGTCAATCCGGTGGTCGATCCGGTATCCGGCGAGCCTGAATTCAAGCATACGCCGGTGCGCGTGGAGCAGTTCCGCGTCAACTGGCACGGCTTCATCCTGAGCCGCGACGAAGTGAACCTGGACCGCATCGCGCACTGGACCCGCATCCAGGGCCGCGCCTTCGCGCGCTACGAGCTGGCCGGCCGCAACACCATCAGCGACTACACCGGCTGGGCGCGCGAACTGCTCGGCGTGAAAGATCCGGATGCCGACTGGCTGGAATACGAGGACCGCACCGCCGGCGTGTACCGGGCCGTGCACGTGGTGGACGACCGCATCGCGCAGTGCATCTTCCTGTCGCCGCGGCAGGACATGCCGTCGCGCGCGTGGCTGGCCAGCCTGTTCGCCAAGGACCAGCTGAGTGAAGCCGACCGTGTCGGCCTGCTGATCGGCATGCCGGTGGAGAAGGGCGCGGACACCGGTCCCACCGTGTGCTCGTGTTTCGGCGTGGGCCGCAATACCATCTGCAACGCCATCGTCGAGAAAGACCTGAAGACGGTGCCGGAGGTGACGGCCTGCCTGAAGGCCGGCGGCAATTGCGGCTCCTGCGTCCCGGAGATCAAGAAGATACTGGTGCAAACACGCGTGGAAGCGGCAGAAGCAAGGTTGTGATTATGGTAAGCTAGACCTGTCGACGGCAAAATGGAGTGCGCACATGTCTATCCGTGAAAACTTCTCCGATGCTGATATGGACCAGTGGCTCAACGATAACCGGGTCACGGAAATCGAATGCCTGGTGCCCGACCTGACGGGCGTGGCGCGCGGGAAGATTCTGCCGCGCGCCAAATTCACGCGGGATCGCGGCATGCGTATTCCCGAGGCGGTGCTGGGCATGACCGTCACCGGCAACTACCCGACCGAGGACGCGGCCTACGACCGCGCCATCTCCAACACCGACCGCGACATGATCCTGCGCGCGGACCCCGGCAGCATCACGACCGTTCCCTGGGCACTCGATCCGACCGCGCAGGTGATCCACGACTGCTATTTCGCCGACGGCACGCTGGTGGATTTCGCGCCGCGCTCCGTGCTGCGCCGTGTGCTCAAGCTATATGCGGATCGCGGCTGGATGCCGGTGGTGGGTCCTGAGCTGGAGTTCTACCTCACCGAAAAGAATATCGATCCCGACCTGCCGCTGAAAGCGCCGATAGGCCGCAGCGGCCGTGCCGAGACCACGCGGCAGGTCTACAGTATCGACGCCGTCAACGAATTCGATCCGCTGTTCGAGGATATCTACGACTACTGCGCGTTGATGAATCTCGACGTGGACACGCTGATCCACGAAACCGGCGCTGGCCAGATGGGCCTCAACTTCCAGCACGGCGATGCGATGGCGCTGGCCGACAATGTGTTCTACTTCAAGCGCACCTTGAGGGAGGCGGCGCTCAAGCACGATATGTACGCCACCTTCATGGCCAAGCCGATGGCCGGCGAACCCGGATCGGCCATGCACGTGCACCAGAGCGTGAGCGATGCCGCGACCGGCCGCAATATCTTCAGCCAGGCGGACGGTTCGCCGTCGCCGCAGTTCCGCCACTATATCGGCGGTTTGCAGCGCTACACGCCGGCGGCGATGGCCATCCTGGCGCCGTATGTGAATTCCTATCGCCGCATCGTGCGCCACACCGCGGCGCCGATCAACGTCCAGTGGGGCATGGACAACCGCACGGTAGGCTTCCGCATTCCCATCTCCGGCGTCGAGCAGCGACGGGTGGAGAATCGCATTATCGGCGCCGACGCCAATCCTTACCTGGGCATTGCGGTGACGCTGGCCTGCGGCTATCTGGGCCTGGTCAACCAGCTGGAGCCAACGCCGATGTACAACGGCAGCGCCTATGACCATCTGTACGAGCTGCCGCAAGGGCTGCCGCAGGCGCTGACCCTGCTGCGGCAGGAGGACCGGCTGCGCGAAGTGCTGGGCGAGCGCTTCATCGACGTCTACACGGCCATCAAGGAACTGGAACACCAGGAGTTCATGACGGTCATCAGTCCATGGGAGCGGGAACACTTGTTGCTCCACGTTTGAGCACTGCCTTTATAATCACCGGTTTGGCAAATATTATTTTACTCTTTTAATAACATGACCATAGAGCGAGCTGCTGAACCTTTCCTCCTGATCCGGAATCTGGTTAAGGAATTCGATGGCGTCCGCGCCGTCAATGACGTATCGGTGGCGATCAACAAGGGCGAAATCTTCGCACTGCTGGGCAGCTCGGGCTGCGGCAAATCCACCCTGTTGCGCATGCTGGCCGGCTTTGAAACGCCGACCTCCGGCAGCATCACGCTCGCCGGCCAGGATATCGTCAGCGTGCCGCCATACCAGCGCCCGATCAACATGATGTTCCAGTCGTATGCGCTGTTCCCGCACCTGTCGGTGTGGGACAACATCGCCTTTGGCCTGCGCCGCGACGGCCTGCCGAAGGACGAAATCGCCGCGCGCGTGGAAAAGATGCTGGCGCTGGTGCAGCTGACCGAATACGCGAAGCGCAAGCCGCACCAGCTGTCCGGCGGCCAGCAGCAGCGCGTGGCGCTGGCGCGTTCGCTGGCCAAGCGTCCGCAGTTGCTGCTGCTGGACGAGCCGCTCGGCGCGTTGGACAAGAAGCTGCGCGAGCGCACCCAGATGGAACTGGTCAGCATCATCGAGGAAGTAGGCGTGACCTGTGTAATGGTCACCCACGACCAGGATGAAGCCATGAGCATGGCCACCCGCATCGCCGTCATGAGCGCCGGCCGCATCCTGCAGGTGGGCGCGCCGGACGAAATCTACGAAACGCCGAACTGCCGCTTCGTAGCCGACTTTATCGGCAGCGTCAACCTGTTCAACGGCAGCGTGTCGGTCGATGAACCGGACCACGTGATCATCGATACGCCCGAGGGCAGGCATTACGTCACCCACGGCATTACCGGCACCATGGGCATGCCGGTGTCGGTGGCGGTGCGTCCGGAGAAGATCGCCGTGCAGGCCGAGGCGCCGACGCTGGAACAGCGCGCCAAGGCCGAGGAGCATGGCTACAACTGCGTGCAGGGCACCATCACTGGCATTGCCTACTTCGGCAACGAGACCAGCTACCACATCACGCTGGACAGCGGCCTGGTGGTCAAGGTCTCGCGCACCAATGCGGCGCGCCATGACGAGTCGGCGCTCAAGCGCGACCAGCGCGTGTACGCCTGGTGGGACGGCGCCGACGTCGTCGTGCTGACCAGCTAAGGCGGGACCGGCATGAACTTCCTCAAGAACCTGATCAAGCATCCGGGGCGCGCCGCGGTCATCGCGGTGCCGTCCCTGTGGCTGACGTTCGCCTTCCTGATTCCGTTCCTGATCGTGCTGCGCCTGAGCTTTGCCGACCTGGATAGCGGCGACGGCGGTCCGTTCGGCTCCCTGCTGACGCTGGCCGACGGCGTGCTGACGCTAAAGGTGAAGGTCGCCAACTACCTGTTCATCGCGCAGGACGAGCTGTATGCGATCACCTATTTGAACTCGCTGAAGTTCGCGGCGATCACGGCGGCGCTGTGCCTCATCATCGGCTATCCGTTCGCCTACTTCATGGCGCGCGCCAAGCCGTCGCTGCGGCCGGTGCTGCTGATGCTGGTGATGATGCCGTTCTGGACCTCCTTCCTGCTGCGCATCTACGCGTGGAAGGGCATCCTGGCCAACAACGGCATCCTGAACAGCTTCCTCATGCATATCGGCGTCATCTCCGAGCCGCTGCACATGATGAACACGCAGTTCTCGCTGATCATCGGCATGGTGTACGCCTACCTGCCGTTCATGATCCTGCCGCTGTACGCCAACCTGGTGAAGATGGACGTGCGCTTCCTGGAGGCCGCCGCCGATCTGGGCGCGACGCCGTGGCAGACCTTCTGGCGCATCACGGTGCCGCTGTCGAAGTCCGGCATCATCGCCGGCACCATGCTGGTATTCATTCCGGCGGTTGGCGAGTACGTGATTCCGGAGCTGCTGGGCGGCCCGGAAACGCTGATGATCGGCCGCCAGCTATGGGACGAATTCTTCACCAATAACGATTGGCCGCTGGCGTCCTCGGTGACGGTGGTGGTGATCCTGCTGATCCTCGTGCCGATGGCGATCTTCAATAAATACAAGGCGGACCAGGAGGCACGCAAATGACCCAGTTCCTGCATCGTTGGTTCGGGCGCGGCTGGCTGTCGCTGGGCTATCTGTTCCTCTACATTCCTATCGTGGTGCTGGTGGTGTTCTCGTTTAACAGCTCGCGCCAGGACATGGTGTGGAGCGGCTTCTCGCTGCAATGGTATGCGGCGCTGCTGAACGACCAGGAGATCATCAGCGGTTTCGGGCTGTCGCTGCGCATCGCGCTGCTGACGGCTTGCGGCTCGGTGGTGCTCGGGACGTTCGCGGCCTTTGTGCTGGACCGCTATCAACGCTTCAAGGGCCGCACGCTGTTCACCGGCATGGTGAGCGCGCCGCTGGTGATGCCGGAGGTGATCATCGGCCTGTCGCTGCTGCTGATGCTGGTGTC
Organism: Duganella aquatilis; assembly: GCF_009674565.1. Classification (GTDB taxonomy): domain Bacteria; phylum Pseudomonadota; class Gammaproteobacteria; order Burkholderiales; family Burkholderiaceae_D; genus Rugamonas; species Rugamonas aquatilis. Next base: position 108,028 of record NZ_WKJL01000014.1, read on the forward strand.
GGTGCAGAAGATGTTCGGCTTTCCGGAGCGCGGTCTCGTCACGATCTGGCTGGGCCACACCTTGCTGGGCATGGCCTATGCGACGGTGGTGATCCAGTCGCGTCTGCAGGAGATGAACAAATCGCTGGAAGAAGCGGCGATGGATCTGGGCTGCCGTCCGTTCCAGGTGTTCTTCCTGGTGACGCTGCCGAACATCAAGCAGGCGCTGGGTTCCGCGTGGCTGCTGACGTTTACGCTGTCGCTGGATGACGTTGTGCTGTCGGCATTTCTGTCCGGCCCCGGCTCGTCGACCATGCCGATCGTGATCTTCTCGCGCGCGCGCCTGGGCCTGGACCCGCGCGTGAACGCGGTGGCGGCGCTGACCATCCTGGTGGTGTCGATCGGCGTGATCGCTTCCAGCCTGTACATCGCCCGCAACGAACGCCTGCGCCTGAAGCAGATCAAAGGCTAGTTCCTGTCCCATGCGGCGCTGGCGATGAAGATCGCCGCGCCACACCACAAAACGGCGGGCAGCGCATTGATGCCCGCCGTTTGCATCAAGACTCCCGTCACCAAAGGTCCGCCGGCGCTGGTAATGCCCCAGCTGGCGTTGACCACCGCGCTGGCCGCCACCAGCGACTGGCCTTCGAACCGCTCGCCGCAGGCCACCAGCGACAGCATGTAGATCGCGCCGGCCACCGCGCCCAAGGCCAGCAGCAGCGTCCACCACAGCCACGGCGTGCCCGCAGCGAAAGGCAGCACCGGCAGCAGCACGCAACAGGCGATGCCGCAGCCGATATGCACCTTGCGCCGGCCGACGTAATCCGCCAGCCAGCCGAAAGCGAATTGCAGCGCCGTGTCGCCGACCAGCACCACGGTGGCCGACAACACCGCCAGTTCGGTCGCTATGCCGTGGCGCATGGCGTACACCGGCAGCAGGCTGAGCGCCACTGTATCGAACATGGCGAAGAAGGCGGCGCCGATGGCGATCATCCACATGCGCGGCAGGATGCGCTGCCAGGCGACCGGCGGTTCATCTTCATGGCCGTGCGCACCGCCGCTGATCAGCAGCATGCCGGGCAGCGCGAGCAGGAACAGCGCGCCGCAGCAGGCGAACGGCAGGGCGACCTTGCCGGCCAGCGCCGCCACCAGCGCGGGGCCGATCAGCTGGAACAGCGTGAAAGCGGTGGTATAGATTGCCACCACGCGGCCGCGCGAATTGGTTGGCGCCAGGTTGTTCACCCACGCTTCGCCAATCGTGAACAGCACGCCCATGCAGGCGCCGAACACGAGGCGCAGCACGCCCCAGGCCAGCAGGTTGTCGGTGGTTTCCATCAGCGCGGTGGACAGCGCGGCCGCCAGAATCGCGCCGATCATGCAGCCGCGCGGGCCATGGCCGGCCACCCAGCGCGAGACAAACGGTGCAGCGGCCAAAATGCCGAAGGCGCTGACGGCTGTGATAACCCCAATAATGTCTGTTCCCACGCCGCGCTGATCGAGCGTCAGGGCGGTCAGCGGAATGGTGGCGCCCAGCCCAAGGCCGACGACGCCGATACTGGCAACTAATGCGATGAAATCGCGCCATGGCATGTTCTTCATGCGCGAACTCCTGATTTGATTTCGCCATCTTACCAAAAAAGGCATATCATTTAATTAAATCCAAATAGATGAAAGCTTCTATGCGTAGCCCAATCGTTCTGGTTCCTGCGTGCGTCAATCAAATCGGCGCACACCTCAATCACACCGCACAGCTGAAGTACGTGGCGGCGGTGGCGGACGGCGCGCGCTGTACGCCGCTGATCGTGCCGGCGCTCGGCGCGGCCACCGACTTCGAAGCGCTGCTCGCCGTGGCCGACGGCGTCATGCTGACCGGTTCCCATTCCAATGTCCACGCCAGCCTGTATGGCGAGGAAGTGCGCGATCCATCGCTGCCGCAGGATGCGGCGCGCGACGCCACCACGCTGCCGCTGATCCGAGCCGTGATCAAGCGCGGCATACCGCTGCTGGCGATCTGCCGCGGCTTCCAGGAAGTGAATGTGGCGCTGGGCGGCTCGCTGCATCAGGCGGTGCATGCGGTGCCCGGCATGGCCGATCACCGCGAGCATAAGGAAGACTCATTGGACCAGCAATACGCGCCTTCGCACCGCGTGCTGCTGGATCCCGGAGGGCGCATGGCACAGATGCTCGGCGGCGCCGCCGAAATCCAGGTCAACTCGCTGCACGGACAAGGCATCAACCAGCTGGCGCCCGGCCTCGCGATTGAAGCGCGCGCCGACGACGGCCTGGTGGAAGCCTACCGCGTGGCGGACGCCAAAGGATTCACGCTCGCGGTACAGTGGCATCCGGAGTGGCGCTTTTCCGAGAATCCGGATGCCGTCAAATTATTCAGAGCCTTTGGCGACGCCTGCCGCGCCTACAAGGCCAACCGATAAAAACCAATGAGAGAAGCACATGGCAATTCGCGAAAACTTTACCTACACCGATATGGACCTGTGGCTGAACGAGAAGCGCGTCACGGAAATTGAATGCCTGGTGCCCGACCTGACGGGCGTGGCGCGCGGGAAGATACTCCCGCGCGGTAAATTCACCCAGGAGCGCGGCATGCGCATCCCGGAAGCGGTGCTGGGCATGACCGTCACCGGCAACTATCCAACGGAGGATGCGGGCTACGACCGCGCCATCTCCAGCACCGACCGCGACATGATCCTGAAGGCCGATCCCACCACCATCACCATGGTGCCATGGGCCACCGACCCCACCGCGCAGGTGATCCACGACTGCTACTTCGCCGACGGCCGCCTGGTGGACTTCGCACCGCGCTCCGTGCTGCGCCGCGTGCTCAAGCTGTATGCGGATCGCGGCTGGAAGCCGGTGGTGGCGCCAGAACTGGAGTTTTACCTCACCGCCAAGAACATCGATCCGGACCTTCCATTGAAAGCGCCGGTGGGCCGCAGCGGCCGCGCCGAAACCAGTCGCCAGGTCTACAGCATCGATGCGGTGAACGAGTTCGATCCGCTGTTCGAAGACATCTACGATTACTGCGACATGATGGGGCTGGACGTCGACACGCTGATTCACGAAATCGGCGCCGGCCAGATGGAAATCAACTTCCTGCACGGCGAGCCGCTCGGTCTGGCGGACAAGGTGTTCTTCTTCAAGCGCACCTTGCGCGAGGCGGCGCTCAAGCACGATATGTACGCCACCTTCATGGCCAAGCCAATGGCCGGCGAGCCGGGATCTGCGATGCACGTGCACCAGAGCGTGGTGGACGCCGTCACCGGCAAGAACATCTTCAGCGCGGAGGACGGTTCGGCCTCGCCGCTGTTCAAGCACTACATCGGCGGCCTGCAGCACTACATGCCGTCGGCGATGGCGATCGTGGCGCCGTATGTGAATTCGTACCGCCGCATCGTGCGCCATACGGCGGCGCCGATCAACATCCAGTGGGGCATGGATAACCGCACGGTGGGCTTCCGCGTGCCGGAATCGGGCGTACAGGACCGCCGCGTCGAAAACCGCATCATCGGCGCCGACGCCAATCCGTATCTGGCGCTGGCGGTGACGCTGGCTTGCGGCTATCTCGGCATGGTCGATCAGCTGGACCCGACGCCCATGACCACCGACAGCGCCTATGACCTGAAAGTCGAACTGCCGCAAGGTTTGCCGGAAGCGCTGCAACTGCTGCGCCGCGAGGACCGTCTGCGCAGCGTGCTGGGCGAACGCTTCATCGACGTCTATGCCGCCATCAAGGATCTGGAACATCAGGAATTCATGACCGTCATCAGTCCGTGGGAGCGCGAGCACCTGCTGCTGCATGTTTAAGCGAGGAGACCTTATGAGCGACTACGATACCGCCGCCATCCAGAAGCTGGACGCTGCGCACTACATGCATCCCTTCACCGACCACAAGGCGCTAGGCGAAAAGGGCGCGCGCGTGATGGTGCGCGGCCAGGGCATTTATCTGTGGGATTCGGAAGGCAACAAGATCATCGACGGCATGTCCGGCCTCTGGTGCGTGAACGTGGGCTATGGCCGCACCAGCATTTCGGAGGCGGTGTACAAGCAGATGGAGACGCTGCCGTTCTATAACAGCTTCTTCAACACCACCAACGTGCCGGCGGTGCAGCTGGCAACCAAGCTGGCGCAGATTTCGCCGCCGCAGTTCAATCATGTGTACTTCACCGGTTCCGGCTCGGAAGGCAACGACACCAATGTGCGCATGGTACGGCGCTATTGGGACGTGTTGGGCTACAAGGATCGCCACACCATCATCAGCCGCCACAACGCCTATCACGGCAGCACCATGGCCGGCGCTTCGCTGGGCGGCATGGAGGGCATGCATGCGCAGGGCGGCTTGCCGATACCGGGCATCGTGCATATCGGCCAGCCGAACTATCTGGAATCCGGCAAGGGCATGACCGAAGAAGAATTCGGCATCGAGGCGGCGTCCTGGCTGGAGAGGAAAATCCTGGAAGTCGGGCCGGAAAAGGTGGCCGCGTTCATCGGCGAGCCGATACAGGGCGCGGGCGGCGTGATCATCCCGCCTGCCACGTATTGGCCGGAGATCCAGCGCATCTGCGACAAGTACGAGATTCTGCTGATCGCCGATGAAGTGATCTGCGGCTTCGGGCGGCTGGGGCGCTGGTTCGCGTCCGAGCTGTTCGGCATCAAGCCGGACCTGATCACCTTCGCCAAGGGCGTGACGTCGGGCTATGTGCCGCTGGGCGGCGTGCTGGTTGGCGACCGCGTGGCCAAGGTGCTGATCGAACAGGGCGGCGAGTTCAATCATGGCTTCACGTATTCCGGCCATCCGGTGGCGTGTGCGGCGGCGCTGGAAAATATCCGCATCATCGAAGACGAAAAACTGATCGAGCGCGTGGCCAATGAAACCGGGTCGTATCTGAAGCAGCGCTTTGCCGAGCTGGCGGAGCATCCGCTGGTTGGTTATGCGGACAGTTGCGGCTTTGTCGCCGGCCTGAATCTGGTGCGCAGCAAGGGCGCCACGGTGCACGACAACGTGGCGTTCGACGAATCGCTGGCGGTCGGCATGGTGTGCCGGGGCTATATGTTCAACAACGGGATGATCATGCGCGCCGTCGGCGACCGCATGATCATCGCGCCGCCGCTGGTGCTGACCACGGCGCAGATCGACGAGATGGTGGCGCTGATCCGTCATTGCCTCGACCTGACCTACGCCGATGTGAAGGAACGCGGCTGGCTTTAAAGGAGACAGACATGACGACATGGCATGACAAGGCCGCGGCGTTGCAGGCGGACGGCCGCGCCTTCATCGGCGGCGAACGGGTGTGGGCGAAATCCGAACAGCAGTTCGAGAACCTGTCGCCCATCGATGGCCGCAAGCTGGGCATGGTGGCGCGTTGCGACAGCGCGGACGTGGACATCGCCGTGGCGGCGGCGCGCGCAGCGTTTGAAGACCGCCGCTGGGCGGGCAAGTCGCCGGCGCAGCGCAAGCGGGTGCTGGTCAAGTTCGCGGACCTGATGCAGAAGCATGGCCAGGAGCTGGCGCTGCTGGAAACGCTGGACATGGGCAAACCGATCAAGTACAGCCAGAGCGTGGACGTGGGCGGCGCCGCCAACTGCATCCGCTGGTACGGCGAGGCGATCGACAAGATCTACGATGAAATCGCGCCGACGGCGGCCAGCAGCCTGGCGTTGATCACGCGCGAGCCGGTGGGCGTGGTGGCGGCCATCGTGCCGTGGAACTATCCGATGTTGATGGCGTCGTGGAAGATCGCGCCGGCGCTGGCGGCGGGAAATAGCGTGGTGCTCAAGCCGTCCGAGAAATCGCCGTTGACGGCGCTGCGGCTGGCGGAGATCGCGCTGGAAGCCGGCATACCGCCCGGCGTGTTCAATGTGCTGCCGGGTTACGGCGCGGAGGCCGGCGCCGCGCTGGCGCTGCACATGGATGTGGACTGCATAGGCTTTACCGGTTCCACCCGCGTGGGCAAACAGATCATGCAGATGGCGGGGCAGTCGAACCTGAAGCGCGCATGGACGGAGTTGGGCGGCAAGTCGGCCAACATCGTGTGCGCGGATTGTCCGGATCTGGATGCGGCGGTGGAGGCGGCCATTGGCTCGATCTTCTTCAACCAGGGCGAAAGCTGCAACGCACCTTCGCGGCTGTTTGTCGAAGCGTCGATCAAGGACCACTTCCTGGAAAAGGCGCTGGCCAAGGTGCCGGATTACCAGCCGGGCGACCCGCTGGACGAAAACACCGTCATGGGCGCGATTGTCGACGCCACGCAGCTGAAAACGGTGATGGGTTATATCGAAGCTGGCCAGGCGGGCGGCGCGCGGTTGCTGGCCGGCGGCAAGCAGGTACGCACTGAAACCGGCGGCTACTATGTCGAGCCGACGCTGTTCGATCAGGTGGACAGCAGCATGACCATCGCGCGCGAAGAGATCTTCGGGCCGGTGCTGTCGGTACTGAGCTTCGGCGATGTGCAGGACGCGGTGCGGCAGGCCAACGCCACGCCATACGGCCTGCACGCCGCCGTGTGGACGGCGGACCTGAGCAAGGCGATCCAGACCTCGCGCGCGCTGCGTGCCGGCACCGTGCACGTCAACCAGTACGATGGCGATGACATCACCGTGCCGTTCGGCGGCTACAAGCAGTCCGGCAATGGCCGCGACAAGTCGCTGCACGCATTCGACAAATACACGGAATTGAAAACCACATGGATACAGATAGGTTAGAAGAACTGCAAACGGTGATGGATGCGCAGGGCGTGCGTTACGTGTTTGCGCAGTTCACCGACATCCATGGCGCGGCCAAGGGCAAGCTGGTGCCGCTGGCGCATCTGGGCGATATTGTCGCGCCGGGTGCGGGCTTTTCGGGGCCGTCGATCTGGGGCACGGGATTGCCGCGCAACGGCCCGCGTTCTGAGTATTACGGCCGCGCCGACCTGACCACCCTGCGACCGATGCCCTGGCTGCCCGGCTATGCGCGCGTGGTGCTGGACGGGCATGTGGCCGGCCAGCCGTTCGACGCCTGTCCGCGCCAGGTGCTGCGCAGGCAGGTCGCGCGTCTGGCGGCGCATGGCTGGACCTTGAACGCCGGCCTGGAACCGGAGTTCTTCCTGCTGCAGAAAGGCGCCAATGGCTACGACGCCGAAGCCGCCGATACGCTGGAAAAGCCGTCATACGACACCAAAAGCCTGCTGCGCCGCCGCTCCTTTCTCGACAAGCTGACCACGTCGCTGAACGATTGCGGCCTGGGCGTCTACCAGATCGACCATGAAGACGCGACCGGCCAGTTCGAGGTGAACTACCACTACGCCGATGCATTGCGCGCGGCGGACAACTTCATGCTGTTCAAGATGGCCGCGCATCACATCGCGGAAGAAGAGGGCATGCTGTTCTCGATGATGCCCAAGCCGTTTGCCGAACGGCCGGGCAGCGGCCTGCATTTCCATTTGTCGCTGGCGGATTCGGACGGCAACGCGGTATTCGCGCACGGTCCGGCCGACCACGCGGAACCGGGCGGCCGCGCACTTGGCCTGTCGCCGCTGGCGTATCACTTCCTCGGCGGCCTGCTCCATCATGCGCCGGCATTGACGGCGTTGTGCGCGCCGACCGTCAATTCGTACAAGCGGCTGATGTGCGGGCAGTCGCTGTCCGGCACCAGCTGGGCGCCGGCGTTTATCGGCTACGGCGACAATAATCGCACGGTGGTGGCGCGCACCGTGCATCAGCGGATCGAATGGCGGCTGCCGGATAGCGCAGCCAATCCTTACCTGGCGCTGGCCGGCGTGATCGCGGCGGGACTGGACGGCATCGAGCGCGCGCTGGATCCGGGCGATCCGGTCAACCTGGACGTGTACGAAATGAGCGATGCCGAACGCACTGCGCGCGGCCTGCGGCTGCTGCCGCAAAACCTCGGCGATGCGGCGGCTGCTTTGAAAGCCGACACCGCGCTGACGGAAGCGCTGGGCAGCGCCATCGTCCACGAGTTCGTCGCGCTGAAAAGCGCCGAGTGGATCGAATACAGCCAGCACGTGAGCGCATGGGAAACGGCACGTTACCTGAACCGCTTCTGAGGGGAGGCGCGCCGGTGGGCCTGACACAATCCAGATACAAATCTGATAGTCTGGAGGCGCCGCTATGTGCTCCATCTAACCGAATTCATTTTTACCGAAGCCTAAGCTGGCAGTAGCGCGTGCAGGCCCGAGACCTGCACGCCCATCGAACCTGGACAACGTGAAGGATCTTTATGCAGATCGGAATGATAGGACTGGGGCGCATGGGCGCCAATATGGTTTGGCGTCTGGCGGCGGCAGGGCACCACAGCGTGGCTTACGCGCGCCATGCGGAAACGGTGAACGCCGTGCTGCGCGAGGGAGTCACCGGCGCGTCGTCGCTGGAGGATCTGGTTGCCAAGCTGGAGACGCCGCGCGTGCTGTGGCTGATGGTGCCGGCCGGTGCGGTCGACTCCACGCTGGATATCCTGAAGCCGCTGCTGTCACCGGGCGACATCATCATCGACGGCGGCAATTCGCACTACCACGACGATATCCGCCGCAGCGCGCAGCTGAAGGAGCAGCAGCTGCATTACGTCGATGTGGGCACCAGCGGCGGCACGCACGGCCTGACGCGCGGCTATTGCCTGATGATCGGCGGCGAGCCGGATGTGGTCAAGCATCTGGAACCGATTTTCTCCACGCTGGCGCCGGGCCACGACGCGGCCACGCCGACGCCTGGCCGCGACAAGCCGGGCAGCAGCGCCGAGCAGGGCTTCCTGCATTGCGGCCCGAATGGCGCCGGTCACTTCGTCAAGATGGTCCACAACGGCATCGAGTACGGCATCATGGCCGCGTATGCGGAGGGACTGAATATCCTGCGCCATGCGAACATCGGCAAGCAGGAACAGGAAGTCGATGCGGAGACCACGCCGCTGCGCCATCCGGAGCATTACCAGTATGACCTGGACCTGGGCGAAATCAGCGAGCTATGGCGGCGCGGCAGCGTGATCAGCTCCTGGCTGCTGGACCTGACGGCCGATGCGCTGCTCAAAGATCCCCATCTGGACGCCTATGCCGGCCGTGTGTCCGATTCGGGCGAGGGCCGCTGGACCATCGCCGCCGCCATCGATGAAGGCGTGCCGGTGCCCGTATTGAGCAACGCGCTGTTCGAACGATTCAGTTCGCGCGGCAATGCGGAATTCGCCGGCAAGGTGCTGTCGGCGATGCGCGCCGGCTTTGGCGGCCATGCCGAGAAGCCGCACAAGACAGGGAATGCGTGATGCCTGACGATATCGTCTTTCTGGTTGATTGCGACAACACGCTGCTGGACAACGACCGTGTCCAGAGCGATTTGCGCGAGCATCTGGAAAAGGAATTCGGGGCCGAGGCGCGCGACCGCTACTGGAGCATCTACACGGAGCTGTTTGCGCAATTCGGCTATGCCGATTATCTGGGCGCGTTGCAGCGCTATCGCATCGACGCCATGAACGATCCCAAGCTGCTGCTGATGGCGGGTTGGCTGATGAACTACCGCTTTGCGGACCGGCTGTATCCCGGGGCGCTGGACGTCATCAAGCATTTGCGGCAGTGGGGCAAGGTGGTGATCCTGTCCGATGGCGACGTGGTGTTCCAGCCGCGCAAAGTGGAGTATTCGGGCTTGTGGGATGCGGTGGAGGGCAATGTGCTGATCTACATTCACAAGGAGACCATGCTGGAGCACATCGAACGCGCTTATCCGGCGCGCCGCTATGTGATGATTGACGATAAAGTGCGGATTCTGGCTTCCATGAAGCAGGGCTGGGGCGATCGGCTGACCACGGTGTTTCCGCGTCAGGGGCACTATGCCGTCGCGCCGGATGTCGCCAGCTATACGACACCGGATCTTGCGGTGGATCGCATTGGCGACTTGTTGAACTATGATTTGCCGGCGTTTTCCGGCCTTGAAAAGGAGACATCGTCATGAATCCCGCACTGCATCTGCGCCAGCTGGGGCAAGCCCTTTGGCTGGACAACATCACGCGTGGCCTGCTCACCAGCGGCACGCTGAAGAAGTACATCGATGATTACGATATCGCCGGGCTGACATCCAATCCCAGTATCTTCGAGGCGGCCATTCATGGCGCGGATTTTTATGATGAGGCGATACGCAGCAGGACGGCGGCTGGCGTGAAGGGCGAGCAGCTGTTCCTGGAGCTGGCGCTGGAAGATCTGCAAAATGCCGCTGACCTGTTCCTGCCGATGTACCAATCGTCGCATGGCATGGATGGCTGGGTGTCGATGGAGGTGTCGCCGTTGCTGGTGCACGATGCGGACGGCACGTTGCGCGAGGCGCGGGCACTGCACGAGCGTCTGCAACGGCCGAATGCCTTCATCAAGATTCCGGGCACCGTGGAGGGCGTGAAGGCGATCGAGGAGGCCATCTTTGCGGGCATTCCGGTCAACGTGACGCTGCTGTTTTCGCGCGAGCAGTATCTGGCGGCGGCGGAGGCTTATCTGCGCGGCGTGCAGCGGCGCGTCGATGCCGGTCTTGATCCGAAGGTGGCGTCGGTGGCGTCGTTGTTTGTTAGTCGTTGGGATACGGCGGTCAAGGATAAGGCGCCGGCGGAGTTGAAGAACCAGCTGGGGATTGCGGTGGCGCGGCAGACGTATGCTGCTTACCGCGAGTTGCTGGCGTCGCCGAGGTTGCGCAAGCTGGCGGAGGCCGGGGCTTTGCCGCAGCGCTTGCTGTGGGCGAGTACCGGGACCAAGGATCCGGCGGCGTCGGATGTTCTGTATGTAGAGTCGTTGACGGCGCCGCATACCATTAACACGGTGCCGGAGAAGACGTTGCTGGCGTTTGCGGACCATGGCGTGGTCAATGGCAGCATGCCGCCGGAAGGTGGGGATGCGGAGAAGGTGCTGAATCAGTTCGGCGATGCGGGAATTGATGTCGGTGCGCTGGCTGCGCAGCTGCAGACCGAGGGCGCTGAGGCGTTCAGCAAGTCGTGGAAGCAGTTGCTGGATGTGATTGCGGAAAAAGGTAAGGGCTGACCCATCGTTCCGCCGATGCGGAACGACGGGGTTTATGCGTTGCGGGCCAGGACTGCGTGGGCCAGCAGGGAGACGTTCTCCACGCTGAATCCGTACTCGCGAAGCACGCGCTCGCCGGGTGCGGACGCGCCGAAGCGGTCGATGCCCAGCACGTCGCCGCGCGTACCGACGTAGCGATGCCAGCCCTGCGTGGCGCCGGCTTCAATCGCCAGCCGCGCCGTCAGCGCGGGCGGCAGCACCTGATCGCGGTATTCCTGCGGCTGCCGGTCGAACAACTCCCAACTCGGCATCGACACCACGCGTGCGCGCACATTGTCCGCGTGTAGTTTGGCTTGCGCCTCCAGCGCCAGGTGCACCTCGGAGCCGGTGGCGATCAGCACGATCTGCGCTTCGCCGCCTTCCGCTTCGCTCAGCACATAGGCGCCGCGCTGCAAGCCGTCGGCCGGCGCAAACCTGGCGCGGTCCAGCGTCGGCAGATGTTGGCGCGTCAGCACCAGCACCACCGGCTGGCCTGCCGATTGCACCGCCACGCGCCACGCCGCTGCGGTTTCGTTGGCGTCTGCCGGACGGATCACCACCAGTCCCGGCATGGCGCGCATGCTGGCCAGGTGTTCGATCGGCTGGTGCGTTGCGCCATCTTCGCCCAGGGCGATGCTGTCGTGCGTGAACACATACACCACCTGCAATCCCATCATGGCGGACAGGCGCATGGCAGGGCGCAGGTAGTCGGCAAACACCAGGAAGGTGGCGGTGAACGGCAGCGCGCCGCCGTGCGCGGCCAGACCATTGCTGATGGCCGCCATCGCGTGTTCGCGCACGCCGAAGTGGATGTTGCGGCCGGCGCGGCTCCAGCCGCCGCCATTCGAACCCTGGCGGTCGCCGGCTTCCTCGGCGCCGGGCGGACTGTCCGGCTGGAAGTCGCCGAAGCCGGTCAGCGCGGTGAAGGTGGACGGGTCAAGGTCGGCCGAACCGCCGATCAGCGCCGGCAGCTTGGCGGCGATGGCGTTGGCCACCTTGCCGGCGGCGGTGCGTGTCGCCACGCCCTTGGCGTCGGCCGGGAAGACGGGAATGTCCGCGTCCCAGCCGTCAGGCAGGCCGCTGGCGCCGCCTTCCATCAGCTGGTGTAGTTCCTGCGCCAGTTCAGGGAAGGCCTGCGCATAGGCGTCCATGCGGTCGCGCCATTCGGCTTCGCCATGGCCGCCGCGCGCGCCGGCCGTCGCATAGGCCATGCGCGCTTCCTCGGGAATCAGGAAGGCCGGCTGCTCCGGCCAGCCTAGCGCGCGCTTGGTCAATGCCACTTCGTCGGCACCCAGCGGCGAGCCGTGGGCGTCGATCTTGTCCTGTTTATTCGGCGAGCCGTAGCCCAGGTGACTGCGCACCAAAATCAGGGATGGCTTGTGCACCTCGGCGCGCGCGGTGGCCAGCGCCTGTTCGATGGCTTCGATGTTGTTGGCGTCATCCACCGTCTGCGTATGCCAGCCGTAGGCGGCAAAGCGCGCGGCGCGGTCCTCGCTGAAGGTCATGTCGGCGCCGGCCGACAGCGTGACCTGATTGTCGTCGTACAGGTAAATCAGCTTGCCCAGCTTCAGATGACCGGCCAGCGACGCCGCTTCCGACGCCACGCCTTCCATCAGGTCGCCGTCGCTGACGATGCCGTAGGTATGGTGGTCGATTACATTGTGGCCGGGACGGTTGTAGCGCGCCGCCAGGCTGGCTTCGGCGATGGCCATGCCGACGCCGTTGGCGAAGCCCTGGCCCAGCGGCCCGGTGGTCACTTCGACGCCGGGCGTGACGCCGCGTTCCGGATGGCCGGGCGTGATGCTGTCCCACTGGCGGAATTGCTGCAGCTGTTCCAACGGCAGCTCGTAGCCGCTCAGGTGCAGCAGGCTGTAAAGCAGCGCCGAGCCGTGGCCGGCCGACAGCACGAAGCGGTCGCGGTCGAACCAGTGCGGATTAGCGGGATGGTGCTTGAGGAAGCGCGTCCACAGCACATAGGCCATGGGCGCGGCGCCGAGCGGCAGGCCGGGGTGGCCGCTGTTGGCTTTTTGTACCATGTCGACACTGAGGAAACGCAGGGTGTCGATATTGCGTTGATCGCTGGAGTTCATGCGTGAGTCCTTCAAGGGAAGTCTCTCACAACAGTAGCGCCGGTGGACGCGCCGCTCTGTGCGGCACGCCACTTAGCCAGTCAGCTTCCTAGAAGCAGTGTTCCAGCGCCGGGAAGCTGCCGTCCTTGACGGCGCTGACGTAGGCCGTGATGGCGGCGTCGATGCTGGTCTGGCCGTCCATGAAGTTCTTGACGAAGCGCGCCTTGCGGCCTGGGAAAACGCCCAGCAGGTCATGCATCACCAGCACCTGGCCGGAGCAGTCCGGACCCGCGCCGATGCCGATGGTGGGAATCGACAGCAGCTCGGTCACTTCCTTGCCCAGCGCCGAAGGAATCGCCTCCAGCACCAGCAACGAGGCGCCGGCCGCCTGCATCTTCAGGCAGTCGGCTTTCAGCAGGTCGGCGCTTTCGGTGGTCTTGCCCTGCACCTTGTAGCCGCCCAGCTGGTGCACCGATTGCGGCGTCAGGCCCAGGTGGGCGCAGACCGGAATCGCGCGGTCGGTCAGGAACTTGACGGTGTCGGCCAGCCAGGCGCCGCCTTCGATCTTGATCATGTGGGCGCCGGCCTGCATTACCTGCACCGCGTTGGCGTAGGCGGTTTCCGGCGTGCCGTAGGCGCCAAACGGCAGGTCGGCGACGATCATCGCCGACTTGGCGCCGCGCGCCACGGAAGCGGTGTGGTAGGCGATGTCGTTGACGGTGACCGGCAGCGTTGAGGTGTAGCCGGCGCAGACCATGCCCAGCGAATCGCCGATCAGCAGGATCTCGACGCCGCAGCGGTCCATCAGCGAGGCGAAGCTGGCGTCGTAGCAGGTCAGCATGGTGATTTTTTCACGCGCGGCGTGCAGTGCCTGCAGCGTGTTGACCGTGACGGCCTTGTTGGCCACCTTGGCGGGGGCCGGTGCAGGTGCGGTGGCGTCGGCGGGCTTTTGGCCCGCGGCCAGTTCGTTTCCTTGCAGGTATCCAGACATGATAAATCCTTTACTTTAAATCGGGCGGATGCCCTGGTCCGCCACGCCGGCCGCGTATTGCGCCGCCGGACCGTGGCCGGGTATATGGATGGACGGCGCGATCTCCAGCAGCGGCACCAGCACGAAGGCGCGCTCGGTCATGCGGGGATGGGGCACCGTCAGCGTGGTGCTGTTGATGATGGCGTCGCCGTACAGCAGCAGGTCGAGGTCCAGCGTGCGCGGGGCGTTGCGGTAAGGCCGTTCGCGGCCGTGCGCCTGTTCGATGGCGTGCAGCGCCTGCAGCAGCGCTTCGGCGTCCAGCTTGGTGGCGATGCGGGCGACGGCGTTGATGTAGTCGTCGCCGCTGGAGTCGATCGGCGCGGTGCGGTACAGGCCCGACGCCGTCATCAGTGTGCAGCCGGGCTGGCGTTGCAGGCGTTCCAGCGCGTCCAGCACATTGGCGCGGGCATCGCCCAGGTTGGCGCCGATGCCGATGTAGGCGATGGCGAAGGCGAATGGCGCCTTGTCGTCCTGCAGCGTTGCCGGTCCGACGCCGGCGCTGATTGCGGTGTGCATGATGCGGTGTGAAGCTTAGTCCGCGCCGCCATCGTGGGCGGGAGCCGGGCTGTCGGCGCCTTCGCCACGGCCGCTGCGGTTACGGCCGCCGCGACGCGGGCCGCGCTTGCGTTTGGCGCCGCCGGTGCCGGAGCCGCCTTCGCCGCTGTTGCCGCCACCGCCGCCGGCAGGACGGCCCGCCGATGCGATCAGCTCTTCGCGGGTGATCTCGTCGCCCTCGTAGAACGCGGTCCACCAGTCGCCGATTTCAGCGTCGATTTCGCCGGAGGCGCAGCGCAGCAGCAGGAAGTCATAGCCGGCGCGGAAGCGCAGGTGTTCCAGCAGCTTGTGCGGCGCCTTGCCGGTGCGGCGCTCGAAGCGCGGCTGCATCGACCAGATGTCGCGCATGTCGGTGCCGATCTTGCGCTGCAAGGCCAGCTTCTCGGTCTGCGAATCGAGCACGTCGTCGGCCGCCAGGTGCAGCGCCGGAATGGTCTGTTCGCCGGACGCGCGGTAGGCGGTCCACTTCTCCAGCACCTGGTGCCACAGCAGCGATGCGAACAGGAAGCCCGGCGACACGGTCTTGCCGGCGTGGATGCGGGCGTCGGTCGAATCCAGCGCCAGCGTCACGAACTTGACGCCCAGCGGCTGTTCCAGCACCACGTCCAGCAGCGGCAGCAGGCCGTGATGCAGGCCTTCCTTGCGCAGCTGCTGCAGGCAGGCCAGCGCGTGGCCGCTCATCAGCAGCTTGAGCATTTCGTCGAACACGCGCGCGGCCGGCACGTTGTTGATCAGCGGCGCCATCACCTTGATCGGTGCGCCGGTTTCCGGCTCGATCGAGAATTTCAGCTTGGCGGCAAAGCGCACCACGCGCAGCATGCGCACCGGGTCTTCGCGGTAGCGCGCTTCCGGCACGCCGATGATGCGCAGCGTTTTCGCGCGGATGTCCTCGATGCCGCCGTGGTAGTCCAGCACCTGCTGGTTGGCCGGGTTGTAGTACATGGCGTTGATGGTGAAGTCGCGGCGTTCCGCGTCTTCAGCCTGCGAGCCGAAGGTGTTGTCGCGCAGGACGCGGCCATGTTCATCCTTCGGCGCGTTGGCCGAGGTGGTGCCGCGGAAGGTGGTCACCTCCAGCAGGTCCTGGCCGAACATCACGTGGACGATCTGGAAGCGCTTGCCGATGATGAAGGCGCGGCGGAACAGGCGCTTGACCTGCTCCGGCGTGGCGTTGGTGGCGATGTCGAAGTCTTTCGGTTTGACGCCCAGCAGCAGGTCGCGCACGGCGCCGCCGACCACGAAGGCTTCGTAGCCGGCTTCCTGCAGGGTGCTGGTGACGCGCACTGCGTTGTTCGACAACAGGCGCGGGTCGATGCCATGGGCGTCCGGCCCGAGCACCACCGGCGTGTTCGTGTCGCGTGCCGCTTTACTCTTGGTGCCGAGGATTTTGCGGATCAGTTTCTTAATCATTGAATAGGTCAATTAATGGCCAGCCATTCGCGGCGGCGTGCGTTTTCAGTTTTTCGTTGGGGTTGGTCGCCACCGGATGGCTGACGATGGACATCAGCGGCAGGTCGTTGTGCGAGTCGCTGTAGAAGTAGACGGTGTCGAAGTCCTCCAGCGTTTTCCCCATTTTTTCCAGCCACGCCTTGGTATGCACGATCTTGCCCGGTCCCTGGGTCGGCGTGCCTAGCAGCTTGCCGGTCAGGTTGCCGTCGGCGTCCAGTTCCGGCATCGCCGCGATCAGGTGCTCCACGCCCAGCGCCCTGGCGATCGGCGCGGTCACGAAGTGGTTGGTGGCGGTGACGATGGCCACCAGGTCGCCGGCGTCGGCGTGCTTTTTCAACAGAGCGCGCGCGGCCGGATGCAGCGCCGGCGTGACCACTTCGGCCATGTACTGCGCGTGCATCGCGTCGAGCTGCGGGCGCGGGAAGCGCGCCAGCGTGCCCAGCGTGAACTCCAGGTATTCTACCGGATCGAGCGTGCCGGCCTGGTATTGGGCGAAGAAGGCCTTGTTGCGGCGGTCGTATTCGACGGCGTCGACGGCGCCGGTGCGCACCAGGAACTGGCCCCATTCGAAGTCGGAGTCGATCGGCAGCAGGGTGTGGTCGAGGTCAAAAAGGGCGAGATTCATCATTCTTTCGCTTCCGCCTGCAACCACTCGCGCAGCAGCGGCAGAGTGATCGGGCGTTGGGTTTCAAGGGAATACTGGTCCAGCGAGTCGAGGATGGTCGACAGCGACCGCATGTCGCGCTGGAAGTGCGACAGCAGGTAGGGTATCACGCCGGCCGACAGCGTCAAGCCGCGGGCGGCGGCGGCGGCGGCCAGCGCCGCGCTCTTTTCGTCGTCGGTCAGGCCGTGGATCTGGTAGATCAGGCCCCAGCCCATGCGCGTGCGCAGGTCTTCGCGCACCGGCAGCACGGCCGGCGCCACGTTGCCGCTGCAGACCATGAAGGCGTTGTTGGCGCGGATTTCGTTAAACAGGGCGAAGGCGTCGATCTGCGCCACCGGCGACAGCTTCTCGCAGTCGTCCAGCAGGTACAGATCCACTTCCGGCGAGTAGACGAATTCGGACTCGATCGAAAACGGCGAGATGTAGCGCGCGCGCGCCTGCTCGGCCTCGGAACCGCTGCTGGCCAGGGCTTTCAGCAGGTGCGATTTGCCGACGCCGACCGCGCCCCACAGGTAGGCGAAGTGCTCGCGCGAGCTGCGATCGGCGAACTGCTGCATCAGCGCTGCCGCTTCGGCATTCTGTCCCACTTCGAACGATGCGAGGCTGTGCGCTGCTTCCGCGCCTAAATCGAGCACCAGTTGTTTCATGGCGTTCGCCTTGTGGTCTTTTGCATAACGTTTATCTGTTTCACATCATGCATTATAGAAGCTGCTGCTCAGATAGTGGCGCCGCAGGTGGTTGAAGGCCACCATCAGCACCGCCGACGCGGGCAGCGCCAGCAGCACGCCGACAAAGCCGAACAGCTGGCCGAAGGCCAGCAGGGCGAAGATCACCGCCAGCGGATGCAGGCCGATGCGCTCGCCCACCAGGCGCGGCGTCAGGAAGAAACCTTCCAGCACCTGGCCGATGCCGTAGATGACGGCCACGGCGATCAGGCCGCTCCAGTCGGAGAACTGCAGCACCGCCGAAATCAGCGCCAGCACCAGGCCCAGGCCGAAGCCGAGGTAGGGAATGAACACCAGCAGGCCGGTGATGATGCCGACCGGCAGGGCCACGTCGAAGCCGGCGATCGCCAGCGCCACCGAGTAGTAAATCGCCAGCACCAGCATCACCAGCAGCTGGCCGCGCAGGTACTGGGCCAGCAGCAGGTCGACTTCGCGCGCCATGGCCATGGTCGGCACGATGTAGCGGCGCGGCACGCAGCCGGCCACGCGCGCCAGCATCGCCGGCCAGTCCAGCAGCAGGTAGAACAGCACCACCGGGATCAGGGTCAGGGTCGCCAGCCAGCCCAGCACGGCGGTGCCGCCGACGCGGGCGGAATTCAGCACGGCGGCCCAGATGGCGTCGCCGCTGGCGGCCATTTGCTCGGCGGCCAGCTGCTTGATGCCGGCGCTGTCCACGCGCACCTTGATGCCGAGGTCTTGCAGGCGCGGCGCCAGCAGGTCGTTGGCCTTGGCCAGGAAGGCCGGGATCTGCGCCTGCAGCAGCGGTATCTCTTTTTGCAGCACCGGCACCACGATCAGCACCATGGCGATCAGGGCGGCGAAGAACAGCACCACGACGATGGTCACCGACAGCGCACGCGGCATGCTGAGGCGGCGGCCGAAGCGGATGCTGTCCAGGCGGTCGACGCCGGGATTGAGCGCGTAGGCGAAAATGGCGGCCGCCAGGAACGGCGTCAGCACCGGGCCGAGGGTAATCAACAGGAATAGAAATGCCGCCCACACCGCCAGCCAGAATGCCGTTTGCTTTTGCTCTAACGAGAGGGGAAATGGCATGAAGGTGAATTCGATGGTTAAAAAGGCGGTTGGACGGGGCAATTTTGATAAAATAGCGGATTGACCGGGTTGTTGCGCTGATTTTGCGTATTTTCATGCGATTTTGGCATGGAAATAGCACACAGCAGGTCTCCGCCTTCTATTTTACCGCCTCCGCTGCGAAATACACCATGAGCCAAACTTCAAATGTTTCCCTGTCCTACCGTGACGCCGGCGTCGATATCGACGCGGGTGACGCCTTAGTCGAAGCGATCAAGCCGTTTGCCAAGCGCACCCTGCGCGAAGGCGTGATGGGCGGCTTGGGCGGTTTTGGCGCCATGTTCGAGATCAGCAAAAAGTACAAGGAGCCAGTCCTGGTGTCCGGCACCGACGGCGTGGGCACCAAGCTGAAGCTGGCATTTGAGCTGAACCGCCACGACACGGTCGGCATCGACCTGGTGGCGATGAGCGTCAACGACATCCTGGTGCAGGGCGCCGAGCCGCTGTTCTTCCTCGACTACTTCGCCTGCGGCAAGCTGGACGTGGCGATCGCCACCGACGTCATCAAGGGCATCGCCCAGGGTTGCGAACAGGCTGGCTGCGCGCTGATCGGCGGCGAAACCGCCGAGATGCCGTCGATGTATCCGGCCGGCGAGTATGACCTGGCCGGTTTCGCGGTTGGCGCCGTGGAAAAATCGAAAATCATCGACGGCACCAAGATCGCCGCCGGCGACGTGGTGCTGGGCCTGGCTTCGTCGGGCGTGCACTCGAACGGCTACTCGCTGGTGCGCAAGATCATTGAAGTGTCGAAGCCGGACCTGGAAGGCGACTTCCACGGCCGCAAGCTGGCCGACGTGCTGATGCAACCGACCCGCATCTACGTCAAGCCGCTGCTGGCGCTGATGGAATCGCTGGAAGTCAAAGGCATGGTGCACATCACCGGCGGCGGCCTGGTGGAAAACATCCCGCGCGTGCTGCAGCCTGGCCTGGTGGCCGAGCTGGACGGCAAATCGTGGACCATGCCGCCGCTGTTCCAGTGGCTGCAACAGCACGGCGGCGTGGCGGATGCCGAGATGCACCGCGTGTTCAACTGCGGCATCGGCATGACCGTGATCGTCTCGCAGGAGAACGCGGCAGCCGCGATCGCCCAACTGGAAGCGGCCGGCGAAACCGTCTACACCATCGGCAAAATCCGCGCCCGCGTGGGTGACGAGCACCAGACCATCGTCGTCTAAGCATACGGCGACAATAAAAAAAGCGGACCTTGCGTCCGCTTTTTTTTGATTTGAATGAAAAAACCTCGCCGCAGCAAGCTTTAGATCTTCATGAATTCTGGAGGTGTGGCGAGGCTGTACTTCTTGTCGAATTGGCGCCGGGCTTGCCGCAACCTTTCCTCGTTTGTTTTTTTCAGGCTGGCCTGTGAAGGTAAGGCTTGGTTTGCGGACTCACGTGCTATCGTGCTTTCCAGGATAATTTTGGCGAGACGTTCGGCTTCACTGGTCTTCATGGTTATCTCCGTACAAGACACGTTGGCGCATCACATAGGGCAAATTCTTATCTGCGTCAAAGTAGTGTTTCCGCTTAATCCAAACCAAGCCTTCAGATTTCGTAAGAACGGCTAAGCCAGTCGTCAGAGAATGCCGTTGCGGAGGCCGTAAGTGTTTGGTTGAAGTCAATAGGAAGTGTGTTGATATTGTGAGTTTGAAGTACTTGCTGCACCAAGGCCAGAGCGCTCTGTTGATAGGCGCGCTGGACTTCTGAATAGGTGTCTAACCCTACACCGGTTGTGAACGTATCAATGGACGAGGTCATTGCAAATTGAAAGATTCCGGATGGCGTGTCATGACTGATTTCACACGTATTGTCTTCGTCCAGCGTGTAGAGAAAATCGTTCTTCAGAAATCCCCAGACTTCGAATTTGATCACTGACGGGAAGTATTGGTTTTCACCGAAGCCGGCGAAGACAATGCCTGTCTGAGGCAATACCCGGTCATAACATTTATATAAATATGAGCACGCCAAGTCAGCCAGAGCGTCGACAGGAACAATCTCGCTCAATCCTTCGGCGGCTAGATAGTCGGACAGCGCGGGATAGTTGGCGAACTTCTCACGTACCTCGCCAATTACTTCAGACATAGTTTCTGTGGCTATGTGCGGATGAGCATCCTTTTGGTTGAGCTCACTCGACAAGTGTTGAGCGTACTCATGCCACGCAGCTTGTCGTTCAGGAGTGCTCTTGCTTGTATCGACGATAAGCGGGCTGGCTTCCCTCGCCAGATTAAGAAAATCGAGTGCGGCCCTGAGTGCGCGCTCAAGCAGTTTGATGTCGAGATCCGCCTGTGGGAAGAAGAATGTTGCCCCTTGTACGAACTCAAAGAAGGCTGTGGCATAAGCCTGAAGCGATTCATGTTTGGCATGGCCCAGCTTGTCGCGGAAATTCTTGATAATGATTTCCCAAGGCACGCCATCCAACGTGGCTGAACCATATATCATGACGCTGACTGGTTCGAAGCGTGACAACTGAAAAATTTTGTTGCCGCCTTTGGAGTATCGCTGATTTCCGTTACCGCTAGATGTGGTAACCGCGCTGTCTGCCGCGATTACAATCGCATACTTGTTCATCACCGCAACTTCGCAAGTCATAGGTCACCCGTGAGTAGAAAGAGGTCGGCTTGATGGTGTATGGATTCTACGAGAATTTTTTTACCGAGCGCTGTTTAATGTCAGTGTCACATGCCTCTGGCATACTGCCGGGCATGAAAAATTTACTTGCTCTCCTGCTGGCGCTTGCCGCCGGCGCAGCGGCCGCGCAGCCGGCGCATCCTGTCATCCTGGTGTCGATGGACGGTTTCCGTCCGGACTATCTGGAACGCGGCGTCACGCCGAACCTGAACCGGCTGGCGGCCGGCGGCGCGCGCGCGGTGGCGATGCGGCCATCGTTTCCGTCGGTGACGTTCCCCAACCATTACACGCTGGTCACCGGCATGCGGCCCGATCATCACGGCATCGTCGATAACGTGATGAACGACGCCGCCATTTCCGACAAGCGTTTCACCATGAGTAATGCCGAAGCGGTGGTCGACCGCCGCTGGTGGGACCAGGCCGAGCCGGTGTGGGTGACGGCCGAGCGCAACGGCATCCACAGCGGCACCATGTTCTGGCCCGGTTCGGAAGCGGCGATCCATGGCGTGCGTCCAACCGTGGCGCCCAAGTTCGACGGCAAGCTGCCGGCAACCGCGCGCGTCGATACGCTGCTGTCGTGGCTGGACCGTCCGGTCGGGCAGCGCTTCGGCTTCATGACCTTGTATTTCGATGACGTCGACCACGCCGGCCACGAGTTCGGCCCGGCCGCCGCCCAGACCACCGAGGCGGTGGCGCTGGTCGACCAGGCCATCGGCCGCCTGCTGGCGGGACTGGCGGCGCGTCACGTCGAGGCCGATATCGTGATCGTCTCCGACCACGGCATGGCGCCGGTCAGCGCCGAACGCGTGATCCGCATGCAGACACTGCTGCCCGAAGGCAGCTATGAAGACGTCGCCAGCGGTTCCTACGCCGCCATCAATCCAGTGCCGGGCCACGGCGAGCAACTGGCCGCCGCGCTGCTGAAACCGCAGGAGCACATGCAGTGCTGGCGCAAGGAAGAGATTCCGGCGCGCCTGGCCTACGGCCACAACGCGCGCGTGCCGGCCTTCCTGTGCCTGGCTGAGCCGGGCTGGAGCATCGTCTTCAACGACAAGAACGCTGCCAAGGTCAAGGGCGGCAAGCACGGCTACGACAACGCGGCGCCGGAGATGGAGGCGACCTTCATCGCCGCCGGCCCGTCGTTCAAGCCGGGCGTGGTGCTGCCGGAATTCGACAACGTCGATGTCTATCCGCTGGTGATGCACTTGCTGGACGTGACGCCGCTGCCCTCCGACGGCGACCTCACGCCATTGCTGCCGGCGCTGGTGCAGTAGCCGATTAGCGCGGCGGCGGTGGCGGGCCGCCGTCCGGCATGGCGGCGAGCACCTCGCCCATCTTGTGGCAGACGCCGCTGATGGTGTCGCCGTGGCGGCCGGCAAACTTGACCTTGTCGCCTTCCGCCTTGCCCTTGCAGGCGGCTATTGCTTCCGGCGGCGGTCCCTTGGGCGGCCCGTCTGGCGGTGGACTGTTCTGCGCCGAGGCGCTCAAGGCGCAGCCGGCCAGCGCCGACCACAGCATCCAATGCTTGAGTACTTTCATGAAAACTCCCGATAACAATGCGTGAGCCGCCATTGTCCGGTGGCAGGCTGTTAGTTGCGGTCAAGGCGCTGTAAAGCGCGGTAAAGCACTACAGCGACTCCAGCCGCTTCAGCGCGTTGGCGTCGCCGGGATGCAGTTCCAGCACGCGCTGGTAGGCCTGCCTGGCTGCCGCGCGCTCGCCGTTGACCAGCCAGGCTTCGCCCAGGCTGTCCTGCGCGTTGGCGCTGCGCGGGAAACGTTCTGCGGTGAAGCGCAGCACCGCCAGCGCATCGGCGGCGCGGCCGGTGGACAGCAGGCGATAGCCCCAATCGTTCAATTCATTTTCCTGCCACGGCTGATCCGGATACTGGCGCTCGATGTCGGCGGCGGCGCTGGCGATCTGGCCGAAGCCGCGTTCCTCCAGCGCGATGCGCAAGCCGGGCACGCCGGCCAGCGGCAGCTGCGGAATGTAGAGCGACGCCAGCTTGTCGATCAGGTCTTCGGGGAAGCTGCCGGTAAGGTTGGTCAGGATGATGACGCCGACGCCGTCTTCCGGGTACAGGAAGAAGCCGGCGCGGCCGCCTCCGGTCATGCCGACCGCGCGGTGGCTGCCGCGTTGCAGCACCTGCCAGCCCATTGCCCACTGCCCCATGCTGCCATCGTTGAAGGCGACCGGCCGCCACATGGCGGCCAGGCTGGTGTCGTTCAGCAGCTTGTGCTGTTGCAGGGCGATCAGCCAATGCGCCATGTCGCTGGCGCTGCTGTTCATGCCGGCGGCGGCGCGGCGGAACGGCAGGAAGCGTTCCGAAACGGCGGTCAGCGTGCTGGCGTCGGTGGAAGACGGCGCCGGATAGCCTTGCACCTTGGCGCCGGTCCATTGCCAGCGGTAGGTCGGCGCGCGTTTCGGGATGACGGTGTAGGCATCGCCATACGCGGTGTGATTCATGCCGGCGATGCGCAGCTGTTCTTCCGCCAGCGGCGCGTTCGGCGCGCGGCCCTCCAGCTGGTTGACGACGCGCTGGATCAGCATATAGTTGGTCTGGCAGTAGTGGAAGCGCTCGCCCGGCTTGAACAGGATGTTTTGTTCGCGCAGCCAGCGCCATGCCGCTTCCTCGTCGGTCTCCACGGTGGGCGCGCGGGTGATGTCGGGCAGGCCGGACATATGGCTCAGCAGCTGGCGGATGGTGACGGCGCGCCACGCCGGCGGCAGATCGGCCAGGTACTGGCCCACCGGCGCGGACAGGTCGAGCCGGCCCAGTTCCACCTGCTTCATCGCGGCCACGCCGGTGAACGCCTTGGTGATCGAGTTGATGGAGAATACGGTGTCGTCGGCCACCGGCACGCCGAATTCCACGCTGGCGGCGCCGTAGTTGCGCGCCAGGACGATCTGTCCGTCCTTGACCACCGCCACCGACAGGCCGGGAATGCGCAGGCGCTGCATCTGCGCGGTCAGGTAGCGGTCGGCGTCGGCCGTCGGCGTTTGCGCGGCGGCGTGCAGGGCCAGGGTCAGGCTGGCCGCCGCCAGCAGGGTGCGAAGCATAGTCATGATTAACGCTTGAGGATTTTTTCCACCGGCGCCGGACGCAGGCGGAACGCGTCCGGCATGCCGGAACCCAGCAGCGGCCGCAGGTACATGCGGAAGGCGTCGGTGACGTCGGTGCCGCTGGCGCTGATGAACTCGTCCTCCATGACGCGCGTCTTGCCGGCCACGGCGCTCAGGGGCAGCAGTTCGTAGTCGACCGAATAGAAGCCGGTGCGCTTGATTGCCACCGAGCCGTCGCGCTCGCCCCACATGGCGAACTGCACGGCCTTCTCGCCGACCTCGCGCGCTTCGCGCTGGTCCACGTCCGACACGCAGCCGATGAAGGAGCGCTGCAGATAGCCGAAGGTGTCGCCGCGCACGCGCTTGATGCCGAGCCTGGCCTTGATCTCGTCGCACAGCAGGTCGGCCAGTGCGCCGGTGCCGGACAGCTGCACATTGCCGTGCGCATCGCGCTCGACTTCCTTGGCCAGCAGCGAGGCGATCGCTTCGCCGCTGGCGTCGTGGATACCTTCGGACACGGCGATCACGCAGCGGCCGTAGCGCGCATAGGTGGCTTTCACATCCGCCAGGAACTGTTCCAGCGAAAACACCCGCTCCGGCAGGTAGATCAGGTGCGGGCCGTCGTCCGGAAACTTCTTGCCGAGCGCCGAGGCGGCGGTGAGGAAGCCGGCATGCCGTCCCATCACCACGCCCACGTAGACGCCAGGCAGGGCCGCGTTGTCGAGGTTGGCGCCGGCAAAGGCCTGGGCCACGAAGCGCGCCGCCGACGGGAAGCCCGGCGTGTGGTCGCTGCCGACCAGATCGTTGTCGATGGTCTTGGGAATGTGGATGCAGCGCAGCGCGTAGTTGGCGGCCTGCGCCTGCTCGCTGACGATGCGCACGGTGTCCGACGAATCGTTGCCGCCGATGTAGTAGAACTGTTCGATCTGGTGCGCGCACAGCACCTTGAAGATCTCGGCGCAGTAGGCCGCGTCCGGCTTGTCGCGGGTGGAGCCCAGGGCGGAAGAGGGCGTGGCGGCCACCAGTTCCAGGTTCTGGCTGGTTTCGCGGGTCAGGTCGACCAGCTCCTCGTTGACGATGCCGCGCACGCCGTGCATGGCGCCGTACACCCGCGTGACGTCGCGGAAGCGGCGCGCCTCCAGCACCACGCCGGCCAGCGATTGGTTGATGACGGCGGTGGGACCGCCTCCCTGTGCGACCAGAATTTTTCCCGATGCCATGCCCGTTCCTCCGTGATGGTTTGAAAGGCTTGCTGCACCGGGAACTATAACGCGAATGTCAGTGCGCGCCGATATTCTTGTCGAGGAATTTGTCGACCCGGTCCCAGAAGTCGACGCGGTTCTTCGGCAGCTTCCAGCCGTGGCCTTCCTCCTCGTACTCGATCAGCTCGACGTTCGGGTTGGTGGCCTTGACAGCCTTGTAGAACTTGAGGCTGTGCGCCGGCGTGACACGGGTGTCGGCGCCGCCGTAGGCCATCAGCACCGGCTGCCTGATTTCGGCCGCGCGCAGCAGCGGCGAGGTGGCCTTGAACTGCTCGGCATCCTTTTCCTGGTCACCGATCAGCGCCGGCATGCCGTAGCGCTTGTAGTCGTCGCTCATGTCGGAGCGGTAGTTCCAGCTGCCGTCGTACAGCAGGTTGATGTCGGTGATGCCCAGCCATTCCACGCCGCACTTGTACAGGTCCGGATCCTTGATAAGGCCCATCAGCGTGGCGTAGCCGCCGTAGTTGGGGCCGCCGATGCAGATGCGCTGGGCGTCGGCATAGCCCTGGGCGATCGCCCAGCGGGTGCCGTCGGCAATGTCGTCCTGCATTTTCATGCCCCACTGCTTCCAGCCGGCGCGGAACAGCTTGCTGCCGTAGCCGGTGCTGCCGCGATATTCCGGCTCCAGCACGGCATAGCCGCGCGAGGCCAGGAACTGCACCGCCGGCACCCACTCCCAGCTGCCGCCGCGCGCCCAGGGGCCGCCGTGGACCAGCACCACCATCGGCAGGTTCTTGCCGGCGCCCTTGGGCAGCGTCAGCCAGGCCGGGATGGAGAGGCCGTCGCGCGCCTTGTAGTGCACCAGTTCCTTGCGCGCCATCTGGTTCGGATCGATGTTGGGATAGGCCGCGCTGATCATGCGCAGCTTGCCGGTCTCGCTGTTGTACAGCATCAGGCGCCGCGGCCAGATGTCGGCGTAGGCGCTGACCATTACCCACGGCGTTTCGGCCCGCGATGGCAGGGACAGCAGGTTGACGGTGTTGGGCAGCAGCTGGTCGACCTTCGCCTGCATCGCCTGCATGGCCGGATCGAGCCAGGTGGTGCTCCAGGCGTCGGTCAGGTGGCGCACGCCCAGCAGCTTGTCCTTGTCCATGATGAGCTGGCCGTTGAAGTCGTAGCCCTCCAGGTTGACCAGCGCCTTGTCGGACAGCTTGCCGCTGGCGATGTCGTAGCTGTAGACCGAGGTGGTGTCCTGGCCGGGCGTGGTGTGGATCACGTACAGCGTGCCGTCATTGCCGAACGCCAGCGGGCGGAAACCGCCGCCGCGGCCGGTGTAGCGTTCGAAGTCGGTCAGCTTGCGCCAGTCCTTGGTGGCCGGGTCGCGGTAGTAGATATTGTTGCTGCCGCCTTTTTCGCGGGTGGTGGTCAGGCGCGGTTCGCCTTCATTGTCGAGCATCCACGCGACGCTGTCGCCCGGCCGCGGCACGCTGCCGCTGGTGCGGCCGGTGACCGTGTTCAGCCGCAGCACGCTGCTCGACAGGAACTCGCCCGTGTTGCTGTAGTTGCGGTCCTGGACGTAGATGAAGTCCGAGTCCTGCGCGCCGCGCTGGCCCATCAAATAGGTGTGCCACGGCAGCAGGTCGCGCGCGGCGGTGCTGGAGCCGCTGGTCAGGAACGGCTGCCAGCTGCGCATCGCCAGCTGGCGGAAGCCGGTGCCGTCGCGGTTGACGGCGTACAGGCCGGGGGCGTAGCGCATATCGGCTTCGCCGAGGTCGCGGTCGGCGGCGGTGAACACCAGGCGGTTGTCGTTGACCCAGCGGTAGGTGCCGATGTCGGCGTCGTTGAAGTTACCCACCACCTTGATGCCATCGTTGGCCAGATCGACCACGCCCAGCACGTCATGCTTGCCCTTGGTGGCCAGGCGCACGGCCAGGTATTTGCCGCTGGGCGAGAGCACGGCGTCGCTGAATTCAGGATTGGTGAAAAAGTCGGCGCTGGGCGGCAGCGCCTTGGCGGCGTCCGCGGCGAGCGCGTGGCCGCAGAGGAACGCGCCGGCCAAAGCCAGAACGCGCAGGAAAAGGGATGGACGCATATATCAAGTTGTGAAATAAGTAACTCTGGCACCATAGCACCAAGTTGTTTAAACCGCCACAACTTAAATGTATATTAATGTTTTTCCCTTAGCGCACGCCGATGTGCTTGTCGAGGAACTGTTCCACCCGGCCCCAGAAATCGATGCGGTTTTTCGGCAGCTTCCAGCCGTGGCCTTCTTCCGCGTACTCGATCCACTCGACGTCGGGATTGGCCTGCCTGACGGCCTGGTAGAACCGGGTGCCGTGCGGCAGCGGCACGCGCATGTCGGCGCCGCCGTAGGCCATCAGCAGCGGCTGCTTCAGTTCGCGGGCGCGCAGCAGCGGCGAGGTGGCTTTCAGCTGCTCCGCATCTTTTTCCTGATCGCCGATCAGCACCGGCATGCCGTAGCGCTTGTAGTCGTCGGTGAAGTCGGAATCGTAGGACCAGGTGCCGGTGTACATCAGGTTGATGTCGCTGACGCCCACCCATTCGACGCCGCACTGGTACAAGTCCGCATCCTTGATCAGGCCCATCAGCGTGGCGTAGCCGCCGTAGCTGGCGCCGGCGATGCAGATGCGCCTGGCGTCGGCGTGGCCCTGGGCGATGGCCCAGCGGGCGCCGTCGGCGATGTCGTCCTGCATCTTCAAGCCCCATTGCTTCCAGCCGGCCCGGTACAGCGTGGCGCCGTAGCCGACGCTGCCGCGATACTCCGGCTCCAGTACCGCGTAGCCGCGCGAGGCCAGGAACTGCGCGTCGGCGTCCCACTCCCACTGGCCGCCGCGCACCCACGGGCCGCCGTGCACCAGCACCACCATCGGCAGGTTCTTGCCGGGGCCTTGCGGCAAGGTCAGCCAGGCGGGAATGGTCATGCCGTCGCGGCTCTTGTAGTGGACCAGTTGCTTGCGCGCCATCCGCTCCGGACGGATGTTGGGATGGGAGGCGCCGACCAGCGACAGCTTGCCGGTCTCGCTGTTGTACAGCATCAGGCGCTTGGGCCAGGTGTCGGAAAAGGCCGTCACCAGCACCCATGGCGCTTGCGGCCGCGCCGGCGGCGTCAGCAGGTTGACCGTGTAGGGCAGCAGCTTGTCGACCTTGTCCTGCATGGCTTTCATGCCGGGATCGAACCAGGTGGTGCTCATGGCGTCGGTCAGGTGGTTGATGCCCAGCAGCTTGTTGTTGCTGATGATCAGACCGCCGCGGAAGTCATAGCCGTCCAGGGCCACCAGCGGCCGCTCGGACAGCTTGCCGCTGGCGACGTTGTAGGTGAACAGCGCCGTTGTGTCCTTGCCGGGCATGGGGCTGATCACGTACAGCGTGCCGTCCGGCCCGAACGCCAGCGGGCGGAAGGCGCCGCCGTCGCCGGTGTAGCGCTCGAAACCGGTCAGCTTGCGCCAGTCCTTGCCGTCCTGCTCGCGGTAATACACGCTGCCGCCGCCGCCCTTGTCCTGGGTGGTGGTCAGGCGCGGCTGGCCCGCGTGGTCGAGCAGCCAGTCGACGCTGTCGCCGGGACGGGAGAGCGGCGTGGACACCCGGCCGTTCATGGTGTTCAGGCGCAGGACGTCGGTGTACAGGTAGTCGCCGTTGCCGGCGAAGATGCGGTCCTCGACATAGATCTCGTCGGAGTCCTGGGCGCCGTCCTGGTCCATCAGATACGTGTGCCACGGCAGCAGCTCGCGTGCGCCCAGCGAAGAGGCGTCGGCGACAAACGGCGCACCGTCGCGCATCGCCAGCTGGCGGAAGGCGGTGCCGTCGCGGTTGATGGCGAACAGGCCCGGCGCGTAGCGCATGTCGCCCTGCGCCAGGTCGCGGTCGGACGCGCTGAAGGCCAGGCGCGCATCGCTGATCCACTGATAGTCGCCGATGTCGGCATCGTTGAAGTTGCCCACCACCTTAATGGCGCTGGTGGCCAGGTCGACCACCCCCAGCATGTCGTGCGGGTTGTTTTTGTTGGCGATCCGCACGGCCAGGTATTTGCCGCTGGGGGACAGGACGGCGCCGCTCAATTCCGGATTGTTGAAGAAGTCGGCGATCGGCGGCAGCGTCTTCACGGCCTCCGCGCCCGAGGCCGGGCTGAGGATGGATGCGCCGGCAACGGCCAGCACGCGCAGGAGGTGGCGCAAAAGATGGCGGGTACGCATAGGTCTCATTATGGTTTTAATAACTTGGAACGATATCACCAAGTTGTTAAATTGGCCAGAAATAAACCTGCGCTAGCGTTGTTCCGGCGCCCGGATGTAATCGACCAGCGCCCCGGTCTGCGGCCCCGGCGCCGGCGTCAGCAGGCTGACGACGATAATCGTCAGCACGCCGGCCGGCACGCCGAAGATGCCGGCCGAAATCGGCGCGATGTGGAACCACTGCGAGGCCGCGCCGCCGCCCAGGATCGGATTGGTATGCAGCATGTAGTACACGCACACCACGAAGCCGGCGATCATGCCGGCGATCGCACCCTGGTGGTTGGCGCGCTTCCAGAACACGCCCAGCACCAGCGCCGGGAACAGCGTCGAGCCGGCCAGCGAGAAGGCCGCGCCCACCAGCGACAGGATGTCGCCCGGCTTGGTCGAGGCGGCGTAGGCGGCGATGAAGGCCACCGCCAGCAACAGCAGCTTGGAAATCGTCACCCGCTTTTGCGTCGAGGCGCTGCGGTCCACCAGCTTGTAATACACGTCGTGCGACAGCGCGTTGGAAATGGCCAGCAGCAGGCCGTCGGCGGTGGACAGCGCGGCGGCCAGGCCGCCGGCCGCCACCAGCCCGGAAATCACATACGGCAGGCCGGCGATTTCCGGCGTGGCCAGCACCAGCACGTCGGCGTCGATGGTGATTTCAGCCAGCTGCACCACGCCGTCGTGGTTGACGTCGTTGATGCTGAACAGCGGATTGAGCTTGTCCACATTGGCCCAGTACGACACCCAGTTGGGCAGGTGGTCGTAGTTGGTGCCGACCAGCGCATTGTAGATGTCGTACTTGACCAGCACCGCCAGCGCCGGAATGGTCAGGTAGATCAGCAGGATGAAGAACAGCGTCCACAGCACCGACACGCGGGTGTCGTGCACCGACGGCGTGGTGTAGGAGCGCATCAGGATGTGCGGCAGCGCGGCGGTGCCCAGCATCAGGCAGAACACCAGCGCCAGGAAGTTGTTGCGCTTGATGTCCGAGGTTTCCGGATCGCCGGGATAGGGCGTGGCGTGCGGCGTGATCGGCTCGGCGCGTTGCAGGTTCTGCTCGCGCGCTTCGGTCCACACGTGTTCGGCTTCGTCGGCGTTCTTCGGATAGGCGACCAGCTCGCGCTCGGCGTTGCGGATGTCCAGCAGCGAGGCGTTGCGCGCCTTGACGCCGTCCAGCTTGCGCTGCGCTTCGATGCGGCCGGTTTCCCACGATGACGGCAGGTTGGCCAGGCGGCGTTCGTAATCGGCGGCGCGCTGGCGGAACACGGCGCGCACTTCGGCTTCCTTCGGATCTTCCTGCAGCACGTGTTCGCGCGCGCTCAGCTTGGGCAACAGCTTGCCGTAGGCGACTTGCGGAATCGGGTTGTCGGTATGCTTGGCCGACAGCCAGATGGCCGGTATCAGGAACGCCACCAGGATGATGATGTACTGCGCCACCTGGGTCCAGGTGATGGCGCGCATGCCGCCGAGGAAGGAGCACACCAGGATGCTGGCCAGGCCGAGGAAAATGCCGACCGAGAAATCGACTCCGGTGAAGCGCGAGGCGATCAGCCCCACCGCGTAGATCTGCGCCACCACGTAGGTGAAGGAGACGATGATGGTGGCGATCACCGCCAGCACGCGCACGGTCTTTGCGCCGAGGCTGCCGGCGTCGGGGTGGTCGGCGCCGCCGTAGCGTTCGGCCAGGAAGTCGGGAATGGTGTACTGCGCGAACTTGCGCAGGTAGGGCGCGATCAGCAGCGCCACCAGGCAGTAGCCGCCGGTCCAGCCCATGATGTAGGCCAGGCCGTCGAAGCCGTGCAGGTACAGGCCGCCGGCCAGGCTGATGAAGCTGGCGGCGGAGATCCAGTCGGCGGCGGTGGCCATGCCGTTGAACATGGCCGGCACGCGGCGTCCGGCCACGTAGTATTCCAGCACGTTGGAGGTGCGGCTGATGACGCCGATCAGCGCGTACAGCACGATGGTGGCGAACATGAACAGGTAGCCGATCCACACGCGCGGCATGCCTTCCTGTTCCAGCGCGGCCAGCGCGATCAGGAAGCCGCCGAAGCCGGCGGTGAACATGGCGTAGTAGCTGCGCAGGCGCTGGAAGAAGGTGCGGGGCGGCTTCAAGCGCGCGGCTCCGGTTGCTGGCGCGCGGCGCGGTCCAGGCGGCGCATGCGCCAGGCGTAGAAGGCGATGATGCCGAGGTAGACCAGCGACGCGCCCTGCGCCGCCAGGTAGAACGACAGTGGCCAGCCGAACACGCTGAGGCCGGCCAGCTCGCGGGCGAAGAAGGCGGCGCAGAAGCCGGTCAGCAGCCATAGCAGGAGCAGCAGCGCGGTCATGCGGCGCGCCTTGTGCCAGTGCTGCGTGCGGGTCAGCGGCGCCATGTCCGGCGGTGCGGCGGGCGGTATCGGTTTATCCATAATATGGCGGCTCGTCGTCCGCCGGCTCTGGCGCCGGCGGCAGCGGGAAGGTCAGTCGGAACAGCGCGCCCGGCAGCTTGGGCTGGGTGGCGCGCGGATTGCTGAAGATGTCGACCTCGGCGCCGTGCTGCTGCGCGATCTCGCGCACGATGGCCAGCCCGAGGCCGCTGCCTTCGGCGGTATTGCCGAGAATCCGGTAGAAACGCTCGAACACGCGCTCGCGCTCGCCCTGGGCGATGCCGGGCCCGGTGTCTTCCACTTCCAGGTAGCCGTGTTCCAGATCGTCGCTGCGCACCCGCACCGTGACGCTGCCGCCGGCCGGCGTGTAGCGCAGCGCGTTGTCGATCAGGTTGGACAGCAGTTCGCGCAGCATGGTCGGATTGCCGGTGATGTGCAGCGGCTGCGGCGGCGCCTCGAAGCCGAGGTCGATGCGGTGCGCGAACGAGGCCTGCACCCAGTCCTGCACTACGTTGCGCGCCACCTCGCCCAGGTCCAGCTGCAGCATGGTGCTGCCGGTCTGCGGCTGGTTCTCGGCGCGCGCCAGGGCCAGCAGCTGGTTCACCAGCCGCGTCGCCGCTTCCGAACTCTTGGCCAGCTGTTCCAGCGAGCGGTGGATTTCGCCGTTGTCGGTCTGGCGCAGGGCCAGCTCGGACTGCATGCGCATGCCGGCCAGCGGCGTGCGCATCTGGTGCGCGGCGTCGGCGATGAAGCGCTTCTGCATGTCGATCGTCAGCGACAGGCGCGACAGCATCTCGTTGAGCGAGCGCACCAGCGGCGTGATCTCTTCCGGCACCTGGTTGGAGGCGATCGGACTCAGGTCTTCCGAACTGCGCGCGCGGATGCGCTCCTGCAGCTGCGCCAGCGGCGACAGGCCGCGCGCCAGGGCAAACCAAACTAAAGCCAGCACAATCGGCAGCACGATGAACTGCGGCAGGATCACGCCCTTGATGATGGCGTTGGCCAGCTGCGCGCGCTTCTCCAGCGTTTCCGCCACCTGCACCAGCGCCAGCTGTGGCTCGCTGCCGTCGCTGCGCTCCATCTGCACGTAGGCGAAGGCGATGCGCACCGGCGTGCCGTGCATGCTGTCGTTGCGGAAGCGCACGCCGCCGGAACTGGTCTTGTCCTCGTCGTCCAGCACCGGCTGCGGCATGTCGCGGTCGCCGTCGATGTGTTCGCCGCGCGGGCCCTGGATCTGGAAGTAGACGTTGTCGATGTCGTCGGCGCGCAGGATGTCGCGCGCCGAGCCGCTCAGGCTCTTGATCAGCTTGCCGTCGACCGAGCGCACCTGTTGCGCCAGCACGGTCACGCTGTCTTCCAGCGCGTGGTCGAAGGGCTGGTTGGCGATCGACTTGGCCACCAGGTAGGTGATGGCGATGCTCATCGGCCACAGCAGCAGCAGCGGCGCCAGCATCCAGTCCAGGATTTCGCCGAACAGGGAATGCTGGATATCCTCGTCCGCGTCGGGCGCGGGCGGCTGATATTCCAGTTCGGCGGATTCCTGGGTCACTTCGGCGTTTCTCCGGCCTCGGCGGTGGCGCGCGCGGCGTCGTTGAATTTCTCCAGGCAGTAACCGAGGCCGCGCACGGTGGCGATGCGCACGCCGCCCAGTTCTATCTTCTTGCGCAGCCGGTGCACATAGACTTCGATGGCGTTGTTGCTGACTTCCTCGCCCCATTCGCACAAATGGTCGACCAGCTGTTCCTTCGACACCAGCCGCCCGGTGCGGGCCAGCAGAATTTCCAGCAGGCCCAGCTCGCGCGCCGACAGATCCAGCATCTGGTCGTTGATGTAGGCGCTGCGGCCGACCTGGTCGTAGCTCAGCGGGCCGTGCTTGATGACGGTGGCGCCGCCGCCGGCGCCGCGCCGGGTCAGGGCGCGCACCCGCGCCTCCAGTTCCGACAGCGCGAACGGTTTGGCCATATAATCGTCGGCGCCCAGGTCGAGGCCGTTGACGCGCTGCTCGATCGAGTCGGCGGCGGTCAGGATCAGCACCGGCAGCAGCGAGGCGCGGGCGCGCAGGCGCCGCAGCACCTCCAGGCCGGACAGCTTGGGCAGGCCCAGGTCCAGGATCAGCAGATCGAATTCCTGGGTCGACAGGGCGGTGTCGGCCTCCTGGCCATTGCGCACGCAATCGATGGCATAGCCGGACTGTCGCAAGGATCGGGTGAGCCCGTCGGCCAGAACGCTGTCGTCTTCGGCAAGTAAAATACGCATGTAAACCACTCCGGTTGCACAAACCCTATTTTGGCGAGTTTTTGTGCAATCTCAAAGAATTTGCGTAAATCCCGCTTGCATTAAGCACTGTTTTTTTATACAGTGCTACCTGTATTGAACAACCTAACTGGCTGAAAGCACATTATGGACGACAAAAAAGGCGTAGTACCTGCATCTGAAAAAGCCAAGGCGCTGGCTGCTGCGCTGGCCCAGATCGAAAAGCAATTCGGTAAAGGCTCCGTCATGCGCATGGACGCCAGTGCGCCGATCGAGGAAGTCCAGGTCGTGTCGACCGGCTCCCTGGGCCTGGACGTGGCGCTGGGCGTCGGCGGCCTGCCGCGCGGCCGCGTGGTGGAAATCTACGGTCCGGAGTCGTCGGGTAAAACCACGCTGACCCTGCAAACCATCGCGGAAATGCAAAAACTGGGCGGCACCTGCGCCTTTATCGACGCCGAGCACGCGCTGGACGTCGGCTATGCCCAAAAATTGGGCGTCAACCTGCACGAACTGCTGATCTCGCAGCCGGACACCGGCGAACAAGCGCTGGAAATCTGCGACGCGCTGGTCCGTTCCGGTTCGGTGGACATGGTGGTGGTCGACTCGGTCGCCGCGCTGACGCCACGCGCCGAGATCGAAGGCGACATGGGCGACTCGCTGCCAGGCCTGCAAGCCCGCCTGATGTCGCAAGCGCTGCGCAAGCTGACCGGTTCGATCAACCGCACCAATACCCTGGTCATCTTCATCAACCAGATCCGCATGAAGATCGGCGTGATGTTCGGTTCGCCGGAAACCACCACCGGCGGTAACGCGCTGAAGTTCTACGCTTCGGTGCGCCTGGACATCCGCCGCACCGGCTCGATCAAGTCGGGCGACGAGGTGATCGGCAACGAAACCAAGGTCAAGGTCGTCAAGAACAAGATCGCGCCGCCGTTCAAGGAAGCGCACTTCGACATCCTGTACGGCGCCGGCACTTCGCGCGAAGGCGAGATCCTGGACCTGGGCGTGGAAGCCAAGATCGTCGAGAAATCGGGTTCGTGGTACAGCTATAACGGCGAACGCGTCGGCCAGGGCAAGGACAATGCGCGCATCTTCCTGCAGGAGCGTCCGGAGCTGGCGTGGGAAATCGAAAACAAGGTGCGCGAATCGCTGGGCGTGCGCGCGCTGCCGCCACTGGCCGTCGACAACACCGTCGTCAAGCTGAAGCCAGCCAAGCCCGAGGCTGACGCTGCCTAAGTGATGCGCCAGCCGCAACTGAGTCTGAAAGCGCGCGCGCTGCGCTTTCTCTCCATGCGCGAGCACAGCCGGCTGGAGCTGGCGCGCAAGCTGTCCAAGTACGCGGAGGAGGGCGACGATCTCGACGCCCTGCTCGACCTGCTGGAAAAGAACAACTGGCTGTCGCAGGAACGCTTCTCCGAATCGCTGATCCACCGCCGTGCCGCCCGGTACGGCAACAGCCGCATCGTCGCCGAGCTGCAAAGCCACGGCGTCAATGGTGACGCGCTGCAGGAACTCAAATCCAA
The DNA here is from genome assembly GCF_009674565.1 of Duganella aquatilis. Classification (GTDB taxonomy): domain Bacteria; phylum Pseudomonadota; class Gammaproteobacteria; order Burkholderiales; family Burkholderiaceae_D; genus Rugamonas; species Rugamonas aquatilis. The sequence continues at coordinate 143,883 of NZ_WKJL01000014.1, forward strand.
TCTCGCCGATACCGAAATCGCGCGCGCCAGCGAAATCTGGCAGCGCAAGTTCGGCATCGTGGCAAACGATCCACAAGAACGACATAAGCAAATCCGCTTTCTGTTGCAGCGCGGCTTCTCCCAACGCACGGTCCAAAAAGTCATCAAAGGCGCGGATCTCGACGAGTGAGTATCCACCCGGTGCGGGGTGTGCTAAACTTTGCGGGTTTTTGCAGCACCGCGGGTGCGGTGGTTGTCCGTAGAAGCTGCGGCAACGTGCATTTTTAGTAAGAGAAAATGCGCCAGGCTGCTAACTAATTAAATGCCGCGAGAGCGGTATCGATCTTATGTCCTTGTTAACTCCAGTTATCCGACGTGCGCTGCGGTCCTCGCGCGCAACCGCTATCCCGGACCGGGATGGTGTGCGGACTATTGGCGGCACCCCTCTGCATCAACCATCGTTTCACTCCCCAGAATTCCAAGCTCTGTGCCTGCTTAGCGGCGCAGCGGCGAAGTTTTACCCGCGCTCTGTGGACAAAGCAGCACCGGGTAGCGCGTAGCAACATTATCTGCTTAATCATTCAACCGATTTATACACATCAGCATCAGAAGGGAAGCCAGCATGAAAATCCATGAGTATCAAGGCAAAGAAATCCTCCGAAAATACGGAGTGACGGTACCGCGCGGCATTCCGTGCCTGACCGTAGAAGAGGCAGTGAAAGCTGCTGAAACCTTGGGCGGCCCAGTCTGGGTTGTGAAAGCACAGATCCACGCCGGTGGCCGTGGCAAAGGCGGCGGCGTGAAAGTGGCCAAGTCGCTGGAACAAGTCAAAGAATACGCTGACCAGATCATGGGCATGCAGCTGGTGACCCACCAGACCGGCCCGGAAGGCCAGAAAGTACGCCGCCTGCTGATCGAAGAAGGCGCGGACATCAAGAAAGAACTGTACGTATCGCTGGTCACCGACCGCGTGACCCAGCGCGTTGTGCTGATGGCCTCGTCGGAAGGCGGCATGGACATCGAAGAAGTTGCCGAGTCCCACCCAGAAAAAATCCACTCGATCGCCATCGATCCAGCGGTCGGCCTGACCGACGCTGACGCCGCTTCCATCGCCGCCAAAATCGGCGTGCCGGAAGGCTCGATCGCCGACGCCGTCACCAACCTGAAAGGCCTGTACAAAGCCTACTGGGAAACCGACGCGTCGCTGGCCGAAATCAACCCGCTGATCGTCACCGGTTCGGGCAAGATCATCGCCCTGGACGCCAAGTTCAACTTCGACGCCAACGCGCTGTTCCGTCAACCGGAAATCGTCGCTTACCGCGATCTGGACGAAGAAGATCCAGCGGAAGTGGAAGCATCGAAATTCGACCTGGCCTACATCTCGCTGGACGGCAACATCGGCTGCCTGGTGAACGGCGCCGGCCTGGCCATGGCCACCATGGACACCATCAAGCTGTTCGGCGGCGAGCCTGCCAACTTCCTGGACGTCGGCGGTGGCGCCACGGCCGAGAAAGTGACCGAAGCCTTCAAGATCATGTTGAAAAACCCAGGCCTGAAAGCCATCCTGGTCAACATCTTCGGCGGCATCATGCGTTGCGACGTGATCGCCGAAGGCGTGATCACCGCATCGAAAGCAGTTTCGCTGCAAGTACCGCTGGTGGTCCGCATGAAGGGCACCAACGAAGACCTGGGCAAGAAAATGCTGGCGGACTCCGGCCTGCCGATCATCGCTGCCGACACCATGGAAGATGCAGCTAAGAGCGTTGTTGCAGCCGCTGCTGGTAAATAATTAAGGAACCGATATGTCTATTCTGATCAACAAAGACACCAAAGTCATCACCCAGGGTATCACCGGTAAAACCGGCCAGTTCCACACCCGCATGTGCCGCGACTACGCGAACGGCAAAAACGCCTTCGTTGCTGGCGTGAACCCGAAGAAAGCCGGCGAAGATTTCGAAGGCATCCCAATTTTCGGTTCGGTGAAAGAAGCTGCCTCGGAAACCGGCGCCACCGTGTCGGTCATCTACGTGCCGCCAGCAGGCGCCGCTGCCGCCATCTGGGAAGCTGTTGAAGCTGAACTGGATCTGGCGATTTGCATCACCGAAGGCATCCCAGTGCGCGACATGATGGAAGTCAAAGACCGCATGGCCAAAGCGGGTTCGAAAACCCTGCTGCTGGGCCCTAACTGCCCAGGTCTGATCACCCCAGACGAAATCAAGATCGGCATCATGCCAGGCCACATCCACAAGAAAGGCCGTATCGGCGTGGTGTCGCGTTCGGGCACCCTGACCTATGAAGCAGTGGGTCAGCTGACCGCACTGGGCCTGGGCCAATCGTCGGCAGTTGGTATCGGCGGCGACCCGATCAACGGTCTGAAGCACATCGACGTGATGCGCATGTTCAACGAAGATCCTGATACCGACGCGGTCATCATGATCGGCGAAATCGGCGGTCCGGACGAAGCCAATGCAGCCCGTTGGATCAAAGACAACATGAAGAAACCGGTGGTTGGCTTCATCGCCGGCGTTACCGCTCCTCCAGGCAAGCGCATGGGCCACGCCGGCGCGCTGATCTCGGGCGGCGCGGACACCGCACAAGCCAAACTGGAAATCATGGAAGCTTGCGGCATCACCGTGACCAAAAACCCATCGGAAATGGCACGCCTGCTGAAAGCAATGCTGTAATTTTCGTCCGCCTAGTTGTGGAATAATAAAGGGGAGCCATCGTGCTCCCCTTTATTTTTGCTGGAGACCAGATTGGCGAAGATCCTCATCGCGCGCGATGGAGCACTAGAGCAGCAAATCCAGTTGAGCAAGGAGCGCATGACGCTGGGCCGTCACCCGCGCAACGACATCGTGCTGACGCATCCGGCCGTCAGCGCCGAGCACGCCGCCATCGTCACCATCCTGGATGATTCCTTCCTGGAAGACCTGCACAGCACCAACGGCACTTTCGTCAACGGCCACCGCATCGGCAAGCATTTCCTGCAGCACCAGGATCTCATCAAGATCGCCAAATTCCAGCTGACGTTTGTGGCGGACGGCATCCGCCCGCTGGCCGCGGCGCAGCCGGTGCTGGCCGAACTGTCCATCCTGAACGGCAGCAACGCCGGCAAGCACGTCGCTCTGACCAAGCCGCAGACCACGCTGGGCCGGGCCGGCGTGCAGGTGGTGGTGATCCATCGGCATCCGCTGTTCTACACCATGACGCATACCGAAGGCGAGGCCGCGCCGCTGCTGAACGGCACGCCGGTGGACAAGCAGAGCGCCGAGCGTCTCAGCGACGGCGATGTTCTCGATCTCAGCGGCACCCAGATGACCTTCCGCGTCGCCTGACAATTTTTGTCAATCGACGCTGTGCTGACAAATTCCGGCGGTCCGGACTGACAAAAAACGGCAGTTTTTGCACTGATTTGCTGAAAATTTGAGCAAAAACAAGCTGGCACACCAATTGCACTAAGGGAGATGTGTCACCCAACAATGCATTCACACCCTGAGGAGCCGTACCATGAAATCGATGAAAATGATGAAGAAACAAGCACAGGCCGGCTTTACCCTGATCGAGCTGATGATCGTGGTTGCCATTATCGGCATCCTGGCCGCTGTCGCGATTCCGCAGTACAGCAACTACACCACCAAAGCCAAAATCGGCAACGCCATGTCGGCAGTTGATCCGTACAAAACCGCTGTCGCACTGTGCATTCAGGAAAATGGCAACTCCGCGACTGGCTGCAGCAGCACTGCAGATAATGGCAAAGGCATTCCAACCGCCTTCACTGCCACCAAAGAAGTCAGCGGTGTTACGGTGACTGACGGTTCGATCGTGGCAACGTTCAATACTGGCGTTGGTAGCGGTGTCGATGGCCAAACCATGACCTTCGCCCCTAATATCGGTGCCACCGGGGTTACCTGGACCATTACCACCAACGTTACCACCAATACCGCTGCCAAAGATGCAATCCTGAAAAACAGCACTGCTGCACCTTAATTCTTCGGCTTCAATCAAAAACCCGGCATTTGCCGGGTTTTTTTTCGTCCGCTCAAACGATCTTCTGGCGGTCGGCGATCAGCGCTTCGTAGGTCAGGTTCTGCAGCATGGTGTAATGGACCGGATCGAGATCGACAAACTGCACGCCGTAGGTGAACACCTCCGGCTTGTCGCTGGCCGCCGGCTTGACCACATTGATATTCCGGATCGTCGCATTCGGATTGACGCGCACCTGCCGGTTGCCCGGCTGCGCGATCAGATAGAACGACAGCCCGACCTGCGCGTCGCCATCCGTCAACTGCTTGGGCGACTCGATCAACGCCCCGGATACGCTCAGGTTCACCAGGAACACCGAGGTGTGGCTGCCGGACGCGGTAGTGATCTGCGCCGGAATATCCACCTTGACCCGCATTGCCGCGCGCAGGCTGGTGCCCTGGATCGACTTCGGGAAAGTCAGGTGCGCATAAAACAGCGGACGCGGGAACACGCGCTGCACCACGCACGAGAACGAACATACGTTCACGCCGGAAAACACCCGGATTGTCAGCTTGTCCCCTTCATTGAGCGCGATCGGCGCATTGTTCTCGAACGGCACCTTGACGATCATGTAATCGTCCTTGACCCAGCCGATCAGGGTGGAGAAGTGCTGAACCGGTTTGATGGTACGGTGCGTGATGAACTGTATCCTGCCGCCTACTTGCAGGTTCATTTGCTCAAACTCGTATTCCTGAGTTTTGGCTTCGCTTGGCGGAGGGTTGCTGCTCATGCAAATCTTTCTATATGCGCAAAACGGCTACGGTGACAACACCGTCAAAAAATTGTTCCTGCGACATTAATTATATGCGCGCTAACGAATTGTGACAATCGAGCAATACAACACATTGCCGATCGGTCATACAGCGGCGGGAGGTGGCGCAACGTTGAAAACGCGGCCATTTTGCAGTTCATACGGGCAACGAAGATTCGTTCCACGAAAATCTTTGCGATTTCGCGTTACGAGCAGATAGCCGGTAATGTTCGCGGCGGCTTGGATAATCGCGTCGGGAAGTGAAATTAGGCGGATGCGAGTCTCTGCAAGCGCTTGAGGGACGCCGTTCAAAGCGTCTATCAGGATATTGCTATCAAATAGCGCTATCTTCTGCCCGCACTTCACGTTGATAATCGAGTGTATCTTCGGGAAAGATGCCTTTCCCCTTCAAAATCCCAAATGCTGCCAGTAGTGCTTTATCCTGTTGTTCCAGCTGTTCTACCGTCAACGGTCGCATGACGGCTTGGACGTGCACAGCATTTGGAAGTAGACATGTCCAATTTGTCTTATCCCGTTTCATGACTGGCTCCTCACATGCAGATGCGAACTGACAGTCTGCGCTTATATTGAAAATGCGCTATGAGCCACCGCATGTGGTTCAGGATTAGCTCGTCGCGCTCCAGTCGCCCGACTTGCCGCCGTGCTTTTCCGTGACGCGGATATCGCTCATGACCATGCCGCGATCAACCGCTTTGCACATATCGTACACAGTCAGCAAGCCGATCTGCACCGCAGTGAGTGCTTCCATCTCCACCCCGGTCTTGCCGTAGGTTTCCACTTGCGCCTTGCAGTGGACGGTGGCGTTGGCTTCGTCGGTTTCGAAGTCCACCGCCACGCGGGTCAGGGCCAGCGGGTGGCACAGGGGGATCAGGTCGCTGGTGCGCTTGGAGGCCATGATGGCGGCGATGCGGGCGATGCCCAGCACGTCGCCTTTCTTGGCGGTGCCGCTCAGGATGATGGCCAGGGTCTCCGGCTTCATGCGGATCGAGCCGCTGGCCAGGGCGATGCGGTGGGTCTCCGCCTTGGCGCCAACGTCCACCATGTGGGCTTGTCCGGTGGCGTCGAAGTGGGTCAGGTGATCGGTAGTCATGGTTGCGGCTTAAAATGATTCATAATGTGGCACTAAGTTTTCGTGCCCAAGTTGCGGGTATCATATCACCGTGAATGCAAAACGTTCCTCTTACTCCGGGCGCATGCGCGCCGTCGCTGCAGCGCTGCTGATGGCCATGCCGATGGCGATGGCGCAGAACGCGCTCGCGCCAGCCAAAATCCCCAACCTCCCTGCGCTCGGCGGCACCGAGAGCCAGGACTTGTCGCCGCTGATGGAGCGCAAGCTGGGCGAGGAGATCATGCGCGACATCCGCCGCGACCGCGATTACCTCGACGACGGCCCCATCCTCGAATACATGAACACCTTCGGCAACGCGCTGGTGGACGCCCGTCCCGGCGCGCGCGGCGAGGCCAAGTACGATTATTTCTTCTTCGTCGTGCGCGATCCGCAGCTGAATGCGTTCGCGCTGCCGGGCGGCTTCATCGCCGTGCACTCGGCGCTGCTGCTGGCGGCAGAAAATGAGTCGCAACTGGCCTCGGTGCTGGGCCACGAGATCGGCCACGTGGTACAGCGCCACATCGCCCGCTCCATCGGCCAACAGAAGCAGGATGCGCTGATTCCGCTGGCGGCCATGATTCTGGCGGCGCTGGCCTCGCGCGCCGGCGGCGATGCGGCCATGGGCGTGTTCCTCGGCGGCCAGGGCATCGCCATCCAGCGGCAGCTGAACTTTGGTCGCGACGCCGAGCGCGAAGCCGACCGCATCGGTTTCCAGATCATGGGCGAGGCTGGCTTCGACACCACCGGCATGGTGGCCTTCTTCCAGCAGATGCAAAATTCCACGCGCAATTACAGCGACCTGGTGCCGGCCTGGCTGCTGACCCACCCGCTGACCACCGAACGCATCGCCGACATCCAGGCGCGCATCCGCGAGCAGCCGTACAAGCAGCGCCAGGACAGCCTGGACTTTTTCCTGGTGCGTTCGCGCGCCCGCGTGTTGCAGGACCAGACCACCAGCGGCTATGCCGAGGCCAGGATGTTCTTCCAGACGCAGATCACGCAGGACAGCTGGCAGCAGAAGGCCGCCGGCCAGTACGGCATGGCGTTCCTGACCATGAAGCAGGGCGACACCGCCGCCGCGCAGAAGTGGCTGGAGCAGGCGCGCGAAACCGTCAACCGGCCGCCGCCGACCGGCGTGTTCGGCGCGTCGCCGCGCAGCAAGGCGGAATCGATTTTTGCCGCGACGTCGATCGAGATCAAGCTGGCGCAGCCGGACAACAAGGAAGTGCTGGCCAAGGCCGTCGAAGAGGCCGACGCGGCGCATCTGAAATTCCCGCTGTCGCGCGGCATCGCCCATCAATACGGCGAGGCGCTGCTGGCGGCCGGCAAGCTGGACGAAGCCGGCGCCTACCTGCGCGACCAGGTGCAGCTGTACCGCGAAGATATCGAGGCCTACGATTTGCTGGCGCAGGTGTATTCCAAGCAGGGCAAGCTGGCCTTGCAGCACATCGCGCTGGCGGAGTCGTACAACCTGCAGGGCGGCGTGATGGCGGCGCTGGACCAGCTGGGCTACGCGCGCAAGGCGCCGGACGCCTCGTTCTACGACCAGTCGCTGATCGATGCGCGCGAGCGCGAGTGGCAGGCGCGCCGCCGCGAGGAAATGGGCGACAAGGGCAAGAAGGATATGGCCAACGCCAGCCCGGCGTTCAAGCTGGAAATGAAGTCGTCCGAGAAGGATGCAAAGGACAACGGCTTCAATACCTACACCAGTCCGTTCGACCGCATCCGCCAGGCCACCGATCCTATGTCGCCGGCGCCGACGTCGGTACGCTGACGTAGCCGAAACGCGCCGCCAGCTGACCGGCGGCGATGCGCTCCACCGCCACGCCGTCCAGGCTCAGCGCGCCTTGCGCGCGGCCGGCTATCCAATCCAGCAGCACCTCATCGGCCACCGGTGCATCGTTCATGCGCAGCCGCGGCAGCACGTGGGTGAAGTCGCGATCGTCCAGCTGCGCGACCACCTCACCGCTGCGCAGCACCAGCGCGCCGGTGTCGGTCAGCAGCGCCGCGTCGAGCGTGCCCAGCGGCGCGCCGGTGTGCAGCAGCCAGCCGGCCGCTGGGTCGGTGCGCACGATGTAGGGCGTGGCTTCCAATTGCACGTAGACGCGCTGCGGCCCGTTCTGGAAATACCAGCAGCCGCGCTCGTCGGCCGCGTAGTTGCGCGTGATGAAGGCGACCAGCGCGGCGTTGGTCAGCTTGTCGCCGGGCAGGTGGAGATGCTGCGCGCGTTCGTCGCGCATGCGCCAGTTGCCGCGCGCGTCGAGCGCCAGCCAGCCGTAGCAGTGCGGCACATTGGGCCATTTGGCCAGTGCCTGTTTGACGATGTCATCCATGTTGCTCCAGGAAGTGGATCAGGCGCTGCGGCAGCCAGCTGATCTGGCCCGGCACGCCGCCGACGGCAAAGCCGACATGGCCGCCGTGCTCAGGATAGTCCAATACCACGCGCGACGACGCACGCTGCGGCAGATGACGGCCCGGCAGGAAGGGATCGTTCTTCGCGTTCAGTACCAGCGTCGGCACGGTGATGTCGTTGAGGACGTGCTTGGCGCTGGCGCGGTTCCAGTAGTCGTCGGTGTCGCGGTAGCCGTGCAGCGGCGCGGTGACCACATTGTCGAAGGCGTACAGGTCGCGCGCCGCATGCAAGGCGTCGAGGTCGAACAGGCCGGGGAACTGCTGTAGTTTGGCTACGCACTTCGGTTTCAGCGTTTGCAGGAACATGCGCGTGTAGACCATGTTCAGGCCGCTCGACAGCGAGGCGCCGCCTTGCGCCAGGTCCAGCGGCGCCGACACGGCGCAGGCCGCGTTGACGAATTCGGCCTGCTGCTGCGATTCGCCTAGCCAGCGCAGCAGCGCATTGCCGCCCAGCGAAACGCCGGTGGCGTAGAACTTGCCGCACTCGCCGGCGGCCGCGCGGCGCGCGTGCAGGCGGCGGATGATCCAGTCGATTTCGGCGGCGTCGCCGGAATGGTAGAAGCGCGGTGCGCGGTTGGCTTCGCCGGAGCAGCCGCGGAAGTGCGGCACCGCGCCGGACCAGCCGCGCGCCTGCACGGCCGCCATCAAGGCGCGCGCGTAGTGGCTGTCGGACGAGCCCTCCAGGCCGTGGAACAGCACCACGAAGGGCTGGCCCGGCTGGCCGTCGACAAAATCGACATCGATGAAATCACCGTCCGGCGCATCCCAGCGCTCGCGGCGGAAGCGCACCGGCGGCTTGCGGATGGCCAGCGCCGGATAAATGGTTTGCAGGTGGCCGCTGGGCAGCCAGAATGGTGCGGTGTACTTCACGGCCGGAATTAATGCAGGATCTGGCTGTGGGTATCCATCGGCGCCGGGCCGGGCGCCATCGAAACATGGTGCAGCACGATGCGCCAGCCTTTCGGCGTTTTCGCGTACACATTGGTGGCGACCAGGTGCGCCGGATCGCCGCTGGCGGCGGTGATGCCTTCGATCACCGTGTGGACCGAACTCATCAGCGTATGCGTCTCGTGCAGCTGCGACGGCAGGATGTGCAGCCCGCCGTGCTCCAGGATTGCGGCCCAGGAGGCGCGGATCGCCGCGTGGCCGATCAGCCGCACGCCGCCCGGATGCACGCAGACGATCTCGTCGTCGTCCGCCCACAGGGCCATCAAAGCTTCCAGGTCGGCGCGGTTGAGGGCGTCGTAAAAGGCCGCTTCGGTTTCAGCGGCGCTGCCGTTGTGGGTTTTCTTGGATGGCATGGGGGCGGCCGGGCGGGATCAGTGGTGGCCGACCACGGTGCCTGGCTTCAGGCTGTAGGCGGTGCCGCAGTACGGGCACTTGGCCACGCCGTGGGCGTCGAATTCCAGGAACACGCGCGGATGGGACGACCACAGCGGCATGGCTGGGTTGGGGCAGTGGGCCGGCAGATCCTTGCCATCGAGTTCAACTGCATTGGCGGCGGTGTTTGGGTTGGTCATTTCTTGTGGCTCCGGATGGCTAAGAGAAAAGCACGATTTTAACGGATTCGCGCATCCAGCAAAAATCGTCGGTAAAATAGCGCCTCTACAACCCCGGTCCAGCCCGCCATGTGGCAGGAATGCCACAACCATCCCATGACTGAATCGAGCAGCACCGCCCCGGCGCCATGCGTCGCGGCCCACCACGAACCCTCCTGGCGCGAAGGCGTCAAGACCGGCATGCCCTCGCTGTTTGGCATCGGCGCCTGGGGCCTGGTGGTCGGCATCGCCATGGTCAAGTCCGGCCTGACCATCCCGCAGGCGCTGGGCATGACGCTGGTGGTGTTTGCCGGTTCGGCCCAGCTGGCCGCGTTGCCGCTGATCGCCGCCGACGCGCCGGTCTGGGTGATTTTCCTGACCGCGCTGGTGGTCAACCTGCGTTTTGTGATCTTTTCCGCGCTGCTGGCGCCGCACTTCGCCCACCTGCCGTGGCGCCAGCGCCTGACGCTGGGCTATGTGTCGGGCGACATGACGGTGGCGCTGTTCCTGCAAAAATACCCGTCGGCGGCGCCGCAGGTTGGCAAGCTGTCCTACCTGAAGGGCTTGCTGTATCCGAACTGGGCCTCGTGGCAGATCGGTTCGATCGCCGGCATCTTCCTCGGCAGCGCCGTGCCGCCGGAATGGAACCTGAGTTTTGCCGGCACGCTGGCCATCATCTGCGTGATGATCCCGCTGATGGTGGGCCGGCCGGCGCTGTGCGGCGTGCTGGTGGCGGGCGCGGTGTCGGTGCTGGCGCACGGCCTGCCGTACAAGCTGGGCCTGCTGACGGCGGTGCTGGTCGGCATGCTGAGCGCCATGGTGATTGAGGAAACCGCCGAGAAATGGAGAAGCAAGCGTGGCTGACTGGGAAATCTGGCTGGTGATCGGGGTGCTGGCGCTGGCCACCGCCACCACGCGCAGCGCGTTCTGGCTGATCGGCCACCACATCACCATTCCCAAGCGGGTGCAGGAAATGCTGCGCTATGCGCCGGCCTGCGCGCTGGCGGCCATCGTGGCGCCGGACCTGATACTGGCGGCGGACGGCCAACCAGTGCTGGACGCCAGCAATCTGAAACTGGTGTCCGGTATTGTCGCGACGATTTATTATTTGCTGCGGCGCAATATGTTGGAAACCATCGTCTTCGGCATGGTGTTCTTCACGGTGTTAAGGCTGATTTCTGTAACTTAATAACAGAAAAATCACGTTCGGCTTGCGGTAAAATAGCGCTCTTCCAACAACTCGACCTTGGGTAGCCATGTCCGCTGTTCTGAACTTCATCCGTCTGCAAGACCTCATCGATCAAAACGCACTGCAGGGCAAACGCGTTTTCATCCGCGCCGACCTGAACGTGCCGCAGGATGATGCCGGCAATATCACCGAAGATACCCGCATCCGCGCGTCGGTTCCAGCGATTAAGGCGGCCGTTGCCGCTGGCGCCAAGGTCATGGTCACGTCCCACCTGGGCCGTCCGACCGAAGGCGAGTTCAAGCCGGAAGACAGCCTGGCGCCGGTCGCCAAGCGCCTGTCCGAGCTGCTGGGTCAGCCGGTCGAGCTGAAGCAGAACTGGGTGGACGGCGCCGGCCTGGAAGGTCTGCAAGCCGGCCAGGTGGTGCTGCTGGAAAACGTCCGCGTCAACAAGGGCGAGAAAAAGAACAGCGACGAACTGGCGCAAAAAATGGCTGCTTTGTGCGACATCTACGTCAATGACGCCTTCGGCACCGCCCACCGCGCGGAAGCCTCGACGCACGGCATCGCCAAGTTCGCGCCGGTCGCGGCCGCCGGCCCGCTGCTGGCAGCCGAGCTGGACGCGCTGGGCAAGGCGCTGGGCGCGCCGGCCCGCCCGCTGCTGGCGATTGTCGCCGGCTCGAAAGTGTCCTCCAAGCTGTCGATCCTGAAGGCGCTGGCCGACAAGGTCGACAACCTGATCGTCGGCGGCGGCATCGCCAACACCTTCATGAAGGCGGTCGGCCTGAACATCGGCAAGTCGCTGGTCGAGAACGACCTGGTCGACGAAGCCAAGGCCATCATCGACATCATGGCCAAGCGCGGCGCCCAGGTGCCGATTCCGGTCGACGTGGTGTGCGCCAAGGAGTTCTCGCCCACCGCCGCGGCCACCGTCAAGGACGTCAAGGACGTGGCCGACGACGACATGATCCTGGATATCGGTCCGAAGACCGCCGCCCAGCTGGCCGCGCAGATCGCTGCCGCCGGCACCGTGGTGTGGAACGGCCCGGTCGGCGTGTTCGAGTTCGACCAGTTCGGCGAAGGCACCAAGACGCTGGCGCTGGCCATCGCCCAGTCCAAGGCGTTTTCGATCGCCGGCGGCGGCGACACGCTGGCGGCGATTGCCAAGTACAACATCAGCGAGCAGGTGGGCTATATTTCCACCGGCGGCGGCGCTTTCCTGGAGTTCCTGGAAGGTAAGGTGCTGCCGGCGGTCGAGATCCTGACCCAGCGCGCTGCGAAGTAAGTAAATAGCACGGTCGTGCTTTGTAGCAAATTAACAGTAGAATCCAGGTAATGCCTTGGGAGAGCATCAAATTTGTAGCAAACCTACAGATTTGATGTTCAAACCACAATAAACCCTGGTTTCCGCGCCGCGCGGGAACTGTTCGCATGACCTACCGCTAAGGAATACTATGTCTCGTAGCACCAAAATTGTCGCCACGATCGGCCCAGCTTCTACCGACTTCAACGTACTGGTCAAAATGATACGTGCCGGTGTGGATGTCGTACGCCTGAATTTCTCGCACGGCAAGGCGCAGGACCACATCGACCGCGCCCGCCTGGTGCGCGAAGCCGCCGCCGAATGTGGCCGCGAAGTGGCGATCATGGCGGACATGCAGGGACCGAAAATCCGCGTCGGCAAGTTTGAGAGCGGCAAGATCGAACTGGCCAAGGGCGACAAGTTCATCCTCGACGCCAAGTGGGGCGAGAACGGCGAACTGGGCAACCAGGAGCGCGTCGGCCTCGACTACAAGGCGCTGCCGCAGGACGTGCGTCCGGACGACCAGCTGCTGCTGAACGACGGCCTGATCGTGCTGGTGGTGGAAAAAGTGGTGGGCAGCGAGATTTATACCGTGGTCAAGATCGGCGGCGAGCTGTCCAACAACAAGGGCATCAACCGCCTGGGCGGCGGCCTGACGGCGCCGGCGCTGACCGCCAAGGACATGGAAGACATCAAGACGGCCATGAGCTTCCAGGCCGACTATCTGGCGATTTCCTTCCCGAAAAGCGCCACCGACATGGAAATGGCGCGCCAACTGGCCAACATCGCCGGCGAGCCGTTCGGCCACAAGCCGATGATGATCGCCAAGATCGAGCGCGCTGAAGCGATCCCGCTGCTGCAGGAGATCCTCGACGCCTCGGACGGCATCATGGTGGCGCGTGGCGACCTGGCCGTGGAAGTGGGCAACGCCGCCGTGCCGGCGCTGCAGAAGCGCATGATCCGCATGGCGCGCGAGTCGAACAAGCTGGCGATCACCGCGACCCAGATGATGGAGTCGATGATCTTCAACGCCGTGCCGACCCGTGCCGAAGTCTCGGACGTGGCCAACGCCGTGCTGGACGGCACCGACGCCGTGATGACGTCGGCCGAGACCGCATCGGGCCGCTATCCGATCGAAACCGTGGAAATGATGGCCGCCATTTGCGTGGAAGCCGAGCAGTCCGAGTACAACAAGCTGGACGCCGACTTCCTCAACGCCACCTTCACCCGCATCGACCAGTCGATCGCCTACGGCGCGCTGTTCACCGCGCACCACCTGGCGGTGAAGGCCATCGTGGCGCTGACCGAGTCCGGTTCGACCGCGCTGTGGATGAGCCGTCACAACATCGATACGCCGATTTACGCGCTGACGCCAAGCACCACCACCTTGCGCAAGGCGGCGCTGTATCGCAACGTGAAGGCATACAATTTGCTTCAACAAGGCGACAGCGCCGCGGTGCTGAAACAGGCCGAAGATCTGCTGGTCGAGCACGGCATCGTCAAGAAGGGCGACCTGATCGTCATGACCTGGGGCGAGCCGATGGGCCAGGTCGGCGGCACCAATGCGCTGAAGATCGTCAAGGTCGGCGAATTTAGTTAATCAAGTCCGGCAGTGCTGCCCTCGCAGGTATGACGAGGGCATGGCTCCGGCAACCAGTTTTTTATTGTTTGGAGATTTACCATGTCCCTCGTATCCATGCGTCAACTGCTGGACCATGCTGCTGAAAACGGCTATGGCATCCCTGCGTTCAACGTCAACAATCTGGAACAAGTGCAGGCCATCATGGCTGCCGCCGATGCGCTGAACGCACCGGTCATCATGCAAGCCTCGGCCGGCGCCCGCAAGTACGCCGGTGAAGCCTTCCTGCGTCACCTGATCGACGCCGCCATCGAAGCCTACCCGCACATCCCGGTCGTCATGCACCAGGACCACGGCCAGTCGCCGGCGGTCTGCATGGCCGCCATCCGTTCGGGCTTCAGCTCGGTGATGATGGACGGTTCGCTGGAAGCCGACGGCAAGTCGGTCGCTTCCTACGAATACAACGTCGACGTGTCGAAAGAAGTGGTCAAGTTCTCGCACGCCATCGGCGTCACGGTGGAAGCCGAACTGGGCGTGCTCGGTTCGCTGGAAACCATGAAGGGCGACAAGGAAGACGGCCACGGCGCCGACGGCACCATGACCCGCGAACAGCTGCTGACCGACGTGGCCCAGGCCGCCGACTTCGTGCAGCGCACCCAGTGCGACGCGCTGGCGATCGCCATCGGCACCTCGCACGGCGCCTACAAGTTCACCCGCAAGCCGACCGGCGACATCCTGGCCATCGACCGCATCAAGGAAATCCACGCGCGCATCCCGAACACCCACCTGGTGATGCACGGTTCGTCGTCGGTGCCGCAGGAACTGCTGGCCATCATCCGCGAATTCGGCGGCGACATGAAGGAAACCTACGGCGTGCCGGTGGAAGAAATCCAGGAAGGCATCCGTCACGGCGTGCGCAAGATCAACATCGACACCGACATCCGCCTGGCGATGACGGCCGCAACCCGTAAATTCCTGTTCGAGAACCCTTCGAAGTTCGACCCGCGCGACTTCCTGAAGCCGGCCCGCGCCGCCGCCGAACAAATCGTTCGCGCCCGTTTCCAGGCCTTCGGCTGCGAAGGCCAGGCTTCGAAAATCAAGGCAATTCCGCTGGAAAAAATGGCGGAGCGCTACAAAGCCGGCGAGCTGGCCCAGATTGTGAAGTAAAATTCTGTTTTGGAACGGATTGGACCTCGCGCCCAGTCCGACTCTTTCGACCGGCGATCGAGCATTCCTCCATCGCCGGTTTTTGCTTTTTCATTACATTCCCCTGCTATGAACAGCCTCTACCAGTCTTCCATCAAGTCCCTGCCACTCCTCGGCCACGGCAAAGTCCGCGACAACTACGCTGTCGGCGATGACAAAATCCTCATCGTCACCTCCGACCGCCTGTCGGCTTTCGATGTTGTCATGAATGAACCGATTCCCGGCAAGGGCAAGGTGCTGAACCAGATGACCGACTTCTGGTTCGAGAAACTGGGCCACATCGTGCCGAACCACCTGACCGGCGTGGCGCCGGAATCGGTGGTCGCCGCCGACGAAGTGGAGCAGGTCCAGGGCCGCGCCGTGGTCGCCAAGCGCCTGAAGCCGATCATGGTGGAAGCCGTGGTGCGCGGCTACATCATCGGCTCGGGCTGGAAAGACTACCAGGCCACCGGTTCGATCTGCGGCATCCAGCTGCCGGCAGGCCTGAAGCAGGCGGAAAAACTGCCGCAACCGATCTTCACGCCGGCGGCCAAGGCCGACCTCGGCGAGCACGACGAAAACATCAGCTTCGAGGAAATGGAAAGCCGCATCGGCGCCGAACTGGCCGCCAAAATGCGCGATGTCGCCATCAAGCTGTACACCGAAGCCTCCGAATACGCCGCTTCGCGCGGCATCATCATCGCCGACACCAAGTTCGAATTCGGCCTGGACGACAACGGCGTCATGCACCTGATGGACGAAGTGCTGACCGCCGACTCGTCGCGCTTCTGGCCCGCCGATTCGTATGCGACCGGCATCTCGCCGCCGTCGTTCGACAAGCAGTTCGTGCGCGACTACCTGGAAACGCTGACCGACTGGGGCAAGACCGCACCGGCGCCAGCGCTGCCGGCCGACGTCATCAACAAGACCCAGGCCAAGTATTTCGAAGCCATCGAACGCCTGACCGGCGAAAAGCTGAAGGCCTGAGCGATGAGCGATAACAAACCCCTGGTTGGCGTCATCATGGGCTCGTCCTCGGACTGGGACGTGATGTCGAACGCGGTCGCCATCCTCAAGCAGTTCGGCGTGCCGTTTGAAGCGCAAGTGATCTCGGCCCACCGCATGCCGGACGAAATGTACGCCTATGCCAAGAGCGCGCGCGCACGCGGCCTGCGCGCCATCATCGCCGGCGCCGGCGGTGCGGCGCACCTGCCGGGCATGGTGGCCGCCATGACCATCGTGCCGGTGCTGGGCGTGCCGGTGCCGTCGAAATACCTGCGCGGCGAAGACTCCATGCTGTCGATCCTGCAAATGCCGAAAGGCGTGCCGGTCTCCACCTTCGCCATCGGCGAAGCGGGCGCCGCCAATGCGGCGCTGACGGCGGTGGCCATGATCGCGGCCACCGACGACGCGCTGGCCGCGAAGCTGGAAGCCTTCCGCGTTTCGCAAACCGAGGTCGCCAAGGCCATGACACTGCCGGTTGAATAAATGAGTGATACGAAGTTCTCGCCCATCCTGCCTGCCGCCCATCCTCCAGCCTGGCTGGGCGTGATGGGCGGCGGCCAGCTGGGCCGCATGTTTGCCCAGGCCGCGCAGGCCATGGGTTACCAGGTTGCCGTACTGGAGCCGGCCGACGCCTGCCCGGCCGGCCAGGTCGCGCAGCGCCTGGTCAACGCCGGCTACAGTGATGCCGCCGGCCTCGATGCACTGGCCGCGCAATGCGCCGCCGTCACCACCGAGTTTGAAAACGTCCCGGCGGACAGCCTGTCGCGCCTGGCGCAATCGGTGTTCGTGGCGCCCAACGCGCATGGCGTGTCGGTGGCGCAGGACCGCATCGCCGAGAAGAGCTTCTTCGTCGGCTGCGCGCCGAAGTCGGGCGTGCTGCCGGCGCCGCACAAGGTGATCGCCGCGCAGGAAGATATCGACGCCATCGGCGACGAGCTGCTGCCGGGCATCCTGAAAACCGTGCGCATGGGCTACGACGGCAAGGGCCAGGTGCGCGTCAAATCGCGCGCCGATGTGCAGGCCGCATTCGAATCGATGGGCAAGGTCACCTGCCTGCTGGAGAAAATGCTGCCGCTGGCCTACGAGGTGTCCGTGCTGACCGCGCGCGGACACGACGGCGAATCGGTGGTCTACCCGATCGCCGAGAACGTGCACCGCGACGGCATCCTGTTCACCACCACCGTGCCTGGTCCGAACGTGTCGGACGAGAGCGCGCTGAAGGCGCAGCAGGCGGCGCAAGCCATCGTGGCCGAGCTCGGCTACGTGGGCGTGCTGTGCATCGAATTCTTCGTGCTGACCGACGGTTCGCTGGTGGTCAACGAAATGGCGCCGCGTCCGCACAACAGCGGCCACTACACCATGGACGCCTGCGTCACCAGCCAGTTCGCGCAGCAGGTGCGTGCCATGGCGCGTCTGCCGCTGGGCGACGTGCGCCAGCATTCGCCGGCGGTCATGCTGAACATCCTGGGCGACGTCTGGTTCACCGACGACAGCGACGCCACGCGCGAGCCGGCGTGGCACGAAATCCTGGCGCTGCCGGGCGCCAATCTGCACCTGTACGGCAAGGACGATCCGCGCCGCGCACGCAAGATGGGCCACCTGACCTTCGTCGCGCCGACCCTGGCGCAAGCGCAGCAGCAGCTGAACGCCGCCTGCGCCATCCTCGGGATCGCGCCGTGAAGCAGCAGCCTTCCGCAAGCGTCGCCGGCCAGGCCGCCATCGCCGAGGCGGCGGCCATCCTGGAGCAGGGCGGGCTGGTGGCGTTTCCGACCGAGACCGTCTACGGCCTCGGCGCCGACGCTGAAAATCCGGCCGCCGTGGCGCGCATCTACGAAGCCAAGGGCCGGCCGCACGACCATCCGGTGATCGTGCACGTCGCGCCCGGCGCCGATCTGGACTACTGGGTCACCGAGGTGCCGGAGCAAGCGCGCCAGCTGGTGCAGGCCTTCTGGCCCGGCCCGCTGACCCTGATCCTGAAACGCCATCCACAGATTCCGGACGCGGTTTCCGCCGGCCAGGATTCGGTCGGCATCCGCTGCCCGTCGCATCCGGTCGCCATCGCCTTGCTGCAAGCGTTCAAAGGCGGCAAGGGCGGCGTGGCGGCGCCGTCGGCCAACAAGTTCGGCAACGTCAGCCCGACCACCGCCCGGCACGTGCGCGACGAGTTCGGCATGGACCAGCACGATGACGGCGATCTCGGCGGCGGCATCGCCTGCTCGGCCGCCGAACTGAGCGTGGTGCTGGAGGGCGGTTCGAGCCAGGTCGGCATCGAATCGACCATCGTCGACATGTCGCGCCTGGCCACGCACGGCCCGGTGCTGCTGCGTCCCGGCCACATCAGTGCGCAGCAGATCGCCGACGTGATCGGCATGCTGCCGGCCGCGCCGGACCAGGCCGCGCCGCGCGCTTCCGGCACGCTGGAATCGCACTACGCGCCGCGCACGCCGGTCACCATGCTGGCGGCCGAGTCGCTGGCCGAGACGCTGTCCCGACTGCGCGCCAGGGGCGTCAAGGTGGCCGTGATCCGCCATGCGGCCACGGTCGAGGCCGATGCGCAACGCGTGCTGCCGGCCGATCCGGCCGGCTACGCCTACGGCCTGTATGCTGCGCTGCGTGATATGGATCAGACCGGCTCCGGCCTGATCCTGGTGGAAACACCGCCGCAGGATGCGGCGTGGCTGGGCGTCAACGACCGCCTGCGCCGCTCGGTGTTCGGCTCGGCCGGCGTCATCGAATCCCTGTTGCAAAAATAAGCCGTGCGCGGCAGCTCCTGCTAAGATTCAATGGTTGCCGGCCGAAGAACTCGCCCGGCCATCTTGCAAGGATGTCATATGCGCGGTGCTCGCCTGGTTCTGATGCCATTGATGTTGATGCTGGCCTCCTGCGGCGGAGGCAGCAGCTCCGGGCCGGGCGGCACGGTGGTGGCCCCGACCACGCCCACGGTGCAGTTGCGCGGCCAGGCCATCGGCGGCGCCACCCTGGTGCCGGTCGCCGTCAGCAGCAGCGCCACCGTCAACACGCTCGATCCGGCCACGCTGAAAACGCTGGTCGACGCCAGCACCACCGTCGGCAGCGCCGTCACCGGCACGCCGACCTGCGCCATCACCACCTACACGCTGAAATACCACACCATCGACTCGGCCGGCGCCGACACCAGCGCCAATACCGCCATCATCGTGCCGTCGGGAAGCAACGCGGTGTGCCAGGGCGGCCGTCCGGTGTTGTTATATGCCCACGGTACCTCGGTGCAGAAAAGTACCGACATGGCCAACCTGTCGGCCACCGAACCGCGCCTGATCGCCGCCATGTTCGCGGCGCAGGGCTACATCGTGGTGGCGCCGAATTACGTCGGCTACGCCGGTTCCACGGCCGGTTACCACCCTTATCTTGACGCACAGCAGCAATCATCCGACATGATCGATGCGTTGCGCGCCGCGCGCAGCATCTTCGGCAGCATCGGCGCCGGCGCCTCCGCCCGGCTGATGGTCACCGGCTACTCGCAGGGCGGCTTTGTGGCGCTGGCCACGCAGCGCGCGATGCAGACCCAGTACGCGTCGGAATTCAAGGTGACGGCGGCGGCGCCCCTGTCCGGCCCGTATGCGCTGACGCTGTTCGGCGACACCATCTTCAACGGCGCGCCGTCCACCGGCGCGGCCGGCTTCATGCCGATGCTGATCACCGCCGGCCAGCGCGCCGGCGCCAGCCTGTACACCAGCACCAGCGACATCTACGAAGCCAGGTACGCCACCGGCATCGACACGCTGCTGCCGGGCACGCAAAGCCTGGGCGAACTGGTGGCGGCCGGCAAGCTGCCGAACGACGTGCTGTTCGCCGCCGACTCGCTGCCGCAGGCGGCCGGCTACGCCAGCTTCTTCGGCGCCGACCACCTGATCAAGACCAGCTACCGCGACGCCTACCTGGCCGACCTCAAGGCCAATCCTTGCAACGGCAGCAACGCCACGCCGCTCAGTTGCGCGCCGGCGCAGTCGCTGCGCAAGTGGCTGCTGAAGAACGACCTGCGCACCTACACGCCGAACGTGCCGCTGTTCCTGTGCGGCGGCGACGAAGATCCGCTGGTCCCGTACGTCAACACCACCAGCACCGCCGCCTACTTCCGCGCACAGGGCGCGACCGGGCTGCAAGTGACGGTGCTGAACGTGGATGATTCGTCGTTGACCGGCCCCTTCCTGACCACGCGGGCCGAGTTCGCCGCCGCCAAGGAATTGTTGCGCCGCACGACGCTGAACCAGACCGGCAGCGCCACCGCCGCCGACCAGGCCGTCAAGGATGCCTATCACGCCGGGCTGGTGGCGCCGTTTTGCCTGCGCGAGGCGCGCGCCTTCCTCGATTCTGCACCATCGCAGTGAATTGTTATTTGACATCGATTAAGATGCACCGAGCAAGCGTTCTTTTTTGCTCACAAACCCCGGTTTTTAGTGGTGTTCCTCTATACAAGAGTTGCCGGGACTGGCATATTAGTTGGGTTGCGAATAGCACGGCCGTTCGTATCAGAAAACCAAAAAATATTTTTAGGAGACAACATGCGTCACACCAAACTTGCACTTGCTGCAATGGCCCTGGCCGTCCTTGCGGGTTGCGGCGGCACCGATCCGGCGCCCGGCGATCAAACCGTTAAAGTCAAATACAGCGCACAGGTATCGTTCGGCGACAGCCTGTCCGACGTCGGCTCTTACAATGTCGGCACCGTTGCCGCGCTGAAGGGCGGCAAATTCACCATCAACGGTGACAATACCGCGATCAACGCCACCCTCACCGGCAAGAACTGGACTGAGCTGATGGCCGCCCAGATCGGCGTGGCCGCGCCGTGCGCCGCCGTCACCGGCCTCGATGGCGACGCCACCAAAGGTTTCTCCGTGCCGGCCACGCCGCACGCCGGCTGCTACGGCTACGCCATGGGCGGTTCGCGCGTGACCAATCCTGTTGGCCCGAGCAATAAACTGACCGGCAGCGCGCTGGGCGCGCTGACCTATCCGGTCGTCACCCAGATCGCCAATCACCTGAAAGCGGTCGGCGGTAAATTCAAGGGCGACGAGCTGGTGCTGGTCATGGCTGGCGGTAACGACGCCTTCTACCAGCTGACCGCGCTGAGCACCGCCGCCACCGCTGCCGGCACCGCCGCCGGCGGCACCGCCTACGTCACCAGCCTGGTGGGCCAGCTGGCTGCCGGCGCCACCGATCCGAAGTCGGCCGCGGTCGCCATCGGCACCGCTGCCCAGACCGCTGCGGCAAGCGGCGCCTCGCAAACGGTCATCACCCAGGCCGCCATCGGCGCCGCCGCCGTTCAGCCAGGTAACTCGGCAGTCGCTTCGCCAGCCGTCTATGGCCCGATGGTGACCAAGGCGACCGCCGACGCCACCGCTGCCGGCCAGAAAGCCGGCGCCGACTACGCCACCGCCCACGGCCCTGACCTGGTTGCCGCCATGGCGCAAGCCGGCACCGAGCTGGTGGCGCTGGTGAAAACCCAGCTGGTCGCCAACGGCGCCAACTATGTGGTGGTCAACAACTTGCCGGATGTCGCCACCACGCCGCTGGGCCGCAGCCAGCCTGCCGCCACCCAGACGCTGATCAACGCCATGGTGAGCGCCTACAACGCTTCGCTGACCAGCGGCCTGTCCAGCGAAACGAAAGTGCTGCTGGTGGACGTGTTTGCCGTCAGCCACGACCAGGCGACCAATCCCGGCCCATACGGCCTGACCAACGTTTCCGAAACCGCGTGCGACCTGACCACCGCCAAGAACCCGCTGGGCAGCTCGCTGGTGTGCAACGGCAGCAACCTGAAATCGGGCGATGTCAGCCACTGGTCCTTCGCGGATGACGTGCATCCAAGCCCGTACAACAACCTGCTGCTGGCGCGTTATGTGTCCAAGGCGCTGGTGACCAAGGGTTGGCTGTAATTCAGTCGTCGCGGGCGGCGGCGCGGCGTGAGGCCGCGCCGCCGCCGGACTTACACACAAATATCTGGAGACGATATGAAGAACACGGTAAAACTGCTGGCGCTGGCCGCCGCAATGACGGTAGCTTCGGCTGCCTCGGCACAACAAAGCACCGGCACCTGGCTGGGCACCCTGGGCGTGAACAAGATCACGCCGAAAGTGGATTCGGGCGACGTGTCGGCGCCGGCGCTGCCGGGCACCAAGACCGACGTCGGTTCGGACACCAAGCCGCGCTTTACCATCGGCTACATGCTGACCGATAACATCTCGGCCGAGCTGGACCTGGGCCTGCCGTACAAGCATGAGCTGTCCGGCGCTGGTTCGATCCAGGGCACGGGCAAGCTGGCGACGGCCGAAGTGCTGCCGCCGACCTTTTTTGTGCAGTACCGCTTCCTGAATGCGAACTCGACCTTCCGTCCGTATGTCGGCGTGGGCTACACCTACGCCATGTTCCAGAAGGAACGCGGTTCGGGCCAGCTGACGGCGGTGCTGAACACCGGCGGCCCTGGCGCCACCTTCAAGCTGGACGACAAGTCGGCCGCCAGCTTCCAGCTCGGCGGCACGTTCAAGATCAACGAGAAATGGTTCCTGGATGCGTCGGTCATCAAGACCAAGCTGAAAACCACGGCGCACTACTCGACCGGCCAGACCCAGGAGGTGCGCCTGGATCCGCTGGCGGTCAACTTCAGTGTCGGCTACGCCTTCAAGGGCTTCTAGAAATGAAAACCGCTGCCTCGGCAGCGGTTTTTTTTGGCGCTTACTGGAAGGCCTGGATGCCGGTCTGCGCCCGGCCAAGAATCAGTGCATGGATGTCGTGCGTGCCTTCATAGGTATTCACGACTTCCAGATTCACCATGTGGCGGATGATGCCGAACTCGTCCGAGATACCATTCCCGCCCAGCATATCGCGCGCCACGCGGGCGATGTCCAGCGACTTGCCGCACGAATTACGCTTCATCATCGAGGTGATCTCCACCGCCGCCGTGCCCTCATCCTTCATGCGCCCCAGGCGCAGACAGCCTTGCAGGCCCATGGTGATTTCGGTCTGCATGTCGGCCAGCTTTTTCTGGATCAGCTGGTTGGCGGCCAGCGGACGGCCAAACTGGGTGCGGTCCATCACGTACTGGCGCGCCGTGTGCCAGCACGCTTCCGCCGCGCCCAGCGCGCCCCAGGCGATGCCGTAGCGGGCCGAGTTCAGGCAGGTGAACGGGCCCTTCAGGCCGCGCACGTCCGGGAAGGCGTTCTCTTCCGGCACAAACACATTGTCCATGACGATTTCGCCGGTGATCGACGCGCGCAGGCCGAACTTGCCGTGGATCGCCGGCGCGCTCAGGCCGGCCATGCCTTTTTCCAGCACGAAGCCGCGGATCGACCCTTCATCGTCCTTGGCCCACACCACGAACACATCGGCCACCGGCGAATTGGTGATCCACATCTTGGCGCCGCTCAGCGCGTAGCCGCCCGGCACCTTCTTGGCGCGGGTGATCATCGAGCCGGGATCGGAGCCGTGGTTCGGCTCGGTCAGGCCGAAGCAGCCGATCCACTCGCCGGTGGCCAGCCTGGGCAGGTATTTCTGCTTCTGCGCCTCGGTGCCGAACTCGAAGATCGGCACCATCACCAGCGACGACTGCACGCTCATCATCGAGCGGTAGCCGGAGTCGATGCGCTCGACTTCGCGCGCGATCAGGCCGTAGGCCACGTAGTTCAGGCCGGGACCGCCGTACTGTTCGGGAATGGTCGGACCGAGCAGCCCCATCTCGCCCATTTCGCGGAAGATCGAGGTGTCCATGGTTTCATGACGGAAGGCGTCGAGGATGCGCGGCTGCAGCTTGTCCTGGCAGTAGGACGCGGCGGCGTCGCGCACCATGCGCTCGTCGTCGCTGAGCTGCTGGTCCAGCAGCAGGGGGTCATCCCAGTGGAAGTGGGCGCGGGCTTGGCTCATAATTAGTCTCTCGTTATGGTGATGAATGCTGCCAGCATTCTATGCCGCTGCCCCGGTGCACGCTTTTCTAATGGCGACACCAATTTCCGTTTTTAGCCCAGGCCGGCGAACTGGCCGCTGTGGAAGATCAGCGGCGGGGACGGGGAAAACTCGCAGAATTCCACTTCGCCGACAAAAATCACATGGTCGCCTTCCGGATAGCGGCTACGGTTATGGCATTCGAACCAGGCCGACACGCCCTGGATGATGGGCTGGCCGGTGCGCGACAGTTCGTACTCCACGCCTTCCCACGGATCGACGCCGCGGGTGGCGAAGCGCTTGGCCAGGTGGGCCTGCTCGGCGTTCAGCACATTGATGACGTAGTGCGAGTTGCCGGTGAAGATGGGCATGCTGTTGGCGCCGTTCGACAGGCTCCACAGCACCAGCGGCGGGTCGAGCGACACCGAATTGAAGGAACTGGCCGTCAGGCCGCGAAACGTGCCGTCCGCCAGCCGCGTGGTGATGATGGTGACGCCGGTGGCAAACTGGCCCAGCGCCTGGCGAAAATGGGCGGTGTCGAACGTGCGCTCTGCGGCGCGTGGGGATTTGAGGTTCATGGTGAGCCATTATGCCAAAGATTTGTACCGTCATAGCGGATTACCCCGGTTTGCGTTACAGTGGGCAGATGGGCAAGTCTTCTATGCGGGAGGAGTCATGGCGGGCAATTTGGACACGGCGATACTGGGCGGCGGCTGTTTCTGGTGCACCGAGGCGGTTTACCTGGAGCTCAAGGGCGTCGAGTCGGTCGAGTCCGGTTACATGGGCGGCGCCAGCGCCGACCCCACCTACGAACAGGTGTGCACCGGCGGCACCGGCCACGCGGAAGTGGTCAGGCTGCGCTTCGATCCGGCCGTGATCAGCTACCGCGACCTGCTGGAAATTTTCTTCACCATCCACGATCCGACCACGCTCAACCGCCAGGGCAACGACGTCGGCACCCAGTACCGTTCGGTCATCTACCACCAGTCGCCGCAGCAGGAAGCCACGGCGCGCCAGGTGATCGGCGAAATGGCGCATGTGTGGGATGCACCCATCGTCACCGAGCTGTCGCCGGCCCAGCCGTTCTACAAGGCCGAGGACTACCACCAGGACTACTTCCGCCAGCACCCCATGCAGGGCTACTGCGCCTTCGTGGTGGCGCCCAAGGTCGACAAGTTCAGGAAGATGTACGCGCAGCGGCTGCGGTAAGCGCCGGTGCGCCGCCATCCTCGCCCAGCACGGCGAACGCCGGCAAGCCTTCGTTGTCCAGCGCATACGACGCCTGCGCCGGCGCCGCCTCGGCGTCCGGATACATATGCTTGCGCGACCACGGCAGCGCCGCCGAGCGCTGGCCCGCCTTGCGGCCGACGATCTGGTACAGGCTGATCCAGTCCTGCTCGAAGGCGTAGCTGCAGCCGGCCAGGTAGACATGCCAGATGCGGTAGCGCTTGTCGCCGGCCAGCTCGCGCACCCGTTCGCCTTGCGCCTCGAAATTGTCGGTCCAGATGGCGCAGGTGCGGGCGTAGTGGCGGCGCAGGTTTTCGACGTCGGTCACTTCCAGCGAACCCTGCTGCATGGCCTTCAGCACATTGCCGATGTGCGCCAGCTCGCCGTGCGGGAACACGTATTTTTCGATGAACTCGCCGCCGCCGTACGGCGTCTCGCCGTTGTCGGGATCGGTCGAGGTGATGCCGTGGTTCATCACGATGCCGTCCGGCGCCAGCAGCTGGTGGATGGCGTTGAAGTATTCCGGCAGGTGGCGCGTGCCGACGTGCTCGAACATGCCGACGCTGGTGATGCGGTCGAACTGGCCGCGCACGTCGCGGTAGTCCTGCAGGCGGATCTCGATCAGGTGCTCCAGTCCGGCGGCGCGCACCCGTTCCTTGGCCAGCGCGAACTGGTTTTCCGACAGCGTGACGCCGACGCAGCGCGCCTGGAACTGCTGCGCCGCGCGGATCACCAGCGCGCCCCAGCCGCAGCCGATGTCGAGCAGCGTCTGGTTCGGCCGCAGCTCGATCTTGCGCAGGATGTGGTCGATCTTCTTGAGTTGCGCCGTGGCCAGGTCCTCGTCGCCGTTCTCGAAGTAGGCACAGGAATACACCATATTGGGATCGAGGAATTCCTGGTAGAACTCGTTGGAGACGTCGTAGTGGTAGCGGATCGCCTCGGCGTCCTTCTGCTTGTTGTGGCTGATGTTGCGCACCAGCCGCGCGAACTTGCCCTCGGCCTTCAGCGAGCTGCGCGCCAGGGCGTTGACCACCGCGATCATGTCCTTGGCCTTGCCCTTGACTTCGATCGCCCCTTCGACGTAGGCGGTGCCCAGGTTGGACAGCGAGGGCGTCAGCAGGTAGCGCGCGGCCGCCATGTTCGGCAGCCGTATCGTCACGCGCGGCGCCTCGTTGGACAGGTCGACCTGCTGGCCGTTCCACAACTCGATGCGCAGCGGCAGCGTGAGCTGCTCGCGGATGCCCGAGATCCAGTTGCTCAGTTGATTCTGTACGAACAAGATAACCTCCCACGTCAGGATTAAAAGACCATCGCCAGCGATGGTCTGGAGATCCGGACGGAGACGTTCCTGCTTACGGTTGCAGGCGTTCCTTCACCCAGCTGCCATCAGCTTGCTTCACATATACGATCCGGTCATGGAACCGCGAGCGGCGTCCCTGCCAGAACTCGATGCGGACCGGATCGAGGCGGTAACCGCCCCAATGCGCAGGCCGCAACGGATGCTCGCCGCTGACTGCGGCGGCGGCATCGTAATTGGCTTCCATCTGTTCCCGGTCGGCGATGGGCGCGCTCTGCTGCGAGGCGATCGCAGCGATCTGGCTCTTCACCGGCCGGCTGTAAAAATACTTGTCGCTTTCCTCGGCGGCGGTCTGCACCACCTTACCTTCGATGCGCACCTGGCGTTCCAGTTCACTCCAGAAGAACAGCAGCGCGGCGTGCGGATTGCCGCGCAGCTGCTGGCCTTTCTGGCTTGCGTAATTGGTGTACCAGGTAAATCCGCGCTGATCGTATTGCTTGATGAGGACGATGCGCGAACTGGGTTTGCCGTCCGCATCCACCGTGGCCACGCTCATCGCGTTCGGTTCATTGACCTTCGCATGCATGGCCTCCTCAAACCACTTGCCGAACTGGTCGATCGGATCGTCCAGTACGTCCTGCTCCGTCAGGCTGGCGCGGCCGTAGTCGAGCCGCAGGTCCGCCAGCACCACGCCGTCGGCCACCGTGTTGCTGACCGCGGCCGTCTGCTGCTCCGGCACCTGGCTGTGGGGCAGGTCGGGGGTGATCCCGCGCCGTACCTGCATCGCACTGCCCAGCTGCGCCATCTGTTCGGCGCTGAACAGCCGCCTGGCCATGGTCGCGATATGGGTTTCCTCCACCACCATGTGGGCCGCGTAGCTGTCGCAGAAGTGGGCGACATCGCTGGCCGACAACGTGGCGCTGGTGCCGTTGGCGATCTGCTCAAGTTGCGTTTTGATTATAGTCCAGTCTCTATCCATTTGCTCGTGACCGGCCAAAATGCCGGGCGCCAGTTCCGCCAGAAGGCTGGCGTCGGCGTCGCGCGCGGTGGCGCGCAGCATCGGCAGCAGGTTTTGCTCCTCGTCTTCGTGGTGCAGATGGGCGGCGTTGTTGAAGTATTTCAGCACCGCCTGCGCGGCTTTCTGTGCGTCAACATCGGCGCCGTGGCGGGGCAGGTGGCCGATCAGGTTCTGCAGCGTTTGCAGCTGCTTGCGGATGCGGTCGTGGCAGTGCTTCAGCACGGCGATCGGCTGGCTGAAATCGGGGGCGGTGTCGAACAGTGCGTTGCTCATGGCGTGGACTCTGGCTGGTAACAGTCCTATTCTAGAATACTTCGCCAAACAGCGGATTTAACGATGTTGCGATGCGGCACTGTCATGGCCTTGATGGCGGTTATAATCTTCCGGCACATCCAACTACAACTAAAGGAATGTTCGTGAACCGTACGCTTATCAGCGCCGCTTGCTGCGCCATGCTCTTCTTTTCCTCGCCCTCGCTGTACGCCCAGGAAGCGCCAGTGTCCGGCATCGATGTGAAAACCCTGGACCCGGCGGTGCGCCCGCAGGACGATTTCTACGGTTACGTCAACGGCATCTGGACCCGCAACACCGAAATCCCGGCCGACAAGTCGACCTGGGGCACCTACATCGAACTGCGCGAAACCGCGCAAGGCCAGCTGCGCGCGTTGATTGACGCCACGCTGAAAAATCCGGGCAAGGCCGGCAGCGAAACCCACAAGATCGCCGACCTCTACACCAGCTACATGGACGAGAAGGCGCGAAACGCCGCCGGCTTCAAGCCGCTGCACGCCGACCTGGCGCGCGTGGCCGCCGCCAAGGACAAGCAAGACCTGCCGGCGCTGTTCGCCTACCTGCAGCGCAACGGCATCCAGACGCCGTTCTCGGCCGGCGTGTCGCCTGACGCCCAGGATCCGGAACAGTACACGCTGAACATCGGCCAGTCCGGCCTGGGCCTGCCGGACCGCGACTACTACCTGAAGGACGACGACGCCAAGCTGAAGGCCGTGCGCGCCAAATACCTGACCCACATCGAAACCATGCTGCGCATGAGCGGCGACAAGAACGCCGCCGCCCACGCGGCCCAGGTGCTCGACCTCGAAACCCGCCTGGCGCAGGCGCAATGGACCCGCGTGCAGATGCGCGACCCGGTCAAGTCGTACAACCGCGTCGCCTTCGACAAGTTCAGCGAACTGGCGCCGGGCTTCGACTGGAAGGCCTATTTCACCGCCGCCGGCCTGGCGCCGAAAGCGTCGTCGGCCGTGGTGCGCCAGCCGAGCTTCCTCGGCGGCTTCTCCAGCGCCGTGGCCGAGGTGCCGCTGGAAGCATGGAAGAGCTACCTGAACTGGCGCATCATCGAAAGCTATGCGTCCTACCTGGACAGCGCCAGCGTCAAGGAGCGCTTCGCCTTTGAAGGCACGACGCTGCGCGGCGTGCCGCAAAGCGAACCGCAGTGGCAGCTGGCGCTGCGCTTCACCGACGGCGCCGTCAGCGACGCGGTCGGCAAGCTGTACGTCAAGATGTACCTGCCGCCGGAAACCAAGCCGCGCGTGATGGCCATGTTCAACAACTTCGTCGCCTCGTTCAAGGACGGCATCGACAAGCTCGACTGGATGGGGCCGGAAACCAAGAAGGAAGCCCAGGCCAAGCTGGCCGCGCTGAAACCGAACATCGCCTACCCGGAAAAATGGCGCGACTACAGCGCGCTGAAAACCCAGCCGCATGACCTGGTGGCCAACGTGCGCGCCTCGCGCATCTGGAGCCGCCAGCGCAATATCGACAAGCTGGGCAAGCCGGTCGACCGCGAGGAATGGTCGATGACGCCGCAAACCGTCAACGCCAGCTACAACCCGCTGCTGAACGCCATCACGATTCCGGCCGCCATCCTGCAGCCGCCGTTCTTCAACGTGAAGGCCGAAGACGCGGTCAACTACGGCCTGCTGGGCATCACCTTCGGCCACGAGATCAGCCACGCCTTCGACGACTCCGGCAGCCAGTACGACGCCAAGGGCCGCCTGCGCAACTGGTGGACCGCCGACGACCGCGCCGCCTTCAAGGCGCGCGCCGCCGGCCTGGTCAAGCAGTACGGCGCCTACAGCCCGGTGCCGGGCTACTACATCAACGGTGAGCTGACGCTGGGCGAAAACATCGGCGACAACTCCGGTCTGTCGCTGACCTACCGCGCCTACCAGCGCTCGCTGAACGGCAAGCCGTCGCCGGTGCTGGACGGCCTGACCGGCGCCCAGCGCCTGTACATCGGCTTCGCGCAGAAATGGCGCGCCAAGCTGCGCCCGGAAGCGGCCATCGCCCAGATCAAGAGCGATCCGCATTCGCCTGGCGAGTTCCGCGCCAAGGGCACGGTGATGAACCAGCCCGAGTTCTACGAAGCCTTCGACATCAAGCCGGGCGATCCGATGTACCTGCCGCCGGAGCAGCGCGTCATCATGTGGTAAACCGCGAAACGGGGGCGGTGGGCGAAGGTTTTGCCGCAGTCCGTTAAAATGGCGGCATGAACAGCCTTTCTCCCCCAGATTTCGACGATGTCGATTTTGAACGCCGCTTCGGCGGCATTGCGCGCCTGTATGGCGCCCACGCGCTGGCGCGTTTCCGCACGGCGCATGTCTGCGTGGTCGGCGTCGGCGGCGTCGGCTCGTGGATCGTCGAGGCGCTGGCGCGCAGCGCCATCGGCCAGCTGACCTTGATCGACCTCGACAACGTGGCCGAGTCGAATATCAACCGCCAGATCCAGGCCCTCAGCAGCACCGTCGGCATGGCCAAGATCACCGCGCTGGCCGAGCGCATCGCCCAGATCAATCCCTTCTGCCAGGTCCACCAGGTGGAGGACTTTGTCGAGCCGGAGAATCTGCAGCAGATGCTTGGCGGCGGCAAGTTCGACTACCTGATCGACGCCACCGATTCGGTCAAGGCCAAGGCCGCCATGCTGGCCTGGGCGCGCCAGCACGACCTGCCGGTGATCACCATCGGCAGCGCCGGCGGCAAGACCGACGCCGCGCAGATCTCGGTGCGCGACCTGGCCCGTACCGAGCAGGAGCCGCTGCTGAAGAAAGTGCGCAAGATCATGCGCGCGCAGTACGGCTTCCCGCGCGGCGAGAAAACCAAGTTCCACATCGACGCCGTGTTCTCGATGGAGCCGCTGAAGTTCCCGGAAACCGGCGAGGTGTGCACGGTGGACGGCGACGACCGCAGCGGCGGCGTTACCGGTCTCAACTGCGCAGGCTTCGGCTCGGCGATGGTGGTCACCGCCACCTTCGGCATGGTCGCCGCCGGCCACGCGCTGCGCCGGCTGGCCGATGACGCCTTGCCAACAACCGCCCCGGACGCCGTCTAGTTTGCTATCATGTCGAGCTGTCTATCGACCTCATTGAAAGAATCGACATGAAGCGTAGTTCCGTATTTGTAGCAATGTTGTTGGCTGCCGCTTTCGCCCAGGCGCAAACCCCCGCCCAAACGCCGGCGCCGCAACCTGAAGCGACGCCTGCTGCGCCGGCGCCGGATGCGCCGGTAGTGGTCGGCTCGGCCACGCCGGGTCCGGCGGCCGAACAGCTGATCGTCACCGACACCAAGGTCGGCACCGGCAAGGAAGCCACCACCG
The DNA here is from genome assembly GCF_009674565.1 of Duganella aquatilis. Taxonomy (GTDB): domain Bacteria; phylum Pseudomonadota; class Gammaproteobacteria; order Burkholderiales; family Burkholderiaceae_D; genus Rugamonas; species Rugamonas aquatilis. The sequence goes on from NZ_WKJL01000014.1 coordinate 175,039, forward strand.
GCGCCACCGTCTTCATGCACTACTCGGGCTGGCTGTACCGTCCGCTGGCCAAGAATATGCACGGCAAGCTGTTCGATTCGTCGATCCCGCGCGGCGAGCCGCTCGACTTCGTGCTGGGTTCGGGCCGCGTCATCAAGGGCTGGGACCAGGGCATCATCGGCATGAAAGTGGGCGGCAAGCGCACCCTGATCATTCCGGCCGAACTGGCCTACGGCTCGCGGCCGACGCCGGGCAGCGGCATCCCGCCGAATTCGGCGCTGATCTTCGACGTCGAACTGGTCAACGTGAAGTAAATGGCAACCGCCGCGCGAAGAGGGTAGACTGGCGGTTCTCCCCCTCTTTGCCGGAGGTTCCCATGCAAGTCGCCAACGACGTTACCGAACTGATCGGCCGTACCCCGCTGGTACGCATCAACCGGATGGCCAAGGGCAGCACCGCCCAGCTGCTGGTCAAGCTTGAATACTGCAATCCGGCCCATAGCGTGAAAGACCGCATCGGCCTGTCCATGATCGAAGCGGCTGAAGCGGCCGGGCAGATCCGTCCCGACACCATCATCCTCGAACCGACCAGCGGCAACACCGGCATCGCGCTGGCCATGGTGTGCGCGGCGCGCGGCTACCGCTGCACGCTGGTGATGCCGGACACCATGAGCCGCGAACGGCGCATGCTGCTGCGCGCCTACGGCGCCGAGCTGATCCTCACGCCCGGCAGCGAAGGCATGCTGGGTGCCATCCAGCGCGCCGATGCGCTGGCCGCGTCCGATCCGCGCCACCTGATGCCGCAGCAATTCAACAATCCCGCCAATCCCGAGGTGCACCGCCGTACCACCGCCGAGGAAATCTGGAACGATACCGACGGCCGGGTGGACATCCTGGTGGCCGGCATCGGCACCGGCGGCACCATCACCGGCGTGGGCGAGGTGATCAAGGCGCGCAAGCCCGGGTTCCGCTGCGTGGCGGTGGAGCCGGAGGCGTCGCCCATCCTGTCCAAGGGCGTCAAGGGGCCGCACCCGCTGCAGGGCATCGGCGCCGGCTTCGTGCCGGCCGTGCTCAATACCCGCGTCTACGACGAGGTGATCTGCGTGAAGAACGAGGATGCGTTCGCGACCGCGCGCCAGGCCGCCAGCCAGGAAGGGCTGCTGGTGGGCATTTCCTCCGGCGCCGCGCTGTGGGCGGCGCTGCAGGTGGCGCGGCGGCCGGAAAATGCCGACAAGATCATCGTCACGATCATTCCGTCGTTTGGCGAGCGCTACCTGAGTACCGCCCTGTACGCCAATCTGGCGGACTAGTGCGCGTGGGCGTGCGCCGGCGCTGAAGTGGGTGCTGGCGCTTGCAGGCAGCACTCCAATTCGCTCTCGCCGAGGCGCACCTGCAGCGTGCTGTGCTGGATCGAGAAGTCCTCGCGCAGCTGCTTGCTGATGGCGTCGATGGCGCCGTCGCCCGGATAGCCGGCCGGCGTCACCAGCTGCACGGTGAGCGCGTTCTCGGTGGTGCTCATGGCCCAGATGTGCAGGTCGCAGATCTTGGCCACGCCCGGCTGGGCGCGCAGGAACTGCTCGATGCCGGCGCGGTCCACATTGTCCGGCACGGCCGCCAGCATCATGCGCAGCGACTGCGTCAGCAGCGACCAGGTGCTGATGACGATGAACACCACGATCACCACGCTGACCAGCGGGTCCAGCCAGTTCCAGCCGGTGTAGCCGACGATCACGCCGGCCACCAGCACGCCCAGCGAGATGGCGGCGTCGGCGGCCATGTGCAGGTAGGCGCCGCGGATATTGATGTCGTCCTTGCTGCCGGACATGAACAGCCAGGCCGAGAAACCGTTGATCAGGATGCCGATGCCGGCCACCACCGACACCGTCAGGCCGGCCACCGGATCGGGATGGACCAGCTGCTGCACGGCTTCCCAGGCGATGCCGCCGCAGGCCGCCATCAGCAGCATGGCGTTGAACAGCGCGGCCAGCATCGAGGTGCTGCGCAGGCCGTAGGTATAGCGGCGGTTCGGCAGGCGCTTGGCGAGGATGGCGGCGCCCCAGGCCAGCATCAGGCCCAGCACGTCGGACAGGTTGTGGCCGGCGTCGGCCATCAGCGCGGTCGAGTTGGCCAGGAAGCCGTAGAAGAACTCCACCGCCACGAACACCGTGTTGAGCACGATCGCGATGGCGAAGGCGCGGCCCATGGTGTTCGGATCGCCGTGATGGTGGTGATGGCCGTGACCATGGCTGTGGTCGTGTCCATGATGGTCGTGCGCGTGGTGCGCATGGCCATGGTGATCATGATGGTCGTGGTCGTGGTGCTTGCTCATGCTTCGGTTCCGGTGGAAGGTTCGGCGATATGTTCCAGCATATCGTTGAGAACGCCGCTGATATGGGCGTCGGCGGCGGAATAGAACACCTGCTTGCCCTGGCGCTCGGACTTGACGATGCGGGCGGCGCGCAGCAAGCGCAAATGGTGGCTCACGAGCGAGCTGCTCAGATCCAGTGTAGACGCGATTTCGCTGACGGCAATCGGCGCCGGCATGCAGGACAGCACAATCCGCAAGCGCGTCGGGTCGCCCAGCAGGTGGAACAGATCGGCCAGTTGCGCGATCTGCGGATCGCAATTGGAATAGTCGTGTTGGCAGCTCATCATTGCTAACGTGTGAATAGGTGTTCACATGTTAGCACAAAACCGGGGTCAGTTCTGCCAATCGCACACGGGCTCATGTACCAATGGCAGAACTGACCCCGGATTGGCTTATTCCCACTGGCCTTTTTCGCTGACCAGCGACTTGTTGTTGAGGGTGACTTCGAGGCGGCCGTCTTCGCTGACGAAGTAGTGGGTGTTGCCGCTCTTGAATTCGTAGCCCTGGAAGCGGCAGGGCGTGACGCCGTCGGCGCACAGGCTGTGCACGGTCTTGCCGCGCAGCCGGACGCTCTTGCCGGTCTTCTTGCTGGTGCCGATGTAGTTGACGTTGTCGCAGGTCACGCTGCCTTCGGCGCAGTTGCTGATGATCTGGATCACGAACGAGGGCGTGTCGAGCTTTTGCGCGAAGGCCGGCAAGGCGGCCAGCGCCAGGGACAGGAGTAGGAGGAGGCGTTTCATTATTTCTGGAGTTCCACGGGAAGTTGGGCGCGCAGTTTCGGATCGAGCTTTTGCAGGGCTTGTTCCATGCTGGCGGCGTTTTGCAGGGCCTGCGCCTGTGCCGCCGTCAGCGCCGGCGCCGGTTTGCGGAAGGCGGCCTGGCCGCCCAGCACGATCAGCGCGCTGAGCAGGGCGATACCGGCGGCCGCGCCCAGCAGCCGCAGTTCGCGCGGCGTGACGGCCGGCGACTGGGTGGCGATCGGCCGCACCGGGCCGGCCGCCGGCGTCGGCACGTAGCCGGGCGGATGGTCGGGCACGCTTTCGTTGGAGGCGTCATGCGCGGCCTTGTGG
>NZ_WKJL01000015.1 GCF_009674565.1 Duganella aquatilis
GACTTACAAAACCGCCTGCGCACGCTTTACGCCCAGTAATTCCGATTAACGCTTGCACCCTACGTATTACCGCGGCTGCTGGCACGTAGTTAGCCGGTGCTTATTCTTCAGGTACCGTCATGAGCCGCAGATATTAGCCACAGCCTTTTCTTCCCTGACAAAAGAGCTTTACAACCCGAAGGCCTTCTTCACTCACGCGGCATTGCTGGATCAGGGTTGCCCCCATTGTCCAAAATTCCCCACTGCTGCCTCCCGTAGGAGTCTGGACCGTGTCTCAGTTCCAGTGTGGCTGGTCGTCCTCTCAGACCAGCTACTGATCGATGCCTTGGTGGGCCTTTACCCCACCAACTAGCTAATCAGATATCGGCCGCTCCAGGAGCATGAGGTCTTGCGATCCCCCACTTTCATCCTTAGATCGTATGCGGTATTAGCGTAACTTTCGCTACGTTATCCCCCACTCCAGGGTACGTTCCGATATATTACTCACCCGTTCGCCACTCGCCACCAGAGCAAGCTCCGTGCTGCCGTTCGACTTGCATGTGTAAGGCATGCCGCCAGCGTTCAATCTGAGCCAGGATCAAACTCTTTAGTTTAATCTCTGTTTATGGTCATTTCTGACCAGGTTCGCTCACTCAAAATACTGACAGTATTTCTTGTTGAGCATTTAATGCTTTTAGTTTCGCTGAACCTAAGTTCAGCGTGCACTTGCATCAAACGCCCACATTTATCGACTGTAAATTTTTAAAGATCTTGTATTGCGCGCTGACAAATCGTTTTGTCCGTCAGCGAAGAAGCGAGATTATGAAGCATTTGATTTATCTCGTCAACCCCTCGTTTTTCATCGTTTCGCTTTGCAGCGTCTGCGGTGTTTCGCGAGGGACCGAACTATAGCAACGCCGCAGTAGTTTGGCAAGCAATTCCTTTCAACTTGCCGTCCACTCCCCATTTCTTGCAGACTGTCGCAATCGCATGGCATCTATATGGGATGCTCGTTACACTTGCCTCATGTTAAGAGTGAAAGCCGTTCATGTTTCCTACGCCTAAAGTGCAAGACACCCTGAAAACCGCCGGCAGCTGGCTGCATCGCGGTTTCGACGCCACCGCCACCTGGGTGACCCAGCTGTCGTGGTGGAAGTTCCTGGTGTTTGCCATCCTGATGCTGATTGCCGGCTCCATTCTGCAGGACGAACTGTTTTCGTCGAATCCGGTCCAGGAAGAGATCGAGCAGAGCCGCTCCAGCAAGCGTAAAAATCCCGACACCAATATCCGCATCGACGACAGCGGCATCCACTTCAGCCAGCGCGGCAAGATCCGCAACAAGAACAGCGACGACAGCAGCGCACCCACCGCCGCTCCCGAGGCCCCAGAAGCGCCGGAAGCTCCCGAGGCGCCTGAAGCCCCCGAAGCGCCGGAAGCACCCGCCAAGCCAGCCAAGCCAGCGAAACCTGCCAAGGGCGCCGCCTCGGTGCCTGCCCTGCCCTCGCTGCCGGGCGAGGAAGTCCATATCGACCTGCCGCCGCAAATTGGCGAGGAACTGTCCAACGCGATCGAAGAAGCGGTCGACGACGCCGCCGAGCAGAAAGTGGCCCGCTACCACGGCCAGGCCTCGACCTGGTTCAAGAGTTTCATCACGCTGCTGGTGCTGGCCCTGTTCGCCACCAAGTTCCTGATGGGCAGCAAAAAACGCGCGGAAGCGGAAACCCAGACCGCCAACGCTGCCGCCGAACGCGAATCCATGCAGCGCCAGCTGAGCGAAGCCAAGATGCAGACGATGCAAGCCCAGGTCGAGCCGCACTTCCTGTTCAACACCCTGGCCTCGGTGGAACACCTGATCGAGACCGATCCGCCGCGCGCCGCCGCCATGCAGCGCAGCCTGATCAAATACCTGCGCGCGGTGCTGCCGCAGATGCGCGACAACGCGCTGGTCACCAACCTGGGCCGCGAGGCCGACATGGTGGAGGCCTACCTCAACCTGCTGAAAATGCGCATGGAAGAGCGCCTGACGGTGGAACTGGACGTGCCGGACGGCCTGCGCACCGCCGCCTTCCCGCCGATGATGCTGCAATCGATGGTGGAAAACGCCATCAAGCACGGCCTGGAAGGCAAGCCGGAAGGCGGCACGCTGAAGGTGCGCGCCGACGTCGCCCACAACAAGCTGCGCGTCATCGTCACCGACAACGGCCTCGGCTTCGGCGCCAAACCCAGCGACGGCACCGGCCTGGGCCTGAGCAATATCCGCGAACGCCTGAAACTGCTGCACGGCGACCAGGGCCAGCTGCTGATCGCCGCCAACAGCCCGAGCGGCGTGATCGTCACCATCGAAGTGCCTTACCAGCTGGCGAAAAAATCATCGTGATTGCTTATTCACGCGATTCGTTGAATAATAATTTAAACAATCTTACACACCCGAACAATGCCTACAGCAATCATTGCAGATGACGAACGTTTGATGCGCGACCAATTGCGCATGCGCCTGGGCCAGGTCTGGCCCGAGCTGGACATTATTGGCGAGGCCAAGAATGGCGACGAGGCCATCGAGCTGGTCGACCAGCTCAAGCCGGACTTCACCTTCCTCGACATCCGCATGCCAGGCAAGACCGGCATGGAAGCGGCCGCCGTGATCGGCAACAAGAGCAACATCGTGTTCGTGACCGCCTACGACGCCTACGCCGTGGAAGCCTTCGAGCGCGGCGCCATCGACTATGTGCTGAAGCCGCCCGAGCCGGAGCGCCTGCAGGTCACGGTCGACCGCCTCAAGACCCGTCTGAGCAAGCCGGCCGCCGCCACCGACGTCAGCGCCAGCGTCACCGCCATGCTGGCGCAGCTGACCGAGAAAATCGCCGCGCCAAAACCGGCGCACCTGCAATGGATCCAGGCCAGCATCGGCCAGGACCTGCGCATGATTCCGGTCGAGGAAATCCTGTTCTTCCGTTCCGACGAAAAATACACCTGCGTGCAGACCGAGAAATACGAAGCGCTGATACGCAAGCCGGTGCGCGACCTGGCCGAGGAACTGGACCCCGCCCTGTTCTGGCAGATTCACCGCGCCACGCTGGTCAACGTCAACGCCATCGAAGGCGTGACGCGCGACATCCGCGGCCGCCACCTGGTGATGATCAAGGGCCGCTCCGACAAGCTGGAAGTGAGCCGCAGCTTCCTGCATCTCTTCAAGCAGATGTAAATCAAATCACCTCAACCGTGCCTGCTTTAGTGTGACTCCACGCGGTCCTTCGGCCGCAGGGAGGCACACCATGGGCCGTCGCATCCAAGCACTGTTCATCCTGTCCGCGCTGGCGGCGGCCAGCCGCCTGTCGTGGCGCATGGGCTGGTCCTGCGCGCGCTCCGCCGCCATGACCAAGCGCAGCCGGGGCATCATCCGGCACGCCACCGACGCCATCATCTCCACCGACGAGCGCCAGCACATTCTCCAGGTCAATCCATCGGCGGCCGCCATGTTCGGCACCACGGTGCGGGCCATGCGGGGCGCGCCGCTGCAGCGCTACATCCCGCGCGACCAGCGCCAGCGGCTGGAGAACGGCGCCATCCAGTATTTCGGCAACACCGGCATCCGCATGCGCATGAAAGGCCGGCGCACCAGCGACTACGCGGTGACGGGCCTGAAAGCCACCGGCCAGCATTTTCCGCTGGAAGGCACGATTTCCTCGCTGAACGAGAATGGCGCCCACATCTACACCATCATCCTGCGCGACATTACCGAGCGCAAGCAGGTGCAGGAACAGCTGGAGCAATCGTATTCACAGCTGCGCGAGCTGTCGGCAGCGCTGCAGACCATCCGCGAGGAAGAGCGCAAGCACATCGCACGCGAGCTGCACGACGACCTGGGCCAGCTGCTGGCCACGCTGCGCGGCGACCTCGGGCTGCTGCAACGGCACAGCGTCAACGGCGCGGCGGCGCGCAAGCTGCAGGCCGGCATGGATGAATTGCTGATGACGGCGATCACGTCGCTGCGTCGCATCGCCGGCAACCTGCGGCCGCGCGCGCTGGATGAGGGAGGTTTGTATTTTGCGCTGGAAAGCCTGCGCCAGGAATTTGTGGAGCGCAACAACATCGACTGCACGCTGGATGCGAGCGAGGAGGAACTGGCGCTGGATGACGCCTACAGTACGGCCATCTTCCGCATCGTGCAGGAAGCGCTGACCAACATCGCCCGCCACGCGCAGGCGCGTACGGTGGCGTTGTCGCTGCACCGGCAGGATACAACGCTGCACATCACGATACACGACGACGGCCGCGGCATCGCCGAAACGGACATGGACAAGGCATCGTCCTTCGGCCTGATCGGCATGCGCGAACGCGTCTGGGCACTGCATGGCGATATCGCCATCGTCAGCGACGGCGGCACGCGGATCATGATCCGTCTGCCGCTGCCGCCGCCGGAAACTGCCTAGACCAGCTTAGAACGAGTGACGGATGCCGGCGTTGAATGCTTTATCGCCAGTACCAGCTTCGTTGTTGTTACCCACGGTGTAGCCAGCGCCGTTTTTGTTTTTGATCTTGGCGTAAGCCAGGTACACGCCGGTACGCTTCGACAGGTTGTACAGGTAGCCCAGCGCCCACTGATCGGCGTCCTGGTTGTTGACGGTCTTGTCGTTTTTGCGGATGTACGACGCCATGATGGTGCCCGAACCAACCGGGATCTGCGCGCCGATCAGCATGTCGTTGCTGTCGGTGCTAGGCTTTGGCGCCACGGTGTAGCCGAAGGCGTTGGCGGTTGGCAGCACGGCGCTGTTCACGCCCTTGTCCGCGCCGTAGGCGAAGTAGGCCTTGACGACCTGGAAGTCGTAGTTGGCGGCGAACATGGTGTTGCGGCCGGTGTCCTGCACTTTGGCAGGGGTGGTGCCGACAGCAGCGGTGTCGTTGTTTTTGTTGTTGTACACCAGGCGCGCGTTCAGCGGGCCTTGTGCGTAGTTCAGGCCAAAGCCGAACTGACGGCCGGCGGTGGCGCTGCCAGCCTGCTCGCCCAGGGCGTACAGGGCGTCGGCGCTGAAGCCGCTCATGGTCGGGGTCGAGTACACCAGGGCGTTGCTGACGCGGGTGTTGGCGCCGGCCGATGGGAACAGGTTTTTGATGGTGCCGGCATAGCCTGCGCCGAACGGGTCGGCCACCTGGCTTTGCGCCAGGTACAGCGGGGTGTATTGACGACCGATGGTCAGCTGGCCGGCGTCCTTGCTTTTCAGGCCGACGAAGGCTTGACGGTTGAAGATGGTGTTGGTGCTGTCCAGGGTGCCGTCATCGGCCTTGAAGCCGGTTTCCAGCTGGAAGATCGCCGACAGGCCGTTGCCCAGGTCTTCGGTACCGCGGAAGCCCAGACGGGACTGGCCGCCGATGCCGCTGGTAACTTTGGTCACGTTGCCTGCCACGCCACCGCGCTCGCTGACGATACCGGCGTCCACCAGGCCGTAGATGGTCACGTTCGATTGAGCTTGGGCTTGCGCTGCGAAGCCGCCGATGATCATTGCTGCCAGAGTAAGTTTTTTCACTTGATGTTCTCTACTTGAGGTTGAAGAAAAGATTGCGTTGCTGATCCACGGCGAGAATCATGCCTATCAATTACTTCAACAATGTGACATCACTAATTTGTTGTAAATCGACATCATTAAGCGAAAAAAACCGGGGTCAGTGCCGACATTCGGACATTTCGCGTACGAAATGTCCGAATGTCGGCACTGACCCCGGTTTTTCGATTATTTGAGGTATTACTTGAGGCGGCAGCTCAACAAGTAGTAGTACTCCAGCCGTTCGACGCGGATCTGGCGCGCGTGGTTGGTGAAGCGCTTGCGCAGCGTGCTGTCGGTCAGGTAGTTCTTCATGATCTCGTAGCGCTGGCCGTCGTCGGCGGTCAGGATCTGGTAGGTGTTGCCTTCCGCATCGGTGCGGGCGATCACCATCGAGTTGCCATCGACATACGATTCGTCGAGGAACACCACCAGGATGTCCTTGCCCAGCTTGGCGCGCAGGGTTTTCAGGAAGCTGTCGTACTGCTCGCGCGGCACGTGGCTCCACAGGCCGGCCGCAAACACGGCGGTGTACTGGCCTTCGAGGCCGTCCGGCAGGTTGAAGGCGTCCATCTGGCCGAAGGTGACGATGTCCTCGTCCAGGCCGCGCGTTTCCGCCAGGTCCAGCATTTCCTGCGAAATATCGGTGGCGTAGACCGACTCGGCGGTTTCCGCGATCAGGTCGGTCCAGTAGGCGGTGCCGCAGGCCAGCTCCAGCACCTTGTGGCCGGTGAACAGCTCGGCCACCATCTCCTGCAGATCATCCAGGTCATCGAAGCGCTCTTCCTGCGCGTAGACCTGGTCATAGTTGTCCGCGTTGACGGCGTAATATTGTGTCAACTGGTTGGTAATCATGTTGATGCTTTCTTTTATAGTTCGTAGTTCTCTTTTTCACCGCTCATGGCCTGTTCGATCAACTTGCGGTTGAGCGTCGGGGCCAGCAGTTCAATAAAGGTGTAGATATAGCTGCGCAGATAAGCGCCCTGCTTGACCGCCACCCGCGACACGTTCATGCCGAACAGGTGTCCCACCGGGATGGCGCGCAGGTTCTTGTCGCGCTCGGCGTCGAAGGCCATGCCCGCTATGATACCAATCCCCATGCCCAACTCCACATAAGTCTTGATGACATCGGCGTCAATGGCTTCCAGCAGCACGTCCAGCTTCAGGCCGCGCAGGGAAAACGCGTGGTCGATCTTGCTGCGGCCGGCGAAGGCGCCATCATACGTGATGATCGGGAAAGCCGCGATCTCTTCCAGCGTCGGCTGCCTCGTGCGCAGCAAAGGATGATCGGGCGGCACCACCACCACGTGCTCCCATTGATAGCATGGCAATGTTACCAGTCCGGTCACGCCGGCGATCGATTCAGTGGCGATGCACAGGTCGGCTTGGTCGCGCTGCACCATCTCGGCGATCTGCTGCGGATTTCCTTGCAATAAAGACAGGCGCACTTTCGGGAACTTCACCATGAAGGCCTGCACCACCTTGGGCAGCGTGTAGCGCGCCTGGGTGTGGGTGGTGGCGATGGTGAAGCTGCCGCTGTCCTGCGCCGCGTATTCCTTGCCGATGCGCTTGAGGCTGTCGATCTCCTGCATGATCAGTTCCACCGACGACAGCACCAGCCGCCCCGGCTCGGTCAGGCCGCGGATGCGCTTGCCGTGGCGGGTGAAGATATCGACGCCAAGTTCTTCCTCCAGCTCGATAATCGCCTTGGACACCCCCGGCTGCGAGGTGAACAGCGCCTTGGCGGCATCCGTCAAATTGTAATTCTGGCGTACTGCTTCGCGCACAAAGCGCAGTTGGTGAAGGTTCATTGCAGGTCTTGACCCATCTTAAAATTATTAGCGTCCATGCTTATGCCCAATCCTTATATAAGCAAATAAAGACTAAGTCGTATGGAATAAAGACGAAGTTTATTACTATTAGGCCTAGTTTGGGGAATCAGCGACTATCCAGGAAGAATATACATGTATCAATACGACCAATACGACCACCTCATCGTCCGTGAGCGCATCGCCCAGTACCGCGACCAGGTACGCCGCCGCCTCGCCGATGAGCTGACCGAAGCCGAATTCCTGCCGCTGCGCCTGCAAAACGGCCTGTACCTGCAGCGGCACGCCTACATGTTGCGCATCGCCGTGCCGTACGGCCTGCTGGCCAGCAAGCAGATGCGCATGTTCGGCCATATCGCCCGCAAGTACGACCGCGGCTATGGTCACTTCACCACCCGTCAAAACATCCAGTTTAACTGGGTTGAGCTGGAACAGACCCCGGACATCCTGACCGACCTGGCATCGGTGGAGATGCACGCCATCCAGACCTCCGGCAACTGCATCCGCAACACCACGTCCGATCCTTACGCCGGCGTTGCCGCCGACGAGATCATCGATCCGCGTCCGTACGCCGAGGTGCTGCGCCAGTGGTCGACCTTCCACCCTGAATTCCTGGCGCTGCCGCGCAAATTCAAGGTCGCCATCAACGGCGCCGTGGAAGACCGCGCCGCCATCGCCATCCACGACATCGGCCTGACCGTGGTGCGCAACGAAGCCGGCGAAGTCGGTTTCAAATTCATGGCCGGCGGCGGCATGGGCCGCACGCCGATCATCGGCAGCGTGATCCGCGAATTCCTGCCGTGGCAGCACCTGCTGACCTACACCGAAGCCGTGATGCGCGTGTATAACCAGTACGGCCGCCGCGACAACAAGTACAAGGCCCGCATCAAGATCCTGCTGAAGGCCGTGGGCGTGGAAGAATTCACCCGCCAGGTCGAAGAAGAATGGGCCGACCTGAAAGACGGTCCGGAAACCCTGACCGTGGAAGAAATGCAGCGCGTGATCGACTACTTCCAGCCGCCTGCGTACAAGCAGCTGGAAGACAGCGACGTCGTCGCCGCGCAGGCCGGCAACAAGGCCTTCGCCAATTGGGTCAGCCGCAACGTCAAGCCGCACAAGCAGCCTGGCTACGCCGCCGTGGTGCTGTCGCTGAAGAAAACCGGCGTGCCGCCGGGCGACGCCACCGCCGAGCAGATGGACTTCATGGCCGACCTGTCGGACCGCTACAGCTTCGGCGAACTGCGCGTCACCCACGAACAGAACGTGGTGCTGGCCGACGTCGAACAGTCGCAGTTGTTCGCGCTGTGGCAGGAAGCCAAGGCGCACGGCCTGGCGACGCCGAACATCGGCCTGCTGACCGACATGATCTGCTGCCCTGGCGGCGACTTCTGCTCGCTGGCCAACGCCAAGTCTCTGCCGATCGCCGCCGCCATTTCGGAGCGCTTCGAGAACCTCGACTACCAGCACGACATCGGCGAGATCGAACTGAATATCTCCGGCTGCATCAACGCCTGCGGCCACCATCACGTCGGCAGCATCGGCGTGCTGGGCGTCGACAAGGATGGCAGCGAATGGTATCAGGTGTCGATCGGCGGCGCGCAAGGCAACCACGCCGCCATCGGCAAGATCATCGGCCCGTCGTTCTCCGCGCTGCAAATGCCGGAAGTGATCGACCGCCTGCTGCAAGTCTATCTGCGCGAGCGTTTTGAAGACGAATCGTTTGCCGCCTGCGTGCAGCGCATCGGCGTCGCCCCGTTCAAGGAATTTGTGTACGCCACGCCGATCGCCGAAAAAGGCGGCCGCCTGGTTGGAGAGGATGAATATGTCTGAAGTGAAGAACCTGATCATCAAGGGCCGCGAAGTCGTCGCGGATGACTGGCAGGTGCTGCGCCTGGCCGAACCGGCCGAAGGCGCGCCGCCGCACGATCCGGCCACCGTGTCCGTCCCGGCCGGCAAATTCATCGTGCCGCAAAGCCTGTGGCTGGTGCAGCGCGACGTGCTGGCGGCGCGCTCCGACGCCGGCGAGATCGGCGTCTGGATCGCCAGCGACGAGCGTCCGGAAGCGATCAAGGACGACCTGTCCCGCTTCCCGGTGGTCGCTGTCGATTTCCCGAAATTTACCGACGGCCGCGGTTACTCGATCGCCTACAACCTGCGCACCCGCCTGGGCTGGACCGGCGAACTGCGCGCCATCGGCGACGTGCTGCGCGACCAGCTGTTCTCGATGCAGCGCGTGGGCTTCAACGCCTACTCGGTGCGTTCCGACCGCGACGTGCACGATGCGCTGAAAGGCCTGTCCGATTTCTCCGAAACCTACCAGGCGTCGGTTGACCAGAAAGTGCCGCTGTTCCGCCGCTTTGCGCGTCCCGCGCCGGCGAGCACCAACAACGACGGCGCCGGCATCTGATTGGAGCAGCAATGAGTGACCTGAGCAAGCTGATTGCGGATACGCGCGCCACGCTGTCCCGCATCGCCAGCGACTTTACCCCGGCCGTCTTCGCCTCCTCGCTGGCGGCGGAAGACATGGTGCTGACCGATTTGATCCTGAAGGGCCGGTACGACATCGGAATCTTCTCGCTGGAAACCGGCCGCCTGCACAAGGAAACGCTGGCCATGCTGGACAGGGTGAAAGAACACTACGGCTACGAGATCGCGGTGTTCAAGCCGCAGACCGAGGCGGTGGACGCCTACGTCGCGCAGAATGGCCTGAACGCCTTCTATGACAGCGTCGAGATGCGCAAGGAATGCTGCCGCATCCGCAAGGTCGAGCCGCTGGGCCGCGCCTTGCTGGGCAAGAAGGCATGGGTCACCGGCCAGCGCCGCGCGCAAGCCGCCACCCGTGGCTCGCTGATGGTGGAAGAGGACGACGCCGCCCACCTGATGACCAAGTTTAATCCGCTGGCCGACTGGTCGGAGGAGGATGTGTGGCACTACATCCGCGAGAACAACGTGCCTTACAACGCGCTGCACGATCAAGGCTATCCGTCGATCGGCTGCGAACCGTGTACCCGCGCCATCCAGCCAGGCGAGGATGTCCGCGCCGGCCGCTGGTGGTGGGAGAACCCGGAATCGAAAGAATGCGGCCTGCACGTCGTCGACGGCAAACTGATACGCATTAAATCTGTTGCAGCTTGAAAGAGATCCAATGAACGCTTTAGTAGAAAACAATGTGCACGTGAACGCGCGCCACCTCGACGCTTTGGAGTCCGAAGCGATCCACATCATGCGCGAAGTGGCTGCCGAATGCAGCAATCCTGCCCTGCTGTTCTCGGGCGGTAAAGACTCGGTGGTCCTGCTGCGCATCGCGGAGAAGGCTTTCCGCCCTGGCAAATTCCCGTTCCCGCTGGTGCACGTCGATACCGGCCACAATTTTGAAGAAGTCATCACCTTCCGCGACAAGCGCGTGGCCGAACTGGGCGAACGCCTGATCGTCGGCTCGGTGGAAGAATCGATCCGCAAGGGCACGGTGCGCCTGCGTAATCCGCAAACCGATTCGCGCAACGCCGCGCAGGCGGTGACGCTGCTGGAAACCATCGCCGAACATGGCTTCGACGCCTGCATCGGCGGCGCCCGCCGCGATGAAGAGAAGGCCCGCGCCAAGGAGCGCATCTTCTCCTTCCGCGACGAATTCGGCCAGTGGGATCCGAAGTCGCAACGCCCGGAACTGTGGGATCTGTATAACACCCGCGTCCATCCAGGCGAAAACATGCGCGTGTTCCCGATCTCGAACTGGACCGAGCTGGATGTGTGGCAGTACATCGCCCGCGAAAAGCTGGAACTGCCGCCGATCTACTTCGCCCACGAACGCAAGGTCATTCCGCGCAACGGCCTGCTGGTGCCGCTGACCGACCTGACGCCGGCGCGCGAAGGCGAAACCGTCGAAACGCAAGTGGTGCGCTTCCGTACCGTGGGCGATATCTCGTGCACCTGCCCGGTGTCCTCCGACGCGGCCACGGTGGACCAGATCATCGCGGAAACCGCGATCACCCAGGTGACCGAACGCGGCGCCACCCGCATGGACGACCAGACGTCCGAAGCATCGATGGAAAAACGTAAAAAAGCAGGATACTTCTAATGACTCAGAACACCAACGAACAAAGCCTGCTGCGCTTTATTACCGCCGGTTCCGTCGATGACGGCAAATCCACGTTGATCGGCCGCCTGCTGTTCGACAGCAAGGGCATCTTCGCCGACCAGTTGGACGCCATGTCGCGCTCCAAGCACAAGCGCACCGTCGGCGACACCGTCGACCTGTCGCTGCTGACCGACGGCCTGGAAGCCGAACGCGAACAAGGCATCACCATCGACGTGGCCTACCGCTACTTCGCCACGCCGAAGCGCAAGTTCATCATCGCCGACACGCCGGGCCACGAACAGTACACCCGCAACATGGTGACCGGCGCCTCGACCGCCGACGCGGTCATCATCCTGGTCGACGTATCCAAGGTGAAGCTGCGCGAGGACGGCGGCGTGGACCTGCTGATCCAGACCAAGCGCCACTCGACCATCGCCCACCTGCTGCAGATCGAGCACGTGATCGTGGCCGTCAACAAGATGGACCTGGTGAACTACGACCAGGGCATCTACGACCGCATCGTCAAGGCTTACGGCGAATTTGCCGCCAGCCTTGGCCTGAAGGACATCATGCCGATTCCGCTGTCCGCCCTGACCGGCGACAACGTGGTGGAAAAGAGCGAGAAGCTGGGCTGGTATCAGGGCCCGACGCTGATCGAGCTGCTGGAATCGCTGTCGGTGTACGACGAATCGCACGACGCGCCGTTCCGCTTCCCGGTGCAACTGGTGGCGCGCCACAACGGCCACGAAGCCAATGACTTCCGCGGCTACATGGGCCGCATCGAAGCCGGCAAGGTGTCGGTCGGCGACAAGCTGGTGGTGCAGCCTTCGGGCCAGAGCGCGACCGTGAAAGACATCCTGACGCTGGAAGGTTCGCACCAGTCGGCGGTGGTGGGCCAGTCGATCACGCTGCTGCTCAACGAATACCTGGACATCTCGCGCGGCGACCTGCTGGCCAGCGCCGCGCAACCGGCCACCCAGCTGAAACAGCTGCAGGCCGACGTCTGCTGGATGTCGGACGAGCCGCTGGACCAGCGCCGCAAGTACTGGATCAAGCACGGCACCAAGCGGACTTCCGCCAAGGTGACGGCGATCGAGTCCCTGCTGGACATCAACACCCAGCAGCGCCACGGCGCCGAAGGCCTGAAGCTGAACGACATCGCGCGCATCGGCCTGACCGTACAGCAGCCGCTGGCGGCCGACGCCTATAGCGACATCCGCGCCACCGGCGCCTTCATCCTGATCGACGAGGTGACGCACCAGACCGTCGCCGCAGGCATGATCCGCCTGTAACGCCATGCCGGCACTCGGGAAGGTGTATTTGATCGGCGCCGGCCCCGGCGCCCAGGACTTGATCACCGTGCGCGGCGCGCGCCTGCTGGCGCAAGCCGATATCGTGCTGCACGACGCGCTGGTGACGCCCGAGATGCTGGAACTGTGCCCGCAGGCGGAGAAGATCCCGGTCGGCAAACGCAGCGGCCAGCGTTCGGTGGCGCAGCAGGTCATCAACCAGCAGCTGGTGGAAGCCGCCGGCCGCGCGTCGTTGGTGGTGCGGCTCAAGGGCGGCGACCCGATGCTGTTCGGCCGCGCCGATGAAGAACTGCGCGCGCTGGAGCAAGCCGGCATCGCGGTCGATGTCGTCCCCGGCATCACCACCGCCGTCGCGGCGGCGGCAGCCACGCAACAGCCATTGACCAAGCGCGGTGTGGCCCGCAGCGTCGCTTTCTTCACCTCCTCCACCGCGCCGGAACATGCGGACCACGACGCCATCCCGGAAACCGACACGCTGGTGCAGTACATGGGCGGCCGCGAAGCCATCGCCACCGCCGAGCGCCTGCTGGCGCACGGCCACGCGCCGGACAAGCCGGTGGTGGTGATCGAGAACGTCAGCCGCGCCGACCAGCAGATCCACCGCATCGACATCGCCCGCCTGGCGCAAGGCCTCGGCACGCCGCACGGCCCGGTACTGGTGATGATCGGCGAAGCGATGCGCGCGCGTCCGCACCAGCGCTTCAATACAGAGAGTAGCGGCCCAATAGCCACCCAACTCCGCGCCTGACTTCCCTCTTTCGGTATTAAAATGTCCACTCCCATCACAAGAGGTTGCAATGGACACTGTTCAACGACTGGAACGCGCCTGGAGCGCCCACGCCGCCGGCGAATTTGACGCCGCGCTGTCGGATTACGTCTGGCTGTTCGACGCCACCGCCCAAGATCCCGCCACCGCCTCGCTGCGGCTGTCCTACGTGCTGTCCTCGTGGGCCAGGCTGGCCAGCGAACACCTGCCGGCGCGCCGTGCGCTGGTCGAGCTGCGCGACCGCCTGACGGCGCAGCTGCTGGCCGCACCGGCCGACGCCGGCCTGTTCAACGATATCCACATCCTCAACGACAAGCTGGGCGACTTGCAGCATACCTATCACCTGTTCCAGCGCCTGCCGCAGCCGCTGGCGCAGCAGGTGGGGCTGGCCGCGCTGCGCTCGATCATGGTCTGCGGCGACTTCGCGCTGGCGCGCCGCTACCTGCCCGATCCCGAGCAGCACCTGGCGCAGGCGGCGGCCAACCTGAATCAGCTGAAGAACAATATCAACGCTCTGACCAACGAAGGCATCGCCGAACTGCTGGCCGACGTATACAACTACATCATCGAAGTGTCGCTGGTACTGGACTTGCTGGACGGCTGCGGCGATACTGCTGCGTCGGAGCGCGCCCGCCGCCAGGCTGTGGACCTGGTGCAGGCGCCCGAAGCGCGCGCCTGCGTGCAAGCGGAGCTGGCAGCTCCCGGCACCACGCTGGACGCCATGGTTGAACTACAAAATTCGGTGACTGCATAGTGAAAAAGATTGTCGCGCAAGCCCTCCTCCTCTCCGCCCTGTGGCCGGCCGTCGCATCGGCCGCCCTGCCCACCTACGATTTCAAGGTGGTGCGCAGCTATCCGCACGATACGCAGGCCTTCACCGAAGGCCTGCTGTACCGCGACGGCTTCCTGTACGAGAGCACCGGCTTGAGCGGCAAATCGTCGATCCGCAAGGTGAGCCTGGAAACCGGCAAGGTCCTGCAGAGCAAGGACATCCCGCCGCAGTACTTCGGCGAGGGCCTGACGATCTGGGGCGACACGCTGGTGGGGCTGACCTGGCAGACGCAGACCGGCTTCGTGTTCGACCTGAAAACCTTCGAGCTGAAAAACCAGTTCGCCTATCCCGGCGAAGGCTGGGGCCTGACGCAGAACGGCAAGGAACTGGTGATGAGCGACGGTACCGCCACGCTGCGCTTCCTCGATCCGAAAACATTCCTTGAAGTGCGGCGCGTGAAGGTGACGGCGGACGGCATCGCCGTCGACCAGCTCAACGAGCTGGAAGTGGTGGACGGCGAAATCTTCGCCAACATCTGGCACACCAACACCATCGCCCGCATCGACCAGAACACCGGCAAGATCACCGGCTGGATCGACTTCAGCAAGCTGTATCCGCAAGCCGGCAAAGGCCCGACCGGCGAAAACGTCATGAACGGCATCGCCTGGGACGCCGAGAAAAAACGCCTGTTCGTCACCGGCAAACTCTGGCCGAAGATCTACGAAGTCAAGATCATCCCACGGAAGTAAACAGCGCGATGATCTCGTCGGCGACGGCGCGCACCGGCGCCGCTCGGCGCACGTCTTCATGCATCACGATCCACAGCTTGCGCTTGATCGGACATAGCGACGCTTCGATCTCCACCAGTCCCGCCAGCGGAAAATAATCCGGCAGCACCGCCACGCCGCTGCCCGCCAGCGTGGCCTGGTACAGGGTGCCAAGATCGTTGGCGCGCATATAGCAGCGGCGCATGCCGCGTATCTTCTCCAGCCATTGATGTTGCGGCGCGTGCTGCAGCAGTTCGTCGTAGCCCAGGAATTCCCATTGCTCCGGCGCGCGCGAGGCCAGGTAGGCTTCGGTGGCGCACAGCCGGTAGGTCACCGTCGCCACGCTGCGCACCGCCAGCCCCGGCGCCGTGGGACGCGTGTAGCGCAGCGCGATGTCCGATTCACGCCGCATCAGGTCCGTCACGCGCAGCTCGGCGCGCAGATCCAGTTCGATGCCCGGCAGCCGGTGCAGCGCCGGCGGCAAGCGCGGCGCCAACACCCAGGCCGTCACCGCCGGCGGCGCCGACACACGCACCTTGCCGCTCAGCGCCGTGGTGCCGCTGGCTTCGCGCATCAATCCGTGCAGGCTCTCTTCCATCTTGCGCGCATGCGGCACCAGCGCCTTGCCAGCCGCCGTCAGCGACCAGCCTTTGGGAAAGCGGTCGAACAGCTTGACGGCGAGCTTCTCCTCCAGCGCGTCGATGCGGCGCGCCACGGTGGTGTGCTCGACGCCGGCCGCGCGCGCGGCGCCGGACAGCGTGCCGGCGTCGTGCAGGGCAAGGAAGAAGCGCAGGTCGTCCCAGTTAGGTTGGCTCATTGTGCAATTATGCACACATTGCGCGCAGGTTTTGCTAATTTTGCGCAGGCGGAATCGCCGCTATCGTGTCCTTATTTGAAAGGAGATGCGATGAAACTGTTGAACCGCCTGTTTTGCCTGATGATGTGGGTGCCCGCGCACCAAGCCGCGATGGCCGCCCAGCCCTTTCCGCTGACCGGCACCTGGAAGCTGGTCGCCGCCGACCGCCTGCAAGCGGACGGCACGCGCGTGCACGACTACGGCGATGCGCCCAGCGGCGTGATGATGATCGATACAGATGGCCGCTACTCGGTGCAGATCTACCAGCAGGAGCGGCCGCGCTTTGCCGGCGGCGATAAAAAGTCCGGCACGCCGCAGGAATTCCGCGCCGCTGTCGAAGGATCGAGCACGCACTTCGGCCGCCTGTCCATCGACGAGCCTTCGCGCACGCTGACCTTCATCATCGAGAGCGCCGGCTTCGCCAACTGGGAAGGCACGCGGCAGGAGCGCCGCTATGAATTGAACGGGGAGGAACTGAGCTACCGCGTGCCGGCGCGGCCGGACGGGCAGGTGCCGCTGTCAGTCTGGCGACGGATGCACTAGCGCGTTGACGCAGTAGTCGGACAGCGCATTGAGCACCGCCTCGTTCTCGCCGGCCGCCTCCACCACGGTGATGGCGGCTTGCGGATGGGCGGCGCGCAGTTCGTCCACCATCAGCGGCAGGTCGCGCAGCACGTGGCCGCCCTGCCCCAGGAACACCGGCACCACGGTGATGTCGCTGATGCCGTCGGCGATCAGCGCGGCCGTCACTTCCGGCAACCGTGGCTGCATCAGTTCCAGATACGCCAGCACCACGCGCACGCCCGGCTCGCGCGCCTGCGTCAGGTCGCGCAAACGCTCGAACGGCGCCGCCCAGGACGCCGCGCGGGCGCCGTGGGCAAACAGAATCAGTGCGCGTTGTTGACTCATCTAGTGCCGCTCCACCCACCACAAGGCCCATAGCGCCAGCAGCAGGAACAACAAACTCGGCGCAACCGCCGTCATGATCGCCGGCCAGGTGCTCAACAGGCCGAGGTGCGAGAACAGCGTATTCACCAGCAGGAAGCTCACGCCTATCATAATGCCGACGAAGATTTTCAGGCTCACGCCACCGCTACGCGTGTGCAGGTAGCCGAACGGCAGGGCCAGCGCCATCAGCACGAAGATGGCCAGCGGGTCGAACAGCTTCTTCCAGAAGGCGATCTTGAAGCGCTCGGTCTCCTGCTTGTTCTCCTGCAGGTGGCGGGTGTACACGGCCAGTTCGTTGGCGGACATGCGCTCCGGATCGGAACCGGCCACCGCCAGGATCTTCGGCGTAATCTCCGACAGCAGATCCTTGGTGGCGCTGTGGCGGGTTTCGATCATGCTCGATTCCTGCGCAAAGTTATTTTCCAGGTTGGCTTCCGCGCCCGGCTTGAGCAGCTCGGGATTGGTGAACAGGTTTTCCGTGACATCGTTCAGCAGCCACTTGTTATTGCCCTGGAAGGTGCCGGTCTTGGCCAGCGTGATGGAGCGCAGGCGGAAGCTGGTGTCGAACTCGTACAGCTTGACGCCGATCAGCATGCCGTCCGGACGCACCTGGCGCACGTTGAAGAAGCGCGAACCGATGACGGTGCCGGTCATGCCCTCGGACTTGACGATATCCTTGGTCCACAGGCCGGAACGGAATTCCGACGAGATGGCGGCGCCACGGGCGCTCAGCTTGATCTTGTCGGCCAGCGGCGCGGTGCGCGGCGCAATCAGCTCGCCGAAAATGAAGGTGATAATCACCAGCACCAGGCCGATCTTGGCCAGCATCCACGCCACCATGCCGGTCGACATGCTGGAAGCGCGCATGATGGTGAATTCCGACGTGGCCGCAAACTGCGCCATGGTGTAGATGGTGCCGATCAGCGCCGCCAGCGGCATCACCTCATACACGTGGGCCGGCAGCTGCACCAGCACATACAGGAAGGCGTACTGGATCTCGTAGCCGTTCTTGCCGACCGACGGCAGTTCGCCGGTCAGGTCCATGAAGGCTTGCAGCGCCAAAAACGCCACCAGCACAAAGGCCACCGCTTGCAGAATCGAGACTGCGAAATAGCGTTGCAGGATTTTCATGCGATCAGTCTTTCTTGTTGCGCGAGCGCTTGTACGCGGCCACCAGCGCCATCGGGTGATAGCGGTGATTCAGGTTCAACCGCCATGCGAACAGGCCGACCACGGTCAGCAACGCCAGCAAATGCAGCGGCCACCACGACAGCGCAAAGCTGCCCTTGCCCTGCTTGACGCTGGCCTCCACCAGCTTGACGAAGTTGTTATAGCTGAAGAACACCAGCAGCGCGATGATCAGGTTGGCCGAGCTGCCCGCACGCGGATTGACAAAGCCCAGCGGCACCGCCAGCAGGATCAGCACCAGGCAGGTCAGCGGCTGCGCCATGCGCCACAGCAGTTCGGCGCGCGAGACGGAATCGGTTTTCTGCAGCAGTTCCATGGTCGGCAGCGCCACCGCGTCGCGGTCGGCGTCCAGGTCTTGCGTCTGCTGCGTCACGCGCATGCTGTAGGTGTCGAACTCCATGGTCTGGAAATCCGACTGCCCCGGCGTGCCCTGGTAGCGGCGGCCGTTCTTCAGCACCAGGTAGCGCTCGCCCTTCGGCCCGTCATTGACCACGCCCTCGCGCGCGACGATGACGGCGGTGCCGTGTTCGTCGACCGTGTTGACGAACACGTTCTGCACCACGGCCGTCTTGCCGGCCACGCCTTCGACAAAGAAGATGCGGTTGGCCGACGCCGATTCCTTGAACTGGCCCGGCGAAACCTTCTGCAGGTCTTCGCGCTTTTCAAAGCGCTCCACGTACTCCAGGCTTTTCTGCTTGGCCCACGGCGTGGCGACGAAACTCAGGCCGGCGGTGACCAGCACCAGCGGCAGGCCGAAGGTCAGCACCGGGCCTATCCAGCGCGTCAGGCTCAGGCCCGAGGCGAACCACACCACCATTTCGGAATCGCGGTAGGTCCGCGTGACCACCATCAGCACCGAAATAAAGCTGGTGAGGATGACGAGAGTTGGCAGATAATTCAGCACGGCGAAAGCGATCAGCGCGATCACGTCACTGGAGGCGGCCTTGCCGCCGGCGGCCTTGCCGAGAACACCGATCAGTGTCCACGTGACGCTAATGCTGAACAACACGGTGAAGCTGGCGCCGGCGGCACTGGCCATTTCTCGTCGTAGGGCGCGTTGAAATATCATTGAAGATTATAATTCGGTAGTTTGGCCCATATATACGCTATACGGGACCACAAGTTTTAAGTACGTACACGACACGGAGAATCAAATGGACTTTAGCATAAAAGCATTCGACACAAAAAACACCATCGCTACGGCCAAAGCCGGCGTCATCGCCGTGGCGGTCTTCGAGAACAAAAAGCTGTCGCAAGCTGCCAAGGCGCTGGACGGCGCTGGTGAAATCACGGCTGCGCTGAAGTCCGGCGACATCACCGGCAAAACCGGCACCACCCTGCTGCTGCGCGGCGTCAAAGGCGCCAGCGCCGAGCGCGTGCTGCTGGTCGGCCTGGGCAGCGATGAAGCGGTCAGCGAGAAAAGCTTTGCCGGCGGCGTGGCTGCGGCGCTGAAAGTCTTCGCCACCCTGGGCACGAGCGACGCTATTATCGCACTGCCGGCGACCGAAGTGAAAGAGCGCGACGTGAATTGGGCGATCCGCTGCGTGGTGCAGAGCGCACACGAGTCGGTGTTCCGCACCGATGGCCAGAAGAGCAAGAAAGATCCGGCCCCTGCCGGCGTGAAGAAAATCGCCCTGGCCGTGCCGAGCAACGCCGAGACCAAGACCGCGCTGGTGCAAGCCATCGCCATCGCCAACGGCATGGACCTGACCAAGGAACTGGGCAACCTGTCGGCCAACGTCTGCACCCCGACCTACCTGGCCAACACTGCCAAAAAACTGGGCAAGGACTACAAGTTCAACGTTGAAGTACTGGACCGCAAGCAGCTGGAAGCGCTGAAAATGAACAGCTTCCTGTCCGTCACCAACGGCAGCGAACAGCCGCCGAAGTTCATCATCCTCAAGCACATGGGCGGCAAGGCCAAGGATGCGCCGGTGGTGCTGGTCGGTAAAGGCATCACCTTCGACACCGGCGGCATTTCGCTGAAGGCCGGTCCCGGCATGGACGAGATGAAGTACGACATGGGCGGCGCCGCCTCGGTGCTGGGCACCTTCCGCGCCATCGGCGAGATGAACCTGAAGCTGAACGTGATCGGCGTCATCGCCGCCTGCGAGAACATGCCGTCGGGCCGCGCCACCAAGCCGGGCGACATCGTCACCTCGATGAACGGCCTGACCATCGAAATCCTGAACACCGACGCCGAAGGCCGCCTGGTGCTGTGCGACGCGCTGGCTTACGCCGAGCGTTTCAACCCGGCCGCCGTGATCGACATCGCCACGCTGACCGGCGCCTGCATCGTCGCCCTGGGCCACCATAAGAGCGGCCTGTTCACGCGCGACGACGAAGCCCACAACAAGCTGGCCGACGAGATCATGGCCGCGGGTAAAAACGCCGGCGACACCGCATGGCGCCTGCCGATCGGCGAAGAGTACAACGAGCAGCTGAAGTCCAACTTCGCGGACCTGGCCAACATCGGCACGCCGGGCGGCGCCTCGTGCACGGCGGCCGCGTTCCTGGAGAACTTCACCCGCAAGTACACCTGGGCGCACCTGGATATCGCCGGCACCGCGTGGAAATCGGGCGGCGCGAAAGGCGCTACCGGCCGTCCGGTGCCGCTGCTGTCGAACTTCCTGATTAATCGTGCCTAACGCGCGTACATAATCAGAACAGGGTCACGCCGGGCGCCGGCGCTGGCCCTTCTTCTTTTTCCTGAGCCGGGTGCATCACCACCGTCAAGGTGGCCGGATAGTCGTATCCTGCCCCCGTGTTCTTGTCGACGATATAGCCGACACCGGCCGTCAGCGCCAGATTCCCCCACAGGTTGCCGTCCACCTTGGACTCGACCTTCTCGTATGCCCAGCCCTTGTCCGCCTTCTGGCAATCGATGCGCAGCGGTCCCGCGCTCTTGCGCAGCGTCACGCGGCCCGGCGTGGTGACGAACCATTTGCCGACGTCGTTATACAGCACGCAGCCGACGCCCGCGATCTCGCGGTGATCGAGCACGGTTTGCACCAGCACGCTTTGTTCGGTGGATTCAGTCAGGGAGGCGCAACCAGCCATGGCGGCCAGGAGCGCAATTACCGCGGCGGCGGAGCGGAGATACATGGTCTGTCTCAAGTAAATGGAGTCAGACCAGTGTAGCAGCCCGCCGGCGCGTTTATTTGCTTAATCAAGCGGCGTAAAGCCTTGCACTTTACGCGTTGTGGCGATCCAGAGTCCGCGCGGCGACAGGCTGGTCGGCCTGTTCTTCCTGCTTCTTCTTCAGGCCCTGCACCACTTTCAGGATGTCGTCCATGCCGCGCTCGCCGCCCAGCGTGGAGAAGGCGTCCAGCACTTCGTTCAGCACCTGATTGCGCACGGCGGCTTCGTCAGGATTGATCGCTGGCGGACGCTGCACGGCAACCGCTGCGCGCTTCTCGGCGGCGGCGGCTTCCTTCTGCGCGGCGGTTTTACGGCCGCCCGGCGTTTTGCCATGTTCCAGCGCCGCTTGCCAGATCACCCAGCGGCGTTGCGTTTCGAAGACCAGGTACTCGTCTGGCTTGTCTTCACGGCGACGTACGATATGGCCGTCGCGCTGTGCCCATGCCTCAAATGCAGTTCGCATTTTTTTATTCCTTTGTAAATGCGCCAGGCGCGATTCACTGTAAATTCCACAAGTAATTTCCGTATAGTATCATTTATTGCGTCACCACAACACAAAAAGATACTTAAATTACGCTTAGTGATTTGCCGGACGGAAACACAAGTTTTCCAGGCCCTTTTCGCTAGTATATTTCTATTTTGCTTATTTTGTCTCGTCTTTAGGTTATATTTTGATAACTAGGGGGCAGTATTGGCAATCTTTTTGCGATTTCACACATTTTGCAACATTCTAGGCGCTGCACCGGAGTTGCGAAAGGGGTTTTCATGTTTTTTCATACAACTTTGCAAGATGATATCGGATGTGTTAAATCCGCGATGCTGTAAGATGCTAGTCACTAGAACCCGCACGAAAGCAACCCTGCCATGAAAATAGCTACTTGGAATGTTAACTCTTTGAACGTAAGACTGCCGCACGTTATGAAATGGCTAGAGGAGAACCCCACCGATGTGCTAGCAATCCAGGAAACAAAATTAACCGACGACAAGTTTCCGCTGGCGCAACTGGAAGCGGCCGGCTATCACGTGGCCTACACGGGGCAAAAAACCTATAACGGCGTGGCCCTGATCTCGCGCCTGCCGATCCACGACATCGTCAAGAACAACCCGAAATTCGACGATCCGCAACAGCGCATCATCGCCGGCACCGTGGACGGCGTGCGCGTGGTGTGCGCCTATGTGCCCAACGGCCAGGCGCTCGGTTCCGACAAATTCGAGTACAAGATGGCCTGGCTGAACGCCTTCCACGACTGGATAGCCGAACAGGCGGCCGCGTATCCGCAACTGGTGGTGGCGGGCGACTACAACATCGCACCGGAAGACCGCGACGTCCACGATCCCGCCGCCTGGGAAGGCATGGTCCATGTGTCGGAGCCGGAACGGGCGCAGCTCAAGCGCCTGCTGGACCTCGGCCTGACCGACGCCTTCCGCATGTTCGAGCAGCCGGAAAAATCGTATAGCTGGTGGGACTACCGCGGCCTGGGCTTCCGCCTGAACAAGGGCCTGCGCATCGACCACCTGCTGCTGTCCGACGCGCTCAAGCAGCGCTGCACCGCCTGCGTCATCGACCGCGTGCCGCGCAAGTGGGAACAGCCGTCCGACCACACGCCGGTGATCGCCACGTTCAGCTGATAGCGGATCAGCAGCGCGGCAGCAGCAGCTGGGCCGTCATGTGCGGCACCGGCTGCGAGAACAGATAGCCTTGCGCGAACTGGCAGCCGTGCCGCTGCAGCAGCGCGTACTGCCCTTCCGTCTCCACGCCCTCCGCCACCACCGACAGCTGCAGGCTGTCCGACAGCGCGATGATCGCCGCCACGATGGCGCGGTCTTCCGCGCTCTGTTCCAGATCCTTGATGAAGGCGCGGTCGATCTTGATCTTCTTGACCGGGAAGCGCTTCAGGTAGGCCAGCGACGAATAGCCGGTGCCGAAGTCGTCGATCGACAGGCGGATGCCCATGGCGTTGATGTGGCCGAGGATTTCCAGCGTCTGCTCGCCGTGCTGCATCAGCGCCGTCTCGGTGATTTCGAATTCGATCAGCGCCGGGTCGATGCCCGTTTCGTCGAGTATGCAGCGGATCGACTCCACCAGCCCGCGATGCATGAACTGGCGCGGCGACAGGTTGACCGCCAGCGGCACCGGCAGCATGCCCTGGCTTTGCCACAGCATGCTTTGCCTGCAGGCCTGGCGTATCACCCACTCGCCGATCGGCACGATCATGCCGTTTTCCTCGATGATGGGAATGAACTGGTCCGGCGTCACCAGCTCGTTGCCGCCGCGCCGCCAGCGCAGCAGCACTTCCATCGCGTGCAGGCGGCGCGTGCCGATGTCCATGATGGGCTGGAAGTACAGCTCGAACTCGTTGGCCGCCAGCGCGCCGCGCAGGCTGGATTCCAGCTCGAAGTGGCGCGCCGCCGTCTGGTTCATCGACTCCTTGAAGAACTGGTAGTTATTGCGGCCGCTGGCCTTGGCGTGGTACATGGCGCCGTCGGCGTTGCGCATCAGCGCTTCCACATCGCCGCCGTCGTCCGGATAGATGCTGATGCCGATCGACGGCGTGATGTGCAGCTTGCGCCCCTCCAGCGGAAAGTCATCCGACAGCGCCTCGATAATCTTTTCCGCCACCTGCGCCGCTTCGTCCGGCAGGCGGATGCCGGGCACCAGCACCACGAATTCGTCGCCGCCCAGCCGGGCCACGGTGTCGCTGGCGCGCACCGCGCGGCACAGGCGCGTGGCCACTTCCTTCAGCAGCTGGTCGCCGGTCATGTGACCGAGCGAATCGTTGATGGTCTTGAAGCGGTCAAGGTCGATGAACATCACCGCCAGCTTGCGATCGAAACGCTGCGCCGCCAGCATGGAGCGGTCCAGCCGGTCCGACAGCAGCGCGCGGTTCGGCAGGCCGGTCAGGCTGTCGTGATAAGCCATGTGGTGCACCCGCGCCTCCGCCTGGCGGCGCTCGACGATCTCGCCCTGCAGCTGCGCGTTGGCGCCGGCCAGTTCGGCGGTGCGCTCCTGCACCCGCAGTTCCAGCTCGTCGCGCGCGCGGGCCACCGCTTCCGCCGCTTCGCGCCGCGCGGTGATGTCATCCACCAGCCATACCGAGCGGCCGCCGGCCTGCGCCAGGTCGAACGGCCGGCCGGACAGGCGCGCCCAGAAGGTGCTGCCGTCCTTGCGCACCAGTTCATATTCCGACACATTGACCTGGCCGGCGCGGAAGTCGCGCACGGTCTCGGCGCGGGCGTGCTCCCAGGCGTTCATGTCGGCGTAAAAGGCCTGCACGCTCAGGTGATTCATCTCGCCCGGCGCGTAGCCGAACAGTTCCTCCATCTTGCGGTTGCAGCGCAGGTTGCGGCCGTTCTCCACCACCGAGATGCCCAGCACCGCGCTGTCGAGGATCGCCTGGTTCTCCAGCAGCGCGTTGCGCAGCGCCTCCTCCGCGCGTTTCTGCTCGGTGCGGTCTTCGATCACCCAGATCGTCCCCTGCGTCGGATCGTCGGGATTGACCACGTAACCGATCAGTTGTGCCCACAAGGTGCTGCCGTCGGCGCGGCGCATCTCGATCTCGGTCTGGAACGGCTTGCCGATGGAGAGGAAGGGATAGGCCTCGGCGCCCAGCTTGTCGTACGCTTCCTGCGACGGATACAGCGCGCGGCCCGGCAGGCCAAGGCCGGCCCGCTCGTCGTAGCCGAACATCTCGGCAAAGCCGCGGTTGTAGCGCGTGATGATGCGGTTCTTGGTGAACAGGATGCTCATCGAGGCATTGGTCATGATCGCCTCGACCTCCATCTGCGTCTGCCGCGAGTGCGTGACGTCTTCCAGTATCCAGATGGTGCCGCCGCCGCGGTGTTCGAAGTCCACCGCGTTGGCGCGCACGCGGCACCAGAACAGGCTGCCGTCCTTGCGCTTGAACTGCTGGGCGGCCTTTTCAAACGGCGCGCCGGCGCTCAGCGAGGGCGAGGCTTCGCGGCCGAACGCTTCGTAGGTTTCGGGCGACTGGAACACCACCGCCGAATGCAGCCCTTCCATCTCGCCCGGCGCGTAGCCGAACATCTCGGCCATGCGCGCGTTACAGCTCATCATGATCTGCGATTTGCTGAACAGGATGCCGACCGACGCGTTATCGAAAATAGCCTTCTGCTCCAGCAGCATGCGGCGCAACTGCTCCTCGCGCTGATCACGCTGATCGCGCTGGGCTTCGGTGGCATTGGGGAGCAGAACCGTCATAGTTGGCAGATCATAAACCACAATGCGGGTGATCGCTATCAATCTGGTTGGTGTGCGCCTCTAAAACGACAATGCCCGGAAAACCGGGCATTGTCTCTGCTACAAGTTGCTATTTTTATCAGTGTGCGCTGGCGCCGGCGGCGCCGATGCCGGTTTCGGAGCGCATCTGCTGCGCTTCGTAGCCGGCGCGGTCGATGCGCGCGCGGTCGCTCTTGTCCAGCACCGAGAACAGCCAGATGCCGAGGAAGCCGGCCGGCATCGAGAAGATGGCCGGCGAAGCGTATGGGAACAGTTCATGGGCATTGCCCAGTACATCCACCCACACGGACTTGGACAGCACGGTCATCACCAGCGCCAGCGTCAGGCCGATAAAGCCGCCGATAGTGGCGCCGCGCGTGGTGCAGTTCTTCCACAGCACGGACATGAACAGGACCGGGAAGTTGGCCGAGGCGGCGATGGCAAACGCCAGCGACACCATGAAAGCGATGTTCTGCTTCTCGAAGGCGATGCCCAGCACCACGGCGACGATGCCCAGTGCGATGGTGGTGATCTTCGATACTTTCAGTTCGCTGGCGCCGCTGGCTTTGCCCTTGGCGATCACGGTGGCGTACAGGTCGTGCGACACGGCCGATGCGCCGGACAGCGTCAGGCCGGCCACCACGGCCAGGATGGTGGCGAAAGCCACGGCCGAGATAAAGCCCAGGAAGACATTGCCGCCGACCGCTTTGGCCAGGTGCACCGCCGCCATGTTGTTACCGCCCAGGAGCTTGCCCGCGGCGTCCTTGAATTCAGGATTGGTGCTGACCAAAACGATGGCGCCGAAACCGATGATGAAGGTCAGGATGTAGAAGTAGGCGATCCAGGTGGTGGCCCAGAACACCGACTTGCGTGCTTCCTTCGCGCTTGGCACGGTGAAGAAACGCATCAGGATGTGCGGCAGGCCGGCGGTGCCGAACATCAGCGCCATGCCGAACGAGATCGCCGAGACCGGATCCTTGATGAAGGTGCCTGGGCCCATGATCGCATCTTTTTTCGCGTGCAGTTCCACCGATTTGGCGAACAGCGCCTCCGGGCTGAAGTTGAACTGCGCCAGCACGGCAAACGCCATGAAGCTGGCGCCGCCCAGCAGCATCACCGCCTTGATGATCTGCACCCAGGTGGTCGCGGTCATGCCGCCGAACAGCACGTAGATCATCATCAGCGTACCGACCAGCACCACGGCGATCCAGTATTCGAGACCGAACAGCAGCTTGATCAACTGGCCCGCGCCGACCATCTGCGCGATCAGGTAGAAGGCCACCACCACCAGCGTGCCGGAAGCGGAGAAGATGCGGATCGGCGCCTGCTTGAAGCGGTAGGCGGCGACGTCGGCGAAGGTGAAGCGGCCCAGGTTGCGCAGGCGTTCAGCCATCAGGAAGGTGATGACAGGCCAGCCGACCAGGAAGCCGATGGCGTAGATCAGGCCATCGTAACCGTTCAGGAACACGGATGCGGAGATGCCGAGGAAGGATGCCGCCGACATGAAGTCGCCGGCGATCGCCAGGCCGTTCTGGAAGCCGGTGATGCCGCCGCCGGCGGTGTAGAAGTCGGACGCGGAGCGGGTTTTCTTGGCCGCCCATTTGGTGATGTACAGCGTGAACAGCACAAACACCGCGAACATGGTGATCGCGGTCCAGTTGGTCGGCTGGCGCACGGCCTGGCCCAGGTCTCCGCCTGCGGCCAGCGCCACGCCGCACGTTGCCAGCAGCACTGGCGCCATCATACGTTTCAAGATGCTCATGCTTTCACCTTGTCGTGGATGGCTTGGGTCAGTTCATCGTATTTGTTGTTGGCGCGGCGGACATACACGCCGGTGATCAGCACCGTGAAGACGATGACGAACAGGCCGATCGGCATGCCCCAGGTCATGACGCCGGTGCCGGTTTTCGTGGCCAGGAATTCTTTGTCGAAGGCGATCAGCAGGATGTAGCCGTAGTAGACCACCATCATTGCTGCGGTGAGCAGCCAGCCGAAGCGGGAGCGGGATTTGACCAGCTTGTGATAATTAGGGTCGTGCTTAAGTTTCTGTACGAGGTCGTCGTGCATTGTGTGTCTCCGTTATTGATGCTCTTCTATTCGAGCTTATACGCAGAATAGAAGAGCAGCCTTACCGGTGCCTTACAACAACGCTTGTTTAATCTGCTGCAGCGACGATGGATCTTCGATCGATGTCAGGTCGCCCGGATTGCGGCCTTCGCAAATGGCCTGGATGGAGCGACGCAGCAGTTTGCCGGAGCGCGTCTTCGGCAACTGCGTGACGAAGTAGACCCGCGCCGGCCGCGCCACCGCGCCAAGCTGGCGGTCCACCACGGCCATCACGTCCTGTTCAAGCGTTCCCGCCGCCGCATCCTTCAGGATGGCGAAAGCCACCGCCACCTGCCCCTTGATCTTGTCCGCCACGCCGACCACCGCCACCTCGGACACATTCGGATGGCTGGTGATGGATTCCTCGATCTCGCGCGTGCCGAGCCGGTGTCCGGCGACGTTGATCACATCGTCGGTGCGACCAAGAATGAAGTAATAGCCGTCCGCATCGCGCACGCCCCAGTCGAAGGTGGAGTACAGCATGCGGCCGCCGACATCGGACCAATAGGTGTCGACAAAGCGCTGGTCGTCGCCGTACACGGTCTGCATGCAGCCGGGAGGCAGCGGACCTTCGATCATCAGCACGCCTTTTTCAGTCGGGCCGCACTCCTCGCCGGTGGCTTCGTTCATCAGGCAGACCTTGTAGCCGTACATCGCCACACCGGGACTGCCGAGCCGCGTCGGCGTGTCTTCTATGCCCTTGGCGATCGACAGGATCGGCCAGCCGGTTTCGGTCTGCCAGTAGTTGTCGATGATCGGCACGCCCAGTTCGTCGGCGATCCAGCTGGACGTGGTTTCATCCAGCGGTTCGCCGGCCAGGTACAGCGCCTTCAGCGACGACAGGTCGTGCTTGCGCATGAATTCCGGCGGCTGCTTGCGCAGCACGCGCACCGCCGTCGGCGCCGAGAACATGCGCGTCACCTTGTACTTCTCGACGATGCGCCACCAGATGCCGGGATCGGGGCAAACCGGCAGGCCTTCGTACATGATGGTCGCCATGCCGGCGATCAGCGGGCCGTAGACGATGTACGAGTGCCCCACCACCCAGCCGATGTCGGAGGTGGCGAAGAAGGTCTCGCCGGCCCTGGCACAGAAGTTGTGCTTCATCGACGACGCCAGCGCCACCGCATAACCGCCGACGTCGCGCTGCACGCCTTTCGGCTTGCCGGTGGTGCCGGAGGTGTACAGCACGTAGGAGGGCTCGTTCGATTCCAGCCAGGTTACCGGCACATGCGCGGCCAGATGCGCGGCGCTCAACGCGGCGTAGTCGACGTCGCGGCCTTCCACGCGCGTCATCGGCGCCAGGCCGCGATCGACCAGCAGCACGCGCGACGGCTTGGCGGACGACAGCGCGATCGCCTCGTCCAGCAGCGGCTTGTAGGGAATCGGCTTGCCGTTGCGCGAGCCGGCGTCGGCGGAGACGATCAGTACCGGCTTGGCGTCGTCGATGCGGCTGGCCAGGCTGTTGGCGGCAAAGCCGCCGAACACCACCGAGTGCACCGCGCCGATGCGGGCGCAGGCCAGCATGGCGAATGCCGCTTCGGCGATCATCGGCATGTAGATCAGCACCCGGTCGCCCTTGCGCACGCCGAGCGACTGCATCATCGCCGCCCAGCGCTGGACTTCCACGTGCAGTTGGTTGAAGGAGTAGCTGCGTTCGGTGTTGGTTTCGGTGGAAATGGCGATCAGCGCGGGCTGGTCGCCCTGCCCGCCCGGCAAGCACCAGCGGTCCACCGCGTTGTGGCACAGATTGGTCTTGCCGCCGACGAACCAGCGGGCGAACGGCGGATGGTCGTAATCCAGCACCTGGGTGAACGGCGTGTTCCAGTCGATGAGCGCAGCTTCGTCCTGCCAGAATTGTTCGGGCGTGGCGATGGAGCGCTGATAAAAATCAGCGTACTTCATGTCTCCTCCAATCGGGGTCAGTGCCGACATTCGGACATTTCGCAAGCGAAATGTCCGAATGTCGGCACTGACCCCGGTTTTATTTAGGCGGGTACGCGTACCCAGCCTTCCATCAATACGCGTGCGCTGCGGCTCATTACCGCTTTTTTGACGCACCATTCTCCGTTCTGCTGCACCGCCTCCGCACCGACACGCAAGGTGCCGGATGGATGGCCGAAGCGCACCGCGCCACGCTCGCCGCCGCCCGCCGCCAGGTTCACCAGCGTGCCGGGAATGGCGGCGGCCGTGCCGATGGCGACGGCGGCCGTGCCCATCATGGCGTGATGCAGCTTGCCCATCGAGAGCGCACGCACCAGCAGGTCGATATCGCCTGCCGCCACCGGCTTGCCGCTGGACGAGGTGTAGGCCTTCGGCGGCGCCACGAACGCCACTTTCGGCGTGTGCTGGCGCGTGGCCGCTTCGTCGAGGTCCTTGATAAGCCCCATGCGCAGCGCGCCGTATGCGCGGATGGTTTCGAACATCGCCAGCGCCCTGGCGTCGCCGTTGATCGCGTCCTGCAATTCGGCGCCGGTGTAGCCGACAGCATCGGCGTTGATGAAGATGGTCGGGATGCCGGCGTTGATCATGGTCGCCTTCAACGTGCCGACGCCGGGGACTTCCAGATCGTCCACCAGTTGGCCGGTCGGGAACATCGAACCGCCTGCGCCCTCTTCTTCCGCCGCCGGGTCCATGAACTCCAGCTGCACTTCGGCTGCCGGGAAGGTCACGCCGTCCAGCTCAAAGTCGCCGGTCTCCTGCACTTCGCCGTTGGTCATAGGAATGTGGGCGATGATGGTCTTGCCGATATTGGCCTGCCACACGCGCACTACCGCCACGCCGTCCTGCGGCACGCGCGCGGCGTCCACCAGGCCACCGCTGATGGCGAAGGCGCCCACCGCGGCCGACAGGTTGCCGCAGTTGCCGCTCCAGTCCACGAAGGCCTTGTCGATCGAGACCTGGCCGAACAGATAATCGACGTCGTGATCCGGCCGCGTGCTTTTCGACAGGATCACCGTCTTGCTGGTGCTGGACGTGGCGCCGCCCATGCCGTCGATCTGCTTGCCGTATGGGTCCGGGCTGCCGATCACGCGCAACAGCAACTGGTCGCGCGCGGCACCCGGCTGTTGCGCCGCCTCCGGCAGATCCTGCAGGCGAAAGAACACGCCCTTGCTGGTGCCGCCACGCATATAGGTGGCGGGGATCTTGATCTGAGGTTTGTGCGCCATCATGCAGCCTTTGCGGATTCGAGGAAGTCCTGCGCGAAGCGTTGCAGCACACCGCCGGCTTCGTAAATCGACACTTCTTCCGCCGTATCGAGGCGGCAGGTCACCGGTACTTCCAAACGCTCGCCGTTGCGGCGGTTGATCACCAGCGTCAGCGTGGAGCGCGGCGTGCGGTCGCCGATCACGTCGTAGGTTTCGGTGCCGTCCAGCGCCAGCGTCAGGCGGTTCACGCCCGGCTTGAACTCCAGCGGCAGCACGCCCATGCCGACCAGGTTGGTGCGGTGGATGCGTTCGAAGCCTTCGGCCACAATCGCTTCCACGCCCGCCAGCCGCACACCCTTGGCCGCCCAGTCGCGCGACGAGCCCTGGCCGTAATCCGCGCCGGCCACGATGATCAGCGGCTGCTTGCGGTCCATATAGGTTTCAATCGCTTCCCACATGCGCAGCACTTTGCCTTCCGGTTCCACGCGCGCTAGCGAGCCGGCTTTGATCTTGCCGTCGGCATCGCGCACCATCTCGTTCTTCAGCGTCGGATTGGCGAAGGTGGCGCGTTGCGCGGTCAGGTGGTCGCCGCGGTGGGTGGCGTAGGAATTGAAGTCCTCTTCCGGCAGGCCCATTTTGTGCAGATACTCGCCGGCGGCGGAATCCATCATGATGGCGTTCGACGGCGACAGGTGGTCGGTGGTGATGTTATCGCCGAGGACCGCCAGCGGACGCATGCCGCGCAGCGAACGTTCGCCCGCCAGCGCGCCTTCCCAGTATGGCGGACGGCGGATGTAGGTGGTCTGCGGACGCCAGTCGTACAGCGGACTGACGGAAATGCCATCATCCGCCTGCCTGGCGAACATCGGGATATAGACCTTGCGGAACTGCTCCGGCTTGACCGCGCTGGCGACGATGGCGTCGATCTCTTCGTCAGACGGCCAGACGTCTTTCAGCGTGATCGGCTGGCCGTTGGCGCCGTGGCCCAGCACATCCTTTTCGATGTCGAAGCGGATGGTGCCGGCAATCGCATACGCCACCACCAGCGGCGGCGAGGCCAGAAAGGCCTGCTTGGCATACGGGTGGATGCGGCCGTCGAAGTTGCGGTTGCCCGACAGGACAGCGGTCGCGTACAGGTCGCGGTCCACGACTTCCTTCTGTATCACCGGGTCCAGCGCGCCGGACATGCCGTTGCAGGAGGTGCAGGCATACGCCACCACGCCAAAGCCCAGCTGCTCCAGCTCCGGCAGCAGGCCCGCTTCTTCCAGATACAGCGTCACGGTCTTGGAGCCAGGCGCCAGCGAGGATTTCACCCATGGTTTGCGCGTCAATCCCAGCTTGTTGGCGTTACGGGCCAGCAGGCCGGCGGCGATCATATTGCGCGGATTATTCGTGTTGGTGCAGCTGGTGATGGCGGCGATGATGCAGGCGCCGTCCGGCATCAGGCCAGGCTCGTTCTCCACCACGCCGCTGATGCCGCGCGCGGCCAGGTCGCTGGTCGCCACGCGGTTGTGCGGATTGGATGGGCCGGCGATGTTGCGCACCACGGTCGACAGGTCGAACTTCAGCACGCGCTCGTACTCGGCGCCCACCAGCGCATCGCCCCACAAACCGGTTTCCTTGGCGTAGGTTTCCACCAGTTTGACCGTTTCGTCATCGCGGCCAGTCAGCTTGAGGTACTTGATGGTTTGCGCGTCGATGTAGAACATGGCGGCGGTGGAGCCGTATTCCGGCGCCATGTTGGAGATGGTCGCGCGGTCGCCCAAGGTGAGATGGGCGGCGCCTTCGCCATAGAACTCCAGGTACGACGACACCACTTTCTGCTTGCGCAGGAATTCGGTCAGCGCCAGCACGATGTCGGTAGCGGTGATGCCCGGCTGCGGCTTGCCGCTCAGGTCAACGCCGATGATGTCCGGCAGCCGCATCCACGATGCGCGGCCCAGCATCACGCTCTCCGCTTCCAGGCCGCCGACGCCGATGGCGATCACGCCCAGCGCATCGACCATCGGCGTGTGCGAATCGGTGCCGACCAGCGTATCCGGGAAAGCCACGCCGTCGACGGACTGGATCACCGGCGACATGCGCTCCAGGTTAATCTGGTGCAGGATGCCGTTCCCCGGCGGGATTACGTCGACGTTCTTGAACGCCTTCTTGGTCCAGTTGATGAAATCGAAGCGGTCTTCATTGCGGCGGTCTTCGATGGCGCGGTTCTTGTCGAAGGCGTCCGGATCGAAGCCGCCGCACTCCACCGCCAGCGAGTGGTCCACTACCAGTTGCGTCGGCACCACGGGATTGACCAGCGCCGGATCGCCGCCCTGCAGCGCAATCGCGTCGCGCAGGCCGGCCAGGTCGACCAGCGCGGTCTGGCCCAGGATGTCGTGGCACACCACGCGCGCCGGGAACCAGGGGAAGTCGAGATCGCGCTTGCGCTCGATCAGCTGCGACAGCGAAGCATCGAGCGTGGCCGGATCGCAGCGGCGCACGAGATTTTCCGCCAGTACGCGCGAGGTGTACGGCAGTTTGGCCCAGGCGCCTGGCTGGATCGCGTCGACAGCGGCGCGCGCGTCGAAGTAGTCTAGCTGGGTGCCCGGCAGATTCTTGCGGAATGCGGTATTCATGATTATTTACGGTCCTTGATCGGGACGAATTTCAGGTCTTCAGGGCCAACGTAGTTGGCGCTTGGGCGGATGATCTTGTTGTCGATGCGCTGTTCGATGATGTGCGCCGACCAGCCGGAGGTACGGGAGATGACGAACAGCGGCGTGAACATCGCGGTCGGCACGCCCATCATGTGGTACGACACGGCGGAGAACCAGTCCAGGTTCGGGAACATCTTTTTGATTTCCCACATCACCGATTCCAGGCGCTCGGCGATGTCGTACATCTTGGTCGAACCAGCTTCCTCGGACAATTGGCGCGCCACGTCCTTGATCACCACGTTGCGCGGATCGGAGACGGTGTACACCGGGTGGCCGAAACCGATCACCACTTCCTTGTTGGCGACGCGGCTGCGGATATCGGCTTCCGCCTCGTCCGGATTCTCGTAACGTTTCTGGATTTCGAAGGCGACTTCGTTGGCGCCACCGTGTTTCGGGCCGCGCAGCGCGCCGATGGCGCCGGTGATGGCCGAGTGAATGTCGGAGCCGGTGCCGGCGATGACGCGGCTGGTGAAGGTCGATGCATTGAACTCATGTTCCGCGTACAGGATCAGCGAGGTGTGCATCGCGCGCACCCACGATTCCTGCGGCTTGTGGCCGTGCAGCAGATGCAGGAAGTGGCCGCCGATGGAGTCGTCGTCGGTCTCGACTTCGATGCGCTTGCCGTTATGGCTGAAGTGATACCAGTACAGCAGCATGGAGCCGAAGGACGCCATCAGGCGGTCGGCGATGTCGCGCGCGCCTGGCGTATTGTGGTCATCCTTCTCCGGCAGCACGCAGCCCAGCACCGAGACGCCGGTGCGCATCACGTCCATTGGATGCGCGGACGCAGGCAACGCTTCCAGCGCCGATTTCACGGCTTGCGGCAGGCCGCGCAGCGAACGCAGTTTGGCCTTGTAGCCGCGCAGTTCCGACTCGGCCGGCAGTTTGCCATGCACCAGCAGGTAGGCGATTTCCTCGAACTCGCAGGTGGTGGCGACGTCCAGGATGTCGTAGCCGCGATAGTGCAGGTCATTGCCGGTTTTGCCGACGGAGCACAGCGCGGTATTACCAGCGGCGACGCCGGACAGGGCGACGGATTTTTTTGGCTTGAAAGTGGTGGCTTCGGTCATTTGGTGTCTCCTCTTATTTTTTCTGTGCGGCGAACAGGGCGTCGAGCTTTTGCTCGAAGCTGTGGTAATTGATGCGTTCATACAGTTCCGCGCGGGTCTGCATGGTGTCGAGTACGTTCTGCTGCGTGCCGTCGCGCCGGATGGCGCCGTAGACGTTTTCCGCCGCCTTGTTCATGGCGCGGAAGGCGGACAGTGGATACAGCACCAGGCCCACGTCGGCGCTGCGCAACTCGTCCACCGTGAACAGCGGCGTCGAACCGAATTCGGTGATGTTAGCCAGCACCGGCACCTTCACGGCGGCGGCGAACTGCTTGTACATATCGAGGCTGATCATCGCTTCCGGGAAGATCATGTCCGCGCCCGCTTCCACGCAGGCGACAGCGCGCTCGATGGCGGCGTCCAGCCCTTCCACGGCCAGCGCATCGGTGCGGGCCATGATGACAAACTGGTCGTCGGTGCGCGCATCGACGGCGGCGCTGATGCGGTCGACCATCTCCTGCTTCGATACGATTTCCTTGCCCGGACGATGTCCGCAGCGCTTGGCGCCGACCTGGTCTTCGATGTGCATGGCGGCGGCGCCGAACTTGATCATCGACTTGACGGTGCGGGCGACGTTGAAGGCGGAGGCGCCGAAGCCGGTATCGACGTCGACCAGCAGCGGCAGGTCGCACACGTCGGTGATGCGGCGCACGTCGGTCAGCACGTCATCCAGGTTGGAAATGCCCAGGTCCGGCAGACCGAGCGAACCCGCCGCCACGCCGCCACCGGACAGGTAGATCGCCTTGAAGCCGGCGCGCTTGGCCAGCAGTGCATGGTTGGCATTGATGGCGCCGACCACCTGCAAGGGGGACTCTTCCTGGACGGCTTTGCGGAACGCGGCGCCTGCGGAGTATTGACTCATGTTGTGACCTTTCGGTGTTGCGTTGAAGTTGCGCTTTGTATTGCAAGGGGCGTGCCAATGCACCAGTCTATATAAATCAAATACTTAGCCTATCACCATGTTGCACCGGCGTTTCACATGAAACAAAAATGAACTACAATTGAAACATGCGACATTCCACGCCCCTGCCCTTCGACAGCAACGACAAGCCGGTCATCTGGACGGTCTCGGTATCGCGCCTGTCCGACCTGTTCCGCGACATCACGCTGGAATACGACAACCTGGCCACGATCGAACCGATCAACCTCGGTTTCGAGGAAGCGGCCAAATACATCCGCGAGCGGCTGGCGACGGAACGCTGCGACGCCATCATCTCGGCCGGCTCCAACGCGGCGTACCTGAAAGGCCGGCTGT
Organism: Duganella aquatilis; assembly: GCF_009674565.1. Taxonomy (GTDB): domain Bacteria; phylum Pseudomonadota; class Gammaproteobacteria; order Burkholderiales; family Burkholderiaceae_D; genus Rugamonas; species Rugamonas aquatilis. Next base: position 35,724 of record NZ_WKJL01000015.1, read on the forward strand.
CGGTGCCCGTGGTGATCGCCAAATTCAGCGGCTTCGATGTGATGCAGGCGCTGGCGCGCGCGCGGCGCGTGTCGGACCGCATCGGCATCATCACCTACCAGGAACGGCTGGCGGAGCTGGCCGAGTTTTCCAGCACCTTCGGCTTCGATGTGGCGCAGCGCACCTACGTGACGGAGGAAGACGCGCGCGCGCAGGTCAACGACCTCAAAGCGGCGGGCATCAAGGCCATCGTCGGCGCGGGACGCATCACCGACCTGGCCGAGGAAGCGGGACTGACCGGCGTGTTCGTCTACTCCGCCGCCTCGATCCGGCATGCTTTCGACGACGCGCTGGAAATGGCGCGCCTGGCGCAGCTGGAATCCAACCGCAACCGCGCGCGCAGCGCGGTGGTGACGGACACGCTGCGCGCCAGGCATGGCATCAACGACTTGCGCGGCGATTCGGCGGCGATGGAGACGGTGCGGCAATCGGTGGTGCTGTACGCGAAATCGCCCGCCACCGTGCTGATACAAGGCGAAACCGGCTGCGGCAAGGAACTGGTGGCGCAAGCCATCCACCGCGAGGCGCCGCGCACGCTGGGCCAGAACCGGCCGTTCGTGGCGGTGAACTGCGGCGCGATCGCGGAATCGCTGCTGGAGTCGGAACTGTTCGGCCACGAGGAAGGCGCCTTCACCGGCGCGCGGCGCGGCGGCCATGCGGGCCTGTTCGAGGCGGCCAACCACGGCACGCTGTTCCTCGACGAGATAGGCGAAATGCCGCTGACGCTGCAAACGCGCCTGCTGCGCGTGCTGGAAGAACGTGAAGTGGTGCGCGTCGGCGGCACGCGACCGATACCGGTCCATGTGCGCATCATCAGCGCCACCCACTGCGACCTGGAACAGCGCGTGCGCGAAGGCCGCTTCCGCGCCGACCTGTTCTACCGGTTGGCGGTGCTGCGGCTGGCACTACCGCCACTGCGCGCGCGGCCGGAAGACGTGATGACGCTGACCGAATGGTCGCTGAAAAATTCGCTGGCGTCGCTGGGCGCGCGACCGCATCCCAACCTGCATGCGGAAATGACGGCCTGCGCGCCGCTGCTGCAGCGCTACGCCTGGCCAGGCAACGTGCGCGAGCTGCGCAACCTGACCGAGCGCCTGGCGCTGTTTCTGGCCGCCGAACCGCTGCAGGCGCTGACGCCGGCGTTCGTCCTCAGCGTCGCCCCCGAGCTGGGCACGCCTGACGCCACCCTGCCCGCGCCGGCGCCAGCCACCGGGCGCATCGCCGACGTGCTGGCGCGCTTCGGCGGCCGCCGCGACGCCGCCGCCGACTACCTCGGCATCAGCCGCACCACGCTGTGGCGCAAGCTGAAGGCCGAACAGGACGAAGATGTAACTTAAGCGTCATTCTCGCGTCATCTTTCCCCGTATAGAATGAGCGATCCATTCCATGCAGGGAGTTTGCGATGCCCACTCCAAAATCTTACGTGCTGCCGCTAGCGGCAATCGCCTGCACCGCCTGCGCGCTGGCGGCCGGCTATGCCTATGCGGCCGGCTGGTTTACGCCGGACCGCCTGACGCCGCAGCGTATCACCAACAGCTTTACCGCCAACGCCGGCGAACATCCCGGCTTCCGGCGCAACCACGCCAAGGGCGTGTGCGTGATCGGCTACTTCGAGGGCAATGGGCAGGGCAGCCGCTACTCCAGCGCCACCGTCTTCGGCCAGGTGCGCACGCCGGTGGTCGGCCGCTTTGCCGTGCCGGGCGGTAATCCCTCGGTGGCCGATACTTCCAGTCCGGTGCGCAGCCTCGCGCTGCAATTCACCAGCGCCAACGGCGAACAATGGCGCACTGGGATGAACAACACGCCTATCTTTATCGTCAACACGCCGCAGGCGTTTTACGAAAGCCTTCAGGCGGCGCGTCCCGATCCCGCCACCGGCAAGCCGGACGGCGCCAGACTACAGGCCTTCTTCAAGGCGCATCCGGAAACCGCTCCCTTCCGCCAATGGCTCAAGGCGAATCCGCCATCGTCGTCCTTCATCAACTCCACCTTCTACAGCATCAACGCCTTCAAGCTGGTGGACGGCAGCGGACGCATCCAGCTCGCACGCTGGTCGGTGACGCCGGATGCGGCTTACGACCAGCTGCCGCCGGGCGTCACGGCGCCGAACGCCCTGCAGGATGAACTGATCGCGCGCCTGCAAAACGGTACGGCGCGCTGGCATCTGCAACTGCAACTGGCGCAGGCGGGAGATCAGGTCAACGACGCCACCGTCGCCTGGCCTGCGGACCGCCCGGTGGTCGACGCCGGCGTGCTGACGCTGGAGCGCGCGGCCGCCCAGGACGACGGCCCATGCCGCGACATCAACTTCGACCCGACGATCCTGCCGAGCGGGATCAAGGTGTCCGACGATCCGCTGCTGGCCGCGCGCTCCGGCGCCTACGACAGTTCGTTCAACCTGCGCGCCCGCGAACAAGCCGCGCTGCATGCGAAATAAGGACACGCCATGACACCCCAACGCTTCTCCCTGGCCGTGCGCCTGCTTCACTGGGCCATGGCGCCGTTATTGATCGCCATGCTGCTGATCGGCACCGGCATGGTCACCACCGTCTCTTCCTGGCACGTCACGCTGGTCAATCTGCACAAGCCGCTGGGCGTGGCGCTGCTGGTGCTGGCGGTCCTGCGCCTGCTGCTGCGCCTCGCCGGCAAGACGCCGCCGCTGCCGGCCAGCGTGCCGGCGCCCATCCGCCTGGCGGCGCACGCCTCGCACTGGCTGCTGTACGGCTGCATGCTGGCGATGCCGCTGATCGGCTGGGCCATGCTGTCGGCCGGCGGCTTCCCGCTGCCGCTCATCGCCGGCTGGCCGCTGCCGCCGCTGCTGGCGCCCAACCTGGCGCATTATGTGACGCTGCGCGCGCTGCACACCTTGCTGGGCGAAGCCTTCTTCCTGCTGATCATCGGCCACATCGTCGCCGGCCTGGGACACGCGCTGCTGCTGCGCGACGGCGTGTTCGACGCCATCACGCTGCGAACTCGGCGCAACCGCTCATCCAGCTAGAAAACCGCTCATCCCAAAGGCGTCGCCGCATGCCGGCGGCGCCGATAGCATGGCTCCACTTACTCACCAACGGAGAACGCCATGCTGATCAAAACCATCGCCGCTGTTGCCGCTACGCTGATGCTGGGCCATGCCGCCGCAGCCGACCATCCCGCCTTCAAAGTCGACGTGACCGGCTCCGGCGCGCCGATCATCCTGATTCCCGGCCTGGCGTCATCCGGCAGCGTGTGGGACGGCACGGTGGCGCACTACTGCGCCAGCGGCAAGCATCAGTGCCACGTGCTGACACTGGCCGGTTTCGCCGGCCAGCCCGCCATCCAGGAGCCGCTGCTGCCGGCGGCCGAGCAGCAGCTGAGCGCCTACATCGCCGACAACAAGTTCGATCACCCGGTCGTCATCGGCCACAGCCTGGGCGGCTATCTCGGCATGAAGCTGGCGGCGGATCATCCTGAACAGGTGGGCCGGCTGGTCATCGTCGATTCGCTGCCGGCGCTGGGCGCCACGCAGGCGCCGAACATCACCCGCGCACAGCTCAAGCAAATGGCCGACGGCATGGCCGCCAGCATGAAGGCGCTGGACGCCGAAACCTTCCGCGCCAACCAGTTACGCACGCTGCGCACCATGATCACCAGGCAGGAAGACATCGACCGCGCGCTGAATGCCGGCAAAGCGTCGGACCGCGACACCGTCATCAGCAGCATGACGGAGCTGATGGCGGCCGACCTGCGCGACGACGTCAGCCGCATCAAGGCGCCGACGCTGGTGATGGGTACCTGGATCGCCTACAAGGATTACGCGCCCAAGGAAGCCATCACCGCCGTCTACACCACGCAGTATGCCAAGCTGCCCGGCGTGCGCGTGGAGATGGCGGACAGCGCCCGCCATTTCATCATGTACGACGATCCAAGCTGGATGTATGATCGCATCGACAACTTCCTGAATTGATCGAATTGATCGCCATGACCGCAAACCGTCCCCTGATAGCACGCCTGAACTGGTACTGGATCTTCCAGCTGGCCGGCTGGGGCTTCCTGCCACTGTTCTCCTTCGCCATGGGCGCCACCCGTGTGCCCGGCCTGATGTGGGTGACCTGCTGGGGCGCGGTGAGCGGCATCATCATCTCCGACCTGTGGCACCGGCTGCTCAAGCGGCGCATCCGCAACGGCCGGCGCACCGGATGGAAGCTGGTGCTGTGTGCGATCCTTGTGCTGGGAACCTTGCATACCGCCGTGCAGTATCTGGGCTACGTCGTGCTGATGCCGTCGACCATGTCGCACGGGATGGATTGGCTGCCCGGCGCGCTGCTGTCCTGGTGGGCGGTGCACATGGTGTGGAATATCTTCTACATGGCGGTGCTGTCGCTGCGCCGCGCCAACCGCGCGGAGTCGGAAGCGCTGCGACTGGAAGTCGCCGCCAAGGACGCCGAGCTGCGCGCCTTGCAGGCGCAGGTCAATCCGCACTTCTTCTTCAACAGCATGAACAGCGTGCGCGCGCTGATTTACGAAGAACCGGATGCGGCGGCGCAAATGATCGACCAACTGGCCAGCGTGATGCGCTACGCGCTGCAATCAGGCCATCACGACACGGTGCCACTGTCGACGGAGATCGAGGCGGTGCAGGCTTACCTGTCGATCGAGAAGATCCGCTTCGAGGAACGCATGCGCGTCAGCGTGGAAATCGGCATGGGCCTGGAACAGGTGCGCATTCCGCCGATGGCCTTGCAGACGCTGGTGGAAAACGCCGTCAAGTACGGCGTCGAGGCCAGTCCCACCGGCAGCGACATCCGCATCCGCGCGGAGCGCATGGACAACGGCGCGGTACATATCGAGATCGCCAACCTGGGCGCGATTGTACCATTCGCGAATTCCACCAAGGTGGGCTTGGTCAATACGCGCAAGCGGCTGGCGCTGGCCCTGGGCGAAAACGCGCAGCTGGATTTATCTGAAAACAGTGGCTGGGTACGCGCCACCATGACTTTACCGGAGGCCGCCTGATGCGGGCATTACTGATCGACGACGAGCGCCTGGCGCGGGCCGAGCTGCGTCGCCTGCTGGCGGCGCATCCTGACGTGGAGATTGTGGGTGAAGCGGTCAACGCCGCCGACGGCGTGCAGCAGATCGCCGCGCTCAAGCCGGACCTGATTTTTCTCGACGTGCAAATGCCCGGCGGCTCCGGCTTCGACATGCTGGCGTCGCTGGAGGAAGCGCCGGAGGTGATCTTCACCACCGCCTTCGACCAATACGCCTTGCAGGCGTTCGAAGTGAATGCGCTGGATTATCTGCAAAAGCCGATCCAGGCGGCGCGCATGGCCTCGGCCTTGCAGCGCTGCGCGGTACGGCATCAAAGCACGGCGGCAGCCGCCGCGCCGAAAAAGCTGTTCATCAAGGATGGCGGGCGATGCTGGTTTGTCGCCGTGCAGGACATCCGCCTGTTTGAATCCGAAGGCAATTACACCCGCGTGTACTTCGAGCGCCAGCAGCCGCTGATGCTGCGCTCATTGAACCAGCTGGAGGACAAGCTCGATCCGCAGCAATTCTTCCGCGCCAATCGCCGCCACATCATCAATCTCGATTACGTCGAACAGGTCGAGCCGAATGACGCCGGCGGCCTGGATCTGACGCTGCGCGACCAGCTGCAGGTGGAGGTTTCGCGCCGCCGCGCCGCGCAGTTCAAGGCGCTGACCAGTCTATAGTTCGGGAATCGGCCGCACCACCAGGTAGCGGTACGACATGGCGCCGAGGAAGGCGATACCGGCGCCGGTCAACAGCGCCGGCACGAAGGACCAGGACTGCGCGATGTAGCCGGTCAGCACCGGCGCCAGCGCGCCGCCGAGGAAGCCGCCGAAGTTTTGCAGCGCGCCCAGCGAGGCGATGCGGCTCGGCGGCGCCGCCACCGTCGCCAGCGACCAGGCACATGCCGACGAGGCGTTGGCCAGGAAGATGACGATGGCGATGCAGGCCACCGCCGCCACATTGCTCTCGACCAGCGCCGCCGGGATCGTGAACGCCACCATGCCCAGCGTGGATGCGACCACCGCGTTGCGACGCCCCAGCAGCGGCGATGCCGCGCCTTGCGCCACACGGTCCGACGCCCAGCCGGCAACCAGCGCGCCGGCAAAGCCGCACAGGAAGGGAATGGCGGCGGCGATGCCGACGTGGGCGAACTCCATGTGCCGCTCCGTGCGCAAATAGCCCGGCAGCCAGGTCAGGTAGACCCAGTTGAGGTACACCGATCCGAAGAAGCCCAGCATCATGCCCCACGTGGTGCGATAGCGGAACAGCGCCAGCCACGAAGCGGAATCCGCTTTGGGCGCGGCGGCGCGCGACGCTTTCACTTCAAGGTAGGCGCGTTCCTCCGCGCTCATTTGCTGGTGCACCGGATCGCGGTACAGCGCCAGCCAGACCACCGCCGCCACCAGTCCCATCGCGCCGGTGGCGAAGAAGGCCCAGTGCCAGCTGGTCGCGGCAATCAGCGGCGGCAGGCACAGAGGCGCCAGCGCCACGCCGAGCGGAGACGCGGAATTGAAGATGCCGGTCGGCGTGCCGCGCGCACGGACCGGGAACCAGTTGCTGACCACCCGCGCCGCCGACGGAAACTGCGGCGCCTCGCCGATGCCCAGCGCTATGCGGGCGATGACGAACCAGCCGAAGGTCGAGGCCAGCCCACCGGCCGCCTGCGCCACCGACCACACCACCAGGCCGATGCCGAGCAGCCAGCGCGGTCCGGTCCTGTCCACCAGCGCGCCAACCGGCAGCTGGCACAAGGCGTAGCTCCACGAAAAGGCCGACAGCAGCAAGCCCATTTGGCCCAGCGACAGGCCCAGATCGGCGCGGATGTATTCATTGGCCACCGCCAGCGTGGCGCGATCCAGGTAGTTGATCACGCCGCAGACCACCAGCAGTACAAGGGCCAAGGTCTGGCGGCGGCGGATGTGGGAAGAAGGTTTGACGTTTGTCGTTATATTTATCATTTGGCGACATTGTACGACAGCGCCAGATGGATCAACTGCGCAGCGCCTCCACCGGCGACAGGCGCATGGCCAGCCACGCGTGGCGGCTGATGGCGCTGATCGCGATCACCAGCGTCAGCGCCAGCGCGAACAGCAAGGTCCAGTAGCCGACCGGTGCGTGTTCGACATAGCCGGCCAGGTAACGCTGGATGGCGATCGCCGCCAGCGGCAGGCCGATCGCGGCGGCGATCAGTATCAGCGTGCCGATCTCGCGCAGCACCAGCAGGCCAATGTCGCCGCGCCGCGCGCCGTGCAGCTTGCGCAGCACGATTTCCCTGGCACGGCGCTGCACGGTGTTGGCGGACAAAACGTAGGTGCCGACGCCGGCGATGATCAGCGCCAGGCAGGTGGCGCTGGCCAGCAGCTTGGCCATGCGCGCATCCTCGGCGTAATTCACGGCCAGCACCTCGTCGGCGCGGTGCATGCGCAGCAGCGATTCAGGGAAGTAGCGCGGCCACAGCTCGCGCACCGCGCGCTCGATGTCCGCCATCGGTCCATGCACGCGCACGGTCAGCGAGGCGCCGGCGGTGCGCAATTCGTAGGCGGTGGCGCGCGGCGCTTCGCGCAGCGAACGGAAACGCAACTCCGGGGCGATGCCGACGATGGTCTTGCGGATGGTCTTGTTGTCGAAGCCCGTGAACAACACCGTTTCGCCCACCGCCGCCTGCGGCGACGCGAAGCCGAGCGCGCGCGCGGCGATGGCGTTGATCACCACCGGCACAAGGTCATCGTCGGCATCCACGCCCCGTTTGAACAGGCGCCCCGCCACCGGCTGGACGCGCAACTGCTCGAAGAAATTCGTGCTGACCGACTTCATCTCCATGGTCGCCGCCTGGCCGCCGGGACGTTGCAGGTCGCGCGACCAGCTCCAGTCCAGACGCCCGACCGGATCGTCCGACACGGCCACGCCGTCCACGCCGGTCTGCGCCGACAGCGCGGTATAGAATCCATGTGCCGTCGGGCTGTCCTTGACGCGCTCCGGCATGTCCACCACCAGCAGCGGCGCCGGGTCGAAACCGGGCGACGACGTCAGCGCGTAATGCGTTTGCCAGGCGATGGCGATACTGACGCCGGCCAGGCCCATGGCCGCCGCGATCTGTATCACCGTCAGCACGCGCCGCAGCCGCATGCTGGCGCCAGACTCGGTGCCGGGACGACCGGCCAGCACCTGCGTCGGGTGCACGCGCAGCGCAATCACGGCGGGATAAATCGCGCTCACCACGCCCAGCAAGGCGCCGATGCCGAAGGCCGCCGCGATATTCGATGCCGTGAACAGGTCGTCCAGCTGTCGATTCACCAGCTCCGAAAACACCGGCAGCGCCAGCCAGGCCAGCAGCAGTCCCAGCGCCGTGGCCAACATCGACACCAGCAGCGACTCCAGCATGAACTGCAACGCCAGCTGCGACAGGCCGGCGCCAAGCACCTTGCGCATCGCCACCTCGCGCTGGCGGCGCAGCACACGCACCGTGGTCAGGTTGACGTAGTTGATCGCCGCCAGCACCAGTATCAGCACGGCGATGGCGGCCAGTCCGGCGATCACCACCGGATCGCCACGGTCGCCCACCAGCGCGATGGTGCTGCGCAGGTTCTGCGTGAAATAGGCGCCACGCAGTGGCGACAGGGAGATGTCCATGGTCTTGCGCTTGCCCAGGCGCGCCATCACCTCGGCGGGGAAACTTTGCACGCTGGGCGTGTGGTCCACCACCTGTTGCAGGCTGTCGGTCAGCGCGGAGATCGAGGTGCCGGGGCGGACGCGTATCAGTATCTTGCCGATCCATCCGTGCTCGCCGGTCACCATCTCGTGGCGCACCTCTTCGGCGAAGGTGGAGTTCACCCCAAACAGCATCTCGAACGGAATGGTGGTGTTCGACGGCGGCGTGGCGACAACGGCCCCCACCTGCTGCGGCTTGCCTTCCATGTGGACGATGCGGCCGACCACGTCGGCGGCGCCGAAGTAGCGCAGCGCCGTCGCCTCGGTCAGCACGATGCGGTCGGGACGTTCCAGCGCGCCGGGCAGGTCGCCGTGCAGCGCGCGCAGGCCCAGTATGCGCTCAAAGCCGGGCAGCACGACCAGCGCGCGCACGCGCAGCATCTTGCGGTCGATGCGGACTGCGATCGGCATGACCTCTTCGCGCGCCGGAATGTAGGTCGTGGCATCGACCACGCCAGGCATCTTCAGCGCCGCGTTCCGCAGGAACATCGGCGCCAGGTCGTACAGCGGCTCGGTGGGATCGACATTGAAGCGGTGGCGGACCACGTAGATATTGTCCACGTCCGGCACCGAGGCATCGTACTCCAGCGAGTAGCGCACAAAGCCAAGCAGCAGCAGGCACGCCGCCAGGCCCGCGCTCAGTCCGAGCATGACCGCCAGCGTGTATGCCGGTTCCTGTATCAGTGTGCGCCAGCCGATGCGAAAGTCCATGTATGTCCCGTTTGTTGTGAGTTTGTCAGGTCAGATTGCAAACTCCATGCCACATGGATTCAGGCGCTGGCGGCGGCGCGGTGTGCGGAAATGAACGCCGGCCGCGAGCCGACACTGTTCACTTCCGGACATTCAGGCCAGGGATCACCTGCGGCGTGTACGGCTTGACCGGCTGCTCCTTCAGCTTTTTGTCCAGCAGTTCCAGCGCCACTTCCAGCTGGCGGTCCTGGCCCTGGTAGGTGGCGTGCGGCGGATTGTCGACCACCACGTCCGGCGTCACGCCCACGCCTTCGATCAGCCACTGGCCGTCTTCGGCGTGGAACTGGCCCATCTGCGCCACGCGCGCCATGCCGTTGTCGCTCAGGCGGTTGTTATCGCTGAGCCAGACGCCGGCGCCGGCGGTGCGCTTGCCGACCAGCGGCGCCAGTCCCAGCGACTTGATGCCGGCGGCGAAGGTCTCGCCGTCCGAGTAAGTGTATTCATCCACCAGCACCACCAGGTGGCCGCGGAAGGTGTTCTGCATGTTCGGCGACGGCGCCACGCCCGGCGGCGCCCAGAACGCCCACGCCTTGCGCAGCAGCTTCTCGATGATCCAGCTGTCGATATTGCCGCCGTTGTTGCGGCGGACGTCGATGATCAGGCCCTCGCGGTTGACGTTGGCGTAGAAGTCGCGCGCGAACGAGGCGATGTCCGCCGGCCCCATGGCGCGCAGGTGCAGGTAGCCGATGCGGCCCTTGGACGCGGCTTCCACCTGGCGTGCGCGCGATTGTTCCCAGTCGCTGTAGCGCAGGCCGAACTGTTTGGCCATGTTCACCGGCAGCACGATCACCTGGCGCGTGTCGTTCTTACGCTTCACCTGCAACAGCACCTGCTTGTCGGCCTGGTTCAGCAACAGGTCGGCGATGTCGCGCGCCTCCAGCACCGGCTTGCCGTTGACGGCGGTGATGACGTCGCCCTCCTTCACGTCCACGCCGGCTTGCGCCAGCGGACCGCGTTGCGACGGCAGTTCCGGTTCGCTGGCGTAGACATGGTCGACGCGGTAGCCGTCGGCGGTGCGCGTCAGCAGCGCCCCCAGGCCGGCCGGCACGCCTTCCGGCGCCGGCTTGCGGATGTCGCCGGGACGGATCTGCGAGTGCAGCGCGCCGACTTCGCTGATCATCATGCCCAGCACGTCGTCCAGCTCCGCGCGGTCGGTCACGCGGTCCACCAGCGGCGCGTACTTGGCGCGCACGGCAGGCCAGTCGGCGCCGCGCATCTTGACGTCGTAGAGGAAGTCGCGGTGCATGCGCCAGGCGTCGTTGAACATCTGCTTCCATTCCAGGCGCGGATTGGAGGTGAAGGTCCAGTCGTCCACCTTGACCCTGGCCTTACTGGTGTCGGTTGGCGCCTTGGCGCCCGCTTCCACCACCAGCATGTCGCCCGGACCGTTGGCGGCGATGGTGCGGTAGTAGACGTGCTTGCGGTCGGCGGACAGGTCGAACTCGCGCACATTGGCCGCGAACACTTCCGCCTTCGGATCATTGCTGGCGACGGCCAGCGTTTTCAGCGCGGCCTTGCCATCGGCGCCGTCGGCGTCGATGAAGTACAGGCGCTTGTCGTCGATCTGCAGGCCGCTGTAATTACCGGGCGGCAGATGCACTTCGTACAGGCGCTCGGCCAGGCCGGCGTAGACGATGGCCGGCAGCGCTTTGCCGGCCGGCTTGGGCGCGGCCTTGGCGACGGCTTTTTCCGCCGCCTTCTCGGCCGCCTGCTCGGTGGCGCCTTCGGCCGGCTTGTCGGCCGGCTTGCTCAGTTCATCGTCCGGCTTGAACGGGAAGCGGTTCTCCGGCTGCAGCGCCAGCGCGTAGATGCCGGTGCGCTTGTCGAACACCGGCCCCATGTTGCGGTCGCCCCACGGCGAGCCGTTGGCCAGCGTGAAGTTACGGGCCGACAGGAAGTACAGCCATTTGCCGTCCGGCGAAAACACCGGCGAGCGCGAGGTATAGCGGTCGCTGGTGACGAAGTTCAGTTGCTTGGTGTCGAGGTTGAACAGGCCGATCTGGTCGCGCTGCTCGGTGCTGCCGGCGCGGACCAGCGCCAGGTTCCTGCTGTCCGGCGACCACTGGATTTCCTCGTACTCGCCGGCGCCGGACTTGCCGGCATCGTCGATGATGGTGTTGGCCTTGGTGGCCAGGTCCAGCAGCCAGAAGCGGCCCTTCTTGTCGGTGTGGCCCAGCCAGCGGCCGTCCGGCGACGGGTACAGCTTCCAGCGGTGGTTGGTACCGTCCCTGGTCAGCTGCTCGCCCTTGCCGGAACCGTCGGCGGCGAATTTCCAGATTTCGTTTTCGCCGGTGGTGTCGACGATGGCGTAGATCGATTTATCGTCGTGGCTGAACACCGCCTCGCGCGCGCGCGAGCCTTCCGGTATGGCGATTTCCACGCGACGCTGCACGCCGGTGCCGGCCACACTGACGCGGCCGCGCGCGGTCAGCACCAGGCGTTCGAACTTGCCGGCGATCTGCACATTGGTCAGGCTTTCCAGCGGCGAGCGGATCTGGCGTGCGCGCTGCTGGTCGAAGTCCGACACCAGGCTGACGGCCAGCTGTTCATCCTTGTTGCTGGCCAGGTCCAGCACGTGCAGGTCGGCGCCCAGCTGGTAGGCGATGCGGCCATCGCCCATGGCGGCGTTGCGCACGTCCCAGTCGGCGTATTGGGTCAGCTGGCGCGGATCGCTGCCGTCGGCGGCCATGGTCCACAGATTGTCGGAGCCGCCACGGTCGCTGATGAAGTACAGGCGGCCCTGCCACCACATCGGGCGCTTGTTGTTGCCGGTGTCGGCGGCCAGCAGCTGCACCGCTTCGCCGTTGCCGCCGACATCGTAGCGCCACAGCTGCGCGGTGGCGCCGCCGCGATACAGCTTGACGTTGTCGTTGGTCAGCGCCAGGCCGTTACGGGTGAAGTACAGCGTCTTGCCGGCGTCGTCGAGCACGGCGTCGTTGGCGTCGGCCAGCGGGAAGATGCGGCGTTGCAGCGTGTCCGGCTTGACGGCGGCGATGACGAAACTGCGGCCCGGTCCGGTGCCGCCCGCCATGCTGACCAACACCTCGCCCTGCGCGCTCCAGCCCAGCACCGAGACGGCGCCGTTTTCAAACGTGATGCGCTTGGGCAGGCCGCCCGCCAGCGGCATCACATAGGCTTCCTGCGCGCCTTCGTAGGCGGCCGAGAAAGCCACCCACTGGCCGTCGCGCGAGATGGCGGCGTTGGTCTCGGCCGCCGGATGCGTGGTCAGACGCTGGGCCTGGCCGCCATGGACGCCGGTGCGCCACAGGTCGCCCTCGGCGGTGAACACCACGCTGTCGCCGCGGATGGCGGGATAGCGGTAATAGGCATCGGCGGCGCTGGCGGAAGACAGCAGACCGGCGGACATCAGCATCAAGGCAAGTGGACGGGACAGGTTCATGGGACAGTGTCATAGGTTGTCGTATGGATCGACAATTCTGGCACAGATCGTTGCCCTGTTGGGGTTGACGTTGCAGGCCGCTTTAAAAGCACGCGGCACCCATGCAACCCGCACACCGCTGCGGCCGGGGATAAAAAAAAAGCCCGCGTTCTGCGGGCTTTTTGCTTACTCGACTTCAACCGTCTCCGGCGGCGGCGCCGGTGCGGCGTCCGGCGGTTCCGGGAACTCCAGCTTGACGTTGTCCTTGTCGTCCAGATCCACGGTGACCTTGCCGCCGGCGACCAGACGGCCGAACAGCAGCTCGTCGGCCAGCGCCTTGCGGATCATGTCCTGGATCAGGCGCGACATCGGACGCGCACCCATCAGCGGATCGAAGCCTTTCTTCGCCAGGAAAGCACGCAGCTTCTCGGTGAAGATCGCTTCGACTTTTTTCTCGTGCAGCTGCTCTTCCAGCTGCATCAGGAACTTGTCGACCACGCGCAGGATGATTTCCTCGTCCAGCGCGCGGAAGCTGATGATCGCATCCAGACGGTTGCGGAACTCGGGCGTGAACATGCGCTTGATGTCGCCCATCTCGTCGCCGGCCTGCTTGGTGTTCGTGAAACCGATCGACGACTTCTGCAAGCTCTCGGCGCCCGCGTTGGTGGTCATGATGATGATCACGTTGCGGAAGTCGGCCTTGCGTCCGTTGTTGTCGGTTAGCGTGCCGTGGTCCATCACCTGCAGCAGGATGTTAAAGATGTCCGGATGGGCTTTTTCAATCTCATCCAGCAGCAGCACCGTGTGCGGTTTCTTGGTGATGGCTTCGGTCAGCAGGCCGCCCTGGTCGAAACCAACGTAGCCCGGCGGCGCGCCGATCAGGCGCGACACGGCGTGACGCTCCATGTATTCCGACATGTCGAAGCGCACCAGCTCGACGCCGAGGATGAACGCCAGCTGTTTCGCCACCTCGGTCTTGCCGACGCCGGTCGGACCGGAGAACAGGAAGGAGCCGATCGGCTTGTCGGTTTTGCCCAGGCCGGCACGCGCCATCTTGATCGCCGAGGCCAGCGCTTCGATCGCCGGATCCTGGCCGAACACCACGTTGCGCAGGTCGCGGTCGATGGTCTGCAGCTTGCTGCGGTCGTCCTGGTTGACGGTTTGCGGCGGGATGCGCGCGATCTTGGAGATGATGTCCTCGATCTCGGTCTTGCCGATGGTTTTCTTCTGCTTCGACTTCGGCAGGATGCGTTGCGCCGCACCGGCTTCGTCGATGACGTCGATGGCCTTGTCCGGCAGGTGGCGGTCGTTGATGAAGCGCGCCGCCAGCTCGGCCGCGGTCGACAGCGCCGACGACGAGTATTTCACGCCATGGTGCTCTTCGAAGCGCGACTTCAGGCCGCGCAGGATCTGCACGGTCTGCTCGACGGTCGGTTCATTGACGTCGACTTTCTGGAAGCGGCGGCTCAACGCGTGGTCCTTCTCGAACACGCCACGGAATTCCGTGTAGGTGGTCGCGCCGACGCATTTCAGCTGGCCGTTGGCCAGGGCTGGCTTCAGCAGGTTGGACGCGTCCAGCGTGCCGCCCGAGGCCGAGCCGGCGCCGATGATGGTGTGGATCTCGTCGATGAACAGGATGCCGTGCGGGTTGTCCTTCAATTGCTTGAGGACGGCCTTGAGGCGCTGTTCGAAGTCGCCGCGGTACTTGGTGCCGGCCAGCAGCGCGCCCATGTCCAGCGAATACACGACGGCATTCTGCAGGATTTCCGGCACGTCGCCTTGCGTGATGCGGTAGGCCAGGCCTTCGGCGATGGCGGTCTTGCCGACGCCGGCTTCGCCCACCAGCAGCGGATTGTTCTTGCGGCGGCGGCACAGGATCTGGATCACGCGGTCGACCTCGTCCTCGCGGCCGATCAGCGGATCGATCTTGCCGTCGGCGGCCGACTTGTTGAGGTTCTGGGTGAACTGGTCGAGCGGGCTTTCCTTGGTCTGGCCTTCGCCGCCCGGAGCGCCCTCTTCCACGCCTTCCGACGCCTTGGCGGTGTCGGTCTGCTGGTCCTTGCGCACGCCGTGCGAGATGAAGTTGACCACGTCCAGGCGGGTCACGCCCTGCTGGTGCAGGTAGTACACCGCGTGCGAGTCTTTTTCGCCGAAGATGGCCACCAGCACATTGGCGCCGGTGACTTCCTTCTTGCCATTCGAGGCGGACTGGACATGCATGATGGCGCGCTGGATCACGCGCTGGAAACCGAGCGTCGGCTGGGTATCGACCTCACCCGTGCCCGGCACGGTCGGGGTGTTATCGCCAATAAAATTGGTCAGGGTTTTGCGCAGATCTTCAATGTTGACGGCGCATGCGCGCAACACTTCGGCAGCCGAAGGGTTGTCCAGCAAGGCCAGCAGCAAGTGCTCCACCGTGATGAATTCGTGGCGCGCCTGTCGGGCTTCGACAAACGCCATGTGCAAACTTACTTCCAATTCCTGCGCAATCATACTTCCTCCATCACGCATTGCAGGGGGTGGCCTGCCTTGCGCGCATGCGTTAACACAAACTCCACTTTGGTACAGGCTATATCTTTTGAGAACACGCCGCACACTCCTTTGCCATAGCGGTGAACACTGAGCATTATTTGCGTGGCTGTTTCACGGTCTTTATTGAAATACTCCTGGATCACGGCGACCACAAACTCCATCGGGGTGTAGTCGTCATTCAGCAACGCCACTTGATACAGGGGTGGCGGTTTCAGCGCTTGCCTTTCCAGGACGGTATCGGTGTCATGCTTGGTTGCCATACGCTTATATTCTAATGCTTTCGGGGTTGATGCAATGTGCATTTCGCTGCACATATCCAATTGTTTTCCATCTTACGCGTTTTCTGAACTTGACGCAGATGGCGCCCTATTCCGCAAAATCAAGAGTTGCAAATTCACCCACCGTGGGAAAAGTAGCAAAATGCATACAAATCTGCTTGACTTTCAAATTTGGTCCGCTAACAATGCGTTTATCGGCTCCGTGCAGAAATGTACATGTTGATAAGAAGTGGGCGTGAGGAGAGGGGCAGGAAGCTTCTTGCTTTTATGGCTCGTGTGATCTGTTTTAATTTAGAAAGTTCTTTTTATGGCAACTGGTACTGTTAAGTGGTTCAATGATTCCAAAGGCTTTGGCTTCATCACTCCAGATGACGGCGGCGAAGATTTGTTCGCTCACTTCTCCGCAATCAACATGAACGGTTTTAAGACCTTGAAAGAAGGTCAAAAAGTTCAGTTCGAAGTCACGCAAGGCCCTAAAGGCAAGCAAGCTTCCAATATCCAGGCTGGCTAATTTCAGCCTCCTGCACTCCGCACTCCGGAGAACAGCCCTACGGCCCGGTCGATTCATTTCGTCCGGGCCGTTGTTCATTCAGCCCCCCCCCTTCCACGATCTGTGTTGTGTGAACCACAACCATGCACCATGCAAGGGTGTGTTTAATTGAGTTTTTTTGTGCAGTGCAAGAATGGTTTGTCGTAAAATCACGCTTACAACTAATTCAACTTTCATGCGGGAATGACAAATGATTTTTGTGACGGGTGGCGCAGGTTTTATTGGTTCCAACTTTGTGCTCGACTGGCTGGCCCAGTCCGATGAGCCGGTTCTCAACTTCGACAAGTTGACTTATGCGGGCAATCTGAACAATCTGGCCTCGCTGAAACAGGATGCGCGCCATACCTTTGTGCGCGGCGACATCTGCGACCAGGCCCAGGTGCTGGCGTTGTTCCAGCAACACAAACCGCGCGCGGTGGTGCACTTCGCGGCCGAAAGCCACGTCGACCGCTCCATCCTGGGGCCGGGCGAATTTATCAATACCAACATTAACGGCACCTTCAGCCTGCTGGAAGCGGCGCGCGCCTACTGGTCGGCGCTGCCGGATGACGAGAAGGCGGCGTTCCGCTTCCTGCACGTCTCCACCGACGAGGTCTACGGCACCCTGGGCCCGGACGACGCGCCGTTCAGCGAAACCACCGCGTTTGCGCCGAACAGCCCATACTCGGCATCAAAAGCCTCCTCGGACCACCTGGTGCGTTCGTACTTCCATACCTACGGCCTGCCGGTGCTGACCACCAACTGCTCCAACAACTACGGTCCTTACCACTTCCCGGAAAAACTGATCCCGCTGATCATCGCCAATGCGCAAGCCGGCAAGCCGCTGCCGATCTACGGCGACGGTCAGCAGGTGCGCGACTGGCTGTACGTCACCGACCACGCCGCCGCCATCCGCCGCGTGCTGGAAGCGGGCCGCCTGGGCGAGACCTACAACGTCGGCGGCTGGAACGAAATGGCCAACCTGGACGTGGTGCACACGCTGTGCGACATGCTGGACAAGCTGAAGCCGAAGGCCGAAGGCAGCTACCGCGACCAGATTACCTTCGTCAAGGACCGTCCCGGCCACGACCGCCGCTACGCCATCGACGCGCGCAAGCTGGAACGCGAGCTGGGCTGGAAACCGGCCGAGACCTTCCAGAGCGGCATCGCCAAAACGGTGCAGTGGTACCTGGACAACCAGGCCTGGGTGGCCGACGTGCAGTCAGGCAGCTACGCCAAGTGGGTGGAAACCAATTACTTTAACCGCGAGGGCCAGCAATGAGCACACCAGTTTCCAATCGTAAGGGCATCATCCTGGCAGGCGGATCCGGCACCCGGCTGTACCCGGTGACGATGAGCGTTTCCAAGCAGCTGTTGCCGATCTACGACAAGCCGATGATCTATCACCCGTTGACCACGCTGATGCTGGCAGGCATCCGCGAGGTGCTGATCATTTCCACGCCGCAAGACACGCCACGCTTCAAGGATCTGCTGGGCGACGGCGGCCAATGGGGCATCAGCATCAGCTACGCGGTGCAGCCCTCGCCGGACGGCCTGGCGCAGGCCTTCATCATCGGCAAGGAATTCGTCGGCGACTCGCCGTCGGCGCTGATCCTCGGCGATAACATCTACTACGGCAACGACCTCGATGCGCTGCTGCGCCACGCCACCGAGCAGACCGACGGCGCCACCGTGTTCGCCTACCACGTGCAGGATCCGGAGCGTTACGGCGTGGTCGAGTTCGATGGTGACCGCACCGCCGTCTCGATCGAGGAAAAACCGAAACAGCCGAAGTCCAACTACGCCGTCACCGGCCTGTACTTCTACGACAATCAGGTGTGCGATATCGCTGCCAGCATCAAGCCATCGGCGCGCGGCGAGCTGGAAATCACCGACGTCAACAAGGTGTACCTCGAAAAGCGCGAGCTCAACGTGGAAGTCATGGGCCGCGGCATGGCCTGGCTGGACACCGGCACCCACGATTCGCTGCTGGAAGCCGGCCAGTTCATCGCCACGATAGAAAAACGCCAGGGCCTGAAAGTGGCCTGCCCGGAAGAGATCGCCTATCGCAAGGGCTATATCAACGCCGACCAGCTGCGCAAGCTGGCCGAGCCGCTGAAGAAAAACAATTATGGCCAGTATTTGCTGCAAATTTTGGAAGATAAGGTGGTACAACGATGAATGTGATTAAGACGCCACTGGAAGGTCTGCTGGTGCTGGAGCCGAAAGTCTTTGGCGATGACCGTGGTTTTTTCTTTGAGAGTTTCAACGCCAAACGCTTTGCCGAGCTGACCGGCTTTACCGGCGACTTCGTGCAGGACAACCACTCGCGCTCGTCCAAAGGCGTGCTGCGCGGCCTGCACTACCAGATCCAGCAGGCCCAGGGCAAGCTGGTGCGCGCCACCGCAGGTTCGGTGTTCGATGTCGCGGTCGATATCCGCAAGAGCTCGCCGACCTTCGGCCAGTGGTTCGGCATCGAGCTGTCGGCCGAGAACAAGCGCCAGGTCTGGATTCCGCCAGGCTTCGCCCATGGTTTCGTGGTGACCTCCGACTCCGCCGAGTTCCTGTACAAGACCACCGACTACTGGGCGCCCGAGCACGAGCGCGCCATTCTGTGGAACGACCCGACGATCGGCATCGACTGGCCGGCGCTGGATGCGGCGCCGCTGTTGTCCGGCAAGGATGCGGCGGCGGCCCTGCTGGCCAACGCCGAGGTGTTCGCATGAAGGTGCTGCTGACCGGCAGCACCGGCCAGGTCGGTTACGAACTGGCGCGCAGCCTGCAAGGCGTGGGCGAGGTGGTGGCGGTGGACCGCAACGTGATGGACCTGTCCAACCTGGACCAGGTGCGCGAGGTGATCCGCAGCGTCAAGCCGCAGCTGATCGTCAATCCGGCCGCCTACACGGCGGTGGACAAGGCCGAGAGCGAACCAGAGCTGGCCTACCGCATCAACGCCGAAGCGCCGGGCGTGATGGCCGAGGAAGCCAAAAAACTGGGCGCGGCGCTGGTGCACTACTCGACCGACTACGTGTTCGACGGCGCGCAGCCAAGCGCGCGGGTGGAGGACGATGCGGTCGGCCCATTGAACGTCTACGGCGCCAGCAAGCTGGCCGGCGAACAGGCGATCGCCGCCGCCGGCATTCCGCACCTGATCTTCCGCACCAGCTGGGTGTACGGCATGCGCGGCAAGAACTTCCTGCTGACCATGCTGCGGCTGGCCAAGGAGCGCGACGAGCTGCGCGTGGTGGCCGATCAGCACGGCGCCCCCACCTGGAGCCGCACCATTGCCGATACCACGGCGCAGGTGCTGTCGCAGGCGCACGCCGGCGGCAACGCATGGTGGGACCAGCACAGCGGCATCTACCATCTGAGCGCGCAGGGCCAGACCACGTGGCACGAGTTCACCCAGGCCATCGTTGAAGAAGCCGGCTTGCCGTGCAAGGTATTGCCGATCACCAGCGCCGACTACCCTACCCCGGCCCAGCGGCCGCAATTCTCGGTGATGTCGTCCGAGCGGCTGATGACGCGCTTCTGTCATCTGCCGGACTGGAAGACGGCGCTGCAGCTCTGCATGCGCTAAAAGAAATGGCGGCCTGGGCCGCCATTTTTTATTCCATCTGGCCGATGATGACGTCGCCAAATCCGGAGCACGAAACCTGCACCGCATTTTCCATCAGGCGCGCGAAGTCGTAGGTGACGTGCTTGGAGGTGATGGCCTGGCCCATGGCCTTGAGGATCAGGTCGGCCGCCTCGGTCCAGCCCATGTGGCGCAGCATCATTTCGGCCGACAGGATCAGCGAGCCCGGATTGACGTAGTCCTTGCCGGCGTATTTCGGCGCGGTGCCGTGGGTCGCCTCAAACATCGCCACCGAGTCCGACATATTGCCGCCCGGTGCGATGCCGATGCCGCCCACCTGCGCGGCCAGCGCGTCCGAAATATAGTCGCCGTTCAGGTTCAGCGTGGCGATCACGCTGTACTCGACCGGACGCAGCAGGATCTGCTGCAGGAAGGCGTCGGCGATCGAATCCTTGATGGTGATGTCGCGGCCGGTCTTCGGGTTCTTGACCTTGCACCACGGGCCGCCATCGATCAGCTCGGCGCCGAATTCCTTTTGCGCCAGCGCGTATGCCCAGTCGCGGAAGCCGCCCTCGGTGTACTTCATGATGTTGCCCTTGTGGACGATGGTCACCGACGGCTTGTCGTTGTCGATGGCGTACTGGATCGCCTTGCGCATCAGGCGCTCGGTGCCCTCCACCGACACCGGCTTGATGCCGAGGCCGGAGGTCTCAGGGAAGCGGATCTTGTTGACGCCCATTTCCTTGACCAGGAAGTCGATCAGGCGCTTGGCGCCTTCCGTGCCCTGCGCGAATTCGATGCCGGCGTAGATGTCTTCCGAGTTCTCGCGGAAGATCACCATATTGGTTTTCTCCGGCTCTTTCAGCGGCGATGGCACGCCGGGGAAGTAGCGCACCGGACGCAGGCAGACGTACAGGTCCAGCTGCTGACGCAGCGCCACGTTCAGCGAACGGATGCCGCCGCCGACCGGCGTGGTCAGCGGGCCCTTGATCGACACCAGGTACTCGCGCACCGCCGTCAGCGTCTCGTCCGGCAGCCACACGTCGGGGCCGTAGACCTGGGTGGCTTTTTCGCCGCCGTAGATCTCCATCCACTTGATCTGGCGCGTGCCGCCATACGATTTGGCCACCGCCGCATCCACCACTTTCAGCATCACCGGCGTGATGTCGCGGCCGGTGCCGTCACCCACGATGTAGGGAATGATCGGGTTATCTGGTACATTCAGGGAAAAATCCGCGTTGACGGTGATTTTTTGGCCGTCCGCCGGTACTTTGATATGTTGATACATCGTGGTTCTCCGTGGGGATACTGCTGGTCTTCTATAAGATATAAGACGCTTGTTTCACATTATGCATGAGTATGTAGCGAGGCGCCATGGTTTTCAAGCCTACACCAATTTCAGTTTTCGATAATGTCCCTGATTCTTTTTAATAAACCGTTTCAAGTGCTGTGCCAGTTTTCGGCGCAGGACGGCAAGGCCACGCTGGCCGACCACCTGAGCATTCCCAACATCTACCCTGCCGGCCGGCTCGACTACGACAGCGAGGGCCTGATGCTGCTGACCGACGACGGCAAGCTGCAGCACGCCATCGCGCACCCGGACCACAAGGAGGCCAAGGTGTACCTGGTGCAGGTGGACGGAATTCCCGATGCGGCCGCGCTGGCCAGGCTGCAGGCGCCGATCGACCTGGGCGACTTCGTGACGCAGCCGTGCAAGGCCACGCGCATCGCCGAACCGGAATGGCTGTGGCCGCGTAATCCGCCGATCCGCCAGCGCGCCGAGCAGCCGACCAGCTGGCTGGCGATCACGCTGCAGGAAGGCAAGAATCGCCAGGTGCGGCGCATGACGGCCGCCGTGGGCCTGCCGACGCTGCGGCTGGTGCGCACCGCCATCGGCGGCATTTCGCTGGCCACGCATCCGCTGATGCCGGGCGAGTGGATGGAGGTGGCGCCGAAGGATCTGGCGCGCTGAGTCTTACCCCGCGCGGCGCTCAGTCGCGCGGGGGGCATACGCCTGGCGTACAAACGACAAAACCCGCACTGGCAAGCCAGCGCGGGTTTTTTGCTTTGCTTCCCGGCGAGGGGAATTAAGCTGCCAGTGCTTTCAGAGCAGCGGCCAGACGGCTCTTGTGGCGAGCTGCCTTGTTTTTGTGGATGATCTTCTTGTCAGCGATGCTGTCGATGGTCGAAACCGACGATTGGAAGATGGTGGTCGCAGCAGCTTTGTCGCCAGCCTGGATTGCCTTACGCACAGCTTTGATAGCGGTACGCAGGGTCGAACGTTGAGCCGAGTTATGAGCGTTTTGCTTAACTGCTTGACGAGCGCGTTTGCGCGCTTGTGCGGTATTTGCCATGAAATTTCCTAAACAGGTAAATGATGCGTTTGCAAACGTTAATGTTTGGCAAACAGGTGCGTCCAAGGTTGCCATCAGAGCGAACCGTGTGAGTCAAACTACTGCCTGCCAAACATTAATGTCTGCGCAACAGAATTTTGTACAGCCTGTGATTATAGCGATATTTTTCGGCAGGAGCAACTATAATCACGTCCCATGAACTTGCTTAAGACACTCTCCGCCATCTCCAGCATGACGATGCTGTCCCGGATTACCGGCCTCCTGCGTGAAACACTGATCGCCCGTGCCTTTGGCGCCGGCGGCATGACCGATGCCTACATCGTGGCCTTCCGCATTCCCAACCTGCTGCGCCGCCTGTTTGCCGAGGGTGCCTTCTCGCAGGCCTTCGTGCCGATCCTGTCGGAATACAAGAACAAGCAAGGCCAGGAAGCCAGCAAACAGCTGACCGACCATGTCGCCAACACGCTGGTGTGGGCCACGCTGATCGTCACGGTGATCGGTATTATAGCCTCCCCGCTGTTTGTCTACCTGATCGCCACCGGCCTCGAAGAGTTCGACGCCGCCGTGTGGATGACGCGCCTGATGTTCCCCTACATCGCGTTCATGGCCTTCGTGGCGCTGGCCGGCGGCGTGCTCAACACCTGGCGCGAATTCAAGATTCCGGCCTTTACGCCGGTGCTGCTGAACCTGTCGTCGATCGTCGCTTCGCTGTTCCTGCAGCAATATCTGGAGCGGCCGATCTACGCCATGGCCATCGCCGTGTTTGTCGGCGGCGTGCTGCAGGTGGCGATCCAGATTCCGGCGTTGGTCCGTATCGGCATGCTGCCGACGCTGTCGTGGAACCCTGCCGCCGGCCTGGGCGATCCCGGCGTGCGCCGCGTGCTGAAGAAAATGGGGCCGGCGGTGTTTGCCGTGTCGGCCGCGCAGATCAGCCTGATGATCAACACCAGCATCGCCTCGCGCCTGGCGCAAGGCAGCATTTCCTGGCTGTCGTACGCCGACCGCCTGATGGAATTCCCCACCGCCATGCTGGGCGTGGCGCTGGGCACCATCCTGCTGCCTAGCTTGTCCAAGGCGCAGGCCGACAACGACCCGCGCGAATACACCGAACTGCTGGACTGGGGCCTGCGCCTGACCTTCCTGCTGGCGCTGCCGGCGGCGGTGGGCATGGCGGTGCTGGCCGAGCCGATGATCGCCACCCTGTTCCATTACGGCGCCTTCACCGACGAGGCGGCGCAGCAATCGGCGCGGCCGCTGATCGCCTACTGCGCCGGCCTGCTGGGCATTATCCTGGTCAAGATCCTGGCGCCGGCGTTTTACGCGCAGCAGGACATCCGCACGCCGGTGCGCATCGCCATCGGCGTGCTGCTCGCTACCCAGCTGATGAACTGGCTGTTTGTGCCGTATTTGCAGGTATCGGGACTGGCGCTGTCGATCGGCCTGGGCGCCTGCTTGAACGCTGGCTTCCTGTACGCTGGCCTGCGCCGGCGCGACATCTATCGCCCACTGCCGGGCTGGCCCAAGTTCTGCGGCAAGCTGGTGGTGGCGTGCGGCCTGATGGCCGGCGCCGCGTGGCTGGGATCGCAGCAGATTGACTGGCTGGGCCTGCAACACCACGCCTGGCTGCGCTTCGGCGCGCTGATGCTGCTGATCGGCGTGTGCGCCGGCGTCTACTTCGCCGCCCTGCTGCTGATGGGCTTCCGCCTGCGCGACTTCAAGCGCATCGCGCGCTAAGCGGCGCCGGCCATCGCGGCCGACGCGCGGCAAAAAAAAGCCGCCTTGCTTGCGCAAGGCGGCTTTTTCTTGAACGGCTACCTTAGCTGGCAGCGCGTTTGCGGCGCGCAGCCACCGCACCGATCAGTCCCAAACCACCCAGCAACATGCCCAGGGTTTCAGGTTCCGGCACGGCCGTGACGCTGTAGTTCAAGCCCAGGAAAGCGGCATTGGTAAATTGACCGTTGTGGCCCAACACACCCGATGCGAACACATCGTAGGTGCCAGCCGCCACGTTGTGGTAGCTGAACGCCCCCGTGGACGCATCCAGGTCGCCGATCAGCGTCTGAACCGACGCGCCGGTGAAAGTGACGGTATCCAGGGTAAATGGAGCGCCGAACGGGAACGAGACGGTGGTCGCGGCAAACACGCTGCCGGTCAGGTCCGACAACGAAGTCACGGTAATACTGCCGATTTTCACATTCGAGAAGCTGTAATCCGGCGCGGTTACAGCAACAACTTCCGGTCGGTAGAGCACATCAGCCGATGCACTGAACGAAGCAGCCAACATCAAACCTGCAACAAGTGCTTTGATTTTCATATTAGTACCTTTAGGAAAGAAGGTGGAGAGGCGAGATCCACACAAAGTTCACAACGAAAGAACCTGATGAATAATAGCATAAATTCATCAGAATCAATTATTATTTTCATATTTCAAATGCCGGAAGGAAACTTTTTACATCATGAAAAACCAACTTGCACTGCACCAAATTTGATCGCCAGTGTGCATGATTTTGGGGCCGCGAAAGATCGCTACTGTAGAGTGAAAACTCGCGCCGCAGCGCCCGGCAAGCGGTTTCCGCCGTCAGTTTTGGTGCAAGAATGGCGCTGTTGCAGCAAGGGGACAATTTGTGGCACATGATGCATATTGTGCTATACTAATTTCTTAATTGTAATTTTTAGGCCCGAGATCATGCTTACGCTCCAACGTTTCGCTTGCCTGGGTGCAATCGCCGCAGCCATCACTACAAGCTGCCCCTCGGCGGTTGCGGTACCGATTCTGGAAGCGCCGCCCCATTGGCAGGCGGAACGGGCCAAGCCGCCCGCACCAGGCATGTCCAATTGCGTCGGCCAGCCAGCGGGCGCCACCCGGCCGCCGACCGCATGGAACGGCAGCGGCGATGCCCCGCTGTCGGCCAGCGCCAAGCGCGCGCTGCATGGCGGCGGCAGGAACGATCTCGACAGCTATAAAGGACGCTGCCGTCTGGTCGATGCCGATCACGACAGCTCAGAGCCGCTCAATGACGGCGTCGATCCGGAACAATTGCTGAAACTGCTGGATGAAATGGACGCGATGAATCGCACGCTCAGCGAGGACGAAGAGCAGTCGCTGCTGGGCAGCCGCATACACATCGCGGTCGATAGCACGGACAATGAATTGCATGCCTACATCGGCGCCGGCGGCAGCCGCCTGGATCTGGGACAGCTGTCGCGTCTGGATCTGGAGAATCTGCCCGAAGGCGACGACCTGGCGCCGCGCTACGATGCCAGTGAGCGCACTGGTCGGGCGGAAAAACAGCTGAACCGGATGGGCCAGGCCAATCCGGTGGTACTGGCCGCAGCCATACCCGAGCCCAGCACTTACGCCATGTTGCTCGCCGGCCTGGGCATGCTGGCCTTGATGCGCCGCCGCAAGGACGGCGCCTGATACCAATTAGAACGGTTTGCTTGCACCCTTGTTGCGACGACGACCGGCAAAGCCGATCAGACCCAGCCCTGCGACCAGCATGGCAACAGTTTCCGGCTCCGGCACCGCCGTCACCGAAACGCTGCCACTGTACGACGTGGCGGCCGATGTCAGCAGCTTGCCGGTGACCTTCACGATGTAGCTGTCGTTCAGCAGCGAACCGGAGCTGGCAGCCGTCCAGGAGTCGAACGCGCCTTCCGACCATTTGGCGCCAGACAGGATGAAGCCAGCCGAGTTGATCACCTGGAAGCCGGTAATCTGGATGGCGTCGCTCAGCGATGGATTGGTGAAGGCCGAAACCACCGAACTCAGTACGCCACTGCCGGAGAACGAGAAATTGTCGGCGAAGGTATCGCCTGCCGCAGCCGAGGTGAACGAGTGGCCAAAGTAAGCGGTGCCGCTGTCGAACGTCAGCGTCTGGGATGCCTGGCTCACATCTGCCGCGCTCGCCATGCCGGAAGCTAACGCTGCAGTCGCCAGAGCGCCAGCCGCGACCAGAGATTTCAATTGAATCATAATTCCTCCTTGATAGATCGTTGAGGCCGTGTACACAGCCGCGATGGTTGTATCGCGCAACCATCCTAGCATGGCAAAAACACATATATTGGTATTTTGTCAGCAGAAAATTTCGCTCAAGTAATTGATTCCAAAAGGAAATTTGGCAGATCGGGGCGAGTGATATCCCCGCCACCATAGGAGAAATCTGGCTCTGGCGGCATTGCAGCGCAACATACGGCTGCCGATGTAGGATAACTCCTACAGAAAGACGGGAAAAAAGCGCGGGGGAAGCGAACTGTTCAGCGACGATACGGCGCCGCCAGCGGCTCGCCGATAAACACCCCTTGCGCAGGCCAGGCGACGCTCTTCCAGTAGGCTTCGATCGCCGTGTTGCCCTGCAAATACTGTCGCAGCAGCACCGTCGGCTGGGGGAATTTTTGCCAGTAATTGCACGGCTCGGTGACACTGCCATAGCTGGCGGTGGCGCCCGCATCGAGCCAGCGCAAGCTGCTCATTTGACCATCGCTGAGCAGGTCTCCGCCGGTCGACGTCAGGTGGTCGGCCAATGCCCCTGGCAGGAAGCGCAGCGTATCCAGCTTGGCCACCCGCGCCATGCCGGTCTGGTAAATCATGATGTCGCTCTGCCCTTCCAGGCTGTCGGCGTGCAACTGCTTGATGGTCAGTTTGCGCGCCGGCAGCGCACCCGGCCGGGGAAAGAACGGCGCCCGGCTGTTGCGCGGGGTTTCACTGGTAGTCAGGTAATAGGCGCTGGCGTTCGGCATGCTGAAGCCACTGGCCATGCCACGCCCGATCAGTGCCTTGGCCGCCGCCAGCGACTCGGTCGGCAACAGCATCGACAACCGCATGCCGTAGCCCTGGAATGGCAGGCCGGCGGGAGCATTGAAGTAGTTGCTCGGCTTGGACGGCTCGCACGGCTTCTGGCACAGCGCGCTGTCGAGCCCGAGCGTGTAAGCGGAGGTGATCGAATTGCATTCCACCGCGTAGGGGGCGGTCCAGACCATCAGCACGGCCTGGATCTGCGGCGTCAACCTGGCGTCGATCTGCTCTTTCAGGTGGCGGAACTGCTCGGCATTGAGCTGGCGCGGCGAGTTGGGAATCCGCACATGCACCACGTTCTGCGGCGGCACATCCCGCACCTTGCGGTAATACTCGCCGACCTCGACGCTGAGAGGGTCGTCGTCGTTGATCACCACG
This sequence comes from Duganella aquatilis, assembly GCF_009674565.1. GTDB lineage: Bacteria > Pseudomonadota > Gammaproteobacteria > Burkholderiales > Burkholderiaceae_D > Rugamonas > Rugamonas aquatilis. The sequence goes on from NZ_WKJL01000015.1 coordinate 63,053, forward strand.
GCCAGCTGGGCAGCGGTAAGCGGGCTACCCTCGGCCGGGCGCACCTGCTGCGCCTGTGCAGCGCAGCAGGCCAGGAAAGCAAGGCTAAACAGTATTCGAAAACGCACGGGCAACCGATCATGGCGAAGCGGACGACGGCGCCGTCCTGATTCCATTATGCCGCCAACCAACACCAAAAGAAAAGCCCCCGCAGGACAGTGTCCGGCAGGGGCTTTCGCGCAGCGCGCCGCCGTAGCGGCGCAGTCTTAGGCGATGGTCTTGCGACGACGCGCAACGAAACCGACCAGGCCCAGGCCTGCCAGCAGCATTGCATAGGTTTCCGCTTCAGGCACGGCCGACACCAGCAGATTGCCGGAATAGGTTACCGCGTCATTGGTGGTGATGGTACCCTGGACTTTGAAGTAGTAGCTACCAGCGGTCAGGTTGGTACCCGTCAGGAACCACAGGCCGCTGTCCGCATCCAGCGAACCGCTGGCGGCAGCCACCGACGAGCCGACTTTGTACAGGTCGAAGTGGCTGAAGTCGATACCGGTGGTATCGCTGAAGCTGATCGACGAGATATTCGAGTCGGCATTGCTCAGGCTAGGAACGCTGAAGTAAAACAGGTCCGAGAAGGTCTTGTTCAGGCTGCCGTCGGAGAAGCTGCTCAGTGGACCGAAACCCGAGGTGCCGTCGATCAGCGTGATGTTCGAGGTGCGCTCGAAATCAGCGGCGCTGGCGAAGACGCTGGCGGCTGCCAGGACCAGACCGATCAGAAAGGAAGTATATTTTTTCATGCTTATCTCAAGGTTAAAGTCGACGTTTAAGCGCGCTTGTTACGGCGTGCAACAAAACCTACCAGGCCCAGGCCTGCCAGCAGCATCGCATAGGTTTCAGCTTCCGGCACAGCCAGTGCTTTCAGAGCAATATTACCCGACAGGCTACCAGCGCCAGCCGAATTGATTTTGCCGATGACTTGCAGGTAGTAGTCGCCAGCGGTCAACACCAGGTTCGAGGTGTTCAGCTTCCAGTTATCAACGCGGCCGGTCGACTTCTGTGCACCCGAGTACAACAGGGTGCCATCGAGTTTATAAATCGCGAAGGAAGTCAGATCCAGGCCGACGGCTGCAGAAGCGGCGGTCGAGGTCACGTCAGCGGCCAGCAGGCTCTTGGTGTCCACGTGGAAGCTGAACTGGTCAGTGAAAGTAGCACTTGCCAGGCCGCTAGCGAAGCTGGCGGTGTATTTGGCAGCGCCAGAGGTCAGATCGACTGCCTTGCGGGTGTGCGAGGCGTCGGCTGCATTTGCGGAAAAGGCAGCACCCGTCAGCAACAGAGTTGCGATGATAGCTCGTAAGATATTTTTCATGCCATGCCTAAAGGTTGAAAGTGATGCCAAAATCGCATCTGATTTATCGGAGAAACAACAACACTATGTGAAGTATATTGGATTTCGACCAACAAAGCTTGTGTATTTTAAATTTTTTTTTAGGGAAATGATAACTAGCGGCAACATCAATGCAAGTTACACAGTTTTAACGCAATTTCAGCCGGGAAAAGTCCTGAAATAGTGCTTTTGCGCCGTCGACATTGCATCGCAGCATCAAATTCCGTTATCGCTTGTCACTACGTGTTGTTTTTCTGTTGCATTGCAACCCGGCTGGCGGCAGCGGCATGTCAACTGCCCTGACCAGACGAGCATCGACGGAATGCACGCGGCATTCCGTCGATTTTCCGCATTGCAACATCAAGCGCGCTGGTAGACGTCCTCGAAGCGCACAATATCATCCTCGCCCAGGTAGCTACCGGACTGGACTTCAATCAGATGCAGCGGCAGCTTACCCGGATTTTCCAGGCGGTGGGTCATGCCGATCGGGATGTAGGTCGACTCATTTTCGGTCAACAAGGTCACCTTGTCGCCGCAGGTCACGCTGGCGGTGCCGCTGACCACGATCCAGTGTTCGGCGCGGTGATGGTGCATCTGCAGCGACAGCTTGCCGCCCGGGTTGACGGTAATGCGCTTGACCTGGAAACGGTCGCCGAGATCGATGCCCTCGTAGCAGCCCCATGGGCGATACACCTTGGTGTGGTGCAGGTGCTCGGTGCGGCCCTGGGTCTTCAGGTGATCGACGATCTGCTTGACGCGCTGCACCTGGTCCTTGTGCGCCACCAGCACGGCGTCGTTGGTCTCGACCACCACCAGATCCTGCACACCGACCACGGCCACGATGCGGCTTTCAGCCCGCACCAGCGAGCCGGAAACATTGTCCAGATAGACATCGCCACGCGCCACATTGCCTTGCGCGTCGGCGGTCTGCACCTCGTGCAGCGCCGACCACGAACCGACGTCGTTCCAGCCGATATCGGCTGGCACCACCACGGCGTCGCGGGTGTGTTCCATCACGGCATAGTCGATCGAGTCGGACGGCGCGCTGGCAAAAGCGGCCTCATCCAGGCGGCAGAAATCCAGGTCGCGGTAATCGCCCTTGATCGCCGCATCGCAGGCGGCCGCCATGGCCGGCTGGAACTCTTTCAGTTCGGCCAGGTAACGCTCGGCGCGGAACAGGAACATGCCGCTGTTCCAGAAGAAATTGCCTGCGGCGACAAAGCCCTTGGCGGTTTCCAGATCCGGCTTTTCGACAAAGCGGTCCACCGCGTAGCCGTTGGCGCCGCCGGCGATCGCCTTGCCGCTCTGAATGTAGCCATAACCGGTTTCAGGGCCGGTCGGCACGATGCCGAAGGTAGCCAGCTTGCCTTCCGCGGCCAGCACCGCAGCCTGTTCGACGGCGGCGTAGAACGCATCGACGTTCTTGATGACATGGTCGGCCGGCAGTACCAGCATCAGCGCGTCCGGATCGGTGGCGATCAGGTAGTGGGCGGCTACGGCCACGGCCGGCGCGGTGTTGCGGCCGACCGGCTCCAGCAGGATGCCCAGCGGCTCGATGCCGATTTCACGCATCTGTTCAGCCACCAGGAAGCGGTGCTCGTTACCGCACACCACCAGCGGCGCCATGACGCCAGGACGGCCGGCCAGGCGCAACGCGGTTTCCTGCAACATGGTCTGCTCTGACACCAGCGGCAGCAGTTGCTTAGGCAGCGCCGCGCGCGACAGCGGCCATAAACGGGTGCCGGCGCCGCCGGACAGGATGACTGGATAGATTTTCATATGATTTTCAGGACTTTCTCTTCTTGATTAACTTCACTACTGTTATCAACACGGCGCTTGGCACGACGATCGCGGGCGTTGCTCCATTCACCGTCGGTGTATTCGGACACATGCCGCATGTCACCGGAACGGTCGACACTGTAATCTTTGAATACGATCATTTCATTAAGCGAAACATCTGGTAACACGCGTGTATATTCAAACAGTACGCTGCGCACCACCGTTGCGCCCTGGCAGATATGGCTGCCATGGCCAATCCAGGTCGGCCCGACGATGGTCACGCCGGATTCGATGCGCGAGCCCGAGCCGATGTAGACCGGGCCCTGGATGCGCGTGCCCTTCCAGTCGATGGCGGTGTTCAAGCCGACCCACAGCCCCTCTTCCAGCTGGATGCCCGGCACGTCGAGATGCGCCACCTCGCCCATCAGCACGCTCTGGCACACTTCCCAGTAATCCTTGACGCTGCCGATGTCGATCCAGTTGAATGGACGTTGCTGGGAATAAAACGGCAAACCTTTTTCCGCCAGCAGCGGGAACAGCTCGGAACCGATGTCGAACGGCCGGTCGGAAGGAATCAGGTCCAGCACTTCCGGCTCGAAGATATAGATGCCGGTGCTGACAAAATTCGACAGCGCCTCCTCCTGGCTCGGCTTTTCCTGGAACGACTGGATGCGGCCGCTCTTGTCGCTGACCACCACGCCGTAGCTCGACACACTCTCCCATGGGACTTCCTTGGTCACCACCGATGCCAGAGCGCCCTTGCGCTTGTGCTCAAACAACGCCGACTTGATATCGAGGTCGATCAACGCGTCGCCGCACAGCACGATCGTCGTTTCGTCGAAGAAACCGCCAAACTTCTGGATCTTCTTCATGCCGCCAGCCGAGCCCAACGGCTCCGGCACGACTTCTCCTTCGTTATTGGTGTAACCCTCGAACGAGTAACCGATCTGCACGCCATACTGGTGGCCTTCGCCGAAATAATCTTCGATTTTTTCGTGCAAATAACTGACGTTGACCATGATTTCCTTGATGCCATACTTGGCCAGGTGCTCGATCAGGTAAGCCATGACTGGCTTGCCCAGGATCGGTATCATGGGTTTTGGTAAATCATAGGTCAGTGGCCGCACGCGCGTGCCCTTGCCTGCCGCCAGGATCATGGCCTTCATAACGAATTGCTCCTCAGATGAATTCTGCTATTAATTACGTTACCGCGCTGTGGCCCTACCAGCTCGCTGCAATCATAAGCAATTTTCAACATTCTCGCCGCACCGCAGCATTGGTGATCATAATGCAATATTTTAGCCAAAACATCAACATCAAACCACATAGCTGGCAACTCTTGGCGCGCTTTTCTTAAACAACCATACTGTCGCCGCCGAGATCGCAAACACCGCGAAGGGCAGCAATAAATCCGGCATCGGAAGAAACTTCTTAAACAATTTCATCCAAAAAATATGGGATAGATAAATTCCCAACGTGCACTCCGACAGCCAGCGTATATCGAAATGGATGTAGCGGTCCCAGGGCAGCAACAATGTCACCGCCGCCGCCGTCAGGCCAAACAAATAAGGCACGCCCATGCCGGGACTAGGCATGGCAAAAAAGACAATTAGCACCAGCACTACGCCGATGGCGATAGCGCAAGCCTGCCGTGACAAGGCATGGCAGTTGGCGAAAAATACGCCCAGTAATACGCCGTCCATCGCGTGTGCGTACTGTGCATACGGATAGTCGAAGGCCAGCGATGGCTTGCGCCAGAAATCGCAGAATCCCAGGGTCAACGCCGCCAGCAAGATACAGGCGTACGACAAAGTGTGCTGGTTGACCTTATCCTTGATCTGATCGAATGCCACAATACAGACAAAGATAAACGGCAGATACCACAGATGAATGCTAGTACCCACCAGCAAGCCGGCGATCCAACCATGTTCCAGCGACAAGAACGGCTTGTGCAGCGTCAGATTCAGCAGCCCGTAAAAGACACACCACACCAACCACGGCACTAGCAAGACACGCGCCCGCCGTGCCACGCTTTTGGGCGGACTACCGCTCTGGGCGGCGAAATACATCGAGATGATCAAAAACGCGATCAACCCCGAATATGCGACATCGCGGCCGATCGTTGCGGTGTGATACCAGACGATGCCGAAGGCGCTGAGCACGCGCAGCAGTTCGATTTCCTGCCGTCGCTTGCTACGCGCGGCCACAACCGTTTCGGCTGAACAGCCATCCGTATTGAGATATCTGATTTCGGCCATTTCAGTCGTCCGATCATATCGTTGCTGCAGCGGTGTCCGAGCTGTCCAGCACGGCCACCGTCCTTTTCTTATTTTACTTACGCTGCCGCGTCTTTCCAGTTATCCTGCACCAGCTGGCGGGTGCTGCGGATATTGCCGCGGCTGGAAGCGCCAAACACGATCGATTCGATATTCGGCTGCTCGCAGACCCAGTCGATCGCCTCTTTCGGCGGGATGGCGCCGGATGCAAACACCGACATGGCGATGGCGCGGAATTTACGGTTGCGCAGCGCATCTTCATACGCCTCGACGCCGCCGGAAACGCGGAAACCGATCTTGTTGATGTTCGAGCAGACGATCGGGTTTTCGATACCCAGTTCATCCAGCACGTCCAGCAGCTTCGGCAGGTTCATCGTGATGAAACCCGGCTCGGCGTTGTAGCGCTTCTTGACGTGATCGGCAAAGATCGCAAACGCTTCCTTGAAACCCAGGCCCAGCAGCAGGTCGACTACCACGTTCTGCAGGAAGATGACTGGCGTTTTCAGGCCCTGGAACATTTTCATTTCAGCGTCGATCAACAGCGTGGTGATGCCTTCGATATCCTTGCGCGCCAGCGACATGCCACCGCGCAGCGCCGCATCCAGGAAGCCCTCGTCGGGCATGAAGCGCTTGATCGCGCCCATCATGCCGTAATCGGTCATCGCGTTGGCGTATTTATGCGCGTAAGGCATGCATGGGTAGAACTGGAAATCGGCATAGCGCTCCGGCTTTTCGCGCACGATGTCGCACACTTCGGCGATGCGCTCGTGGGTGGTGCACATGAACGTCTTGATGCCTTCATCGTAGGCGATATCGAGCACATCCATAATGGCCTTGGTGTCCTGGAAGCGCATCGCTTGCGCGCGCGCTTTTTCCTCGGACATGTGATTAACGCCAAAGAACTGGTTATCACCAAACAGCAAACGATCCATAACTTACTCCCTCAATTTATTCCGTGACTATGCGTGATTACAGACCGAAGAAACCGCGCTTCTTGCGCGCAGGTTCAAACGTCGCACCTTCGGCCAGCGTTGCCGGGCCCTTTTCCGCATCGGCGATCATCAGGGCGATAACCTTGTCGGTTTCTGCCGCACTGGAGAAGGAGTTCACGTTCTCGGCGCGCGATTGCTGGATGCTCTTGACGAAGTAATCCAGCTGGGCGGTGTACTCCTCGCCACGCAGGTAGAAGTCCACCGGCTCAGTCAGTTCGGTTGTGTAGCGCACGTTCCAACCCACTTTATAACCTTCCGGGATGACGGCGTCTTCGCGCAGGTAGACCTGGCATTCCTGGCGGTCGGCGTAGATGCGGCCTGCCGGACCCTGGATGGTGATCTTGGTGCTCATCTTGCGGTACGACTCATCGCTCCAGTTGACCGACACCTGGGCGCTCTTGCCATCGTCGAAGTACAGCGTGCTGTACACCTCGTCGTCGGTATCCTTGGAGAAGATCTTGTTCAGCACCGTGCCGCCCACGCCTTTCGGCGCGCCGAAGTACCAGTTCACCAGATTGATCGGGTGGGCGGCGTAGTCGTACAGGCAACCGCCGCCTTCGCTGCGCTGCGTGCGCCAGGTCGAACCCTTCGGTTTCAGCACGACCGGACCGTAGGCTTCGGCCAGCACATGGCTGACGTCGCCGATGACGCCGGCGTCCAGCAGGCGCTTGACTTCCTGGAAGGCGCCGACGAAGCGGCAATGGTAACCAACCTGGTTGACCAGACCTTTTTGCTGGGCCAGCGCGGTCAACTCTTCCGCCTCAGCCACGCTCAGCACGAACGGTTTTTCGCAGAAGACATGCAGGCCTTTTTCCAGCGCCGTGCGCACCATGTCGGCGTGGAAGCGCGATGGCGTGGCAATCAGCACCGCGTCCAGTTCCACTTCCTTCAGCATCAAGGCGTAATCCGAATAGGTTTTCACGCCCGTGTATTTATTCAACACATCCAGCAGGTAGGCAGTGGCGTCGCACACGGCGACCAGTTGCACGTCCTTGTGCGCATTGATCATCGCGTGGTGCGACAACCCCATTTTCCCCAACCCGACCACGGCAACTCTAACCATTTTTCACCTCATCAAATATTTATCAATGCAACAAAACCAATCGCGGCAGAACGATTACTTGGGCAAATAGCGCAGCAATAACTGCTCATATTGACCGGCAACGTGCTCCCACGTGAATTCCTCAAAGAAGCGGCGCTTGCTGTTCGCGCGCAGCGTTGCCAGCGTCTCCGGCGACGTCAGCAACTGCTCAACGCAGGCGCCGAAACTGGCGGCGTCGCTGAAGTACACCGCCGCGCCCTGCGCCACCCAGCGGTTGTACACATTGTCGTGCGCGATCACGGCATTGGTGGCGGCCATCGCCTCCACCAGCGACGGATTGGTACCGCCCACGGTGTGACCATGCACGTAGGCCAGGCTGTGGAACCGCAGCGCCTGCACCACGGCGGGGTCGTAGATCGCCCCCGGGAACACCACCTCGTCACTGGCGGCCGCCAGCACCTCGCGGTGGTAGTCATCCAGTTCCGGCTGATACTTGCCCAGGATGACCAGCTTGCAGCCGCGACGCTTGGCGGAGAACCCTTGCACCATTTCCAGGATCGAGTTTTCCGGAATCGGCCGCGCGATCAGATTGAAATAGCTGCCGGGCTCCAGGCCCAGCGCACGCACCGCCTCTTCCGGCGCCGAGGTGACCGGATCGGCGCCGTAGGTCAGCGTGCTGACCTTGCGCTGCGGCGCCCGCGTCAGCAGGTGCTTTTCAATTTCCGGGTGATCGGCGATCAGGTGATTGCCGACGTAGCAGCCAATACGCTCGTTGACGTACAAGATGGTCTGCTTCATCCAGCCCCAGCGTGCGCGCGACCATTCAATCCCGTCCATATTAATCACGTTCGGAATGCCTTTGATGCGCTGCAGCGTATTGAACACAGCCGTGTTGTAGCCAAAGGTCAGGCACAAATCCTTGCTGCTGCGGCAAGCATGCTTGATCGATTTGAGATCGAACTGCGAGGTGCCCTTCCAGCCGTCCGTTTCGACCGGAATCGAGACCCGCTCAATGCCGCGCCACACGTCTTCGACGATCGGACCGCTACCTTTGGTTTGACAATACACAATCACACGCCAGCCCTTTCGAACCAGAAACAAAGCGATATTTTCAGCTGCGGTTTCGAATCCACCGTAAGCGGCCGGCACACCATGGGTACCCAGTATTCGTACAGTTTTTTTCATTTTTCCTATATCTGTGTGTTGCATCGAAAGGTTTTCTTGCGCACCGCAGCATTAGCTCGACAATTTTAACATCAACACAATTAAAGTGAGCAAATGTGCAATCAAATTCTCATTTTTATTGTAATTTGCGATTGAGCATGCGATACCGCTCAGCCACAGCCTCCGCTGCCACATCCCAGGAAAACTTTTGCGCCTGCTCCAGGCCGCGCGCGCGCAGTTCGTCGCGCAATGCAGGCTCGCTGACGACGCGGCGCATGGCCTCGGCCAGGCCATCGACATCGGTCGAACCCACCAGCAAGCCGCCCTGCTCCACCACCTCGGTCAGCGCGGTGTTGTCGGCAACGATCACCGGCACGCCGCTGGCCATCGCTTCCAGCGGCGGCATGCCGAAACCTTCGGCCAGCGACGGATACAGGAAGGCCATGCAATGGCGATACAGCACCGGCAGCTCGCCCTCGGCCACATCCTCCAGGATCAGCACGCGGTCGCGGCAGCTATTGCCCGCCACTTCATCGAACATCGCCTCGAAGCCAAAGTCCTTCTGCCCGACGATGACCAGCTTGGGTGCATCCGGGCCCAGCTTGGCGTAAGCCTTGAGCAGGGTCACATGGTTCTTGCGTGGTTCCAGGCGCCCCACGGTCAGCAGATATTCGCCCGAGACCAGGCCGCGGCGCGCCAGCATGGCCTCGCCATCGGAACCCGGATAAAAACGACCGTAGTCGACGCCGTTCGGCGTAACGGTGATCTGCTCCGGCCGCATGTTGTAGCGGCGCTCGATTTCGCCTTTGGAGAATTCGCTGACGGTAAACACGTGCTCGGACTGCAATGCCGCCAGGCGCATCAGCAGGCGCGAGCGCAGGCGGAAAAACGGCTGGAAAAATTCTGGATGGCTTTCAAACAACACGTCATGAATGGTTACCACGGTCTTCGACATGGAGGGCAGCGGGATAATATATTGCGAGTGCAGCAAATCCAGGCCCAGCTTGCGCTGCAGGCGCGGCAACTCCCATGTCAGGCGGCGCACAGCGCCGGTGTGCGGCAGATGCTCGACCCGCACATTCGGCAAATTGAACGAAGGATAGTTGCGCTTGAACTCGTCGACCTTGTCGAGCAAGCCGACAAACTCAATCTCCGGGCACAGCTTGGCTACGCGCGCAAACACTTCAAGCACGTGCGAGCGCGACCCCTGGAAGATTCCGTCCACCACATGCAAGTCCAGTCCTACTCTCATATTTTGCCCTTTATCTTTTAAGCTGTTTTACGGTCCGCCAGCGGCCGGCCGATGGCGCGGCGCATGGCGTCGATGGCGGCGGCCACCGCCTGCAAGGAAAATTGTTCGCGGCCGCGCACCCGGGCCGCAACGTCGATGACCGGCGCGGCCAGGCCGTCGACAATCTGCGCCGCGAACGCCGCCGGCTCCGCCGCCACGCGGCACAGCGACTGCAATGACGCCGGCAAACCAGCCACGCCTTGCGGCGTGCTGACGATGGGGCGCTCGGTCATCAGCATGTCCAGTGTCTTGACGTTGACGCCGCTGCCCGACAGTACCGGATTGAGCAACAGCCCGGCGGCAGCCATCAGGCCCGGCGCATCGGCGACATTGGCGCGCAATTCAAGGCGGGGATCGGTGGCGATCAGTGCGCTCACCTCGGGCAATGGCGACGAGCCGGCGATGGTCAGCCGGGCGTCGGGCAAACGTTGCCATACCAGTGGCATCACGTCCTCAATCAGCCAGCGCACGCCACGCACATTATTTGGCGCGCGCAAGTTGCCGAGGAATAGCAACTGCGGGCCGGCCGCTGGCGTACTCACCGGCGCGGCGTCAAACACCGCCTCCGGCAGCGGTGGCAGCCAGTGCGCATTACGGATGCCTTCGGCCTGCCATGTTTTGATATCGTCGGCCGAAATATCGAAGGTGATCAATGCCTGCGACATCAGTCCATGTTCATAGGCATGCAGATGCCAGCGCGCCAGGTTCCAGGCCAGCCGGTTTTTCAGGCTGCTGCTGGCGGCGGCCTGTCCAGCGAAATACGCGTGTTCAATATTGTGCGAGCGGTAAAACAGCGGCAGCGCCAGTTGCGCGCTGACCTCGCGCGCGAACACGCCGCCGTATGGGGAATCGAGGAAGACCGCGTGCGGCTGGAATGCGCGCACCTCGCGCATCAGCGGGCCATCTGCGGCAGTGTCGGCCATGCGGGCGGCGGCATGCGAAGGAATGCCACGGGCGATGCGCGCCAGCCGCAGGCTGTCCTGGCGCCAACCGCGCCGCTTGACGATCACATGCACGACATCGGCGACCTGCCGGACCATTTGCAAGTGGTCGGCGCTCGGCTGATCATAATCATCGCACCAGCACACCAGCATCAGCGGGCAGCCGAGTCGTTGCAAAGCGCGCATGCGGCGCCAGACGTCTGCCCTGCCGCCATGATTCGGGGGATACGGAAACTCCTGCGCCACGATCAACAGGCGCAGGTCATCGCTCGCCATGCGCTCCACCGAGCTTCGGCTCATGCTGGGATTCATTTACTCTCCGGCTCAAAAAAATCTGCAATCCGTACTGTTGGCCACCGCCCACACAAGGTAATTGCTGCAGTGCGACAACATAACACGTACTTAACGAACATACCACGCAATTGAACCGACCAGACTTTGCTCCCAAATTCAACTTCATCATTATTGAGCATGTTACAATGGATTGAAAATAACATAGTTACAACATTCTAGCTTTTTTTTCTAGTCCAAAATGACATATAAAGGGATCTTGATGAGTGCCTCTCCGAATCGCTTGCAATTCCTGGATGCGTTACGCGGCATCGCTGTGCTGCTGGTGATCTTTGCCCACGCAGCCCACTCCCGCTTTCCCATCGTCCAAGTCATCGATGCCAATTATTTCCAGACCGGGCAGGCAGGCGTCTCCCTGTTCTTCCTGATCAGCGGCTACATTATTCCCAAGTCGCTGAACGCGTCTCCCAGCCTCAAGGTGTTCTGGGTGCACCGCTTCTTCCGCTTGTATCCAGCCTACTGGGTTTGCCTGTTCCTGGTGATCCTGCTGGCCAGCGCGCAATTGTTCCGCATCCAGGAGCCGCTCGGTACAGTGGGCATGGCGGCCAATTTCACCATGCTGCAGGGCTTCGTCGGCATTAAAAATGCGGTCAACGTCTTCTGGAGCCTGAAGTTCGAAATGGCGTTCTACTTCCTCATGACAGCATTTGCCGTGACCGGCATGTTGAAGCGCCCATTCCTGATCTTTATGTTGTACTCGGCAGGCACGATCGCGCTGGCGCTCGGCATGCGTCTGGTGCTGCACAAATACTTTGCCTACGGCGTCTTCAATCTGGAACTGATGCTGCTCGGCTGGGTTCTGGCGGAATGGCACGCGAAGCGCCTGGCGGGCAAGTATGCCGTCATCAGTGTGATTGTCGGTCTCGGCACGACCTTGATTGCGGCGTACACCGCCTTTGCCGGCCGCACCGAGGAATTGACTGTCGGCACGCTGAGCTTCGTGCCCATGGCCAATGCGTGGCTGCTCAGTACGGTTTTCTTCGTCGCCACGCTGCTGACCACCCAACAGGTGCGCTGGCCACGCGTCCTGGCATGGATGGGTACGGTCAGCTATTCGGCCTATCTGCTGCACCCGCTGGTGCTGGAACTAAGCATCCACTTCCTGCCGCCGACCGCGCCAACCGTGGTACTGGAGTTCGCCGCCTCGTTTGCGGCTGCCTGGGTCTGCTTCCGGTTTATTGAAACGCCGTGCATTGCCTACGGCAAAAAAGTGGCGCCACGGGCGCAAATCGCACCGACCGTACGCGCCTGACCAGACGGTCTTGATACGCTGGCCGATTCCGCCATCAGGGGGAATCGGCCAGCGGCTACTTCGGCTGCGCGCCGAATACCTTTTTTACTTTTTCCAGGTACGAAAAACCCGACTGCTTCGTAGGCTCGATAAACGAGCCCTCACCGAATTCGTTCCAGCAGCAGATGACGCCCATCTTCTGAGTTTTCTCCGGAGCGCTCAGCATCACGGTGCGCGCGGCTTCCAGATGTTTCTCGAACTGGTCGGGCGTGGCGATCGACTTATCGTGCAACGGATCGGGGCTGCCGCCCCAGGGACGACGATCCCAGCCGGAGAACATCGGTACCACATAATTGCCTTCGACATGGCTCAACATCCACTTCCACTGGTCGCTGTAGCCCTGCGCCAGCTCGTCGTAAGAACGGGTTTGCTGACGTCCGCCGGCAAAGCGGAAGGACACCGGACCATGCAGGTTATAGGAGGAAAATCCGCGATAGCCGCTCTTCAGCGAATGGTCCGTGCCAGGCTCGCCGTTAAAGACGCCGCCGATAAAGTTCACGCCAGCCAAGCCGGCATCCTTGAAGATCTGGTCGGCTAACGCCTGCAGCTCCGCCACCGTCATGCCCAGCTTGGCGGCATTGCGGTTGAACGCCACCGCAGAGAAGATAAACACCACCGGCTTGCCATCCATCTTGAGATATTCCTTGCGGAACGCATAGCGGTCAGCCCAGAAGCTGAACATCGCCTTTAGCTGCTCCAGACTGAAGACATAGTCGCTGTGCGTGGTCCACATGACGGCAAACTGCACATTGTGCCGATCTTTTGCGCGCAAATAGGCGTTGATCGCATGATCAAGAGGGCTTTTATTGTCACGACCCCAAAACCAGTCAAAGACGACATAATCAATGCCGTATTGATTCATCCACTCCAGTTGCTTCTCCATCACGGGAATCTCGCCCTCCCGATACCAGCCGAGCAAAGGCTCACGCTCGGGGTAGGGTTTGATTTTTTCCCACGGCATGGGGAAAGGAGCACCTAATTGATTGTCCTTCCACCCGGGGAAGTAATAAACGCCGATCTTGAAGTCGTCGGCTGCATAGGACGGCGCCATGCCGACTATACTCAGCGCCAGCAACGTCGACGCAGCTTTGCGGACAAGAGCGAATGCGGGAGTCATAGTAAACCTTTCATCGACCAGGCAGCGCCAGGTGCTGGCGGTCAGAACTCACTTGGGTTGGGTGCGAGGAAATTGCAACATACCGCGCACTGCGGCGTAAGCTTGCGGCCAACGCTGGCGATAGACAAACTTGGCGACATCAATCAGGCTGAACAATATCACCGTCGGTATATGGCGCGCATGAAAGCGCGCAGTAAATCGCAGCCGATTTTTAAACAGATAATAAACGGACAGCGGTGAACCGCCGGATGCCGACGTGCCGATCGAGGCGCCTTCTTTATGATAGACCACGCTGCGCGGTGCGTAACCCAGCGTGAAATGCGCGCGGCCACGCGTGCACCAATCGATCTCTTCAAAATACAGGAAGTAATCCTCGGTCAGCAGGCCCACCTTTTCCACGAAGGCGCGCCGCGCCAGCATCGCCGCGCCAATCACATAAGACAGTGACGCCTCCACCGCCTCTGCAGTAGCCGGAATCGCAGCGAGCGGCTGGAAAGCGCCGACATGCACCGAACTGCCTTTGGCAGGCGTATAGCTGGCGCCACCGAAAGCCTGCACCTTGTCGCGCTCGTGGTAATACACCAGCGTCGAACCGCACAAGCCGATGCGCGGGTCATGCTCCATGCGCGCAATCGCCTGCGCCAACGCATCCGGCTCGACGGTTGTATCGTTATTCAACAGCCAGATATAGGCACAGGCGGGATCGTTCAGCGCATAGGCGATGCCCGGATTATTGCCGCCGGCGAAGCCAAGATTGCCGCCGTTGTGCAGCAAGACGAACGGGCTGTCGGCGACGTGGCGCGGCGCCGCACCGTCGGCAGGCTTGCCGGCCTCGCTCCAGCCAGCTTTACCGAAGCGGGCGTCGGCCCAGGCCCGCAATTGCGGCACCGATTCGTCACGCGAGGCGTTATCGCAAACGATCACACGCAGCGCAACGCCGGTGCTGGCCAGCAGGCTGTCCAGGCATTCGACAGTATCGCGCCAGCCGTTCCAGTTCAGGATCACCACGGCAACCTGAGTGGGCGCGCGCTCCACCATCAGTACGCTCCTCGCGGGCGCGGAGGCTTGGCGGGCGTACTCCCCGGCACAAAGAAACTGGCGCACAGCACGATGACAGCGACAAATTGCAGCACGCTGTACGTATTCATGAACTCCGGCTGCGTCATGCTGATGCCCATGGCAATCGGGAAGAAGGACAAGCAGGTCAGCAACGTAACCCTGTGCTCCGCAACCACCTCGGACAAGCCCTTACGTGCACCATACCATGCTCGCCAGTACAGCAATAACAGGCATAGTAGACCAGGAATGCCCAGCTTGACCGCGACGAACAAATAACTGTTATGGAGGTAGCGAACGTGTTCGTAGAAAAGGCGCAGTTCGTGCAGCCACGGACGGTACTCGCCACCAACGCCGACGCCCACCAATGGCGTGCGCTGCAAGGTCAGCATCGCCTCATGGTTTTCCAGCTGGCGCCAGCCATAAGACGTGCGCCGCCCCCCCTCGTTCTTGACGCTGAGCAGGCGCTCGCTGACATTCTCCAGCACCGTCGGCTTCACCAGCGCCAGCGTGCCGATGCTCAAAGTACCAGCCACCAGTATGGTCGCCAGCAACTTGATGGCACGGCCGCCACCAATGAAGAACAGAGGCAGCAGGACGCCGATAAAGGTCCAGGCCCACAAGCCACGGCCGAAGTTAACGTACAGACCCAGCAGCAGCACCAGTATCAGCGCGCCCCCCACCAGCAGGTTGACGCGCTTGTACAGCACTTGCAGCGTCAGCCAGATGATCGCCCAGGAGACAAACAGGAAACCAGGCATTTGCACCCGCGTCACCGATTCGCCAAACCCCGAGGTCGTGCCCAGCGAAGCCACCAGACCGACCGCCACCACCTGCACGCCGGTCACCCACTGCATCACCGCCAGCACCACCACGCTGTAGGCAATCACCAGCAGTACACGCACCAGCTTGTGCACACCGTCGGCTTCGCTGGCGGTCATGCGCCACAATATCGGCAGCCACAGCCAATATAGGAAAACTCGGCCATCACGGTAGATATTCGGCAGTTTGTTATGGAAGTAAAAAACCGACAAGCTGAAGGACAATACGACGATCGCCGCAAACAACAGTGACACCGTGCGCAACTTGCGCGGCAACGGTGGTGCAACTTTACCGCGTGTCCACAGGCCGAATATGAAGATCAGCATGCTGACTACCGTGGCGAAATCCGCAATTTTGAAATCCGGCGCCATCAGGGCCACGAAGACATAGGCGCCAAAGCCCACCCAAGGCCAGATCAACAACAGGGCAACATACGCAACCGCGGCAGCCAACCCGGCAGACAACACCCACGGCAAAATGACGCAGCACAAGCCGATGAAGGTAGATGCCAGAAACACCGGCAGCCAAAACAGCAGCAACGATTTGAAGTTCGCCTTGGTGAAAAGCCCGCCGAGCGCTGATGAGAAGCCGATCGAATATTGACGCAGGGTACTCATGTTATTTTCCTATAACGGCACCGAGTACTTGTGCCAGATTGGCCTCATAGCGGTTCAAACGTTCTTCCACCCGCTTCAAGCTGTCCTGTACTTTTTCCTTCAGTTGCTGGCGGGCGGTATAGCCTGCGGCGATCTTGCTGCATACTACATCGTCGCTATCGGCCTTGCAGTCGGCAATGGTGTTGTAGCCGAGCGTGCCAAACAGGCCATTGAACTTGCGGCTGTAGGCCATCGGCACCACCGGCACGGCGGACGAGAATGCGGCGATGCAGGCATGCATGCGCGCGCCGGTAAAGAAGTCCAGCCCGGCGATGTAGGACTTGGCTTCGCTCGGCCGGGTAAACACCGGCGCCACGATCACGCCAGGGAACTCCTGCGCCAGGCTGACGCCGCGCACATAGTCATCCTCGCTTGGCATGTGCGGCTCGATCACATGGCCAACCAGGTGCACCTCCACCTCCGGCTGCGCCTGGAAGTGCTGGATCAGGCGGCGGATGGTGGCCGGATAATCGATGCTCAGGCCGAACTGGTTGCCGCCGGTGTAGCCGCCGTTGAACAGCAGGCCGGAGACATTGATGCCGACCCGGGTCTTGCCGTTGTCGGCAAACTGCTTGGCCTGGAACGGCAGGCGGAAAGCGACGTCGATCGCTTCGCCGGTATTCTTGGTCACGCCTAATTGCTTCAGGTAGTCGCTGGACAGGTTGTCGCGCGCGAACACCTTGCGGCACCGGGCCATCACCTGTTTAGCCAGCACGCGCGCGGCGGCACCGTCAAACGGGCCGATGGTTTGCGGCGCCAGAATCAGCGGCTTGCCCAGGCTGCAGACGATGTTCTTGCTGAGCCAGTAGTAGAAGAAGCGTTTGAAGCCGTAGATGTCGGCAAAGCTGTCGCCCTCGCCGATGTCGATCACCAGGTCGCAGCGGCGCACCTGCTCACGGAAGCTGGCGCGGAACAGGCGCACCCGCTGGTTTTCCAGCGCATGGCCGGCGGCCGCCAGTTCCGCCTCCAGCGCCGGCAGGGTTTCGCTGCCGGAGCCGAGCACGATGAAGCGTACGCGCTGGCCCAGCGATTCGGCCACACCGCGCACGATGGCGATGTTCGATTCGGTCAGGGCTCCGACTCCGAGATTACCTGATGACAAAGAGTGCCAGAGCAAACCAACCGTGATCATATAGTCATCCTTATGCAACGTAATGAGGTGTAAAACAAGAGGTAGCGCGGGCCCACCGGCCCGCGCACTTTATTGCTGGCCCGGCGTGCCGATGAAGCGGCTGCGCGACTGTACCGGCAGCGCGTCGGCGATCTGGCGCACAAAGTCGTCCTGCACCTTGAACGCCTGCTGCGGGTCGTTGGAAATCGACGATACGCGGAAGATCAAACCGTCCGGGATCTGGCCGCGCAAGCCATAGCTCAATTGCGCAAACTTGGTATCGTAGCCACCCAGCACGACTTTATCGGCCATCGTGGTCCAGTAAGTGACCGGTTCGTTGCGGCTGCCCAGCGACGTTTGCAGACGCTTGACCCGCAATACGCCCTGGTGGGTCGTCAACGTGCCCTTGGTGGCCGAGGCCAGGTTGAAACCCTGGGCCGGATAGCACACTTCCGGATAGTGCAACTGCAGGCCGCTGGTCTGGTCTTCGCCATAGGCGATCGACAGCATGATGCGCTCGCCGTCGCGGTTGACGTAGTTGCGCGACAAGGTCTGGGTGTAGATCTTGGCCAGGGCATCGGCGGTTTCCGGGTTGATCACCTGGGCAGTCAGATCTTTTTCCTCGATCCAGTCACCAAAACTGGTCGGAATAGCAGTGTCCAATACCAGCGGTGCGCGCACCTGCGCCAGCCGTTCGGTAGGGGTCATGATCTTGGCCAGGACCGCCGAGGACACCATCAACACGCCTGCCACCAGGCTGAGACGCAAGGTCCGGTTCATGCTTTCGCTCCTTGAGAGGCGGCGCGGCGCGAGACCACAAATTGCAGGAAGGTGTCGAGCGACAGGATCAAGGCCAGCGCGCTGATGAACAGCACCATGCCGGCAAAACCATGCAGGAAGCCCTGCCCTGCTGCATCGCCGAAGTAATAGGTCACCAGCGTCAGCACGATCACGCGGATCACGTTGGCCGAGAACGAAATCGGAATAATGAACAGCGCCAGCGTAATATTGCGAAAGGCCGAGGTATGGCGCACCAGGTTCAGGTAAAACAGCCCCAGCGCCTCCAGCGTCAACAGCGTTTGCAGACCGGCACAGGCGTTCGCCACCAGCAACTGGTACTGGCCAATCTGCAGGATCACGCCGCTGCGGGCGATCGGATAGCCCATCGAGTACAGCAGCAGCTCGGTTGCCCACGACACCGCCATCTTCATCGGCATGGTCAGCATGATGACCAGTTCAGCCGGCAGTGGGATCATGAACAGCATGAAGAAGAACGGGAACCACTGCACCCGCAACGCGGTCCAGCCGCGCAGCAGCAGCAACAGCGACACCAGCAGGCCAATGAAGGAGCCGATCTCCAGGATATAAATCTGCTGCGAGCGGCCAAGGATGTAGGCCAGCAGGCTCAGGCCGAAGGGCAGCCAGCCGATGCGCGCGCCAGCCGTGCCGGCGCTACGCGTCACCATCTCGGGCCACTGGCGGTACAGCAGCCAGCACGACAGCCCGAGGATAATCGGGCCGTGCGCCTGGTCTTCGGTGGCCCAAACCCCTGTGAACAGGCGGTAGAAACTAGGGATGAACAACGCGGCCATGCCGACCAGCAGTGGCCAGATGTCCTTCATGCCTCCGCGCAAATCTGCCGCGCGCATGCCTGCTGCAGGCCGTGTCGCCGTTTCTCCCATCAGAAGTCAACCAGTACCGAGCCGACCACCTTGGCGCCGCTTTGCGCCAGCTGTTCAGTCATCGTGTTGATATCGGCCAGCAGGGTTTCGTTCTTGCGCGCCACCACCAGCACGCCGCCGGCGCGCGCGGCGATCGACAGCAGGTCGACGCCGGTCGCGTAGGCAGGCACATCGTACAGCACCACGTCGTAGCTGTGCGCCAGCGTGGCGTTGAGCGCGGTGAAGCCGGAGCGGCTCAGCAGCTCCTGCGGATTTGGCGGCAAGGTGCCGGCAGCCAGCACCGACAGCGAGACAAAGGAGTCGATCTTGGTAACTGCCTCGACGCCGGCACGGCCGGCCAAAATGTCGGACAGGCCAGCGCGCGTCTGCAGGTCGAAGATTTCATTCTGGCGTGGACGGCGCATATTGGCGTCAACCAGCAGCGTGTTTTCGCCCAACTGGGAGAACACCACCGCCAGATTGGCAGCCAGCATGCTGACGCCGTCGCCCGAATTCACGCCCACGATGGCCAGCGACTTCTGACCGCCGGTGAACCAGCGCAGCATCAGCTGGCTGCGCACGGCGCGCAATGTTTCCACTTGCGGACTGAACGGACGGAACGCCGCTGCCAGCAGACTGGAGAATTTGGTCTCGCCTTCCTGCAGGTAGGGATAGTCGAACTGGCGCGCCAGCACTTGCTGGATGTCCTGTTCGGTGATCAGGCCCAGGCGGTGCGCCGCTTCGCCGAAGCGGATCCCCAGTTCTTTTTGCATGCGCAGCACGCGTTCGGCGTTCTCCGGCGTAATTTTGCCGGCGGCCAGCAGCAGGCCGCCAATGCTGGAGTCAGCCTTGCGCTGCACGGGAGGAACGGGCGAGATGATGTTTGGAGTGGTGGTCATGGATGGATCCAGATTCTCAGGAGTTGACGCTCAGGTTGCTGCGACGCAGGAACATGCCGTTGAAACGCGACGGACGACGCTGGGACTGATGCCAGTCGATCGTGCCCAGCACCGGGATATCCAGCAGGTCGCTGAGGTCCGCCTGCGAACGGACGCGGCGGTCGAAGAATTCCAGCAGGAAGCCCAGGCCCAGGCCCAGCATCGTGCCCAGCACGATGGCCAGCGCCGTATTGAGCAGGATCTTAGGACCATACGGCTTGATCGGCGCCACGGCCGGATTCAGCATGGCCACGTCCGACTGTTCGGACTGGCCTTCGATACGGGTCTGCGACAGGCGCATCGAGGTGGCGTCAAAGGCGCGCTGGGCGTTTTCGACGTCCTTCTGCAGCACATTCAGCTCATCGCGGGTGCGATTCAGTTCCAGCACCTTGTTCTTTTGCTCCTGCAACGCCGTGCGGATGGCCGCCTCGCGCTGCATCAGGATTTGCGCGTTGTTGCCCACGGTGTTGGATGTGACCCGAGTCTGCGCCTTCAGATCGGCACGCAGTTGGTCGACTTCCGCCTTGGCGCTCTGGTATTGCGGGTGGTTCTTGTCCAGGCGCTGGGCAATGTCGGCGAACTTCGATTCGGCCGCGCTCAGCGCAACCTTCATGTTCTGGATCAGCGGATTGCCGGCGACGTCAGGCGACTCGCCCGATTCGCCCGCCGCCATACGCTGGCGCGAGTTCGCTTCCATCAACTGGCCCTGGGCCGCAACCAGTTGCGCCGACAGGTCGTTCAGACGGTTCGATTCCACGTCCAGGCGGTTGTCGACGCTGACAATGCCATGCTCCTGCTGGTATTTCGACAGCCGGCTCTGCGCCGCCTCGACCGTGTCACGCAGCACTTTCGACTGGGAGTCGAAGTAGCTGGTGGCTTTTTTCATCGGATCGACTTTCAGCTGGATGCTGGCGCGCTGATATTCGTCGGCAAACGCATTGGCGACTGCGGCAACGAACTGCGGGTCGGCGCCCTGGAAGCTAATTTCCACCACGCTGCTTTCACGCGCCGGGACGATCTCCAGTTTTTTCAGCAGCAGGTCGGCCAGCCAGTCGCGCAGCGAGCCCTGGCCGTCCTGGGCATCGTTGAACTGTTCGATAATGGCCGGGCTCTGCGCCAGCTTGAGCGCATCGACCACGCGCAACGCCACGTTCTTGCTGCTGATGATGTCGATCTGGGTCGCTACATAGCCCGGCAACAACTGGCCCGGCATCGAGATGCCGGTCAGCGGGTCTACCCCCTTGTAGTTCAGGATGACCGACGAGGTCGCTTTATAGGTCTTGGGCAGCACCAGGCTGACGATGATGGTCACCGCCACGGTGAACAGCAGCGTCAACAGGATGATCTTTTTGCGCGCCCGCAAAACCAACAGGATCTGGGAAAAATTCATGGCGTGGCCTTCATTTTGGACTGATTAAAATACGTGCCGGGTCAAGCTTAGAACAGGCTTTCCTTGATATACACCACGTCGTCGGCCTGCAACAGATCGTCATGCTTGGCGTCCAGCGTCTGCAGCGTGCCGTCGGCGCCGCGGCGCTTGATGCGCACGCCGCGCTCGGTACCGCGCTGGGTCAGGCCGCCCCCAACCGACAGCGCCTGCACCACGGTCATATTGTGTTCGAGGCGGAATACGCCAGGACGCTGGACTTCGCCGTAGATATAGAAGCGCGGTGCGCGATCCACGTAGATGACGTCGTTGCTGCTCAGTTCCAGATCGCGATTGAGGTCGCCGGTGCGGGCCATCTGCACCACGTCCACCACTTCGCGCACGACCTTGCCGTCCGTGGTTTTGCGGATCAGGTTGATGGTGTCGCCGCCGTCGGCGCTGACGCCGCCAGCCAGCGCCAGCAGATCCAGCACGCTGCGCTTGCCGTCCACAGGATAACGGCCGGGACGATTGACCTGGCCCAGTACCGACACCTGCTGGCTTTGCAGCACGGTGACCAGCAGATTGACCTGTGGCTTGCGGACGAAACCGCCGCTTTCCAGCAGGCCGGCGATTTTCTTCTCCGCCTCGGCGGTAGGCAGGCCGCCGACTTCCACTTCACCGATGAGCGGGAAGGTAATCTTGCCGGCTTCGTTGACCCGGGTTTCGGTCGTCAGATCCGGGCTGCCGTAGACGGTGATCTTGACCACATCGCTGGAACCAAGTTTCACATCCGCCGCACTGGCGCTGCCCATCATCGCGACGCACAACGCCGCCCACACCCATCCCATCCATCGTTTCATCATATGCCCTATTCCTGAGGAATTAAATTATCACGCTCACTTCAAACCGGCGACACCGCGATCCATGGCCTCGGCCGGCGCCGAAGCGGCCGGCGCGGGGGCCGGCGCCACCGGGGCAGCCGCCGGCGCCGAAGCGGCCGGAGCAGCCGCAGGCGCGGCCGGCTTGTTCAGATATTCGATCTTGGCGGCCGCGCGCAGACGCGCCAACTCGGCATCGGTGGCTTCCTTGGTGCGCTTGTTCACCAGGAACTGTTCGATCTGCGGCGTGGCGGCTTCCATCGAGACCGGCGTGTCGCGGATGTCGGCGATCGAGATCAGCAGGCTGCGCTCGCCTTCCTTGATGATGAACAGCTGGCCTTTCGGCATCGCCAGCAGCTTGCCTGCCAGTTCCTGCGGCAGGTCGGTGGTGGCACGCGACAGCTGGGCGCGGGCGTAGCGCACTTTGTGCGCGTCCAGCCAGGTGGCCACTTCTTCCAGCGACTTGGCGCCGTCCATCACCGTTTTCAGCGGTGCATCGACGTCACGGCTGGCCAGCACCAGCTGGCGCATATCCAGCTGCTTGCGGCCGGTGAAGAAGCTCGGGTTCTTTTGATAATAATCTTCCACTTCCGCCAGGGTCGGCTTGGCGATCGTGCCCACTTTTTTCTGCACATACGCCTGCGCCAGGATCAGCGCCTTGGCGCGCTCCACCGCTTGCACGACTTTCGGATCGCGGTCGAGTTTGTCTTTTTCAGCCTGCTCCAGCAGCAATTGGCGGTCGATCAGCGCTTCCAGCAACTGCTTGCTGGCAACCTCCTGCTGGGCCGGCGCAACGCCGGAACGCTGCAGCTCTTCGTTCAGCTGCAGCACAGTGATTTCATTGCCATTCACGCTGGCCAGCGACTGGCCCGGCTTCTTGGCAGCCTTGTCGCCGCAAGCGCTCAGGCCTGCCGCTGCCAGCAGCAGCCAGGCGGCGCAAACGACGGTGGATTTGGTACGAGACATGCTGTTTAAGTGATTCAAGGTCATTCCTTCAACTTAATGTAGTCGCAAACTTGTTGCAGTTGCACAGGCTCAGGCAGTACCTGCCTTCACTCTATAAATCAGGCCTCGCCAGCACTACGCGACCCGAACCCGAAAAGTATGCACGGCACAATTAACACTGTCAATATTATAAACACCCTTGACATTATTTACACTGTTTTTGCTGCAGTGCGTCACTTTTTTTAGAACGCGTTATCGCGCTTCAACACCACCTTCACGGTACGCAAAATGATCCAGATATCCAGCCACAACGACCAGCTGCGCAGATAATCCAGATCGTACTGGATCCGCGCTTCCATCTTGTCCAGCGTTTCGGTCTCGCCGCGCAGGCCGTTGACCTGGGCCCAGCCGGTAATGCCGGGCTTGACCTTGTGACGCAGCATATAACCCTTGATCAGCTTGCGGTATTGCTCGTTGTGCGCCACCGCATGCGGGCGCGGACCGACGATGCTCATGCGCCCCTGCAGCACATTAAAGAACTGCGGCAGCTCATCCAGCGAGGACTTGCGCAGGAAGGCGCCGATCGGCGTCACGCGCTGATCGCCCTTGCGCGCCTGCACCACCTTGTCGCCGTCCTCGGTGACCGTCATCGAACGGAACTTGTAGACGATGATTTCCTCGCCATTCAGGCCGTAGCGGCGCTGGCGGAAAATCACCGGCCCCTTCGAACTGAGCTTTACCATGGCCGCGATCACCAGCATGATCGGCAACAGCATGAGCTGGATCACCGTCGCCAGCACGATGTCGCTGATGCGCTTAACCATGCTGTTGACGCCGGTGAATGGCGTTTCGCAGATGGCGATCACCGGCATGCCGGCCACCGTGCCAAAGCGTGCCTGCATCAGGTCGAAGACATAGATGTCCGGCAGGAAGTACACCGAAGCGGTGGTGTCCTGCAGCTCGTCGATCAGCTTGCGGATGCGCGGCTGCGCCGAAATCGGCTGGCTAATGTAAATCATCTTGACGTTGTGAGTGCGCACGTATTGCGCGACATCGGCCATACTGCCCAGCATCGGATGACGCATGCCTGGCGGGCGGCGGTCCTCGGTGCGGTCGTCGAAAAAGCCTTCGACCTGCAACAGGTGGTCGGCGCCGCTTTCGATGCGGTCGACAAACTTCAGGCTCAGGTCATTGGCGCCGATGATGACCACCGAACTGCGCTCCGCAGCGACGCCGGTCTTGCCGCGCCCCCAGGTGGCAGCATAGTTCAGCAGCAGCAGCAGCGGTGTCAACAGCACCCACAGCAGTACTGCGTCCTTGTCATACATCTGCTTCAGGCCGCAAGACACCACCAGCAACCACAGCACGCCGACCACTACCAGCCAGCCGCCCAGCACATCGCGCACATACGCCAGCAGGCGGCCGCGCCGCCAGTTGCGGTACGGGTCGACATGCGAATAAACCGAGCCGGACACGTAAAATGCCAGCACCATCAGAATCAGCATGGCGCCATTGAACGGGGTGCCGACAATGACCGAACACACGTACAGGCTGACCATGATGATCAGGGGATCCAGCACGCGCTGGAAGAAAGATATGACTGGAAGATCGCTAATATTCATAGGTGCGGCTTAGAACTGGATGCTGGCATTGAATGACACGCTATTGGCGTGATAACCGCTGCTGAAGAGACGGTTGCTTGGGTCGCGCGTGTCACGGTTATATTGCGCATTCAACTGGGAATTGCGAGTCGGCGCGTAGGTCACGCCGGCGCCCAAGCCGCGCGTATCGTCGTTGTAACTGATCGGCAATACCGACGCCAGCACACCATTGAAGTCGCGCTTTTCACGCCGTGCACGCGCGTTCAGCGTGATCTTGGAGGTCAGGTCCCAGTCGGCAGTCACACTCCCCCCCTTGCCCAACGCATAGTTGAGCACACTGGATTCGACCGCGGTAAATTCACGCCACGCGGCAGCCGAGAAGCGCAGGCGCGCACGCGGACTCCATTGCGCGGTCAGCCGCGCATTGGTGCCGCTGGCGTCCCGCTGGGCTACGAGATCGTGCTTGCGCTCGACGCGGCCGCCGAGAAACTGCAGCTGCGTCACATCGCTGACGCGCCACAGCACGCTCAGCTTCAACTCATCCTGCGTG
The DNA here is from genome assembly GCF_009674565.1 of Duganella aquatilis. Lineage (GTDB taxonomy): Bacteria > Pseudomonadota > Gammaproteobacteria > Burkholderiales > Burkholderiaceae_D > Rugamonas > Rugamonas aquatilis. Next base: position 88,247 of record NZ_WKJL01000015.1, read on the forward strand.
TAGTCGGATTCCTGTAACACCGCTCCCTGCTGCAGCCCATACGGGTAGTGCCCTTTCAGGCGGCGCGCCACCACACCGATACGGCTGCCGGTTCCTGCCAGAAAATCGATACCGGCGTCGGTTGCCTTTTCCGTACGGTTATTGAAACGCTGTGACGCCAGATCGTAATCGAATTCGTCGCTGACGTAGCCGGCGTGCGCCTGCCAGCTCGGATGGAAGCGCCAAAAAATATCGCCGAAGTTATGTTTCTGCTTCTTCAGGTTGCGTTCGTTGGTGTGGAAGTCGGCAAACGGCGCAATGGTTTGCGAATAGGTGGCGCCCAGATGGCCGTTCAGATGATTGCCCAACGCCCATTGCCATGTGCCTTCGTAGTCCAGGCCGGTGTAGTCGAGCTGGCTGAAATGGTCAAAACTGACCTTGCTGACCTTGGCCGAGCCGGTAAACACCTGGCGTCCGACCGGGCGCTCGAAGGAAAAACCAGCCTGCGCCTGGCGAATATTATCGGCGCGGCTGCCTTCCAGCTGCTGACCATCCTCCAGCCGCAGCAGGTTGTCGTCATGGGTATACCCCAGCAACACAAACGGCTTGATCGTATCGCTGATGTCGGCCTGCGCCGGCGGCGCCAGCATTGCACCGCTCACCAGCACCCAGGCCACCAGTCCGGATGGCTGCGGGACACGGCGGAACTTGCCGGAAAAAAATCGCAAATGATTGGACATTATATTTTTATCTTAAATAACTGTAAGCCGAAGCTGTAAGCCGAAAGCTGCTACCAGAAACGCCAGTTGGCGGTTGCCAATACCCAAATGCCCAGTAGTCCGTTGGTGACCGCATGCGCCAGAATCGGCGACCACAGATTACGATCACGCCAATACAAGTAACTGTAAACACCGCCAGCGACCACGCCGGCGAACCACAAGTTATGCTCCACCCCAAATAATATCACCGCGACAACAGTCGTAGCGACTTTTATATGCGCAGGATCCACAGCCAGAAAGTCCGGTCGCGTCAGCCAGCGGGTTAAAAACGAGCGCCAGAACAACTCTTCCATCAGCGGCACCACCAGCGCCGCGCCACTGATGCGTACCAGCGCCAGCGGCACGTCGATCCGACCATCAACCGTCGGATCGAAACCGGTGGACTCCCCCAGCAGCATCCACGGCCAATCCAGGTTTATCCATAACAAAAATACCACAATACCGGCAAACACTGCACCCGCAATCGTGCGCAGGTGCAACCGGGGCTGCATTAGCTCAACATACTCCCGCCGAAACACCCACAGCAGCAGCACCACGCAGCCCACCTTGACGCCGTACAACCAGCGCAGTTCGGCAGCCCCCAGTCCAAGGCGCTGCAGCAGATCGGCTATGACGATAAACAACATGTAGCAGCCAAAAGGCAACACCCGGGGTAATACTGCCCGTTCAAACATCAGCTTTCTCCATCCGCTTATCCTTATGACCGGTCAGTTTTTACTACGCGCCTCGATCGCTTCCCATTTTTCCAGCGCAGCCAGCAGTTCTTCTTCAATCTCGGCAACGCGGGCGTTCAGGCGCTTGGCTTCGGCCGGTGTTTTTTTGTAGAAATCCGGATCGGCCAGTTGCGCTGCCAGCACACCCTGCTCATCCTCTAGCAAGGCGATTAATTTTGGCAATTCATCAAGTTCACGTTGCTCTTTATAACTGAGCTTCTTTGCCTTTGCAACAGTATTTTGCTGCGGCGCAGCAGCCACTACAGGTGCCGCCTTCGTCGGCGCTTTGGCCGCCGTGGCGGCAGCCGTCGCGCGTACCCGCTCCCAGTCGCTGTAGCCGCCGACATATTCGCGCCAGTGCCCCTCGCCTTCAGCCACTATGACCTGGGTGACGACGTTATCCAGGAAGGTGCGGTCGTGGCTGACCAGGAACACGGTGCCCTCGTAATCCTCCAGCAGCTCCTCCAGCAGTTCCAGCGTGTCGATGTCCAGATCGTTGGTCGGCTCGTCCAGCACCAGGCAGTTGGCCGGCTTGGCGAACAGGCGCGCCAGCAACAGGCGGTTGCGTTCGCCACCGGATAAGGTCTTGACCGGCGAGCGCGCGCGCTCCGGCGCAAACAGGAAATCACTCAGGTAGCTCATCGCGTGCTTGCGCTGGCCGTTGATCTCGACCCAGTCGCTGCCCGGCGCGATGGTATCGAGCAGGCTGGCGTCTTCATTCAGTTGCGTACGCATCTGGTCGAAGTACGCCACCTGCAGCTTGGTGCCCAGCTTGGCGACGCCACTGTCCGGCGCCAGTTCGCCCAGGATCATTTTCAGCAGCGTGGTCTTGCCGGCGCCGTTGGGGCCGATCAGGCCGACCTTGTCGCCGCGCAGGATGGTGCCGGTGAAGTTGTTGACGATGGTGCGCTCGCCAAATACCTTGCTGACGTTTTCCAGTTCGGCGACGATCTTGCCCGAACGCTCGCCGGCCGACACCTGCAGCGTGACCTGCCCCTGCTGGTCGCGGCGGGCGGCGCGCTGCAGGCGCAAGGCTTCCAGGCGGCGCACGCGGCCTTCGTCACGCACCCGGCGCGCTTTCACGCCCTTGCGAATCCAGATCTCCTCCTGCGCCAGCACCTTGTCGAACTTGGCGTTTTCCACCTCTTCGTTTTCCAGCAGCTCAGCCTTGCGTGCCTGGTACGTGGTGAAGTTGCCGGGGAAGGACAGCAGGCGGCCGCGGTCCAGTTCAATAATGCGGGTGGCGACGTTATCGAGGAAGGAGCGGTCGTGGGTAATAAACAGCACGCTGCCCTTGAAGTCGCGCAGCAGGCCTTCGAGCCACATAATGGAGGTGAAGTCCAGGTGATTGGTCGGCTCGTCCAGCAGCAGCACATCCGGCGCCGCCACCAGCGCGCGCGCCAGCGCCACGCGTTTCTGCATACCGCCTGACAGCTGCTGCATCAGCAGATCGCCGGGCAGGTTCAGCTTGCCCAGTACGGTCTCCACCTTGTTCGACAGATTCCAGGCGTCGGCCGCGTCCAGCAGCACCTGGATATCATGCATGCGCGCCATCACGGCGTCGTCGTTGCCCTGGCCAAACTGGCCGGTCAGCTCCTCATATTCCTTCAGCAAGGCCGGCAGCTCGCCCAGGCCCGATGCCACCGCATCGTGCACCGTCATCTGCGGCTCGAACACCGGTTCCTGCTCGACGTAGACGATTTTCAGGTTCTGCTGCATGACCAGCAAACCGTCATCCAGCTTGACGCTGCCGGAAATAATCTTCAGCAGCGATGATTTACCGGTACCGTTGCGGCCGATCAAGCCGACACGTTCGCCTGTTTCCAGGGAGAATTCCGCATGATCAAGCAGGGCGACGTGGCCGAAGGCCAGTTGCGCGGAGGAGAGAGAGATGACAGCCATGATATATAGAGAGAGGAAAGCGGAAAGAAGCGCGTATTGTACCGGCAGCGCGCACGTCACCGCAGGTCTTATTAAGGAATCGGCAAGCTGGCAGCCTTCCTTTCGCGCTTAAAAGCCTATATCATGGCCGCTCGCTGCATCAGGGCGCCTGCCCTGCCTTCTGCACCGGTGTGTCACCATAGTTCAACGGATAGAATAGGGTCCTCCTAAGACCTAGATACAGGTTCGATTCCTGTTGGTGACACCATCCCTCCCCGCCCTACCTCCGCCAGCAAAGCTTTCTCAAGCTTGTTACATCTTTTTCGCCCTCCCTCAAAGCAAGATTGTTAAATCCTGGGTTAAAATCATTCACTCCTGCAGAGCTCGAAAGGTTTTGACAACTCCCGTATAAGAACCGCAACATCCGTCATTTTCTGTACATCTTCGCGCAATTCCCAACGTCAAAAAAACTTTCCCAAGTAACGAAAGTATGTCTTTAAGAAAACTTTCCGTTGTCGGAATCTGACATTTACCATAAAACATCTAAGTTTTCACTTGTGAAACTTCGCGCAAAATGCAGCGAAATGAGGTCAATTTCGCCGAAAAAAATAGCCTGGGGTAAACATTAATCAAATGATGAGAAAATAAATTTGAATTCCATGGGGCAATTAATTTCCACGCGGATACAATTCAACCATCGACTCACCCAACAAGGAAATTTGAAATGAATTCCGCTACTATCCGAACGATGCTTGCCGCAACCTCGTTCGCAGTCCTTACCGCATGCGGCGGCGGGAGCACCGATAATGGTGCTGGCGCAAATTCGGATCAAACCCTCGGTGCATTGTTCTCGTCCGAGTCCGCAGATCCCAGCGCCACTGTCAACGCAACGGCAAGCAAGGTGCGCATGGGCGGCACTACTGACGTCGCCGCCGTCACCACCCCGGAACAAGCTTCGCGCTTCCTGGCCCAGGCATCCTTCGGCCCAACCAACGGTCTGATTAACAGCGTTGTGTCTAGTGGCCCGTCGGCCTGGTTGGAGGCTCAACTGAATTTCGGTGCAGCGCCAACCTACCGCTCTTATATTGAATCGCTGCAGGCAGCTGGCCAGCCAGCCGGCCAAGGCCAATTCAACGAGTTCTTCTGGAAGCGCGTAATGGAAGGCAATGACCAACTGCGTCAGCGGGTCACCTTTGCCTTGTCGCAGATCTTCGTCGTGTCGTTCGAAGATGCCACCCTGGCCGAACAAACCCGCGGCATGGCCGACTACTACGACATGCTGGGCAAAAACTCGCTGGGCAACTTCCGTCAGCTGCTGGAATCGGTCACGCTGCACCCGATGATGGGTATTTACTTATCCAGCATTCACAACCAGAAAGAATCGGGCAACCGCTTGCCAGACGAAAACTTTGCCCGCGAAGTCATGCAGCTGATGACTATCGGCCTGCAAAAGCTGAATCAGGACGGCACTCCGATCCTGGTCAATGGCGCACCGGTCGAAACCTACACCCACGACGACATCATGGGCATGGCCAAGGTCATGACCGGTTGGAGCTTTTCCAACAGCGATAAGCTGGCCAGCCGTTTTATCGGCACCGTCAAAGATCCTGACTGGGCAATCAAGCCGATGACGATGTATTCGGCATTCCACTCCACGTCAGACAAAACCTTCCTGGGCACCACGATCCGCGGCACCACCACCGGCGAGGCCGATCTGAAAGTAGCGCTGGACACCCTGTTCAACCACCCGAACGTCGGTCCGTTCATCGGCCGCCAACTGATCCAGCACCTGGTAACCAGCAATCCAAGCCCAGCTTACGTCAGCCGTGTAGCCGCCGCATTTGCCAACAATGGCGCCGGCGTCCGTGGCGACATGAAAGCGGTGATCCGCGCAGTGCTGATGGACACTGAGGCACGCAATATCGGTGCGGACTCGGGCAAAGTACGTGAACCAGTGCTGCGCCTGGCCAACTGGATGCGTGCATTTAATGCCACCTCCACCTCGACCCGCTACCTGATTCCGTCGCTGTACGACCCGATCTACGGCCTCGGCCAATCACCGCTGCGCGCACCGAGTGTGTTCAACTTCTTCCGCCCTGGCTATGTACCTCCTGAGTCGGAAGTGGGCGCCGCCAACATGGTGGCACCGGAAATGCAAATCACTGCCGAACCTAGCGTAATTGGCTACCTGAACTACATGCAGAACGCCGTGTCCGTAGGTGTGGGTACCAACCTGGATGTCAAACCAAACTATCAGAATGAACTGGTATTGGTCGACAACCCTGGCAAACTGGTGGACCGTATCAATCTGTTGCTCCTGAACGGCAATATGTCGTCCACGCTGCGCTCGCAGATCATTAACGCGGTAAACTCGATCGAACGACCAGTCCCAACCAGCAGCAACGCTGCGCTGGTGGCCCGCCTAGCCGGCTACCGAGTACAAATGGCAATCTTCCTCGCCATGGCATCGCCTGACTACATCGTACAGAAATAAGGACAGTTATTATGAGCAAGCACAACTTTTCCCGCCGTAGCTTCCTGGGTTCGATGATGGCTGCGGCCGGTACTGCCGCCACGCCGTTCACCGTCAATCTGGCCGCCATGAGTAACGCCGCAGCACAAACCGCCGGTGACTATAAAGCCCTGGTCTGCCTGTTTATGATGGGCGGTAACGATGCCTTCAATACGGTGCTGGCGACCGACAGCACCTCCTGGAATGAATATCAGCGCCTGCGCTCCACCGGCGATTCCGCCTCGATCGCCCTGCCGGGCGTCGGTGCCAGCGGCGGTGTACTGCCGATTGCGCCGACCAACAATCAGGGTCGCGCGTTTGCCCTGCACCCCCGCCTTGGCAACCTGAAAGCCCTGTTTGACAGTGGCAACGCCGCAATCATCGCCAACGTAGGCACATTGGTGCAACCGACCACGCTGGCACAATACAAGGCCGCCTCGGTAAAACTGCCGCCGAAGTTGTTCTCGCACAATGACCAGCAATCGATGTGGCAGTCGGATGCGCCTGAGGGCTCCAGCTCCGGTTGGGGTGGACGCATGGGCGACATCATTGCCAGTTCGAATAGCAACAATATGTTCAGCTGCATTTCAATCTCCGGCAATGCGGTGTTCCTGACAGGCAAACAAACCCGACAGCTGCAGATCACAACTTCGGGCCTGCCCGGCATCACCAATCTGAACACGTCACTGTTCGGCGCAATGCCGGGCGCGAATCCGCTGCGCGCTATCATCACTGGTCAAGGCGGTAATAAATTCCAGAATGACCACGCAGCGGTAGTGAATCGCGCCATCAATGCTCAGCAGACGTTGGCATCAGCCATGGCGCCAGCCGGCGCCGGCGGCATTCCCGACCCGACGCCTTACACCAACCCGAACACGGGCATAGCTTCGACCAACCCGCTGGCCGTGCAGCTGCAAGCGGTCGCCCGCGTCATCGCCGGCCGCAACACCCTGGGCGTCAAGCGTCAAGTGTTCTATGTCAGCATGAACGGCTTTGACACCCATGGCCAGCAACTGACCGCACACGGCGACATGATGGCCCGCGTCGATCACGCGATCGCCTACTTCAACTCGGTGATGGCTTCGCTGCAAGGTACGGATATGCGCCAGCAAGTGACGCTGTTCACCGCATCGGATTTCGGCCGCACCTTTACCACCAACGGCAATGGCACAGACCATGGCTGGGGCTCGCACCACTTCATCGTCGGTGGCGCCGTAAAAGGCAAGGATATTTACGGCAGCTTCCCGATAACCGGTATCAATCACGACCTTGACGTCGGTTCCGGTTCGCTGCTGCCGACTACTTCGGTGGACCAGTACGGCGCGACACTGGCCACCTGGTTCGGCGTTCCAGCGAATCAGCTGGCCACTATCTTCCCGAACATCGGCAATTTCACCACCAAGAACTTGGGCTTCATGGGGTAATGCCGAAAGCGGCGCACCAGCCAGGCATGGCTAGTGCGCCGCTTCAGCCTTGCGCAACATAAACAGTTCTGGAGCCAGTCGCAGCACTGCGACAAAATAGATCACCAGCCCGATACCGAGCGCACCTGCGACCGCATAGCCCATCCCCCACAGACCGTACGCCGGCACCAACACCCAAGACAGCGCCACAAGGCCGCTGATAATGCCGATCTGCACAAAAGTACGCACGCCGGGTTTATCCAGCGCCACCAGCAGAATACCGAAGCTGGCCGCCAGACAGCGAATAAACACCGCCAGACCAATGCCGCCCCACAATACATTAGCGTCGGCAAACTGCGCCCCCATGAAGCGATCAACCAGATAAGGCATGATCCAGTAAATGCATCCTGCGGCGGCCGCGCCGACGCCGGCCAGCGCCAGAATCATCTGCATGACCGTGCGTGCAGGGTGAGCTTGATGCACCGCCCGCGACAACACCGGAATGCAGACACTGGATGCGACCTGAACGATGGACAGACTCATCTGCAGCACCTTGGCGCCCAACTGGTAGTTACCCAGCGCATGCAAGCCCAACAGATGCCCTACCAGCAGCGTGTCGATCTGACCAAAGGCCGCCGTAATAAAACTGTCGGCGGCATACAGGGTACGTTTGCGCAGCATGCCGGGAGCCGCCCTCAGCGCAGCGACAATGTGACCAGATGCAAAACTCAAGATGGCCGCTTTACGCCGCACCATAAAGACCGTGAAGGCCAAGGCAAACAGGCGCGACGCCAGGAAGGCCATGGTCACCGGTACGATGTGCGGCGCCACAAAGCAGACCGTCCCTACTAGCAGCAGATGGACCAGCGCAGTGACGATAGAGGTCACCGTTTCTTCGTTGTAACGTGTGGTGGCGCGAAAGATAAGCAGGATAAAGTCGGATTGCAGCGCGACAAACGAGGCAAGGCTAAGCCACAGGAATAGCTGCACGTCGGCCAGTGAGACCAGCCCCGACAGATACAAGCCAACTCCGCCGATGGTGTAGCAGACCACTCCCATCGCCACGCGGAACACCAGATAATCGTTCATGATGCCGGCGGCGCCGGGGACATTCACCGACATCTCGCGCAGCGCCGGATTCGAGCAGCCGTAATCGGCCACCAGCCCGATCAGGCTGGCGTACACCATGAACAGCGAGAATTGTCCCAACTCAACCGGCCCCAGCACTTTACCGATCAGCAGAAACACCAGGGTCTGACTCAATATTCTTGCGAGCATTGAGGAGGTTGCAAATATGGTCTTCATCAGAACGACGCCGTTACTTCTTCCAGTTCTTGATGACGCGCGTAACCAGCAGCGGGTCTTTGCGGCTGGAGAACGGCACCACCACCTCTTCCGGAATGTGGCCCACCGCGATCAGCATGATGATGGAGTCCCACGGTTGCAGGCCCACCAGCTCGCGCATCGCCTGCGTCTGGCTGTTGGTTTTGCTCCAGTTCAGGCAGCACGAACCCAGGCCGCGCAGGTGCAGGCCGTAGATCAGCGACATGGCAAACATGCCGCCGTCCATCCAGCCCTGGTTGCGTTCGCCGGCCTGCCAGAAATTGCGCAGGTCCACCGTAACCACCAGCAGCTTGTTGACAGCTTGCGAGAAACCGCGCGCGCCCATCTGCAAATCCAGCGCAGCCTTGATCAATTCCGGATCGGCGATGATATGCACCGCACCCGACTGGCGATTGCAGACCACCGGCGATTTCTGCGCCACGCGCACGGCGGCCTCGATATCGGCGATATCGACTTCGCGGTCGCTGAAGGCGCGCACGCTGTGGCGCTGCATAAAGAACTCTTCCGACACTGGCGCCACCGCATTCATGATCGTCTCGCGCTGGACCAGGCGGGTGCCGCCCATTTGCACATCCGCCTGCGGCGCTGCCGCCAGCATCTTCTGGATTTCCTGCTTGCACGGATAATCCGGATAGTTGCGGCTCTCGTGATAGCGTGCGTAGGTGGCCAGCACTTCGTGCGCCGAGCTCAGGATCGGATGTGTAGGGCCATACAGGCGCTGGTACTTTTGCATGGCCAGAATCAGGTTGGTCAGGTTTTCCTTGCCAAACCCAAGACGCGGCTGCGGCAGCGACAAGCCCTTCTCGATATTGTGATAGGTCGCGGTAATACGGGCCAGCAGGTTTTCCGCCGGCGTGCCGTCCAGCGTGCCTGAAAACTTCAGGTAGCGGGAAAAGTCCTTGACGTACTCGACCAACACTTGCGGCGCGGATTTCGCCAGACGGTACAACAGACGGCGGCGTTTAGGTACGTCGCCGCCACCCAGTATCAGATTAGAAAACGAGTTTTGCATTTGCATGTCTACAAGTCGGAAAGTAGGAGGCCAGGTGCTGGGATGCTGCAGCACAACAACTTCAATCTAGAAGTTGTCATTGATAACTGAATGATAACCGCCACGCAGGCGAATGGGTAGCGAATTCAATTGAACCCGACCAATTCCAGCCGAAAAAAGTGCCCGTTTGGAAAATGACACAGCGCAGCAATTCCCACGTGCAACAAAGTCCCGAGTTCATTGCTTTACGGCACCACCGCTGTCACCTCAATCTCCACCCGCGCGCGGTCTTCGACCAGCGCGGCCACCTGTACCGCCGTCATGGCCGGATAGTGCGCGCCGACGATCTCGCGGTAGGCCACGCCGATGTCCTTGTAGGCGGCCTGGTATTCGTTCTTGTCCACCACGTACCAGGTCATGCGCACGATGTGCTGCGGCCCGGCCTTGGCCTCGGCCAGCACGGCGACGACGTTGAGCAGCGCCTGCCGCACCTGACCGGCAAAGTCGTCGGTGTGGAACACGCCGTCACCATCCCAGCCGATCATGCCGCTGACGCACACCAGGCGGCCGCTGGCGGCCACACCGTTCGAATAGCCGCGCGGTCGCGCCCAGCCTGGTGGTTGCAAGATCTCCATCATGTCTCCTTCAGCAGTTCGCGCGCGATGATCAGTTGCTGGACTTCGGTCGCGCCTTCGTAAATGCGCAGCGCGCGGATTTCGCGGTACAGCGTTTCCACCACCTGCCCGCTGACGACACCCAGGCCGCCGAACATTTGCAGCGCCGCGTCGATGACCTGCTGCGCCGTTTCGGTGGCGTGCAGCTTGGCCATCGCCGCTTCTTTCGTCACATTGCGGCCCTGGTCTCGCTGCCAGGCGGCGCGGTAGGTCAGCAGCGCCGAGGTGTCGATGCCGGTCGCCATGTCGGCCAGCCTGGCCTGCGTCAGCTGGAAATCGGCCAGCACCTGGCCGAACATCTGCCGCTGCGTGGCGCGCTGCAGCGCCTCGTCCAGCGCCCGACGCGCGAAGCCCAGCGCGGCCGCCGCCACCGAAGTACGGAATACGTCCAGCGTCGCCATCGCCACCTTGAAGCCCTGCCCTGCTTCGCCCAGGCGCTTGCCAGCGGGGACGCGGCAGTCGGTGAACTGCAGGCGCGCCAGCGGATGCGGCGCGATGACGTTGATGCGCTCCGCGATCGTCAGGCCAGGCGCATTGGCATCGACGATGAAGGCGCTGATGCCGCGCGCGCCAGGCTGTTCGCCGGTGCGCGCAAACACGACGTAGAAATCGGCGATGCCGCCGTTGGAGATCCAGGTCTTCTCGCCATTCAGCACGTAGTGGTCGCCGTCGCGCACAGCCGCGCACTGCATGGCGGCGACGTCGGAACCGGCCTGCGGTTCGGACAGCGCGAACGCCGCAATCGCCTCGCCGCGCGCCACGCGCGGCAGGTACTCGGCGCGGTTGTCGTCGCTGCCGAACAGGCTGATGGCGCCGGAGCCCAGTCCCTGCATGGCGAACGCAAAATCGGCCAGGCCGTTGTGGCGTGCCAGCGTTTCGCGGATCAGGCAGATGGCGCGCGTGTCGATGCTGTCGCCGGCGCCGCCATATGTCGTGCCGCCGATGGCGTGGCGCAGCCAGCCGCCCTCACCCAGCTGGCGCACCAGCTGGCGGCAGGCCGCGTCCACATCCTCCGCATGATCATGCGCGACGTGCTGCCCGGCCCATGCATCCAGCGCCTGTTCCAGCGCGGCGTGTCGCGGTTCAAAGAACGGCCACGCCAGGTAATTCTTGTCGCTCATCAGTCGCCCTCGAATTGCGGTTTTTGCCTGGCCACGAAGGCGTGATACGCGCGGTGGAAATCGTTGGTGGCCATGCAGATGGCCTGCGCCTGCGCTTCCGCTTCGATGGCTTCGTCCACACCCATATTCCATTCCTGTTGCAGCATTTTCTTGGTCATGCCGTGCGCGAAGGTCGGGCCGTCGGCCAGTCCTTGCGCAAAGCCGCGTGCGGCGGCCAGCAAGGCCTCCGGTTCGTGCACGCTGTTGAAGAAACCCCAGCGCTCGGCCTCCACACCGGACATCGAGCGCCCGGTGTACAACAGCTCCGCAGCGCGCCCCTGTCCGATCACGCGCGGCAGCAGCGAGCAGGCGCCCATGTCGGCGCCGGCCAGGCCCACACGCGTGAACAGGAACGCGGTCTTGCTGCGTGCCGTGCCGAGGCGGATGTCGGACGCCAGCGCGAGAATGGCGCCGGCGCCGGCGCACACGCCGTCCACCGCCGCGATGATCGGTTGCGGGCAGTGGCGCATGGCTTTCACCAGGTCGCCCGTCATGCGCGTGAAGGCCAGCATGCCGGGCATATCGAGCTTGGTCAGCGGGCCGATGATGTCGTGCACGTCGCCGCCGGAGCAGAAGTTTTCGCCCGCGCCGGTGAGCACCACGGCTTTTATATCGTCCGCATATGCCAGGGCGCGGAACAGGTCGCGCAGCTCGGCGTAGGATTCGAACGTCAGCGGATTTTTGCGCTCGGGACGGTCCAGCGTCAGCGTCGCCACGCCATCGCTCACTTCAAACAGGAAGTGGCTGGCCTGGTAACCCGCCAGCGACGTGCGGTTGCCGGGCAGCTGTTGCGGCGCGCCGGGAAGGTATCTCATGGCGCGGTCCTCAGTTTCTGCTTCATGTCGGACAGCAGTTCCAGCAGCTGCGCCTTGTCGGCGCCGGGAATATCCTGCAGCATTTCGGTCAGCCAGCCTTCGTGCACCGCCGCCATGGTGGCGAAGGCCTTGCGGCCCGCCGACGTGAGCTTGACGCTGTAGGCGCGGCCGTCCTTGGGATCGGGCACGCGCACCACCAGCTTCTCCTGCTCCAGCTGGTCGGTGATGCCGGTGACGTTACCGCCCGTGACCATCATGCGCTTGGACAACTCGCCCATGCGCAAGCCTTGCGGATAGCGCTCCAGCTGCGCCATCAGGTCGAAGCGCGGCAGCGTGATGCCGAAGGTGGCGCGCAGGCGGCTGCGGATTTCGTTCTCGATCTTGACGGTGCACGACAGCATCCGCAGCCACAGCTTGAGCGACTGGTGATGGTCGTTCGTCAGCCGGCTGGCGAGGTCCAGTTGTTCTTCATCTTCCATAGTTTTTTTCCATTTGTTGTTTGCCCGCCAGGTACTGCCTTGGCCATGCGATTGCCTTGTAGCCGATGCGTGCCGCTTCCGTCAGCGTCCATGCGGCATTGGCCAGGTGCGGACGGCCCACCGCGCACAGGTCGGCGCGGCCGGCGGCGATGATGCTGTTGGCGTGGTCCGCTTCATAGATCGATCCCACGGCGATGGCGCCGATGCCGGCTTCGTTGCGGATGCGGTCCGCAAACGGTGTCTGGAACATGCGGCCATACACCGGCTTTTCCTTTTTGCTGACCTGCCCCGACGAGCAGTCGATCATGTCCGCGCCGGCGGCCTTGAACAGGCTGGCGATGCGCACCGCGTCGTCCGGCGTGATGCCGCCTTCGACCCAGTCGTGCGCGGAGATGCGCACGCTCATCGGCTTGTGCGCCGGCCACGCGTCGCGCATCGCCGCAAACACGCGCAGCGGATAGCGGCAGCGGTTTTCAAGACTGCCGCCGTATTCGTCGTTGCGCTGGTTGGTCAGCGGCGAGATGAAGGATGACAGCAGGTAGCCGTGTGCGCAGTGCAGTTCCAGCCAGTCGAAGCCTGCTTCGTCGGCGGCCAGCGTGGCGAGCACGAAGTCGGCCAGGATGCGGTCCATGTCTTGCACCGTCATTTCGCGCGCGGTTTGCGAAACGCCTTGCAGGTACTGCTGCGGCGATGCGGAGACCAGCGGCCAGTTGTCCTTGTCCAGCGGCTGGTCGATGCCGTCCCACATGGCGCGCGTGGAGCCTTTGGCGCCGGCGTGGCCCAGTTGCAGCGCAATCGCCGCATCCGTGTTCTGGTGGACGAAGTCGACGATGCGCTTCCAGGCTTGCGTGTGTTCCGGTGCATACATGCCGGGGCAGAATGGCGTGATGCGCGCATCGGCGGAAACGCAGGTCATTTCGGCGAACACCAGCGCGGCGCCGCCCAGCGCGCGTGCGCCGAGGTGCGCCAGGTGGTAGTCGCCGACCACGCCGCCCACCGCGCTGTATTGCGCCATCGGCGAGACCAGGATGCGGTTTTTCAGCGTCAGGCTACGTACCTGGTACGGCGTGAACATGGGCGGCACGGCCGACGGCCAAGCGCCCGCAGCAGGCGACGGCTGCCCGGCCTGAGCGGCGGCGCGCTGCGCAAACCAGCGCTCGTAGTCCGCCACATAGGCCGGGTCGCGCAGGCGCAGGTTTTCGTGCGACAGGCGCTGGCTGCGTGTCAGCATCGAATAGGCAAACTGCGGCGCTTCCATCGCCGTGTAGCGTTCTACGTTTTCAAACCACTCCATCGAATTGCGTGCGGCGTTTTGCAGCTTGAGCACCTCCACCGCGCGCACCGCCTCGTAGGCTTCCAGCGCGGCGGCCATGTCAGGCTGCGCGGCGAAACAGCGCGCCAGTTCGATGGCGTCTTCCAGCGCCAGCTTGGTGCCGGAGCCGATCGAGTAATGCGCGGTGTGGGCGGCGTCGCCCATCAGCACCACCGGCACCGCGCCGTTCCAGTGCACCCAGCGCCCGCAGACGATGCGCGGAAACTTGATCCACATGGCCGAGCCACGCAGGTGCGAGGCGTTCGACATCAGCTTGTGGCCTTCCAGCTGGTCGGCAAACAGGCGCTCGCAGAAAGCGATGGATTCTTCCTGGCTCATGTCCTCCAGCCCAGCCGCGCGCCATACCGCCTCCGGCGTTTCGACAATGAAGGTGGAGGTATCGGCGTCGTACTGGTAGATATGCGCCTGGAACCAGCCGAATTCCGTCTGCTTGAACGCGAAAGTGAAGGCATCGAACTTCTTGCGCGTGCCCAGCCATACAAAGCGGCAATGGCGCTGTTCGATCTGCGGCTGGTAGCTGTCCGCATGACGCGTGCGAATGCGGCTGTTCAAGCCGTCGGCGGCGATGACCAGGTCGGCGTCGTACTGCCGTTCGTCCGCCACATCGGTCTCGAACACCAGCGACACGCCCAGCTCCTCGCAACGATGCTGCAGGATGTTGAGCAGATGCTTGCGGCCGATGCCGCAGAAGCCATGGCCGCCCGACGTCACCTTCTCGCCCTTGAAGAAGACATCGATATCGTCCCAGTGGTTGAACGAGGCTTCGATGGCCTGCGCGGTCTGCGGGTCGGCTTCGGCCAGGTTGCCCAGCGTCTGGTCGGAAAATACCACGCCCCAGCCGAAGGTATCGTAGGGACGGTTGCGCTCCACCACCGTGATCTGGTGCGCGGGATTCTGCTTCTTCATCAGCAGTGCGAAGTACAAGCCTGCGGGACCGCCGCCTATGCATACAATCTTCATGTCATTCATCGCGCAGTTTGAAGCGTTGCAGCTTGCCGGTTTCGGTGCGCGGCAAGGCCTTGAGGAATTTGATCGCACGCGGATATTTGTACGGCGCGATCTGCTCCTTCACAAACTCCTGCAACTGCGCGGTCAGCGCCGGCGACTCGGCATGGCCGGCGCGCAGCACCACGTGCGCTTCGACGATCTGCCCGCGCTCCTCGTCCGCCCTGCCGATCACGCCGCATTCGGCCACGGCGGGATGGCGCAACAGCACGTCCTCCACTTCCGGCCCGGCGATGTTGTAGCCGGCCGAGATAATCATGTCGTCGGTGCGCGAGCGATAATAGAAGTAGCCGTCCGCGTCCATCTCGTAGGCGTCGCCGGTCAGGTTCCAGCCGTTGAGCACATAGTCGCGTTGACGCTCATCGGCCAGGTAGCGGCAGCCGGTCGGGCCTTTCACCGCCAGCCGTCCGGTCACGCCCGCGCCGACCGGATTACCCTGGTGGTCGAGAATGCAGGCCTGGTAGCCCGGCACCGGCTTGCCGGTCGCGCCGGGCCGCACGTTGTCGCCGGCAGCGGAGATAAAGATGTGCAGCAGCTCCGTCGCGCCGATGCCGTCGATCATGGTCAGGCCGGTCGCCTGGCGCCAGCTCTCGCGCGTGGCCAGCGGCAGCGCTTCGCCGGCCGACACGCTTTTCTTCAGGCTGGTGAGGTCGAACTTGTCCGCCAGCGCCGCCATCTGGCGGTAAAACGTGGGGGCAGTAAAACACACGGTGGCGTGGTGCGTCTCTATCGCTTTCAGCAGAGTTTCGGGCGTCAGCTTCTCCAGCAGCACCGCCGTGGCGCCCACGCGCATCGGGAACAGCAGCAGGCCGCCCAGGCCGAAGGTGAACGCCAGCGGCGGCGTGCCGATGAAGATGTCGCTGCGCTGCGATTGCAGCACCGAGCGCGGGAAGCAGTCGCAGATCGCCATCACGTCGCGATGGAAATGCATCGTGCCTTTCGGGATGCCGGTGGTGCCGGAGGTGAAACTGATCAGGCACACGTCGTCGGCCGCCGTATCGACCGCGTCGAAGTGCGCCGACTGGTTTGCCATCTGCGCTTGCAGCGCATCGAAGCACAGGGTGTTGGCGCGCGCGGCGGCAGGCAGTTCGGCCGCATCCAGTTCCGCGCGCAGGCTGTCGGCGCACAGCACCGCATTGACCTGCGCCTTGCTGGCAATGGCGCCCAGTTCGCGCGCGCGCAGCAGCGGCATGGTCGGCACGGCGATCAGGCCGGCCTTGAACACCGCCAGGATACAGGCCGCCATCAAGGGGCAGTTGGCGCCGCGCAGCAGCACGCGATTGCCGGTCTCCAGCCGCATCGGACCGCGCAGCACGTTGGCGATGCGGTCGACCTGCTGCTGCAACTGCGCGTAGGTCCACGCTTCCTGCGCGCCGCGAATCGCGATGCGTTCGGGATGGACGCGGGCGCCGTCATCCAGCAGCAACGCCGCGCAGTTGAGGCGCGGCGGATACTGAAGCTCGGGGAGGTCGAAGCGCAATTCCGGCCACCATTCCGCCGGCGGCAGATGGTCGCGCGCGAAATGGTCGGCGTAGGCGCTGGCTGCGAGAGGTTGGTTCATGGTCGCCCTGAAATCGGAAGTCGTAGGTATCCACTACATCGCAGATACTTTAAGCTTAAACTATCCCGACATCAAGTGATATAAATAGTATTAGACGCCGTCCTGGCGAACCAGGCCCGCCTGGTGGATCACCGCGCGCACCACATCCGCCAGCACCGCCTGCACTTCCTCGTTCGACAAGCGGTCCGGCGCGAAGCTCTTCAGTTCCGCCGCCGCGCCGTGCAGGCCCAGCGTGACGCAGCCGGCGTGCAGGCGCTCGATGCGGGTCCGCGCATCCTGCTGGTCGCCCTTGGCCAGCGCCGTTTCCAGATCGGTGGCGGCAGCCGTCAGCTGGTTCTGGAAGCCGCTGAGGTAGACCAGCAGCCGTTCGGCGTTGATGCCCAGCCGGCGCAAGGTGTCGGCCGGCGCTTCGGCCAGATGTTCGTAGCCGCTGGCCGCCTGATCGAGGAAATCCACCAGGTGCACGCGCACCTGCTCCGCCTGGAACGGCTTGACGATATAGCCGGCGGCGCCGGCCTTGGTGGCCTCCTGCACGGTGTCCTTGTCGTTGGCCGAGGTGACCAGTACGAACGGCATGCTGTTCAGCTCCGCGTGCGCTTTCACCCGCTGCAACAGCTCGATGCCCGACAGGCGCGGCATGCGCAGGTCGCAGAAGCAGATGGCAGGACGCAAACCGTCTTCCAACTGCTGCCACGCATCGGCGCCGTCCTCCGCTTCGACAATATCAAAACTGCCGCAGCTGTCGATCAGGTGCATCAACACCATTCGCGAGACGACATCATCGTCCACTACCAGAACTTTCATGCGGCTCCCTATGTCGTGTAGTAACGATATTACATCAATCACCGATTCTTGCAACCGTCCAGGACAGAGAAAGATGCACCTTACAGCGTGCTAGTCGCGCGGGCCCTTTCCAGCAGGCGGCGCAAGTGCGGCATGGCCGATTCCACCTGCGCCCAGTTGCCGTGGTCCGCCTCCAGTTCAAGGTCGCCGCACAGCGCCTGCAGCTCCTGTTCTTCCAGGTAGCCGGCGCTGCCCTTCATGCCGTGCAGCAGACGGCTGGCGGTTTCGCTGTCGCGTTCCGTCAGCGCCTGTTCCAGGTCCGCCAGCCGCAGCGGCGCATCCTGGTGGAAGGCGCTGCGCAGCCGCGCTTTCAGGTCGCTGGCGCCGCCGCTGTGCTGCGTCAGGCGCGAGGTTTCCAGCGCGGCCGGCGCCACGCCGAACATCGAATCCAGTTCCGGCGTGCCGGTCGCCGGATTGCGGCGCGGCTGCATGCGCGGCAACTGGAAGCCGCGCTGCAACTGACGCTCAATCGCGCGGCTTAACTGAAAGTGCAACTTGTCTTCGTCGATCGGCTTGGTGAGGAAATCGTCCATGCCGGAGGCCAGGTAGCGGCTGCGGTCTTCCTCGCTGGCGTTGGCGGTCAGCGCGATGATCATCAGCTCCTGGTCGCGCACCGGCGCGAATTCCGGGCCGCCGGAGCGGATCAGCCGCGTGGCGCTGGCGCCGTCCATTTCCGGCATGCGGCCGTCCATCAGTATCAGGTCATAGCGCGTCAGCGAGCAGGCCTTGACCGCCAGCGCGCCGTTGGCGGCGATGTCCACCTTGTGGCCCAGGTCTTCCAGCATCATGCGGATGATGATCTGGTTGGTCGGGAAGTCTTCCGCGCACAGCACTTTCAGCTGATGGCTGTGCGGCTCGCGCGGCACCTGCGGCACCAGCGGCGGCGCCACGCCGTTCGGCAGCGGCAGTTCGAACAGGAAAGTGCTGCCCTCGCCCGGCGTGCTGACGGCATTGATGCTGCCGCCCATCAGCTCCACCAGCTGGCGGCAGATCGCCAGTCCCAGGCCGGTGCCGCCGTAGCGGCGCGTGGTCGAGGCGTCGGCCTGTTCGAACTGCTGGAACAGGCGCGGGATCGCATCGGCCTCGATGCCGATGCCGGTGTCGGAAACACTGAAGCGGATGCGATTGTCGCCAAGATCATCGCTGCTGTCATCCGGCACGCGCTCGACGCGCATCGTCACCATCCCCTGGCGCGTGAACTTGAAGGCGTTGCCGACCAGGTTGACCAGCACCTGCCGCAAGCGGGTCGGATCGCCCACCACGAACTGCGGCAGGCCGTCGTCGAACTCCATGCGGAAGCCGACGCTGTGCGCGGCCGCCTGTTCCTCGAACAGGCTGACCACATTCTCCACCGCCGACGACAGCGAGAAGTCGATGTTCTCGATGGTCAGCTTGCCCGCCTCGATCTTCGAGAAGTCCAGCAGGTCGTTGATGATGGACAGCAGAGACTGCGCATTGGCCTGGCCGCGCAGGATCTGCTCGCGCGTGCCCTCCGCCAGGTTGGTGTCGCGCAGCGCGAAGCCCAGCATGCCGATCACACCGGCCAGCGGCGTGCGCATCTCGTGGCTCATATTGGCCAGGAATTCGGACTTCTGCCGGGTGGCGTCTTCCGCCTTTTGCTTGGCGTAGCGCAGGCGTTCCTCGTTGTCCTGCAAGGCGCGGTTGGCCAGCGCCAGCTCCTCGGTGTGCAGCCGCACCTGACGTTCCTGCGCCATCAGCTGGTCGCGCGTGTGGCGCAGCGTTTGCAGCGTTTCCTCCAGCTGCTGGTAAGCGCGCGCGTTTTCCAGGCCGGCGGCGGCATGCGACGCCAGCGTTTGCAGCATGTCCATGTGGATGCGCTGGTAACTGTTGCGCTCCGTGCTCTGCACGCTGAGCAGGCCGACCACCTTGTCGCCGACGATCAGCGGCACGTACAGCATCGAATGTGCCGCCTCCGAACTCACGCCGTCCTCGCGCACGCACGGCGCCAGCGACGCCAGGCCGGATTCGTCCATGTAGTCGCGGTACTCTTTCTGGAAATCGTTGATGAAGATCGGCTTGCGCTGGGTCAGGCACCACACCGCCAGCTGGTTCGGCTGGTCCAGCCGGCGCTGGTACGGCAAGGTGCGCACGCCGCCCTCGATGGCGAACGGGAAGTCGATCACGCCCAGCTCCTCGCGCACGAAACCGATGCCGAAGATCGGCGCGTTCATCAGGTGGTTGACGTGGCGGTACAGCGTCTGCATGGTGGTTTCCATGTCCAGCGAGGCGCTCATCTCGCGTCCCAGCTCGCTCAGCACGGAGATGTTGCGGTGGGCCTGCTCCACTTCTTCCTTTTGCCGCTCGGTGTCGATGCGGCGCTGCTCGGCCTCGGCGCGCTGCGCCTCCGCTTCCAGGCGGCGGCGTTCCAGTTCGTGCTTCTGCTGTTGCAGCTGCTGGTTCTTGTGTTCCACTTCCGCCGTGCGCGATCCCACCAGGTGTTCGAGCCGCGCCTGTTGATGGCGCAGGCTGCGCACGCGCGCGTGATAGACGGCGTAGGCCGCACCCAGCGCCGCCAGCACCAGCAGCGTGCGGAACCACCAGGTCTTCCAGAACGGCGGCCGGATGGTGATCTCCAGCGTGGCGGCGTTGTCGTTCCAGATGCCGTCCTTGTTGGCCGCCTTCACGCGGAACAGGTACTTGCCGGGATCCAGATTGGTGTAGGTGGCGAAACGCTTGGTGGCGTCGGTGACCACCCAGTCCTCGTCGAAGCCTTGCAGCTGATAGGCGAAGCGGTTGCGCTGCGGCGCCGCGTAGTGCAGCGCCGCGAACTCCAGCGAGAACACGGAATCGGCTTCCAGCAGCGTCAATGCGCTGGTGTGTTCGATGGCGGTCTTCAGCACGTCTGGATGCTCGCCCTGGCCCGGCTTGAGCGACTTGTTAAAGATCTGGAAATCGGTGATCGCCACCGTCGGCGCCACGCTGTTTTCGCGCACCTCGCCCGGCGTGAACGCGGTGATGCCGTTGAAGCCGCCGAAGTACAGCGTGCCATCCGGCGTGCGCAGCGCCGCGCCGTCGAAGTAGGCGCCCTCGATGGTGCCGTCGGCGCCGCTGTAGTTGCGCACCAGGCCTGTTTCCACATTCAGGCGTGACAGGCCGCTGTTGGTGCTCAGCCAGAGATTGCCGGCGTCGTCCGGCAGGATGGAGGCGATGGCGTCGTCGGCGATGCCGTCCTTGCGCACGTAGCGGCGGAACTTCACGCTGCCGTCCGCCGCCACCTCCATCCGGTTCAGGCCCGCCGCGGTGCCGACCCAGATGGTGCCGCGTGCGTCCTGGTACAGGTAGTGCACCTCGTCGTGACTGAGGCTGAACGGGTCGGCGGGATCGCGGCGGAAGTGGCGGAACTTGCCGGTCTTGCGGTCCAGCAGATCGAGGCCATTGAAGGTGCCGACCCACAGCTGGCCGCTGCGGTCTTCCAGGATCGGCCGCACCACGTTGTCGGACAGGCTGCCGATGTCGGACGGATCGTGGCGGAAGGTGCGCACTTCCATGGTCTGCGGGTCGAGCCGGTGCAGGCCGCCGCGCGAGGCGATCCACAGGATGCCGCTGCGGTCCTGCACGATGTTGCGGATGGTGTCGCTGGCCGGATCGCCGCGCACGAAGGACAGCGCGCGGATCGCGCCGGTGGCCAGGTTCAGATGATTGACACCGGCCGGGCCGCCGAGCCACAGATTGCCGTTCTTCTCGCGCCACAGCGAAGTGACCTGGTCATCGCTGATGCTGTTGGCCTGCTTGGGATCGTGGCGCCATACCTTGCTTTCGCCGGTGACCGGATCGTACAGATTCAGGCCGCCGCTGCTGCCCAGCCACAGCTTGCCGTGGCCATCCGGGACAATCGCGCGCACCTTGTTGTCCGACAGCGGGTTGGCCTGCTCCGACTGGCGCACGATGCGGGCAAAGCCGCCGCTGCCCATGTCGACCCGGCTGACGCCATCGTTCCAGGTGCCGACCCAGAAGGTGCCGACGCGGTCGCGGAACAGCGCCGAGACCTGGTTGTCCGCCACGCTATGCGTATCGCCGACCTGGTGGCGGTACTGCACCAGCCGTTCTTCCGACGGCAGCCAGCGGAACAGGCCATCGGCCAGCGAACCGACCCACAGATTGGCCTCGCCGTCTTCATACAGCGCGGTGATGCTGACGCCCGGCTGCAATCCCTCGCGCGCGCCCAGGCGACGGCGCTGCGGCTCCTTGCCCAGCAGGCGCCATTGTTCCAGGCCGCCCTGGGTGCCGACCCACAGCGTCTGCGCGCTATCCACCTGCAACGCCACCACCGAATTGAATTTGCTGTCGCCGCCGGCGTCGATGGTGTAGTGCTGGAACCGGGCGCCGCCCGGCGGCAGCATGTCCAGGCCCGACGCGGTGCCGACCCACAGGCGGCCGGCCGCGTCGCGCGCCAGCGCCGCCACGTGATCGTTGGACAGGCTGCCGGCATCGGCCGGATCGTGGTGCCAGGTGGTGAAGCGCTTGCTGGCCGGGTCGAAGTGATGCAGGCCGTCGGCGCTGGCGATCCACAGGCCGCCCAGGCCATCGTCGGCGATCGCCCGCACGTGGCGGTTGCCGTTGCCGCGCTGCGCCGACTCGCGCGGCAGGAAGTGGGTGAAGGTCTTGCTGGCCGAGTCGTAGCGATCCAGGCCGCCGTCGGTGCCGATCCATAGCTGGCCGGAACGGTCCAGGTGCAGCACGCGCACCCAGTTGTCCACCAGGCTATTCGGATCGGACACCGCGCTCTTGTAGGTGATGGTGCGGTAGCCGTCGAAGCGCGTCAGGCCGGCCTGGGTGCCGAGCCACATGAAACCCTGGCGATCCTGGGCGATGGCCAGCACGGTTTCCTGCGCCAGGCCGTGTTCCACGCTGAGCTGCTCGAAACGCAGGGTGCGCGGCGGCGCGCCGGCCCATGCCGTGGCTTCCCACAGCAGCAAGGCCGGCAACAGCAGCCAATAGCAGAAGCGTTTAAAACAGCGCATGCGTCACGATTCAAAGAAGGCCAGCACGTCGCTCTTGCGCGCGAAGGTGTCGCGCTGGCCGAGGCGTATCAACTCGCAGGTGTAGGTGGATTCAAACAGCAGGTAGGAAGCCAGCGCCGCGCCGCGCGCCTCGGTGGCGCCGATGCCGGACAACATGGTGCGGATCGGCGCCGGCAGGCTGCCGATGTGACGCGTGGCGATGTCGTCCAGCCGTTCCGACGGCGCGATCACCAGCAGCTTGACCGGCTTGAGCGGCGTCTGTTCCAGGTATTCCGGCGGCAGCATCGACAGCGTCTTGTTGATGCGTTCCAGCCGCTCGATGTCGACCGCCAGGCCGTCGAGGAAGATCGACGACAGCGCATGGCCGGCAATCTGCGCCAGGCTCGGATAGCGGGCGGCGTTCTTTTCGGCGGCGCTGCGCGCCGGTTCGGTCAGGCGTCCGGCGCCCACCACCAGCACCTTGCTGGCGCCGAGGTGAATCGCCGGCGAGATCGGCGCCAGCTGGCGCATCGAACCGTCGCCGCAGTATTCGCGGTGACCGCCCATGTACAGCGGCGTGGCCGGGAAGATGAACGGAATCGCCGACGACGCCAGCAAGTGCTCGACGCCGATCTGGTCCTGCAGCGCCACGCGCTGCATGCGTATCCACGGCGCGATATCGGCGGCGGTCTGGTAGAACGTCAGGTGGTTGCCGGCGGTGTAGGACGAAGCGGTGACGGCCAGCGCGTGCAGCAGGCCTTCGGACAGCACCGCGTCCAGGCGCGGCAGGTCCAGCATGCGGTGCAGCAGGCCGACCAGCGGCGTATTGTCCAGCAGGGACGCGGGCGGCGCGGCGCGCCATTTGCGCAGCAGCCAGCCGAACGACAGCAGCGACAGCCAGCGCGCGCCGGAGCGGATCACGCCCAGCGAGTCGGCGCGGTAGACCTGTTCGACCTCGATGTTCTGCCAGACGTCGAGCAGCTTTTGCACGCCTTCGCCGAAATTGTCGGCGCGGCAGGCCAGCGCCGTGGCGTTGATCGCGCCGGCCGAGGTGCCGCAGATGATGTCAAACGGATTCCGGGCCGGGGGCCAGCCCTCCTCCCATAAAATCTCGGAAATCGCCTGCAGCACGCCAACCTGGTAGGCCGCCCGCGCGCCGCCGCCGGTCAGGATCAAGCCTGTTTTCTTTTGTAGTCCCATCTTGCAAGATTAGCAGGGTCTACGCGGTTTTCATAGCCGCACACGGCAAGATCAGTCGCCCAGCACCACGCCTTCGCGGCGCGGGTCGGCGCCGCCGAACCACTCCTGCTTGCCGTTGACGGTGCGGCGCTGGATGCCTTGCAAACCGGAGTTCTGGTCATATTCGCGGATGTCGTGGCCGCGCGCCTTCAGTTGTGCGACGACCTCGCGGCTGACGCGCCCCGCTTCCAGTTCGGTCGGACCATTGCGGCTGCCGATGTTGGGCAGGCTGATGGCCTGCTGCACATTCAGGTCCCAGTCCAGCGTGCCGACCAGCACCTTGGCCACGTAGTTGATGATGGCCGAGCCGCCCGGCGAACCGGTGGCCAGCACCAGCTTGTGCGTGCCCTTGTCGAACACCAGGGTCGGCGACATCGCGCTGCGCGGGCGCTTGCCGGCCTGCACGCGGTTGGCGATCGGGCCGTCCGCATCCTGCGAATCGAAGGAGAAATCGGTCAGCTGGTTGTTCAGCATGAAGCCGTCCACCATCTGGCGCGCGCCGAAGGCGTCTTCCACCGAGGTTGTCATCGACATGCCGGCGCCAAATTTATCCACCGCCACGAAGTGCGAGGTGGACGGCGTCTGGATCGCATTGTCGGTGCCCCAGGCGACTTGCATGGTGGCCGGCGTGCCATACGGCGCGGTGCCCATCGACTGCTCGCCGATCAGCGCTGCGCGCTGTTTCAGGTAGCCCTTGTCCAGCATGGCGCTCACGCCTTTGCCGGGCAGCGGAATGAAGTCGGTGTCGGCGACGTAGCGATTGCGGTCGGCGAACGCCAGGCGGCCTGCTTCGGCGAACAGGTGAATGCCTTCCGCCGTCAACTGACCATTGACCGGCTTGTACGGGCTGATGTCCCTGTATTCGAGGATGCCCAGCATCTGTGCGATGGCGATGCCGCCGGACGATGGCGGCGGCGCGCCGCAGACGGTCCATTTTTTATAGTCGCTGCAGATCGGCGCGCGTTCCTTGGCCTGGTAGCCGGCGATATCGGCGGCGGTCAGCTTGCCCGGATTGGTCGGATGCGCCGCCACCTTGGCGGCGATGTCATTGGCGATGCGGCCCTTGTAGAACGCATCGGCGCCGCCGTCGGCGATTTCGCGCAGCGTGCGCGCCAGTTCGGGGTTCTTCAGGATGTAGCCGACCGCGCGCGGCTTGCCGTCGGCGTCGAAGAAGTAGTCGCGCGCCACCGGATCGCGGGCCAGGAATTTGTCGTGCGAGATCAGCGCGTTCAGGCGCGGGCTGACGGCAAAGCCGTTTTCCGCCAGCTGGATCGCCGGCTGGAACAGCACCTTCCACGGCAGCCTGCCGTGCTGCTTGTGCGCCAGCTCCAGCATGCGCAGCACGCCCGGCGCGCCGACCGAGCGGCCGCCGACGATGCCGGCTTCGCGCGACAGCGGCTTGCCGTCCTTGTCCTGGAACAGATGTTCGTCCGCGGCGGCGGGCGCGGTTTCGCGGCCATCGTAGGATTGCACGCGTTTGCCGTCCGAGTAGACCAGGAAAGAGCCGCCGCCGATGCCGGACGATTGCGGCTCCACCAGCGTCAGCACCATCTGCACGGCGATGGCGGCGTCGATCGCGGCGCCGCCCTGCTTCAGCACCTGATAGCCGGCCTGCGTGGCCAGCGGATTGGCGGCGGCCACCATGAATTTTTGCGAGGACTTGCCGACCTTGTCGGCGTAGCCGGTGGCGATTTCCGGCGCGGCGTCGGGCGTGGCGCCGGTCTTGGCACGCTGGGCGTGGGCTGGCGCCTGCAGTGCGCCGATCAGTGCGACGCTCAGCGCCAGGATCTTCATGCGATTCATGGACTCTCCAAAAATGAAAGCGCGCGGCCTGCGCCGCGCGCACTATCACTTTGCATCCTACACGAAATCGTTTAGATCGTTTTACGTGCTATTACTTAGGCTGCATGCGGATCGCGCCGTCCAGGCGGATGGTTTCGCCGTTCAGCATCGGGTTTTCGATGATGGCCTTCGCCAGCAGCGCATATTCGCGCGGCTTGCCGAGGCGCGGCGGGAACGGCACCATGGCGCCCAGCGCGTCCTGCACTTCCTGCGGCATGCCCATCAACATCGGCGTCTCGAAGATGCCGGGGGCGATGGTCATCACGCGGATGCCGTTGCGCGACAGGTCGCGCGCCATCGGCAGCGTCAGGCCGGCGACGGCGGCTTTCGACGAGGCATAGGCGGCCTGGCCGATCTGGCCGTCGAACGCGGCCACCGAGGCGGTGTTGATGATGACGCCGCGCTCGCCGGTGTCCAGCGCCGCGTTCCTGCTCATGGCGTCCGCCGCCAGGCGCGCCATGTTGAAGGTGCCGACCAGATTGATCATCACCACGCGCTGGAACAGGTCCAGCGCATGCGGGCCGTCCTTGCCGACGGTCTTGGCGGCCGGCGCGACGCCGGCGCAGTTGACGATGCCGCGCAGCGTGCCTTGCGCCAGTGCGGCGGCGACAACGGCCTGGCCGTCGGCTTCCGAGGTGACGTCGCATTTGACGAACACGCCTTTCAGCTCGGCCGCCAGCGCAGCGCCAGCCTCGGCCTGCACGTCCGCCAGCACGACCTTGCCGCCCTGCTCGACCACCATCCGCGCCGTGGCCGCACCCAGGCCCGAAGCACCGCCGGTGATGATGAATACGCTGTCCTGAATCTGCATGCTTGTCTCCAATGTTATTGACGTTTACGTAAACGTAAGCATTGTAGCGTATTGACGGGGTTCGGCTGTTGCTTTTGACTTGGCGGCGGATGGCCCCCCCCCCCTGAGACCCGCACACCGCGGCGGCCAAGGGCCGGCCCATGGGCCGGCGGGGCGCAGCCCCTATCCCTGCCCCTGGGGTCAGACCCTTTCGTCAGGGGTGCCTGCAGGCGTTATTTTTTGACCGGAAGCAGCGGATCGAGCAGTTGCCCCGTCAAACTGTCGGCTTGCGGGGTATCGGTGCCATACTCGACCGGCCACTGAGCCGGCAGGTAATGGCTGCCAAACAGCCGATCAAGAAACGCCAGCGTGGACGCGTAGTTGCGGTTGATGTGGTCGTAACGGCTGTGATGCCAGTGATGGAAGGCCGGCGTTACCACCAGCCATTCCAGCGGCCCCAGACGCCAACGCAGATTGGCATGAATGAAGAACCCCCACAGCGTGCCCAGCACCAGCAGCAGTGCTGGCGCTCCGCTGCCCACCACGCTCGGACTGGCCAGCCCCAGCAGATACAAGGGAATCAGGCCGAACAGCCGCGTGACGACCATGTCCACCGGATGGGTACGGGTATTGGCGAGGAAGTTCATGTGCTCCGTGCTATGGTGCAGCGCGTGGAAGCGCCACAGCCACGGCAATTCGTGGCTCAGACGGTGTCCCCAGTAGAAGCCGATTTCGGCAATCACAAAGGCCAGCGCCAGCCGCGCCCATCCCGGCAGCATTTGCAACGCCGAGATCAGCGCATCGGGCACCAGATGCCGGGCTGCCACCGCCAGCACCGCCGTCACCACGCTGAGCACGAGGATAGGCATCAGGCTGCTGATGACGTAGTAGGCCAGATCATGGAATAGTTCGCGGCGTGAGCGCGGTGCGTGTTGCGCGCCGAACCAGCGTTCGAGCGGCACGAAAATAACGGTCAGCACCACCAGCCACAGGCTCAGGCGCAGGACGGCGATCGCGAATTCGTGCAGGGAGAGAGACATGGAGGGGATGCGGCGCACCCGTCAGGATGCGCCGGTGGCGACTGGATCAGGCGCGCTTGGCGGCGCGACGGCGGCGCGCCATGAAGCCGACCAGGCCCATGCCGCCCAGCATCATGCCCCAGGTCGATGGCTCAGGCACGGCAGCGGTCAGCGACACATTGTCCAGCAGCAGGAACGGTGGCGCACCAGCCGAACCTTGGGCGAAGAACGACAGCACCTGGGTCGCTTCTGCCGCGGTGAAGGTCATGGTGGAGGTCTGCCAGCCGCTGAAGCCGCCGGTGGCGATGCTCAGTGCGGCGCTGTTTTTCGAGACGGTATTGGCCGGCAGCACGCCGACTTCAAGATCATGCGCCTTGGCGGTGCCGCCAAACAGGACTTGCCAGTAATCGGTGTTGGCACCGGTGAAGCCGCTTTGCTGGCCCAGCGCGTAATCGAAGGTCAGCGTGTACGTGCCGCCAACGGTCAGGCCGCTGATGGACTGCGACAGCACGCCTGCGTGATACAGCGGGTCGGAGGCGAAGAAGTTGCCGCCGTTGGTCTGCGAAGTGAAGCTTTGCAGCGAGATGGCCGATGCCGCACTGGTAACCTGGCCGCCGTTCAACACGAAGTTGTAGCCGCCGTTGTTGCCGTCGTAGCTGGTCCAGTCGCTCAACAGGGTTTCGCCAGTGACGCCTGCGACGTGACCAACCTGGTTGTTGTTGCCGTTAGTGACCTGGGTGAAATCGCCATTCTTGACCAGATTGGTCGAAGCAGCATTAGCATTGCCTGCGCTCATGGCGGCAACAGCAAGCAGGGACAACAGGATAGAAGTGATGCGCATAGAAGCGAGCTCCAGTAGATGACAGGTAGTGTGGGTAACTGCCGGCGAGTTCCAGGCCGACGACAGCTCGACATGACACCGTCGAACTGGGGAGGCGTTTTCGTTGCAAAACGCCACAATTGATTGCATTGCAGCTATTCTAACAGAAGTAAAATAAAAATCATCAAATATCTCAAAAACAATTCAAATTACTTTTTGGAAATATTTAAGGAGCAAGCATGACGGCAGGCATCCATCATTACCAGGTCGATGTGGAGTGGACCGGCAACCGCGGCAGCGGCACCTCCGGCTACAGGGATTACGACCGCAACCACACCATCAGCGCCGACGGCAAGCCGGCGATTCCCGGCTCCTCGGACCCGGCCTTTCGCGGCGATGCGGCACGCTGGAACCCGGAAGATCTGCTGGTGGCGTCGGCCTCGGCCTGCCACAAACTGTGGTATTTACACCTCTGTGCCGAGGCGGGCATCGTGGTGACGGCGTATGTGGACGAAGCGGAAGGCACGATGAAGGAAGACGCCAGCGGCGGCCGCTTCGAGCGCATCGTGCTGCGCCCGCGCGTGACGATTGCGGCCGGCAACCCGGAACTGGCGGCCAGCCTGCACCATGCGGCGCATGAGAAATGCTACATCGCCAACTCGGTCAACTTTCCGATCCTGTGCCAACCTAGCATTGAATCGTAGCGCCGGCGCGGGTGCAGACCTTGCCGGACGGCCCGACCACGCCGCTGCCGGCGTTGTTATAGCGCACGCCATTGACGCCATAGCAGCCGCCGGCATCGCAATTGGTGACCGGGACCGGCGCGCGCGGCGGACTCGGCAGGGTTGGCGTCATGGACGGCATCTTCACCGACGTCACGCGCTTTTGCTGCGGCATGCGGTCGATGATCTGCGGCACCGGACGGCGCGGCATCGGCCGTTGCGCCGGCGCCGTGCGGCAAGGCTCGACGGCCAGCTTGGTGCCGTCGGCACTGAGCGTGCAGACCGGCAATTTGGCGTAGTCGTCCGTGGCCTGGTCGGCCCATGCGTATTCACACACCAGCATGCCGAACAGGAACACAACGGTCAACGCGGCTGGCTTGGCGATATTCATGGTCTTCCCTCCTTGTCTATATTATTAGCAGACGCACGATTGGAAGGAAGACACGGAAACAATTCGTAACCTTAGTGCACCGATACCGCCAGCCAGCCGGCCGCCGGCAACAGCGGCACCAGCAGCAGCGCCACGATGTTGATGATCTTGATCAGCGGATTCACCGCCGGCCCGGCCGTGTCCTTGTACGGATCGCCGACCGT
The DNA here is from genome assembly GCF_009674565.1 of Duganella aquatilis. Lineage (GTDB taxonomy): Bacteria > Pseudomonadota > Gammaproteobacteria > Burkholderiales > Burkholderiaceae_D > Rugamonas > Rugamonas aquatilis. Next base: position 117,706 of record NZ_WKJL01000015.1, read on the forward strand.
GTCGCCGGTGACGGCCGCCTTGTGCGCGTCCGAACCCTTGCCGCCGAAATGGCCATCCTCGATGTATTTCTTGGCGTTGTCCCAGGCGCCGCCGCCGGTGGTCATCGAAATCGCCACGAACAGCCCGGTGACAATGGTGCCCATCAGCATGCCGCCCAGCGCCGCCGAACCCAGCAGCATGCCGACCAGGATAGGCACCACCACCGGCAACAGCGACGGCACGATCATTTCCTTGATGGCCGACGCGGTCAGCATGTCGACCGCCTTGTCGTACTCCGGCTTGGCCGTGCCTTCCATGATGCCCTTGATGTCGCGGAACTGGCGCCGCACCTCCACCACCACGGCGCCGGCCGCGCGCCCCACCGCTTCCATCGCCATGGCGCCGAACAGATAGGGAATCAGGCCGCCGATGATCAGGCCGACGATCACCATCGGGTCCGACAGGTCGAAGGTGATGCTGCGCCCGGCCGAGGCCAGCGCGTGCGTGTAATCGGCAAACAGCACCAGCGCCGCCAGGCCGGCCGAACCAATCGCGTAGCCCTTGGTGACCGCCTTGGTGGTGTTGCCCACCGCATCCAGCGGATCGGTAATCGCGCGCACCGAGTCCGGCATGCCGGACATTTCGGCGATGCCGCCGGCGTTGTCGGTGATCGGACCATAGGCGTCCAGCGCCACCACGATGCCGGCCATCGACAGCATCGACGTCGCGGCGATCGCCACGCCGTACAGCTGGCCCAGCTGGTACGAGACCAGGATGGCCGCGCACACCGCCAGCACCGGATACGCGGTCGACTTCATCGACACGCCCAGGCCGGCAATGATGTTGGTGCCGTGGCCGGTGGTCGACGCTTCGGCAATGTGCTTGACCGGGTGGAAGTCGGTGCCGGTGTAGTATTCGGTGATGTAGACCATCAGCCCGGTCAGCACGATGCCGACCACGGTGCAGCCGATCATCTTGCCGCGCATGGCGTCGTCCGGCCACAGCTGCCAGGTCACGGCCACGAAACCGATCAGCGACAACCCGGCCGCCCACCACAGGCCGGTGTACAGCGCCGACATGATCTTCTTGCCCGGCTTGGCCTTGACCATCGAGCAGCCGATGATCGAGGCGATGATGGACACCGCACCCAGCAGCAGCGGATACACCACCGCCGTGGTCCCGGCAGAGCCCATCAGCAGCGCGCCAAGCAGCATGGTGGCGATCAGCGTCACCACATAGGTCTCGAACAGGTCGGCCGCCATGCCGGCGCAATCGCCGACGTTGTCGCCGACGTTATCGGCGATCACCGCCGGATTGCGCGGATCGTCTTCCGGAATGCCCGCCTCCACCTTGCCGACCAGGTCCGCGCCGACATCCGCGCCCTTGGTGAAGATGCCGCCGCCGAGCCGCGCGAAAATCGAGATCAGCGAGGCGCCGAACGCCAGCCCGATCATCGGCTCTATCGTCTTGTGCAAGTCGATGCCCGGCCCGACGCCGGCCACCAGGAACATATAGAACAGCACCACGCCCAGCAGGCCCAGTCCCACCACCAGCATGCCGGTGATGGCGCCGCCCTTGAAGGCGACGTTGAGCGCCTCGTTCATGCCGCGCGTGGCCGCCTGCGCCGTGCGCACATTGGCGCGCACCGAGACGTTCATGCCGATGAAGCCGCACGCGCCCGACAGCACCGCGCCGATCAGGAAGCCGATGGCGGTGCTCAGGTCCAGCAAAACGCCAATCAGGATGAGGAGCACCACGCCGACGATCGCAATGGTGCGGTACTGGCGCGCCAGATAGGCGGCGGCGCCCTGTTGAATCGCGAGCGCGATTTCCTGCATGCGGGGGTTGCCCGCGTCCTGTCGCAAGATCCAGCTGCGCGACCAGAGTCCATACACCACGGCAATGACGCCGCACGCCACTGCTATCCATAAGCTGGCTGCCATATTGTCCCCTTTTATTTTTGTTGATTAAGCCGTACAAACCACACTTCACGTGCGAACTGCAAAACTTCAAAAACGGGATGGCATCCAGCGAAAAAAAAAGCGGACCATCGGTCCGCTCTACTTTAACGCTTATTTCGACAGCGCGGCAAACGCGGCGTCGCGAATTTCCTCAACGGGGCCGACGCCCTCGATGCGGCGATATTTCGGCGCGCCTGCCTGGCCCGATTGTGCCCAGTCGTTGTAGTAACCCAGCAGCACTTCGGTCTGGTTGTGATACACGTCCAGACGCTTCTTGACCACTTCGGCCTTGTCGTCGTCGCGCTGCACCAGGTCTTCGCCGGTGACGTCGTCCTTGCCTTCAACCTTCGGCGGGTTGAACTTGACGTGGTAGACGCGGCCCGAGCCTGGATGGCAACGGCGGCCGTCGATACGCTCGATGATCGATTCGTCCGGCACGGCGATTTCCAGCACGTAGTCCACTGCCACGCCGCTGTCCTTCATGGCGTCGGCCTGGGCGATGGTGCGCGGGAAGCCGTCGAACAGGTAGCCGTGGGCGCAATCCGGCTGCGTCAGGCGGTCCTTGACCAGGCCGATGATGATGTCATCCGATACCAAACCACCCGCATCCATGACCTTCTTGGCGGCCAGGCCCAACTCCGAACCCGCCTTGATGGCTGCGCGCAGCATGTCGCCAGTGGAGATTTGCGGGATGTTATATTTTTCTTTGATGAAGTTAGCCTGAGTGCCTTTGCCGGCACCTGGTGCTCCTAAAAGAATAAGACGCATGAAAAATTCCTAAAAATCAGATATGGGTATGGGTTAGTAAGTAGCGGATCGTACGAAACTTACCACAAAACATAGTTTGAACGCCAATTTAAGCCTGATATACCGTATGAATATCGCACAGTTACAACCGTTATATCAGCACTTGCTGACGGGCGACTGACGTTGTTTTGATATAAATCAATAGAACTGGCGTACGCGCTCCAGGTCTTCCGGCGTGTCGACACCGGCGGCCGGGGCCGAATCGGTGACGTGAACGGCGATCGGATGGCCGTGCCACAGCACGCGCAGCTGCTCCAGCGCCTCGATCGATTCCAGCGGCGACACTTCCAGCGCCGGGTAGGCTTGCAGAAAGTCGTTGCGGTAGGCGTACAGTCCGATGTGACGGAGCGGTACATAAGCGGCGGGCAGCGCCTCCCTGGTCTGCGCGAAGGCGTCGCGGTGCCACGGGATGGTGGCGCGCGAGAAGTACAAGGCGCGGCCGGACTTGTCCAGCACCACCTTGACCACGTTCGGGTTGAAGGCGTCGGCGGCGTCGTGCAGCGGATGGGCGCAGGTGGCCATGGTGACGTCGGCGTCGATCAGCGCGGCGGCCGCCTGCAGCAGCGCCGGGTCGATCAGCGGTTCGTCGCCTTGCAGGTTGACGATGACGGCGTCGGCCGCCAGGTTCAGCGTGCGCGCCACTTCGGCGATGCGGTCGGTGCCGGACGGATGGTCGGCGCGCGTCATGCACACTTCCACGCCATGCTGTGCGCAGGCGGCACGGATGTCTTCATGGTCGGTGGCGACGATGATGCGGGACGCGCCGGACTGCTGCGCGCGTTCGGCCACGCGCACCACCATCGGCTTGCCGCCGAGGTCGGCCAGCGGCTTGTTCGGCAGCCGGGTCGAGGCCAGGCGTGCCGGGATGATGACGATGAAGGACACTGCTTATTCCGCCTTGTCCTGCAGGGTGCGCGCTTCGTCGGCCCACATGATGGGGATGCCGTCGCGGATAGGATAGGCCAGGCGGTCGCCTTTGCAAATCATCTCCTGCGCCTTTTTATCGTACTCCAGAGGGCCTTTGCAGACCGGGCATACCAGGATATCAAGCAATCGAGCGTCCACGACATTTCTCCACAATTTGGTCGGCCAGCGCGCGGTCGATGCGCGCTGTTACCGGGACGACCCATAGTCGCGGGTCGTCTCTGAGTTCTTCAATTTGCGCACATTTTACTGCATCCTTCTCCGTCATCAAGATTAGGTCGGCGTCCAGGGCGGCGAATGGGCGGTCCTGGAAGTCGTGATGGTCGGGCAGAGGCAGTTCCTGGATGCGCAGGCCGGCGGTTTTCAGCATGCCGAAGAAGCGCGCGGGGTTGCCGATGCCGGCGGCGGCGGCAATGCGCAGATCCGGCTGGGCAGCCAGTTCGGCCAATGTTTTGCGCTGCGTCCGGTCGCGCAACTGCTCGGCGAGATCGCCGGCCAACGTCATCTGCACCGGCGGCGTGCGGGCGCCAACCGCAGCGGCCAGCTCCGCGCCCAGCTGCGGCGTGTTGATGACGGTGAAGTCGCGGCGGCGGCTGACCGGCTCGCGCAGCGGGCCGGCCGGCAGCAGCCAGCCGTTGCCGGCGCCGCGGCCGTCGAACAGGATGATTTCCACGTCGCGTTGCAGCTTGTAGTGCTGCAGGCCGTCGTCGGTCAGCAGGATATTCACATCAGGATGCGCGGCCAGCAGCGCGCGGCCGGTGGCGGCGCGGTCGCGCCCCACCATCACCGGTGCGCCGGTGCGCTGCCTGATCAGCAGCGGCTCGTCGCCCACCTGCGCCGGCGTCGAGGCGGCGGTCACTTCGCGCGCGCCATCGGCGTCGCTGCCGAAGCCGCGCGAAATCACGCCCGGCCGCATGCCGGCCGCCTGCAGCGCCTGCACCAGCCAGATCGTCAGCGGCGTCTTGCCGGTGCCGCCGATGTAGATATTCCCCACCACCACCACCGGCACCGGCAGCCGCGACGACTTCAGCACGCCGGCGCGGAACAGGGCCGCGCGCAGGCCGCTTAGCAGACGGAACATCAGCGACACCGGCCACAACGCACAAGCCAGTGGCCCGCGCCGCAGCCAGTTACGCGTCAGCGTGGATTCCAGCGCCGACGCCTTATTTGTCGCCACCGGTTTGCGCCGCGAAAGTCAGTTTTTCATAGCCGGCGATGCGCGCGGCTTCCATCACGTTGATCACCATCTGGTGCATGGCGAACTGGTCGGCATTGACGATCACCACCGGCGACTTGCCGGCGTCGCCGCCCTTGCCTGCCGCCTCGCGCATCGCCTGCGCAAAGCCGTTGACGTCGCGGAACGAGACCGGCTCGCCGTTGATGGTGTAGTTGCCCTTGGCATCCACCGTCACGTTCAGTTCGAACGGCTTGTCGGTGGCCTTCTGCGCGTCGGCCGTCGGCAGCGTGATCTGCAGTTCGGTGAACTTGCTGTAGGTGGTGCTCACCATCAGGAAAATCAGGATCACCAGCAGCACGTCGATAAACGGGATCAGGTTGATCTCCGGGTCCTCGCGGCGCTGGCCTTTGCGGAAATTCATGGCGCGTCCTTACTTGCGCTTGCTGTGGACAACGTCGACAAACTTCACCGCCTGCTGTTCCATGTCGATGATGAAGCTGTCGACCAGCGCGCGGAAGTGGCGGTAGAACACCAGCGTCGGCATCGCGATCGCCAGGCCGAAGCCGGTGTTGTACAGGGCCACCGAAATGCCGTGCGCCAGCGCCGCCGGATTGGAACCGGCGGTATTCTGCGAACCGAAGATCTCGATCATGCCGACCACCGTGCCGAACAGGCCCATCAGCGGCGCCAGCGTGGCGATGGTGCCCAGCGTGGTCAGGAAGCGCTCCAGCGTGTGGGCCACGCCGCTGCCCGCCTCTTCAATGGATTCCTTCATCACCTCGCGCGGCGCGTCCACATTGCGCAGCGCGGCCGACAGCACGATGCCCAGCGGCGAACTTTTTTCCAGCTTGTCGATGACGTCGGGCGTGATCTGCTTGTTGCGGTAGACCTGCACCACTTCGTCCAGCAGGCGTTTCGGGAGGATCTTGCTGCGGCGCAGATACAGCAAGCGTTCGATGATCAGGGCGGTTGCGACGATGGAAGCAATCAACAACAACCAGATAGGCCAACCTGCAGCTTGGAATATGGCGAGCAAAACGAACTCCTGTGTAGAAAATCTGTACTTGAATGGCGCAATGTATCGTGTTGAGCCAAAGTGAGCAAGTGTCTGACGGAGTTCTCAACATTTTCTGTGGACAATAATGTGAGCAAGCTTTACCAACCAAACTCAAACCATTGATTTTAAAAGATATATCAATACAGCCTAAAAATAATGCAGCCCTCACAAACATTTGTCCAGTTATACCCACATTCTGTTGATAAGATTGTGAGCAATGCCTTTTAGGACCTTCCATGTACTTGATTTCATTGATCTTTATATCCTTGAGCAAAAAATAAGCAAGAGGCAATAAGCACTTCTGCACAATAAATGTGGATAAGATTGTGCGTAAACATCACTCCTGCATAAGAGTGCCTTGATTTATAAAGACTTTCTTGCCATGAGTAAAAATTTAGCACAATTGTGTTTTTTCCCGGTTAGCAATATGCTCCAGCTATCGCTTACCCCACCCACTTCTGCACATTTTATGTGGATAAGATTGTTAGCAAGGCGCAAGTCACCCTGATAAGTCATTGATTTAAAACATTTTTATAGCCATGCGCAAAAATCCGGCAGGAGGTACAGTGATCAGCAGCGACGATCAGCCCAGCACCCCGCCCCATTATCATTGGCCAGTTTTGCACAAATTCTGTGGATAAAAGTGTGTGCAATGACCGAAGGCTGAAGGTAAGCCATTGATTTAAAATGAAATAATTTCACTGCGTAAATTTTACGCATAAAAAATATGCAAGAAGAAAAAAACTATCGCTCACCAAAACTGGTGATCTGGTTCACCGGCCTGTCCGGCTCTGGCAAATCGACGCTGGCAGAGGCGGTTTACCAGCGGCTGCAGCAGCAGGACCGCCCAGCCTATGTGCTGGACGGCGACGCCCTGCGCGGCGGCCTGTGCAGCGATCTAGGCTTCGACGCCGCCGCCCGCACCGAAAACAACCGCCGCGCCGGCCATGTCGCGCGGCTGATGACTGATGCGGGCCTGGTCGTGCTGGGCGCCTTCATTTCGCCGTTTGCCGAGCACAGGGCGTTGGTGCGCGGCCTGTTCGCGCCAGGCGAATTTATCGAAGTGCACTGCGACTGCCCACTGGAAGAATGCGAGCGGCGCGATGTCAAAGGCCTGTACCGGCGCGCCCGCGCCGGCCAGATCACCGACTTCACCGGCATTTCCTCGCCCTATGAAACACCGCTGCGGCCAGAGCTGGTTGTCGATACTTCCAATCAGTCGGTCGACGCCGCCTGTGCACAGGTGCTGGCCTTGCTATCAAGATAACCAGGCCACTCCATGTATCAAAAAACAACAAGTGTGCACCGTTACAATTCAAGATAAAACACCGCTCAAAATCTGTCATAGTAAAAAGCTTTCATATCTGCCAAGAAGCTCGTGACAAATGACAGCATCAGCCCGCACCTTCCATTTCATTTCCGGACTACCGCGCTCCGGCTCGACACTGCTGTCGGCCATCCTGCGCCAGAATCCGCGCTTCCACGCCGGCATCAGCAGTCCCGTCGCCGGACTGGCGCACGGCGTGCTGGCCCAGGTGAGCGCCGGCGCCGAATCGGCGCCGCTGGTCGACGCCCAGCAACGCAAGGCTTTGCTGCGCGGCCTGTTCGACTCGTATTACAGCACCCTGCCCGGCGAAGTCATTTTCGACACCAACCGCCAGTGGTGCGCGCGCCTGCCCCTGCTGCTGGACTTGTTCCCGGACGCCAAAGTGATCGCCTGTGTGCGCAACGTGGCATGGGTGATGGACAGCATAGAACGCCTGTACCGCGCCAATCCCTACGAACACACCCGGCTGTTCAATGCGCTCGGCGGCCGCAGCTCGGTGTATACCCGGCTGGAAGGGCTGACCCAGCACGACCAGATGGTCGGCGCAGCCTGGGCCGCGCTGCGCGAAGCGTTTTACGGCGACCACGCGGCGTCGCTGCTGCTGGTCGATTACAACCTGCTGGCGCGCGCGCCGCAGCAAGTGATCCCGCTGGTGTACGACTTCATCGGCGAGCCGGCGTTCGCGCACGATTTCGACCACATCGAATATGACGCCGTCGATTTCGACCTGCAACTGGGCGTGCCGGGCCTGCACCGGGTGCGTTCCAAAGTCGAGTTTCAGGCACGGCGTACCATTTTGCCGCCCGATTTATTCGATAAATATTCCAAGCTGTCGTTCTGGGGCGACCGTAGCGCCAGCCGCGCCAATGTCATCAGCAATCAGACCGCGATCCCAGGAGAACCGTCGTGATCAATCAGACCACTGACAACGAGCTGCTGCAGCTCACCATCCAGCCCGGCGTCATCCATTCGCAGGCCACGCATGAAGCGGCGCCGCTCGCGCCAGCCGCGCTGGCGATCAGCCAGCACACGGAAGTGATCTTTATCGAATCGAATCTCGCCGATCTCGATACCTTGCTGCATGGTCTGTCCGGCGCCGAGGTCCATGTGCTGGACGCCAGCCAGGACGGCATCAGCCAGATCGCCAGCATCCTTGCCGGCCGCAGCGGCATCGACGCCGTCCACGTGCTATCGCATGGCGCCACCGCCGCCGTCAATTTCGGCTCGCTCACGCTGGACAGCAACAATCTCGGCGCGCACCAGACCGATCTGAATACCATCAAAAGCAGCCTGAGCGTCGGCGGCGACATCCTGCTGTACGGCTGCAATGTCGGTAGCGGCGCCAGCGGCCAGGCTTTCGTCGACCAGTTGGCAATAGCCACCGGCGCCGATGTTGCCGCTTCCTCCAATCTGACCGGCGCCGCCGCCCAGGGGGGGGACTGGCAACTGGAAATCAGCAGCGGCCATATCGAGACGGCATCGGCGGTGAATCCGGCGCTGGCGGCCCTATACCAGCAGACGCTGGCGATCTCCAGCGCCAACATCACCTTCGGCACCATCAGCAACTTCGCCAATAACGGCAGCCATTTGTCGTCTGCGGGCGACGTCAGCTATAAGCTCAACGGCAACTCCAGCTATGTGCTGAAAATTGACGGCGCCACCCAGGGCGTGGAAAGCTACGGCAACGGCTATGTGGTCAGCGACTCTTACCACGCCGTCGGCGAAACGCTGCTGACCTTTTCGTTCAGCACCGGCCAGATATTCACGCCTACCTCCATCACCTTGGCCAACTACCAGAACACCAATGTGCAGAACCTGGTGCTCAAGGGTTATGACGCTGCCGGCCACCAGGTCGGCAGCGCGGTGGCCGCCTCCACCTCGGCCAGCTACGGCGCCGGCTCCGAGATCGTAGCCAACATCAGCGGCTTGACCAACATCGCCACGCTGAAGATGACCGGCACCAGCAACGGCGGCAAGATGATCCACCTGGACATCGACAACATCACGATGATCAACATCCAGCCGCCGCCACCGTCGGTCACCAACATCACGTCCAGCACGGCCAACGGCAGTTACAAGGCCGGCAGCCTGATTGACGTGACCATGACCTTCAGCGATGTCGTCACCGTGTCCGGCACGCCGCAACTGACCCTGGCCACCGGCGGCGCCGGCCGCGCCATCAATTACACCAGCGGCAGCGGCACCAACACGCTGCATTTCACCTACACCGTGCAGGCCGGCGACAACAGTGCCGACCTCGATATCTTCAGCACCAGCGCACTCAGCACGAATGGCGGCAGCATCCGGAACCTCAGTGCGGTTAGCGCCACGCTGACCCTGCCGACGCCGGGCGCGACCGGTTCGCTAGGCGCCAACAAGGCGCTGGTGATCGACACCGTGGCGCCCACGCTAAGCATCAGCAGCGACCACGCCACACTGAAGGCCGGCGACACCGCCACCATCACCTTTACCTTCAGCGAAGACCCCGGCGCCAGCTTCAGCTGGGACGGCAGCAGCGGCGACGTCACGGTCAGCGGCGGCACGCTGGGCGCCATTTCCGGCAGCGGCCTGACGCGCACCGCCACCTTCACGCCCACCGCCAGCACCAACAGCGGCACGGCCAGCATCACGGTGGCTGCCGGCGCCTATACCGACACGGCCGGCAACGCAGGCGGCGCCGGCACCACGCCGTCGATCACCTATGACACGCTGGCGCCTTCCACGCCGTCCGCACCGACGCTGAGCGCAGCCAGCGACAGCGGCACCTCGAACAGCGATCACATCACCAAGGTCACCACGCCGACCTTGACCGGCACGGCAGAAGCCAACGCCACCGTCACACTGTACGACACCAACGGCAGCACCGTGCTCGGCACCGCCAGCGCCGACGGCAGCGGCAACTGGAGCATTACCAGCAGCACGCTGAACGAAGCGACGCACACGCTGACGGTCAAGGCCACCGACGCCGCGGGCAATGTCAGCAGCGCTTCCACCCCGCTGTTGGTGACGGTCGACCAGACCGCACCGACGGTTGCCATCAACAGCAACGTCGCCAACCTGAAGATCGGCCAGACCGCCACCATCACCTTCATCTTCAGCGAAGACCCGGGCTCCACTTTTAGCTGGGACGGCAGCAGCGGCAGCGTGGTGGTTAGCGGCGGTACGCTGAGCGCCATTTCCGGCACCGGCCTGACGCGCACCGCCACCTTCACGCCCACCGCTGGCACCGACAATGGCACGGCCAGCATCACCGTAACCGGCGGCAGCTACACCGACGCGGCCGGCAATAGCGGCGGCGCCGGCGGCACGCCGACGTTGCACTTCGACACGCTGGTCAACGCCCCCACCATCACCGGCGCCGCCAGTGGCAGCGACAGCGGCGCCCTCAACAACGATGGCATCAGCGCTGTCAGCACCCCGGTCATCAATGGCCACAGCGAGGCCAACGCCAACATCACCCTGTACGACACCGATGGCGTCACGGTACTGGGCACAACCACCGCCAACAACAGCGGCAACTGGAGCGTCACCAGCAGCACGCTGAGCGAAGGCACGCATACGCTGAAAGCGACCCAAATCGACGCCGCCGGCAATCTGTCAGTGATTTCCAGCGGCTACAACTATTTGTTCGACGCCACCGCCCCCACCGGTCTGGCGCTGGGCAGTACCACCATCGTGCAGGGCAACGCCACCATCGGCGCCACGCTCACTGCGGTGTCGGCCAGCGATACCGGCGGCGTCGGCGGCATCACCTATGCACTGGCCACCGGCGACACCGTCAACGATGCCGACAACGGCAAGTTCAGCATCAGCGGCGGCAGCCTGGTGGCGGCGCAGAACCTCACCGCCGGCGCTTACCATATCCACCTGAGCGCTATCGACGCCGCCGGCAATACCCTCTTCCAAAGCTTCACGGTCAACGTGGTGGACGCGCCCGCGGTCGCCAGTATCGCGCGCACCGGCGGCGCCAGCGCCACTGTGGCCGCCAGCACCACATCGGTGACCTATACCGTCACCTTCAGCCAGTCGGTGACTGGCGTGGATGCCAACGACTTCACGCTGACCAGCAGCGGCAACGCCACCGGCACCATCTCGGGCTTTAGCGGCAGCGGCGACACCTACACGGTGACGGTCAACGGCATCAGCGGCGACGGCGGGCTGCGGCTGGACCTGAACAGCAGTGGCACCGGCATCCAGAACGGTAGCTCGGTGGCCATTGTCGGCGGCTATAACAGCGGGCAAACGTACACGCTCGATCACACGGCCCCATCGCCATCGAGCGCACCAGTGCTGACCACCGGCAGCGACAGTGGCAGCTCGCACAGCGACGCCATCACCAGCAACACCACGCCGGTATTCGAAGGCGTGGGCGAGGCCGGCGCCACCATCAGACTGTACGATACCGACGGCACCACCGTGCTCGGCACCACCACCGCCGACGGCAGTGGCAACTGGCAGATCACCAGCAATACGCTGTCCGTAGGCGACCATACGCTGACGGTCAAGCAGACCGACGCCGCCGGCAATGTCTCGGCCGCCAGCACCGGCTTGCTGGTGGTGATCGACATCGCCGCCGCCGCGCCTGCCACGCCAGCGCTGGCCAACGGCAGTGACAGCGGCGCCGCCGGCGACCGCATCACCAACGTCACCACCCCGACCATCACCGGCAGCGCCGAGGCCAACGCCAGCGTCACCCTGTACGACACCGACGGCACCACGGTGCTCGGCACCGCCACCGCCAACGGCGCCGGTGTCTGGAACATCACCACCAACACCACGCTCAGCGAAGGCAGCCATACGCTGACAGCGATACAGACCGATCCGGCCGGCAACACCTCGATCGCCAGCGGCGGCCTGGTACTGACCATCGACGCCACCGCACCAACCGCACCGGCAGCGCCAACGCTGGCCCCCGCCAGCGACAGCGGCACGGCCGGCGATGGCATCACCAATATCGCCACGCCGGTTGTCACGGGCAGCGCCGATCCTGGCGCCACAGTCCGGCTGTACGACAGCAATGGCACCACCGTGCTGGGGACCGCGGTCGCCAATGGCTCGGGCCAGTGGAGCATCACCAGCAGCACGCTGGGACTCGGCGCGCACACGCTGACGGTGCGCCAACTCGATACGGCCGGCAACCTATCGGCCGCCAGCGGCACGCTGAGCCTGAACATCGAGGCGCCGCCCGCACCGCCAACCTCACCCTCGACCGTCATCGACGGCGTGACGGTGACCCAAAGCAGCATCACGCTGCCGGATGGCAGCAGCGGCACGCAGATCTCGATCCCAATCGTCGGCTCGGACCGGACGGAATCGAATGGCAACGCCGGCGTCGCCGATATCCCACTGGTGACCGGCAACGCTGGCAATCTACTGTTGGCACAGTTGGCGCCTGGCTACGGCCTGACCGCCAGCGGCGGCACGCCGCAAGCGGCCGGTGATTCACTCGCACATCTGGTCCAGGCCATCCTGGCCGCTGCGTCCGGCCATCCAGCCAGCGACCAGGGCCACCTGACCGGCAATGGCAGCAGCTTCCTCAGCCAACTGGCGCAGACGGTGCCGCTGCTGATCGAAACCATCACGCCGGTCGCCGGCGCCAGCGCCCCGGCTGGCGCGCTGACGTTGACCGGCACCAGCAACGCCAACCAGCACACGGCACTCGTGATCGACGCCAGCCAATTGCCTACCGGCAGCCAGTTGGTACTCAACAATGTCGACTTTGCCGCCGTAATTGGCAACGTCAACATCACTGCCAACACCAACGGCCAGATCCTGACCGGCGACGCGGCCAGCCAACAATTCTTCATCACAGCCGGCAACAACAGCACGGTATTCGCTGGCGGCGGCAACGACATTCTCCACTTTGTAACGCCGGCGGCCCAGTCTGCCGGTAACGGCAATACGCGTGTACAGGGCGCCAGCCTGACTGACGGCGGTTCGGTGCTGCACGGCGGCCAGGGCAACGACACGGTCGGTTTCAGCGGCGCACGCGCCGACTACACGGTGGAAAACCATGATGGCTACCTGATCGTCGCCAGTGTTGCCCATCCGGCCCAGCGCGCGGTGTTGATCAATATCGAGAACCTGACATTCAGCGACGCTACGATGACGGTCAGCAACGACAGTTCGCTGACCGCCATCGCCGGCCTATATCAGGATGTGCTGGGACGACAGGCCGACTATCTGGGCATCTCCCTCTGGGCCACAGCGGAAAAGCAAGGGGGCAGCCTGGGCAGTGTAGCGCTAGGTATCATTGGCTCGGCCGAAGCGCAGGCGCGGCTGGGCTCCACATTCACCGGCAACGCTACGCACGATGTCGAGTTGCTATATCAAGGCATCTTTGGCCGCCACAGCGACGCCGCCGGCCTGGCGCTCTGGACGGGGCAGATGGCGGCCGGCATGACACTGGAACAAGTGGCCGACCACTTCATGCACGCGCAGGAAATCAACGTGCATCTGGTGGCGGTGAATAACGGGGATTTCCAGATGGGGTAATGAACAATTTTTGTGGATAACTTTGTGCGTAACCACCCCTGGTTACGCCAAAGTGCTTGATCCATAAGGATTTTTCCTCACTGCACGCAAATGCAGCAAAAAAGTTTACGCTTTAAAATCAGGGACCTATCTATAATACTTGTTGTTTTAGACGCTCTGTGACCGCTGTGTGACCAAACGCACATAGTGTGGATAGTTTTCTTTTTTGAAATGTGATGATTTCCGACAGCCCTCCCGACACCGCCCCCGCCGCCCCCGTAATCACCGTCAGCGCGCTGAACCAGGCCGTGGCGCGACTGCTGGAGCGCTCTTTCCCACTGACATGGATCTCGGGCGAAATCTCCAACTTCACGCGCGCCGCGTCGGGCCACTGGTATTTCACGCTGAAGGACAGCGGCGCCCAGGTGCGCGCGGTGATGTTCCGTGGCCGCGCGCAGTATGCCGACTTCATCCCGCGCGAAGGTGACAAGGTCGAGGTCCGGGCGCTGGTCACGCTGTACGGCGCGCGCGGCGATTACCAGATCAATGTGGAAGCGATCCGCCGCGCCGGTGTCGGCTCGCTGTTCGAGGCCTTCCAGCGGCTGAAGGAAAAGCTCGATGCGGCCGGCCTGTTCCACCCGGACCGCAAGCGCGCGCTGCCGATCTTCCCGCGCACGGTGGGCATCGTCACCAGCCCGCAAGCGGCGGCGCTGCGCGACGTGCTGACCGCGCTCAAGCGCCGCGCGCCGCATGTGCAGGTGATACTGTATCCGACGCCGGTGCAGGGCCAGATGGCGGGACAGAAGATCGCCGAGGCGATCGACACGGCGTCGCTGCGCGGCGAGTGCGATGTGCTGATCGTGTGCCGGGGCGGCGGCAGCATCGAGGACCTGTGGTCGTTCAATGACGAGGAAGTGGCGTATGCGGTGGCCAACTGCCGCATGCCGGTGATTTCCGGCGTCGGCCACGAGACCGACTTTACGATCTGCGACTTTGCGGCGGACTTGCGCGCCGCGACGCCGACCGCGGCGGCGGAACTGGCAGTCACGCCGCGCATGGACTGGATTGGTTCCCTGCGCGCGGACGTGGTGGATATTCGCCGCGCCATGCGGCGGGCCTTGAATGACGCGGAGCAGACGCTGGATGGGTACACACGGCGTCTGCTGAACCCGACCGCGCAGATTGACCAGCAGCGCCACAAGCTGCGCGCGCTGGCGACGGCGATGACGCACGCGAACCGGGCGCCGTTGTCGCAGGCGCGGCATCAGCTGGAGCGGTTGGGTGGGCGGCTGGGCACGCGCAGGCCGGATGTGACGGCGGCGCGTTCGGTACTGGCGGGGTTGCAGCATCGGGCGGCGATCAGTATCGGCACGCGGCTGGGGCAGCAGCGCGATGCGCTGGGGGCGCTGGCGGCGCAACTGGAGATGCTGAATCCGCAGCGGACGCTGGAGCGGGGCTATGCCATCATCACCAACCAGCAAGGCGAAATTGTGCGTACCCCTAATCAACTGCACGCCGATACGACGCTGGATTTGAAACTGGCCGAAGGCAGCGCGCAGGTTGGCATCAACGCCGTCCACCCCGGGCAAGGCGGGGTCTGACCCCTATGACGCGGCGGCCGCGGGGTCAGGCGGCCGACAACATCGCCGACATGCCGATCAGCACCGGGTATTTCTCGGTAATGACGTAAGTGGGAATATGCGCCAGATAGTCGGAGAAGCGGCCTTTCTGTTCGAAGCGGGCACGGAAGCCTGAGCGTTCGAAGAACTCGCTCATCTTCAGCACCGTGCGGCCGCCGATGTAGATGCCGCCCTTCGCGCCCAGGGTCAGCGCGACGTTGCCGGCTACCGTCCCCAGCATTTCACAGAACGCCAGCAAGGTCTCCTCGCACACCGGATCGAGCCGATGCACGCCGCGCTCCATGATCTCCGCCGAGTTCAGGTTCTGCGGCTCAACCCGCGCCCGTTCGCACAGCGCCCGGTACACCAGCGCCAGCCCGATGCCCGACACCAGCCGCTCGCTCGACACATGCTCGTGATAACGCCGCGCATAGCGCAGAATATCGATCTCGCGCTCGTTCATCGGCGCGAACGTGGCATGCCCGCCTTCGCTGTCGATGGCGATCCAGCGGTCCCCCGCCGGCACCAATCCCGACACGCCCAGCCCCGCATCCGCCCCCACCAGACCAATGGTGGCGCCGCTGCGCACTATCCCGCCGCCCACCTGGTGCTTGTGCTCCGCCGCCAGATACGGCAAGGCGCTGGCCAGCGCGGTGAAGTCATTCACCACCACCAGCGATTTCAGACTGAACTGCGAGCACACCGCCTCGATCGAAAACGACCAGTGATGATTGGTCATGGTAACCCAGTCGCCGTCGATGGGATTGGCAATCGCGATGCCGGCGAAGCGCGCCTGGTAGCCGCCCGCCGCCACCGTCGCCGCCTGCGACAGGTAGGCCACCATGGCGGCGCCCAGCGTCGGGTAGGCTTCGCACTCGGTCAGCCAGATCGCTTCGATCTGGTTCGGCGCCGTCTCCAGGCCGAAGCTGGCACTGCTGCCACCGATGTCGGCCAGGATGCGCGGGCCGTGCGCGAGGTGCGAAAAGGAATCGCGTTTCATGTCTCTATCCGTTCTGTCTCTTATTGGTTTACTGCGGCTTGATTATATGTCATGCGTTATTATGAAAACGATTTCAAGCGCGTTTTTCATTAAATACCGCCACCGGCAGAAAGTCAATGCGATGTCACTCTTCAAAATGGCGGACAGGCCCGGAATTTATGGTAATCTTCGGCGAAAAGGTTTTCATAACTACATGACAAGGACGCGCTTTGGCTGAGATTCCCCACTCCACCGGCCCATCGACCCTGATGGATGTTGCACGCCAGGCGGGAGTGTCGCCCAGTACCGTTTCCCGCATCCTCAACGGCACCGCCAAGGTGTCGGACGACAAGCGCCAGGCCGTGCTGGCCGCCATCACCAAGATGAATTTCGCGCCCAACCAGATGGCGCAGGGCCTGAAAAAAGGCCGCTCGATGACCATCGGCATCGTGGTGCAGGATATTTCCTCCCCGTTCTTCGACGAAACGCTGCGCGGCGTCGACGATGGTCTGAAAGGCACCGGCTACGCCTCGGTGATCGTCAGCGGCCACTGGAACGCGGAAGAGGAAGCCGAGCGTATCCGCTTGCTGCTGGCGCGCAAGGTGGACGGCATCATCCTGCTGTCGGGCCGCATCGGCGACGAGGCGGTGCTGGGCTTTTCCGGCCAGCGGCCGATCGTCTCCACCGGCCGCGCGCTGCACACCCGCACCGCGCTGGGCTTCAAGATGGACAATGAATACGGCGCCTACCTGGCCGTGCACCATCTGATCGAACTGGGCCACCGTCGCATCGCCTTCATTTCCGGCCCGGCCAACAACATCGACGCCAACGAGCGCCTGGCCGGCTACACGCGCGCGCTGGAGGAAGCCGGCATTGCGCTGGACCAGAACCTGATCGTCGAGGGCAATTACCACGAGGCCAGCGGCATGCTGGCGATGAACCGTTTGTTCGACAGCCACCAGCAGTTCAGCGCGGTGTTTGCCGCCAACGACCTGAGCGCCTATGGCGCGCGGCTGGCCCTGTACCGCAAGGGCATCCGCGTGCCGGACGACATCTCGCTGGTCGGCTTCGATGACCTGCCCGGCTCGTCGTACACGACGCCGCCGCTGACCACCATCCGCCAGCCGCTGTACGACATCGGCCGCATCGCCACCCAGGCCTTGCTGCGCATCATCAACGGCGAGGAAGCGCGCGGCGAAGTGCCGCCGCTGGAGCTGATCGTGCGCGAGACCACGCGCCGGGTGCGCTAGGTTCGCTAACCCACACGAATCCCGGGTGATTTCTGCGGGGACGGCCCATCCGCTTTACAATGATGGACGTTTCGCTAAAAATGACCCGGTTTCAAGAAACCAACTCAAACCAAAGGAAGAACAATGGAACATACTCTGCCACCTCTGCCATATGCCATCGACGCCCTGGCGCCGTCCATCTCGCAAGAAACGCTGGAATACCACTACGGTAAGCATCACCAAACGTATGTCACCAACCTGAACAACCTGATCAAAGGTACCGAGTTCGAAAACCTGTCGCTGGAAGAAATCATCAAGAAGTCGTCGGGCGGCATCTTCAACAACTCGGCACAAGTGTGGAACCACACCTTCTACTGGAACAGCCTGACGCCAAACGGCAAAGGCGCACCAGACGGCGCGCTGGCCGATGCCATCAACGCCAAGTGGGGTTCGTTCGACAAATTCAAGGAAGAGTTCACCAAGTCGGCCGTCGGCAACTTCGGTTCGAGCTGGACCTGGCTGGTGAAAAAAGCCGACGGTTCGCTGGACATCGTCAACACCTCGAACGCCGCCACCCCGCTGACCACCGACGCCAAAGCGCTGATCACCTGCGACCTGTGGGAACACGCCTACTACATCGACTACCGCAACGTGCGTCCTAAGTACATCGAGACCTTCTTCAAGCTCGCCAACTGGGACTTCGCTGCCGCCAACTTCGCGTAAGCGACACCGGCAGCCTCAAAGCCCGCAGCGCCCCGCGCCTTGCGGGCTTTTTTACGCCCATTTGCGCTGCGACAAGTGCTGTTCGACGTGCTAGCATATCTTCGTCGGATGGAGGATGTCCTGAAAAAACTACCTGAGCACGAAGTCGCCCCCAACCTCGGCAAACCACCCAAAGGCGCGGTTTTCGAACGCCGCCCCTTGGAAGCACATGAGATCGACTGGGAATTGCATCGCCAGATCCTGGAAACGCTGATGTTCAAGCAAACGACGCACGAGGATTTCGACCGCATCAGAGCTGAGCTCAAAAATGAGTCTAGTAAAGTTTGATGTGCACAGCGACGGACGATTTCTAGCTTCATTAAGAGACCTTGGCGCCGGGCCAGCAGACCGCATTCTCGCCATGTTGGATGGAATGAGTGACTGCGTCTCCTGGGCGGAAATGCGCCGGACGTCGTGTGCGTGTTGGCGCGAGTGACAAGGCTCGTGTGAAGTTCCGCCGGCGCGACTATAATCGTCGAGCTCGATTTCACACGGAGACACGCAATGACCTACCAGGCTTCACCACACCGTTACGATGAAATGCAGTACCGCACCTGCGGCCGCAGCGGCTTGAAATTGCCGGCGATGTCGCTCGGCCTGTGGCATAACTTCGGCGATACCAACACCCTCGCCTCGCAGCGCGAGATGCTGCGCACGGCGTTTGATCTCGGCATCACCCACTTCGACCTGGCCAACAACTACGGGCCGCCTTACGGTTCGGCGGAAACCAATTTCGGCCACCTGTTCAAGGAAGATTTCAAGCCCTACCGCGATGAGCTGATCATCTCCACCAAGGCCGGCTGGGACATGTGGCCCGGTCCTTACGGCCAGGGCGGCGGTTCGCGCAAGTATGTGCTGGCCAGCCTGGACCAGTCGCTGCAACGCATGGGGCTCGACTACGTCGATATCTTCTACTCGCACCGCTTCGATCCGGACACGCCGCTGGAGGAAACCATGGGCGCGCTGGCGCACGCGGTCCAGCAGGGCAAGGCGCTGTATGTGGGCGTGTCGTCCTACTCCGCCGAAAAGACCGCCGAAGCGGCGCGCCTGCTGAAGGAGTGGAAGGTGCCGTGCCTGATCCATCAGCCCTCCTACAATATGCTGAACCGCTGGATCGAGACCGAAGGCCTGCTCGATACGCTGGGCCAGGAAGGCATAGGCTGCATCACCTTCACCGCGCTGGCGCAGGGCATCCTGAGCGACAAGTACCTGAACGGCACGCCGGCCGATGCGCGCATCAACCGTCCGGGCGGCGGCTCGCTGCAGCAGTCGCACCTGAGCGAAGCCAATCTGGAACGCGTGCGCGGCCTGAACGAAATCGCCAGGCGCCGCGGCCAGACGCTGGCGCAGATGGCGCTGGCCTGGGTGCTGCGCGATCCGCGCATCACCTCCACGCTGATCGGCGCCAGCAACGCCGCGCAGATCCGCGAGAACGTCGCCGCGCTGAAGAACCTGTCCTTCTCCACCGAAGAACTGGCGCAGATCGACGCGCAGGCGCAGGAAGGCGCCATCAACCTGTGGGCCGGCTCCTCCTCGCACCGCTGACTCAGTGCGCGCCGTAGAAGGCTTCGCCCTGCGCCAGATGCTGGGTGAAGTCGAAGCGGCGCGCCAGCATCGCCTCGAAATCCGCGCGCGCAATGCGCATCACATAGCTGTGCTGATTGGCGATCAGCCGGCTGTCCGGCGGCAGCAGCGCCACGTGCTCGCCGCCGTACCACTTGGCCGCATCCGCATGGCCGGCCTTCAGCACCTGCCCGCCCTGCTCGATCTGCCAGCCGCCATCGAGCAGAATCCAGATATGGTCGTTGGCGTCCAGGCGGTTGCTGACCTCCATGCCGGCCTGCGCTTCCCACTCGGTTGAATGATCGATCACCCATTGCAGCTGGCGCTTGTCCAGCCCGGTGAAGAACGGCGTCTTTTTCAGCAGATGCAGATACGTGACGGACTGTTTCATGTGCGGCTCCTGTGTGGTGCAGCCGCCCACGGCGATCGCAAAGGCAGCGGCAAGCAGGTATCGGGCGATGTTCATGGAAGGCTCCTGGTGAGTTGATGAAACCAGTATGACTTCTCGCCATCCATGAATAAACACAGTAATATTGCAATCACTATGCAATAACCGCGAATAAAAATGGACCGTTTCAACGCCATGCGCATTTTCACCCGCATTGTCGAGCTGGAAAGTTTCAGCAAGGCCGCGGAGGATTTGCAGATTCCCGCCGCCACCGCCACCTACACCATCAAGCAGCTGGAGGCGCGGCTCGGCGTGCGCCTGCTTCAGCGCACCACGCGCCATGTCAGCACCACGCTGGACGGCCAGGCGTATTACCAGCGCTGCGTGCGCATCCTGGCGGACGTGGAGGAAACGGAAGCGGGCTTCGGCAACAGCGGCGTGGCGCCGCGCGGCAAGCTGCGCGTGGATTTGCAGGGGACGCTGGCCCAGCATTACGTGCTGCCGCGCCTGAAGGAATTCTTTGCGCGCTACCCGGATATCGAACTGGAAATCGGCATGGGCGACCGCCTGGTCGACCTGGTGCGCGACGGCATCGACTGCGTGCTGCGCGTCGGCGAACTGCGCGACTCCAGCATGGTCGGCCGCCGCGTCGCCAGCCTGCAGCAGGTCACCTGCGCCAGCGCCGCCTACTTTGAACAATACGGCACGCCCACCACGCTGGACGAGCTGCTGACCCAAGGCCACCGCGCGGTGAACTTCTTCTCATCCAGCACCGGCAAGATGTTCCCGTTCGATTTCGTGGTCGATGGCGTGGAACGCAGCATCGCCCTGCCCGGCAGCGTGTCGGTCGCCAGCGCCGAGGCCTATGCGGCCTGCTGCACCCACGATCTGGGACTGGTGCAGGCGCCGCGCTACCACATGGCGCAGCAGCTGCGCAGCGGCGCGCTGCGCGAAGTGCTGGCGGAATGGCGGCCACGGCCGATGCCGGTCTCGGTGCTGTACCCGCACCAGCGGCAGCTGTCGCCGCGCGTGCGGGTGTTCGTCGACTGGCTCAGCGACGTGATGACCGCCGCCAGCTAGCTCGTCAATCGCGGCGCGACCAGTCGCGCCGTTCCTCGCGCTGCGCCTGCGGCGGCACATCGCGCGACGCGGTGTCGTTCGGCAGCACGTCGTGGAATTCGCCATCCACCAGCGGGATCGATTCGACATGGTCGAAACCGATGTCGCCCGCCTCCACATTGGCTTCGTCCGCGCCGGCGCGCTCGCCGGTGCCGTGGGCGTCGGTGTCGCTGTCCAGGCCCAGGTCGGGCTCGCCCACCACATCGCTGCCGCTGTCGGAATTGTCGCTCGGGCCCAGGGCGCGCGTGCCGTGGCCGCGTCCGAGGATACGGTCGGCGCCTGCCGGAATGTTATCCGGGTCCAAAGTACTGTCAGCCATGATCGCCTCCTTGCCATAAAAATCACATTACACCATCGCCATCGCACCAGGTCGGTGCGGCGGTTCGCTTATGGCATTGCCTGGCTATCGTTCTTATAGGAATTTTTTACTTTACAAATGTATTATTCATCTCTATAGTTATACTCATTAATTACGGAGAACGTCATGAGCACGACTACCAAACACCTGTTGGGCGCCATCGCCACCGCCGCTTTTGCCATCGCCGCCACCGCCACCACGGTGACCAACGCCTTCGCCGAGGATGCCCCGGCGCCAGCCGCCAAAACCACCAAAGCGGAAGCGCCTGCCGGCAAAACCCGCGCCGAAGTCCAGGCCGAATTCCTGGAAGCCCGCAAAAACGGCACCCTGCTGGAAACCGAGGCGGACTTCGACGTCGCCCAGACCCGCAAGCACGTGGTCAAGCACTAAGCGACGCCAGTGAACCAGCGCTCGTCCAAACTTGCCCTGCTCGCCTGCGCACTGGCCGTGCTGGCCGGTTGCGCCGACATGGGCAACGTCAAGCCGCAAGCCACGCAGCTGAAGCCCGCTGAACTGAATCCGGGCAAAGCCATCGCCGCCGCCAGCGAAAACATCGCCTGGCCCGACGAACGCTGGTGGGAAGCGCTGCACGACGAGCAGCTGAACAAACTGGTGACCGCGGCACTGAGCGACAACCCGAACCTGCGCGCCACGCTGGCCCGCGTGCGCCAGGCCGAATCGCTGGCCGGCGTCGCCAAGGCCGCCACGCAGCCGCGCGTGGACGCCTCGGCCAGCGCCGACCGCGAGTTGTACTCGGCGCACAGTACGATCCCCGCACCACTCGCCGGGAACTACGCGTGGAAAAATACCGCCACGCTATCCGGTTCCTACGATCTGGATCTGTGGGGTCGCAATCGCGATGCGCTGGCCGCCGCGCTGGACGACGTCCACATGGCAGCCGCCGAATCGCAAATGGCGCGCCTGACGCTGGAGACCTCCATCGTCCGCACCTACATCCAGCTGTCGCTGGAGTACGCGCTGCAGGACAGCGTGGCCGACAACCTGGCGCAGCGCCAGCGCATCCTGGACATCACGCGCCGCCGCAAGGCGGCCGGCCTGGCCAGCGACCTGGATGTGACCAGCATCGAAACCACACTGCCGGCCGGACGGCGCGAGCACGAGCAATATGGCGAGTCCATTGCCCTGCTGCGCAACCAGCTGGCGACACTGATCGGCAAAGGACCGGGCGACGGCGATACGATCGCCCGGCCGCTGCTGACCCTCGGCACCACCCGCAGCGACGGCGTGCCGGCCACGCTGCCGGCCGAACTGGTGGGCCGCCGCCCGGACATCGTGGCGCAGCGCTGGCGCGTGGAAGCCGCCGGCACCCGCATCGACGTCGCGAAAAAAGATTTTTATCCGAATGTGAACCTGGCGGCCTTCGCCGGCATGCAGTCGCTGGGCTTCGGCCACTTCCTGGACGCCAGCTCGCGCATGCGCGGCATCACGCCGGCCATCAGCCTGCCGGTGTTCGAGGGCGGCCGCCTGCGCAGCCAGTTGGGCAACCAGACCGCTGTCTACGACGGCGCGGTGGAGCAGTACAACGCCACGGTGATCCAGGCCATGTCCGACGTCGCCAACGCGGTGGTGAAGATCGCGTCGGTCAGGCAGCAGGACGAACTGGCGCAGCGCGCGCTCGATTCGGCGCGCCGCCAGCAGCAACTGGCGGAAAAAGCCTACCAGGCCGGCTTGACCGATACACTGAACGTGATCAACGCCCAGTTGACTTTGTTGAACGAGCAGCAGCAAATGGCGCAAGTGGCCAGCAAACAGCTTGATAATTACGCTTTATTGATGTCGGCGCTGGGCGGAGGCATAAAACTGGATTTTGATTGACACTTTAAATAGTACAATCAAGCCTTTCTAAAAGATATCAGAGGAGTGGCAATGAGTAGTTTTGATGCGACTAAAAGGCGCCTTAAAAATATCCATGGCCGAATACCGGAATTCCCTGAGGAGTTGATGCGCCTGTTGCGCATGACTTACCACATCCAGAAACGGATGAAAGATTTGAGCAACGCCGCACTGCGTAAATACGAGCTGGTTGACGCCAGCTACATGGTGCTGGCGGTGCTGTACGGTTCGGACAATGAAACCTCGACCGCGTCCACGCTGGGTGAGGCTTGCATGGAAAAACCGGCCAACCTGACGCGCGTGTGCAACGACCTGGAAGCCCAGGGCCTGATCACCCGCGGCAACCGGCCCGGCGACCGCCGCTGCGTGATGATCTCGCTGACGGACGCCGGCCGCACGCTGGCCGAAAAAGTGCTGCCGGAAGTCTGGCGCACCACCACGCGCGCGTATGATGGCTACAGCGAGGAAGAAGTAAAACTTTTGGAAAGGCTGCTGAAACGGCAGCTCGATAATTTAGAAGCAATCACCTAGAAACGACCAATGAACGCACCTGCCGCCGCCCCTTCCCCGGACCAACGCGCGGCGCGGAGGGCGTTCACCTGGTTCAGGGCGCAAACCGCCGACTGGGCCGCCACCGAAGGCCAGCGCTGGATCTTTGTCGCCAAGGCCATGCTGGCCGCGTTTGCCGCCCTGTGGCTGTCGTTCCGTCTCGGTCTCGAAGCGCCCTACACCGCCCTTGCCACCACCGTGGTCCTGGCCCTGCCCAGCAGCGGCATGGTGCTGGAAAAAGCCCTGCACCGTTTTCTCGGCACGCTGGTCGGCTGCTCCGCCGCGCTGACGCTGGTGGCGCTGTTCCCGCAATCGCCGACGGTGCTGTTCCTCGGCCTGGCGCTGTGGGTGGCGCTGTGCACCGGCGGCGCCGCCATGCACCGCAACCAGCAGTCCTACAGCTTCGTGCTGGCCGGCTATACCGCCGTGATGATCGCAACGCCGGCGGTCGATGCGCCGGGCAATGTGTTCACGCTGGCCGTCACGCGCGTGACCGAAGTCAGTCTGGGCATCATCTGCTCGGCCGTGGTGCACGACGTGTTTTTCCCGCGCCGCCATTCCGGCGCCGTGATGCGCACCGTGCAGGCGCGCTACGCCGGCTTCATCGATTTCTGCCGCCAGGTGCTGGAGCACCGCATCACGCCGGCCGATGCCGAGCTAAACCACCTGAAGTTCGCCGCCGATATCGCCGCGCTGGAATCGGGCCGCGCCGCCGCCTTCTTCGAGGCCGGCCATTCGCGCTCGCAGACGCGCCAGCTGCACGCCTTCAACGCCGCCTTCATGACGGCGCTGACCACCTTCTACACGCTGCACCGCCTGAGCCACCGCCTGCGCGCGGCCGGCGACGGCCCGGTACTGGCCCTGGTGGAACCGATGTACGCCCACCTGGCGCAGGCCATGGGCGACGAGCTGACGCCGGCGCGGCTGGCGCAGATGCGCAGCAAGCTGGCCGACGACAGCGCCGCCGCCCACGCGCAGCTGGCCGCCGGGCCGGAACTGGAGCGCGCGCGCCACATCGACTTCGACACGGCGGTGGAGCTGCTGGAACGCTTCGCCGGCAACCTGGCCGACTTCGCCGCGCTGTACCACGGCCTGGCGCAGCAGAAGCGCCAGCAGGTCAGCGATCCGGGCGCCTATTCGCCGAAGACGCCGCCCGCCATCATCGTCGCCAGCGGCGTGCGCGCCGGCGCCACGCTGCTGGCGACGGCCGCCATGTGGTACTGGCTGGCGTGGCCGGCCACCGTCAACGCGATCCTGATGGCGACCATCTTCTGCGCGCTGGCCTCGTCCTCGCCGCGCCCGACGGTGCTGGTCAAGCAGGTGCTGATCGGCTTCCTGATCTCGATGCCGTTCGCCTTCGTCACCGAGTTCCTGCTGGTGGCCAGGGCCGACAGTTTCTATCCGCTGGTGCTGGCGGCGCTGCCGCTGTTCGCCTTCGGCGCTTACCTCAGCAGCGGTCCGCGCTGGAGCGGCGTCGGCATCGGCGTCGGCATGTTCTCGGCCACGCTGGTGGTGCCGGCCAACCTGATGCACTACGATGTTGAATCCTTCATCAGCAGCGAGCTGTCGCTGACCATGGGCGTGGCGGTGGCCTTCGTGATGTTCAAGGTGCTGCTGCCGGAGCACACGATGGGCCATCGCGGCCACGTGGCGGCCGCGCTGTGGCAGGAGGCGCGCAACGCCTGCAGCGCGCGCCTGCATCGCCTGAAGCGCCGCTTCGACAACCGCGTGCGCGATCTGCTGAGTCAATTGAACGCCGCCGCCGGCCCGTCGCCGAACGCGCAGACGCGCGCCGTGGTGCGCCAGGGCCTGACCTTGCTGGAGCTGGGCCACGCCGCCATCGAACTGCGCCAGCTGATCGCCGCCTCGCACGCGGGCGGCGCGCGCGACAGCCTGGAGGTGGTGCTGCGCCAGCTGGCCGCGTATCTGGATGCGCCGACCCGCGCCGCCGGCGAAGCGGTGCTGGCGGCGATCCTGCACGCCGGCACGGCGGTGCGCGCCGCACTGCCCGATGCGCATCCCGAACGCCGCGCGCGCCTGCACATGGCGCTGACCGACCTGCATTCCATCTATACGTCCCTGCTGGACCAGCTTTCTGGAGAATCGAATGTTCCAACACCTGCCGCGTGAAATCGACTTTTTCGGCGTGCTGCTGCCCGGCGTGCTGCCGGTCTTCCTGCTCAGCGCCGTGCTGCAACTGGTGCTTGACGCGGTGTTAAGCTATGTCGGCGCGTATCGCCACAGCTGGCACCCGGCGCTGGTGCGGCTGTGCATGTTCGTCTGTATCTTCAGTGCCTTGCTGGTCACGCTGTACCAATAATAAATTCAACTTCCTGTGAGAGCCTTCTGTGAGCGCATCTAAAATCTTCCGCTTTTGTCTGACCATGCTGTTGCTGGCGGCGGCCCTGTGGGCGGGCCGCACCGCCTGGGACCACTACATGGAATCGGCCTGGACCCGCGACGGCCGCGTCAAGGCCGACGTGGTGACCATCAGCGCCGACGTCGCCGGCACCGTCACCGAGGTGCTGGTGCACGACAACCAGCTGGTGCAGAAAGGCGATGTGCTGTTCGTCGTCGACAAGGCGCGCTACGAAAATGCGCTGATCCAGTCGAAGGCGCTGCTGGCGTCACAGCAGGTGGAAAAAGGCCGCCGCACCAGCGAGGCCAAGCGCCGCGCCGATCTGGACGCCTCCATCGTCTCGGCCGAGAGCAAGGAAACGGCGGAAGCGGCGGTCGGCACCGCGTCGGCCCAGTACCAGGCGGCGGTGTCGGCGCGCGACCTGGCGGAGCTGAACCTGGAACGCACCGTGGTGCGCGCGCCGGTGACCGGCTACGTCACCAACCTGAATGTGCATCCGGGCGACTTCGCCGCTGTCGGCGCGGCCAAGCTGGCGCTGATCGATGCCGCCTCGTTCTACGTGGTCGGCTACTTCGAGGAGACCAAGCTGCCGCTGCTGAAGGTGAACGACAAGGTCGAGATCCACATGATGAGCGGCGCGGCGCTGCTGCAAGGGCATATCGAGAGCATCGCGCGCGGCATCACCGACCGCGATGCGAACCTGGGCCGCGAGCTGCTGGCCGACGTCAACCCGACCTTCAACTGGGTGCGCCTGGCGCAGCGGGTGCCGGTGCGCATCCACATCGACAGCAAGCCCAAGGATCTGGAACTGGTGGCCGGCACCACCTGCACGGTGGTGATCCATGGATAGCAGCAATGACCGCTTCACGGTCGTGCGGCTGTTCCTCGACGCCGCGCAGCTGGGCAGCTTTTCGGCCGCCGGCCGCAAGCAGGGCATGTCGCCGGCGGCCGCCAGCGCCAGCATCCAGCGGCTGGAACTGTCATTGCAGGTCAAGCTGTTCGAGCGCACCACGCGCCAACTGCGGCTGACCGAGGAAGGCAAGGTGTATCGCCATTTCAGCGAGCAGGCGATGGCGCTGATGGCGGAGGCGGAATCGAGCCTGCATGCCGGCACCGACAGCGTGCGCGGCATGGTGAAGATCTCGGCGCCGTCTGACCTCGGCCGCAATGTGCTGATGCCGATGCTGGACGCCTTCCGCGCCATCCATCCGGAAGTGCAGTATGCGCTGACGCTGAGCGACAACACCTCCAACATGGTGCAGGACGATATCGACCTGGCGCTGCGCTACGGCCAGCTGGCAGACAGCGAGATGGTGGCGCGGGTGCTGGCGCCGAGCCGGCGCGTGGTGTGTGCGGCGCCGGCGCTGATCGCGCAGACCGGCGGCCCGGCCATGCCGGAGGATCTGGCCAGCCTGCCGACGCTGGTGCTGGTGACGGCGCTGGGGCCGATGCAGGACTGGCGCTATTGCAGCAACGACGACGCCGACGAGCGCCTGTCGGTGCGTGTGCGCCGCACGCAGCAAAGCAACGACGGCGAGATTATCCGCAAGTGGGCCATCGCCGGCCAGGGCTATGCCTACAAATCGATCATCGACATCTCGGACGATCTGCGCAGCGGGCGGCTGGCGACGGTGCTGGACGAATACTTCACCGACAGCGCGCCGCTGAATATCCTCTACCACCGCAACCGCTACCAGCCGCCGCGCATCGCGCTGCTTATTGCGTTCCTGATGCAGCGCTTTGCGGATCTGGCGTGATGCCCAGCTGCTGAAGCAGCGTCAGGTTGTCTTCCAGGTGCCAGTTCTCGGCGATGCGGCCGTTCACCACGTGATACAGGTCGAAGGCCTGGAAGTCGATGGCCTGGCCCCTGCCCTGCACGGCGCCGAACTTGCCGGTGAAGTGACCGGTGAAATGCAGGCGTACCGAGACCAGGTCGCCGTTCGGCACGATGTGCGTGGCTTCGGCCTTCAGGTCCGGCACGGCGGTGCGGAAGAATTGCGAGGCTTGCAGCGGGCCGTTGACGCCCTGTTCGCGGCCGGCCGGCAAGGTGCGGTCGATGAAGTCCGGCGCCAGCGCTTTCTTCGCCAGCGCCGGATCGCCGGTGTTCCAGAAGGCGGCGTAGGTGCGGGCGGCGTCGGCGACCGGATCGGCGTGGGCGGCGCCGGCTGCCAGCAGGCCGGCAATGAGAAGTGCTTTCATGATGCTTCCTTTGATGAAGTGGATGCACCCATTTTGCGCGCGCACCGGCCGCGTGGGAATGCGGCTGGCGCATGAAGCACCTTCAAGCGGCGATTGAATATGCGCTAGCGCGCGCCGGCGGCGTCGATGATGGCGCCGCTGACGTAGCTGGACTGCTCGCCCAGCAGCCACAAAATGGTTTCCGCAATCTCCTCCGGCTGGCCGCCGCGCCCCAGCGGCACGGTGGACGCCAGCTTGCTGACGCGGTCCGCATCGCCGCCGCTGGCGTGGATCTCGGTGTAGACAATCCCCGGCCGCACGCAGTTGACGCGGATGCCCTCCGGCCCCACCTCCTTCGACAGGCCCAGCGTCAGCACGTCCACCGCGCCCTTGGACCCCGCATAGTCCACGTACACATTGCCGGCCCCATGGCGCGCCGCGCCCGAGGACACGTTGACGATGCCGCCGCCCTGCCCGCCGCGCGCGGTGGACATGCGCCGCACCGCCTCGCGACTGCACAGGAAGTAGCTGAGCACATTGGTGGTCAGCACGCGCTGCAGGCGCTCGGCCGACATATCGGCCAACTGTCCCTGCTGCTCCAGCACGCCGACATTGTTGACCAGCGCCGTCAGCGGCCCCAGTTCCTCGTCGATGGTGGTGAACAGCCGCAGCACGTCGGCCTCGATGCCGACGTCCGCCTGCACGGCGATGGCCTCGCCGCCCTCGGCCACGATCTGCGCGCGCAGGCGCTCGGCGGCGGCGGCGTTGCTGACATAGTTGATGCAGACCGCATAACCGCGGCGGCTCGCCAGCAGCGCGGTGGCGGCGCCGATGCCGCGGCTGCTGCCGGTCACCAGGAGTACTTGTTTCATGCTTGACCTTTCATGAAAAAAGCCCGCTGCTGCGGGCTTTCGGATTATTTTTCCGGGCTGAGATGGCTCATCGCGTAGGTCAGATGCTCCCACCAGTGCTCGCGCGACTGCACGCTGCGCAGGCACTTCTTATCCAGCTCGGTCTTGAAGATCGGGTCGCGGCACTGCTTGCCGATCAGCGCATTGCGCTGGTTCTCGGCGTTGACCAGGGCCACGCACAGCCACAGGATCAGGCCGAGGAACACAATGACCAGGCTCCACGCCACGTGGTTGATGTACGACCATTCAAACAAGGTTTCCAGCGCAGGCGAAGATTCCTTGTAAATCTTCATGACCTGGGCTTCCGCCTCTTCCCGCTCGTTGTTGGGGAATTTCATTGCCCTACCCGTCCTTCCTTGATTACTTCTTGCCTGCGCGTTCCGCCAGCGATTTTGCCACCAGGCTGTCCGCGACGGCAAACATGGCCGCATGCGCCGCCGGCGCCGAGGTCAGGCCGTGGCCTGCCACCGCCGGCGAGGTGGTGTAGCGGCCGTCGATGACCAGTGCCGGCACGCTATCCAGTTTATACTGATTTGCCACCTGCACGCCGCGTTTCAATTTGGTTTGCACGCCGAACGAGTTGAAGGTCTCCAGGTACTTGGCCTTGTCGACGCCGTTCTTGACCACGAAGTCCAGCAGCGCCTGGTCGGTATTCAGGCGGTTGCGCTCGACGTGGATGGCGCGGAAGATTTTTTCGTGCATGCCGTTGCCCAGCGCGTTCATGGATTCCAGCGTGTAGAAGGCCTTGGCTTGCGGGTCTTCACCCATGTGCATGCGGCGGAACACGATCTTGTCGCTGTTCTTCTTGACCCATGCGGCCAGGTCCGGATCGAGCGCGTTGCAGTGCGGGCAGTGGTACATGAAGAATTCCAGCACCTCGACTTTCTTGCCGGTGTCCGGGCTTGGGCCGTTGACGCTGTTGTAGTCGACGCCATCCTTGAAGTCGGCGGCGGAGGCGCCGGCGGCAGCGGCCATAAAGGCGACGGTGGCAATCAGTGGACGCAGCAAGTTCAGGAGACGCATAACAATCCTTCAAGTATGAGATGAGTGGCAAACGCGGGGAGATTACCACTTTTTCCCCGGTTAGAGATAACTGTTAAGTCAACTTTAAGGCCGGCGTCGGCGCGCGGTCTCCAGTTTTTCGCACAGCACCGCGATGCCGTCGGCGATGCGCGGCGTGGCGCGCACCAGCAGTTCGCTGTCCAGCATGAACAGGTTGTCGCGCTGGACCGCCAGCATGCCCTTGTACGGCTTCCAGATGTTGATGCCGGCCTGGCCGCTGTGCTGCTCGCCGCCGACGATGGCTTCCGGATTTTCCTGCAACACGGCCTCGGTGCTGACCGACGGCGCCGTCACCTTCAGACCGGCGAAGATGTTGCGGCCGCCGCAGACGCGCAGCGCGTCGCTGACGATGTGTTCTCCGTTGAGCGTGAACAGCGGCTTTTCCCAGATCTGGTAGAACACCTTGACCGGCGGGCGTTGTGCGTAGGTGGCCGTCAGCTTGCCGATTTTCTGGCGGTAGTCGCGCGCGGCCGCTTGCGCCGTGCTGTCGGTGCCCAGCAGCTGGCCCAGGCGCGTCAGGCTGGTGGCGATGTCGTCCAGCTTTTTCGGCTCGCTGTAGAAGATCGGAATGCCCAGGCTTTTCAGCTGCGCCAGCTGGCGTTCGGTATTCCCGGTCTGCCACACCACCAGCAGGTCCGGGCGCAGCGCCAGCACGCGCTCCATGTCGATCTGGGCGTCGCTGCCGATCAGCGGGATACGCTTGGCGGCTTGCGGATAGTCGCTGTAGTTCATGGCACCGACCACGCGCTCGCCGCCACCGGCCGCGAACAGCAGCTCGGTGATGTGCGGCGCGGTCGAGATCACGCGCAGCGCCGGCCTGGCCAGGGTGACGCTATTGCCGGCGTCGTCCTGCACCGTGACACCGTGCGCGGCGCCGGCGGCCAGCGCCAGCATCAGTGCGAAGCCGCGCATCAGAACTCGTAGCGCGCCGAGATTTTCAGCTGGCGGCCGTCAGCCGGGTAGATGCCGTACTTGCAGCCGTAGGCCTGCGAGAAGTAGTGCTTGTCCGCCAGGTTCTGGCCCGACACCGCCCACTCCCACTGGCCGAACCTGCGGGCATAGCGCGCGTCCAGCGTGGTGTAGGAAGGCATCTCGCCCGAACAGCTGTTGTCGAAGTCGGCGCCGTAGCGCTGCTTGTCGACCCACTGCGCGCCGAAATCGGCGGTCTGGCCGCTGGCCGGCGTCCAGCTGACGCGCGCGGTCAGCACGTTCTTCGGCACCAGCACCATTTCGCGGCCATCGTTGACGCCTTCGCGGAACTTGGCCTGCACGTGCTGGTAGTGCGCGTTCAGGTTCCAGGCGGCGGCCAGGCGCTGTTCGGCGTCCAGCTCGAAGCCCTGACGGCGCGTCGGGTCCAGGTTGGTGTTGGCGCCGAAGCCGCCGTTCAGCGTTGGATCGTAGAAGATTTCGTTGGTCAGGTTGTTGCGGAACACGCGCGCGGTGATTTTCTGCGTGGCGTTGGCGTAGCTGGCGCCCAGCTCCGCATCGTGCGACTGCTGCGCCGCCAGCGGCTTGTTGAAGACCGGCGTGTAGGCGTTTTCGTCGGCGTTGGCGACGCGGTAGCTCTGCCCCAGTTTGCCGTACACGGTCAGGTTAGACACCGGCATGTAGCTCGCCTGCAGTTCCCAGGCGTTCAGGCCCTGCACCACGTTGTAGCCGGCGGTGGCCACCGGATCGACGAAGTCCTTGTCGAAGATTTCGCGGCGCACGCCAGCCGAGATGCGGCCTTCATGCGCCGGGTCGAAGCGCAGTTCGTCGCGCAGGTAGAGCGCCTTGGATTTCTGGTTGGCGTCGGCGGCGGAGAAATCGGAGGCGGTGGTGCGCTCCCACTTGATGAAGTCGACGCCGGCCACCAGTTCATTGACCATGCCGTTGATCGCGCCCAGCTTGCGCACGCGCGGCGAGAACTGCAGCTGCTTGCTGTCGTAGGTGCTGGTCGACGGGAAGCCGCTGAACACATAGGTCGATTCCACGGTCTTCTTGCGGTACGACAGATCGGCCGCGATGTCGTGGCCGAACAGGCGGTACTGGCCGAACACGGTCAGGCGGTCGCTGTCGAGCGAGCCGTTGTCGTCCGGCGTCAGCGTCTGGCGCGGGTTGGCGTGGTACTGGGCTTCGGTCAGCGCGCCGGCGAAGCGCATGTCCTGGCGCGCGCCTTCGTAGCGGAAGCCGATGCGGTCGAAGTCGTTGGCGAACCATTGCGCGCCGCCGCTGAAATGGGTCTGCTTGAATTCGTTGTTGTCGCGGTAGTTGTCGGTGCGCTGGTGGTCCAGCGTGGCGTCGGCGGCAAAGCCGTTCCAGGATTGCGTGGCCGAGATGCGCGCTTCGCCGGCGTGGAACTGGCCGCCTTCGAGGAACACGCTGCCACGGCTGGTGTACTGGCCTGGACGCCTGGTGACGATGTTGATCACGCCGGCGGTGGCGCCGTCGCCGTACAACACGCTGGCGCCGCCGCGCAGGATTTCGATGCGCTCCACCGTGTCGACCGGGATGGTGGACAGGACGGCGTTGCTCAATTCATTTTCCGACAGGCGCACGCCGTCCAGCACGATGACCATGTTCTGGCTGCTGTTGGTGCCGAAGCCGCGCAGGTCGAGGCCGAAGTCCGGGCTGCCGTCCAGGCTCTGGCGGCCGTAGACGCCGCCGATCTTGCGGATCGCCGCATTGACGTCGCTGGCGCCGGCGCGGCGGATCTCGTCCGCACTGATGATGGTGGCGCCGATCGGGGCCAGCGACGGGTCGGCGTCGAAGCGCGAGCCGGTGACCACCACCGAGGCCAGCGCCTGGCCGGCCTGCACGGTGTCTTCCGCCTGGGCGGCGAACGGCGTGGCGAAGCAAAGGGAAACAGCGGCGGCCAGCAGGCGCGGACGGAATGCGGAGGATATCATGATGTTATTGAGTCAAGCACTAGGAGCCGCAGATTATACGCGTGACAAGATCATTCAGGTTTTGGATATGATCTATCTATATTTACTGCATTGATTACGAAAGCGTGAGTGCTTATAGTGAAGACTGAAAGGAACTCCTATGACCACGCAAAAACTCCCCACCTATTTCCTGTCCCACGGCGGCGGCCCATGGCCGTTCATGATGGACCAGGTCGGCCATTTGTACGGCAAGCTGGATGCCTCGCTGCGCGATATCCCGCGCCAGATCGGCGTCACGCCCAAGGCGGTGCTGGTGATTACTGCGCACTGGGAGGGCCGCGATTTCATGCTGTCGTCGTCCGCCAAACCGCCGATGATTTACGACTACGGCGGCTTCCCGCCACATACCTACCAGGTGCAGTACAGCGCGCCGGGTTCGCCGGCGCTGGCGGCGCAGGTGCAGCAACTGCTGCAGGCCGGCGGCCATGCAGCGCTGCTGGATCCGGAGCGTGGTTTCGACCACGGCACCTTCAGCGCCATGTATCCGGTGTATCCGGATGCGGACGTGCCGATCGTGCAGCTGTCGCTCAAGTACGGCCTCGATCCGCAGACGCACCTGGAAGTCGGTCGCTTGCTGGCGCCCTTGCGCGAGCAGGGCGTGCTGATTGTCGGCAGCGGGCTGAGTTACCACAATCTGCGCGCCTTCAATGCGGCCGGTGCGGCGGCCTCGCATGCGTTTGACGACTGGCTGCGCCAGACCATGGCCTTGCCGCCGCAGCAGCGCAGCGCGCAGTTGATGAAGTGGGACGAGGCGCCGGCCGCGCGCATGGCGCATCCGCGCGAAGAGCACCTGCTGCCGCTGATGGTGGTGCTGGGCGCCGCCGAGAACGACGACGCCTCCGTGCCGTATCACGAGGATGCCTTCATGGGCACCCTCGCGGTCAGCAGCTTTAAACTCGGTTAAGTACCGCGCTTGCCGTTGGCGGCGGCCTTGGCTTTTTCGGCGGCGATGGCGGCTTTCTCGGCGGCCTTGGCCGCCATTTCAGCTTCGTGCTGCGCCAGGCGCACGCCGCGCGTCTCCGGCGTCTCCAGCGAGATGCGGCCCAGGATGCCGCTGCGGTAGTCGCCCAGGAAGGTGTGCGCGGCCTTTTCGTAATCGAGGTCGCCGCCCTTCTGGCGGAAGCCGCGCTTCATGCCCACGCCTTCCACCACGCCGATGGCGTCGAAGCTCTCGATGTCCTTGAAGCCGTAGCGCGCCACCAGCAGCTGCGGGTAGTGCACCAGCAGCTCGCCGGCCAGAAACTCCGCCACTTCCTCTTCAATCAGCGCATTCGAGCCGATCGCGTGGCTGGCGGCCAGCATCAGGCCATCGCTTGGCAGCGCGATCTTCGGCCACAGCATGCCGGGCGTATCGACCAGCACCGTGTTCTTGTCCAGGTACAGCTTCTGCTGCTGCTTGGTCACGGCCGGCTCGTCGCCCACCTTGGCCACGCGCTTTTTCAGCAAGGCGTTCATCAGCGTCGACTTGCCGACGTTGGGGATGCCCATGATCATGATGCGCAGCGGCTTGGTCGGCACGCCGCGGTGCGGCGCCAGCTGCTTGGCCAGGTCCGGAATGCGCGCCACGTCGGCCGGCTTCTTGGTGGTCATGGCGTACGCGGTCACGCCTTCCTGGGCGTTGTAGTAGGCGGTCCAGGCGGCGGTGGCGGCCGGATCGGCCAGATCGATCTTGTTGAGGATCTTCAGGCAGGGACGCTGGCGGAACTTGCGCAGCTCCTCCACCATGGGGTTGGTGCTGGCCTCCGGCAGGCGCGCGTCGACCACTTCGATCACCAGATCGGTGTTCTCCATCTGTTCCGCCGCCTTCTTCTTGGCGGCGTTCATATGCCCCGGGTACCATTGTATCGACATGCTCTGACCTTCAAAATCGTTCTGACAACCTGCTATTTTACCTGCTAACCGGCGCGGGATTCGTTTATCATGAGTCGCCTTTCCTTTTTCTAATCATATAAACAATATTTCAACCGGAGTGCTGAAGATGAGCATAGCTGCACCGTCCAACCCGAAGGAGATCACCCTTCGCGGCATTATTCTGGGCATTCTGATTACGCTGATATTCACGGCGGCCCAGGTGTATCTGGGTCTGAAGGTCGGTCTGACCTTCGCCACCTCGATCCCCGCCGCGGTGATCTCGATGGCGCTGCTCAGCGCCTTCAAGGACGCCACCATCCAGGAAAACAACATCGTCCAGACCATCGCCTCCGCAGCAGGCACGCTGGCCTCGGTGATCTTCGTGCTGCCTGGCCTGCTGATG
This sequence comes from Duganella aquatilis, assembly GCF_009674565.1. Lineage (GTDB taxonomy): Bacteria > Pseudomonadota > Gammaproteobacteria > Burkholderiales > Burkholderiaceae_D > Rugamonas > Rugamonas aquatilis. The sequence goes on from NZ_WKJL01000015.1 coordinate 153,524, forward strand.
ATCGGCTGGTGGGCGCACGTGCCGTTCTGGCCGACCTTCGGCGCCTGCGCCATCGGCGGCGTGCTGGGCGTGATGTACACGGTGCCGCTGCGCCGCGCGCTGGTGTCGCAATCGAACCTGCCGTATCCGGAAGGCGTGGCCGCCGCTGAAGTGCTGAAGGTCGGCATGGCCTCGCGCGAAGGCGCGGCCGAGGGCAAGGCCGGCCTGCGCGCAGTGATCTGGGGCGCGCTGACGTCGGCGCTGTTTGCCGCCGGCGCCGCCGCCAAGCTGCTGGCCGCCGAAGTGTCGGTCTACTTCCGCACCGGAAGCGGCGCCACCGCCGGCGCCACCGGCATCGGCGCATCGAGCTCGCTGGCCCTGATCGGCGCCGGCCACCTGATGGGCATCACCGTCGGTGTCGCCATGGGTGTCGGCACCATCATCGCCTGGGGCGTGCTGGTGCCGCTGATGACGTCCCTGACGCCGGCCGCCGCCGGGGTCGACGCCGCCGGCCACGCGCTGGGCATCTGGTCCAAGCAGGTGCGCATGATCGGCGCCGGCGTGATCGGCATCGCCGCCATCGTCACGCTGGCCGGCCTGGCCAAGCCTATCCTGGGCGGCCTGACGTCGGCCATGGAGACCGCGCGCAAGGCCAAGCTGGAAGGCGCGGTGCTGGACCGCACGGAAATGGATATGCCGATCTTCATCGTCGGCCTGGTGACGCTGATCGCGCTGGTGCCGGCCGGCTGGCTGCTGGCCAGCTTCCTGCAGGGCGGCCCGCTGATGTCGCTGGCCGTGCCGCTGGTGGCGGTAGGCGTCGGCTACATCCTGATCGCCGGTATCTTCGCGGCCGCCGTGTGCGGCTACATGGCGGGCCTGATCGGTTCGTCGAACTCGCCGGTGTCCGGCATCGCCATCCTGACCATCCTCGGCGCCGCGCTCAGCGTCGGCTTCGTCGGCCGCAGCGTGATGGGGCCGGAAGTGGCGCAGGCGCTGATCGCCTTCGCGCTGTTCGTCACCACCGTGGTGCTGGCGGTGGCCGTGATCGGCAACGACAACCTGCAGGATCTGAAAACCGGCCAGCTGGTCAACGCCACGCCGTGGAAGCAGCAGGTCGGCCTGCTGATCGGCGTCGCCGCCGGTTCGTGCGTGGTGCCGCCGGTGCTGGAACTGCTGAATCACGCCAACGGCTTCGTCGGCGCGCCGAATCTCGATTCGATCTCCAGCGAGCCGCTGGCCGCGCCGCAGGCGCTGCTGATCTCGACGCTGGCCAAGGGCGTCATCGGCGGCGACCTGCAATGGGATCTGCTGGGCTACGGCGTGCTGATCGGCCTGGGCCTGGTGGTGATCAACTTCCTGCTGAAGAAGTTCAGCAACGACAAATACAGCCTGCCGCCGCTGGGCGTGGGCCTGGCCATCTACCTGCCGAGCGCCGTCATCACCCCGGTGGTGATCGGCGCCGTCACCGGCTGGCTGTTCGACCGCGCGGTCGAACGCAAGGTGGGCGGCGAATCGGCCAAGCGCATCGGCGTGCTGGTGATGTCCGGCTTCATCGTCGGCGAGAGCCTGTTCAACGTCGCGCTGGCGGGCCTGATCGTCCTGTCGGGCAAAGGCGAGCCGCTGGCGGTGGCCAACAGCATGAGCGAGGGCGCCTCGATGGTGGTGGCGCTGATCGTCGGCGTGGCCATCGTCTGGGGCCTGTACCGCTGGTCGGCCAGGAACGGCGAGGCGGTGCACCAGAAATAAGGCTGACGCCACTCCGCCTATTGCCAATAGACAAATATTTCATTGCCTTTTATGATAGCGAAATTGTCAATCATAAAGGTGCACTGTGATACCACGCTGTTTTACCTCCCTGCTGCTGGCCGGCGTCCTGCTGGCCGGCGCTGCCGCCGCCCAGCCGGGCGCCGAGAGCTTCTTCCAGACGCCCAAGGCCGGCCATGTTGAACTGTCGCCCAAGGGCGGCTATGTCACCATGGTCAGCATCTTGCCCGGCGGCGTCAGCGTGCTGACGGTGCACGACACCAGCGATGTCGCCAAGTTCAAGCCCATCATCCGCACTTCCAGCGAAGAGGTGATCCTCGCGGTCCACTGGATCAACGAGAACCGCATCGGCTTCACCATCAAGAACCGCCGCATCGAGTTCAACGGCAACCTCGACGAAATGGCGGCCGACCGCGACGGCGGCAATCTGACCCACCTCATCACCGGCAACTGGGAGCACCAGCAGGAAGTCACCGGCAGCTTCATCGCCAACAAGCTGCTGACCGCCGACTATGTGTTCTTCGACGTGCTGCACGACGGCTCGGACGATATCCTGCTGAAGAAATACTTCTGGAATAACATCGATCCGACGCCGGACCACGCACGCCTGTTCCGCCTGAACACCCGCACGCGCCAGCTGCGCGGCCTGGAGGGCACGCAGCCGACCTCGGCGCTGATGTGGCTGGCCGACAACCGCGGCGTGCCGCGGGTGGCGGTGTCGCGGCGCAAGGGCCACTGCATCACGGCCCACCGCCCGGCGCTCGGCGGCGAATGGCGCGAGCTGGACGACAGCGACTGCATCGTCGGCAACGGCTTCACGCCCTCCTTCTTCGACGGCGAGGACACGCTGTACGTGGTGGCCGACCACAAGGGCTATGGCGCGCTGTTCCGCTACGACCTGAAGGCCATGCAGCGCGACGCCGAGCCGGTCGTCTCGGTGCCCGGCTTCGACTACAGCGGCACGCCGGTGATGGACTACGCCAGCCGCCGCCTGGTCGGCCTGCACCTGTACACCGACGCCGGCACCACCTACTGGATGAACCCGGTGCTGAAGGCCGAGCAGGCCAAGATCGACGCCATGCTGACCGCCACCACCAACACCGTCTTTTGCGCCGACGAGTGCCTGACGGCGCCGGTGCTGCTGGTGATGGCGGCCTCCGACCGCCAGCCGACGCAGTACATCATCTACCACCGCGACAGCGGCAAGATGGAGGGCCTGGGCCACGCCCATCCGGAGATCCAGGCCTCGCAGATGGGCCTGCGCGACTTCCACCGCTACACGGCGCGCGACGGCCGCAGCATCCCGGTCTATGTGACGCTGCCGCCCGGCAAAGCCAGCGGCCCGCGCCCGGCGGTGGTGCTGGTGCATGGCGGCCCGGCGGCGCGCGGTGCCTACTGGGAGTGGGATGACGAGGCGCAGTTCCTGGCCACACGCGGCTATGTGGTGATCCAGCCGGAATTCCGCGGCGGCACCGGCTTCGGCGCGGCCCACTTCAACGCCGGCCTGAAACAATGGGGCATGGCGATGCAGGACGATCTGGTCGACGCCGCCCAGTGGGCGGTCAAGCAGGGGTGGGCCGATCCCAAACGCATCGGCATCATGGGCGCCAGCTATGGCAGCTATGCCACGCTGATGGGACTGATCCAGAATCCGCAGGTGTTCCGCTGCGGCGTCGAATGGGCCGGCGTCACCGATATCGATCTGCTGTTCAGCACCACATATTCGGACGCCTCGCAGGAAGACCTGAAGTACGGCATGCGCACCCTGATCGGCGATCCCGACAACGCGGCCGACGCCGCCCGCTTCCGCCAGTATTCGCCGCTGCAGCGCGCCGCCGAACTGAAACAGCCGCTGCTGATGGCGCACGGGCTGGAGGACAAACGGGTGCCGCTGGTGCACGCCACCCGCTTCTACGACGCGGTCAAGCGCAGCAATCCTCACGTGGAGCTGATCACCTATCCGAACGAGGGCCACGGCTGGCGTCACGACGCCACCAATATCGCCTTCTGGCAGCGGGTCGAGGCCTTCCTCGAGCAGAACCTGAAGCAGGCGCCGTAAGCGCGCCGGCGCTGGTCTAGAGGTCGGCCAGCGCCTTGACGTGGGCCACCACGCTGCGGCCCAGCGCCGACAGGTTGTAGCCGCCTTCCAGGCAGCTGACGATGCGGCCCTTGGCATACACCCTGGCCACGTCCATTATCTGCTGCGTGATCCAGGCGTAGTCGTCCTCCACCAGGCCCATGCCGCCGATGTCGTCCTCGCGGTGGGCGTCGAAGCCGGCCGAGATGAACAGCATCTCCGGCTGGAACGCGTGCAGCGCCGGCAGCCATTGTTCGGTGACGATGCGGCGCACCACGTCGCCCTTGGTGTAGGCCGGCACCGGCACATTGACCTGGTGCCCGGTGATCGGCTGCGGCTCGCAGTACGGATACAGCGGGTGCTGGAAGAAGCTGACCATCAGCGCGCGCGGCTCGTTGCGGAAGGCTTCCTCGGTGCCGTTGCCGTGGTGGACGTCGAAGTCGACGATGGCCACGCGCGACAGGCCGCGCACGTCCAGCGCGTGCTTGGCGGCGACGGCGACGTTGTTGAACAGGCAGAAGCCCATCGGCTCCACCGGCCGCGCGTGGTGGCCGGGCGGGCGCACCGAGCAGAAGGCGTTGTCGATTTCGCCGTCGATGACGGCGTCGGTGGCGGCCACCGCGGCGCCGGCGGCGCGCTGCGCGGCGCGCCAGCTCCAGGCGTTGAGCGAGGTGTCGCCGTCGATCGGATAGGTGTCGCCTTCGGCCGGCACGTTGTCGCGCACGATGGCGATGGCGTTCTTGCTGTGGTTGCGTTCCAGGTCCGCCAGGTCCACCAGCGGCGCCTCGCGGTGGTCCAGCAGGTCGCTGATGTGCGAGCCGATCAGCTGGTCGGCAATGGCCTGCAGGCGCGCCGGGGATTCTGGGTGCCAGTCGCCCATGTCGTGGCGCTGGCAATCGGGATGGCTGTAAATGGCTGTGCTCATGTGACCTGGATGTCTCTGTTTTTTCTGCGGCAAGCGTTTTCTCGCATAGAATCGCTCCTAGGCGCTAATCTACCATACATATCATGACCACAAAATTGCATGCGGTCGCCCGCCAGGTGGGCGGCATCATCGTCGGCAAGGAGTTGCAGATCCGCCTCGCCCTCACCTGCCTGCTGGCCGGCGGCCATTTGCTGGTCGAGGATGTGCCGGGCGTCGGCAAGACCACGCTGGCGCACGCGCTGGCCATTTCGCTGGGCCTGCGCTTCAACCGCGTGCAGTTCACCAGCGACCTGCTGCCGGCCGACGTCAACGGCATTTCGATTTTCGAGCGCGAGCGCAACGGCTTCGTGTTTCATCCGGGGCCGATTTTCACGCAGGTGCTGCTGGCCGACGAAATCAACCGCGCCACGCCGAAGACGCAATCGGGCCTGCTGGAGGCGATGGAGGAACGCCAGGTCAGCGCCGACGGCGTCACGCGTGCGCTGCCGTCGCCGTTCTTTGTCATCGCCACGCAGAATCCCGCGCACCAGATCGGCACCTTCCCGCTGCCGGAGTCGCAGCTGGACCGCTTCCTGATGTGTCTTTCGCTGGGCTATCCGGACGCCGCCGCCGAACGCGCGCTGCTGATGGGCGAGGACCGGCGCGAACTGCTGAAAACCCTGCCGGCGGCGATGACGGCCGAGGAACTGCTGCAGGCGCAGCAAGGGCTGCGGCAGATCCACGCATCGGCGGCGCTGATCGATTACGTGCAGGCGCTGGCGGCGGCCTCGCGCCAGAACGGCATGTTCGCCGAGGGACTGAGTCCGCGCGCGGCCATCGCGCTGCTGCAGGCGGCGCGCGCGTGGGCGGCGCTGGAGGGCCGCGACCACGTGCTGCCGGAGGATGTGCAGGCGGTGCTGGTGCCGGTGTGCGCGCACCGTCTGCGGCCGCTGAAGTCGGCCCACGGCGTGGCGCTGGCCAGCCGCGATCTGGTCTTGCAGCTGCAAGCGTCGGTGGCGGTGTAGGCACCGATGGCCGGCGCGCTGCACGCGTTGTACCGCAAGGGCCGCGACAAATGGCTGTTCCAGCTGCGCGACGCCGAGCCGGGCACGGTGACGCTGACCATGCGCCGCGTGTTCATCATGCCGACCCGCGCCGGGCTGGCGTTCGCCGGGCTGCTGCTGGTGATGCTGATCGGCGCGCTGAATTACAACCTGGGCCTGGGCTTCGCGCTGACCTGCTTTGCCGGCGCCTGCGCGGTGGCCGACATGTATCTGACCGCGCGCAACCTCGCCAAGCTGCAGCTGGCGCCGGGCCGCGCGGCGCCGGTGTTTGCCGGCGAGGCGGCGCAGTTCGAGCTGCATCTGCTGAACCGCGGCGGGCCGGATCGCTATGCGCTGTGGCTCGGCTTTCAGGCCGACGGCGAGCCGCGCCAGGTGGCCGATGTGGCGGCCGACGGCGCCAGCGCGCTGACGCTGTCGACGCCGGCGCCGCAGCGCGGCTGGCTGGCGG
>NZ_WKJL01000016.1 GCF_009674565.1 Duganella aquatilis
ACCAAAACCGGGGTCAGTTCTGCCAATCGCACACGGGCGCTACCGTAGCAGCTGCTACGGTAGCGCCCGTGTGCGATTGGCAGAACTGACCCCGGTTTGATTAGAAGCGGTACAGCAGCGACGCTTCCCAGGTGCGGCCAAACAGCGGACGCGCGTTGATCGGACCGGTGCCGCCGGTGGTCAGGCGCGAGTTGCCTTCGGTCAGGCCCAGCTCGTTGTTGAGGTTGGTGCCGGCCAGGCGCACTTCGATTTTTTCACCCAGCGAGAACAGCACGCCCGCGTCCACCGTGCGGTAGGACGGCAGGTATTGCGTGTTCAGCTGATCCGCCCAGCGTTCGCCGATCGAGGTGTAGGTCGCGTACAGCTTGGCCGAGTTGCCTTCGCCGAAAGGAATGCGGTAGGTCGGCGTGAAGCGGAATTGCAGCTTCGGCTGGCGCTGCACGACTTTGCCGGCGGTGTCCGGATTGTCCTTGTACTCGGACTTCTGGTAATCGCCGGTCAGCGACAGTTGCAGGTTTTCGATCGGGCGTACCGCCAATTCAAATTCCAGGCCGTTGCCCTTGGAGCCGCTGATGCGGTGCAGCTCGGTGCCGTCGGTGAGGATCTGGGTGAAGGCGATGCCGTCGAAATCCGTGTGGAAGGCGTTGATGTACGCGGTGTACAGCTGGGTCGCGGTCTTGAAGCCGATCTCGTACTGGCTGACTTTTGGCGTTGGCAACACGCTGCGGTCGTTGGCGCCAGCTTGCGTGCCGGCGCCGCGGATATCGTCAAACGACACGAAGGTGTGACCACGGTTGGCGCGCACGAACACCGAGCTGTTGGCGGCCAGCTTGTAGTTGCCGCCCAGGGTGAACGAGTTGGCGCTGTCGGTGCGGCTCAGGTAGGTGTTGGAACCGTTCGGCATCGAGGTGCCGTTGTTGTAGACGGTCAGCACGTTGCCATCGGTATCGCCGGAGCTCAGGTTGGAAATGGTGCCGCTGATCTTCTGCTGCTCGTGGCGAATGCCGGCATCGACCTTGATCTTGTCGTTAATCTGCCACTCGTCCGACACGAAGCCGGCGGTGTTGCGGCCGTCGTACGACGCCACCGGCGCGTAGTTGACCGGACCGTCGGTGCCGTTTTTCGACACGACCACGCCGTTGTTCAGGGTGACGTTGATCAGGCTGGCCTGCGGCTGGGCCGTCATCAGGTGGCTGTTGCCCAGATACCAGACGTCGTGCGACGAGTAATCGGCAAAGTAGCCGCCAACGGTAATCGTGTTGCCCTTGAACAGTTCCTTGCTGACGCGCAGTTCGTCGGTGAACGATTTCAGTTGCTTCTCCACTGCCCACAGGCCGGCCTGCACCACCTGCTGGTTGCCGGCCACGGCGCCGCCGTGCACATACGATGCCGTGCCCGAGGTCGCCACGCCGCCAGCCGCCGCCACCAGCGCCGGGTTGCTGTTGGCCGAAGCGATCGCCTGGCTGATGTAGTCGCTCATCGACAGCGGGTTGTTACCGGTGAACATGGCGATGGTGTTGAGGTCGCCGTCAAAGCGGTTGAACTTGTTCGACACGCTCCAGTCGCCGATCTTCTGGTCGAAGTTGGCGCCGAATACCGTGGCTTTCAGGCCACGGCCATCGCCGAGGTCCTTGGTCAATGTCTTGCCAGGACCGGCTTCGATGGTGAAGTTGCGCATTTCGCCGCTCATCAGCGTGCCGGTCAGCGGATCGAAGCCGGGGAAGGCGCTGATGGTGCGGCCGCCGTTGCTGGAGATCAGCGGCACGCCGGTGTAGAAGGCGTTCTTGTCGTCGGTGCTGCGCGCGTACAGGGTCAGTTTGCCCTGGTCGAGGTTGCGGGTCAGCGTGGCGGTGATCTGGTGGCCGTCGTCGGCCGGGAAACCGGCGTCGCGCACGCCATCGGTCTTGCGGTAGAAGCCGCCGACCGAGCCGTACCAGCCGTCGCTGATCTTGCCGCCGTAGTACATGTCGACACGGCGCAGGCTGCCGGTGCCGGTGGTGAAGCGCACCGTGCCTTCCGGCGTGTCCGTGCCTTCTTTCAGGATGAAGTTCATGGTGGCGCCAGGCTGGCCGTTGGACCAGATGGTCGACGGACCGCCGCGCAGCACTTCGACGCGCTCGACCGTGTCGTCCAGGCGGAAGGCCGACGAGCCTTCAAAGAACGACAGCGTTGGCGGCGGGAAGATCGGATTGCCCATCATCTGCACCGACACAAACGGCGAATCGCTGCCAGACGGGAAGCCGCGCACCTCGATGTTGGCGCCGGACTGGCCGCCGGTCGATTCCGCATACACGCCCGGCACCAGTTTCATGATGTCGGCGGTGCTGCTTGGCGCGGCCTGCTTCAGTTGTTCTTCGTTGGCGGTGGTGATGGAGAAGGCCGAATCGACCTTGCGCACGCCGCGCGCCGACGCCACGCCGGTCACCACGACTTGCTGGATTTCTTTGGATACTTCCTTGGACGGCTCGGCGGCGGGGGCTTCGGCGGTCTGGGCCTGGGCGGCGCTTTGGTTCACAAGGATCAGGACGGCGGCCGCGATGGCCGATGGCAGGAACGGATTTTTCATCGTGTCTCTTCTTTCTTATAGGATGTGTCGTCTTCCGGAGACAGCGTTCCGCCATCGCCGATTTAGCCATTGAAACAAGAAATGTTATCGATGTCAATTGAAATGTTATCGATGTCATTTTTCGCGACAAACGAAAAATTTCTGTCATAATGCGTCCGCACTTCCGCTTTTTTACCCCTATAACAACGATGCCCGCAAAGAAGACTGTAGCCACCACGCTGACGATGGAAGACCTGGCCAAGCTGGCCGGCGTCTCCAAGATCACGGTCTCGCGGGCGTTGCGCGACAGTCCCCTGGTCACGCCCGAGACGCGCGAAAAGATCCGCGCGCTGGCCGAGCAGCAGGGCTATCGCTTCAACGTCAGTGCGCGCAACCTGCGCATGGGCCGCAGTTATTCGGTGGCGGTTGTTGTGGAAATGACACCCGTGCGCGGCCGGCCAATGTCCGATCCGTACCCGCTGGAGCTGTTGGGCGGCATTACGCAGGAGCTGACCACGGCCGGCTACAGCGTGGTGCTGACTTCGAAGCAGTTGATGAACACGGCGCCGGTGCAGGGCGCCGACGGTTTGATCCTGCTGGGCCAGGGGTCGCACGGCGAGGCGGTGCGCGCCTTGCAGCAGACCGCCATGCCGCTGGTGGTGTGGGGTGCGCCGGAAGCCGACACCGACTACATCGTGGTCGGTTCGGACAACCGCAAGGGCGGCATCAGCGCGGCCGAGCGCTTCATTTCTCAGGGCCGGCAGAAGCTGGTGTTCCTGGGCGACGTCGATCACGCCGAGGTGCAGGAACGCTGCGCCGGCTTTATCGACGCCATGGGCGGTATGGCGACGGTGCACATCATCCGTCCGAAGGCGTTCACCTTCGAGGCGGGCTTCGACAGCATCTCGTCGCTGCTGAAGAAGAAGGGTGCCTCGTTCGACGGCGTGTTTGCCGCCAGCGACCTGCTGGCCATGGGCGCGATCCGCGCGCTGGCCGAGAAGAATTTGCGGGTGCCGGAGAATGTCTCCGTCATCGGCTACGACGATACGCCCGGCGCGGCCAGTTTCGTGCCGCCGCTGACCAGCGTGCACCAGTATCTGCGCGACGGCGGCGTGTTGTTGGCCAAAAAGATGTTGGGCCTGATCGAAGGCCACACGGTCGCTTCTGAAATGCTGCCGACCACGCTGATGGTACGCCAGACCTAGTTTTTCCCGAAATCGTCAAAAATACCTCAAAAAACGGCGTATTTTGAAATTCAAACCGCTTTGAATCGCTTTTCTAAGGAATTCGCTGTGCAAGAACACACTTATCCTCTTGAAGCCTGGTGCATCCGCGAGACCAGCTTTGACACCGACTCCCACTTCCTGGACGAAACGCTGTTCGCGCTGGGCAACGGCTACATCGGCCTGCGCGGCACCGGCGAGGAGGGCTACAGCGGCCCGGCCGGCACCTCGCTGGACGGCACTTACCTGAACGGCTTCTACGAGTCGGAGCCGATCCAGTATCCGGAAGCGGCTTACGGCCTGGCCAAGGTCAACCAGTTCATGTTGAACGTGCCGAACGCCAAGGGCATCGAGCTGTGGCTGGACGACGAGCGCTTCGATCCGCTGACCGGCACGGTGCAGACCTACGAACGGGTGCTGGACTTCCGCACCGGCCTGCTGACGCGCGTGGTGGAGTGGACCTCGCCGCAAGGCCGCAGCTTGCGTGTGCAGAGCCGCCGCCTGGTCAGCTTCGAGAACAAGCACCTGTTCGCGATCGAGTTCGAAGTGACGTCGCTGAACTTTGAAGGCCGCATGCGCCTCGTGTCGGCACTGGATGGCGCGGTGAAGAACCTGGAAGCCGGCGACGATCCGCGCGTCGGCTCGGCCATCTCCGGCCCGACGCTGCACATGATCGACAGCGAGCAGGCGGACGGCTTTTCGGCGCTGGTGCAGAAGACGCACAACAGCGGCTTCACCCTGGTCAGCGCGACCGAGACGGTGCTCAGCGTCGACCTGCCGCCCGTGACGGCGCAGGATGGCCAGCGCCTGACGCAGACCTGGGAGCTGGCGGTGAACGCCGGCCAGTCGCTGACGCTGACCAAGTACGGCAGCTACTACTCGTCGCGCGACTATGAAGCGAAAGAGCTGATGTGGCGCAGCAAGGACACGCTGGCCAGCGCCAGGGCCGCAGGCTTCGAAGATCTGCGCCTGGCGCAGGAGCAGTACCTGGGCGACTTCTGGCAGCAGGCCGACGTGCAGATCGCCGGCGACGACGCGCTCCAGCAGGGCATGCACTTCAACCAGTTCCACCTGCTGCAATCGGTGGGCCGCGACGGCAAGACCAATATCTCGGCCAAGGGCGTGACGGGCGAGGGCTACGAAGGCCACTATTTCTGGGACACGGAAATCTACATCTTCCCGTTCTTCCTGTACTCCAAGCCGGAGATCGCGCGCAAGCTGCTGGAGTACCGCTACGCCGGCCTGCCGAAAGCCCGCGAACGCGCGCGCCAGATGTCGCACGACAAAGGCGCCCTGTACCCATGGCGCACCATCGCCGGCGAGGAGTGCTCGGCCTACTTCCCGGCCGGGACGGCGCAGTATCACATCAACGCCGATATCGCCTACTCGATCAAGACCTATATGGAAGCCACCGACGACCAGGAATACCTGGTCAAGGCCGGCGCCGAGATCGTGATGGAGACAGCGCGCATCTGGACCGGCATCGGTTCGTATGACCGCGAGGGACGCTTCTGCATCAACCAGGTCACCGGTCCTGACGAATACACGGCGCTGGTCAACAACAACTACTACACCAACGCGATGGCGCAGATGCACCTGAACTTCGCGGCCTCCATCGCCGAGCAGCTGCAGGCGCAGGAGCCGGCCGAATTCGCGCGCATCGCCGCCGCCATGGCGCTGGATGCGAACGAGCCGGCCGCATGGCGCCGCGCCGCCTCGCTGATGAATCTTCCCTACGACGACGCGCTGCAAATCCACGCGCAGGACGACAGCTTCCTGTCCAAGAAAGTGTGGGACTTCGCCAACACGCCGAAGGAGAACTACCCGCTGCTGCTGAACTATCACCCGATGGTGATCTACCGTCACCAGGTGTGCAAGCAGGCGGACGTGGTGCTGGCGGCGCTGCTGCTCAGCGACCAGTTCACGCTGGACGACAAGCGCCGCGACTTCGACTACTACGAGGCGGTGACCACGCACGATTCGTCGCTGTCCACCTGCATCTTCAGCATCATCGCGGCGGAAGTGGGTTACGAGGACAAGGCCTACGACTACTTCATGGAGACCGCGCGTCTCGACCTGGACGACACGCACGGCAATACGCACTACGGCGTGCACACGGCGGCGATGGCCGGCACCTGGATGGGCGTGGCCTACGGCTTCGCCGGCATGCGCGTGGTGGGCGGCGAGTTGCACTTCGCGCCGAAGCTGCCGAAGCAGTGGCAGCATTACACCTTCAAGATCCACTTCCGCGGCGCGCTGCTGGAAGTGCACGTGCAGCCAGGCCAGGTGGAGTATCGCCTGCTGCAAGGCGAGGTACTGGACTTTACCCACGGCGGCGAAGCGGTCGCGCTGAACCTGTCGCAACCGAAGCAATCGAGGAGTTTCGCATGAGCCGTTTTAAAGCAGTCATATTCGATCTGGATGGCGTGATCACCGATACCGCCCACTATCACTACCTGGCGTGGAAGCAGCTGGCCGAATCGCAGGGCGTGCATTTCGATCACGCGTTCAACGAGAACCTGAAGGGCATCGACCGCATGGGTTCCCTGGACCTGATCCTGGCATCGTCGTCGCGCAGCTACACGCCGGAAGAGAAGCTGGCGCTGGCCGACGCGAAAAACCTGCATTATCAGCAGCTGATCGCCACCATGTCGTCCAAGGATCTGCTGCCTGGCGCGGTGGAGGCGCTGGACGCGGTGCGTCGCGCAGGACTGCGCATCGGCCTCGCATCGGTGAGCAAGAACGCCTTTACGGTGCTGGAACGCCTGGGCATCACCGATAAATTCGATTACGTGGTCGATGCGGCGACCATCGCGCGCGGCAAGCCGGACCCGGAAATTTTCCTGAAGGCGGCGCGCGAGCTGGGCGTGGCGCCGGCCGATTGCCTGGGCGTGGAAGACGCCGTGGCCGGTGTGGCGGCTATCAAGTCCGCAGGCATGTTCGCGCTGGGGATAGGACATCCCTTCGTGCTGACCGAAGCGGACGTGGTGATTACAAGTCTCAAAGAATTCAACCTCGCCGCTTACTAAATAAAAACGCCGGAGACAAGCAGCATGAAGAACAACAGAATATTATTCGCGCTATTCCTGATCTACTTTGTATTCGCCATTCTGCTCAACAGCGTCGGCACGGTGATTCTGCAGGTGATCAGCAACTACGGCGTCAGCAAGTCCGCCGCCAGCGTGCTGGAAGGCTTCAAGGATCTGCCGATCGCGGTGGTGTCGTTCCTGGTGGCGTCCTTCCTGCCGCGCGTGGGCTACAAGAAGGCGATGCTGATCGGCCTGGCCATCGTCACCGCCGCCTGCGTGGCGATGCCGCTGCTGCCGTCGTTCGCCACCACCAAGGCCTTGTTCTTCTGCGTTGGCGTGTCGTTCGCGCTGGTGAAGGTGTCGGTGTATTCCACGCTCGGCCTGATCGCCGCCGACCGCAAGCAGCACGCCAGCACCATGAACCTGCTGGAGGGCTTCTTCATGGTCGGTGTGCTGAGCGCCTACTGGGTGTTCGGCTACTTCATCAACTCGCACGATCCGCAATCGCAAAGCTGGCTGCATACCTACTGGGTGCTGGCGGTGCTGTGTGCGGCGACCTTCCTGCTGATTTTGTCCACGCCGTTCAACGAATCCAAGGCGGCGCTGCCGGAAGGTCGCGGCATCGCGCAGGACTTCGCGGCGATGCTCAAGCTGTTCTTCAAGCCGCTGGTGTGCGTGTTCATCATCACCGCCTTCCTGTATGTGCTGATCGAACAAAGCATCGGCACCTGGCTGCCGACGTTTAACAACGAAATCCTCAAGCTGCCGGCGGCGATGAGCGTGGAAGTGACCAGCATCTTTGCCGCCTGCCTGGCCGTGGGCCGGCTGTCCGCCGGCGTATTGATGCGCAAATTGAACTGGTATCCGGTGATGAACGCCTGCGTGCTGGGCATGGGCGCCACGGTGCTGCTGGCGCTGCCGCTGACGCATGACGTGGTGGCCGATCCATCCATCACCTGGGCCACCGCGCCGCTGGCGACGTTTCTTTTCCCGCTGATTGGCCTGTTCATGGCGCCGATCTACCCCGGCATCAACTCGGTGATGCTGAGTTCTCTGCCGAAGCATCAGCACTCGGCCATGACCGGGCTGCTGGTGATTTTTTCAGCGCTGGGCGGCACCACCGGCTCGCTAATCACCGGCTACGTGTTCGGTAACTTCAGCGGCCACTTTGCGTTTTATCTGACGCTGGTGCCGATCACGATCGTGCTGGTGATGTTGTATTTCTTCAAAAAGGCAGTCGATGACGGTGGCGGGGAGTTCGACACGACCGCTATAATCAGCGGTCAACATTAAACTTTAGGCCATGAATCTCGCTCACCTCGCAAATCACCTTGGCATGTCCAAGACGACGGTGAGCCGGGCGTTAAACGGTTACCCTGAAGTCAACGTGCGCACCCGCGAGCGGGTGCTGAAGGCGGCCAAGGAGGTCGGCTACCAGCCGAATCCGATGGCGCGCTCGCTGGCGCTGGGACGCACCAATGTGTTCGGCATCATCTATCCGCTGCTGCCGACGGACCTGGGCGATCCGATGTTCCTCGACGTGGTGGCCGGCATGTCGGCCGCGCTGGAAGAGGTCAACAAGAACCTGATCATCGCGCCGGTGTCGCCGGCGGCGGAACAGCCTTCGTATCAGCAGATCGTGCGCGGACGGCGTGTCGATGGCCTGGTGGTCGGGCGCACGCTGGTGCATGACGAGCGCATCGCCTTTCTGAGCAAGGCCAAATTCCCCTTTGTCGCCCATGGTCGCACGGAGCTCAACGCGCCGTATGCATGGTTCGACTACGACAACGACGCTGGCATCCGCATCGCGATGGAGCGCCTGCTGGGATTGGGCCATCAGCGCGTGGCGCTCATCAGCGCGCCGTTGGACCTGAACTTCGCGCGACAGCGCAAGGACAGCTTTGTCGCCGCCTTGTCGGCGGCAGGCCTGAGCGCCGATCCGCGCTACCTGATCGACAATACGCTGGACCGCCGCAGCGGCTACCAGGCCATGCAGCAACTGCTGGCCTGCTCGCCGCGTCCGACAGCGGTCATCGTCGACAATCACCTATCCGGCGTCGGCGCGGTGCGCGCGCTGCTGGATGCGGGTGTGGCGATCGGCAAGGAGATTTCCGTGATTGTCTGGGGCAGCATGGCCGATACGCTGGCCGGTGCCCACGTCACCACCATCGACCAGCCATGCCCCCGCAAAGCCGGCGCCCGCATGGTCGAAATGCTGCTAGCCCTGGTCGACGGCGCCCCTGCCAGCGACCTGCATGAACTGTGGCAGCCAGTCCTGCTGGAAGGTACGACGCTAGGCCAAGCTACAACCGCTTAGGGCATCGTACCTTGGATGCGCCGAACTGCTTCCGTTACCTGAATGATCGGTATATTTTGGTACTGCTTCATCACCAGAAGGTCAACATCCCCGGTGACGATTAAATCTGCCGACGCCTTTGCGGCGCAAGCAAGCACAATGTCGTCATTGATATCCCGACAGAGCTGCGGCACTGGCTTGGAGACGATGATTTTCTTTGTAAAGCTTGAGTAGTTTTGCTGAAGCATATCGATATTGATGCCTGCGGCCGAAATTTTTTTATAAAATTTGGCATAGCCACACACTCGTCCGAGTTCCGCTAATAATTCTTCGCAGGTGAAGATCTCGGCTTTTTGTAATCGAACGAGATCAAGCAATTTCCTTGGCGCGCCGTGCCACAGCAGCCCCGATATGACAATATTTGTATCAAGTACGAGCCGCATTTTCAGCGGCCTGCTGTGAGCGAATTTCTACCTCGACTTCTTCAGGCGTCATTGCAGGCCCATCTAGTGCGGCCATTTTATCTGCAGCAAAGAAAAGCTGGTCGGTGCGCACACGCCGTATCTCTGCACGAAGTAGCTCGGCTAACTTCTCCGGAGTTAAAAGGCCGAGTTCATCAGCATCGCGTATGAGCTCTTCTTGCAAGGAAAACCTTATCGTCTTCATGATTGTCCTCCAGTTGACATATCAGTATAGGCTGCATGGACGCGTGCCAAAAGAATGCCGGTTTGACCAAAATCAAATGGTGACCGTCGCTTCAATTTCAAACAGCATGCCGTCGAGCGCGAGGCGAGGTACGGGGATCAGGGTACAGGTTGGAGCAGGGTGTTCGCCCCATGCTGCGCGCAAGGCGCTGCCGAAGATGTGCAGGCGTTCTTCGCTATGGTCGACGATCAAGGCGGTCACTTTCGCGATGTTCCACAGTTTTGTATCCGCAGCTTGCATGGCGGTTTGCAGGTTGCTGAGCGCTTGCTGGACTTGGGTGGCGAAGTCTTCACACATAACGCCGTTTTCGTCTTCGCCGCCTTGGCCGGCAATGTAGATGATGCGCGCGGGCGGAACGCGCCGGCGTTGCCGTCTCCGCGCTGCATTTTTATGAAGCCAAGGGTTTGATTCATTCCGTGCGCAGCAGCGGCAACCAGCGACGTTATGCACGCTCGGTGTTGCGCCGACTGGCCGTTATCAAGGTGGCGCAGCGCGTCGGCCTGCCGCTGGCGGACATCGCACAGGCACTCAACGCGCTGCCATCCAGCCGCACGCCCACCGTGGCCGACTGGCGCCGTCTGTCCGCAGCGTGGAAAAGGGAACTCGAAGAACGCATCACCACACTGACCCAACTGCGCGACCAGCTGGACGGCTGCATCGGCTGCGGATGCCTGTCGCTGAAAGCCTGCCCGCTACGCAATGCCGGGGACGCACTGGTCGATCAGGGCGCCGTACCGCATTTCAGAGAGGGAAACTAGCTGATAAAAAGCGAACTATCTAACGTACCGGCGGCATCGGACGCCATGATTAGTCGCTTCCGCAGGTTGGCTAAGGTAGAGTGGGAGTATTTCCATCATTCCACGCGATTGCATGAAACCTCATCTCGGTTATGTCACCATGGCGCTTCTGATCAGCAGCTGCGCCAGCATGCCGCCGCCGGTCGTGCTGGAAAACACCGGTACGGAGTTTCCGACCATGTGCATGCTGCTGCAGTCAGACGGCAGCTTGATCTTCCGTGGTGGCTTCGCGTTTTACAATCCAGGTACATGGCGGCGCACCGACAACGATGTGTTAACCGTGACCTTGGGTGGAACCGAGCCATTCCCCACGCCGGTGCTGAAGGAACAGCTGCCGAAACACATCGGCGGCCTGCTCGGTTTTGACGAGAAGCGACGGGAGATCACCTATCGCTTCGACGCCAAAACCGAGTTCCTCAACTTCGGCAACTTCTACTTCTACCGCGCGGCAAGCTGCCACGCTTCCTGACCTACATATTGCGGCGATACTGGCCACCGACTTCGAACAGCGCGGTGGTGATCTGGCCGAGTGAGCAGACGCGGACGGCGTCCATCAGCTTGTCGAACACGTTGGCGTTGTCGATGGCGGCTTGCTGCAAGGCGGCCAGTGCTTGCGGCGCTTCGGCCGCATGGCGCGTGTGGAAGTCCTCCAGGCGCTTGAGCTGCGATTGCTTTTCATCGTCGGTGGAGCGTGCCAGTTCGATCTGCTGCGGCGCTTCCACGCCTTTCGGATTGCGGAAGGTGTTGACGCCAATGATGGGCAGCGTGCCGTCGTGCTTCTGGTGCTCGTACAGCATCGACTCTTCCTGGATCTTGCCGCGCTGGTAGCCGGTTTCCATCGCGCCCAGTACGCCGCCACGTTCGGCGATGCGTTCGAATTCCTGCAGCACCGCTTCTTCCACCATGTCGGTCAGTTCGTCCATGATGAACGAACCCTGGTTCGGATTCTCGTTCTTGGCCAGTCCCCATTCACGGTTGATGATCAACTGGATCGCCAGTGCGCGGCGCACCGATTCGTCGGTCGGCGTGGTGATGGCTTCGTCGTAGGCGTTGGTGTGCAGCGAGTTGCAGTTGTCGTAGATCGCGATCAGCGCCTGCAGCGTGGTGCGGATGTCGTTGAAGTCGATTTCCTGCGCGTGCAGCGAACGGCCCGAGGTCTGCACGTGGTACTTGAGTTTTTGCGAGCGGTCGTTGGCGCCGTATTTGTCGCGCATCGCCACGGCCCAGATGCGGCGGGCGACGCGGCCTAGCACCGTGTATTCCGGGTCCATGCCATTCGAGAAGAAGAACGACAGGTTGGGCGCGAAGTCGTCAATGTGCATGCCGCGCGCCAGATAAGCTTCCACGAACGTGAAGCCATTCGACAGCGTGAACGCCAGCTGCGAGATCGGGTTCGCGCCCGCTTCGGCGATGTGGTAGCCGGAGATCGATACCGAGTAGAAGTTGCGCACCTGGTGGTGCACGAAGTATTCCTGGATATCGCCCATCACCTTCAGCGAGAATTCCGTCGAGAAGATGCAGGTGTTCTGGCCCTGGTCTTCCTTGAGGATGTCCGCCTGCACGGTGCCGCGCACGTTTTGCAGCACCCAGGCCTTGATCTTGGCCGCTTCGTCGGCGCTAGGCTGGCGTTTGTTCTCTTCGACGAACTTGTCCACCTGCTGATCGATGGCGGTGTTCATGAACATCGCCAGGATGGTCGGCGCCGGGCCGTTGATGGTCATCGACACCGAGGTGCTCGGGCTGCACAGATTGAAGCCGTCGTACAGCACTTTCATGTCGTCCAGCGTGGCGATGGACACGCCCGAGTTGCCGACCTTGCCGTAGATGTCCGGCCGCAGCGCAGGATCGGCGCCGTACAGGGTGACCGAGTCGAATGCAGTGGACAGGCGCTTGGCGTCCATGCCGGTGGAGACCAGCTTGAAGCGACGGTTGGTGCGGAAGGCGTCGCCTTCGCCGGCGAACATGCGGGTTGGATCTTCGCCTTCGCGCTTGAAGGCGAATACGCCGGCGGTGAACGGGAAGGAGCCGGGCACGTTTTCCAGCATCAGGAAGCGCAGGATTTCGCCGTGGTCTTCGTAGCGCGGCAGCGCCACCTTGCGGATGCGCGTGCCGGATAGCGTGTGCTGCACCAGACGCGTGCGGATTTCCTTGTCGCGGATTTTCACCACGTAGTCGTCGCCGGCGTAGGCGGCCTGCATGTCGGGCCATTGCGCCAGCAGCTTGCGGGCGCCGGCATCCATCTCGGCATCGCGTTCGGCGATCAGGTCGTCAAAGTCGGCGGACTTGTGGGCGACGGCCAGCATGCGTTTGGATTCGCTCAGTTGCTGGCGTTCGCGCGCCAGTGTGACCTGCTTGCGCGTGAAGCGGTGGTAGCCGCGCACGGTGTCGGCGATCTCCGCCAGGTAGCGCGCGCGGGCCGGCGGCACGATCACGTTCTTGCCGCTGGAGTGGTGCACGTCCGTCGCCAGCAGCTTGCCTGCTTGCGCCTTCAGGCCGAATTGCGCCAGCTTGGGCAGCAGGCCCTGGTACAGCGCCGTCACGCCGTCGTCGTTGAAGCGCGAGGCCTGCGTGCCGTAGACCGGCATTTCTTCCGGACGCTTGCTCCACAGTTCGCGGTTGCGCTGGTACTGCTTGGCGACGTCGCGCAACGCATCCTGCGCGCCTTTGCGGTCAAACTTGTTGATGGCGATGAAGTCGGCGAAATCGAGCATGTCGATTTTTTCCAGCTGCGAGGCGGCGCCGAATTCCGGCGTCATCACGTACATCGATACGTCGACGTGCGGCACGATGGCGGCGTCGCCCTGGCCGATGCCGGAGGTTTCGACGATCACCAGGTCGAAGCCCGCCACCTTGCAGGCGGCGATGACGTCGGGCAGCGCCTGCGAAATCTCGGAGCCGGCTTCGCGCGTGGCCAGGGAGCGCATGAACACGCGTGCCTGTCCGGCCCACGGATTGATGGCGTTCATGCGGATGCGGTCACCCAGCAGCGCGCCGCCGGATTTGCGACGCGACGGGTCGATGGAGATGATGGCGATGTTCAGCGTGTCGCCCTGGTCGAGGCGGATGCGGCGTATCAGTTCATCGGTCAGCGAGGATTTGCCGGCGCCGCCGGTGCCGGTAATGCCCAGCGTCGGCACCGGCAGGTCTTCAGCGGCGGCCAGCAGTTCGGCGCGCAGCGTCGGCGAGGCTTTTTCGTTTTCCAGTGCGGTGATCAGTTGCGCCAGCGGACGGTGGCGCGCGGCGATGTCGCCTTCGCGCAGCGGCGCCAGCGTGGTTGGCGAGTAGTGCGACAGGTCGATGTCGCACTGCTGCACCATCCACTGGATCATGCCGACCAGGCCCATGCGCTGGCCGTCTTCGGGGCTGAAGATTTTGGTGATGCCGTAAGCGTGCAGCTCTTCGATCTCGCTCGGGACGATGACGCCGCCGCCGCCGCCGAACACCTTGATGTGCGCGCCGCCGCGCTGGCGCAGCAGGTCGATCATGTATTTGAAGTATTCGACGTGGCCGCCCTGGTAGCTGGAGATGGCGATGCCTTGCACGTCTTCCGCCAGCGCGGCGGTGACCACTTCGTCCACCGAGCGGTTATGCCCGAGGTGGACGACTTCCACGCCGTTCGATTGCAGGATGCGGCGCATGATGTTGATCGAGGCGTCGTGGCCGTCGAACAGCGAGGCGGCGGTGACGAAGCGAACCTTGTTTTTCACGCGCGGCTCATCCGCGACGGCCGCGATTTTCGGAGTCGAGAGATCGTTCATTGGTGTCCCTAATAATATTTTTATCGATTATATGACGTTTACGTTAACGTCAATGCGCGTCAAGCTGCATGCCGTTGCGTGAACTGCGCGAGCAGGCGGGCCTTCTCGGTGCGGAAGGTGGCCACGGCCTTTTCCTTCACGTGACCGAAGCCGCGCACTTTTTCAGGCAGCGCGGCCAGTTCGACCGCCGTCGCGTGGTTATCCGCGTTCAGCTGGCCGATCAGCGCCGTCACCATGTCGCGATACTCGCCGATCAGCGCGCGCTCCATCCGGCGCTCTTCGGTGTAGCCGAAGACATCGAACGCGCCACCGCGCAGGCCTTTGAACTTGGCCAGCAGTTTGAACGCGCTCCACATCCACGAACCGAATTCCGCTTTCACCAGATGGCCCTTGGCGTCCTTCCTGGCGAACATCGGCGGCGCCAGGTTGAATTTCACGCTGAAGTTGCCCTCGAATTGCTGCTGCAGTTGTTCGACAAAGCGGCCATCCGTGTACAGGCGCGCCACTTCGTATTCATCCTTGTAGGCCATCAGCTTGAAGTAGTACTTGGCCACGGCGGTGGACAGCTTGTTGCCCAGGCCGAGCGTGGTTTCCTTCGCGCGCACCTGCGCCACCAGCTCCGAATAGGTGTTGGCATAAGCGGCGTTCTGGTACGACGTGAGGAACTCCATGCGCCTGGCGACGACGTGGTCCAGGTTTTGCGGCATCTGCATGACGATGGCCTGCGCCGGCGTGGCGGTGCGCTCGACGCGCTTCAGGTCCACGGCGGCGCGGCGGCCCCACAGCAGGCTTTTCTTGTTCGATGCGACCGCCACGCCATTCAGTTCGATCGCGCGCAGCAGCGATTCTTCTTTCAGCGGGATGCGGCCGCGCTGCCAGGCATAGCCCAGCATGAACAGGTTGGCGGCGATCGAGTCGCCCATCAGCGCGGTGGCCAGCTTGGTGGCGTCGATGAAGTCCGCCGCGCCGGCGCCGACCGATTCCTCGATCAGCGCACGCACGTCGGCGGCCGGATATTCCCAGTCGGCGTTCTGCGCGAAGGTGCCCGGCGGCTGCTCGTGCAGGTTGACGATGGCCAGCGTGCGGCCGGGGCGCATCTTCGATACCGCATCGGAGGCGCCGGCGGTCAGCATGTCGCAGCCGAGGATGACGTCCGCTTCGCCCGTGGCGATGCGCTGCGCGCGCAGATGCGATGGCGTGCGCGCGATCTTGACGTGCGAGGTGACCGAGCCGTTTTTCTGCGACATGCCGGTCATGTCCAGCACCGAGGCGCCTTTGCCTTCGATGTGCGCGGCCATGCCCATCAGCGCGCCGACAGTGATCACGCCGGTGCCGCCGATGCCGTTGATCAAGATGTTGTATGGCTGTTCGCATTCCGGCAGCGTTGGCGTTGGCAGTTCATCCCAGCCGTCATCGCTCTTGGTGGCGCCGGTCTTGGATTTTTTCAGCGCGCCGCCTTCGACCGTGACGAAGCTCGGGCAGAAACCCTTGACGCACGAGTAGTCCTTGTTGCACGACGATTGATCGATGGTGCGTTTGCGGCCGAATTCCGTTTCCTTCGGCAGGATCGACACGCAGTTCGACTGAATGCCGCAGTCGCCGCAACCCTCGCACACGGCTTCGTTGATGACCATGCGCTTGGCGATGTCGGGATAGGCGCCGGTTTTGCGGCGGCGGCGCTTCTCGGCGGCGCAGGTCTGGTCGTAGATCAGCACCGAGACGCCGGACACTTCGCGCAGTTCGCGCTGCACCGCATCCATGTCCTTGCGGTCGTGCAGCGACACCAGCGACGGCAGCGCCGAACGGTCGGTGTAGCGCGACAGGTCTTCCGTCACCAGCGCGATGCGTTTGACGCCTTCGGCCGCCATCTGCTGCGCGATCATCGGCACCGAGGTCTGGCCGTCCACCGGCTGGCCGCCGGTCATGGCGACAGCGTCGTTGTACAGGATCTTGTAGGTCATGTTGACCTTGGCCGCCACCGCCGCGCGGATCGCCAGGTAGCCGGAGTGGAAGTAGGTGCCGTCGCCCAGGTTCTGGAACACGTGCGGAATCTTCGAGAACGCGGCCTGGCCGATCCACGGCGCACCTTCGCCGCCCATGTGCGTGGTCAGCTTGTTGAATTCAGGGTAGATAGAGGTGGCCATCACGTGGCAGCCGATGCCGGCCAGCGCGAAGGAACCATCCGGCACCTTGGTTGAGGTGTTGTGCGGGCATCCGGAGCAGTAGAAGGCCGGGCGGAAAGGCGTGTTGATGGCCTTCTTCAGCACCGCATCCTTGGCGTCGAGGAAGGTCAGGCGCGCCTTGATCTGGTCGTGGATGTTGGCGTCGCTGATGTAGCGCGCCACGCGGCTGGCGATCACGCGCGCCACTTGCGACACCGAGAAGTCGGCCTTCGGCGGCAGCAGCCATTCGCCGCGCGGCGCGACCCACTCGCCCTTGTCGTCGAATTTGCCGACCACGCGCGGACGCACGTCGTCGCGCCAGTTGTACAGCTGCTCCTTCAGCTGGTATTCGACGAACTGGCGTTTTTCTTCCACCACCAGGATTTCGTCGAGACCCTGCGCGAATTCGCGCACGCTGTCCGGCTCCAGCGGCCATGGCATCGCCACCTTGAACAGGCGCAGGCCAACCTTGGCCGCCATGGCTTCGTCGATGCCCAGTTCCTCCAGCGCTTCCAGCACGTCCAGGTAGGATTTGCCGGAGGCGATGATGCCCAGCTTGGCGTCCGGCGCATCGATGGTGGTGTGATTCAGCTTGTTCTCGCGCGCGTAGGCCAGCGCGGCGTAGATTTTGTAGTCCTGCATCAGCGCTTCCTGATTGCGCGCCTGCTGGCCCAGCGGCACCGAGGACAGGCGCGCGTTCAGGCCGCCGGCCGGCATCACGAAATCCTTCGGCAGCCTGGTCTCGACGCGGAACGGATCGGCGTCGATCGAGGCCGACGACTCCACCGTGTCGGCCAGCGCCTTGAAGGCCACCGCGCAGCCGGAGAAGCGCGACATGGCCCAGCCGTGGATGCCGAGGTCGAGGTATTCCTGCACATTGCAAGGGTAGAGCACCGGCACCATGCAGGCCGAGAAGATGTGGTCCGACTGGTGCGGCAGCGTGGACGAATACGCGCCATGGTCGTCGCCCGCCACCAGCAGCACGCCGCCATGCTTGGCGGTGCCGGCGTGGTTCATGTGCTTGAAGACGTCGCCGCAGCGGTCCACGCCGGGGCCTTTGCCGTACCACATGGCGAACACGCCGTCGTACTTCGACTCGCCGATCAGGTCCACCTGCTGCGATCCCCACACGGCGGTCGCCGCCAGATCCTCGTTCACGCCCGGCACAAACTGCACGTGGTGCGCTTCGAGGTGCGGCTTGGCTTTCCACAGGTTTTCGTCCAGCCCGCCCAGCGGCGAGCCGCGGTAGCCGGAGATGAAGCCGGCCGTATTCAGGCCGGACGCCTGGTCGCGCAGGCGCTGCATCATCGGCAGACGCACCAGGGCCTGGATGCCGGACAGGAAGATGGTGCCCTGGGTGTTGGTGTATTTGTCGTCGAGGCTCACGGACGTGAGCGAGCTGGTGCCGTCTGGCATGGTGGTGTCTCCGTTTTTGGTATCAGATCGCGCTCAAGCTGGGGGACGCCGGGTGGGCGTGCCAGGCTCAAGCCATGGTGCCGCATTGTTAGCGGCTTACTCCCAGTATGGGCGCGAGTTGACGTATACGGAAATACCGTTTGCCGATGGGGTCATAAGAAAAACTTATAGCGGCTTGGCGCCGGGCCACAATCCTTCCATGCACAGGCGCTCGCTGACCTGGCGCACGAGGCGGGTGACAGCAGCGGCCGCATTCGTCAGCGGGATGTTGCGCGAAAAGCACAGTACGACCGTGCGGGAAATCGCCGGGTTGTGGATGGGCTGTGCGCGCAGGGTGCCGCGTTGCAGTTCGTCCAGGACAGGCGCGGAGGGCAGCAGCGTCGCGCCCATGTCCGCCAGCAGCGCGGATTTGAGGATGGCGATGGAGTTAATCTCGATCACATTGCCGACGCCAAGGCCGGCAGCGCGCGCCACGCTCTCGATGCGCGGCCGCACGCCATGCTGCAGGCCGGGCAGGATCAGTGTCGCAGCCAGCGCCTCTCGCAATGTAAGTGAGTGCTTGCCATTGGCGTAGGCCGCATCGGCGCGCGAGATGAACTGCAGTTCCTCCTCGACCAGCGGCGTGGTGCCGAACTGCCCCAGCTGGCCATCGTCGAACAGTACCGCCAGGTTGATGCGGCCGGATTTGAGCTGCTCGCCCAGGTTGCCGGTCAGCTCCTCGGTGAGTTGCAGGGTGATTTCCGGATACTGGGCGCGGCTGGCCGTCAGCAGCGGCAGGGCCAGCGCGCCGGAAATACTGTGCGGCAGTCCCAGGGTGACGCTGCCGCTGGGGCGCTCGGCCGACTGCGCCACGGCGGACCGGGCGTCCGCGACTTGCTTGAGGATAGCCTGGGCGTGCTCGTAAAAGACCTTGCCGGCGTCCGTGCTGAGTACGCCCTGGGCGGAGCGGTGCAGCAGCTGCACGCCCAATTCTTCCTCCAGCTGGCGTAGTTGCTGGGTGAGCGCGGGTTGCGCAACGTGCAAGATTACCGCCGCACGCGACAAGGAGCCGTGATCGACGATCGCAACAAAATAGCGTAACTGGCGTAGTTCCATGTAAATTTAAATCCCGGTGGGAAACGTTTTGTTATACTGGATGCATGACGGTTTAGCGTCCAGCTCTTCATTTTGGTAGGTATGCGTATGTTAAAGAAAGTCGATTCTTCTCAGCTTAAGGTGGGCATGTATATTCATGACCTCAGCTGCGACTGGATGACCCATCCTTTCGTGCGCAACCGTTTCCTGATCACCAGCTACGACGAAATCCGCAAGATCCTCAACGCCGGCATTCACGATGTTGTCATAGACAGTTCCAAGGGGCTGGATGTACAGGATGCGCCGACCGTGGCCGAAGCGCAAGCCGCCACCGAGCGCGAAATCGTCGAAATCGTGGCCAAGGCGCCGGTGCAAACCCGGGTGTCGCTGGGCGAGGAGATGCAGCGCGCGGTGCAGATCCGCCACCAGGCCTCGACCCTGGTGCGCAGCGTGATGCAGGACGCCCGCCTCGGCAAGGCCATCGAACTGGACCAGGTGCAGCCGGTGGTGCAGAACATCACCGAATCGATCCTGCGCAATCCGGGCGCGCTGGTCGGCCTGCTGCGGATCAAGACCAAGGACGATTACACCTTTTTGCATTCGGTCAGCGTGTGTACGCTGCTGGTGGCCTTCTGCCGTTCGCGCAACATCCCGGCCGACATCACCCACCAGGCCGGCCTCGGCGGGCTGCTGCACGACACCGGCAAGGCGCTGGTGCCGGACGCCATCCTCAACAAGCCCGGTCCGCTGACCGACGAAGAATTCGCCATCATCAAGAAGCATCCGGAAGATGGCTACAACATCCTGAAGCAAACGCCGGAGATCGGCCCGATTCCGCTCGATATCACCTTGCACCACCACGAGCGGCGCGACGGCAGCGGCTATCCGAGCAAGCAGGCCGACGACCAGATCAGCGAACTGGCGCAGATGGCCGCGATTGTCGACGTGTACGACGCCATTACCGCCGACCGCTGCTATCACAAGGGCATGTCGGCCGCCGCCGCGCTGCGCAAGATTTATGAGTGGAGCAAGTTCCACTTCAATCCGCAGTACGCGCAGGAATTCATGCGCTGCGTCGGCATTTATCCGGTGGGTACCATGGTGCTGCTGGAGTCGGGGCGCCTGGGTGTGGTGATCGAGCCACATGAGACCAATCTGCTGGCGCCCAAGGTCAACGTGTTCTTCCATACCAAGAAGAATGTCTACATCAAGCCGGAAACGATCGATTTGTCGCGCGGGCTGGGCTTCGGCGGCGGCGACAAGATCGTCGGCCATGAATCGCCGGCCAAGTGGAACGTCGATCCGATGCGCTTCCTGACCGTGGCGGTCTGAGCGGCCTAGAAGAATTCGGCGGTATCGTTGGATTCGATGGCCTGCAGCAGGCCGCCGCTGACCAGTTCGTCGTAGTGGCACACCAGGTTGCGGCCATGGCTCTTGGCGTAGTACAGCGCCTGGTCGGCATGGCCGAGAATGATCACCGGCGCTTCCAGCGCGCTGATGCTGACAAAGCCCACGCTCACCGTCACCTTGCCCACTTGCGGGAAGTCATGCGCCGCCACGTTCATGCGGAAGCGTTCGATGATTTTCTTGGCGTTGTCCAGCGTGGCCGAACGCAGCAGCACGACGAATTCCTCGCCGCCGAAACGGAACACGCGGTCCTGCGCGCGGAATGACGAGGTCAGCAGGTTGGCGATCAGGATCAGCACCTCGTCGCCGTACAAATGGCCGAAGCGGTCGTTGACGTGCTTGAAGTGGTCGACGTCGACCACCGCCAGCCATTGCTTTTCTTCCTCGCCGTGGGCGCGGCGCTCCGGTTCGCCCGGCAGCGTCAGCGCGTCCTGCTCGGTGCTGGCGGCCAGCATCTTGGACAGCTGGTCGTCGAAGGTCTTGCGGTTGAGCAGGCCGGTCAGCGAATCGCGTTCGCTGTAGTCGAGCAGATTCTGGAAATTGCGGTAGACACTGACGATGCCGCCAATGACGTGGATGGTTTCCTTGGTGTACGGCGTTGGATTGACGATTTCCAGGCAGGTATCGGCCTTGTCGCCCAGCCAGATCGGCAGCCACAAGGTGTGCTCGTCGGCTTCGTTGGCGATGTCGGCGCCCGACTCGTGACGGGCGATGCACTGCGCCAGCGCCGGGTAGCGTTCCACCGGGTCGCCGGGATGCTGCTGGTCGGAGGTGTCGACCATGTGCGCAGCTTCGCCGTGACGAATCACGGCGCGCGGACGGACGAACACCTTCCCTCTGACAGTTGCCAGGGTCAGCACACGGACCTGACTGGCGCGAGCAAGCTCCTGCACCGCTGAAATCACCGAGATGTCGAGCATCGTGTGATCGCGGTGACCGGTCATGTCCACCATGTGTTTCAGTAGGGAGTCCATTTGCCTTTCCAAAGAACAGCTAAGCAGGATAATAGCTTTTTGCAATCGAAGCAATTCTTGTGTGCGAAAAAAAACTTCCTTTCATGAAGAATGCGACCTTTTTCCGACATTCGCCACTTCACCTCTTCATCATAGACTAAAAAAGATTCCGCACGGAAAACTTGCGTGACGTCAACTCCCATAAAAATGCGGTCCGTATAGTGGTACGCAATGGTGCGGACAGCAAGGCGCCAGAGGCCTTTATGAACCAACCCAAGGAGTACGACATGAACTCGCTGATGGCAGTAGCAAAAGAGTTTGCGCGCGACGAGGACGGTATCACGGCAATCGAGTACGGCCTGATCGCGGCGACCATGGTGGCCGCCGTGGTCGCCGCGTTCGGCGTGCTGGGACCGGCGCTGAAAACCGCGTTTGACGCGATTGCGCTTCAAATCAAAGGGTAGCAGGCAGTAGCAGGCTTTCCAGCCGCAGTCAGGCTGGAAAGCCTTTCCATGGAGAAACCTCATGCTGAACGCCATCGAAGTAATCCTGATCTGTCTGGTCGCGCAGGCGGCGCTGACCGATCTGGCGGTGCGCAAGATTCCCAATGTGCTGGTGCTGAGCGGCTTGCTGCTGGCGCTGATCCTGCACCTGTTGAGCAGCCCGCCCTGGGCGCCGCTGTCGCAGTGGCTGGCCGGCATCGTTGCCGGCTTTTTTTTATTTCTGCCGCTGTACCTGCTGCGCGGCATGGCCGCCGGCGACGTCAAGCTGATGGCGATGGTGGGCGGCTTCAGCGGGCCGGCGCTGGCGCTGCAGATCGCCGTGCTGTCCTACCTGATCGGCGGCGTGATGGCGCTGCTGATGCTGGGCGTGAGCGGCCGCTGGCGCGACAGCGCGCGCAATCTGGCGCAGATCTGCAAGCCCTTGCTGCTGCGCCTGTTCGGCATGCCGCTGCTGCCGGTGCCGCTGGCGCCCAGCGCCAGTGTCGGCGGCGTTCCGTACGGCGTGGCGATCGCGCTCGGCACTGTTGGTGTGGTTGCCTGGACGCATCATTGACTAGTGCTTGCTGCAAGTCAATGTCCCTCGGGCAAGTGCTGGATAGACTGCTTTCCATACCGAACGTACCTCGCGGAGATAACATGCTTGCCCTGGAACCACCATCCCCCTACACCCAGCTGCTGGACGCCGAGCCGGATGCGCCGTTGCCGCCGCAACCCAAGTCGGTGCGCGACACCGGCCTGACGCAGCAGCTGATCGTGGAGCTGATCGCCAAAGCGCTGTACCTGGGCGGCAAAAGCCATCTGCCGGTGCTGACCACCAGGCTGCACCTGTCGATCAACGTGCTGCGCGAGGTGCTGGACTTCATGGTGACCGAGCACGTGGCGGAAGTGGCGTGGCGCGGCGAGTCGGACCTCGACGTCCAGTACCAGCTGACCGGCGCCGGCAAGCAGCGCGCCGCCGCGTGGCTGGAGCGCAGTCCCTACGCCGGCCCGGCGCCGGTGACGCTGGAAGCCTATCGCGCCATGGTCGAGCGCCAGGCGCTGCATGCGCCGCAGCCGTGCGCCGATGAACTGGCGGCCGAATTCGCCGACGATTTCCTGGCGCCGCCGGTGCAGCGCATGCTGGGCGCCGCCATGTTCGCCGGCCGCAGCGTGCTGCTGTACGGTCCCTCGGGCAGCGGCAAGTCGATGCTGGCGCGCCGCCTGGGCGCCTTGCAGCAAGGCCTGGTGGCGGTGCCGCATGCGCTGGTGGTGGGGCAGGACATCGTGCAGGTTTATGATCCAGCGGTGCACCGCGCGCCGCCATCGCACCAGCAGCGCCAGATGCGGCAGACGCCGGAGCGGCGCAGCAGCGATCCACGCTGGATGCTGTGCCAGCGCCCGGTGGTGGCGCTGGACGCCTCGCTGGATGCCGAGATGCTGGACCTGCAGCCGGATGCGGCCAGCGGCTGCTATCGCGCGCCGCCGCAGCTGAAGGCCAACAACGGCCTGCTGATCGTCGATGACCTGGGCCGCCAGCGCCTGCCGGCCGGCGAGCTGCTGAACCGCTTCGCGCAGGCGCAGGAACTGGAGCGCAGCGCCCTGTCGCTGGCGGGCGGCTATCACTTCCAGGTGCCGTGCCGCATGCGGCTGGTGTTCGCCACCAGCCTGCCGCCGTCGTCGCTGCTGGATGAGGCGGCGTTGCGTCGTGTCGGCTACAAGATTCCGGTCGAAGCGCTGAGTGCCGCCAACTACCGCACGCTGTTCCGCCAGCAGTGCCTGAGCATGGGCGTGGTGTACGACGAAGCCGGCCTGCGCTACCTGCTTGACGAGCTGCATGCGGGCTGCGGACTGCCGCTGCTGGCCTGCTACCCGCGCGAGATCATCGCCCGGGTGGCGGACTTCGCCGGCTTCATGGGCGAACCGGCGCGCATCTCGGTCGCGACGCTGGACCAGGCCTGGATCAGCATGTTCGCCGGCGGCCAGCCGCGCGCCGACGACGACATCGAGGCCCGGATAGCATGAAGAACCGGCGCGCACTGCTGATGATGGCGTTGGCCGTCGTGTTCGGGCTGGCGGCGGTGGCGCTGGCCTCGCGCTGGCTGCTGCGGCAGACGCCGGGCGGCGCCAACAAGATCATCGTGGCGGCGACCGACGTCAGCCTTGGCCAGCGCCTGACGCCGGAGATGCTCAAGCAGATCGAATGGCCGGCCGACAGCCTGCCGCGCGGGGCGCTGAACGACAGCAGCAAACTGGTGGGACGCGTATTGAAAAGCAGCGTGCTGCGCGACGAGCCGCTGAGCGAAGCCAAGCTGGCGCCGGCCGGCACGCTGGGCGGCCTGTCGGCGCTGATCGCCGAAGGCAAGCGCGCCATCACGGTGCGCGTGAATGATGTGGTGGGCGTGGCCGGCTTCGCGCTGCCGGGGAATTTTGTCGACATCATCGTCAACACCCAGTCCAACGACAGCGCCATTTCCAAGATCGTGCTGGAACGGATACTGGTGCTGGCCGTGGCGCAGGAAGTCGGACGCGACGAGACCAAGCCACGCGTGGTCAACGCCGTGACGCTGGAGGTGACGCCGGCGCAGGCCGAGAACCTGGACCTGGCGCGCAGCGTCGGCAGCCTGTCGCTGGTGCTGTGCAATCAGGTGGATCCGCGTCCCGGCACCACGGAGGGCGCCACCAAGGGCACGCTGCTTGGCGCTCGTGCGCAACCGGCCGTGCCGCCGGCGCCAGCCGCCGAAGCACCGGCGCCGGCCAGGCCACGGGTACAGGTCGCAACCGCCGCGCCGCGTGCGCGGTCTTGCGTAGGCGTGATCGCGGGCGTGCAGCGCACGCAGGAATGCCTGTGAGCGCGCCATGGACTTCCGCCACCACGCCTGGGCGCTGTCGCTGGCCGCCGCGCTTGCGCTGACGCCGGCCGCACCGCTGCGGGCCGCCGTGCCCGCGTCCGCGCTGGCGTCACCGTCTGGCGAGATCACCGGCTTGCGCTGCACGGGCCAGGCGGCGCAGCCGGGCAGCCTGCCGCTGCAACTGGGGAAGTCCACGCTGGTGCGCATGCCGGAGGCGGTGCAGGCGCGCAGCGTCGGCAATCCGGCCGTGCTGCAGGCGATGCTGGTGGCGCCGGACACGCTGTACGTGGTGGGCGTCGACATCGGCAGCAGCAATATGATCGTGCAGGGTCGCAGCGGCTTGTGCAACGTGATCGAAGTGGTGGTCGGCATCGATCCCACCGCCTTGCAGCAGGCGCTGGCCGCGCTGCTGCCGGAGCAGAAGGACATCCAGGTCAGCGCCGCCGGCGATACCCTGGTCCTCAGCGGCACCGTCGACGACGCACCCACCGCCGCACGCGTGCTGGAGCTGGCCACCGCCTTTGTGCGCCGTCCGGCGCAGGCGCTGGACGGCGCCAGGCGCGAGGACGCAACGTCCATGCAGAACGCCAGCGCCGTCGCCGCGCAGGCCAGCACGCGCATCGTCAACTTCCTCAACATCGGCGCGCCGCAGCAGGTGATGCTGGAGGTGAAAATCGCCGAAGTCTCCAAGTCGTTGCTGGAAAGCCTGGAAGCGAATGTGGCGCTGAGCTTCGGCGGCGGCAGCTGGGCCGGTGCGCTGAACACCAGCTTTGTCAGCGGCACGCTGAAAGGCCTGCTCAATATCGGCAAGCCCGGCGGCCGCCAGGCCGGCATCGCCGCCGACAAGCAGGATGCGCTGGTGCGCATGCTGGCCGAACCGACGGTGATGGCGATCAGCGGCCAGGAAGGCAGCTTCCTGGCCGGCGGCCGCATCTTCATTCCGGTCGCGCAGGACAACAACAAGATCACGCTGGAGGAAAAGGAGTTCGGCGTCGGCCTGCGCTTCACACCCACCGTGCTGGCCGGCGGCCGCATCAACCTGCGTGTGGCGCCGGAAGTGTCCGAGATTTCGCGCGAAGGCATCGGCATCTCCGCATCCGGCATTTCCGGCACGTCGATCCTGCCGCTGTTCACCACGCGCCGCGCCGCCACCACGGTTGAACTGTTCGACGGCCAAAGCTTCGCCATCGGCGGGCTGATAAAAAACAGCGCCACTTCCAGCATCCACGGCCTGCCCGTGCTGGGCGAAGTGCCGATTCTGGGGGCGCTGTTCCGCAGCACAGACTTCCAGCAGGACCGCACCGAGCTGCTGTTTGTCGTCACCCCCCGCTTGGTGCGCCCGCTGCCGGCCGGCTACCGGCTGCCGACGGATGGCGTGACATTGCCCAGCCGCGCTGGCCTGTTCCTTGGCGGCCGGCAGGAAGGTCCGCCGCCGGAGCCGGGTACGGAACGCAAATAACCAGGGAACCATCATGCGCCATCTTTTGATCCTGCTGGCGGGGGGCACGCTGTGCGCCTGCGCCGGCACCACGCCAACATTCGACAGCCGCTTCGGCATCGACACGCGCCTGACGCTGGCGCAGCAGATCCTGCATCCGGACGCCGGCGCCAACACCGATCCGGTGGCCGGCATGGACGGCCGCAGCGCGCGTGCCGCCTACGAGCGCTATCAGAAAGCCAGCGGCGAGCAGCCGCAGGCGCCCATCATGAGCGGGAGCGCCAAATGAAAGCGCTGATGGTCAGCAAGGACAGCCTGCTGCACGCCGAGATCGCCGCACAAGGCTCGGCGCGCATGCCGGCGGTGCAGCTGGTGGCGTCGCGCAACGGCCTGCGCGACGCCGTCGAACGCCAACTGCCGGAAATGCCGGAGCTGGTGGTGCTGGACGCCAGCGACATCGCGGCCGAGGAGGGCGAGCTGGTCGAACGCCTGAGCAAGCAATATCCCGCCGCCTCCTTCATGCTGCTGACCCGCGATCCGCAACAGGATCTGCTGATACGCGCGATGCGCGCCGGCATGCGCGAGGTGCTGCAACTGCCGTTGGTACACCGCGCCTTCCACGAGGCCATGGACCGCATCGAAGTGGCGGCGGGCCTGAGTCCTGTCCGCGAAGGCAAGGTGCTGGCCTTCATCTCCTGCAAGGGCGGCAGCGGCGCGACCTTTTTGTCGACCAATTTCGGTTTCGCGCTGGCGGCGCTGGCAGACAAGAAGGTGCTGCTGATCGACCTGCATGGTCAGTTCGGCGACGCCACGCTGTACGTCTCCGACCAGAAGCCGGCAATGACGCTGTCCGACATCTGCGCGCAGATCAGCCGCATGGACGGCGCCTTCCTCGATTCCTGCCTGGTGCACGTGGCCTCCAACTTCGGCGTGCTGGCGGCGGCGGACGATCCGAACCGCACCGTCGACATGAAGCCCGAGCACATGGACAGCATCCTGCGCGTGGCGCGCCAGCACTACGACTTCGTGATTCTCGACGTGGGCCGGCAGATCGACGCCATTTCGCTGCGCGCGCTGGACCAGGCGGACACCATTTACCCGGTGCTGCAATTGGCGCTGCCGGACATCCGCGACGGCCGCCGCCTGCTCGACATTTTCCGTTCGCTTGGTTATCCGAGCGAGCGCACGCGCCTGATTGTCAACCGCTACGAGAAGGGCGGCAAGCTACGGCTGATGGACCTGGAGCAGGCGCTGGGCGCCGACGTGGTGCACACGGTACCCAACGATTACCTGTCGGCGACGGACTCGGTCAACCAGGGCATACCGGTATTGCAGCTGTCGCGCAGCAGCGCGGTGGCGCGCAGCCTGGCGGAACTGGTGGGGCTGGTGGCGGCGCGCCGCGTCGCCGAGAGCAAGGGCCTGTTCGACCGCATCTTCGGCCGCAATGATGGAGGATGAGATGAGCTTACGCGAACGCCTGTCGAACGCAGACGAGGGCCGCAACACCGGCAACGGCCCGCCGGGCCTGGCCGCTGCCGCCTACCAGGAACTGAAGAAGAGCATGCACCAGACCATCCTGGACCGCATCGACCTGGAACGCTTGAAGCGCCTGACGCCGGAGCAGTTCAAGCACGAGCTGGCGCTGCTGGTCCAGCGCATCATCGAGGAAGAACGCATCGTGCTTAATCAGCACGAGCGGCACAACCTGGTGCTCGATATCCAGCACGAGATGCTGGGCTTCGGGCCGCTGGAGCCGCTGCTGGCCGATCCCGGCGTGTCGGACATCCTGGTGAATACGGCGGCCAGGGTGTACGTCGAACGCGCCGGCAAGCTGGAACTGACCGAAGTCGCCTTCAACGACAACGCGCACCTGATGAAGATCATCGAGAAGATCGTCTCGCGCGTGGGGCGGCGCGTGGACGAATCCAGTCCGATGGTGGATGCGCGCCTGCCGGATGGTTCGCGCGTCAACGCCATCATTCCACCGCTGGCGATCGATGGGCCGATACTGTCGATCCGCCGCTTTGCCGTCAACCCCCTTAGCATCGAGAACCTGCTGGAATACCGCAGTCTGACGCCGCCGATGGTGCAGGTGCTGCAGGCGCTGGCGCAGGCCAAGATCAACATTCTGGTCTCCGGCGGCACCGGCTCGGGCAAGACCACTTTGCTGAACGTGCTGTCGGGCTTCATTCCCGCGCACGAGCGCATCGTCACCATCGAGGATGCGGCGGAGCTGGCGCTGCGCCAGCCGCATGTGGTGCGGCTGGAGACGCGTCCGCCCAACATCGAGGGCAAGGGCGAAGTGAACCAGCGTTCGCTGGTGCGCAATGCGCTGCGCATGCGGCCGGACCGCATTATCCTCGGCGAGGTGCGCGGGCCGGAGGCGCTGGACATGCTGCAGGCGATGAACACCGGCCACGAAGGTTCGCTGGCCACCATCCACTCCAACACGCCGCGCGACGCCTTGTCGCGGCTGGAGAACATGGTTGGCATGGCCGGTGTGAACCTGACGCCGCGCGCTACGCGCCAGCAGATCTGCTCCGCCGTCACGGTGGTGATGCAGGTATCGCGGTTGACGGATGGCGCGCGCAAGCTGGTCAGCCTGCAGGAGGTCACCGGCATGGAGGGCGACGTGATCGCCATGCACGAGATTTTCCGCTTCGAGCAGAAGGGCGTGGATGCGCGCGGCGCGGTGCAGGGCAGCTTCTACGCCACCGGCGTGCGGCCGCGCTTTGCCGACCGCCTGCGCATGTTCGGCGTGGCGGTGCCGGACAGCGTGTTCGATCCGGACAAGATCTACGAGTGACGCCATGGACAGTATCTTCACCGCTTTCGCCGTGCTGCTTTTTGCGGCCGTGATCCTGATGCTGGAAGGCGCCTGGCTGTGGTGGTCCGGCGCGCATGGCCGCGCCGCGCGCCGCATCGCCAAGCGTTTGCGGCTGATGGCGGCTGCCGGCGAGGGCGGCATCGAACGTGTCGACATTCTCAAGCGCCGCAGCTACAGCAGCAATCCGGCACTGGAAAAGCAGTTGCGCCGCATCGCCAGGCTGGCGTCACTGGACCGGCTGTTGATGCAGGCCGGCGTGCGCTGGTCGGTGGCGCAATTTCTCGGCGGCGCGCTGGCGATGGTGCTGGCCGGCCTGCTGCTGCCGCAGATGATGGGCATGCCGTTGCTGCCGGCCGCCGGCGCCTTGGCGCTGGTCGCCAGTGTGCCGTGGCTGCTGCTGTTGCGCATACGCGGCGCGCGCCTGCGCAAGCTGGAAGAGCAGTTGCCGGAGGCGGCGGATTTCCTTGCGCGCGCGCTGCGCGCCGGCCACTCCTTCGCCAACGTGATGCAAATGGTCGGCGAAGAGCTGCCCGATCCCATCGCCGCCGAATTCAAGTTCGCCTACGAGGAAATCAACTATGGCGTGCCGATGAACGAAGCCTTGCACAACCTGGCGCTGCGCGTGCCGCTGACGGACTTGCGTTATCTGGTGATCGCGGTGCTGATACAGCGCGAATCGGGCAGCAATCTGGCCGAGGTGTTCGGCAGCATCAGCCGCTTGATCCGCTCGCGTCTTAAGCTGCTGGCGCAGGTGCGGGTGATGTCCGCCGAAGGCCGCATGTCGGCCTGGATACTGGGCCTGCTGCCGCTGGGCGTGATGCTGTTGATGACGCTCTCCAATCCGGCCTATGTGGGCGTGCTGTGGACCGATCCGATCGGCGTCAGGTTGATGTGGTATGCGTTTGCTGTCGCGATGTTCGGCGTGCTGTGGATGCGCAAGCTGATACGCATCCGCGTGTGAAGGAGAATGGCATGGATGGATCGCAGATTCTGTTCCTGGCGATTGTGTTCCTGGTGGCTGCCGGCGTGGCGGTGGCGGCGTTGATGGTGTTTTCGCCGATCGCTTTGCGCGAGCGCCTGAGCGACGTGGTGGAACACACGGAGACGGCGCCCGATCCGGCGGCTGGCGGCTGGGTGGAGAAGGTGGCGCAGGCGGCGCAGCCGTTTTCCCGCCTGTCGCTGCCGGAGCAGGGCTGGGAAAGGTCGCCGCTGCGCACCCGCTTCATGAACGCCGGCTGGCGCAGCGCGTCGGCGCCGTCGCTGTATTTCGCCGCCAAGACGCTGCTGGCGCTGGGCTTGCCCGCTGCGCTGGCGCTGTGCGGCGCATTCACGCTGGAGTCGGCGCACAAGCTGTTCATGTACCTGTTGCTGCTGGTGGCGGGCATCGGCTATTACCTGCCGAATGCGGTGCTGTCGCACATGGCGGCGGCGCGCTGCCGCGAAATTTTCGAGAACTTCCCCGATGCGCTGGACCTGCTGACCGTGTGCGTGGAGGCGGGCCTGAGCCTGGAGCGCGCGCTGGCCAAGGTGGCGGGCGAGATTCACATCAAGAGTCTGGCGCTGGCGCAGGAGCTGCAACTGGCGCTGATGGAGATGCGCGCCGGCTTCACCAAGGAGCGCGCCTTGCGCAACCTGGCCTTGCGCAGCGGCGTGGAGGATGTCGATACGCTGGTGGCGATGCTGATCCAGTCGGAGCGCTTCGGCACCAGCATGGGCGATTCGCTGCGCATCCACTCCGACAACCTGCGCAGCAAGCGCAGCGTGCTGGCCGAGGAAGCCGCCGCCAAGATCGCGTTGAAGTTGCTGTTCCCGCTGATCTTCTGCATTTTCCCAACGCTGATGCTGGTGCTGATCGGGCCTGCGGGCATCCAGGTCTTTCGCATGATGCAGGCGCACTAGGAGATCAGGATGAACAAGCTGCTCATCACCACATCCCTGCTGCTGGCGGCATGCAGCGGCGCGCGCGCACCGGCGCCAGTGGACGATCCGATCACGCCGCTGGAGCAGGCGTGCCTGCGCGAGCCGCTTGACCCGGCCAGGTGGGAACAGCTGGCGGCGGCGCTGTCGGCGGCCGGAGAGCGCGAACGCGCGGCCACCATGTATCTGCAAGCGGCATCGCTGCGCCGGCACGATGTGCGGCAGGACTATACGATCGTGAAGCAGGCGCGCGACGAAGCCGCCGCCGACATGCCGCGCACGCAAATCAAACGTCTTGGCCCTGCACTGGTGGAAGTGCAGCGGATTGCGGCCGGCGCCAGCGAAACGGCGGCGCCAACGTCCATGCCGCTGCGGCTTGAGATCAGCAACGGCAACGGTGTCGCCGGCGCCGCCGCGCGGCTGGCGCGCCTGCTGGAAGCGGATGGCGTGAAGACGGTACGCCTGTCGAACCTGCGGCCCTTCGTGGTGCCGCTCAGCCGCATCGAATATCCGCGCGCGCAGCAGGCGACAGCGCAGGCGCTAAGCAAGCGGCTTGGCCTGCCGCTGCAACAGCGTAGCGGCGGACCGGCCTACGCCGACATGCGCATCGTGCTCGGTCACGACATCCGCGTTCTGAAATAAAAAAACCGTCCAGGAGGGATCGCCTTCCGGACGGTGAAAAACACACCCATGTGTTTCCTGCTGTGCCGGCGTGTCACGCCGGCGCATTCCTTACTGCCAGCTCACGCTGCCCATGCCGCGAGCGCTGGCGTTACGACTGCTTGGGTTGCCGTACACCTTGGCCGAACCCATGCCGGTTAATTTCAAATTGGCGCTGGTCTTCGCATACACCGTGGCGCTGCCGAGGCCCGTCATGTTGACATCGATGGCGTCGGCGCGCAGCTGTTCCGCGTCCAGGCTGCCCACGCCGCCGAGGCTGGCGTGCAGTTGTTTGGCTTGGCCGATGATCTCGATCCGTCCAGCGCCGTTCAGTTGCAGCTCGACGTTATCGCTGTTGCCGCCGTTGACGGTCATGCCGCCCACGCCACCCAGCCGTACGTCGAGATTGCGATACTGTGCGTCGACCTTCACCGAGCCGGCACCTTCCAGTGCCAGGCGCAGATTGTCGCCGCTAAAACCACTGACTTCGGTGGCGCCCACGCCGCCGGAGGTCAACGCGCGCAGTGTCGGCAGCGTCAGCTCGGCGCGCAGTTCGCGCTTGTTGCCAAAGTTAATCGTGTTCATTTTCCTGGTGCCGATGTGCAGCGTGTCGCCGCTTTGTTCGACCACCACTTTCTTGATCGCTTCCGGTTCGCCGTAGATCGTCAGCGCCGCGACCGGACCTTGCCTGACCTTGATGCTGATCACGCCGTCCAGTTCCACCTTGACGGTGCGCGCATCGACGCTGCGGCTCTCGCTGATGCTGTCGTCGGCCAGGGCGGCGTGTGCGCCGCTGCTCAGTGCCGCCGCCAGCATCGCGGCCTTCAGGTATTTTTTCATCATGCGCTCCGTCGTGGTCGGTGGAATTACAGGGCTGCTTTTTCTTCAGCGGTCAGGCGCTTGGCGGTGACGGTCACGGTAGGCATCGTGGTCGCTTGTGCTTTGACAGCGATGACGGCCGGTGCTTCGACGGCGGCGGTGGCGAAGGAAGTAGCGCTGGCGATGACGATGGCGGCTACGAAGATGGCTTCCATGTTTTTTGCGATGTTCATTTTGAGCTCCTTGTGGGTGGTTAGTTCGTTGCGTTGAGTGAACTATAGACAAGGGCTAACCGTCCATCCACCGGGATGTGACGAACTGCAAAAAACGGGGGACAGGATGCGTTTTAAGGGTGCGAATCCGCGCCGCACAGCAGGTGTCCGCTGGCGGCGTACACGCCGGACAGCCAGGCGGACACGGTTTTGAAGCGGGCGATGGTGCCGGCGTCGCGATGGCTCAGCAGCCAGATGTCGCGCAGCACTTCGACCTTGGCGCCGATGCGCTGCAGCCCTTCCTGCTCGCCCATGATGCAGGGCAGGAGCGCCATGCCGACGCCGGCGCGGCAGGCGCGCACCATCGTGCTCAGACTGTTGACCTTGAGGACTTTGCGCGGCTGCGGATTCATGCCGGCCAGCCACTGCATCTCGGCGGTGCCGCCCAGCACATCGTCATAGGCGATCCACGGCTGCGTGCCCCAGCAGGCGCGCGGCGTGTCGGCGAACTTGCGGTGACCGTAGACAGCGAAGCCGAGCTCGCCCAGCTTGCGCATCACCAGCGCCGCATCCTCGCCGGGCTTGCCCAGGCGCAGGGCGAAGTCGGCTTCGCGGCGGGTGAAGGAGAGATTCTGGTTTTCCGCCTGCAGCGTCAGTTGCAAGTGCGGATGCTGGGCGTGCAGGGCGGGCACGTGGTCCAGCAGCCAGTAGTCGAACAGGAAATCGATGGAGGTGATGTTGACCGGCCCGGCGGTGGCGTCGGCTTCCTGCGACGAGGCGTGCAGCATGCTCTGCACGTTGTCGTACACCGCTTCGCCGTGCTCGACGAAGACCTGGCCGGCGTCGGTCAGCTGGTAGCCGGTGTTATCGCGGATAAACAGGCGCAGCTTCAGCGCTTTTTCGGCGGCGGCGATGCGGCGGCTGATGGTCGATGCGTCCACGCCCAGCTGGCGGCCGGTGGCGCTCATGCTGCCGCTGCGGGCGAGTGCGAGGATCAGCGGGATGTCGTTCCAGTCGAAGTCGTTGCTAGTTGGCATATCGGGGGCTGCATTTTTGCAAAGTGGCCTTGCAGTGTTGTCTGTTCCGCAAAGTTTGGACGAGGTCTAAGATGCATTCCATCGCAGCTGCAGAACGAAAT
Organism: Duganella aquatilis; assembly: GCF_009674565.1. GTDB lineage: Bacteria > Pseudomonadota > Gammaproteobacteria > Burkholderiales > Burkholderiaceae_D > Rugamonas > Rugamonas aquatilis. Next base: position 33,708 of record NZ_WKJL01000016.1, read on the forward strand.
GACTGTAGCACAACACTGGTTATCCATACATCGACTAAAAGGAAGAACATCATGAACACCGCCAACCTGTCCCGCCGCAACGTACTGTTCAACTCCGCTGGCGCCGTCGCCGCCGCCGTGGCCCTGCCGCTGGCCGCCCTGGGTACCGCCGAAGCGCAAGCCGCTGTCGCCAAGGGCGGACCGGTCAGCAAAACCGCCAGCACCATCACCACCCGTGACGGCGTCGAGATCTATTACAAGGATTGGGGCCCGCGCAACGGCCAACCGGTGATCCTGAGCCACGGCTGGCCGCTGAGCTCGGACAGCTGGGAATCGGCAGCGTTCTTCCTGGCCAATAACGGCTTCCGCGTCATCACCCACGACCGTCGCGGTCACGGCCGTTCGAGCCAGCCCTGGGAAGGCAACGACATGGACCACTACGCCGACGACCTGGCGCAGCTGATCGAAGCGCTGAACCTGAACAACATCATCCTGGCCGGCTTCTCGACCGGCGGCGGCGAAGTGGCGCGCTATGTGGGCCGCTACGGCACCAAGCGCATCGCCAAGCTGGGCCTGATCTCGGCGGTGCCACCGCTGATGCTGAAAACCGCCGATAACCCAGGCGGCCTGCCGATCGAAGTGTTCGACGGCATCCGCGCGGCATCGGTCAAGGATCGCGGCCAGTTGTACCTGGACCTGGCTTCGGGCCCGTTCTACAACTACAACCGTCCGGGCGCCAAACCATCGCAAGGCATCATCCAGGCATGGTATTCGCAAGGCATGCAGGGCGGCTTCAAAAACACCTATGACTCGATCAAGGCGTTTTCGGAAACCGACTTCCGCGACGACCTGAAAAAATTCGACAAGCCGACCTTGGTGATCCACGGTGAAGACGACCAGATCGTGCCGATCGACGCCGCCGGCCGCGCCTCGGCCAAGATCGTCAAGCACGCCAAGCTGATCACCTACCCAGGGGCGCCGCACGGCCTGACCGACACCCACAAGGACAAGTTCCACGCCGACTTCCTGGCTTTCGCCAAGTCCTAATCCCCGCCAAGGCCCCCTCCGGGGCCTTTTCTTTACAAGACCTTGCAGAGAGATACATTAATTTACGCGTTGATCCTTGTAACTGCGCGCAAAGTGTGGTTTGCAGCGCACAATTTCAAATTGCAAGATCTTTATTTTGAAGGCAGTTGCACGCGTTTTCGGCGCGCGCTGCTCAAAGTCCAAATCGTTAAGTTAGATTCATATTGCCGGGAGATCGGCGTAAAAAGCTGAAAATTGCCCTGTTGTGTTTTTGCAACGCCGGCTTGGGTGGTGATGTTGTCGACTGAGGATGTGGAAGAAACCCGCATTGACGCAATTTTCGACGGGTGTTTCCATGATCCCGCTTGAGAAAAATTGCATTTCTCAACAATCACCATTCAAAACAAAAAGCCACTTCAGGGAGCAGTTCATGATGAAAGAAACAGTGCTGGCACATTCGGTGCGCCAGATGTTTGCAGGCGGTCTCGCCATCGCCACGCTGGGCATGATGGCCCAGGTTCAAGCACAGGAAGCCCAGGCGCCGATCCAGCGCGTGGAGATCACGGGTTCCAGCATCAAGCGCGCAACTGCCGAGACCGCATCGCCGGTCCAGGTGATTTCCCGTGATGATCTGATGAAGTCCGGCAAGGCCACCGTGGCTGACTACCTGCAAACCCTGACCGCTGACGGCGCCGGCTCGCTGCCGACCGGCTTCGGTAACGGTTTCGCCGCTGGTTCGACCGCCATTTCGCTGCGCGGCCTGGGTGCGACCTCGACCCTGGTGCTGCTGAACGGCCGCCGCATGGCGCCATTCGCCCGTGCCGATGACGGCCAGAAGAGCTTCACCGACCTGTCGACCGTGCCGATGCAGATCGTCGAGCGCATCGAGATCCTGAAGGACGGCGCTTCGTCCACCTACGGCGCCGACGCGATCGCCGGCGTGGTCAACATCATCCTGCGCAAGGACTTCACCGGCCTGACCATCAAGGCCGACACCGGCGCCTCGCGCTACAGCGACGCCCAGCAGCACAAGGCGTCGGTCACCTACGGCAAGGGCTCCCTGGACGAAGACAAGTACAACTTCGTGGTCAACGCCGAGTACTTCAAATCCGACCCACTGATGAACAGCGACCGCAAGGACCGCGCCTGGATCGGCAAGGGCGACCTGCGTCCATACGGCTACCCGATCGGCACCCAGTTCGCGTCGGGCTACATCAGCGGCAACAACAACGCCGCCGCCAGCCCGGTCGGCGCGATCCGCAATCCGACCACGCTGGACTACGTGTCGCTGCCAGGCTGCTCCAAGCTGTCGACCGCGTCGCCACAAGATCCGAAAGGCGGCTGCCTGTGGTACCAGGACCAGTTCCGCTCCATGCAGCCGAACATCGAAGGCGTGAACCTGTACACCCGCGGCACCTGGCAGGTCAACGAGAACACCCAGGCCTACGCGGAAGCCGGCTACTCGCAGCGTAACACCTCGTTCATCCTGACCCCGCCGTCGATCACCCCGACCGTGGCCTTCCCGCCAAACGCGGCCAACCCGACCGGCGTGATCAACTACGGCTCCGGCGCCGGCACCACCATCGTGCTGGCCCCGTCGCATCCGCAGAACCCGTTCGGCGCCGCCGCCCGCGTGCGCTACAGCGCGTTCGACGTCGGCCCAAGCACCCGTGCCGTGGACAACAACTTCACCCGCTTCGTGGTCGGCCTGAAAGGCTCGGCGCTGGGTTGGGACTACGACACCGGCTACACCCACTCCGAGTCCAAGCTGGACCTGGACTACAGCAACATGCTGAACATGGCCGTGGTCAAGGCTGCGCTGGGCGATCCGACCAGCAAGTACTTCCCGTACTACATCGGCGACCAGGCGTCCAAAAACCCGGCCTCGCTGTACGCAGCAATGGTGACCCATGCTTACTCGCACTCGTTCACCAAGCTGGACATCATCGACTTCAAGGCCACCCGTTCGCTGATGACCCTGCCAGGCGGCGACCTCGGTCTGGCAATCGGCGCGGAACACCGTCGTGACAAGCTGTCGAACCCATCGCTGTCGGGCACCGAAAACGGCACCATCAACGCCAGCTACGTGGCGGCGTTCGGCGACACCAAGGTGTCGGCGGTCTACGCCGAATTGCTGGCGCCGGTACTGCAAACCGTGGAACTGTCGGCCGCCGTGCGTTACGACAAATACGACCACTTCTCGTCGACCACGCCGAAAGCCGGCGTGAAATGGACCCCGGTGAAGAGCTTCGCCCTGCGCGGCACCTACTCGGAAGGCTTCCGTGCGCCAGGCCCTGCGGAAAGCAGCGCCCTGTCGCAATCGACCGGCACCTCGACCGTGCGCGATCCGATCCGCTGCCCGAACGGCACCCCGCTGCCAGGCGCAACCTCGACCGACTGCGCGGCTTCCGTCGCGGCTGTGAAAATCGGCGATCCTAACCTGCGTCCGGAAACCTCGAAAGGTCTGACCCTGGGCCTGGTGTGGGATCCGCTGAACGACCTGTCGCTGTCGCTGGACGGCTGGAAGATCAAACGTTCCGACGAGATCAACCCGCTGCCGTACAACGAAGCAGCAGCGCTGCCGACCGCGATCCGCGCCGACAACAACCTGGTGGGTGCTGACGGTAAAGTCATCCCGAACAGCGGCACGCTGCTGATCACCAAGGCGCCATACCGCAATTCCAGCTTCACCGAAGTCAAAGGTGTCGACCTGGATGTGAAACAGCGTCTGCGTCTGGGCGACTACGGCCGCGGCAGCGTTGGCCTGACCTGGACCCACGTGGCATCGTGGGTGCGCGCCGAGTCCGCCACCGTGCGTTACCAGTTCGCTGGCACCCACGGCAACTGCGACACCTCGAACTGCGCCGGTACGCCGAAAGACAAGATCAGCGTCAACGCTTCGTGGGATCCTAGCCAGGCCTGGAACTTCAGCGCCATCGCCAACTACCGTTCGGACATGAAAAACGTCCTGTTCGAAGGCGACCTGTGCGCTTCGAAACTGGCCAGCGGTGCCGACGCGCCTAACGGTTGCAAAATCGCTTCGTTCACCACGGTTGACCTGTCGACCCGTTGGAACGTGAACAAGCAACTGCAACTTTTCGCTTCGGTCAACAACGTGTTCGACAAGATCGCCCCGCTGGATCCACTGACCTACGGCGGCATGAGCTACAACCCGATGGATGCTAGCGGCGCAATCGGCCGTTACTTCAAAATCGGCGCCAGCTACAAGTTCTTCTGATAGCTGCGCATGCCGGGGCCTGTCCCCGGCATGCGATGGAAAGGGCGGTGAGCAATCACCGCCCTTTTTTTATTTTTAAAAATTGCTTGCTATTGAATAGTGCGCGATATATATTGAGCACATGGACAGCGCAACATTGTCCGGCAAGACCGAAAAACATAGTTCACTACTAAATCGCTAATTACTGAATGGAGTCCATCATGAGCAAAGAAAACCAAGACCAAGCTGTCAGCCTGTCGCGTCGTTCCGCAATGTTCAGTGGCGCCGGCGCCGCAGCCGCCGCTGTCGCCGTGCCGCTGGCGGCGCTGGCTGGCGGCAGCGCGCAAGCTGCTCCAGTGGTGAACGGCAAAGGTGCGGTCGCCAAGACCGGCAGCACCATCACCACCCGCGACGGCGTCGAGATCTATTACAAGGACTGGGGCCCGCGCAACGGCCAACCGGTGATCCTGAGTCACGGCTGGCCGCTGAGCTCGGACAGCTGGGAATCGGCAGCGTTCTTCCTGGCCAATAACGGCTTCCGCGTCATCACCCACGACCGTCGCGGCCACGGCCGTTCGAGCCAGCCGTGGGAAGGCAACGACATGGACCACTACGCCGACGACCTGGCGCAGCTGATCGAAGCGCTGAACCTGAACAACATCATCCTGGCCGGCTTCTCGACCGGCGGCGGCGAAGTGGCGCGCTATGTGGGCCGCTACGGCACCAAGCGCATCGCCAAGCTGGGCCTGATCTCGGCGGTGCCACCGCTGATGCTGAAAACCGCCGATAATCCAGGCGGCCTGCCGATCGAAGTGTTCGACGGCATCCGCGCCGCCTCGGTCAAGGACCGCGGCCAGCTGTACCTGGACCTGGCTTCGGGCCCGTTCTACAACTACAACCGTCCGGGCGCCAAACCATCGCAAGGCATCATCCAGGCGTGGTATTCGCAAGGCATGCAGGGCGGCTTCAAAAACACCTATGACTCGATCAAGGCGTTTTCGGAAACCGACTTCCGCGACGACCTGAAAAAGTTCGACAAGCCGACCTTGGTGATCCACGGTGAAGACGACCAGATCGTGCCGATCGACGCTGCCGGCCGCGCCTCGGCCAAGATCGTCAAGCATGCCAAGCTGATCACCTACCCAGGTGCGCCGCACGGCCTGACCGATACCCACAAGGACAAGTTCCACGCCGACTTCCTGGCTTTCGCCAAGTCGTAAAATCAAAAGCCCCGGTCGAAAAACCGGGGCTTTTTTATCAGATCAGATCGGCTTCGAGTTTGAATTTCAGCGCGGTGAGGTGGACCTCCTCGATACCGGCATCATCAGGCGCAGAACATCGCGTTATCTCGACGATACCCAAGCGTTTCAACTCGTTGATGTCGCGCTGCACAGCATTACGGGAGCGTTGAAGACGTTCTGCGATGGCATCGATCGAGCCGGGATGGTCTTTGATGACACGGAACAGAAAACGGTTTTTCGGCCGCAGCAGCCGCAGTAAGTCAGCAGGGTCTCCAAACATGATATAGCTTTGCTCAGGCAGCTCGCGCTTCTGATCGATAAGCTTGGCCATGACGCGGCTATGCTGGATAAATTCCTGCTCATCGCAAGTTTTGATGGTAGTGAGAGTTTTCATGCCTTCTCCAAAACCGACGTCCAATCAAGTAGAAATCGCTCCTGGATTTCGTCGAAATTAATGAAGTCAACAAGCTGGACCTGGCCCATGTAATGTCTATGGTGTACATGATGGCTGTTGTCGTAGCCGACTACGCGCCCATGGTCCTTGTGAGACAGACTGTGATTAATATACGCTAAATTGTAATGTGTGACCGTACCATGCGCGTCGGCCCAGGCTTCAGTGCGAACCAAGCCATTGCCCCGTTTTTTGGGGACATGGTAAAGCGTATCGAGGATTTTTTTGTCAGCCATGACTTAGCCTAGCAAGGCTGAGTCATGGGAACTTTGTTCAAACTCAGGTGAGACGGGCGCGCAGGAAGTCGGTGGTGCGCTGCCAGGCCAGTTTGGCGGCCGCCGCATCGTAGCGCGGCGTGGTGTCGTTGTTGAAGCCGTGTTCGACGCCAGGGTAGACGTGGTATTCGTAGTGCACGCCGGCCTCTTTCAGGGCCTTCTCGTAGGCCGGCCAGCCGGCGCGGATGCGTTCGTCATTGCCGGCATCGTGAATCAGCAACTGCGCCTTGATGCGCGCCGCATCGTCCGCCTTCGGCTGCGCGCCGTAGAACGGCACCGCCGCCAGCAGATCCGGCAACTGCGTCGCCAGGTAGTTGGCAATGCCGCCGCCGTAGCAGAAGCCGACCACGCCCAGCTTGCCATTACCTTCCGGCAGCTGCTGCAGCCAGCGCGCGGCGGCGACGAAATCGACGCGGGTCTTAGTCTGGTCCAGCTTGCCGAACAATTCGCGCGCCTTGTCCTCGTCGCCGGGATAGCCGCCCAGCGTGAACAGCGCGTCCGGTGCGAAGGCGATGAAGCCGTCGACCGCCAGGCGGCGCGCGATGTCTTCGATGTGCGGATTCAGGCCGCGATTCTCATGCACCACCAGCACGGTCGGCAGCTTGCCCTTGACGCCGGCAGGGGAGGCCAGGTAACCGCGCACCTTGCCATTGCCCTGCGGCGACGGCAGCTCGACGTAGCGCGTGGCGATGCGCTTGTCGTCCGGCGTGACCAGCGGCGCGGCAAAGCTCGGGCTGAGGGCGCTGAGCAGACCCGCCGCCGTCGTGCCGCCCACCGCATAACGCGTGGCCGAGGACAGGAAATCACGACGGTTGATGCCGCCGTGAACATACTGGTCAAACAGCTTCAGAACTTCCGGATCAAAATCAGCGGCGGTCTTGCGGGTCATGTCTCGCTCCGTTGGAATAAAGATGAACCGCCAGTGTAGCCTACAGATTCATTTCCAGCCGCACCGAGAAACGGGCATAGGCGTCGTTGTTGGTGTAGCGGCGCAGCGTCTGGTTGGCGCCGTAGTATTCGTTGATGCTGTGGCTGTCCCGCGCCAGCAGATTGTCGATGTTGAAGATCAGGCGCTGCGTGGCGCCGACTTTCCAGTTGGCGCCGGCGTTCAGCGTGAAGCGGTTGGACTGGTAGGTGCGCTGGGTCAGATTGTTGCGGAACCAGTCGCCGGGCAGCCAGTTGGCGTCCAGGTTCAGCTTCAGCGGCAGATCGGCCAGCGCATAACCGGCGCCCAGCTTGGCGCGCCACGGTAACTGGCCTTCCAGGCGGTTGTCCGGCCCCGGCAGGTCGCGCAGCGCGGAATGCGCGTAGCCGACGCTGCCTTGCAGATCCAGATTGGGCGCCTCCTTCCACACATCACGCGCGGCCAGGCGGCCTTCCAGATTGACGCCGCGCAGCGTTGCATCGCCCAGGTTGGCCGGACGCATCACGTAGCGCGGCACAGTCGCCCACGCCACGTTTTCCAGCGCCAGTTCGGTGCCGGTCTTGTGCGTGATGTCGCGGGTATAGAACTCGATCTTCGCTTCGCTGCTGGCGCCGAGGCCGTGCGCATACGACAGGTTCACGCCCAGCGAACGTTCCGGCAGCAGCTTGGGATTGCCGGCGCTGTCGGCCGTGTCTAGCGTGTTGGCGCCGCACAGGCTGCGGTCGTAGCAGGGCGCCAGCGGATTGATGGTCGGATGCAGGAACAACTGGCCGGTATCCGGCGCCTGGAAAGTGCGGGCGACCGAGGCGCGCAACTGGCGCTTGCTGTCGCCACCGACCTTGTACGCCACATGGGCCGACGGCGACCAGATGCTGAAGCGCGGACGGTTGTGCACCGTGCCCTCGTCCAGCTCGTGAATGCGCTGCTCGGTGGACATGCCTGCGCTCAGGGACAGGCTCTTGTTCACGCGCCAGTCATCCTGGACGAAGAATTGGCGCCGCTCCGTGCGCGCGTGGGTGCTGGTGCCGAGCACGGCCTGGCTCAGGTCGGGCAGGCCGTCGATCAGGTCGGTGTAATCGGCATCGTTGTCGATCTTGGCCAGTTTCATGCCGGCGGAGAAATCGTGGCCGCCGGTGAATGCGGTCTTGAAGGTCAGGTCCAGGAAGCGGTTCGTGACGTCGAGGTCGCGGACTTGCTGGCGCAGGTGATCACCCTCCACCGACCAGTTGTCCATGCGCCGGATGGTGGTGGTCGGCTGCATGCGGCTGAAGCGGCCCTGCAGCGACAGGCTGCTGTCCGGACTGATCTTCCAGTCCCAGCCCAGCGGCAGTTCGATGATCGTGGTGCGATCGCGGTGCTGCCGTTCGGCTGACAGCGTGTCGCCATCGCCCCACAGGCGCTGCTCCACGCCATGCGAATGGACGCCCATATACGTTGCCGCCGGTTTGAAGGACAGCTTGTGCTCGGGATTGACGGCCCAGGCGATCTCGCTGCTGGCCAGCACGGTCTCGACCCGGCTCACGCCGCTGCTTTCCCCGTGAAACTGCGGCGTCGGCGCGGCGGTGCCGAGACTTTGCGTCTGCTGATACTGCTCGGCATTGGGCGTCGTGCGGCTGTTCGCGATCAGCATGAAGTTGTAGCTTATTGGCAGGCTGGACGGCAGTTGATTGCTCATCAGCGTCGCATTGGCGCTGCCGTAGCCGGCCGACGTGGAACCGCCGGCACGCAGCAGCGTCATCGCCTTGCGGTCGATCTTGCGGCGGATGATATTGATGGTGCCGGCAACGCCGAACGGCCCGGTGCTGGCGGTGGCAGACTTGATGATCTCGATCTTTTCCACCTGCACCAGGTCCATCGCGTAAGGATCGGTGAGGCTTTCGCGACCATCGACCAGGATCTGCGTGTAACCCGTCAGGCCGAGTAGGCCAAGGCGGCCATCCTTGCCGATCGTAATGGCCGGCTCGCGCCGCAAGGCGTCGCCGACGTTTTGCTGACCGCTTTCTTCCAGCGTCTTCCTGCTGATGATGAGTTTTCCAGCGACAAAATCGCGGCTCGCCTCCACATCGGTCTGACCATTCACCACAACGGTTTGCGGCCCGTCTTCCGCGTACACCTGCGCCGATGCCAGCAGCATCAACAAGCAATATCTCAGCGTCATTACTTCATTGTCTATTGATAAAACACTATTATTGCATGCGGTAAAGATGTTAAAAAGAAAAATATGAAATTTACTAATATGGCATGTCGATAAAGCGGCAGACGATTCCAGTAAAAGCTCGTTTTATTATAAAAAATAGTCGTACAATCAAAGACTTGTAGTAATCGTAAACCGGCAAAAAAAGCGGCAAAAATGTACGATTCAGCACATCAGTTTGAACCACTTTTGCTTAACGACCGGCAACTTGAAACAGTAGCGCCGTTAAGCCAGAGCATTGTCATGGGCTCGATAAAGCTGACATCCGTTGCGCATGAAACAACCCGAGCCACGCTCCGCGAACTTGTCCAGAAGATGAACTCCTTCTACAGCAATCGGATAGAAGGCCAGATTACACATCCGCGCAATATTGAGCGGGCGCTACAGAATGACTTCTCGCACCGACCGGATATAGCCCGGTTGCAGCGCATCGCGCTTGCGCATATCGCAGCGGAAAAAGAACTGGAAGGGGTGGGTGACGCTGGTTCCGCACTGCGATCGGTTTTTTTGATTAATGTGCATCGTGCACTGTATGAAAGACTTGCGCCCGGCGACCGGCTTTCTGATGACGGGGACGTGATTATTCCTGGACAGATCCGAACCCGGAATGTGCAGGTTAGCAGGCATGTGCCGCCGAATGCTGGTTCTCTGCCAGTTTTTCTCAAGCGGCTCGATGAAGTCTACGATGCCTCACGAGGGTGGGGACAGATTTTGATCCACACTGCCTGCCTCCACCAAAGGATCGCCTGGGTTCATCCTTTTTTGGACGGGAATGGCAGGGCAACCCGGCTTCAGAGTCACTGCGCCTTGTGGAAATTGTCTGAAGGCCTTTGGTCGCCTAGCCGGGGATTAGCGAGGTCCACGGACGCTTATTACGCCGCACTGCATAACGCCGACTCTCCGCGACGTGGGGATCTGGATGGTCGCGGCAACCTCAGTGCTTTGGGATTGCTGGAGTGGGTAAAGTACTTCCTCGGCGTTTGTGAGGATCAGGTGACGTACATGTCGAACATGCTGGCGTTAGATGGCATATCGCAGCGGATCGAGGCGCTGATCCTCTTCCGCTCAACGCAGGACAAGCGTATGCGGCGCGAAGCGATCCTGCCACTCATTCATGTTTTCGCACTCGGGCCAGTGACACGCGGGGAGTTTGCGCAACTGACAGGTCTGGGCGAGCGCAATGCCAGATCGCTGCTGTCGAAGCTGTTGGCGGATGGCCTCCTGGTGAGCGACACCGCTTATGGTCCGGTTCGCATTGGACTGCCCTTGGATTCGTTGGGGATGCTGTTCCCTAACCTCTACCCCGAGGCAAGCCTTCCTCTCGACTAGGCGCAGGATAGAATGATGAGATGTCAAAAACTCCCAAATTCCCAGGCCCATTGACAGCGCGCGGCGCCGTCCTGGCGGTATTGATATCGGATGCCGACCAGACCGGCGCTGAACCGCTGCAAGGCCGCACCTCACTTGCCGTCATCGTCAAGACATTGAAGCGCAAGTACCATTGGCCAATCGAGTCCAGCAGCTTCCCTTCCAATTCCGGCGATGGGAGAGCGACGTGGGCTACTGTGTATAGCCTGCCGCCGGCAACGGTGGCCAAAGCCTTGGACAATGGCGGACGTGAGTGGCTGGATCGCCGAGTGGGGGCGAAGGCCTGAATTCTTGTGGGAACGCGTGGAAAAGACGGTCGAGATATGGTCCAAGAAAAAAAGGGTTACAAGCGTGAGCATGTAACCCTTCATTTTTCCTGCTTATTTCTGGTGCCGACTGCCGGTTTCGAACTGGCCACCTGATGATTACAAATCATCAAAAGATGTCATTTATAAGAATTTATCGGTATGCATCAATTTTGAGATGATATTTAAAATCAATGACTTGTGAAAACACAGAGTTGATTTGCACCAATTGACGCCGTTGTTTATACTCCCAATCCGGTTACATAGGGGTTACATGAGAGGCTGACGATGGCGCGAGTAGCGTTTACTGCTGGAAGGATTGATGCCCACAGGTGTGGGCCTGACAAGGCACAGGAGTTCATCTGGGATACCGAAGCGCCAGGGCTTGGGCTACGAGCTACAAGACCGGAAGCAGGCAAACCATTGCCGCCGACATCTTTCATCTTTCAAGCCAAGTTGAATGGCAAGACCATCCGCGTGACAATTGGCGACCGCAAGGCATGGAGCATTGATGCAGCGCGTGCAGAGGCACGTCGGCTGAAAGTGATGATCGACAGCGGTCAAGACCCTCGTCAAGTTAAAGCTGACGCGCTGGCAGCAGAGGAGGCCCGCCGTGAAGCCAAGTTGGCGGAACAAGCCGCCGCTGCCGCTGCGGCTCTTCGTGACTCGATAACGTTGGGCGATGCGTGGCCGATCTACGTGGCCGAACGCACGCCACACTGGGGCGATCATCAAATCTCCGCACACAGAAAAATCATGCAGGCAGGCGGAGAGAAACGGAAACGTAGTCCAAAGCTGACCAAGGCAGGCCCGCTGTCGGTGCTGTCCGGTGTGCGCTTGGTGGACTTGACCGATGCGAAGATCGAAGCTTGGGCTAAGGTGGAAGCGGCGGTGCGCCCATCCAGCGCGAGGCTGGCGATGCGACTGCTCAAAGCGTTTATGAATTGGTGCGCAGGACATTCGGTCTATGCCGCCCTGGTCACAGTGAGCGCCGCAAAGAGCAGTCGCGCGCGTGAGATCCTGGGCAAACCCAAGATGAAGCATGATCTGCTCCAGCGGGAGCAACTGGCGGCCTGGTTCGATGAGGTGCGCAAGATTGGCAACCCAGTCATTGCCGCCTACCTGCAAACGCTGCTGATGACTGGCGCTCGTCGCGAAGAGGTAGCCAAGTTGCGTTGGGCTGATGTCGATTTCCAGTGGGCGAGTATGAGGTTAGGCGACAAGGTGGAAGATTTCCGCATGGTGCCGCTCACGCCTTACGTCGCGCACTTGCTTGCCGCTTTGCCACGTCGTAATGAGTGGGTTTTCAGCAGCCCCAGTGCTGAATCAGGCAGGCTGGCAGAACCGCGCATTGCCCATAATGAAGCGGTTGCCGCCGCCGGTTTACCGCACCTCACCTTGCACGGTCTGCGCCGGAGTTTCGCAACTCTGAGCGAATGGGTGGAGATGCCTGCGGGCATCGCGGCTCAAATTCAAGGCCACGCACCGCAAGGTGTGCGAGAACAGAACTACATCCGTCGTCCGCTGGACCTGCTGAGGAAGTGGCACATTAAGATCGAGGAGTGGATTCTTGAGCAGGCCGGTGTCGAGTTCACCCCAGCTGTCCACGGTCTGCGAGTTGTTGGCGCAAACTGAACTTGGAACCATTGACAACCAGCAACGATAATAAATGAAACAAGTCCAAGTACCAGAATTCGATTTTGAATTCGATGAAAGTTTTCCCCTTTACGGTGACGTAGTTTTTCATCACGAAATGCGAGAACTCCTTCGTGGCGAAGTGTCTTATGGCGAGGACGACAACAAAGACAAAGCGCGCCGAGTTTTGGAATATGGTTCGCAACAAATCCTCAATGATGAAGCCTCGTCGCCATTTATGCGCTATGTCGCAATCTGTTTTAAGCGCCACCTGGAAGGGAACAAAGGAAAAAAGGTAAGCCTGGATGTCGCTTTCAGCCGCGAACAGGGGCTGGGACGGCCCAAAGATGACCCTGCAAAACATGATGCCGTTGTTGTCGCATACTACTCGGGTTGTGCTTGTGTTGTACCTCAAAGCGCCCACGTCTTTGCATACTATCTCCACGCATTAGGCGACCCAGCCTACGCTCACACAGCTTTAACTGCGGACATTACGATGGACGAAGAAGAACGCCGGGAGCGGAGCTTCAATGCGGCTTTCAGCGTCCACCACGGCTGGACTCAGGATGAGCTTAGTCGCAAGGGAATTGACTCCAGATCCGTCGAAAGCAAGAAGGAGCAGACCAGGAGCCTGTTGCAGGACAGGGGGCTTTACCTCAAACAAAGGAAAAAGAAAATCAGAAAATAATATGCCCGATTTTAATCTGGCTTACAAAATTGGGGTCCTTCGTCAGACTACGGGTTCGTTAAACAAACAAGGAACCCGTTCCATGCAAATCGTAACACCTCAATTCCCACCAATCGACCAGGAAACCCGCAGCCATGTGGACACCGCGTGCGCTGCGCATTGGCTGAACCGTAAAGAACAGACAATGCGTGCTTGGGCCTGCCTGGAAAACGGCCCCATCCGTCCCATTCGCGTCATGGGGCGTTTGGCGTGGCCGGTGGACGCAATCAGGCGCGTACTGGCTAACGGCCATGCCACCGGGACTGGGGGCGCAGCATGAGTGCCCTCAATTTCAAGAATCACACGCCCGAGCAACCACGCCTGTTTAATTCAAAGGGATAACGATGAGCTATAAACTTGATTTGCCGGAAGAAACCGACGAGTTGTTGCAGAGCCTTTCCGTTTCCACGGGGCTTTCTTTTAGCTACATGGTCAACAAGCTTCTGAGCGCACATTTGACGGACCTGCATGAATTGCTGGCGCTGGTTGAAGCTCATCCTGAACTGGAGGAAGAGGCGGCAAATGTGTTCCACTCGTTCGGGCCAGAGCAGATGATGGTCGGCATCAAGCGCATTGCGCCGCCTGCTTACCTGACACTGGCGGAGCGTTTCGAGCGCGACGTTGGGGTCTCTCGTGATCCGGCGCAGTTCACTAGTCACTAATGGAAGTAGTAAGCGCTTCTGATGAAGCGCCACGGGACTTTGCGCGCCTTTCGGCGCTGCTTAGTCCTGTTGCGCCAAGCGGGCTTGAGCACGCGCGACAGCGGCTGGCTGCCACAGACCGAGAGAAGCTCATCGGTGGCTTCAAGAAGGCGTTCGCAACCGATAGGCGACTTCTGACTCGCTTGATTGGTGAGGAACTCGTATTGCGTGGTGTCCCTCCGTGCTACTGGCATGACACCTTGAACTGGAAGAATGCCAGCCTGAGTCAACGTTACGACCTCTTTGTTGGCGACCTGCTCTGGCTGCGCCGTTGGCATCGTCTGCACGTACAGCAAATAAGGTATGCCAGGTATCGGCGCCTGCTGACGGGGTTCGATACCTTATTCTACCGAGAGGTCGATCACGCTTTCTGGGCAGGTAGGCGACCGGCATGGCAGTTGATCAAGTCGCTGAGCCTGACGGTGAGCCAGCAGTGGGAGTGCGCGTGGCTTCGTTCGACACCCGTGCAGAGGAAATCGGCGTCCATCGATGCTGACAGCGCTGGCGTCCTTGAGCTACTGCGCGCCGACCTGGGCGTGGTGCGGCGGACTGCGGCCTATGGTGAAGCCGAGGCCGAAGCAACGTTGCGCCGCCGTCACGCGATTTGGCGTTGTTGGCGTATTGCGGGCACCGCTAGCCCTACTGCGATTGCCGCGCGCTACGAGCAGCTAACCGGAGAGGCAATCAGTCGGCAGCTTGTCGCGAATCACCTGGTAAAGATTCGATCCAGTCTCAAACAAAAGGAGATGAAAACGACATGACCTAACGAGCAGAAATTGGGCGGTGTATCCCCTTTTCCAGAACGTAGTTCTGGATTGTTTTCGTCACCCCAGAAAAGCCTTTACCTAAAGGCTCCTGATGGGTGACGAACGGAGATGAAAAACACCTTGGCGGACATAAAATGTCGTCACCCCTCAATCTTATACCTTCTGTCACCCCTCGCGGCCCTGGCGTTGACACCGACGAACCGGCTCCCCTGTTCAGCGGCCCGACGAACCCGGAGAGAATTATGCGCAAAATCACAACTGGCGAAATGGCCGAAATCCTCGAAATCATGAACATCAAGCAGAGCATCGACAGCGGCTTCGCGGTAACGCATCATGGCGACCTCGACGGCCGCGCGATCATCGCTATCTCTACTTGTCGCGGCGAAGGCGATTGTTACATCGTGGACTGACCTCACTGCGGAACTAATGCGCAAGCAATGCTGCCCCATCCGGCGTTGAAAAGGCAAAGTCCTAGAATATAAGGATCGCCGGGATGGGGAAGTCGTCTTCAACTTCAGGGTTTTTAACGGCGATCCTTATACCCCCGCGACAGAAATGAAAGACAACGAACTGTCGCGAGTTTATGCTTCAATTGTTGCAGCAAAAATATTTGCTATCGTATTGTGCCGGGCCATCCTTTGGCGCTTGTTATTTACTGCCTCACGAGCTGCAAGTGCGTAGTCGGCTGGAGGCGCGTCAATAAAGGCAATAAGATTTTCCCTGATTTCCTTCATCTTAATCTTGCCAATTTTTTTAATATCACCTCCATACGCGTCCAGGACATTAATTAACGTAAATGCATTGGACTTTGAAAACCAGGCGGAATTTTTCGGGAACTTAAAGTTTAAGAATATTTTGGCGGCATCGTTAAGGCGGGTGACTAATTTGTCACGTTCTTCAAATTCTGCGACCTGGTCCAGATATGCTTCCAACTGCTCGTTTCGGTTGTAATAGCCTCCGGTGATGGTAGCCATTAAATTCAAAGTATAGGCGAGATGGGTTTGTCGTTGAATCTCATATCGCGTAAATATTGATGATTCGACAATTAATTCCAAGAATGAAGAAATGTTTTGTTTGTTCCCCCAGGCAACAAAATCCGCATCGATATTCGGATCTGTTTTACTTAACCCCGAAAATACATTATCAACATTCTCATTTTCCGTGTCGTCGCCGTTCACTTTTCGCAACTCGCCACAAAGCAGCTTAGCAATAAGCATGAAGTCCGATGAGCCGTACTCGGCTGACATTTTTTCAATTGTAGACAGCGCATAGAATGTTCTATTCAAGCGTTGGAAAATTTCAATAATCTCGGGATCGTTTTGCTCCAAATCCAGATCAATAATAGCTATTTCATACTTGAGAAACCCCTTTTGCTGATCTTCATGAAGCTGAGCGAACGTTTTCCCATCAACAGCGAATTCGTTATTAATAAACTCCTGAATTGTGGTCATACGTTGCTGTCCATCGACAACGCACATAGTTGACCTCATGGTTACCACGTCCAATGTACCCCGCGATAGAAAAATCTCTGGAAACGGATATCCAAGCAAGATTGTCTTAATAAAGTCAATCTTATGAGTTAAACGCCAAACGAGCTTTCGCTGAAAATATGGCGAGAGAATAATGGAGCCTTCCCGAATATCACGGACGATATCAACAAGGTCACGGGGGCGAACTTTATATTTCGACATTATTTTTCCAATTTGTAAGCACCTAGATTTCTAACCAGGCTCTGCTCAAAAAACACGGGCGATAGATAAATTCCACAATTAACGTCTTTGAACGATTCAAAGTGTTTTTGGGTTAGTTGGCTAAAGAATTTAAACCAATCCTTCCTTAATTGGCAATGCGGCATGACATCAGGTCGAAACCAGCCCTGAGCAAGGTTTTTTTGAAAAAAATCTGGAACGTTCTTAATTTTGCTGCTTTTGGGAAATTTGGTTAAGTCGCGGTAACCCTTGGTGATCGAAAAGGCTTCCTCGCTAAATTTTGTAAATAGTCGTTCGTCAACAATAGCTAAATCAAGATCAGAGTCACTTTCGGTGAACTCCGTATTTTTATAGAGACTATGCCCAGTTTGGGCCGAACCGGAAACGTAGATGGACTTGAACGGGACACCGAACTCGTCGGCAACGGAACTAAATATCTTAAAGATCGCATCGTCATGAACAAGAGATATCGGTGACCGTCTAAAGTAAAATAGACGTTTCACAATTAACTCGTCGCTATCACCTCTTTCGCGCGCCGTCTTGATTTCTGCATCCAGCTCGTTTTTATATTTATTCATGACGAGTGGTTGTAATTGCTTAAGTGACATCATATCCCTTTTGGCAGCGACAGTTATAGCCGAGATCTTCCCTGCGTCCTAAAGCCCTCGAAACAAGTCCTCTACCGTAATACCGAACGACGCAGCGAGGCGTTCTATACCATCCAAGGACAAGTTCGACGTGCCGCGTTCGATCCTGCTCATATAGCTGCGTGCAAACCCGCACTTGTCCGCGAAGTCTTCTTGCGAGACTCCCGCGTCACGGCGTAGTTGGCGGACCCGTTCGCCAAATCTTTTTCTCAGCGTTTCCACGCTGATACTGTCGAGCAATGTATACTAAATCACCACGCTCTAATCGTGACATTTTTGCTCAATTATTTTTGTTTCGGGAACTATGAAATTGAATAGGCGGCGCAAGGTAGCCACTTCACTCGCTGCACTGATCCTTCTTTCTGGCTGTGGGAAGTCGTCTGAGAAAGAAGCGGCAGAACAGCGTGTCTTAGATGCAGACCCGACTGTGGTATCGGCCTGCACATTTGATGCTCTTTACCCAGTTCACATCTCGATGTTGGACGTAGAGGAAACCTCTGCCGTCTGTGAAAAGATGGCCAGGGCAATGGGTCACAACCCGTCCGTGAAGCAGCTCAGGCATCTCGCGCGGGCTGTAGGTCTTTTGAGCGTCCAGGGCCGCACCAAAGACGTTGTTGGTACCGCCTATCAATTCATGCGTGTCGTTGAAGTCAGGGGACAGTTGAAGAATGAGCAGGCGATGTACGCGACCATCGAACTAGTCTTCAAGATCGCGAATGGCACGGATGGCCGGGTCATGCCCAAGGATTTAAATGTGTTCTTGACCAGTCTCGGCAAAGGCGCGAAGACAATGAGCGACCAGGGTCTGATCAACAGCGCCTCAATGTTGTCCATCATGAAGCAGGACCAGGGCGGTTGACTCAACCGTGACTCAACCGGTGGTTGTTGGTATTGCGCCACGATTTATAAAGACGAGGCACAAAATTCGCACCGGTTTTCAAATCGGGTTACAAGGCGGTTACATAGCGCATGAGAAGGGCACGTCAAACAAAAAGGGTTACACGACGAATCATGTAACCCTTTGTTTTTATTGCTTCTTTCTGGTGCCGACTATCCGAATCGAACGGATCACCTGATGATTACAAATCAACTGCTCTACCAAATGAGCTAAGTCGGCGTAACTTTTACGCTGCGGATTATACGCTATTTAATACGCGTAAGGGTGGGGCGGCCGCCCTTTTTGGGCGGCTCGTTGTCGTCGTCCGGCGCGCCTGGGGCCTCGGTTTTGGCCTCGGATGCGGCGCTTGGCACGGCCGACAATACCGGCGTGGCCGGCACCTCTTCCACCGTTTCCGGCGCCGGCGCGGCGGCCTGGCCGACTTGCGGTTCGAACGCCATGCCCTGGCCGTTTTCGTTGGCGTAGATCGCCATCACGTTGTTGACCGGGATGTAGATTTCGCGCGAGACGCCGCCGAAGCGGGCGTGGAAACGGATGCTGTCGTTGTCCATCTTCAGGCCCGAGGTGGCGCCGAAGCTGATGTTGAGCACGATTTCGCCCTTCTTCACGTATTCCATCGGCACGGTGGTGCCGGCGTCGACTTTGACCGCGAGGTAGGGGGTGTAGCCGCTGTCCGTGCACCATTCGTAGATGGCGCGCAGCAGATAGGGCTTGGTTGAGATTTCAGACATGGGATTCCAGACTGCGGTAAAACACGGCGCGCCGCCAGCTGTCGCCGGCAAACGCGCCGCAGTACTTCAGACAAACGGCCTGCGGCCGATCAACGGCGCATGACCTTTTCCGACGGCGTCAGCGCTTCGATGTAGGCCGGGCGCGAGAAGATGCGCTCGGCGTATTTCATCAGCGGGGCGGCGGTCTTCGACAGTTCGATGCCGTAGTGATCCAGACGCCACAGCAGCGGCGCGACGGCCACGTCCAGCATCGAGAACTCGTCGCCCAGCATGTACTTGTTCTTCAGGAACAGCGGCGCCAGCGTGGTCAGGCGGTCGCGGATTTCCGCGCGCGCCTTGTCGTGGCTCTTGTCGTTGCCCTTGGCGCGTTCGCTTTCCAGCGTGTGCACGTGGACGAACAGTTCTTTTTCGAAGTTGAACAGCATCAGGCGCGCACGGGCGCGCATCAGCGGGTCGGCCGGCATCAGCTGCGGATGCGGGAAGCGCTCGTCGATGTACTCGTTGATGATGTTCGATTCGTACAGGATCAGTTCACGTTCGACCAGGATCGGCACCTGACCATACGGATTCATGGTCGAGATGTCTTCCGGCTTGTTGAACAAGTCGACATCGCGCACTTCAAAGTCCATGCCTTTTTCAAACAGGACCAGGCGGCAGCGTTGCGAAAATGGGCAGGTCGTACCCGAGTAGAGAACCATCATGTGTGTAGTTCCTTAGAAGAACAAAAGGGGGTGGGCCGCGAACGGATCACCCCGGATCGATCGCCCGCCAAACGCGGGCTTCGCAAAACAAGCGCCGGCCAGCCGGCGCTCTCGTCTATTTCACTTCTTTCCAGAACGACGCATTCAAGCGCCATGCCAGGAAGGCGAACACGGCCATAAACAGCACGACCGCAGCGCCCAGTTTCTTGCGGGTCTGCGCAGCAGGCTCCGCCATCCACTCCATGTAGCCGACCAGGTCGGCCACGGCGGTATCAAATTCCAACTTTTGCAGTTTACCCGGAGTGACCTGCTCAAATCCAGCAAACTCGTGAATCATTTTGCCGTGTTCGTGCGGATCGGGCACTTCCTTCATCACGACTTTCTGAATACCTTGCAATTCCCACAACACGTGCGGCATCGCCACATTGTTGACCACCAGGTTGTTCCAGCCGGTGGGGCGGGTATCGTCCTTGTAGAACGTCCGCAGGTAGGTGTACAGATAGTCGCTGCCGCTGCCGGCGCCAGACGCTTTCGCGCGCTGGATCACCGACAGGTCCGGCGGCACCACGCCGAACCAGGCTTTGGCGTCGGCCGGCTTCATGGTGGTGGTCATCATTTCGCCGACCTTGTCGCCGGTAAACAGCAAATTGGCCTTGATCTGCTCCTCGCTCAAGCCCAGGTCTTTCAGGCGGTTGTAGCGCATGGAGGACGCATTATGACAGTTCAGGCAGTAATTTACGAACAATTTGGCGCCGTTCTGCAGTGCCGCCAGGTTATTCGAGCGGTCCGGCGCCTTGTCGAGCGCCACGCCGCCTTCGTTGGCCAGGGCCAGGCCCGGCAATAATGCCAGGATGGCAATCAATCGTTTCGGGAAGTTCATGTGTTGTCCTTTATATACTTTAGCGCTCAGTGAGCGTGGAAGACCACGCGGTCCGGAACCTTCTTGAACGTGCCCATGGCGCTCCACCATGGCATGAACAGGAAGAAACTAAAGTACAGCAGGGTGCACACTTGCGAAACGATGGTGCGGCCGTCGGTCGGCGGCAGGGTGCCGAGGTAGCCCAGGGTCAGGAACGACAGGAAGAACACGGCGTACACATACTTGTGCCAGCTCGGGCGGTAGCGGATCGACTTGACAGGCGACTTGTCCAGCCACGGCAGGAAGGCCAGGATCACCACCGAGCCGCCGAAGAACACCACGCCCCAGAATTTCGCGTCCAGCACCTGCGGCAGCATGCCGACGATGGCCAGCAGCGCGATCACGGCGATGACGATCTTGGTGGCGCGCGCCAGGCGCGACTTGAGCCAGACGAACACCACGTAGGCGGCCACGAAGAACATCAGCACCCACATGAAGTCGGCGGTGGTGGCGCGCAGCACCGAGTAGAACGCGGTGAAGTACCAGGTCGGCGCGATGTGCAGCGGGGTCTTCAGCGAATCGCCCGGCAGGAAGTTGTTGTACTCCAGGAAGTAGCCGCCCATTTCCGGCGCGAAGAACACCACCGCGCTGAAGATCAGCAGGAACACCGAGACGCCGAACAGGTCGTGCACCGTGTAGTACGGGTGCGACGGGATGGAGTCGACCGGGTGGCCGTCGGCGCCCAGGTTTTCCTTGACTTCGATGCCGTCCGGATTGCTGGAACCGACTTCGTGCAGCGCGATCAGGTGCGCCGCCACCAAGCCCAGCAGCACCAGCGGGATGGCGATCACGTGGAAGGCGAAGAAGCGGTTCAGGGTGGCGTCGGACACCACGTAGTCGCCGCGTATCCACAGCGACAGGTCGGGGCCGATGAACGGGATGGCGCCGAACAGGTTGACGATCACCTGCGCGCCCCAGTACGACATCTGGCCCCATGGCAGCAGGTAGCCGAAGAAGGCCTCGGCCATCAGGCACAGGAAGATGGCGAAGCCGAACAGCCAGATCAGCTCACGGGGCTTGCGGTAGGAGCCGTACAGCAGGCCGCGCGTCATGTGCAGGTAGATGATGATGAAGAACGACGAGGCGCCGGTCGAGTGCATGTAACGCACCAGCCAGCCCCACGGCACTTCGCGCATGATGTACTCGACCGAGCCGAAGGCCAGGCCGGCGTCCGGCTTGTAGTGCATGGTCAGGAAGATGCCGGTGACGATCTGCAGCACCAGCACCAGCATCGCCAGCGAGCCGAAGATGTACCAGAAGTTGAAGTTTTTCGGGGCGTAGTACTTGCCCCACTGGTCGTTCCACAGCTTGGTCAGCGGGAAGCGGTCGTCGACCCAGCCCAGTGCTTTTTGTGCGGCCGGCGCGTCGGCCGGGAATTTGGTTTCTTTAAACGCCCCCATCTTATGCCTCGCCTTTCTCGTCTTTACCGATGACCAGCTTGGTGTCGCTCAAAAACATATAGCGCGGAACCTGCAGATTGTCCGGCGCCGGCTTGTTCTTAAATACACGGCCAGCCATGTCGAAAGTCGAGCCATGGCAAGGACAGAGGAAGCCACCTTCCCAGTCGTCCGGCAGCGACGGCTGCGGACCGGGGGTGAACTTGGACGAGGGCGAGCAGCCCAGGTGGGTACAGATGCCGACCGCGACCATGAGCTCGGGCTTGCGCGAGCGCCATTCGTTGCGGGCGTATTCAGGGGTGAATTCGTCGGGGTTGCGCTTGGACTCGGCGTCGGCGACTTTGCCGTCGGTCTTTTTCAGCGACGCCACCATTTCCGGCGTGCGCTTGATGATCCAGACCGGCTTGCCGCGCCATTCGACGGTTTTCATTTCGCCGGGATTGAGAGTGGAAATATCCACTTCGACCGGTGCGCCGGCGGCTTTCGCGCGCTCCGACGGCTGGAAGGTGCTTACCAATGCTCCGGCGGTGGCCAGACCTACTACCCCGCCTGCCGCGCCGGTCGCGACCAGCAATCCGCGACGGCCCGAATCGACCTGCTTTTCGTTACTCATACAAACCCCAATCAGTCAAAGTGCGAACAAAATCTTGAGAACTGTGTACAAACCTGAAGCTGAAAACTGGATAGCACGAAACCTCGCAACCTTACAGGAGAAGGTATGCGTGATGCAACTCTTTACACCAACGTTGCTCGGTTCCCAAGTTTGGCCAGGTTTACACCGTTCCCGGTGCGATGATAGGGGCTCGGGGTATGAGCGGAAATTGATGTAGGTCAATTTATATCGTAATTCGGCTTGCAAATGCGTAAACAGCAAGCGTGTTTGGAATCCAATTGAAAAAATAGTATGATCCAAGCGCAGTTTTGTTCACAATTGACCACACAGCGAGGATGTCAACATGTCAATGATGCAGGAATTTAAAGAATTCGCGATGAAGGGCAATGTGGTCGATCTGGCGGTCGGTGTGATCATCGGCGGCGCCTTCGGCAAGATTGTCGACTCGCTGGTGGCCGACATCATCATGCCGCCGATCGGCAAGCTGTTCGGCGGCCTGGACTTCGCCAACTACTACATCCCGCTGAACGGCCAGGCGGCCTCCCTGAGCTTGGCGGAAGCCAAGAAACTGGGCGCCGTGTTCGCCTACGGGAATTTTGCTACTATCCTGCTGAACTTTATCATCCTGGCGTTCGTGATCTTCCAGATGGTGCGCATCATGAACAAGGCGCGCAACCTGGGCATCAAGCGCGACGAGGCGGCTGCGGCGGCCGTACCGCCGCCGCCACCGCCGGAAGATATCGTGCTGCTGCGCGAAATTCGCGACTCCCTGAAAAAATAATAAAGGACTGCCGCCTCCCGGGCGGCAAGCTGGACTGCGATGCGACGACTCTGGTTATTGTTTGCGCAAACGGTGACCGTCGTATTGGCACTGTATTTCGTCTACACGGCGGTGGGCCGCGAGCGGCCGGCGCCGGTGCGCGTGCAGCAGATGGGCAATACCGACCATCCGGCCGCGATGCTGGAGGCCGGGCCGTCCAGGCCGCCGGCGTCGGCGGCCGGCTCGTACCGGGCGGCGGCGGCGCGCGCCATGCCGGCGGTGGTCAACATCATCACCAGCAAGGCGCCCAAGCGCGGCAAGCATCCGCTGCTGCGCGACCCCTTCTTCAAGAAATTCTTCGACAACCGCGAACGCGACGACGACGATGACGAGTCCAGCCTCGGCTCCGGCGTGATCGTTTCCGGCCAGGGCTACATCCTGACCAACAACCACGTGGTCGAGGGCGCCGACGAAATCGAGGTGGTGCTGGCCGACGGCCGCAGGGCCGCCGCCAAGCTGGTCGGCACCGATCCGGAGACCGACCTGGCCGTCGTCAAGATCACGCTGGACAAGCTGCCGGTGATCGTCCTGGGGCAGGCCGAGCAGGCGCAGGTGGGCGATGTGGTGCTGGCCATCGGCAATCCGTTCGGCGTCGGCCAGACGGTCACCATGGGCATCATCTCTGCGCTGGGACGCAACAACCTGCACATCAACCATTTCGAGAACTTCATCCAGACCGACGCCGCGATCAATTTTGGCAACTCGGGCGGCGCGCTGGTGGACGCCGGCGGCAACCTGCTGGGCATCAACTCGGCGATTTACTCGCAGACCGGCGGCTCGGTCGGCATCGGCTTTGCGATTCCCGTGTCGACCGCCAAGTCGGTGATGGAAGCCATTATCAAGTCCGGCCACGTGGTGCGCGGCTGGATCGGCGTCGAGAGCCAGGAAATCACGCCCGAGCTGGCGGCCAGCTTCGGCCTGCAGCGCCAGAGCGGCGCCATCATCGCCGGCGTGGTGCGCAACGGCCCGGCCGACAAGGGCGGCATCAAGCCGGGCGACATCCTGCTGTCGGTGGACGGCAAGCCGGTGGCCGACACCAACAGCATGCTCAACCTCATCGCCCAACTCGTTCCTGGCGGAAAAGCTAAAATGACGGTCCTGCGGAAAAACAAAGAAACCACGCTGGACATCACGGTCGGCAAGCGGCCGCCCAACGCCAAATAAGGAATGAAATGCATCTGCGTGACCTGACCCAATACCTGCGCGAACTGGCCGACAACAACAACCGTCCCTGGTTCATCATGAACAAGCCGCGCTACGACATCCTGCGCGAAGAATTCCTGCAAGTGGTGACCGACATGATTGCCGAGCTGGGCAAATTCGACCCGCAGGTCAAGTTCAGCAATCCGAAGAAGGCCATGTTCCGCATCAACCGCGACGTGCGCTTTGCGCATGACAAGAGCCCGTACAAGACGCGCTTTTCGGCCGCGGTGGCGCCGAACGACATGCGCCGTCCGAGCAAGGCCGGCGGGCCGACCTACTACATGCAGATCGACGGCAGCGGCAAGATGCTGTTCGGCGCCGGCGAATACATGCCGCCGCCGCACCGCCTGAAAGCGCTGCGCCAGCACATGGTCGACGACGCGGCCGGCTTCCGCAAGGTGTTGAGGAACAAGAAGCTGGTGGCGACGTTTGGCGACATCCAGAACGAAGGCAAGCTGATGCGGCCACCCAAGGATTTCGACCCGGAGCATGAGCACATCGAGTACATCAAGCTGAAGAGTTTCTTTATCTGGACCGAGATCGAGTTGCCGCTAAACAAGCCGGAGTTGCTGGTGCCGACCTTGGCCGCCGGGCTCAAGGACGCCTATCCGCTGGTGCAGTGGATGCGCGGGGCAAAAGAGGAACCGCTCGAAGAGTAACAATCCGGGGTCAGTTCTGCCATTGGTACTTGAGTCCGTGTGCGATTGGCAGAACTGACCCCGGTTTTATTCGCCGCGGGGATCGCGGGAGAGCAGGCGGGCGACCATGGTCTGGGGTTGGTCGCCATCGAACAGCACGCCCGCCACGGCATTGGTGATCGGCATTTCGACGCCGAGCTTGGCCGCCAGTTCGCGTACCGCCTTGGCGCACGGCACGCCTTCGGCCACGTGGCCCAGCTCCTGCACGATCACATCCAGCGCCTTGCCCTGCGCCAGGCCCAAGCCCACGCGGCGGTTGCGCGACAGATCGCCGGTGCAGGTCAGAATCAAATCGCCCATGCCGGTCAGGCCCATGAAGGTCTCATGCTTGCCGCCCAGCGCCACGCCCAAACGGGTGATTTCCGCCAGCCCGCGCGTGATCAGCGCCGCGCGCGCGTTCAGGCCCAGGCCCAGGCCGTCGGCCGCGCCGGTGGCGATGGCCAGCACGTTCTTGACCGCGCCGCCCACTTCCACGCCCACCAGGTCTTCGCTCGAATACACGCGCATATTGCCGCCGTGCGCGGTTTCCACCACGCAGGCGCGCAGCGCCGCCGACTCCGAGGCGATGGTCAGCGCGCACGGCAGGCCCTTGGCCACTTCCTGCGCAAACGACGGTCCCGACAGCGCGCCGCCGGCCACCGCGTCGCCCAGCACTTCGCGGACGATCTGGTGCGGCAGCAGGCCGGTGTCGTATTCAAAGCCCTTGCACAGCCACACCACGTTGGGGATCTGGCGGCCTTGCAGCGACTGCAGCAGCGGCCGCAAGCCGGCCACCGGACAGGCGGCGATCAGCAAACCGCCCGGCTCGGCCACATGGGCCAGCGCGGCGTCGAAACCGGCCGCCACCTGCAGCCGTTCCGGGAAGGTGTAGCCGGGCAGGTAGGGGTTCTCGCGGGCCGCGCCCATGGCTTGCAGCGCGGCGGCGTTGCGGCCCCACAGCAGCACGTCGTGACGCTGGGCCAGCGCCATGGCCACGGCGGTGCCCCAGGCGCCTGCGCCGAGCACGCTCACCTTGCGGGCAGCGCCCGCATGTTTGCTAGTGTTTTCTTGCATGGGATCTCATTCGGCGCATGGAAAGCGCCGCTACGGCAATTATATGCCCCAGACTTCGGATTGTTTGACGTAGCCGACCAGGCCGTCGCGATGACGCACCTTGATCCAGCCGCCAGCCGCCGTTTCCGACAGTTCCAGCAGCACGCCCTTGTCGGCGGTGAACACTGCAGCGGCGGCGTCATCCGGCGTGGCGCGGATTTTCAGGTTGGCCGTGCGCACGATGACGTTGCGCTTCGGACTCAGGCCCTTGGCCTCGGTCCAGGCCAGTTCGCCATTGACGTCACGGACTTTGAGCCATTCGCCGTACGCCAGCACCACTTCCAGCGGTGCGCCGCGCGGCACGACGAACAGCTTGCCCCCCTTGGTGGACGGCGCGTCGTACAGGATGACGGGCGCGGCGCCGACCGTTTTGAAGTCGTAGGCCTGGCTGCCGGCAGCGGCCAGCATCATGGTCAGCGCAGCGATCAAACGGGGAAATGTCATGGCTTGCCTTGAGAGGGTGAAACTCCGCCGGACGAGCGCCCGGCGGCGGTAGTGCTGAGTAATGCTTGCAGCTTAGTGGGTTGCGTCAGCGCTTGGGGCAGCAGCGGCTGCTTCGGCGATGGCTTGTTGACGCTGCTGGTAGAACACTTCGAAGTTGATCTCAGCCAGGTGCACTGGTGGGAAACCGGCGCGGGTGATGGTGTCGGCGATGTTGGCGCGCAGGTATGGGTACACGATGTTCGGGCAACCGATGCCCAGCAGCGGGTCCAGCTGGTCGGCTGGAATGTTGCGTGCTTCGAAGATACCAGCTTGCTTGCCTTCCACCAGGAACGCCACTTTGTCTTTGACTTTGGCGGTCACGGTGATGGTCACGGTCGATTCGAAGATGCCGTCAGCCAGTGGCTCGGCGCCAACGTCCAGCGCGACTTCGATGGTCGGGGCTTCCTGTTCCAGGAAGATGCCTGGCGAATTCGGTTGTTCCAGCGACAGGTCTTTCAGGTAGACGCGTTGGATTTGGAATACTGGTTGCAGATTTTCTTCAGACATGGAACGCTTTCGTTGTAGTGAAAACGAGCGGCTTCATTCACGCAAGCCGCTCTGGATGATGTTTGCTTGCTATGGCTAAACACAGCTCAAATCAAACGCGAAGGCAATTGTATCAAAACCATTATGGTTTCAAAGGATTTCCGGGCGCCGTTTGTCGTATTTGGGGTCTGTTAGCCATTTAACAAGGGTGACAAGCCGCCAGCTTGATCCAGCGCATACAAATCGTCGAAACCGCCGACATGGGTGTCGCCGATATAGATTTGCGGCACGGTGCGGCGGCCGGTCTTTTGCATCATCGTCATGCGTTGTTCCGGGTCCAGGTCGACGCGGATTTTTTTCAGGCCGGTCACGCCCTTGGCTTCCAGCAGCCGTTCGGCGCGGGTGCAGTAGGGGCAGACGGCGGTGGTGTACATAATCACTTCGGCAGTCATTTTGACCTCCTTATTTGGCCAGTGGCAGGCCGGCTTTTTGCCATGCAGCAATGCCACCATCCAGGTTCACGACATCGGCAAAGCCAGCTTTGCCCAGTTTAGCAGCGGCGGCCGAAGCACGGGCGCCACTCTTGCAGACGACGATCACGCTGCGGCTCTTGAACTTGTCCAGTTCGCCGATGCGCTTGTCGAGGTCGGCCAGGGGGATATTCTTGGCGTCCGGCAAGTGTCCTTCGGCGAATTCCTTGGGATCGCGTACATCCAGAATGGTGGTCTTGCCGCGATTTATCAACATCGTCACGTCTTGCGGGGTGCTGCGCTTGCCGCGCTGGGTCACGGCCGGCCACAGCAGGCCGCCAGCCGAAACCAGCACCACGGCGATGAGGAAAATATTGTCAATGAAGAATTTCACAGGATTCCAATGGTTGAACTTAATCTGCGCATTATAAAATAGAAGCCGTTACAGTACTCATTGCACCGGTTTTCCAACTTTTCCTGAAAAGATAGTCCACATGTACAAAATCGTTTTCATGCGCCATGGCGAATCCACCTGGAACCTGTCGAACCGCTTCACCGGCTGGACCGACGTCGACCTGACCGAGAAAGGCATCAATGAAGCCAAGCAGGCCGGCAAGCTGCTGAAGGACGGCGGCTTCACCTTCGACCTGGCCTACACCTCGGTGCTGAAGCGCGCCGTGCGCACGCTGTGGCTGGCGCTGGACGAAATGGACATGATGTACCTGCCGATCAAGAACGACTGGCGCCTCAACGAGCGTCACTACGGCGCCCTGCAGGGCCTGGACAAGGGCGAGACCGCCGCCAAGTACGGCGACGAGCAGGTGCTGGTCTGGCGCCGCAGCTACGACACGCCGCCGCCGGCGCTGGAAGCCACCGACGACCGCGCCTCGTTCAACGACCCGCGCTACGCCGGCCTGTCGAAGGCGCAGATCCCGCTGACCGAATGCCTGAAGGACACCGTGGCGCGCGTGGTGCCGGTGTGGGACGAGGAAATCGCCCCGGCCATCAAGGCCGGCAAGAATATCATCATCTCGGCCCACGGCAACAGTCTGCGCGCGCTGATCAAGATGCTCGACGGCATCAGCGACAGCGACATCGTCGGCCTCAACATCCCGAACGGCACGCCGCTGGTCTACGAGCTGGACGAGAACCTGAAACCGCTGCGTCACTACTACCTGGGTGACGCCGACGCCATTGCCGCTGCGCAAGCCGCCGTGGCCAACCAGGGTAAGGCCAAGTAATTTGTCTTCTTCGTTCCGCCACACCGCAGCCCTGCTGCTGATGCTGTCGCTCGGGGCCAACGCGGCCCCGTTCGGCAAGACGACCGAGCGCAGCAAGCAGAAAGCGGTGGCCGAGGCCGAACGCGCCGGCTTGCAGCAAAAGCTGTCCACGCTCAAGAAGGACATCAGCAAGACCGAAAGCGCCAAGGACGACGCCGCCGACACGCTGGCCGAGTCCGAGGCGGCGATTTCGGACGCCAACCGCGCGCTGCGCGACCTGCAGCAGGAGCAGGGCGACACCAACGTCAAGCTGCAGCAGCTGTCGTCCGAGCACGAGCGGCTGGCGGCCACCGTGGCCCAGCAGAAGCAGCAGCTGGCCAAGCTGCTGCGCGAGCAGTACGTGGCGGGCAATGAAGACCGCATCAAGCTCTTGTTGTCCGGCGACAATCCCAACCGCATCAACCGCGACCTGCAAATGCTGTCCTATGTGTCGCAGGCGCAGGCGCGGCTGCTGGAAGCGTTGCGCACCAACCTGAAGGCCGTCGAGGTCAACCAGGAAGAGGCACAGAACGCCAAGGACGAGCTGGAAGAAATCGCCCAGGAACAATTGCAGCAAAAAGCCAGGCTGGAGCAGGAAAAAGGCCGCCGCGCGGCCCTGCTGTCCACCTTGTCGAAAAAACTGGTGTCGCAGCGCAAGGAAGCCGGCAACCTGGAACGCGACGAGCAGCGCATGACCAGCCTGGTGGACAAGCTGAGCAAGCTGATCGCCGAGCAGGCCGCCGCTGCCGCCGCCGAGAAGAAACGCCAGGAGCAGGTGGCGGCCGCCAAAGCCGCCGCCAAGGCCAAGGCGGACGCCGACGCCCGCGCGCTGGCCAAGGCCAGGGCTGCCGAGGCCGAACGCCAGCGCCTCGCCAAGGCCAACACCACCAAGTCCGGCGCCATCAAGCCGGCCGCGCCGAATCCGGCGGACGCCATCGACGCCGACGAGCCGCCGAAAGTGGCGGCCGTCAAGCCGGCCCCGGCGCCGGAACCGGTGAACGACACGCCGGCCAAGCCGGCCGACATCGCGCTGGCGCCGGTCGCGCCGGCCGGCGCCTTTGCCAGCCTCAAGGGGCAACTGAAAGCGCCGGTGGCCGGCAAGATCACCTCCAAGTTCGGTTCGCGCCGCGGCGACGGTCCGACCTGGAAAGGCGTGTTCATCCGCGCCAGCGAAGGCGCCGAGGTGCATGCGGTGGCCACCGGCCGGGTGGTGATCGCCGAATGGATGCGCGGCTTCGGCAACCTGATCATCATCGACCACGGCGGCCAGTACCTGAGCCTGTACGCCAATAACGAAGCGCTGCTGAAACGCCCGGGCGACGTGGTCAAGCCCGGCGAGGTGATTGCCAGTGTCGGGAATACCGGCAGCAGCGAGGAATCGGGGCTATACTTCGAACTTCGCCACCAGGGCGCGACATTCGATCCGGCCGGCTGGGTCAAGTTTTAAGGTTTGCGGAAAATTATGGGCAACAAAGTCAAGAGCATCGGCCTGATCGGCCTCGGTATGGTGGCTGGTGTTGCCGCCTCCTTCCAGTTTTCCGCCATTGCGCAAAAAGCCGCCGGCACGCCGCTGCCGCTGGAAGAGCTGCGCCAGCTGTCCGATGTGTTCGGCCTGATCAAGACCGACTACGTCGAAACCGTCGACGACAAGAAGCTGCTGACGGAAGCCATTTCCGGCATGGTGTCGTCGCTCGATCCGCATTCGGTCTACCTGGATAAAAAAGCCTTCCGCGAAATGCGCGAGACCGTGGCCGGCAAATTCGTCGGCATCGGCGTCGAAGTGGGCCTGGAGGACGGCTATATCCGCGTCGTCTCGCCGATCGAGGACACGCCGGCGTTCAAGGCCGGCATCAAGGCCGGCGACCTGATCACCCGCATCGACGGCACCCTGATCAAGGGCATGTCGCTGGACGAATCGGTGAAGAAGATGCGCGGCGAGCCGCATTCCAAGGTCAGCGTCACCATCAGCCGCAAGGACGAGGACAAGCCGCTGATCTTCAACGTCACGCGCGAGGAAATCCGCGTGCAGAGCGTCAAGGCCAAGATCATCGAGCCGGGCTATGCGTGGGTGCGCATCTCGCAGTTCCAGGAACCGACCGTCGACGACATGGCGAAGAAGATCACCGCCCTGTACCAGCAGGACCCGCACATCAAGGGCCTGGTGCTGGACCTGCGCAACGATCCGGGCGGCGTGGTGCCGGGCGCCATCGGCGTCTCGGCCGCCTTCCTGCCCAAGGACTCGGTGATCGTCTCGACCAACGGCCAGCTGCTGAGTTCCAAGGAAACCTTCTACGGCCGCCAGGAATTCTACGCGCCGCGCGCCAAGAACGACCCGCTGGCCAAGCTGCCGGCCGGCCTGAAGGACGTGCCGATGGTGGTGCTGGTGAACGCCGGTTCCGCCTCGGCCTCGGAAATCGTCGCCGGCGCGCTGCAGGACTACAAGCGCGCCACCATCATCGGCACCCAGACCTTCGGCAAGGGCTCGGTGCAGACGCTGCGCCAGCTGACCGCCGATACCGCCGTCAAGCTGACCACCGCCCGCTACTACACGCCGAAGAACCGCGCCATCCAGGCGCGCGGCATCACGCCGGACCTGCTGGTCGACGAAAGCGCCGACGGCGATGGCCTGAACCGCCTGCGCATCCGCGAAGCCGACCTGCAGAAACACCTCGGCAACGACAAGAATCCGGAAGAGACCAACAAGCGCGACGTGCTGGAAGACGAACAACGCCTGGCCGCGCTGGCGAAGAAAACCAAGCCGGTGGAATTCGGCTCCAAGGACGACTTCCAGCTGGCGCAGGCGCTCAACCACTTCAAGGGCCTGCCGGTCCAGCTGTCGAAGGCGGACGCCAAGCCGGTCAGCGACGTCGGCGAAACCCAGTCGGATTCCCAGCCCAAGGAACAGCCGCTGCCGAAGGCGCCCGTCACCAAGTAACCGCTGGCGCCCATGCCGCCGCACAGAGAGATGAACGACGCCCAACTGCTGCGCTACTCGCGCCACATCCTGCTCGACGAAATCGGCATCGAGGGCCAGCAGCGGCTGCTCGACGCGCATGCGCTGGTGATCGGCGCCGGCGGCCTCGGTTCGCCGGCCGCGATGTACCTGGCGTCGGCCGGCGTCGGCCGCATCACGCTGGTCGACGACGACACGGTCGACCTGACCAACCTGCAGCGCCAGATCGCCCACACCACGGAGCGCGTCGGCCAGTCCAAGGCCGCGTCGGCGCGATTGACGCTGTTGCAGATCAATCCCGAGATCAGCGTCACCGCGCTGAACGAGCGCGTGGACGACGCCCGCCTGGCCGCACTGGTGGCCGGCGCCGACGTGGTGCTGGACTGCACCGACAACTTCGCCACCCG
Source organism: Duganella aquatilis (assembly GCF_009674565.1). Classification (GTDB taxonomy): domain Bacteria; phylum Pseudomonadota; class Gammaproteobacteria; order Burkholderiales; family Burkholderiaceae_D; genus Rugamonas; species Rugamonas aquatilis. Next base: position 66,005 of record NZ_WKJL01000016.1, read on the forward strand.
CCACGCCGTCAACCGCGCCTGCGTGGCGGCGCGCAAGCCGCTGGTGTCCGGCGCCGTGATCCGCTTCGATGGCCAGGTCAGCGTGTTCGATCCGCGCGGCGGCGACCAGCCTTGCTACTCCTGCCTGTTCCCGCAGGACCAGAAGTTTGAGGATGTGGCCTGTTCCACCATGGGCGTGTTCGCGCCGCTGGTGGGCGTGGTCGGCGCCATGCAGGCGGCCGAGGCGCTCAAGCTGCTGATGGGCGTCGGCGGCTCGCTGGCCGGGCGCCTGCTGATGCTCGACGGCCTGCACATGGAATGGACCAGCATCGGCGTCGCCCGCAACGGCGCCTGCCCGGTGTGCGCCGGGATTGCGTAAGACCTTGTAAAGAAACTGTCATAAAGGGCCGGTTTAAGCACTCATTAAGCGCCAAAGCGGATAAATCGGGGCCAGATATCGCCATGGCCTGAATTCCGCCTTATACTCTTCACTCTTTAAATTTGTTCTCAGACTATGAAAAAGCTCTCCCTTCGCCGCCGTGTCCAACGCGGCTTTACGCTGATCGAAATCATGGTTGTGGTGGTGATCATGGGCGTGCTGGCCGCGCTGGTGGTGCCCAAGCTGCTGAACCGCGCCGGCGAATCGAAGGTCGCCGCCGCCAAGGTCGATATCGCGACCATCATGCAGGCGCTCAAGCTGTACAAGCTGGATAACCAGCGCTATCCGACCACCGAACAGGGCCTGCAGGCGCTGCTCGAAAAACCGACGGCCGGTCCGGCGGCCAACGGCTGGAAAGCCGGCGGCTATGTCGAGAAAATGCCGAAAGACCCTTGGGGCAATCCATACCAGTACCTGTCGCCCGGCATCAAGGGCGAGATCGATGTGTTCTCCTACGGCGCCGACGGCCAGCCGGGCGGCACCGGCGACGACGCCGACATCGGTTCCTGGGAAAACTGATCACTGAAGGGACACGGTATCATGCGCACCGGCCAGCGTGGCTTCACGCTGATCGAACTGCTGGTGGTGATGGTCATCCTGGGCATCACGCTGGGGCTGGTGTCGCTTAACGCCATGCCGGGCCAGAAACAGTCCATGCAGCAGGACGCCAAGCGCATTGCGCTGCTGCTGCAGCTGGCGCGCGACGAAGCCATCGTGCGCAACCGCCAGATCGCCTTCGAGGCGGGCAGCGACAGCTACCATTTCATCATCCGCAACGACAACAAGCAATGGGAGCCGGTGGTGCAGGACGACCTGCTGCGCGAACGCGAATTCAAGCAGGCGCCGGTGACCCTGATGCTGGACCCGCCGCCGGCGCTGCCGGAAGCCACGCTGCGCATCGTCTTCGGCCGCGAGCCGGTCGACAAGCCCTTTGTGCTGACCATGGCCGCCAGCGACGGCACCAGCGTCGCCATCCGCGCCGACGGCATCGGCCATTTCACGGTGGACTGACATGCGCCGCTCATCCTCCCCCGGTTTCACCATGCTGGAAGTGCTGGTCGCGCTGATGATCGTTGCCACCGCGCTGATCGCCTCGCTGCGCGCGGTCGGCAGCCTGACCGGCAACAGCGACAGCCTGCGCGCCAACATGATGGCCACCTGGTCGGCCGAAAACCGGCTGGTGCAAATGCGCCTGTCGCACGTGTTCCCGCCGATCGGCAAGACCACCTACGAATGCCCGCAGGGCGACCTGCAGCTGCTGTGCGAGGAAGAGGTCATCGCCAGCCCGAATCCACGTTTCCGCCGGGTCGAGGTCAGCGTGTACGAGATCAACCATCCGGAGCGCCGCATCATCAAGCTGGTCCAACTGGTGCTGAATTCATGACCGCACCTCGCATGACTTCCCGCGCGCGCGGCTTCACGCTGATCGAACTGCTGCTGGCCATCTCCATCCTGGCCGTGATCGCGGTGCTGGGCTGGCGCGGGCTCGATAGCATCATCCGCTCGCGCGCCACGCTGACCGCCGACATGGAGCAGACGCGCGGCATGCAGCTGGCCTTCGCGCAGCTGCAAAGCGATTGCGAAAACCTCGCCGGCAGCGCGCTGCTGCACAACCGTGCCTTCATCCAGGCCGAGGACGGCCGCATCACGCTGGTGCGCATGGTGATGGCGGAAAACCAGCCGACGCAGTTGCAGGTGGTGTCCTACCGCGTCAACGCCGACGGCGTGCTGACGCGGCGCGAGTCGGCCTACACGCGCGAGCTGACGCAGCTGGACAACCTGTGGCAGGCGGCGCTCAGCGACACCGATCCCGCCGCCGCCGTGGCGCTGCAGGCCAGCGTGCAGGGCATGAGCATGCGCTTCTGGGTGCCGAGCGCCGCCGTGTTTCAGACCGCCGCCAACGCCGGCGGCTGGCAGGCGGCGGCCGGCGTGACCACCGCCGGCATCACCGGACTGCCTACCGGAATGGAAGTCTCGCTGACGCTGCAGGGGCGCCAGATCCCGATGGTGAAATCCTTCCTGCTGGGGGCCCTGTGAAGATCCGGCGCCAACGAGGCGTGGCCGTGGTGACGGCGCTGTTGCTGACGACGCTGGCGGTGACCATCGTCGCCAGCCTGTTCTGGCAGCAGCAGGTGCAGGTGCGCTCGATGGAGAACCAGCGCCTGCAGCTGCAAACGCGCTGGATCCTGCGCGGCGCGCTGGACCTGAGCCGCCTGATCCTGAACCAGGACCTGATCGATTCGCCCAATTTCACGCAGATGAACGGTGTGTGGGCGACGCCGCTGGAGGAAACGCGGCTGGACGATTATGTCGAGCGCGAACGCCTGCAGGGCGAAAATTTCAACGCCACGCTGTCCGGACGCATGACGGACGCGCAGTCGCGCTACAATCTTGGCAACCTGGCCAATAACCGGCAGGTGAATCCCGACCAGGTCGCGGTGTTCCAGCGTTTGCTGAGTAACCTGCGGCTGGATGAGGGTCTGGCGCAGGGCGTGGCGGAACTGGTGATGAAATCCCAGAGCATCTCGACCCAGCAGCCGGCCGGCAGCGGTCCGACCAGCGGTACCGGCAGTGGCGTCGGCGTGACCGATGGCACCGGCGGCACCGGTGGCAGCGAACCGCTGGCGCTGGTGCGGGCCGAGGATCTGCTGGCGGTGAGCGGGTTCTCGCCGCCGGCCATCGACCAGCTGCGCGACTATGTGATCGTGCTGCCGGGCCGGCCGACGGCGATCAATGTCAACACCGCGCCGGCCGAGTTGTTGTCGGCGCTGGTGCCGGGCCTGTCGCTGTCGGAGGCGCAGGCCATGGTCAACGCGCGCAAGACGGCGTACTACCTGAATACCGGCACTTTCCTGGGGACGGCGCAGATGGCAGGCAAGAAGGTGGTGGTGCCATATGACGTCCGCAGCGATTTCTTCCTGGCCTACAGCCGGGTGAAGCTGGACCGCGCTTCGCTCGAAACGCAGTCCCTGCTGCACCGGCCGGGCCAGACGGCCGCCACCTCGGTGGAATGGATACGGGAATACTAAAGAACAGCGATGAACGAAAGCGAGATCCTTTGACTACACTATTTATCCGCTATCCGGCCAAGGCCAGCGTCGACAGCGGCGCGGCGCAGACCTGCCCGTTCGCGCTGGTGGGCGATGGCGGCAACCTGCTGCAGCAAGGCGTTTCGCCGCTGGGCAACCTGGCGGACATGGTGGCTTCGGCGCGTCGCGTGACGCTGCTGCTGGCCGCCGCCGATACCACGCTGCTGCGCGTGAAAGCGCCGCCGCTGTCGGCCGCCCGGCTGAAGGCCGCGCTGCCGGCACTGGTGGAGGAACAGGTGCTGGGCGATCCGAACGACTGCGTGCTGGCCGCCACCGCCGCCGATGACGAAGGCTTGCGCACCGTGGCCGTGGTGCAGCGCGCCTGGCTGGAAGTGCTGGTCAAGGCGCTGCTGGCGCAGGGCGCGCAGGCGGTGTCGGTGGTGCCGTCGCAACTGTGCCTGCCGTTCCAGCCGGGCGCCGTGTCGGCCGCGCTGGTGGCGGGCGACGCCGGCTACGACCTGATGATGCGCCAGTCGCAGTTCGAAGGCCTGGGGATGACGCTGCCGGCGCAGCCGCAGGCCGCGCTGCAGACGCTGCGCGCGCTGGCCGGCGAGCAGCCGGTGACGCTGTACCTGCCGGCGGCGCAGAAGGCGCAGTTCGCGCCGCTGGCCGCCGAGATTGCGCATCTGACGCTGGAGGAAGACCATTGGGCCCACTGGGTGGCCGGCGCGCGCGGCGCGGGGCTGGACCTGGCGCCGGCGCTGGGCAACAACGGCGCCTCGGCGCGCGCCTGGCAGCGCTGGCGCTGGCCGCTGAGCATCGCCGTGGTGGCGCTGCTGATCAATGTGGTGGGCGTGAATATCGAGTGGCTACGGCTGCGCGGCGAAGCCAAGGTGGTGGGCCAGTCGATGGTGCAGACCTTCAAGTCGGTGTATCCGAAGGAGCCGCTGGTGGCGGCGCCGATGGAGCAGATGCGCCGCAATATCCGCCTGGCGAAAGCCAACAGCGGCGAGGCCGGCGGCGATGAATTCGTCACCCTGAGCGCGGCCTTCGGCGAAGCGCTGAACGTCCTGCCGCGCAAGGACATCATCGCCACCCTGGAATACAAGGAGCACGCCTTGCTGGTCAAGGTCAAACCGAACACCGTGGACGCGGCGGCGATGCAGCAGCTGCGCGCCGCGCTGGCCGAGCGCAAGCTCGATCTGCTGGAGCCGACCCCGGGCGCCTGGAAGATCCAGCCGCTGGCCGCAGGAGGAAAAGCATGAGCAAGCCGAATCCATTGACCGCGCTGCGCGCGCGCGCCGACGCCTTCTGGCTGGTGCGCACCGAGCAGGAACGCAAGCTGCTGCGCATCGGCGGCATCGTCGTCGGCCTGGCGCTGTTCTACAGCGTCGCCGTCGGTCCCGCCATGGACGGCGCCGACAAGCTGCACAAGGAACTGCCGCAGCTGCACCAGCAGGCCGCCGAGATGCAGGGCATGGCGCGCGAGGCGCAGGCGCTGCAGGGCCAGAACACCATCGCGCCGACGCCGATGACGCGCGATAACCTGAACGCCGGCCTGACCGCGCGCGGCCTCAATCCGCAGTCGCTTAACGTCACCGGCGAATACGCCAAGCTGCAGTTCACCGGCGCGCAGTACGCCGGCATCGTGGCCTGGCTGGACGCGATCCGCACCGAAAGCCGCATCAACGTGGTGGACGCCAGCTTTACCGCGCAGGACGCGGCGGGCGTGGTCAACGGCACGCTGACGCTGCGCCAGGGAGCCCGATGAAACGCTTCATGCTATGGTTGCTGACCATCGCGCTGACGGTGGCCATCACGCTGCTGGTATTCTTTCCGGCGGCGTGGCTCGGTTCCATCGTCGAGCAGCGCACCGGCGGCCGTTTGACGCTGGGGGATGCGCAGGGTACGCTGTGGCGCGGTTCGGCCTTTGTCGGCGGCGCGGCGGGCAATAACGGCCCGGTCACGCCGCTGCTGCCGGGGCGCTTCAGCTGGAAGATTTCGCCGCTGTCGCTGGTCGGCATGGTCGACCTGCAGCTGGAGAATCCGGAGGCGCTGGCGCAGCCGGTGACCTTCCACGGCAGCTGGTCGCGCTGGCAACTGAGTCCGTCGGCGCTGCTGCTGCCGGCCGAAGGCCTGTCCGGCCTCGGCGCGCCATTGAACACGCTGGCGCCGAGCGGCACCATGCGCCTGTCGTGGAGCGGGCTGCAGCTGGCGCTGGAAAACCGCCAGGCCAGCATCGAGGGCCGCACCACGCTGGAGATGAGCGACATGGCTTCGCGCCTGTCGTCGATCCGGCCGCTGGGCAGCTATGCGCTGACGCTGGACTGGCACGGCCAGCAGGCGCAGTTGGCGCTCAGTTCCGTCAAGGGGCCGCTGCTGTTGAGCGGCCGCGGCAGTTTGAACAACGGCCGCCTGCAGTTTTCCGGGCAGGCCGAGGCAGCACAAGGAAGCGAAGAAGCACTGGCCAATCTGTTGAATTTGCTGGGCCAGCGCAAGCCAGGTAGTGACCGTAACGTCATCGCATTAGAGTTCCACTAAGATAAAGTCCGACTATGAAAAATCAGTCCATGAGCAAATCCCGTCTTCCTGCGCTGCGCCGCCTGAGCGCCGGTGCGATGCTGTGCTGTGCGATCAGCGCCGCGCCCACCGCGGCCATGCTGCTGTTGCCATTGCAGGCGCAAGCCGCTGCGGACGACGCTGCGCTGAACTTTGTCGGCGCCGATATCGAATCGGTGATCAAGGCGGTCGGCCACTACACCAACATCACCTTCGTCATCGATCCGCGCGTCAAAGGCACGCTGACGGTGGTGTCGGAAAAACCGGTGACCAAGTCGCAGGCCTTCAGCCTGCTGACTTCCGCGCTGCGCCTGCAAGGCTACGCGGTGGTCAGCGGCGACGGCTTCGCCAAGGTGGTGCCGGAGGCGGACGCCAAGCTGCAGGCCGGCCCGACCCAGGTCGGCGCCGCCCAGGCCACGGCCAAGGGCGACCAGATCGTCAGCCAGATCTTCCACCTGAATTATGAGTCGGCCGCCAACGTGGTGGCGGTGCTGCGGCCCCTGATCTCGCCGAACAATACCGTCAATCCCAATCCCGGCAACAACAGCGTGGTGGTCACCGATTATGCCGACAACGTCAAGCGCCTGGCCAAGATCGTCGCCGCGCTGGACGCGCCGGCCGTCACCGACCTGGATGTGATCCCGGTGCGCTACGCCATCGCCAGCGACCTGGCGGCGATGATCAACAAGCTGATGGACGGTTCCGCCGCCGGCGCCGGCGGCGGCGACACCAGCAAGGTGTCGGTGCTGGCCGATCCGCGCACCAACTCGCTGATCCTGCGCGCGCCGTCGCTGGCGCGCGCCAACCTGGCCAAGTCGCTGATCGCCAAGCTGGATCAGCCGACCCAGGAGCTGGGCAATGTGCACGTGGTCTACCTGAAGAACGCGGAGGCGACCAAGCTGGCGCAGACCTTGCGCTCGGTGGTGTCCGGCGACTCGTCGCAGACCAACAGCGGCACCAGCGGCAGCGGCGCCAATGCGCAAAACGGCGCCAACTCGAATAACTTCAGCAATACCTCGGGCGGCAGCTCCAGCACCAGCGGTTCCGGCACCGGCAGTTCCGGTCCGACCAATCCGCTGCTGAGCGGCTCCGGCAGCCAGCAGCAGAACAGCGGCGGCGGCAGCGCCGGCTACATCCAGGCCGACGCCACCACCAACACCCTGATCATCACCGCGCCGGAGTCGGTGTACCGCAACCTGCGCGCCGTGATCGACCAGCTGGACGTGCGCCGCGCGCAGGTCTACATCGAATCGCTGATCGTCGAAGTCACCTCCGACAAGGCGTCCGAATTCGGCGTGCAGTGGGTCGGCGCGACCGGCAATTCGAACAGCTCGACGCGGGTCGGCGTGCTGCAGTCGTTCACCACCGGCGGCACCACCAACAGCCTGACCTCGATCTATGCCGGCGGCGGCAGCGTCCTGCCGAGCAACGGCGTGTCGTTCGGCCTGTTCAACAAGACCGGCCTGGGCCTGCTGGCGCATGCGCTGGAATCGGACGCCAACGCCAACATCCTGTCGACGCCGAACATGATCACGCTGGATAACGAACTGGCCACCATCCGCGTCGGCCAGAACGTGCCGATTCTGACCGGCCAGTTCACCACCACCTCCGGCACCAACAGCAATCCGTTCCAGACCATCGACCGCAAGGACGTCGGCCTGACGCTGAAAGTGCGGCCGCAGATTTCCGAAGGTGGCACCATCAAGCTGGCGATCTACCACGAGACCTCCAGCGTGGACAAGTCGACGCTGACCGCCGCTTCCGGCATCACGCTGAACAACCGCGTGATCGAGAACAACGTGATCGCCGACGACGGCCAGATCATCGTGCTGGGTGGCCTGATCGAGGACACCGAAGGCGACGGCACCGACAAGGTGCCGGGCCTGGGCAACCTGCCGGTGATCGGCAATCTGTTCAAGTACCAGAGCCGCACCCGCAAGAAGACCAACCTGATGGTGTTCCTGCGCCCGGTGGTCATCCGCAGCAAGGAGCAGAGCATCAGCCTGGCCACCGACCGCTACGACTACATGCGCGGCCAGCAGGAGAACATCCAGCCGCCGGAAGGCGCGCTGGTGAAGGACCTGGGCCAGCCGGTGCTGCCGGCGCTGCAGAACGGCGCGCCGGTCGGCGGTGGCGGCATTGCCGCGCCGGTGCCGCCGGCGCCGCTGCCTTCGCGCCTGCCGGGCGGCGCCTCCAACATTCAGCCAGCGCCTCAACCGGTGCCGCAACAGTAATATGAGCAATCTTCTCCCTTACGCCTTCGCCCGCGATTTCGTGGTGCTGGCCCAGCACAGCGACGATGCCGAAAACACCGTCGACGTGCTGGTGTGCGGCGCCACCGCGCCGGCCGCCATCGCCGAGGTGTCGCGCCGTTTCGGCCGCATCCAGCTGAAGAACATGACGCGCGCCGACCTGGAAACCGCCATCGCCGCGGCCTACGCCAGCTCGGGCGGCAACGCCTCGATGGTGGCGGAGGAATTCGACGCCGACCTCGATCTGACCAAGCTGCTGCAGGACGTGCCGGCCATCGAAGACCTGCTGGAATCGTCCGATGACGCGCCGGTGATCCGCATGATCAATGCGCTGCTGACGCAGGCGCTGCGCGACGGCGCTTCCGACATCCACATCGAGCCGTTCGAGCAAACCTCGGTGGTGCGCTTCCGCGTCGACGGCACGCTGCGCGACATCGTCCGTCCGCGCAAGGCGATCCACGGTTCGCTGATCTCGCGTATCAAGATCATGGCGCAGCTGGACATCGCCGAGAAACGCCTGCCGCAGGACGGCCGCATCACGCTGCGCATCGGTGGCAAGCCGGTGGACGTGCGCGTGTCGACGCTGCCGACCGGCCACGGCGAACGCGCCGTGCTGCGTCTGCTGGACAAGGAGGCCAACCGCCTCGACCTGAACCACCTGGGCATGAGCGAGACCATGCTGCCCAAGTTCGACGCGCTGATCAACCAGCCGCACGGCATCGTGCTGGTGACCGGGCCCACCGGCTCCGGTAAAACCACCACGCTGTACGCAGCGCTGTCGCTGCTGAACGCCACCACCACCAACATCATGACGGTGGAAGACCCGATCGAGTACGACCTGGCCGGCGTCGGCCAGACCCAGGTCAACCCGCGCATCGACATGACCTTCGCCAAGGCCCTGCGCGCCATCCTGCGCCAGGACCCGGACGTGATCATGATCGGCGAGATCCGCGACCTGGAAACCGCGCAGATCGCGGTGCAGGCATCGCTGACCGGCCACCTGGTGCTGGCGACGCTGCACACCAACGACGCCGCCGCCGCCGTCACCCGTCTGCTGGACATGGGCATCGAACCGTTCCTGCTGTCGTCGACGCTGCTGGGCGTGCTGGCGCAGCGCCTGGTGCGCAAGCTGTGCCCGAGCTGCAAGACCTTCGACGGCAAGCTGTGGCACGCGGTCGGCTGCGAGCATTGCGGCCACACCGGCTACCAGGGCCGCGTCGGCGTCTACGAATTCCTGGAGACCACGGAGCAGATCCGCGCGCAGATCCACAACCGCGCCTCGGAGGCCGAAGTCAAGGCCGCCGCCGTGGCCGACGGCATGCAGACCATGCGCGACGACGGCGAACGTTGGCTGGCCGCCGGCATCACCACGCAAGCCGAAATGCTGCGCGTGACCAAGGACTAGGCGACCGACCATGCCCGCATTTCGTTATGAAGCCGTCGATGCCGGCGGCGCCACCAAAAAAGGCGTCCTCAATTCGGACAGCGCCCGTTCGGCGCGCGCCGAGCTGCGTTCGCAGGGACTGGTGCCGCTCAAGGTCGATGCCATCGCCGCCCAGGTCGACGCCGCCGGTGTGGCCAAGAGCCGCGGCTTCGGCGAACGTCTCAGCTCGACCGAGCTGGCGCTGTTCACGCGCCAGCTGGCCAGCCTGCTGGAAGCCGGCCTGCCGCTGGAGCAGGCCTTCACCGCCTTGCTGGAACAGGCCGAGCGGCCCTATTTGCGCGACCTGATCGCCTCGGTGCGTTCGGAAGTGATCGGCGGCGATTCGCTGTCCGCCGTGCTGGGACGTCATCCGCGCGACTTCGCCGAAATCTACCGCGCGCTGGTGGCGTCCGGCGAGCAGATCGGCCAGCTGTCGCGCGTGCTGTCGCGCCTTGCCGACTACATCGAGCGCCGCAACGCGCTGGTGCAGAAGGTGCGGCTGGCGTTCACCTATCCGGCCATCGTGACGGTGGTGGCGTTCTCCATCGTGATCTTCCTGCTGACCTATGTGGTGCCGCAGATCGTCTCGGTGTTCGCCAACACCAAGCAGAAGCTGCCGTTCCTGACCATCGTCATGCTGGCGGTGTCGGACTTCGTGCGCCACTACGGCATCGTGGTGGCCATCGCGCTGGTCGGCGCCTGGACCATGTGGCGCCGCGCGCTGCAGAATCCCGCGCTGAAGCGGCGCTGGCACACCTGGCTGCTGACCGCGCCGCTGTACGGCAAATTCGAGCGCAGCCTGAACACGGCGCGCTTTGCCAGTACGCTGGCGATCACCACCGGTTCCGGCGTGCCGATTTTGCGCGCGCTGGAGACCAGCCGCGACACCCTCAACAACGTCGCCATGCAGGAGCTGGTGGAAGAGGCCAGCGACGGCGTGCGCGAAGGCGTGAGCCTGGCGCGCGCGCTGTCGGCGCAGAAGCACTTCCCGCCTATGCTGATCCACATGATCCGCGCCGGCGAAATCACCGGCGAGCTGCCGGCCATGCTGGACCGCGCCGCCGCCGCGCAGGAAGCCGACCTGGAACGCCGCACGCTCACCATCGCGGGCCTGCTGGAACCGGCGCTGATCCTGGCCATGGGCGTGGTGGTGCTGCTGATCGTGCTGGCGGTGCTGATGCCTATTATCGAAATCAATCAGCTGGTACGCTGATCGTCAGGAATACAACAAGGACACCATGAAGCGCTTGCCCTTAATCGTTACCGTTCTCGCCGTGGTGCTGCTGTCCGCATCGCTGGCTTACTGGGGACTGCAGTTATTCAAACCGCAGCAGCGCGTGATCGCCGCGCCGCCGCCGCCGCCGCCGATGGGCGTCAACCTCGACGCGGCCAAGGGCCTGTTCGGCGGCCAGGTGGTGGTGGCGGTGGTCAGCAACTACCAGCTCAAGGGCGTGGTGGCGGCGCGCGGCGACGACAGCGCGGCCATCATCTCGGTCGACAACAAGCCGGCTGTGGCGCTGGCGGTCGGCAAGGAAGTGCTGCCGGGCGTGACCGTCAAGGAGGTGCACGCCAGGCACGTGATCCTGTCCGAGGGCGGCGTCAACAAACGCCTGGAGTTGCCGAGCGACGCCGGCGTGTCCAGCGGCCCGGCCACGATGCCGGGGCAGCCGGCCCAGCAACCCGTGCAGCCGGTACAGCCGGTGCAGCCGGTGCAGGCCATGCCGCAACCGACCACGGTGCAGTCGCCACCGCAGGCGCCGGCGCAGCCGCAGAATGGTCAACAGCGGCCCATCGCTCCCACGAGCATTCCGCCCATCCCCTCCAACGATCGTCAGTAGGTCCAGTCCATGGTTTTTCTTCGCACACTGGCCGCAGCTTTATGCTGCGGCTTTTTCTTGTCCGCCGCGCTGGCGGCGCCGCAGCAGCCCAACGCCACCTCGGTGGCGCCGGACGCCGCCATCAAGCCGCGTCCCAAGATCGCGCTGGTGCTGTCGGGCGGGGGCGCGCGCGGCTTCGCTCACATCGGCGTGCTGCGCGCCTTGCAGGAGCTACGCATTCCGGTGGACTTCGTGGTCGGCACCAGCATGGGCAGCGTGGTGGGCGGCGCGTACGCGGCCGGCAGCTCGGTCGAGCAGCTGGAGCAGTTGGTGCGCCGCACCGATTGGAACGCCGTGGTGGCGGACCGTCCGCCGCGCGATGAACTGATTTATCGCCGCCGCGAGGAAGACCTGCTGCTGCCGTCGCGCATCGAGTTCGGCCTGCATTCGGACGGCGTGTCGCTGCCGCCGGCCGCCGCCGGCAACGAGGCGCTGGAACTGGCGCTGACCAGCGTGCTGCCGGCCGGCGCGCGCGACAAGCCGGCCAACCTGCTGCAGCTGCCGTTCCGCTCCGTGGCGTCGGACCTGGTGACCGGCGAACTGGTGGAACTGAGCGACGCGCCGCTGTTCCTGGCGATGCGCGCCTCGCTGGCGGTGCCGGGCGTGTTCGCGCCGGTGCGCGTCAACCAGCGCCTGCTGGTCGACGGTGGCCTGGTGCGCAACCTGCCGGTGGACGTGGCGCGCGAGATGGGCGCCGACATCATCATCGCGGTCAACGTCGGCACGCCGCTGGCGCCGGAGAAGGAACTGGTCAGCGCGGTCAGCGTGGCGCAGCAGATGCTGCAGATCCTGACCGAGCAGAATGTCCAGCGCTCGCTGAAGGAGCTGCGTCCCAACGACGTGCTGGTGCAGCCTAACCTGGGCGGCATCGGCTTCCTCGACTTCGGCCGCTACGACCGCGCGATGAAAGAGGGCGAGGCGGCGGTGCGCGCCATGAGCGACAAGCTGGTGAAGCTGGCCTTGCCGGAAGCGCAGTATGCGGCGTATGAGGTGAAGCGCCTGTCGGCGCCGGTGGCGATCGACCAGCCGGTGCGGCTGACCAAGCTGGAAGTGGCGCCGAGTGGCCGCATCAATCCCAAGGAACTGGAAACGCAGTCCGGCCTGAAGCTTGGCCAGATGGTGACCGCCGAGCAGGCGACGGCGGCCGGCAATCAGTTGTTCGGCCGCGGCGACCTGGCGCGCGTGGAAACCGAAGTGCGCGACGACGACAGCGGCCGCAGTGTGCTGATCAAACCGACCGAGGCGGAATGGGCGCACAGCCGCCTGCGCGTGGGCCTGGAGCTGAACAGCGATTTCAGCGAAAACAATGCGTTCGAGATCAAGGCGATGCATGTGCTGTCGTCGCTGAACGACTGGGGCGCGGAGCTGCGCACGGTGGCGCGGGTCGGCACGGCGCGGGTGTTGGGCACGCAGTTCTGGCAGCCGCTGGGCGCCGGATCGCAGTGGTATCTGGCGCCGTCGCTGGAATATGGCTCGGGCGCCACCGATGTGTTCAACGCCACCGGCTTCCGCCAGTCGCGCTACGCCTATGACTACAGCGCCGCGACCATGTCCTTCGGCCGCCAGCTGGGACGCTGGGGCGATCTGCGCTACACCGTCGAGCGCCAGGTCAGCAACAAGCACATGGCGATCCCGGAAGACCTGACCAGGCAGCGTGAATTCCAGACCGTGCAGGCGTTGAGCTTCAACGTCGACACGCTGGACACCATCGCTTTCCCGACGCGCGGTACCTTATTCAGCCTGGATTGGCAGCGCGCGCTGCACAAGGCCGGCACCATCGTGCCGGTGCCGGCCAAGCAGGAGGTGAAGGGCATGGAGGCGTTCCACGTCGGCCGCTGGGCGGGCCACGTGTATGCCGAATGGGCGCGCAGCCAGGGCGGCGCGACCGACAATAACCTGGGCGGCTTCCTGCGCCTGTCCGGCACCACGCCGGATTCGGTGGTGGGCAGCCGCACGGTGCTGGGGCGGGTGGTGATGGCGCGCAGTATCGGCTCGATGCCGGCCGCGCTGGGCGGCGATGTGCGGCTGGGCTTCTCGCTGGAAGCCGGCGGCGCCTACAGCCCGGCCGATCCGCTGCACTGGGGTAAATTGAAGAATGCGGCCAGCGGCTTTGTCGCTGTCGATACGCGCTTCGGCCCACTGTACTTCGGCGCCGGCACCACCAAGGGCGGCAACAGCAGCGCCTACCTGTTCCTCGGTCCTATCTGGTGATTTTCCAGCGGCGCGACGGATAGTCGATCGTGATGGTCTGGTCGGCAAAGCCGGCCAGGCCGATGATGCCGGCCAGCGGTATGCCGATATCCACGCCGGCCTTGCAGTGGCCAAGGACGCCGGTGTCCAGCGTGTACTGGCTGACGCGTATCGGTGTCGTCAGGCGGCTGGTCTCGCAGAGGATCTCGTGGCCCAGGCTGGGCGCGCGCAGCGGCTGGCTGTCCGCGCCGCGCAGCGCTTCGTACAGCGGCTGCTGCAGTGGCGTGAACGTGAACAGCGCCGCGCCGGTGTCGAATAGCGCATCCTGCGGCGGCTGGTCCGGCAGCGTGACCGGCACGACAATATGGCCGCCATCCCATCCTTCGTGGTGCACGTACTTGAATGGTGCGGCGGCGCTGTCGTCGCGCAGCGCGGCTTGCTCTGCGTAGGAAAAGCGCGCATGTTTCAGGTCGATGGTCAGCGTGCCGTGCTCGAAGAAGGCGTTGCCCACGCTGCCCGCGCGCTCGCCGGCATGCACCGGCTGCGGCAGCAGGGCGCGCACCGTATGCGATGCGACTTCGATGTTCACTTCGCGGCCAGGTGTGTCGGCGGGACGGGAGGAGGGGATGAACCGTCCGTTGGCGCCGGTGTCCAGCTGCACGAAGCTGTCGACGCCATCGACTTTCGCGGGCAGGAAAATCGCGGCGTGCTTGAAGGCGCCGAAGCTCACCCAGCGGAAGTCGATCCACTCCGCAGCGCCGGCTGTCGGCGCGGCAAGCAGCAGGGCAATGAGCAGCTTTTTCATGGCTGCGGCATGGCGTTCGAGATCTGCTGGAGCGAGACGTCGTAGCGGTACGGGATGTTGAGGTGGCCGTCGTCGAATTCTTCATGGACGTGGCGGATACCTTGCTGCGTGAGCTTTTCGCAGAAGATGCGCGCGCCGAATTGCAGGTTGAATTCGTCGCGGCGGCCGGCGTCCACGAACAGTAGCTTGAGCGAACGCAGCGCCTCGGCGTAGTGCTCGACCAGATGCACCGGGTCCCATTCCAGCCAACGCCGCCAGACAGCTTCGATGATTTCGCCGGTGTCCACATCGAACGGCAGGTCGAAGCCGTACGGCGAATCCGGATTGGGCGAGTAGCAGCTGGCCATGGCGATGGTGTTGAGCAGCGTGCTGTACGCCGCATCGCGCGGGCGGATGGTGCGCAGGTCGCGCAGGAAAGCGGCAAGGCCGCCTTCGCGCCTTTGCAGCTCGCGCACGCAGGCGATGAAGGCAGGCTTGTAGCACAGCTCAAAATACATATCGCCGCTGTGCGACGCCGCCAGCCCGAACATGTCCGGATGGCGCATCGCCAGCATGACGGCGCCATAGCCGCCGGAGCTTTTGCCGACCACCGCGCGATGCGCCCGCTGCGCCTTGGTGCGGTAGCTGCGGTCGATGAACGGCACCAGTTCCTGCAGCAGGTGATCTTCATAACGTCCGGTGGCCGTGGAGTTGAGATACTGGCTGCCGCCGTAGCGCGTCAGGCAGTCCGGCATGACCAGTATCATCGGCTGCACGGCGCCGCTGGCGATCAAACGGTCCATGCGCTGCGCGATGTTCTCGTCCCATGGCGACTCGTTCATCAGCATGGCGCCGCGACTGTTGAAGCCGACCAGCACATACACCACCGGATAACGCCGCGCGCCATCTTCCTCATAGCCCGGCGGCAGATACACGCCGATCGTGCGGCGCACCGGATCGCCCAGCGCATTGCCGGCCAAAACAGCGCTGTCGATGTCGGCGGTGACGAACATTTATTTGGCCACGACCTTGCGCAGGATTTCGTACAGCGCAAGCAGCAGCGCCACGATGGGGAAGGCGTCCACCACCACCGGCGGAATGGCGCCGATGTGGATCACGCGTTCCAGCAGCGTGTAGACGGTCAGGAAGATGAAGGCCGCAGCCAGCACCCATTGTTTTTGCACGGTGAAGACGCCGGAGCACGTGACGGTGCCGGCCAGACTGATGAGGGTTGCGATTTTCATGCGTTTATTTGGTAGGTGCTGTACGGCGTAGCGCGGTGAACGCTGCGAATTCCCAGGAGCGGAATCCTACCAGTAATGTAAAACCATCGCGTTCCGTTGACGCCAGCCGGCGGTCGCTCTGGTGCAGGCGCGCCAGTTCGCCGGCCATCTGCTGGATGCGGCCCACCAGTTCCTGTGCGCTGGGCAGCGACAGCCGCGCCGGCAGGCACAGCAGCGTCTCGCCGGCGCCGTCGAAACTGCCGCCGAAATAATCGTCCACCACGTGCTCGCGGAAGAACTGCTGCACCGGGCCGTCCGGCAGCCAGCGGAAGGCGTTGGAGACGCGCAGGCGGTAGCGGTTCAGCGGCTTCAGTTCAATCAGGCCCAGACGGTCCAGCTCGGCCAGCAGGACGATGCATTCCGGTTCGGTCAGGTCGTAGGTTTCCAGCACCTGTTCCAGGGTCCAGTGGCCCAGGCAGCAGATGGCCATCAGCAGCAGGTTGGGATTGGCCAGCAGCGACTTTTCCTGCGTCAGCGTGAGGCGGTCGGCTTGCGGCGTGGCGTCGGCGGCGCCGCGCAGCACGTCTTCCATCGGAATGCTGGCGGCCTTGCAGATCTGCGCCAGCCGCGACAGCGACATGTCCTGCTGCCCGAACATGCGCTTGACGCTGGATTCGCTCATCGAAATCCGTTCGGCCAGCATTTTGTAGGTGACGCCGGCGGTCCGCATCTGGGTCCGCAGCACTTGCAACAGCAATTCCGGTGAACTCATATTTCTGCCTTACAAAAATAACAAGGTATCGTAACACGATACCCAGCGGTGTGAAAACCTGCGCTTGGAATAATCCAATAGTACATTGCCTTGGCGTGAAGCACACTGCAAGATGTCGCCCCTCGCAGAAGGGGCGACATCAGGACTCACCTCAAAGTAAGGGAAATCATGGCTTCTATATTGAAACTCTCATGTGGCTTGCTGCTGCTGGCCGCCTTCAGCGCCGGCGCGCAGGAAAGCTCGCCGTATTACGTCGGCGCCGATGTCGGCTTCAGCAGCCAATACAAGGACCTGCGCTGCCGGACCGACAACGACTGCGACGCGCATGGCGATTTCAGCGGACGCCTGTACGGCGGCTACACGCTGGGCAGCAACCAGCTGTTTGGCTTGCGCAATACGAATTCGCTGGAACTCAGCGCCTTTGGCTTTGGCCATGCCCGCAGCGTGATCCAGGCCGCCGATTCTTTTTACCTGAACGGTAAAAGCAAGGTCTACGGCGGCTCGCTGAATTATGTGTCGGGACTGGAACTCACGCAGGGCCTGTCGCTGCAGAGCAAGGTCGGCCTGAGCCTGGCGCGCAGCAGCGTGCAGTACGCCACCATGACCGGCTTCGACAACTACGGCGCCAGCGGCAGCGTGCGGCATAACCGCATCGGCGTGAATTATGGCCTGGGCCTGTCGTATGCGCTGGATAAGAACTGGTCGCTGCATGGCGACTGGCTGCACGTGCCGGTCAAGCTGGGCGCCGGCGACAAGACCAGCGTCAACATGTATTCCGTGGGCGTGGGCTACGGCTTCTAACTTCGTGGAGGATGGGATGAAAACACTTGTTGCGGGACTGATCGCGTTGGGCGTCATGGGCTGCGCCAGCGCCGCCGATGATCAACCATGGTATGTCGGCGCCGATGCCGGCCTGGGCGGCAATTACCGGCAGGACGGCGGCAACGGCCGCGTCTACGTCGGCTATCAGCTGGGCAGCGCGCAGCTGTTCGGCATGGAACTCGTCAACGCGGCCGAGGCGCAGCTCTACAAGCTGCACTTCCGTGCCGACGTGAGCTGGGGCGGCTACGTCACCCGCCGGGAAGTGCGGGTGGACGGCAGCGCGCTTGCCTGGGCGCCGACGCTGAAGGTGAACGACCGGGTCGCGGTTGCGGGACGGTTGGGCGTGGCCTACAACCATGCCAACGTGCGCGAGCCGGGCAGCGAATATGCCAGCACGTATACCAAGGTGGCGCCGCTGGCCAGCCTCGGCGCGTCCTATGCGTTGAGCAACAACGTCAGGCTGCGGGCGGATGTCGGATACACGCAGGTCAAGATCGGCGACAGGGAAAACGTCGATCACGCCATGCTGTCGACCGGCGTGTCGGTCGGCTTCTGAGGATAACCCGAGAGCGGGCGCCACCACCGGCGCCCGCTGACGGTTTAATTAAAGCACGTAGCGCGACAGGTCTTCGTTGACCGCCAGCGCATCCAGGCGCGCGTTCACATAGGCGGCATCGACCACGATGGTTTTGCCGCTGTCTTCGCTGGCCGTGAAGGACAGTTCTTCCAGCAGTTTTTCCATCACCGTGTACAGCCGGCGGGCGCCGATATTTTCGGTGCGCTCGTTGACCGAGTAGGCGATTTCCGCCAGGCGGGTAATGCCTTCCTGCGCGAATTCCAGCTTGACGTCTTCGGTCGCCAGCAGGGCTTCGTACTGCTTGGTCAGGCAGGCGTCGGTCGCGGTCAGGATGCGTTCGAAGTCGGCGATCGACAGCGATTCCAGTTCCACACGGATCGGGAAGCGGCCCTGCAACTCGGGAATCAGGTCCGACGGCTTGGCCAGGTGGAACGCGCCCGAAGCGATGAACAGGATGTGGTCGGTCTTGATCATGCCGTACTTGGTGTTGACGGTCGTGCCCTCCACCAGCGGCAGCAGGTCGCGCTGGACGCCGGCGCGCGAGACATCGGCGCCGCCCACTTCCGAGCGCGACGCGATCTTATCGATCTCGTCCAGGAACACGATGCCGTTCTGCTCGACGTTCTGGATGGCCTTCTGCTTCATCTCGTCTTCGTTGATGAGCTTGGCGGCTTCCTCGTCGATCAGGAACTTCATCGCTTCGGCGATCTTGACCTTGCGCGCCTTCTTGCGCTGCGCGCCGATGCCGGAGAACATCGACTTGATCTGCTCGGTCATTTCCTCCATGCCCGGCGGCGCCATGATTTCCATCTGCGGACCGTTCTCGGCCAGCTCGATTTCGATTTCCTTGTCGTTCAACTCGCCTTCGCGCAGACGCTTGCGGAAGGTCTGGCGCGTGCTGTCGTCCTTCGGCGCTTCGGCGCCCGACGGCGTGAAGCCGAAGTCGCGCGCCGGCGGCAGCAGGATGTCGAGCACGCGGTCTTCGGCGGCGTCTTCGGCGCGGGTGCGCACCTTGGCCATCTCGGACTGGCGGGTCTGCTTGACGCCGATGTCGATCAGGTCGCGGATGATGGTGTCGACGTCGCGGCCGACATAGCCCACCTCGGTGAACTTGGTGGCCTCGATCTTGATGAAGGGGGCGTCGGCCAGCTTGGCCAGGCGGCGCGCGATCTCGGTCTTGCCGACGCCGGTCGGGCCGATCATCAGGATGTTTTTCGGCGTGATTTCATGGCGCAGCGGTTCTTCCACCTGCTGACGGCGCCAGCGGTTGCGCAGCGCGATGGCGACCGCCTTCTTGGCCTTGCCCTGGCCAACCACGTGTTTGTCGAGTTCGCCGACGATTTCCTGTGGAGTCATGTTCATGCTGGATCCAGTGTTTCGATGATGTGGTTCAGATTGGTGTAGATGCACAGCTCACCGGCGATCGTCAGTGATTTTTTGACGACTTCCGCCGGCGACAGTTCCGTGTTCTCGACCAGCGCCTTGGCGGCCGACTGGGCGTAGGTGCCGCCGGAGCCGATGGCGCCAACGCCGTCTTCCGGTTCCAGCACGTCGCCGTTGCCGGTGATGACCAGCGTCGATTCGCTGTCGGCCACCAGCAGCATGGCTTCCAGGCGGCGCAGCACGCGGTCGGTGCGCCAGTCCTTGGCCAGTTCGACCGAGGCGCGCAGCAGATTGCCCTGGTGTTTTTCCAGCTTGCCTTCAAAGCGGTCAAGCAGGGTGAAGGCGTCGGCGGTGCCGCCGGCGAAGCCGACCAGGACTTTGCCCTGGTAGACCTTGCGCACTTTGCGGGCCGTGCCCTTCATGACGATATTGCCCAGCGTAACCTGGCCGTCGCCGCCCAGCGCGACTTCCTTGCCGCGGCGCACGCACAGGATGGTGGTGCCGTGAAATTGTTCCATAGTTACCTCAAAGTAATGATGCAGACTGCGTCAAGACTGAAAAGTGGGGCTGGAAAACGAAATTGCAAGTTAGTACTTGTGGGGATAAATTCTTGCCAAAGAAGCATAACCCAGCAGGCGCAGCAGCGCGGTGACCAGGTGGTTGACGTCG
Organism: Duganella aquatilis; assembly: GCF_009674565.1. Lineage (GTDB taxonomy): Bacteria > Pseudomonadota > Gammaproteobacteria > Burkholderiales > Burkholderiaceae_D > Rugamonas > Rugamonas aquatilis. The sequence goes on from NZ_WKJL01000016.1 coordinate 85,983, forward strand.
CGGAAGGCGATCTTGCGGCCCGGCTCGGCGTCGGCCAGCGCCTGCAGCACGCCGTGCAGCTGGATCGCGCTCGGGTAGTCGATGCGCGTCAGGCGCGAGCAGTCGAACACCAGCGCCGGATACGCTTCAGCATACTGCCGGATGCCCGGCAGTAAAGGGCCAAGTTGATGTTCTATGATCGGCGGCAACATAAAGCGGTCGGGCGAGGCCGACACGTGTTGCGCCGGCGCCATCGCCACCTTGTGCGGCGGCGCGAACGAGGGCGGCGACACCTCGAAGGTCACGCAGTAGTCCATGGCCGCGTGTTCGAATTCCTTTTCGCGGTTTTGCAGCTGCAGCAGTTCCAGCAGCAGCAGCCACGGCGCTTCGCCATCGTCGCGGCGGCCGACCGCGATGCCGTCGCGCAGCCGCGCCGCCAGCGCCGGCGCGCCGACCAGGATCAGTTCGCGCTGGCCGGCCTGCAACTGGCGCAGCGTGGCCAGCAGCAGCGTGCAGCCTTCGGCGTCCACCGCCGTCACGCGGCTGAATTCGAGGCGCAGCACCGGGCTGGCGTCGGCCTGCTGGCGCAGGCGCTCCAGCTGCGGGGCGATGTGCCCGTCCAGCACGCCGGACAGCGCGGCGGTGGGCGTCAGGCCGGCCCAGTCCGGCGAGGCGGCCGCCAGCTGGGCCGGCGCCTGCCACGGTGGTGGCGAGGTTTCAAAGGTGCTGGCGTAGTCGATCGACAGGTTGTCGAAGGCGTCGTGCTGGCCGCTGGCCTGGTACAGGTCGAACAGCATCCACCAGGCGCTGCGGTCGCTGTTGTGGCCGCTGGTGGCGGCCACCGCCTCGGTCAGCATCTGCTGCGCCACGGCGGCCTGGCCGTTGGCGTACAGGATGGCGATTTCCTCGACCACCGGCGCGCAGTCGTCGGCGGCGGCCAGCGGCAGTTCTTCGCTCAGCAGCAGGGTGGTGGGGAAGTCGTCCGGCACGTCGTTGTCGCCAGCGCTGGCGGCGCGGGCTGGGCGCTGGCTGCCCCAGGCCGGTTCCGGCAGATTGAAAATGTCGGCTTCCATCGCCGATTCGATGGCATCGATCTTCATGGCGGTGGCGCGGGCGATCTCGCGCTGGCGCGCTTGCTGGTGTTGGCGCTCCAGTTCGCTATTTGCGGCCAGCCGTGCCTGCTCGTCGTCGGTCAGCGGCGGCAGCGTGTCGGCTTTTTTGAAGAGAGAGAACAATCCCATCGCCATAGTGTAGCCGGAAGCGCCGCGTTTGCCGCAGCATGTATCAAACGGGAAATGAAAATTTACGTAAAAAAAGCACGCGGTGTCAGGCGCGTGCTTTTTTGTCGGGCGTGGACGGGATTAATCGCCGTACAGCTTCTGCTTCAGTTCGCGGCGTTGCTGGGCTTCCAGCGACAGCGTCGCGGTCGGACGGGCGATCAGGCGTGGAATGCCGATCGGTTCGCCGGTTTCTTCGCACCAGCCATAGTCGTTGGCGTCGATCGCCGCGATCGATTGCTGGACTTTTTTCAGCAGCTTGCGCTCGCGGTCGCGGGTGCGCAGTTCCAGCGCGTGTTCTTCTTCGATGGTGGCGCGGTCGGCCGGGTCCGGCACCAGCACGGTTTCGCGCAGGTGTTCGGTGGTTTCGCCGGCGTTTTTCAGCAGCTCTTTTTCCAGCTGTTGCAGCTTGGCCTTGAAGAAAGCCATTTGCGCTGGGTTCATATAGTCCTTGTCATCCATCTTCAGAATTTCTTCTTCGGTCAGGATGCGCTCGGCGGCGGCGGGGGTCGATTTATTAGTTTTGGTCATAACTTCGCTTACCTTCGATACGACAGAGTTTTCAATCAAATTAATCAGCCCGAATTTTGTGGCTATTTAACCATCCCCACAAAACCGGGATAGTTTATACCAGACATTGTTCTAAACCGCTAATAAAGATGTCTTTGGGCAGATTTTTACCTATAAATACCATTTTGCTGCCGCGAACGTCGTTTTCTCCCCATTTCGCGCCCAGGTCGCTGCCCATAATCTGGTGCACGCCCTGGAATACTACCTTGCGGTCGGCGTCCTGCATGAACAATACGCCTTTGTAGCGCAGCATGCGAGGACCGTAGACATTCACCAGGCCGCCGAGGAATTCGTCCAGCTTGGCGGTGTCGAACGGACGGTTGCTCTTGAACACGAAGGCGGCGATGTCGTCGGTGTGGTGGCTGTGGTGGTGATCGTGATGATCGTGATCGTGGCCATGGTGGTCGTGGCCGCAGTGCTCGTCGTGGACGTGGCCGTCTTCATGGGTCTGCTCGGTCAGCAGGAAGTCCGGGTCCAGTTCCAGCTTGTCGTTGAGGTTGAAGCCTTTCAGGTCCATCACCTCGGCGATCGGCGCGCGACCGAAGTCGGACTTGCTGATCGGCGCGCGCGGGTTGATGCGGGCCAGGCGGGCGGTCAGTGCGGCCAGCTGTTCCTCGGTCACCAGGTCGGTCTTGGACAGCAGGATCTTGTCGGCGAAACCGACCTGGCGCTGGGCTTCCTCGTGCTGGTCCAGCTGGTCCATGGCGTGGCGGGCGTCCACCACAGTGACCACGGCGTCAAGCATGTAGTTAGCGCCCACTTCCTCGTCAACGAAGAAGGTCTGCGCCACCGGGCCGGGATTGGCCAGGCCGGTGGTCTCGATCACCACGCGGTCGAACTGGATCTCGCCGGCTTCGCGCTTCTGCGCCAGGCTGCTGAGGGCGACGATCAGGTCGCCGCGCACGGTGCAGCAGATGCAGCCGTTGTTCATTTCCACGATCTGCTCGCCGGTGTCCTGCACCAGGATTTCGTTGTCGATGTTTTCCTGGCCGAATTCATTCTCGATGACGGCAATGCGCATGCCGTGCTCTTCCTGCAGGATGCGGTTGAGCAGCGTGGTTTTGCCGGCGCCGAGGAAGCCGGTCAGGATGGTGGTGGGAATCATGGACATGGGTAGGTATCGTTTCAAAATGCGTTAATGCAATCGGCTGATTATGCCGGAATTTTTCTGGCGCTTGCAATTCGTCCAATTGAGCAATATCAGCACCGCGGTGCGCCAGCCCACCTTTACTTCACTTTGGCGCGCGGATGGGCTTTATCGTAGACCTCGGCCAGGTGCTGGAAATCCAGCGCCGTGTAGACCTGGGTCGAGCTGATGCTGCTGTGGCCCAGCATTTCCTGCACCGCGCGCAGGTCGCCCGACGATTGCAGCACGTGCGAGGCGAAGGAGTGGCGCAGCATGTGCGGATGCACGTGCACCGGCGCGCCATGGGCCACGCCGTGGGCTTGCAGGCGCTGCTGGATCACGCGCGGCGTGACGCGGCTGCCGCGCGTGCTGAGGAACAGGGCGTCGCCGCCGTCGGCCGGCGCCGGCCGCACCGCCAGCCAGGCGTGCAGCGCATCCATGGCGGCCGCGCCGACCGGCACCACGCGCCGCTTGTTGCCCTTGCCGGTGACGGTCACCTCGCGGTTGCCGATTTCCACCCAGCCGAGGCTGCTTTTGCCGGGCGTGACGTCCAGCCCGGCCAGTTCGGACACCCGCAGGCCGCTGGAATACAGCAGTTCGAACATGGCGCGGTTGCACAGCTCGGCCGGCTCGGGCGCGGCGCCGGCCACGGGCCGGGACGGCGCCACCAGCTGCACGGCGTCGTCCACCGACAGCGCGCGCGGCAGGGTCTTGGCCTGTTTCGGCGCACGCACGCCCTGCACCGGGTTGGCCGCCAGCGTTACGTGCTCTCCGAGCCAGTTGAAAAAGCCGCGCCAGCTGGACAGCTTGCGGGCGATGGAGCGGGGATCGAGTTGCTGCGCGTGCAGCCTGGCGGTCAGGCGGCGCACCGCGTGGTGGTCCAGCGCGGTCCAGTCCTGCTCGCCGGACAGCGCGGCCAGTTCCTGCAGGTCGCGGGCGTAGGCGGCGGTGGTGTGCGGCGACAGCTGGCGCACGCCGCGCAGGTGGGCGAGATAGGCGTCGATCCAGGCCAGCTTGCTGTCCGGCGCGGCGCCCATGATCTCAGGCTTCAGGCCAGCAGCCAGGCCAGCGCGGTGCTGGAGGTTTCGCCGATGTGGATCAGGAAGTCGGTGGCCATCAGCGAGGTGAAGCGGTTGGCGTCCTGCGACCCCATGATCAGCAGGCCGAAGGCTTGCTTGTCGCCCGGCTTGCGCAGCGGGATGATGACGGTGGACACCACGGCGCTCGGATCGTCCAGCCAGCGCACCGCCTCGAAGTCCTTGTTGGCGCCGCAGTACGGGGCCAGCAGGCTGTTGGCGAAGATGCGCGCGTCTTCCGACACGCCCTTGACGAACCATTCGTCGGCGTAGTCCGGGGCGGCGCCCCAGATGCGCAGCGTGACCTGCGGCACCTCGAAACTGTTTTTCAGGCCGCTGGCGACCGCGTGCGGCATCGAGCCGACGTCTTCCGATTGCAGCAGCACCTGGGTCCAGCGGTGGAACTTGTTGGCGATGGCTTCGTTTTCCGACGCCAGGCGCATCAGGTTGCTCATGCGCAGTTCCAGCGTTTTGTATTTGTCGCGCAACACTTCCATCTGGCGTTCCTGCAGCGAGACGGCGCGGCCGGTCAGCGGACTGGCCAGTTTGATTTCACCCAGCAAATCAGCGTGTTCTTCGAAGAATTGCGGGTGGTCGGTCAGGTACTGCGCGACGAGGGTGGAATCCAGTGGAGCGGTCATTGAGGTACTTTGTATGCGAGGTTGGTGTGCAATTCTAAACGAAAAAAAACGGACATGGTGACCCATGCCCGTCATTCCCCAACTCATGCTGGCAGTTTCTGCCGACTGCTCAACCTTAGAAGTTGTGGTGGATACCGACGCTGTAGAAATTAAAGGTGGTGGTCGCGGTTGCTTTGCGGCGGGTGCCGTCCACGTACACATAGGTGCGCGGCGAGAAGTTGTAGTCGTAGCCCAGCGAGAATTGCTTGGTCTTGGCGATGGTGGCGACGTTGAGCGCGTTGTCCGGCGTCTTGCGGCCGATGCCGGCGCGCACCATGCCGGGGCCGATGTTGTAGTTGGCGCCGATCATCCAGGCCTTGGTGATCGGATTGATCGGCACGCTGAAGTCCTGGTCCTGGCGCTGGTAGGTGGCCATCAGCTTGAGGTCGTTGATCGGCTTGAACGAGGCGCCGAGCGACCACAGCTTGGTGGCCACGGCGTTGCGCTCGTAGGCGGCGTAGGCGGCAAACGGGCCCTGGGTGGCGGTGGCGCTGACCGAGTACGGGTACTTGGCCGCCATGCTGTTGGCCGGGAACTGCGGCGCGGCGGCGGTGCCGCGGCCGATGATGATCGGGTTGTTGTTGGCCTCGCGGCTGGCGACGGTGAGGTTCAGCTGGAAGATGTTGGCGACCACCGGCGAGTTGTAGAACACGGCGTTGGAGAAGCGGTTCAGCGAATTGCCGGCCACGCTCATCGGATCGCTGGTGTAGCCGGCCACTTGCAGGTCGGTCTGGTAGCCGGCCACGGCCGGCATGCCGGACCAGGGTTCGAAGGCGGTGCTGGTTTCCTGGAAGGCGCTCAGGCCGCGGCCCAGGCGCAGCGTGCCGAAGTCGCCCTGCAGGCCGACCCGGCTCTGGCCCTGGAACAGCGGGCGCACGGTGTTTTCGATGACGCCGGTGTCCGGCTCGTAGCGGATTTCCAGCTGGAACAGGGCCTTCAGCCCGCTGCCGAGGTCTTCTACGCCGCGGAAGCCCAGCTTGTTGTTGTCGCGCTTGCCGACAGCGGTGATGTCGGTGTCGGTGCGGCGCGACACCCCGGCGTCCAGGGTGCCGTAAATGCTGACCGACGATTGCGCGTATGCGCCGGAGAAAACGCCCGTGAATGCCAGAGCCACCAAAGTTTTCTTCATTTTTATTCCTTTTATAAGTGTATTTCTCATCCCCACCGCTACCTGACCGGTTGCTGGAACATTAATAGGTCGCTGCCGCGATGGCGCTGGAATGGTCGAGTGGAACGGCTTGTTTTGGTCGAAAGCCGCGGAACCAGGGCTTATTGTTGTATTTTCGAAACGTTAATCTGCCAACTTATCGGGCCCGGAGGGGGCCTTGTTTGCTTTCATTCGGGCATCAGAACAGCTCTAGCGTACAGGCGGGGGAGGGGGGCATCGCTTGTGGCAGATCAATCCGCGCGCGCATATTGTTTAGCGTGTGGCGCAGATGGCACGCTACACTAGGATACAAATGGCGCCGCGGACCGCACAGTGGCGCCCCCCGCTTCGATGACTTGCATGCAGAGACAATGGCCAATCGAGAAGAGTTAGGGATCATCAGGGGCGCCCGCGCCGGAGACGCGGACTGCCAACTGGCGCTGGGCAAGCTGTACCTGTTCGGTGGCGCCAGCCTGCCGCGTAATGTGCCAACCGCGCTGCACTGGCTGGAGCGCGCCGCCCGACAGGAGCGCGATGAAGCGTGGCGCCTGATCGGCAGCCATATTCCCGTTGAAATCGCCCGCCACTGCGCGCCGGATGTGCTGCGCTGGTATCAGCGCGCCTGCGACGCCGGCATCGCGGCGGCCGGGCAGGTGCTGGCCCAGCTGGCGCAGCCGCCCGCGCCGGCGCCCTTGTGCCAGCACAGCGCGCCATCCGCCGCGCCGCCGCCGCGCCCGTCCATGTTGGCGCGTCAACCGGCACTACCCTTGCATGGCGACCATGCGCTGAGCGCGCAACAACAGGCCCAGCTGGACCAGCTGTGGCAGCAAAACCACGCGGCGTTTCTACAACAGGCGCGTCCCTTGCTGCGGCCGCTGCTGGCCGCCGCGCCGGCCGACGCCGAAGTGGCGCGCATGGCCGACTGGCAGCCGGCGCCGCAGCTGCTGACCTTGCTGGCGCGCTGCGCCGAACTGCTGCCGCCCACCGGCAGCGACGCCGCATTGCAGCAGTGCCGCGAACTGGCTGCCTACGGCGGTGAACGCAACGCCCAGCTGGCGCTGGGACTGTGGTTCGCGCGCATGGATGGCGAAGGCAAGCGCCAGAGCCAGGGCATCGCCGCCGTCAACTTCAAGCGCGCCATCCGCTGGCTGACGCTGGCCGGCGAGCAGGGCCTGGCGGACGCGTGGTTCGCGCTGTCGCGCATCTACCTGAAACCGGAATTTTCGCAGCGCTGCGTGGCCGAGGCGCAAGGCTATCTGGAGCGGGCGGCGGAGATGGGACATTGCGGCGCGCAGCTGGAGTGCGGCATCTACGCCTGGCGCAACCGCCGCGCCGACGAACACAGCGACGTGCGCGCCGCCTACTGGCTGCAGAAGGCCGCGGCGCAGGGCTGCCCGCAGGCGGAAGCCGCGCTGGAGCGGGTGGCGTGCGTGGCCAAGGAAGCGGACTGGATCACCAGCATCGTCACCTGCCTGACGCGGGAATTATTGGAAAGCCAGCCCTTGCTGGCGGCGCGGCTGGAGCTGGCCGCGCTGTTCGGCCTGAGCCGGGCGGAAGCGTTATTGCTGGATGTGAAGACGGCCGACCACGGCCATTGCCTGGTGGTGGATATCCGCGCCAGCTACGGCCGCAGCAAGCGCCGGCTGGTGCTGCTGCGCACGGCGCGCGAGCGGCAGGCGCTGGACCGCATCGTGCGCCTGTTTGAGTCCATCGACAGCGGGCCGGATGGCTGGGAAGGCAACTACCGCCAGCGCCTGTACCGGCTCAAGACCTGGTTGCCGGCCGGCGTGGCGGACGAGTTGCTGGCCGCTGCCTGAATCACGGCTCAGATTTCGATTTCGCCTTCGAACACCGTCACGGCGGGGCCGGTCAGCCATACCGGCTGGCCTTCGCCGTCCCAGCTGATCGACAGCTGGCCGCCGCGCGCGTCGATGCGCACCGGGCTGTCCAGCAGGCCGCGGCGGATGCCGGCCACGGCCGCCGCGCAGGCGCCGGTGCCGCAGGCCAGCGTTTCGCCGACGCCGCGCTCGAACACCCGCAGCTTGACGTGCTGGCGGTCGATAATCTGCATGAAGCCGGCGTTGACGCGGTTCGGGAAGCGCACGTGGTGCTCGATCAGCGGGCCGGTCAGTTCCACCGGCGCGGCGTCGACATCATCGACCACCTGCACCGCGTGCGGATTGCCCATCGATACCGCCGAAATCAGCACGCTTTCGCGCGCGCCGCCCAGTTCCAGCACCAGCGGCCACAGCGTGTCGCGGCCTTGCGGCTCGCCCTGCAGGCCTTCGGCGTCGAACGGCACGCGGCCCGGTTCCAGGATAGGCGCGCCCATGTCGACCGTGATGCTGCCGTCCGCCTCCAGGCGCGGCGCGATGACGCCGGCCTTGGTCTGCACGGTGATGCTGCGCTGGTCGGTCAGGCCCTTCTCCGAGACGAACTTGACGAAGGCGCGCGAGCCGTTGCCGCACTGCTCCACTTCGCCGCCGTCGGCGTTGAAGATGCGGTAGCGGAAATCGCAGCCGGCCTCGGTCGGCTTTTCCACCAGCAGGATCTGGTCGGCGCCGACGCCGAAGCGGCGGTCGCCCAGCAGCTTCCACTGCGCTGGCGTGAAGTCGATGTGCTGGTTGACGCCGTCGATGACGACGAAATCGTTGCCGGCGCCGTGCATTTTGGTGAATTTGAGTTTCATGGGCGGTTTATTTTTTGCTGTACAGCGAAGGCTCGCCGTTCGGGCGGGTCTTGAAACGTTTGTGGGTCCAGAAGTATTCGGCCGGGGCTTCGCGCACGCGCTCCTCGATGAACTGGTTCATGCGGCGGGTGGCGGCCACCATGTCGTCGCCAGGGTAATTGTCCCACACTGGGTAGAATTTCACACGCCATCCCTGGTAATTCGGCAGGAAGGTGGCGATCACCGGCATCACCTGCGCGCCGGTGGTGGCGGCGATGCGGGCGGTGGCGGTCAGCGTGGCGGCCTCGACGCCGAAGAAGGGCACGAATTCGGCATCCTTCTCGCCGAAATCCATGTCCGGCAGCATGAAGTAGGGCAGCTTGTCGCGCAGCGCACGCAGGATGGGCTTGATGCCGTCCTGACGGGTGAACAGCTTGACCGGCTTGAAGCGGGCGCGGCCGGCGCGCAGCACCTGGTCGAAGGCGGCGTTCTTCTGCGTCACGTACATCGACGAGGCGCTGGCTTCCATGGCGATCGAGGCGCCGGCCACGTCCAGGCAGACAAAGTGCGGGCACAGCAGGATGGTCGGCTTGTCGGTCATCTCGGCAACAGGAATGACGCCGTTCGGTTCGATCTGGATCAGGCGTTTCAGGCGCGCTTCAGGCGCCCACCACAGCACCGCGCGTTCCCACACGCTGCGCGAATAGGCCTGGAAATGGCGGTGGGCGATGTCCACCCGTTCCGCCTCGGTCAGCTCCGGCAGGCACAGGCGCAGATTGGTCAGCGCGATGTGACGGCGCGAGCGCAGCGTCGCAAACAATAAAGTGCCGATGGCGTCGCCAAAGCGGCCCAGCAGCGGCAGTGGCAGCCAGTGCAGCAGCCACATCAATCCCAACGTCAGTTTCATGCGTGTTCTCCCGCCACCGGTGCGGCTATGCCGTGCGGCACCTTGTAGCGGTTATAGCTCCAGTAATATTGCGACGGATTGCGGGCGATCAGGCGCTCCATGGCGCTGTTGATCGCTTGCGCCTGGGCGGCGTTGTCGCCGTCCAGCGTGCCGTCAAAGGGCACGAAGCGTACCACATAGCCGCGTCCTGCCGGCAGCCGCTCGGCGTAGGTGATGATGACGGTGGCGTCGCCCAGCTGGGCCAGCTTGGCCGGCAGGGTCATCGAGTAGGCGTCGCGGCCGAAGAACTTGGCCCACACGCCTTCGCCTTCCTGCGGCACCTGGTCGGGCAGCACGCCGACCGGCTGGCCCTTCTTGAGGAACTTGGCCAGCATGCGCACGCCGGACATGTTTGCCGGCGCCAGCAGCAGGTTCTTGCGCGCGCGGGCGCCTTCGATCAGCGGCTTCAGCGCGGCTTTTTTCGGCGGCCGGTACATCACCATCAGTTCGGTGCGCAGGGCGATTTCCTGCGCGACGATTTCAAAGCAGCCCAGGTGTGGCGTCATGAACACAATGCCGCGGCCGGCGTCCAGTTCGGTCTGCACCAGTTCCCAGTTCTCCAGCGTGGCGTGGCGCGACACGCGGGCCGGATCGGCGCACCAGATGAAGGGCAGCTCGAACATGCTTTTGCCGGCTTCGGCCACGGCGGCCGACAGGTGCTGGCTATAGCCGGCCTGCGCCATGTTGTCGCGCAGGCGGCGGCGGTAGGACGGCGAGGCCCAGTACACCAGCCAGCCCAGCGCGGCGCCGGCCGCGTGCAGGAAGGACAGCGGGAAAATCGAGAGAAAACGGAAGATGGGAACCAGCATGAGAAAATTCTGCCTGTGTTAGAAGCAAGCTTTTTTAAAAAAGCGTAAAATACCACGTTAAGTAGTAACCGCTGAGTTAATGACAACTTGCGATGCGGGATATAAATATCGCTAAAGCGTCGCAAGCCGTGCTGGTATGCGACCGTTTTCTCAAACCATATCAGGAGCTTGCGATGTCTAATGATTATCTTTTCACCTCGGAATCCGTTTCGGAAGGTCACCCAGACAAGGTTGCTGACCAGATTTCCGACGCCATCCTCGACGCGATTCTGGCCCAGGACCCGAAAGCCCGGGTCGCCGCCGAAACGCTGTGCAACACCGGCCTGGTGGTGCTGGCAGGTGAAATCACCACCCACGCCAATGTCGACTACATCGGCGTCGCCCGCGAAACCATCAAGCGCATCGGCTACGACAACACCGACTACGGCATCGACTACCGCGGCTGCGCCGTGCTGGTGGCTTACGACAAGCAATCGCCGGACATCGCCCAGGGCGTGGACGAAGGCGCCGGCCTGGACCTGGACCAGGGCGCTGGCGACCAGGGCCTGATGTTCGGCTACGCCTGCGACGAGACCGCCGAGCTGATGCCCGCCGCGATCCACTACGCGCACCGCCTGGTCGAGCGCCAGTCGCAGCTGCGCAAGGATGGCCGCCTGCCATGGCTGCGTCCGGATGCCAAATCGCAAGTCACGCTGCGTTACGTCAATGGCCGTCCGGTCGCGGTGGACACCGTGGTGCTGTCGACCCAGCATGCGCCGGAAATGCTGCACAAGCAAATTGAAGAAGCGGTGATCGAAGAGATCATCAAGCCGGTGCTGCCGAAAGAGTGGCTGCAGGACACCAAGTACCTGGTCAACCCGACCGGCCGCTTCGTCATCGGCGGTCCGCAGGGCGACTGCGGCCTGACCGGCCGCAAGATCATCGTCGACACCTACGGCGGCGCATCGCCGCACGGCGGCGGCGCGTTCTCGGGCAAGGATCCATCGAAGGTGGACCGTTCGGCGGCCTACGCGGCGCGTTATGTGGCCAAGAACGTGGTGGCGGCTGGTCTGGCGCGCCAGTGCCAGGTGCAGGTGTCGTACGCCATCGGCGTGGCGCGTCCGATCAACATCACCGTGTACACCGAAGGCACCGGCGTGATCCCGGACGACAAGATCGCCCAGCTGGTGATGGAGCACTTCGACCTGCGTCCGAAAGGCATCGTGCAGATGCTGGACCTGCTGCGTCCGATCTACGCCAAGACCGCCGCCTACGGTCACTTCGGCCGCGAAGAGCCGGAATTCAGCTGGGAGCGCACCGACAAGGCCGCCATCCTGCGCGACGCAGCCGGCCTGAAGTAATCACTCTCCGCATGAAACCAAACGCCCCGGACTCCGGGGCGTTTTTATTTGGGCCTTTTGGGCAAAGGAGGTATCGGATTGGGCGGGAGGTACTTACGACGAGGATCTTCGGTCGGGATCATGATATATCCAGTTTTTGATTGGTCATTACTTGCGCGTCACTGCGCAAATGTCGAGTCAACAGTAAATCGTGCAAAAATTTTGCTGTTTCCGAGCCATATTTTCTACGCAACTCCAGTAGCTGCTCTTCAAACTCCGCCACTGGAAAGCCGCTATTGATTTTCATGCGGACAATCATGGAACCTATTTCCATGCCTAGATTGCGGAGCTCGGCGGTCGAGCTTGAGTGCCTCTTCAACTTTTCGGCAACGTCAAGTTGACTGGATATAATTGCCAACAAGGTGCTGGCAGACGTGAACATCGGCCACAGGAAAGTATAGTCGCTGTTTTTCCAGAACACGAGCCCTGTTAGGGCAGCTCCTCCGGATGAGATTGCCACAACGATCTTGCTGATGGTATCCAGCCATACCCAACGTGCCAGCAACGCTGTAATGAGCGTTTCAGCATAGCTGACGTGGTACAGCAGATCTTGCGCCTCGTCCCAAATGACATCGCGTGGATCGATGGCCATGGTCTGCTCCGCATAAAGAAGCTAGCGTATTTGGCAACCGCAAAGCGGGCATTGAGCCAGCGCAAGCGGCAGGATTGTTGTCGCCTTCCGGGCGCAACGATGCTAAAATGCACGTTCCGAGGAGCGCTGCGACGAACTAGCTTTCGCCAGGCTCGGAGATCCAAACCGCGCTCACGTTACTTTTTTCAACACATGAAAGGAGGGCGTGATGAACGCCGTACTCAAAACCGCTCAAGACTACCTGGTCGCCGACATCTCCCTGGCGCCATGGGGCAACAAAGAAATCAAGATCGCCGAAACCGAAATGCCAGGCCTGATGGCGATCCGCGAGGAATTCGCCGCCGCCCAGCCGCTGAAAGGCGCACGCATCACCGGTTCGCTGCACATGACCATCCAGACCGCCGTGCTGATCCAGACGCTGGAAGCGCTGGGCGCCGACGTCCGCTGGGCGTCGTGCAACATCTACTCGACCCAGGACCACGCCGCCGCCGCCATCGCCGCCGCCGGCACGCCGGTGTTCGCCATCAAGGGCGAAACCCTGGACGAATACTGGGACTACACCCACCGCATCTTCGAATGGCCAGCGGACGCCGCGGGCAACCCGGTCTACTCGAACATGATCCTGGACGACGGCGGCGACGCCACCCTGCTGCTGCACCTGGGCGCCCGCGCTGAAAAAGACATCTCGGTCCTGGCTGCGCCTGGCTCGGAAGAAGAGATCTGCCTGTTCAACGCCATCAAGGCCCACCTGGCGATCGACCCGGCCTGGTACTCCAAGCGCCTGCCGCACATCCTGGGCGTGACCGAAGAGACCACCACCGGCGTGCACCGCCTGTACCAGATGCACAAGGAAGGCAAGCTGGCCTTCCCGGCCATCAACGTCAACGACTCCGTCACCAAATCGAAATTCGACAACCTGTACGGCTGCCGCGAATCGCTGGTCGACGGCATCAAGCGCGCCACCGACGTAATGATCGCCGGCAAGGTCGCCGTCATCGCCGGTTACGGTGACGTCGGCAAGGGTTCGGCCCAGGCCATGCGCGCGCTGTCGGCGCAAGTGTGGGTGACCGAGATCGATCCGATCTGCGCACTGCAGGCCGCGATGGAAGGCTACCGCGTCGTGACCATGGACTACGCTGCCGAACACGGCGACATCTTCGTCACCTGCACCGGCAACTATCACATCCTGACCGAAGCGCACATGCTCAAGATGAAGGACCAGGCCATCGTCTGCAACATCGGCCACTTCGACAACGAGATCGATGTCGCGTCGCTGAAGAAATACACCTGGGAAAACATCAAGCCGCAGGTCGATCACGTGATCTTCCCATCGGGCAAGCGCATCATCCTGCTGGCCGAAGGCCGCCTGGTGAACCTGGGTTGCGGCACGGGCCACCCGTCGTACGTGATGTCGTCGTCGTTCGCCAACCAGACCATCGCCCAGATCGAGCTGTACGCCAACACCGCCAAGTACCCGGTCGGCGTGTACGTGCTGCCGAAGCACCTGGACGAAAAAGTGGCGCGCCTGCAGTTGAAAAAACTGAACGCGCAGCTGACCGTGCTGACCCAGGAGCAGGCCGACTACATCGGCGTGACGCAGGAAGGTCCGTACAAGCCTGACCACTACCGTTATTAATCGTTAAGGGCGGGGCCGCTGGCCCCGCTTTTTTTGCAGCGAGAACTTCTTATGCGTTTGGTCCTTACCTGGTTAATCAATGCAGTTGCCTTGCTGGCAGTGCCTTACCTGATGCATTCCGTCGATGTCACAAGCATAGGCGCAGCCCTCGTCGCGGCTCTTGTACTGGGCCTGGTCAATACGCTGATACGACCTGTGCTGCTGTTGCTGACGTTGCCTGTGACCTTGTTGTCGCTGGGCCTGTTCATCTTCCTCGTCAACGGCTTCATGTTCTGGCTGGTGGCGCAATGGGTGGATGGTTTCCACGTCGACAGCTTCCTGTCCGCCGTCGGTGGCGCCGTGTTGTACAGCATTATTTCCTGGGCTCTGTCTACCTTACTTTTGAAGAACTCAGATGGATAATCCGAATTTCAGTATCGAATTTTTCCCGCCGAAAACGGCGGAAGGCGCGGAAAAGCTGCGCGTCACGCGCGCCAAGCTGTCCGAGCTGAAGCCTAAATATTTCTCCGTGACCTTCGGCGCCGGCGGCAGCACGCAGCGCGGCACGCTGGACACCGTGGTCGAGATCCTCGCCGCCGGCGAACAGGCGGCGCCGCACCTGTCCTGCGTGGGCGGCACGCGCGAATCGATCCGCGAGATCCTGGGCGAGTTCAAGTCGCACGGCATCAAGCGCATCGTGGCGCTGCGCGGCGACCTGCCGAGCGGCTATGGCGCGGCGGGCGAGTTCCGCTATGCGAACGAGCTGGTGGAGTTCATTCGCCAGGAGACCGGCGACTGGTTCCACATCGAAGTGGCAGCGTATCCGGAAGTGCACCCGCAGGCCAAGTCGCCGCAGGATGACTTGCTGGCGTTCGAGCGCAAGATCAAGGCCGGCGCGAATGCGGCGATCACGCAGTATTTCTACAATGCGGATGCGTATTTCCAGTTTGTCGAGCAGACCCGCAAGCTGGGGATCGATGTGCCGATCGTGGCGGGCATCATGCCGATTACGAATTACACGCAGCTGATGCGCTTCTCGGACATGTGCGGCGCGGAGATTCCGCGCTGGGTGCGATTGAAGCTGGCCAGTTTTGGCGATGACTCGGCGTCGATCAAGGCCTTTGGGCTGGATGTGGTGACGGCGTTGTGCGAACGGTTGCTGCAGGGCGGGGCGCCGGGGCTGCATTTCTACAGCATGAACCAGGCGGCGGCAACGACCGCGTTGTGGCAACGCTTGGTCTGACCCAGGGGCAGGTCAGGGGCTTCGCCCCGCCGGCCCAGTGGGCCGGGCCCCTGCTGGCCGCATTGCGGGTTGAAGGCCGCTGATTTCGGTGAGCACGCCGTCCAGCGCCACATCGTGTGCATCCGCGGCGAAAACGATTTGCAAGCTGCTGTATGCGATGCCGAGTGCGCGCGGCCGGGGGTGTCGCGCCAAGGTGCGGTCATAGAACCCCCCACCATATCCCAGCCGGTAGCCTTCCGGGTTAAAGCCCAGGCAAGGCACCAGCAGCGCCGGCGGATACGCCGCCTGCAAGCGCAAATCAGCCGGCACCGCCACCCCCATTGCATCTTTGACCATCGCCTCACCGATACGCCAGTCCGCAAACTCCAGCGCCGCATCCTTTTGCACCACCACCGGCAGCAGCAGCCGCGCACCCAGGCGCTCCAACTCCGCATACGCCGCATGCAGATCCGGCTCGTCGCGCAACGGCCAATACACACCCAATGCCGCCGGCCGCGCCGCCTTCCACCACGCCACCACCTGCTCGCCAATCGCCCGGTCCCAGGCCGCGCGCGTGGCGCTGTCAATAGCCCGCCGCGCGGTCAGCAGCTGCCTGCGCAAATCCGCCTTCTGTACTGGTGAGACGGAGGCGCTGCGTGGTATTCTAGGGTCGCTGGTCATATTTGGTTCAAGACTTTAGAGAGTTGCACAGTGATTTCTGCTTCGAAATGGATTGCCGGCGCCTTTGTCGTTGCCTTCACCACGTTTGCCCAAGCCGACGACATCAGCGCAGATAGCCGCAGGGACGACGATTCCTTCCTGCTGTTGCGCGACGCTGTACGCCAGGACGACGCCAGCAAAGTGGATTTCTACGCCGCCCGCCTGACCAGCTATTCCATTCCGTCCTACGTTGATTATTATCGGCTGAAATCCCGCCTGAAGGATGTCACCGCACCGGAAATCCGCGATTTTTTCCAGCGCTATCAGGGCCAGGCCATCGTCGACCGCCTGCGTAACGACTGGCTGCTGGAACTGGGCCGCAAACGCGACTGGGCCACCTTCGACGAACAGTATCCGCTGTTCGTGCTGAACGACGACACCCAGGTCAAATGCTACGCGCTGATCTCGCGCGCGCTCAAGGGCCAGAAGGTCGCCGACGAAGCGCGCGCCTTGCTGACCGCGCCCAGCGTCTACGGCCAGCCGTGCGCCGATTTGATCGCTACCCTGTACCAGAACGGCCAGTTCAACACCGACGACCTGTATGCGCAGCTGCGCCTCTCCGGCGAGCACAATGCCACCGGCCAGGCGCGCCGCATCGTCGCGCTGCTCGACGGCCCGGAAAAGAAAGCCGTGCAGGCGGTGGACCTGCCGACACTGGCCGTCGCCAAGGGCATCGGCGCCGGCAAGGTCGAACACCAGATCTACATCGTCGCCATCGGCCGCCTGGCCAAGACCAGCACCAAGCTGGCGGTGCTGGCGCTGAACAAGGCCGCGCCGAAAATGACGGCGCAGGAACAGCAGCAGGGCTGGGCCGCGATCGCGCTGCAATCGTCGTACACGCTGGCGCCGGAAACCACCGACTACTGGAAGCGCGCCAACGGCGCCCCGCTGTCGATCGACCAGATTCAGTGGAAGACCCGCATCGCGCTGCGCAACGGCGACTGGCGCCAGGTGGAGAACAATATCCGCGCCATGCCGGCCGCGCTGCGCAGCGAGCCGACCTGGGTTTACTGGCTGGGCCGCGCGCTGATGGCGCGTGACGGCGTCACCAGTCAGCCCACTGGCGAGGCGCTGCAGCTGTTCCGCAGCATCTCGGACCAGTCCAACTACTACGGCCAGCTGGCGCTGGAGGAATCCGGCAAGCTGATTACCATTCCGGCGGCCGGCGCGCCGATCACGCCGGCGGAAATCGCGCCGATCGCCGCCAATCCCAACTTCCAGCGCGCGCTGAAGTTCTTCAACATGCGCCTGCGCTTTGAGGGCACGCGCGAATGGAACTGGGGCCTGCGCGGCCTGAGCGAACGCGAACACCTGGCCGCCGCCGAATACGCGCGCCAGAACAATATCCTCGACCGCATGGTCAACACCTCGGAGCGCACCCGCATCCAGGTCGACTACACGCAACGCTTCCCGTCGCCGCACAATGACGTCATGCACCCGGCCACGCAGACGCTGGGCCTGGACAAGGCCTGGGTGTATGGCCTGATCCGGCAAGAGTCGCGTTTCATCATGGACGCGCAGTCGCACGTTGGCGCGTCCGGCCTGATGCAGGTGATGCCGTCCACCGGCCGCTGGGTCGCCAAGAAGATCGGCCTGACCGACTTCGCGCAGGACATGCTGAGCGACGTCCGCTACAACATCATGCTGGGCACGAACTACCTGAACATGGTGCTGGGGAATATGGACGGCAACGAGGTGCTGGCCACCGCCGCCTACAACGCCGGGCCGGGCCGCCTGCGCACCTGGCGCGCCACGCTGACCAAGCCGATGGACAGCACCGTCTTCATCGAATCGATTCCTTATGTCGAGACGCGCACCTACGTCAAGAACGTGATGTCGAATTCGACCTATTACGCGGCGCTGTTCGAAGGGCGGCCGCAATCGCTGAAGGCGCGCCTGGGCACCGTCGCACCGAAAGGCTACACAGAAGCGGAAGAGCAGGAAACCAGCTTCGCTCCACGCTAATTGCAGCGCGCTGATTGTTCACCATACAGGACGTACCACCATGCAGACTACCAAACTTGATCCCAGCCTGACGCAAACCCTGGAAGCGGCGCGTTCGCCCGGCCTGACGCTGGTCATCGGGAATAAAAACTACTCGTCCTGGTCGATGCGGCCGTGGGTGGCGATGGTCGCCTTCGGCATTCCGTTCCAGGAAGTGCGCGTGCTGCTGGACCAGGACGACACCGCCAATCGCATTTGCAGCTACTCGGCTTCCGGCCGCGTGCCGGTGCTGCTGGCCGGCGACGAGATGACCATCTGGGACAGCATGGCCATCTGCGAATATCTGGCCGAGCAGTTCCCCGAGCTGCATCTGTGGCCGCAGGACGTGGCGGCGCGCGCCATCGCGCGCTCGGTGTGCGCCGAGATGCACGCCGGCTTCAGCGACCTGCGCAACTCGATGTCGATGAATATCCGCGGCAGCTATCCGGGCAAGGGCCGCACGCCGGGCACCCAGGCCGATATCGGCCGTATCAGCGAAATCTGGGAAGAGTGCCTGTCGCGCTTCGGCCATCACCAGTTCCTGTTCGGCGAGTTCTCGCTGGCCGACGCCTTCTACGCGCCGGTGGTGCTGCGCTTCCGCACCTATGGCGTGACGCTGGCGCCGGCGCTGGACGCCTACTGCCAGCGCGTGCTGGCCCATCCGGCAGTGGCGCGCTGGGTCAGCGAGGCGCTGGCCGAAACCGAAACGGCGCCCAAGCACGACGCCGACATGCCGGATTGAGATGATGCGTACTTATGTTGTCGGCGGCGCGGTACGCGACGCGCTGCTTGGTTTGCCGGTCAAGGACCACGACCACGTGGTGGTCGGCGCCACGCCGGATGAAATGATCGCCAAGGGCTTCCGCCCGGTGGGCAAGGACTTCCCGGTGTTCCTGCATCCGAAAACGCAGGAGGAATATGCGCTGGCGCGCACCGAACGCAAAACCGCGCCGGGTTACAAGGGCTTTGTGTTCCACACCTCGGCCGACGTCACGCTGGAAGAAGACCTGGTGCGGCGCGACCTGACCATCAACGCCATCGCCCGCGCCGACGACGGCACGTTGACCGATCCGTATGGCGGCCAGCGCGATATCGCCAAGCGCATCTTCCGCCATGTGTCCGACGCGTTTGCTGAAGACCCGGTGCGCATCCTGCGCCTGGCGCGCTTTGCCGCGCGTTTCAGCGACTTTACCGTGGCGCCGGAAACCAATGCGCTGATGAAGCAGATGGTGGCGCAGGGCGAGGTCGACGCTTTGGTGCCGGAGCGCGTGTGGCAGGAACTGTCGCGCGGGCTGATGGAAGCCAAGCCATCGCGCATGCTGGAAGTGCTGCGCGACTGCGGTGCGCTGGCGCGCATCCTGCCGGAGCTGGATGTGCTGTGGGGTGTGCCGCAGCCGGAGAAATGGCATCCCGAAATCGACACCGGCATCCATGTGCTGCAAGTGATCGACTGCTCGGCCAAGCTGGAACGCGAGCTGCCGGTGCGCTTCGCCTGCATGATGCACGACCTGGGCAAGGGCGTGACGCCATCCGAGAACTGGCCGGCGCACCACGGCCACGAAGGCATGGGCGTCAAGCTGGTGGAGGAAGTCTGCAAGCGCCTGCGCGTGCCGACCGAATGCCGCGACCTGGCGGTGATGACGGCGCGCGAGCATGGCAATGTGGGCCGCGCGCTGCAACTGCGCGCCAACACCATCGTCAAGCTGCTGGAGCGCTGCGACGCCTTCCGCAAGCCGGCGCGCTTCGTGCAGATGCTGCAGGCGACCGAATGCGATTCGCGCGGCCGCATCGGTCCAAGCGGCAGCTATGCCGATGCGCCGTTCCCACAGATGGCGCACCTGGAAGCCGCGTTGTCGGCGGCGCGCGGCGTCAACGCCGGCGAGATCGCGCAGGCCAGCGCCGAGCAGCCGCAGCGCATTCCCGAGCGCGTCCACGCGGCGCGCGTTTCCGCCGTCAAGCTGGCGCTCAAGCTGGCCGATGACGACGAGTCGGCTGAATGAATTCGTCCGACCTGTTCCAGAATCCGCTGCGCCGCTGGGGTAAACACCGCAACGGCAAGCGGCCGACGGTGCTGGTCAAGGAACTGCGTGAGCGCGACCGCCGCCGCATGCTGCGGCATTTCCTGGAACTGGAGGATAGCGACCGCCTGCTGCGCTTCGGCTCCGTGCTGCCGGACGAACAGGTCACCAGCTACGTCAACGGCATCGACTTTTCGCGCGACATGGTGTTCGGCGTCTACAACCGCGTCTTCAGGCTGGTGGCGGTGGGCCACCTGGCGTTTGCGCCGCGCGACGAATCGAGCACCGTCACCGACAAGGAGCGGGTGGCGGAATTCGGTGTGTCGGTCAGCCGCTCGGCGCGCGGCCTGGGCGTCGGTTCGCGGCTGTTCGAGCGCGCCGCCATCCACTGCCGTAACAACGACGTGGACACGCTGTACATGCACTGCCTGTCATCCAACAAGACCATGATGCACATCGCGAAAAAAGCCGGCATGGAAATCCATCGCGATTATGGCGAAGCCGACGCCTACCTCAAATTGCTGCCGGCCGATCCCACCAGCATGCTGCAGGAAGCCTTGCACGAGCAGTTCGCGGTGCTGGACTACACTTATAAAGCCAACAAGCGCATCGCCGTCAAATGGCTGGGCCGTCTCATAGGCCGAAAATAATTTAAGCATTCTTAGAACCTTCGCCACATTGGCCGGAATACACGGCCAGACTAGATGTGCAAGCAAAGGTTCTACATTCCGTGTGGTCGATCCCTGAGTTCTATGGACGGCAGCTCCTGCTGCTGCTCGTGCTGTCCCCCGTGCTGGAGGAGGTGGTGGTGCGCGCGGGTTTGCAGGAGTGGCTGATGCGGCGCGCACCGCAGGCGGTGGCGCCGCCGGTGCTGGTGTCGGCGGCGACCTTCGGCCTGCTGCACCTGCGCTCCGGCTGGCCGCATTCGCTGGCGGTGACCGTGCCGGGGCTGGCGCTGGCGCTGCTGTACCAGCGCACCCGCAGCTGGCGCTGGTGCGCCGTCGCCCATAGTGCCATGAACGCCCTTGCCATCTCAGTCTGCGGTCTATAACTTCAACTGGAGAGTGGCATGAATCGATTGATAGCGCGGGTGGCGTCGGCCATCCTGCTGTTTGGCCTGGCATGGCAAGGGGCGCATGCGGCGGACGCCTTGAACGGCAAGAGCCTGTACCTGAATGGGCCGGTGAGCGGCGGCGCAAGCTGCGCTTCCTGTCACGGCCCAACGCCGGCCAATAACGTCAACGGCATCCTGGCAGCGGCCAACCAGCCGTCGGTCATCTCCAACGCCTTCGCCGCCAACCTGGGCGGCATGGGCAGTCTGTTCAACGGCAAGTTCTCGGCGGCGGAAATCGCCGACCTGGCAGCCTTCATCGGCAATCCGGGCGTGACGGCGGCGCCGGTGGCATCGCTGGCGCCAACGACGCTGACGTTCAGCGGCGCCAACATCGGCCAGGTCAGCGCGCCGCTGTCGGCCACGCTGACCAACACCGGCAACGCCACGCTGAACATCGGCGCCATCTCCATCGGCGGTGCGGCGGTGGCGGACTTCGCGCTGGGCAGCGGCAGCTGCGCCAACGGCGCTTCCATCGCGGCCGGCGCCAACTGCACCGTGCAGGCGACCTTCAAGCCAACGGCGGCCGGCGCGCGTGTGGCCACGCTGACCATCACGCACAACGCCACCGGCGGCAGCAGCGCCGTGACGCTGAACGGCACCGGCAACGCCACGCCGCAGGCGACCATCGCCTTGTCGGCGGCCAGCGTCGATTTCGGCAAGCTGCTGACCGGTACGGCGTCGGCGGTATCGACCATCACCGTGACCAACAGCGGCCAGGCGGCGCTCAACTTCACCGCCATCACGCTGGGCGGCGCCAATGCCAGCATCATCACGCGCGGCGGTAGCTGCGCTGTCGGCACTGCGGTGGCGGCGGGCGGCAGCTGCACGGTAACCCTGCAAGCCACGCCAACCAGCGCCGGCGCCATTGCCGCCAGCCTGACTTTTGCATCGAACGCCTCCAACGGCGGAGGCGCGGCCACCGTCAACCTGACCGGCACCGCTGCGGCGCCGGCGCCAGCGCTGAGCGCGACGCCTTCCGCAGTGGCCTTCGGTTCGCAGACCATCGGTGCGGCCGCCGTATCGCAGGCGGTCACGCTGGCCAATACCGGCAACGTGGTGCTGAACATCGCCAGCGTCGGCGTGAGCGGTTCGCCTGCTGTCACCCTGAGCAACAGTAACTGCGGTTCGACGCTGGCCGTCGGCGCCAATTGCGTCGCCACGGTGAGCTTTGCACCGACGGTGGAAGGCGCCGTCACCGCCACGCTGGCGGTGGCATCGAATGCACCGGCGCTGCAAGTGGGCATCAGCGGCGCCGGCACCACGCAAGCGACAGCCAAGCCGGTGCTGTCGGAAACCGGTCCGGTAGTCTTCGCGGACACCCAGGTCGGCAGCAGCGCCGCCGAACACACGACGACGCTGGGCAACACCGGCAACGCCGCGCTGAAGATCTCGACGCTGACGCTAGGCGGCAGCCAGCCGGGCGACTTCGTTGTCGGCGGCACCTGCGCGGCCGGCGCTTCGGTCAGCTCCGGCGCCAGCTGCACCATCACCACCGCCTTCAAACCGACGGCGCCCGGCGCCCGCAGCGCGGACCTGATGCTGGTGACCGACAGCGGCGCCCAGTTCCACCTGACGCTGAACGGCAATGGCGTGGCCGTGGTGGTCACCGCACCGTCGCTGACGATCAGTCCACAGAGCTTCGACTACGGTTCGGTGACCATCGGCGCTGCCGCCGCCACCCGCCGTTTCACGCTGACCAACAGCGGCGCCGCGGCGGTAACGCTGTCGGCTGCCACCTTCAGCGGTCCGTTCGCCGTGGTCGCGGACAGCACCGGCTGCGCCGCCTTCCCGGTGACCCTGCAAGCCGGCGCATCGTGCGATCTGGTGATCGGCTATGCACCAACCAATGCAGGCGCCAGCAACGGCACCGCAACCATCCAGGCCGGCGCCGGCGCAAGCTGGAATATCGCGCTGAGCGGCCAGGGCGTTACCGCGATGCCCAACGCATCGCCCTCCAACCACGGCGGCGGCGGCTGCTCGGCCTCGCAGGACGTGACCGATCCTACGCTGGCCGCGCTGCTGGTGCTGTCGCTGTTCGTCATCGTATGGCGTCGTCGCAAAGGAGACATGAAATGAAATGGAAGATGCTGATGCTTGCCGCCACGCTGGCGGCATCCTCTGCCCAGGCGCTGGAGAAAGGCGCTCCGGCGCCGCAGTTCGACCTGCCGGGCGTGGACGGCGCAATCAAACTGGCCAAGCTGCAGGGGAAAGTGGTGTACGTCGACTTCTGGGCCTCGTGGTGCGGTCCGTGCCGCCAGTCCTTCCCGTGGATGAACGAGATGCAGGCCAAGTATGGCGCCAAGGGCCTGCAGATCGTCGGCGTCAATGTCGACGCCAAGAGCGATGACGCGCGCCAGTTCCTGACCGCGACGCCGGCGCGCTTCGCCATCGCCTTCGATCCGCAGGGGGCGACGCCGCGCAACTACGGCATCAAGGGCATGCCGAGCAGCGTGCTGATTGGGCCGGACGGCAAGGTCCTGCTGGAGCACTCCGGCTTCCGCGAGGCCGATCGCGCCGAGCTGGAAAGCAAAATCCAGTCCGCGCTGGGAGCCGTCAAATGAAGGCCGCACTGGCTGTGATGCTGATGGCGGCACTGAGCGGCTGCGCCTCGCTCGGCAATGTGCAGCCGTGGGAGAAGGGCACGCTCGCGCGCAGCGAGATGACCTTCAAGGACGGCACGTTGTTCAACCGCTACGACGACCATATCTACACCAGCCGCGAAGCCTCGTCCGGCGGCGCCGGCGTGGGCGGCGGCGGTTGCGGCTGCAATTGAAAGCGACGTTATGACGATCAATAAAGAGAGCGGCGTCGCCGCAGCATCCATCCTGACGGCGGCGCTGATGCTGCCGGGCTTGCAGGCGCACGCCGAAGCGCCGCCGACCAATGGCGTCATCAGCGTCGGCTACCTGGATTACCGCGACAGCCAGCCGGGTTTCGACCGCATCAACGTGCATGCGCCATCGATTTCCATCATGGCGCCGGTGGCGGGCGTGTGGAGCGTCAGCGGTTCGCTGGTGAAGGATGATGTCTCCGGCGCTTCGCCGCGCTATCACACGGCGGTCTCGGGCGCGTCGCGCATGAGCGATGACCGCAAGGCCGGCGATGCGTCGCTGACCCGTTACCTGGAACGCGGCAGCGTGACGGTGGGGGCGGCGTATTCGACCGAGCACGATTATGTGTCGCGCGCGCTGTCGCTGCAGGGCACGTATGAAAGCGAGGACCGCAACACCACGTGGAGTGCGGGCATCGGCCACTCCGACGACCGCATCGATCCGGTGAACCACATCGTGGTCAATGAGCGCAAGCGCAGCACCAACTTCCTGCTCGGCGTGACGCAGGTGCTGACGGTGAACGACGTGGCGCAGCTGACGCTGGGCTACGACAACGGCAGCGGCTATTTTTCCGATCCGTACAAGTCGTTCGACAACCGGCCGCGCAGCCGTTCGGAAGCCACGCTGCTGGCGCGCTGGAACCACCATATCGCGGCCACCGGCGGCACCAGCCGGCTGTCGTATCGCTACTACCACGACAGCTTCGGCGTGCGCGGTCACACGCTGGGCGGCGAGTATGTGCAGCCGTTGTCCGACGGCTGGAGCGTGACGCCGGAAGTGCGGCTGTACACGCAGAGTGCGGCCAGCTTCTACTACGACCCGGTGTACGACAGCCGCTTGGGCGCGCCGTTCCCGCCGGGGTACAACGGCACCGGTTATATGTCGGCGGACCAGCGACTGTCCGGTTTTGGCGCGGTGACGCTGGGCCTCAAGGTCAGCAAGCAGATCGACAAACTGTGGTCGGTGGACGCCAAGGTCTCCGCCTACCAGCAGCGCGGCAGCTGGCGCCTGTTCCATGACGGCAGTCCGGGGCTGGATACCTTCCGTGCGCAGACGCTGCAGATCGCCATCAACCGCCAATGGTAGACGCCATCCACCGCTTGCCGTTCGACGCCATGGGCAGCCGTTGCGAGATACGGCTGGCGGCGGCGGACGTCGATAGCGCGCAACGCCTGATGCAGCGGGCGGTGGCGGAGGTACGGCGCATCGAGCATAAATATTCGCGCTATCGGCCGGACAGCATCGTTTCGCGGATCAACGCGGCGGCTGGCGGTAGGGCGGTGGCGATCGATCACGAGACGGCCGGCTTGTTCAGCTACGCCAACGCGCTGTTCGGCGCCAGCGATGGCCTGTTCGACATCACCTCCGGCGTGCTGCGGCGAGCCTGGGATTTTCGCCAGCCGCGCGTGCCGTCGGCGGCGGTGCTGGCGCCTTTGCTGGCGCTGGTGGGCTGGCGGCAGGTGCTGTTCAGCAAGGGCGAAGCGTATCTGTCGACGGCTGGCATGGAGATCGATTTCGGCGGCTTCGGCAAGGAGTATGCGGCCGACCGCGCGGCGACGCTGCTGGCCGATGCCGGCGTGCGCCACGGTTACGTGAACCTGGGCGGCGACATGCGTTTCATCGGGCCGCGCATGGATGGCCGGCCGTGGCAGATCGGCATTCAGGATCCGCGCGATGCGCAGAGCGTGCTGGCCACGATACCCATCAGCGAAGGCGCGCTGGCCACCAGCGGCGACTACGAGCGCTTCTTCGAACTCGATGGGCAGCGCTATTGCCACATTCTCGATCCGCGCGATGGCATGCCGGTGCGCTACTGGCGTTCGGTGAGCGTGCTGGCGCCGGTGGCGATTGCAGCCGGCAGTTGTTCGACTATCGCGATGCTCAAGCAGCGCGACGGGCTGGATTTTTTAAATACGTCCGACATGGCTTATCTGGCGGTCGATGACGAAGGACAGATGTTGTATAGGGATCTGACATGAACATGCACAAATGGTTGAAGGCCTTGCTGGCGATGGTGATGTTGTTCTGCGCCTGGGCGCGGGCGGGAGATTTTCTGGAGCCTGAGCAGGCGTTCCAGTTGCAGGGCGAGCTGGTGGACGCGCATACGGTGCGCCTGACCTGGGTGATCGCGCCGGAATACCACTTGTATCGCGATCGCCTGAGCTTCAACGGCGGCGTTGGTGCGCCGACGCTGCCGGCCGGGCTCCGCAAGTTCGACGCCAACTTTAACAAGGAGATGGAAACCTACCAGAACAAGCTGGTGGTGGACCTGCCGGTGACGGCCGCCGCGCCGTTCACGCTGCAGGTGGGCTACCAGGGCTGTGCGGATGCGGGCTTGTGCTACTCGCCGGCGTCGCAGAGCTATCGCGTTGATCCGGCCGTGCCGGGCAAGCTGACGCCAGCCGCACCGGCCGCCGCGCCAGCCGTGCCAGTCGCGCAGCCGAGTGCCGCCGCACCGGCCGCCGCGCCGGAAGACGACAGCTCGCTGGCCCAGCGCACGCTGCAAAGCGGCAGCGCGTGGCGCATCGGCCTGGCCTTCCTGGCCTTCGGCCTGCTGCTGTCGTTCACGCCGTGCGTGCTGCCGATGGTGCCTATCCTGTCCTCGATCATCGTCGGCGAAGGCGCCGTGTCGCGCGGCCGTGGCTTCACGCTGGCGCTGGCGTATTCGCTCGGCATGGCGCTGGTCTACACCTCGCTGGGCGTGGCTGCCGGCCTGGCTGGCGAAGGCCTGGCCGGCGCGCTGCAAAAGCCGTGGGTGTTGCTGACCTTCGGTGCGCTGCTGGTCGGCCTGGCCCTGTCGATGTTCGATGTCTATCAATTGCAGCTGCCGAGCGGCCTGCAAAGCCGCCTGAGTGAAACCAGCAGCGGCATGAGCGGCGGCCGTTTCGCCGGCGTGTTCGTGATGGGCGCCTTGTCGGCGCTGATCGTCGGCCCGTGCGTGGCGGGACCGCTGGCCGGCGCGCTGCTCTACATCAGCCAGACACGCAACGTCTGGACCGGCGGCTGGGCCTTGTTCTCGATGGCGGCCGGTATGAGCGTGCCGCTGCTGCTGACCGGCGTATCGGCCGGCAGCCTGCTGCCGCGCGCCGGCGCCTGGATGAACGGCGTGAAGAAAGTCTTCGGCCTGCTGCTGATCGCGGTGGCCATCTGGATGGTGTCGCCGGTGTTCCCGGTCACGGTGGACATGGCGTTGTGGGGCATCTTCGCCTTGTTGTGCGCCGTCTTCCTGCACGTGTTCGAGCCGCTGCAAAAGGGCGCAGAGCTGCGCGCCTACGTCGGCAAGACGCTGGGCCTGGCCTTCCTGCTGGCCGGCCTGTTCGAATTGACCGGCGCCGCCAGCGCCGGCCGCGATGTGTTGCAGCCGCTGGGGCACCTGAGCATCGCCCGCACCGACAAGCCGGCGGCGGGGGACGGTGGCGACGTCCGCTTCAGCCGCATCAAGACGGCGGCCGAACTGGATCGGGTACTGGCCGCCAGCAGCACGCCGGTGATGCTGGACTTCTATGCCGACTGGTGCGTGTCCTGCAAGGAGATGGAGCGTTTCACTTTCTCGAAGCCGGAAGTGGCGGGCAAGCTGAAACAGGTGAAACTGATCCAGGTCGACGTCACCGCCAACAACGCCGACGACAAGGAGCTGATGAAGCGTTTCGGCCTGTTCGGCCCACCGGGCATCATCCTGTTCAAGGCCGGCAAGGAAATTCCGGACAGCCGCGTGATCGGCTTCCTGGCCGCGGAACCGTTCGTGCAGCATCTGGCGCGGCATATCGATTCCTGAATCGCAGGTAGAATACGCGGTATGAAACCGCTCGTATTCCTCATGCTGTGCGCCGCTGCGGCGCCTCTTTACGCCCAGGACGACGCTGTCCTGCCTTACCGTCCATCGGTTTCCAGCCCGGCGCAATTGCCGGTGCCGGGACAGCTGGAATTCGAGACCGGCTTCCTGAACACCAGGTCCAGCGACAGCCGGCGCGGCAGCCTGCCGTACACCTTCAAGCTGGCGTTCAATGAGCAGTGGGGCGTGCTGGTGGGCGGCGAAGGCTACGTCTCGGAACATGACGACGGCAGCCCGCGCCAGCGCGGCATCGGCGACACCACCTTCGTGCTGAAACGCGCCTTCCTGATTGACGACGCCACCGCGCTGGGCCTGGAGCTGGGCGCCAAGGCGCCGACGGCGAAGGACACCATCGGCAGCGGCAAGAGCGATTACAGCATCAACGGTATTCTCAGCCGCGACTTCGGCGACATCCACATGGACGCCAACCTGAACGCGACCAGGCTGGGGGCCTACGATGCCGGCACCGGACGCACGCAGACCGGCTGGTCGGCGTCGTTCTCCGTGCCGGTGGCGGAAAAATGGAGCGCGACCGGCGAGCTGTCCGGCACCCACCGCGAGAACACGCAGAACACCGCGCAGCTGCTGGTGGCCGCCGCCTACAGCCCGAACAAGCGGCTGGTGTTCGACTTCGGCGTGGCGCACGGCATGACGTCGGCCTCGCAGGACTGGTCGCTGTTCGGCGGCGTCACGCTGCCGCTGGCCAAGCTCTGGTGATCAGACCAGCGGCAGCGCCGTGGTGTCCTTGATGCGCTGAAGCGCGAACGAGGACTTCACGTCCAGCACCGCCGGGTGGCGCAGCAGCGTCGCCATCATGAAGCGCGAGAAGTGGTCCATGTCTTCCACGTGCACGCGCAGCAGATAATCCATCTCGCCGGTCATCGCGTAGCAGGCCACCACTTCCGGCCACTGCGCCACCGATTCGGCGAAGTCGGCGCGCGGCGACGGCGGCGCGTTGACGGCGCCCAGCGCGCGGGCATTGCTGTGCGCCGCCGCGTCGCTGTGCTTTTCCAGCCGCACGTTCACATACGCCAGCAGGCCGAGGCCGATCTTGTCCGGGTCCAGCAGCGCCACGTACTGGCGGATCACGCCGGCTTCTTCCAGCCGCTTGATGCGGCGCAGGCAGGGCGAGGGCGACAGCGCCACCAGCTCGGCCACGTCCTGGTTCGACAGGCGGCCGTCGGATTGCAATATGGACAGAATCTTACGGTCGGTTTTGTCCAGCGCGATTTTGGTCATAAATACCTCATAAATTAGGAATTAAGGCAATATTATTGCTCAAACTCGCGGGTCGTGGGAACTGTTTGCAATTTAATGCCGTGAAAGCGGATCTATACTGTGCGCTATTCGAATAAGGAGACACGCATGCAATTCCAGCCATGGGACAACCCGATGGGCACCGACGGTTTTGAGTTCGTCGAGTACGCCGCACCCGATCCGAAAGCCCTCGGCGCGCTGTTCGAGAGCATGGGCTTCACCGCCATCGCCCGCCACCGCCACAAGGACGTCACCCTGTACCGCCAGGGCGAGATCAACTTCATCATCAACGCCGAGAAGGATTCGTTTGCCCAGCGCTTCGCGCGCCAGCACGGCCCGTCCGTGTGCGCGATCGGCATCCGCGTGCAGGATGCGGCGTTTGCCTACAAGTCCATGCTGGAAAAGGGCGCCTGGGGCTTCGACAACAAGACCGGTCCGATGGAGCTGAACATCCCGGCCATCAAGGGCGTGGGCGATTCGCTGATCTACCTGGTCGACCGCTGGCGCGGCAAGAACGCCGACGCCAAGGGCGCCATCGGCGACATCAGCATCTATGACGTGGACTTCGTCGCCATCCCCGGCGCGCAGGCCAATCCGGTCGGCCATGGCCTGACCTATATCGACCACCTGACCAACAACGTCCATCGCGGCCGCATGAAGGAATGGGCCGACTTCTACGAGAAGATGTTCAACTTCCGCGAGGTGCGCTACTTCGACATCGAGGGCAAGCTGACCGGCCTGAAGTCGAAAGCCATGACTTCGCCGTGCGGCAAGGTGCGCATTCCGATCAACGAATCGTCGGACGACAAATCGCAGATCGCCGAGTACCTGGACGAGTACCACGGCGAAGGCATCCAGCACATCGCACTGGGCAGCGACGATATCTACACGTCGATCGAAGGCATGAAGAAGGCCGGCATCGCCTTCCAGGACACCATCGAGACCTATTACGAACTGGTGAACCGCCGCCTGCCGAACCACGGCGAGCGCCTGGAAGACCTGCGCCGCCTGCGCATCCTGATCGACGGCCAGAGCAACGACACCGAGCGCGAACTGCTGCTGCAGATCTTCACGCAGAACGTGATCGGCCCGATCTTCTTCGAGATCATCCAGCGCAAGGGCGACCAGGGCTTCGGCGAAGGCAACTTCCGCGCGCTGTTCGAATCGATTGAGCTGGATCAGATCAAGCGCGGTGTCCTGCAGGATCCGGGCAAGGCCACCGCATAAGGTGTAGAGTAAGACCAAAGCCGGTAGCAAAGCACCTAGACGGAGCACCGGCGTGAACGCGGCAGAGCCTACCCGGCGCTGCCGCGCAGATTCGAGAATATTGGAGACAAGACAATGAATGCACCTCAAAAGGGTTTGCAGCTGGAGCCGGCCGACATTACGCTGGACGATAAATGGACCCTGGAGCGTGGCCGCGCCTTCATGACCGGCACGCAGGCGCTGATCCGCCTGCCGATGATGCAGCGCGAGCGCGATCTGAAGGCTGGCCTGAACACCGCCGGCTACATCACCGGCTATCGCGGTTCGCCGGTCACCAGCGTCGACATGACGGCGGTGAAGGCCAAGAAATACCTCGACGCGCACCACGTCAAATTCCATCCCGGGATGAACGAAGACCTCGCGGCCACCGCCGTCTGGGGCACGCAGCAGACCAATCTTTTCAAGGACGCCAAATACGACGGCGTCTTCTCCATGTGGTACGGCAAAGGCCCCGGCGTCGACCGCTGCGGAGACGTGTTCAAGCACGCCAACAACGCCGGCTCCGCCAAGCACGGCGGCGTGCTGGTACTGGCCGGCGACGACCACGCGGCCAAGTCCTCGTCCACCGCGCACCAGTCGGACCACATCCTGAACGCCTGCGGCATTCCGGTGCTGTATCCATCGTCGGTGCAGGAGTACATCGACTACGGCCTGCACGCATGGGCGATGAGCCGCTACACCGGCCTGTGGGTGTCGATGAAGTGCGTGACCGACATCATCGAATCCGGCGCCGTGGTGGACTTCGATCCGGACCGCGTGCAGATCCAGCTGCCGACCGACTTCGAGCTGCCTGAAGGCGGTTTGAATATCCGCTGGCCGGACACGGTGCTGGACATGGAAGTCCGCATGAACAGCTACAAGTGGTACGCCGCGCTGGCCTACTGCCGCGCGAATAAGCTGAACAAGATCATCTGGGATTCGCCGAAGCCGAAGATCGGCATCATCACCGCCGGCAAATCCTACCTGGACACGCGCCAGGCGCTGGCCGACCTGGGCATCGACGAGCAGGCCGCCGCCGACATCGGCATCCGCCTGTACAAGATCGGCATGACCTGGCCGCTGGAAGCGGACGGCGTGCACGAATTCGCCAAGGGCCTCGATGAAATCCTGGTGGTGGAAGAGAAGCGCCAGATCCTCGAATACGCGCTGAAGGAAGAGCTGTACAACCTGCCGGACGGCGAACGTCCGCGCGTGGTCGGCAAGTTCGACGACACCGGCGAGTGGAGCAACAAGGGCAAGACCGGCCACGGCGACTGGCTGCTGCCGGCCACCTATGAACTGAATCCGGCGCAGATCGCGCGCGCCATCGCCTCGCGCATCGCGCACTATTGCGACGGTCATCCGGTGGCCAAGCGCGTGCAGGAACGCGTGGCCTACCTGGAAGCGAAAGAGCTGGCGCTGAAAACGCTGCCGACCAAGTCCAACCCGCAGACCGACCGCACGCCCTACTTCTGCTCCGGCTGCCCGCACAATTCCTCGACCAAGGTGCCGGAAGGGTCGCGCGCGCTGGCCGGCATCGGCTGCCACTACATGGTGCTGTGGATGGACCGCGAGACCTCGACCTTCACCCACATGGGCGCGGAAGGCGTGACGTGGGTGGGGCAGGCGCCGTTCACCAACGAGAAGCACGTGTTCACCAACCTGGGCGACGGCACCTACTTCCATTCGGGGATACTGGCGATCCGCGCGGCGGTCGCGGCCAAGGTCAACATCACCTACAAGATCCTGTTCAACGACGCGGTCGCGATGACCGGCGGCCAGCAGTTCGACGGCCCGCTCGACCCAGGCATGATCTCGCGCCAGATCGCGGCCGAAGGCGTGACGCCGATTATCGTCGTCACCGACGAGCCGGAAAAATACCCATCGGATTACAACTGGGCGCCAGGCGTCACCGTGCGCCATCGCAGCGAGTTGATGGATGTGCAGCGCGAGCTGCGCGACAAGCCGGGCGTGTCGGCCATGATCTACGACCAGACCTGCGCGTCCGAAAAACGCCGCCGCCGGAAACGCAACGAATACCCTGATCCAGCCAAGCGCGCCGTCATCAACGAAGCGGTGTGCGAAGGTTGCGGCGACTGCTCGGTGCAGTCCAACTGCCTGTCGGTGGAGCCGCTGGAGACGGACCTGGGCCGCAAGCGCCAGATCAATCAATCGTCGTGCAACAAGGACTTCTCCTGCACCACCGGTTTCTGTCCGAGCTTTGTGACGGTGGAAGGCGGCGCGCTGAAGAAACCGAAGAAAGCCGCTGTCGAAGGTGGGGCCAATGCGGGCCCGCAGGCCGTGCTGCCGATGCCGGCGCTGCCATCGACCGCGACGCCGTTCGGCATCCTGATCACCGGCATCGGCGGCACCGGCGTGGTGACGGTCGGCCAGATCCTGGCCATGGCGGCCCACGTCGAAAACAAGGGCGCCATCGTGCTGGACATGAGCGGCCTGGCGCAGAAGGGCGGCCCGGTGATGTCGCACGTGCGCCTGGCGGACAAGCAAAGCGATCTGCACTCGACCCGCGTCGGCACCGGCAGCGCCGATCTGGTGATCGGCTGCGACCTGATCGTCACCGCTTCGCGCGACGCCCTGTCGCGCATGGGCGAAGGCCGCACCCATGCGATGATCAACTCGACCGGTTCGTCGACCGCCGCTTTCGTCAAGAATCCGGACTGGCAGTTCCCGGATGCCGGCTCGCGCGGTGAAATCATCCGCGCCTGCGGCAACGACAATGTGGACTTCGTCGACGCCGGCCAGATCGCCACCGCATTGATGGGCGACTCCATCGCCACCAATATGTTCATGCTGGGCTACGCGTTCCAGAAAGGCTTTGTACCGCTGAGCGAAGCGTCGCTGATCAAGGCGATTGAGCTGAACGGCGTGTCGGTGGCCTTCAACAAGGCCGCCTTCAACTGGGGCCGCACCGCCGCGCACGACCTGGCGTCGGTGACCAGGCTGACCACGCCGGCCAAGGTGATCGAATTCAAACGCATCCAGACGCTGGACGACATCGTCGCCAAGCGCGTGGAGCTGCTGACCGCGTACCAGGATGCGAATTATGCGAAACAGTATAAATCGTTTGTCGATCAGGTTCGCGCGGAAGAGGCCAAGCTGGGCAAGAGCACCCGCCTGACCGAAGCCGTGGCGCGCTACTACTACAAGCTGATGGCCTACAAGGATGAATACGAAGTCGCCCGCCTGTACACCGACGGCGCCTTCCAGCAGAAAGTCGCCGGCATGTTCGACGGCGACATCAAGCTGAAATTCCACCTGGCGCCGCCGCTGATGGCCAAGCACGACGCCCAGGGGCACCTGATCAAGAAGGAATTCGGTCCGTGGATGATGAAGGCGTTTGGCGTGCTGGCCAAGTTCAAGGGCCTGCGCGGCACGGCGCTGGATATCTTCGGCTACACGGCGGAACGCAAGTCTGAGCGCGCGCTGATCGGCGAGTACCGCGACACCGTCACCGGCCTGCTGTCCAAACTGACGGAGGAGAACCTGGCGCAGGCCGTGGCCATCGCCAGCATTCCGGAAGATATCCGCGGCTACGGCCACGTGAAGGAACGCCACCTGCTGGCCGCCAAGAAGAAGGAAGCGGCGCTGCTGGCGGCCTTCGGCAAGCCGGCGTCCAAGCTGGAAACGCCCGAAGCCACGCACGCGGCGTAAGCCATTACACTTTATTCAACGGCCCTTCGGGGTCGTTTTTTTTTATCTGTTCATTTTTGAACAGTGCTAGTGTTCGGATATGGTCGTTGTGCCGCTCAAACCTTGCAAACGAGTAGTTTAGGCGCATGGCATGGCTTTTGCAGTATGGCCGGCATGGACTTTAACATTAGCTGAACACTATGACTTTGCGCGATTTTCGTATTGGCTGGCGCTTGCTGCTGCAACACCCTGCATATTCCCTGGTCGTCACCGGCGGGCTGTCGATTGGTTTTGCCGCCTGCTTTCTGTTGTTCGGATTCGTTGAATTCTGCCTGAACTACAACAGTGCCGTGCCGCACAACGACCGTGTGGTCATGGCCAAGCAGCGCATCAATATCTTTCCGCGTCCCGAATGGCAGGCGATGGCTTTCCTGCCGTTGCGCGACGTCGCGCTGGCGAGCGGTATGGTGGAGGAGGCGAGCATCGCCAAGCCGATCGAAACGCCGCTGCGCGTCGGCGCCGAACTGCATACCTTGAATGTGCAGGCGGTCGATCCGGAGTTCCGCACCATGTTCGCAGTGCGCACGCTGGACGGCGATTTGCAGGCGGCGCTGACGCAGGCGGACGGCGTTGCGCTGACGGTCACCGGCGCGCGCAAGCTGTTCGGCGATGGCGCCGTGCTGGGACGGGCCATCGATATCGGCGGCACCGCGTTGCAGGTGCGCGCGCTGCTGCGCGATCCACCGGCGAACAGCACGCAACTGTATGAGGCGCTGGTCGGGTCGAACAGCAGCGCCTGGAGCGATCGCGCCAAGGTCATGGACCAGTGGGTGAGCGGTGGCTTGTACCTGAAGCTGCGGCCCGGCGCATCGATGCCGGCGCTGAACGCGCTGCTGCAGCAGGCCAGCGACAATTCGCCGATCAGCCAGCAGATGGGCTCCATCATCGCCGGCACGCGCAATGGCGCCAAAGTCACCGACATCAGCCTGCTGCCGCTGCGCGACGCCTATTTCGATGAAGATCTGGCCGCCAGCCGCGCCGGCGACCAGTACGGCCAGCGCAGCAGCGTTTACAGCCTGCTGGCGGGCGGATTGCTGATCCTGCTGCTGGCCACCATCAACTACGTCAACCTGGCCACGGTGCGTACCTTGCGCCGCCAGCGCGAAATCGGCATCCGCAAGCTGCTTGGCGTCGGCGCCTGGCGCCTGACCAGACAGTTTCTCAGCGAGGCGGTGCTGACCGCCGTGCTGGCGGCCGGCGCCGGCCTGTTGCTGGCGTGGCTGCTGCTGCCGGTGTTCTCCGATCTGGTCAATCGTCCGCTGGGCGGCATGTTCACCCTGCGCGCATGCGTGCTGGCGCTGGTGTTCAGTGTGCTGGTCGGCGTGTGCGCCGGCGCGTATCCGGCCTGGCTGGCGCATCATGCGCTGCCCGGACCTGCGCTGGCGGGACGCGGCAATAGCGAAACGGTGGGCGGCCTGTGGGTGCGGCGTGTGCTCACCGTCCTGCAGTTCGCCAGCGCGATGGCGCTCAGTGCGACGGCGATGGCGGTCGGCTGGCAAACCTGGTTCGCCACCCATGCCTCTCCCGGCTTTGATCCGGATCATCTGCTGGTGCTGGCGTTGTCGTCCTATGGGCAGAGCAACCCGCTCAACACCGCATTCGTGGAACAGCTGCGGCGCGTGCCACAGGTGGAAGGCGTTGCCACCATCTCCGAAGCGGTGGGCCGCGACGTGAGTAAGAGCATCAACCGCATCCGCGGCGGGAACGGCACCGACGTGCCGATGGAATCGAAGTACGTCAGCGCGAACTGGTTCGCGCTGCACGGGCTGCACGCGGAGTTTGGCGAAGCGTTCGATCCACGGCGCGATGGCGATGGCAGCGAGGAGCAGGAAGTCAAGAAAGCCATGGTGAACGCCGCCGGCGCGCTGGCGCTGGGCTATGCGACGCCGCAGGAAGCCGTCGGCCACATGCTCAAGTCGGACTACCGCATCATCGGCATCGCGCCGGATGTGCGCTTCCAGGGCGTGCGTAATCCATCGCGCGCTGTCATTTATTTCGTCCGCCCGGCATCGGTGCTGACCATTCGCACCCGCTTGGGACTGGACGCGGCGTACGACGCCATCGGTCCGCTGTGGCGCAGCCACTTCCCGAACGACATCATGGAGTTGAAGACGCAGGAGTCGGTGCTGGCGGAACGCTACGTTGGTGATGCACGCCTGATCCGCATCCTCACCGCCACCAGCGCCATCGCCGTGGCGCTGGCGGGTTTCGGCATCTATGTGCTGTCGGCCTATAGCGTGCAGCGGCGCCGGCGCGAGATCGTCATGCGCAAGCTGCATGGCGCCGGACGGTCCGACATCGCGCTGATGATGGCGCGCGAATTCTCCGTGCTGGTCTGCACCGGCGCGCTGCTTGGCCTGCCGCTGGCATGGCTGGCGATACAGCGTTACCTGGCCAGTTACGTCGAACATGCGCCGCTGGTTGCATGGACCCTGGCCGCGGCGCTGGGCATGGCCCTGCTGGTGGCGTTGCTGGCCACCGCGCGCCATACGCTGACGGCGTTGCGCATGTCGCCGGCGCTGGCGCTGCGCGATTAATTTTTCAGTCTGTTTCAGTTGGCTCATTCGGAGTAAATCACATGCACCTGTATCAAAGAATCGCCAGCGCGGCGCTGCTTGCGCTCGCGCTGCTGGGGGGCGCTCGCGCCCAGGAAAACGATCCCTATCTGTGGCTGGAGGATGTCCACGGCGACAAGCCGATGGAATGGGTCGGCGCGCAGAACGCCGCCGCCATGAAGACGCTGCAGGCCGCGCCTGAATACCTCGACATCCGCAACAGCGTGCGCACCATGCTGAATTCCAGCGCGCGCCTGCCGGACGTGGCCATGCACGGCGGCTTCCTGTACAACTTCTGGATCGACGCGCAGCATCAGCGCGGCGTGTGGCGGCGCACGACGATGGCGCAGTACCGTTTGCCGGAACCGGCATGGGAAACCATGATCGATCTCGATCAACTGGCCGCCGAGGAAAACGAGAAGTGGGTCTGGCATGACGTCCAGTGCCTGTATCCGAAGGCGGAGCGCTGCCTGGTGCTGCTGTCGCGCGGCGGCGGCGACGCCATCGTCGCGCGCGAGTTCGACACCGTGACGCGCCGCTTCGTCAAGGACGGCTTCAATCTGCCGGAAGCAAAGAGCGAGCTGGCATGGGTGGACCGCGACACGGTGCTGGTCGCCACCGATTTCGGCGCCGGCTCGACCACGGCGTCCGGCTATGCGCGCATCGTCAAGGAGTGGAAGCGCGGCACGCCGCTGACCGCCGCCCGCACGCTGTTTGAAGGGAAGGCGGACGACATGCGCGTCGCGGCCGAGAAAAACTTCACGCCGGGCCATGCCTACCAGTTCATCACGCGCACCATCAACTACTACAGCACCGAAGTGTTCCTGCGCGACGGCGACAAGCTGGCGAAGGTGCCGGTGCCGGACGACGCCCAGATCTACACGCTGGGCGGGCAGTTGATCGTCCAGCTCAACGCCGAGTGGAATGTCGGCGGCAAGCATTATCCGCAAGGCGCGCTGCTGGCGACGGACCTGCGCCGCTTCATGGGCGGCGAGCGCCGCTTCGCCGTGCTGTTTACGCCTACGCCAACCAGTTCGCTGGACGGCGTCAGCGTCACGCATGGCGCGCTGGTGTTGAATATCCTGGATAACGTGCGCAACCGGCTGGTGGAAGTGCGCAGCGTGCGCGGACAATGGCGGCAGCGCAGCGTCGACGCGCCGGCCTTCGGCCAGTTGAACGTGGCCGCGCTGGACCCGGTGGCGTCCGACGATTACATCCTGAAGGTGACCGATTTCCTGCATCCCACCACCACCTATCTGGGCCGCGTCGGCAGCGACCAGCGCAGCGTGCTCAAATCCATGCCGGCCTTCTTCGACGCCGCGCCGTACACGGTGCAGCAGTTCCACGCCGTGTCGAAGGATGGCACGCGGGTGCCGTACTTCGTGGTGATGGACAAGCGCGCGCCGCTTGATGGCGGCAATCCCACGCTGCTGAACGCCTACGGCGGCTTCCAGCTGCCGATGAAGCCTTACTATCTCGGCCCGATGGGCGACGCCTGGCTCAAACACGGCGGCGTGTATGTGCTGGCGAATATCCGCGGCGGCGGCGAGTTCGGCCCGGCGTGGCACCAGGCGGCGGTCAAGCAGAACCGCCAGCGCGCCTTCGACGACTTCCTGGCCGTGGCCGAGGATCTTGTCCAGCGCAAGATCACCAGCCCGCGCCACCTGGGCATTTCCGGCCGCAGCAACGGCGGCCTGCTGGTCGGCGCCGCCTTCACCCAGCGTCCGGATCTGTTCAACGCCGTGGTGTGCGGCGCCCCGCTGCTGGACATGCGCCGTTTCAGCAAGCTGCTGGCCGGCGCCTCATGGATCGCGGAATACGGCGATCCGGACGATCCTGAGCAGTGGGCCTACATCGGCAAATATTCGCCTTATCAGAATGTACAGAAGGGCGTGCGCTATCCGCGCGTGCTGTTCACCACCTCGACCAGCGACGACCGCGTCCACCCCGGCCATGCGCGCAAGATGGCGGCCCGGATGGAGGAACAGGGCCACGAGGTGCTGTATTGGGAAAATACCGAGGGAGGGCATTCCGCCGCAGCGTCCATCGCCCAAGAGGTGGAGTGGTGGGCGGTAACCTACAGTTTCCTGCTGAATCAGCTCAAATAATGCTTGTCATGAAATAACTTTATTCAGATTATCGTATAAGCATGTAAGAAAACATTCGTTCAGTAATAGTTCGAGGATTGATAAGGTGTCGACCTTTTCATTGCTGGACTATTTACAATGCAAACAAAATGTAACCCGCTGGCCGCAGGCGCTATCGCGCTGGTGGCCGGCCTTGCCGGCCATACCGTGGCTCAGGCTCAGGGACAGGATTCGGCGGCGGCCACCACGCCGCCGGCGGTTGTCATCACCGGTTCGCGCATTCCGCGCGCCGGCACCGAAGGACCGTCGGCGGTCACTGTCATCACCGCCGCCGACATCGAGAAGCAGGGCTACCGCAATGTCTTCGACGCGCTGAGCAACCAGACGCAGAACAGCGGCTTCACCCAGGGCGCCGACTACGGCAATACCTTCACGCCGTCGGCCAACGCCATCAGCCTGCGTGGCCTGGGCCCGAATCACACGCTGGTGCTGCTGAACGGCCGCCGCATGGCGGACTTCCCGACCGCCTATGACGGCACGGTCAACTTCACCAACCTGGCGAATATCCCGTCCAGCGTGGTGGACCGCATCGAGATCCTGAGCGGCGGCGCTTCCGCCGTCTACGGCTCGGACGCGATCGCCGGCGTGGTCAACATCATTCTGAAGAAGCAGTTCGACGGCTATGACGTCAACGTCAAGGCCGGCGGCACCTCGCGCGGCGGCGCCGGCGACAAGCGCGTGCAGTTCACCGGCGGCCAGAGCTTCGACAAGCTGAATACCCTGTTCAGCGTGGAGCTGCTGGAACGCGATCCGCTGTGGAGCGCCGACCGCGATTTCATGGCCAGCAAAACCGGCGTGGCGCCGACTGCGGTCCTGTCGCGCAAGAACGTCAGCACCGGCAAGTACGTCGACCTGGGCGACACCTGCGCGTCCATCGGCGATCTGTTCGGCGGCAGCACCGTCAACTACGCCAGCAAGACCGGCAGCTACTGCGCCAGCCCGAAAGTCGGCCCAACCTACTGGACCACGCAGACCAAGAACAGCAGTCAGAACGTGTTCGGCAGCGCCAACTACGAGCTGTCGCTGACCACCACGCTGTACGCGGAAGCGCTGTTCGGCCAGAACCGCAGCACGCAGAACACGCGCGGCCCGACCTGGACTTCGCGCTCGCTGAGCGACAGCTATTTCTGGAACCAGAACACCAACG
This sequence comes from Duganella aquatilis, assembly GCF_009674565.1. Classification (GTDB taxonomy): domain Bacteria; phylum Pseudomonadota; class Gammaproteobacteria; order Burkholderiales; family Burkholderiaceae_D; genus Rugamonas; species Rugamonas aquatilis. The sequence continues at coordinate 125,629 of NZ_WKJL01000016.1, forward strand.
CCTACGAGGCGTGGACCCGCTACATCTCGCCGGAAGAAATGGGCGGCGTGGAGCGCTACAACCGCAGCTGGGACGATCAGGCCAGCTCATTGTCGTTCGGCGTCAAGGGCGCCTTCACCGGCACCACCTGGACCTATGAAGCCGGCTACACCGCTTCGCTGTACAAGAGCCAGGACCATCGTCCGCGCGCGCTGGCGAACATCGACAGCTTCTTCCTCGGTCCGCAGCTGGGCGTGAATGCCGACGGCGTGGCGATTTACGCGCCCGATCCTGCGCGCCTGACCAGGCGTCTGACGCCGGCGGAATTCGACAGCATCACCGGCACTTCGGTCAGCGACGACAAGTCGTGGACCAACACCCTGAGCCTGACCGCCAACGGCGAGGTATTCAACCTGCCGGCCGGTCCGGTCAAGGTGGCGACGGTGGCGGAGCTGGGCAAGCAGGGCTTTTCCAACGTGCCGGATGCGCGCATCAACCAGGGCTACTTCAACGTCGCCACCGGTTCCGATGTGACGGCCGGCACCCGCAAGCGCTATGCGCTGGGCGCGGAAGCCAGCATCCCGGTGATCAAGTCGGTGGACGCCACGCTGGCCGGCCGCTACGACCGCTACAACTTCGCCGGCCGCAACGACGGCAAGTTCACCTATAACGGCGGCATCGAATGGCGTCCGGCGCAGCAGTTGCTGGTGCGCGCCAACTACGCCACCAGTTTCCGCGCGCCGGACATGAACTACATCTACAAGGCGCGCGGCACCGGTTACTACTCGTCCACCACCGATTACTACCGCTGCGCCAAGGCCGGCCAGGCGGTGGCCGACTGCGAGTTCGCCAACGTCTCGCCGGGCGCCGACTATGTGCAGACCGGCAGCAAGGACCTGCGTTCGGAGAAGGGCCGTTCGACCGGCCTGGGTTTCGTGTGGTCGCCAAGCGCGGACTTCGATGTGTCGGTGGACTACTGGAACATCAAGATCAGCGATCTGGTCACCAACCTGGACGCCGACACGCTGCTGCGTGACGAAGCGGCCTGCCGCCTCGCCGGCGACCTGAGTTCGCCGACCTGCGCCGACGCCATTTCGCGCATCGTCCGCTTCCCGGACAATGCGCTGAACCGTCCGGGCGAGATCAAGCAGATCCTGGTCAATCCGATCAACGCCGCATCGACCAGCGTGGACGGCATCGACGTCGCCGCCAAGTATGTGCTGCGCCTCAAGGACTACGGCAGCATCATCACCAAGGCCAACTACTCGAAGACGCTGAACAAGCATTCGCGCCAGTTCGCCGGCGATCCGCTGAAGGACGACCTGGAAGACCTGACCAACTACGACTGGCGCGACAAGCTCAATGCCAGCGTCACCTGGAACAAGGGCGACTGGTCCAATACGCTGTTCTTCCAGCGCTACGGCAAGGCCCCCAACGCCGCCGGCGACGCCTTCCTGACGCCGACGACGCTGGTGAATGCCAGCGTGGTGTATCGCTTGAATGCACGCGCCACCTTGTCGGTGGCGGTGAATAACCTGTTCAACCAGGTCAAGGCGGACAACAGCGCGGGCTGGCCTTACTACCCGGTGGGTAATTACAGCCCGGTCGGCCGTCAAGGCTGGGTAGAGCTGAACTACCACTTCGGCGGTTAGGAGATCGGCTCAAAAAGACCGCAGCTTCGTTGCGGCTCCTCGCCGTGCGTTCGCACTGTCTTCGTCGCCGCGCCTCGCTGCGATCATTTTGAGCCAATCTCCAATTACACGGCCGTCTTACTCTGCTGGCTGGCGTGGCCGATGTATTCGGTCACCCAGTACAGCAGGGCGATGCCGTTGAAGGCGGCGCCGGTCATCAGCGCGGCGCTCCAGCCGTGGGTGGCGAACATCCAGCCGCCCAGCGCCGAACCCAGGGCGCCACCGGCGAAGAACAGCGCGAAGTACACGCCATTCAGGCGGCTGCGCACTTCCGCACCCAGCGAGAAGATGGCGCGCTGGCCCAGCACCAGGTTGGCCGCCACACCCATATCCAGCACGATCGAGGCGATCACCAGCACCGCCAGCGCCACGTTGCGCGAGCCTGGAATCACCAGCGGCAGCGCAAAACCAATCACACCCAGCAGCAGCGCCGCGGCGGTCGCCATCAGCGTGTGGCCCTTGTCAGCCAGCTTGCCGGCGATCGGCGAGGCAATCGCACCAGCCATGCCGACCAGCGCAAAGATCGCGATGCCGGTCTGCGACAGGTGGAACTGCGGACCCGACAGCATCAGCGGCGCCACCGTCCAGAACAGGCTGAACGAACCGAACAGGCCGGCGTGATAGGCGGCGCGGCGGCGCAGCACCGGCGTGTTCAGGAACAGATGCCACAACGAACCCAGCAGCTTAGGATAGGTGATGGTGGCGACCGGCGCACGCACCGGCAGTTTGGCGCGCAGCACAAAGGCCACGATCAGCACCATGACGGCGGCACCGCCGAAGACCACGTGCCAGCTGGTGGCGTCGGCGATCAGGCTGGCGGCAGGACGCGACAGCATAATCCCCAGCAGCAGGCCGCTGACCACTTTGCCGACCGTGACGCCGCGCGTCGATTCTTTCGACATATGGGCGGCGAACGGCACGATGATCTGCGCCGCCACCGAACCCAGGCCGATGCCCAGCGCGGCGGTCAGGAACATCCAGGCGCTGCTGCTGATCGCGGCCAGCACCAGCATCGCCGAGGTGAACAGCAGGCCGGTGAAGATCAGGCGACGGTTTTCCAGCAGGTCGCCCAGCGGCACGATGAACAGCAGGCCGATACAGTAGCCGATCTGCGTCAGGGTGACGATCAGGCCGGCCGCTTCCGGCGACAGGCCGGTCGAGGCGCTGATCGGACCGACCAGGGTTTGTGCGTAATAGAGGCTGGCAACGATCAGGCCGGTGGCGGTGGCCAGCAGCGAGACCATGCCGGGGCTGATATCTTGTTCTTTGTTCATGATGTAACTCCAGTGGGAGATTTCGATGAGTCAATTTTAGGCAAAACCCGGACAAAGATAATTAGGGCATAATAGCTCCACACTTTTCACAAAATGTGAACAATGGACAGACTCAAAGCCATGCAGACGTTTGTGCGCATCGTCGAGGCCAATAGTTACACCAAGGCCGCCGAGACCATGGACCTGCCGCGCGCCGCGCTCACCGCCACCATCAAGAAGCTGGAAGCCTTCCTCGGCACGCAGTTGCTGCAGCGGACCACGCGCCGCCTGTCGCTGACGCCGGACGGCGCCGACTACTTCCGCAAGTGCCTGGAAATCCTGCAGGCGGTGGAGGATGCCGAGAGCACCTACCGCGGCCAGGGCGCCCGTCCTCCGCGCGGCAAGCTGCGGGTCGAGCTGCCCGGCACCTTTGGCCGGAATGTGGTGGTGCCGCATATCGCGACTTTCTGCGAGCGCTATCCGGACATCGACCTGGTGGTCAGCCTGAGCGACCGCGTGCGCGACCTGATCGAAGAGGGCGCGGACTGCGCGCTGCGCATCGGCGCCCTGCAGGATTCGGCGATGATCGGGCGGCAGCTGGGCAGCATGGGCTTCGTCACCTGCGCCGCGCCGGCTTATTTACAGCGGCATGGCGTGCCGCAGGCGTGGACCGACTTGCCCGAGCACCGCTGCGTGTCGCATTTTTCCGGCCGCACCGGCCGTCCGTTCGACTGGGACTTTGTGGTCGACGGCAGCGTGGTGACCACCGAGGTGCGCAGCGCCATCGCGGTCAACGATGCCGAGGCCAGCGTCAGCTGCGTATTGCAGGGCATGGGCCTGGCGCAGGTGGCGCGCTACCAGGTGCGGGCGCACCTGGCCAGCGGCGCGCTGGTCGAGGTGCTGGCCGCCACGCCGCCGACGCCGATGCCGGTGTCGCTGCTGTATCCGCAGGGCCGCATGTCGTCGCCGCGCCTGCGCGTGTTTGCCGAATGGGTGGCGGCGCTGGTGCGCCAGGACGCCGATTTGCAGACTTGATAAGGTTTATAATCGGCAAACTCTGGTCCAACTGATTTGCCGATGAAACTGAAGCTGCTCTCCCTGTGTGTTTTCGTACCGATGTTGCTGGCCTCCTGCGGTGGGGATTCCTCCGCACCTGCGATCACGCCGCCACCGACGGCGCCAACCGAACCGCCAGTCACGCCACCTGTGACGCCGCCGGAAATCCCGCCGCCGGTCACGCCGCCCGTCACACCATCCAAGCCGGACTGGTTCACCCTGTACGGCCACTGCGAACATCCGCGTACCGGCCCGCAGCCGAATGGCATGCCGTATTTTGATTTACAGGGAACACTCGACGATGAATTGCGCTGGATGCGCTCTTACATCGACGACAGCTACCTCTGGTACAACGAGGTGCCGGCGAATCTGAACATGGCCGATTACAAAACGCCGCTCGAATACTTTGCGGTGCTGAAGACGCCTGCCATTACCGCCTCCGGCCGGCCGAAAGACCGCTTCCACTTCAGTTATCCAAGCGAAGTCTGGTATGCGATGAGCAACCAGGGCATAGAACTGAGCTATGGCCTGACGTGGTCGCGCACCGCCACCGGCGTGCTGCCGCGCATCTGGCAGGTGGCGCTGGTGGAGCCGGGTTCGTCGGCCGATGCCGCCGGCCTGCGCCGCGGCGACCAGCTGCAGTCGGTCGATGGCGTCGACATGCAGGCCAATACCACCGAAGACCTGGCAGTGATCAACGCCGGCCTGTCGCCGAAGGCGGCCGGCGAGGTGCACAAGTTCGTCTTGACGCGGAACGGCGCATCGTTGCCGGTGTCGCTGACTTCGGCCAACCTGGCGCTGATGCCGGTGCAGGGCACACGGGTGCTGCAAACGACCAGCGGCACTGTCGGCTATCTGCAATTCCATGACCACAACGCGGTGGCGGAGAGCCAACTGGCGGACGCCTTCACACAGTTGAAGAAGGCCGGCGTATCGGACCTGATCCTGGACATGCGCTATAACGGCGGCGGCTATGTGCGCCTGGCTGCGGAACTGGGCTACATGATCGCCGGACCGGAAGCCTCGCGCGACAAGATATTCGAGCATCTGCATTACAACGACAAGCAAAAGCCGGTGGAGCCACAGCTGTTTTCCTCCACCGCGTACGGATTTGTACCGGCCCAGCTGAAAAACGGCGTGGCGCTGCCCTATCTGGGCCTGAAGCGCGTGACGATATTGACCACCGCCGGCACCTGCTCCGCCAGCGAATCGGTGATCAATGGCTTGCGCGGCATCGATGTCGAGGTGACGCTGATCGGCGGCGACACCTGCGGCAAGCCGTATGCCTTCACGCCGGCGCCCAATTGCGGCACCACGTATTTTGCGATCGAAACGCAGGGCACCAACAACAAGGGCTTCGGCGACTATGCCGACGGCTTCCAGCCCACCTGCAAAGTGGCCGACGATCTGACGCACGAACTGGGTGATGCCAGCGAAGGCCTGCTGGCGACGGCGTTGAGCTACCGAGCGAACGGGGTGTGCCCGGCAGCGCCGCTGCGCAACCGCACGCTGTCCGGTGCATTGGAGGTACTGCGGCCCGAAGGCAAGCAGATTGCAATACGTGTTCGCTAGGGTACAAAGCGGACTATAATTTCCAGCGTATCCGATGCCGGCGCAGGCATCGGTCGATCAACCCTAGCTGGAATCCTCTCATGATTCGTTCCGCCATACTGCTTGCCTTTGCCGCTACCTCTACCCTTGCCGCCGCTGCTCCAGCCAGCGCGCCGCTGACCACCGTCTCCGAACGCTCCGGCTTCCAGAGCACCGGCCGCTACGACGAAGTGATTGCGCTGTGCGCGCAGTTTCAGAAGGCGTATCCGAAGCAGGTGCGCTGCTTTGAATTCGGCCGCACGCCGGAAGGCCGGCCGATGCTGGCGCTGGCCGTCACCCGCACCGGCGCGCTGACCGCCGAGCAGGCGAAGAAGAAGGGCGTACCGGTCATGCTGATCCAGGGCGGCATCCACGCCGGCGAAATCGACGGCAAGGACGCCGGCTTCCTGGCGCTGCGCGAAGCGCTGGAAAACAAGGTGGCGCCGGGCGCGCTGGACAAGCAGGTGCTGCTGTTCGTCCCGGTGTTCAACGTCGACGGCCATGAGCGCTTCGGCAAGAACAACCGCCCGAACCAGCGCGGTCCGGTGGAAATGGGCTGGCGCGTCACGGCGCAGAACTACAACCTGAATCGCGACTACGTGAAAGCCGATGCGCCGGAAATGCAGGCCATGCTGGCGCTGGTGAACGCCTGGGATCCGCTGGCCTATGTCGACCTGCACGTGACCGACGGCGCCAAGTTCCAGCCCGACGTGTCGATCCAGGTCGAGCCGGTGCACGGCGGCGACGAGGCGCTGAAAGTGGCCGGCGCCGCGCTGCAGAACAATGTGATGGCGGACCTGAAGTCGCAGGGCTCCGATCCGAAGCCATACTACATCTCGTTCGACAAGGAAGACGATCCGGCATCCGGCTTTGTCGACAGCATGTCGACGCCGCGCTTCTCCACCGGTTACTTCCCGATGCGTAACCGCTTCGCCATGCTGGTGGAAACCCACTCGTGGAAGGACTATCCGACCCGCGTGCGCATCACCCACAACACCATTGTCTCGCTGCTGTCGCAGGTGGCGCAGCACGGCCAGGAGTGGCAGAAGCTGGTCAAGGAAGCCGATGCGCGCGCGCTGACGCTGGGCGGCGGCGAGTTCCCGCTCAGCTATCGCACCACCTTCAACAGCAAGATGATCCAGTTCCCCGGCTACGTCTACACGCGCGAGCACTCGGAAGTGTCGGGCGGCCTGTGGACGCGCTACGACGAAAACAAGCCGCAGATGTGGACCGTGCCGCTGCGCGACGAAGTGGTGCCCGACCTGAAGGTCACGGCGCCGCTGGGCGGCTACATCGTGCCGCTGTCGCAGGCCGCGTGGGTAGCCGCCAAGCTGAAACAGCACGGCATCGAGTTCAAGGTGATCAAGGACGACCAGATGTCGGCCGAGGTGGAGACCTTCCGCGCCACCAAGACCACCTTCGGCAAGGCCTCGTTTGAAGGCCACCAGTCGCTGGCGGTGGAAGGCGACTGGGCGCGCGAGCGCCGTCCGGTGAGCAAGGGCGCGCTGTTCGTGCCGATCGCGCAGCCGAAGGCGCGCCTGGTGATGACCATGCTGGAGCCGCGCGGCGCCGACGGCCTGTTGGCCTGGGGCGAGTTCAATAACTTCTTCGAGCGCAAGGAGTACATGGAGTCATATGTGGCGGAGGAGGTGGCGCGCGATCAGCTGGAAGCCGATCCGGCGCTGCGCGAGGCGTTCCAGAAGAAGCTGGACACCGACGCGGAGTTCAACAAGAGCCCGGCCAAGCGGCTGGAGTTCTTCGCCAAGCGCCATGGATCGTGGGATGAGCGCTACAACCTGTATCCGGTGCTGCGCACGGCGCAGAAGTACTAAGAAAAACGGGCCTCATTGCGAGGCCCGTTTTTTTACAGGGTCGGCGTGCCGCCCTGGCTTTCCGCAGTTTGCTGCTGCAACTGCTGCTTGATCATGTCGGCGATCTTGGCCGTGACGGCGGCCTGCTGTTCCGGCGTCATGGCGTCGAACTGCTCCTTGGTGATGCCCAGCTTTTTCATCATCGCCTGCGCCATGCGTTCGGCCGGCGACATCTTGACGTACTTCTCCAGTTCCGCCGCCGCATCCGACTGCTTGACTTCGGCGTGCTTGAGCAGCGCGCCGAAATCGCCGCCGCTGCCGTTCTTCTTCGGCGAGAGATTCGCCAGCATCGCATCGCTCAGTGCCTTGGTCTCGATCTTCAAACTCATGTTTTCTCCCTGATGGTGAGGTTGTTGCCGATCTTATAGCAGAGGGCGATGGAATGGCTTAATCTTCCCGTTGCAGCGAGATGACGCCGGGCGCCGTGGACGGGGTGGAGCAGGGTTCCTCGTCGAAGGCGATGTCGCCCAGCGGGTTGGCGACGCCGTCGGCCTTGATGTCCTTGAAGCCGAACAGGTCGCGGTCCATCAGGTGCGACGGCACCACCGTCGACAGCGAGGAGAAGATGTTTTCCACGCGGCCCGGGAATTTCTTTTCCCAGTCGCGCATCATGGCCTTGATCTGCTTGCGCTGCAGGTTTTCCTGCGAGCCGCACAGGTCGCACGGAATGATCGGGAAGCCTTTGACTTCGGCGTAGCGCTCGGTGTCTTCTTCCTTCACGTAGGCCAGCGGGCGGATCACCATGTGCTTGCCGTCGTCCGACACCAGCTTGGCCGGCATGCCCTTGATTTTCCCGCCGAAGAACATATTCAGGAAGAAGGTTTCCAGGATGTCGTCGCGGTGATGGCCCAGGGCGATCTTGTTGCAGCCCAGTTCATCGGCCACGCGGTACAGGATGCCGCGGCGCAGGCGCGAGCACAGCGAGCAGGTGGTCTTGCCTTCCGGGATCAGGCGTTTGACGATGCTGTAGGTGTCCTGGTTTTCGATGTGGTACGGCACGCCCAGCTTGTCCAGGTAGGCCGGCAGGATGTCGGCCGGAAAGTTCGGCTGCTTCTGGTCCAGGTTGACGGCGACGATCTCGAAGTTGATCGGCGCCCGCTCGCGCAGCGTCATCAGGATGTCCAGCAGCGCGTACGAGTCCTTGCCGCCGGACAGGCAGACCATCACCTTGTCGCCGTCTTCGATCATGTTGAAGTCGCCGATGGCCTGGCCGACCAGGCGGCACAGGCGCTTGTGCAGCTTGTTGTTCTCGTGGGCGATTTTTTCGGCGGATTTGACGCTCACGCCGGCGTTGTCGATGACTGCGTTCATGCTGCTTCCTTGATTTTGAATACTTCCACACCGACGCCTTCGCAGTCGGGATACACGTCCGGCTTCATGGTCGAGACGCGCGCGGCGCGCACGCTCGGGTGCTCCAGCATCGCGCGCACGATGTCGTCGCACAGCGTTTCCTGCAGCTGCACGTGGCCGCGCGCCATGCGCCTGGCGATGGTGTCGCGCATGAAGTCGTAGTCCACCACTTCCTCCAGCTGGTCGTGCGCCGGCGACGACAGCGCCAGCGGGATGTACAGGTCGACGTTGATCAGCAGACGCTGCTCGCCTTTTTTCTCGAACTCGTAGACGCCGATGTTGATCATGACTTCGTAATTGCGCAGGAACAGGCGGCGGCAGTCGTTCAGTTGCGGGTGGATCAGGGCGGACAGCATGGAGTAACCTTCTTTCGGATTAAATTATTTGGCCAAAAACATCACGTCGCGCGGCAGCGGCAGCAGATGCTGGCCGCCGTCGACCAGCAGCGTGGTGCCGGTCAGGGCGCGCGCCGACGCGGCGTAGACCACGCTGTCGGCGATGTCTTCTGGTGTGCTGGAACGGCCCAGCGGCGTTTGCTGGTGCGCGTTGGCGAAACCGGCTTCGGTCTGGTCGCCGGACACCATGGTGATGCCCGGCGCGATGCCGACTACCCGCAGTGTCGGCGCCAGCTGCTGCGCCAGCATGGTGGTGGCGGTGTGCAGCGCAGCCTTGGACAGGGTGTACGACAAAAAATCAGGATTGAGATTGTACAGTTTCTGGTCCAGCAGATTGATGACCGACGCCTGGCCGCCGTCCGGCGTGGCGGCATGCAGCGCCTGCGCCAGCAGGATGGGCGCGGCGACGTTGGCGCGCATGTGGGCATCGAGCCTGGCGGCGCTGAAGTCTTCGGCGCTGTCGTAGTCGAACAGCGAGGCATTGTTGACTACGCAGTGCACGGCGCCCAGCGCGGCGACGGCGCGCGGCAATAATGCGCGCACGGCCGCTTCGTCCGCCAGCTCGCATTGCAGGGTGACGGCGCGCCGACCCAGCACCGCGATCTCGGCGGCGACGGCGCGCGCCTCGGCCTCGGAAGCGCGGTAGTGCACCGCCACGTCCCAGCCGGCGCGCGCCAGGCCGAGCGCGATGGCGCGGCCGATCCGGCGTCCGGCGCCGGTGACGAGGGCCACGCGCTGGCCCGGAGCTAAGTTGTCCTGTGCTGTCATCATGTTGAACTGGATATAATGCCGGGATGTCCTTACCCGTACCTTCTAGCGACGCGCTGGCCGCGTCCCACACCCTGCAGACCCTGATCGCCGCCGACATCGAACGCCATGGCGGTGCGATTTCCTTCGCCCGCTACATGGAACTGGCGCTGTATGCGCCGGGACTGGGCTACTACAGCGGCGGTTCCGCCAAGCTGGGAAAAGATGGCGATTTTACAACCGCCCCGGAGCTGTCGCCCTTGTTCGGCGCGGCGCTGGCGCGGGTTGCAGCCGCTATTATCGCCCAAAGCGCGCCGCGGATCCTCGAATTCGGCGCCGGCACCGGCAAGCTGGCCTTCGACATCCTGACCGAACTGGCCGCCGCCGGGGTGACGGTGGAGCGCTATGACATCGTCGAGCTGTCCGGCGAACTGCGCGGACGGCAGCAGGAAAAGCTGCGCGACTTCCCGCAGGTGCAATGGCTGGACGCCTTGCCGGCGTCGTTCGACGGCGTGGTGTTCGGCAACGAGGTGCTGGATGCGATGCCGGTGCACCTGGTCATCAAGCATCCGGAAGGCTGGCAGGAGTTGCAGGTGACGGTGGCGGACGGCCGCTTCCAGTATCAGGCAACGCCGGCCAGCGACGAACTGCTGGCGCAGGTCGCGCGCCAGATCCCGGAGCACGAGCAGCTGCCGGACGGCTATGTGACCGAGCTGCACGGCATCGCCGGCAGCTTCATGGCGACGCTGGCGCGCATGCTGGCCGGCGGCAAGGCCAACGCCGCCTTCCTGTTCGACTACGGCTTCCCGGCGCACGAGTATTACTTCGACCAGCGCGCGGCCGGCACGCTGATGTGTCACTACCGCCATCACGCCCATCCGGACCCGTTCTATTATCCCGGCCTGCAGGACATCACCGCCCACGTCGATTTCACGGCGATGGCGCTGGCGGCGCAGGACGCCGGCATCGACGTGCTGGGCTACCTGAACCAGTCCGGCTTCCTGCTGGGCGCCGGCATCGGCGAGCTGCTGCTGCGCACCGACCCGGCCGACGCCATGGCCTACCTGCCGCAGGCGCGCGCCATGCAGAAGCTGGTGTCGCCGGCGGAAATGGGCGAATTGTTCAAGGTGCTGGTGGTGGGCAAGGGCGTGGAATTGCCGGAAGCCATAGTCCTGCAGGACCGGACCCATCGCCTGTAGATAAAAAATCACATTGAGTAGAAAAGCAAGTCAAATCCTTGCCTGATCTCCGGGTTGCATGCGCTAAGATGGGCTATGATGATTGATTCTGCGTCGATTTCCAGCTATGGCCAAGATTCACACCCACTATGACAACCTGAAAGTGTCGCGTATGGCGCCGCAGGAGGTCATACGTGCCGCGTACAAGGCGCTCAGCCAAAAGTACCACCCGGACAAAAATCCGGGGGATGAGAAGGCTGCGCGCATCATGGCCATCCTCAACAGCGCCTACGAGACCCTGTCCGACACCCAGCGCCGCAAGGAGCACGACGAGTGGATCGCCTCCGAGGAATGGGAAATCGAGTGGCTGGAGAGCACCCGCAACGAGGACGGCCACCGCGGCGACAAGCACAAGCACGACGCCGGCTGGCATCCCGAACACGTCCACGACGGTCCCTCCCGACGCCCGCGCCGGCGCGACTGGCGCACCTGGGCCGGCCTGGCGGCCTGCCTGGTGCTGGGCTGGATCGGCGGCGCCACCATGATTGCCGAACCGCAGCTGATGGGCAACCTGAGCAGCGCCTGGAGCGGCAAGAGCGGCATCAACGCCAATGCGGCCACGCCGGATGCGGCGCCGCGCAGCCGCGACAGCCGGGCCGAGGCCAGGGCCGAACTGCACGACGCCTGGGCCACGGCGCGGCTGGCCGACGGACCGGCGGCCAAGCCGGCGCCGATCAAGGTGGTGGCGGCCTCGCAGGTGGTGTTGCCGGGCGCCGGCGCCGAGTGCGACAGCGAAACCCAGACGCAGACCCTGCTGGCGCCCAACGGCGAGCCGTGGCCGGCCCGGTCCGGCTACATGGAAGGTTTCCCGGTCGGCAACCACGGCGACGACATGCAGCTGACCCTGGACAACGGCGGCAATGCCTCGGCGGTGTTCATCAAGGTGTATGACATGGACCGCCGCTCGAATGTGCGCTATGCCTATGTGCAGGCGCACGACAAGCTGCTGGTCGACAAACTGAGCAACGGCAAGTACGAAATCCGCTACCAGAACCTGGACGTCGGCGCCAATCCCGGCGCCTGCGGCGGCCCCAGCCGCACTGCCGCCGCCAGCGTCGACCCAGGGGCATCTCCCGTCAACAACTAATGCCGCAGCGCATCCTCGATAAGAGTTGTCAGGGTGGTGGAATCTGATTATCCTGAAGGTAACAACAGGAGATGTGTAATGACCGATTCCAACGCCGCAGACGACAACTGGCTGATCGACGAAGACGAAGACGAGCTTCCCGCCAGTGGTCTCGGCGCCCCGGACCAGCGTTTGTGGCGCGTGCTGATCGTTGACGACGATGTGGATGTGCATGCCGTCACCCGGCTGGCGCTGCGCAATGTCAGCTTCAAGGGTCGCGAGCTGGAGCTGTTCTCCGCCTACAGCGGGCGCGAAGCCTTCGACATCCTGCGCGACACGCCGGACATCGCGCTGGTGCTGCTGGACGTGGTGATGGAAACCGACGACGCCGGCCTGATCCTGGCGCGCCGCATCCGCGAAGAGCTGCACAACTCCATCGTGCGGGTGGTGCTGCGCACCGGCCAGCCGGGCCAGGCACCCGAGCAGCGCGTCATCATCGAATACGACATCAACGACTACAAGGCCAAGACCGAGCTGACCACGCAGAAGTTGTTCACCACGGTGATCTCGGCGCTGCGCGCCTACGAGAGCCTGAACATGCTGGAGCGCAGCCGCGTCGGCCTCGGCAAGATCCTGGCCGGCGCCACCAATCTGTACCAGATCCATTCGCTGCGCGAGTTCGCCTCGGGCGTGCTGAACCAGGTCAGCGCGATTCTCGATGTCGGCTCGGACGGCGTGCTGTGCCTGATGCAGGGCGACACCGGCGTCACCACCGTGGTGGCGGCCACCGGCCATTATGCGGCACTCAACGACGCCGAGCTGATGCCGGCGACGCATCCGCTGTGGCCGACCATCGCCAAGGCGTTTGCCGAGAAAAAATCGCAGTTCGAGCATCCGGCTAACGTGCTGTTCATCCATACCCAGGAAAACCGCGAGGTGGCGATTTCGGTGACGCCGCCGTGGCCGCTGGCGCAGATCCAGCGCGACCTGCTGGAAGTGTTCTGCCAGCGCATCGCGGCGGCGTTCGACAACCTGTACATGTTCGGCCAGTTGCGCAAGGCGCAGGAGGCCACCGTGGTGGCGCTGGCCGACCTGGCCGAGTTCCGCGACGGCGGCACCGGCGGTCACGTGCGGCGGGTGCAGATGCTGTCGTCGTCGCTGGCGCAGCGCCTGCATGAGCGCGGCGCGTATGTGGACGAGGTGACGCCGCAGCTGCTGGAAATGATCGGCCTGGCGTCGATCCTGCACGACGTGGGCAAGGTGGCGACGCCGGACCACATCCTGCTCAAGCCGGGCATCCACACGCCGGAGGAGCGCGCCGAGATGCAGATGCACGCGGCGGTGGGGCGCACCATCCTGGAACGGGCGGCCAATATGGTCGACGGCGTCAGCTACCTGACCTATGGCGCGGCGATCGCCGGCGGCCACCATGAGCACTGGGACGGCAACGGCTATCCCAACCAGCTGAAGGAGCGGGCGATTCCGATCGCGGCGCGGATCGTGGCGGTGGTCGACGTGTTCGATTCGCTGCTGCACGAGCGCCCGTACAAGGAGCCGTGGCCGCACACCGAGGCGGTGAACTACATCCGCGACCGCGCCGGCAAGCAGTTCGATCCGGAAGTGGTGGCGGCGCTGCTGGAAATGATCGAGCGCGACCCCACCATCGGCCGTACGCCCGACTAGGCCGGCATCTCGGCGTTGCGCACCATGGCTTCGAATTGCGCGACCGGCATCGGCCGCGCGAACAGGTAGCCTTGTGCTTCGTCGCATTGCTTGGCGCGCAGGAAGTCGCGCTGCGCTTCGGTCTCCACGCCTTCCGCAATCACTTCCAGGCCCAATGAGTGCGCCAGCGCGATGGTGGCGGCGACGATCACCGCGTCGTTCGGATCGCTCTCGATGTCCTTGACGAAGCCGCGGTCGATCTTGATGCGGTCGATCTCGAACAGCTTCAGGTAGCTCAGCGACGAGTAGCCGGTGCCGAAGTCGTCGATCGCCACCTTGATGCCGCGCGAACGCAGTTCGATCAGCAGCGCGCGGCTGCGTTCCGGATCCTGCATCGCCGCCGATTCGGTGATTTCCAGTTCCAGCAGCGCCGGATCGATGCCGTGACTCAGCAGCATGCGGTCCAGGTGCGGCAGCAGCCCCGGTCCGTGGCACTGGCGCGCCGACAGGTTGACCGCCAGCCGCAGATGCGACAGTCCCGGCGCGCGCCATGCGTGCAGCAGCGTGCAGGCGCGCTGCAGCACCCAGTCGCCCAGCGGCAGGATCAGGCCGGACTCCTCGGCGATCGGAATGAAGCGGTCCGGCCCCACCATGCCCAGCTCCGGATGGTGCCAGCGCAGCAGCGCCTCGGCGCCGATGATGCGCTGCGTCGCCAGCTCGATCTGCGGTTGCAGATACAGCTCGAATTCGTTCTGCTCCAAGGCCTGCCACAGGCGGTTTTCCAGCATCAGGCGCTCGTGGGTGGCGCTGTTCATCGCCTCCGAGAAGAACTGGAAGTTGCCGCGCCCCTGGCTCTTGGCCGCGTACATGGCGGTGTCGGCGTGGCGCATCAGCGTGCCGGCGTCCTCGCCGTCGGTCGGGAACATGGCGACGCCGACGCTGGCGCCGCTGTGCACCGTCTTGCCGTTCAGGTGGTAGGGCGCGGTCAGCGCGTCGACGATGCGCACGGCGATGTTGGAGGCTTCGTCCGGCGTGATGGCGCCGTCGGTGACGACGATGAATTCGTCGCCGCCCAGGCGGGCGATGGTGTCGACTTCGCGCAGCAGTTCCTGCAGCCGCTGCGACACCGCCACCAGCAGCATGTCGCCGGTGGCGTGGCCGTGGGTGTCGTTGATTTTCTTGAAGTGGTCGAGGTCGATGAACAGCACCGCCGCCATGCCGCCGCTGCGGCGCGTCTGCGCCAGCAGCTGCTCCAGCCGCAGGTTGAGCGACAGGCGGTTGGCCAGGCCGGTCAGGGTGTCGTGGTGCGCCAGGCGATGGATGTGTTCCTGCGCCAGGTGCTGTTCGGTCAGGTCGTGCAGGATGGCGACGAACAGGTGCTCGTCCGGCAGCTCCACTTCCGACACCGACATCGCCAGCGGGAATTCGCTGCCGTCGCTGCGCCAGCCGGGCAGCTCGTATTCGTGGGTGACGCCGCAGGCGATCATGCGCAGCAGGCCGGCCGCGTCGAGGCCGGCCGCCTCGCCGACGCCGACCGGAATCAGCTTGTCCAGCGGCAGCGCGCTCATCTTCTCCGGCGCGTAGCCGAACAGGCGGCCGGCGGCGGCGTTGGCCGACATCAGCGTGCCGCTGCTGTCGACGGTGAGGATGGCGTCGGCCGCCTTGTTGAGGATGGCCTGCAGGCGCGCTTCGCGCTGGCGCAGGCGCGAGGTGGAATCCTTGACTTCGGCCTGGATGCGGGCGCGCTCGCCGCTGATCAGCATCATCAGCGTGCCCAGCAGGCCGGTCAGCAGCAGGCCGCAGGTCAGCACGGTCCAGCTCTGCCAGCCGCGCTGCTGCTGCAGGTAGGCCGGCGTCGGCGCCAGCGTCAGTTCGTAGATGCGGCCGCCGAAGTGCAGCTGGCGCTGGAAGTCGCTGTCGCCGGCGGCGCGGTGCAGCGTGTCCTGCACCACGCGGCGCGGGCCGTCGTCGTCGGTGTCTTCGAAGCGCACCAGGAAGTAGGGGAACTCGGAACGCTTCAGCGCCTGGTTCAGGTAGGCGTCGAACTGCATCGAGATCAGCAGCGAGCCGACCGCCTGGTGGCGGCTGCTCGGCGGGTAGACGGTTTGCAGCAGCAGCAGGCCGGTGCTGGGGGCGCCGGGGATCAGCTGCAGCGGCGCGGTGGCGGTCGGCTGGCCAGACTGGATGGCGCGCTCCAGCGCGGTGCGGCGCAGCGGGTCGTGCAGGAAGTCCAGCCCCAGGTAGACGCGGGCCGCCACCGGTTCGACGAAGGTGGTGACGAAGTAGCGCTCGCGCTGGCCGGTGACAAGGAAGTTGCCGGCCTCGTCGCGTTCGCGGATGGCGTAGTCGGGCGAGGCATGCTGGCGCGCCCAGGCCTCGAAGGCGGCGCGCTCGCTGCCGGCCACCGGCGTCAGCCAGGCCATCGACATCAGTTCCGGGCGCTGGTCCAGGTAGCCGTGCGACAGGTTGCCGAAGTCTTCGGCGTTGATCGAGCGGCGCGGGTCGTTGAGCGCCTTGGCCATGGCGTAGATGAAGCGCTCGTGTTCGCTGAACTGCGCCTGCAGCAGGTCGCCGGTCTGCTGCGCCTTGAGGCGGAAGGTTTGCAGCTGCTGGTTGTTTTCCCAGCGGTCGGCCTGCAGGTAGATGGCGATGAAGGCTGCGGCCGACAGCAGCAGCGGCAGGCCCACCAGCAGGCGGCGGCGCGCCCACAGCGCGCGCGGGCGGCCGATGACGATCCAGCTCAGCGGCGCCGCCAGCAGGATGCCGATGGTGTCGCCCATCCACCAGGCCAGCCAGTCGGCGGCCAGGGTGTCGCGTTGCAGGATGCCGAGCGCCATCATGCCGGACAGCGAGACGGTGCTCGACACCAGCGTGACGCAGGCGGCCAGGAAGATGAAGCGCACCACGTCGCGGCCGGAGCCGATGGCCGGGTCGATGTAGCGGCGGAACAGGGTGCTGCCGACCCAGGCCTGCAGCGCGGCGCCAAAGGCCGGCGCGCAGGCGCCCAGCAGGGCGGCGGTGGTGATGCCGGCGCTGCTCAGCCAGGGATAGACCAGGTTGACGGCCAGCGAGCCCAGGGCCACGCCCGGCAGCAGCCGGGCGCCGCCCACCACGCAGGCGGCCAGGGCGATGCCGGCCGGCAGGAAGATCGGGGAGGCATAGCCGGGCGGCAGCGCCAGCAGCAGGCCGAGACGGCCGGTGAGGAAGTAGGCGGCCCACAAGGCCAGGTTGGCGAGCAGGACAATGCGCCAGCGACCGCTTCGATTATTCAAACGCAGGGCTCCAGGAGTCTCATTGGTTCGACCGATTGTATAGGAAAACATGCAACGTAAAAACAACACTTGCACTTTTGCAGTTGGTGCGTTTAAAATCTCGCCCCGAAGCAGACGAACTGTGAACACTGCACCGACAAGGTGATAAAAAGAGTTGACGGTTCGAGAAAATTGCTTCATACTCTGCGGTTCCTCGCGGAGGGGTGGCCGAGTGGTTAAAGGCGACGGACTGTAAATCCGTTCTCTATGAGTACGCTGGTTCGAATCCAGCCCCCTCCACCAAGTTTTTGCAAAAAGACTGAGTGGCGCAGTAATTGAATTGAATTGAATTGAACCAATACCTCGCGGGTGTAGCTCAATGGTAGAGCTGAAGCCTTCCAAGCTTATGACGAGGGTTCGATTCCCTTCACCCGCTCCAGTGTTGTTGCAATGCAGATGCGCAAGCATCGAAGGTAGTACCCCGCAGTACCCAAATCAGCCCTTTTAGCTCAGTGGTAGAGCACTCCCTTGGTAAGGGAGAGGCCACGTGTTCAATCCACGTAAAGGGCACCAGAATTCGCAGTACGCACTACGCAGCATTATCAAGACAGTCGGGCAGGTTCCCTGCCAATCACACAAATCGTTAGGAGTCTAAAATGGCAAAAGAGAAATTCGAGCGGACCAAGCCGCACGTTAACGTCGGCACCATCGGCCACGTCGACCACGGCAAGACCACCCTGACCGCTGCAATCGCAACCGTTCTGTCGAAGAAATTCGGCGGCGAAGCGAAAGCCTACGACCAGATCGATGCTGCACCAGAAGAAAAAGCACGCGGCATTACCATCAACACCGCGCACGTCGAGTACGAAACCGCCGGCCGTCACTACGCTCACGTTGACTGCCCAGGCCACGCCGACTACATCAAAAACATGATCACCGGCGCAGCGCAGATGGACGGCGCGATCCTGGTTTGCTCCGCAGCTGACGGCCCAATGCCACAGACCCGCGAGCACATCCTGCTGGCCCGCCAAGTTGGCGTTCCATACATCGTCGTGTTCCTGAACAAGTGCG